>NZ_BAAKFX010000009.1:0-167248 GCF_057536195.1 Enterobacter sp. C3_dUdeg
CTTAACGGAAATTCCGGCTTGCCCGTGAGATTAACGATGGAATATCCGGCCTGCGTTCCCGGCAGAATTTCAATCTGCACCGGCTCGGCGCGCAAACGGTTAATTTGCTCCATCCCCTGTTCGATGTCGCGTAAATTAAGGATGCCACCCACCCGTCCCGGAAACGCCATTTTCAGCATGCGCGGCGTTTCACCTTCCAGACGGATCGCTTCCAGCCGCCCTTCCAGCACCACAATATTCAGCTGACCGCCGGAGAGATCCTGCTCGGTAAGAAAGGCGCGGCTGGTGATATATCCCCGGCTGATATACCAGTCAGAAATACGGGCGAGAAGCTCCGTTATTTTCGCCATATCCAGACACCGGCCCTGCCACGGCGCAACCAGGGTCTGCCGCGTTTTCGGGGAAATGAGGGTCGTGCCGGAAAGGGTAATGGTATCAATGGTGAAGCAGGGCCCGGTGCCGGCTGCAGGCAGAGTTCTGGCAGGCGCCGGGCGAGGAATACTCCGCTCCAGCTCTTCACGCTGTTGCTGGTTCTTTAATAACAGTTCCTCCTGCTGCTGACGCACGGTGTCCCGGTCAGCAGGAGTAAGGGGGGCTGCATGGCTCAGAGAGCAAAAAAATAACGAGCAAAAAAAGACGGCTTTGCTGTAATAGCGCATATAAAAGGATAATATTTTTTGGTTTTCTTAATTATGCCAGCTCCGACGCAATAGAGAATAGTCTCAAAAAGAGGGCTACTATAATTAGTAGTAATATTTGCGTTAAGTCTAAAAAAATAAAAATCCGTGATAAAGAAGAGTGTAGTTTCTGAAAGCTTTATTATTCGATCATGGTTCCTTCTTTCACAAAATATTAACTAACCTTCCCAATAATGAGATGTAAACGTCAGCGAGTAGTGCTGATTAAATTACCCGTTACACTCATCGTGCTGCAAACTCTGATGGAGTCTGATATTTCAGTGCTGAATATCGGGGCTCGCGCGATAACGTCTTTGAAGTTATCAATCAACAGCATGACGATATCTGTATGGGAAAGCGTGGACAGGATAAAAACAGGCAAAGGAAGATAACATCAGGAAAAGCTGGAGCGGGCGAAGGGAATCGAACCCTCGTATAGAGCTTGGGAAGCTCTCGTTCTACCATTGAACTACGCCCGCTTTGAGGTGCGTATGGCATTATAGACCTTACGCACCTTCATACAAGCCTCTTAACAACTAACCGGCGATAAAATAATCACTTAGCACTTCGGTTTGCTGCCGGGCGCAGGCAGATAACGCTGCGGGTCGATGGCAGTCGCCTTATAGCGAATCTGGAAGTGCAGCTTCACCGCGTCCGTGCCGGTGCTGCCCATGGTGGCAATCTTCTGCCCGGCTTTGACGTTCTGCCCGTTGTTGACCAGCATCGTGTCGTTGTGCGCATAGGCCGTGATGTAGTCTTCGCCATGCTTAATCATGATCAGGTTACCGTAGCCGCGCAGCTGGTTACCCACGTACACCACCTTCCCTGCCCCGGAGGCATAAACCGGCGTACCGCGCGCAGCGGCGATATCAATACCCTTGTTGCCACCTTCAGAAAGTGAGTAAGGGGCGACCACTTTACCGCTGGCAGGCCAAATCCAGCAGCGCTGTCCAACCGGCGGCCATGATGATTGCGGCACCTGATAGGACGGCGTCACTTTGGCGGTTTTGCCTTTCGAAGAGGATTTTTTGCCCGAGGACGAGCCGCCGCTAACCTTCAACTGCTGCCCCACCTCGATGGTGTAGGGCGGAGAGAGGTTATTCAGCCGCGCCAGATCCTTCACGCTGGTCCCCGTTGCGCGCGAAATCCGGTACAGCGTATCCCCGCGCTTAACGGTATAGACCGAACCGGAATAGCTGCCCATATCCGAAGATTTGCTCCCTGAACAGCCCGCCAGCAATAGCGTCAGCGTCAGGCAAAAAATGGCGGTGATGGGATTTCTCGTCAGGCTTCCTGCAAACAAAACAGATCCTCGGTCAGCGTGAATGGCGCACTATGATAACAGCCAAAACGAATATGGGTCATGCCCTTTTCCGCTCTACGCGCCAAACCGTTCGTATAAGAATGCAGTATAATGTCCCGGCTGATGGTGCTGAACCACTCGGCATTTTGGCACTGGAGCATCAATGAGTATTCAAGAACACGTTATTTTGGTAAACGACCAGGGAATGGTGATTGGCACTCAGGAAAAATATGCCGCGCACACCTTACATACCCCGCTGCATCTGGCTTTCTCTTCCTGGCTTTTTAACGCAAACGGCGAATGTCTGATCACCCGGCGCGCCTTAACCAAAAAAGCCTGGCCCGGCGTCTGGACCAACTCCGTCTGCGGCCACCCGCAGTCCGGCGAAGAGACGATACAGGCGATAATCCGCCGCTGCCGCTTTGAAGTGGGCGCTGAGCTGACCGATATCACCGCCGTCGCCCCTGAATTTCGCTATAGGGAAACCGACCCGTCGGGGATTGTGGAAAACGAAATTTGCCCGGTATTCGCGGCCCGCATCACCAATGACGTGACGATAAACGAAGATGAAGTGATGGACTATCAGTGGGTGGAGCTGGGCGCGTTATTCCGCGCGCTGGACGCGACGCCCTGGGCCTTTAGCCCGTGGATGGTCATGGAAGCGACAACCGCCCGCGAAAAACTCAAAGCCTTCGCGGCGCAATAAAAAAGCCCCTTTCGGGGCTTTTTTTACATCTTAACGCCTTATTTCACCGGGCGCATCGCCGGGAACAGGATCACGTCGCGGATGGTGTGGCTGTTGGTGAACAGCATGACCATACGGTCGATACCAATCCCAAGGCCCGCCGTTGGTGGCAGACCGTGCTCCAGTGCGGTCACGTAGTCTTCGTCGAAGAACATCGCTTCGTCGTCGCCTGCCGCTTTCGCGTCAACCTGATCCTGGAAGCGCTGAGCCTGGTCTTCCGCATCGTTCAGCTCGCTAAAGCCGTTGCCGATTTCACGGCCGCCGATGAAGAATTCGAAGCGATCGGTGATTTCCGGGTTCTCGTCATTACGACGCGCCAGCGGAGAGACTTCAGCCGGGTATTCGGTGATGAAGGTCGGCTGAATCAGGTGCGCTTCGGCCACTTCTTCGAAGATCTCGGTCACGATACGGCCCAGACCCCAGCTCTTCTCAACCTTGATACCGATGCTTTCCGCGATCGCTTTCGCAGAATCGAAGTTATCCAGGTCCGCCATATTGGTTTCCGGACGGTATTTCTTGATCGCTTCGCGCATGGTCAGTTTTTCGAACGGCTTGCCGAAGTCGAAGACTTCTTCACCGTAAGGAACCTGCGTGGTGCCCAGAATGTCCTGCGCCAGGGTGCGGAACAGGGATTCGGTCAGCTCGATCAGATCTTTGTAATCCGCATACGCCATATAGAGTTCCATCATGGTGAACTCTGGGTTATGACGAACGGAGATACCTTCGTTACGGAAGTTACGGTTGATTTCGAACACGCGGTCGAAACCACCGACCACCAGACGCTTCAGGTACAGTTCCGGCGCGATACGCAGGTACATGTCCAGGTCCAGGGCGTTGTGATGGGTGATGAACGGACGCGCAGACGCGCCGCCAGGGATCACCTGCATCATTGGGGTTTCCACTTCCATAAAGTCGCGGTTGACCATGAACTGGCGGATACCGGCCATGATCTGAGAGCGAATTTTGAAGGTCTTACGGGATTCATCGTTAGAGATGAGATCCAGGTAGCGCTGACGATAGCGCGCTTCCTGATCCTGCAGGCCGTGGAATTTGTCCGGCAGCGGGCGCAGGGCTTTGGTCAGCAGACGCAGCTCGGTGCAGTGGATAGACAGTTCACCGGTTTTGGTTTTGAACAGTTTACCTTTCGCGCCCAGGATATCGCCCAGGTCCCACTTCTTGAACTGCTCGTTGTAGATGCCTTCCGGCAGGTCGTCACGGGAAACGTACAGCTGAATACGGCCACCAACGTCCTGCAAGGTCACGAAGGAGGCTTTACCCATGATACGACGGGTCATCATGCGGCCTGCAACGGCCACTTCAACGTTCAGCGCTTCCAGCTCTTCGTTCTCTTTAGCGTCGAAGTCAGCGTGCAGTTGGTCTGAGGTATGGTCACGACGAAAATCGTTCGGGAACGGCACGCCCTGCTCGCGCAGCGCTGCCAGCTTCTCGCGGCGGGTTTTCAGTTCGTTGTTAAGATCGACTACCGCGTCAGCGCCCTGTGCTTGTTGTTCAGACATGTTGGTTCCTCATAACCCTGCTTTCAAACTTGCTTCGATAAATTGGTCCAGGCTGCCGTCCAGCACCGCCTGCGTGTTGCGGGTTTCAACCCCGGTACGCAGGTCTTTGATGCGGGAGTCATCAAGGACGTAAGAACGGATCTGGCTGCCCCAACCGATGTCGGACTTGTTGTCTTCCATCGCCTGTTTCTCAGCATTTTTCTTCTGCATCTCCAGCTCATAAAGCTTCGCTTTCATCTGCTTCATGGCCTGGTCTTTGTTCTTATGCTGGGAACGGTCGTTCTGGCACTGTGTTACCAGCCCGGTAGGAATGTGGGTAATACGCACCGCCGATTCCGTACGGTTAACGTGCTGACCACCCGCGCCGGATGCGCGATAAACGTCGATACGCAGGTCCGCCGGGTTAATTTCGATATCAATATCTTCATCAACTTCCGGGTAAACAAACGCGGAGCTGAAGGAGGTATGACGGCGGCCACCGGAGTCGAACGGGCTCTTACGCACCAGGCGGTGAACGCCGGTTTCGGTACGCAGCCAGCCGTAGGCGTAATCGCCAATGATCTTGATGGTGACGGATTTCAGACCCGCAACTTCACCTTCAGACTCTTCGATAATTTCGGTTTTGAAGCCGCGCGCTTCTGCCCAACGCAGGTACATACGCGTCAGCATGCTGGCCCAGTCCTGCGCTTCGGTGCCGCCAGAACCCGCCTGAATATCGAGATAGCAGTCAGCGCTGTCGTATTCGCCGGAGAACATACGGCGGAACTCAAGCTGCGCCAGCTTCTCTTCCAGCACGTCGAGTTCTGCCACGGCTTCGTTAAAGGTTTCTTCGTCGTCGGCTTCGACGGCCAGCTCCAGCAAACCGGAAACATCTTCCAGCCCCTGAGCCATTTGATCCAGCGTATCTACGATAGCTTCGAGAGAGGAACGCTCTTTACCCAGCGCCTGTGCGCGTTCAGGTTCGTTCCACACGTCCGGCTGTTCCAGCTCGGCGTTTACTTCTTCAAGACGCTCTTTCTTGGCATCGTAGTCAAAGATACCCCCTAAGAACGTCAGAGCGCTCCGTGAGGTCCTGAATACGGTTTTTTACCGGATTAATTTCAAACATGGTCTGTTTTCTTTTATGGACTTGTCAAAATGCGGTGATAAGAGCGGGATTGTACCGAATCCACGCCCTTTTTTATAGAGATTACTGCCGCTAAATTGGCCAGATATTGTCGATGATGATCTGCAGGGTGCGGTTACCGCGAAACTCGTTGATGTCCAGTTTGTACGCCAGCTCAACCTCGCGCACGCCGTTGTCCGGCCATACCGCCGTGTCAACGTTGAAGGCGATGCCGTCCAGCAGCGGACCACCGCCCACGGGCTCGACCATCACTTTCAGATGACGTTCGCCGACAATACGCTGCTGCAGCAGGCGGAAACGCCCGTCGAACAGCGGTTCCGGGAACATCTGCCCCCACGGACCGGCATCGCGGAGCATTTGCGCCACGTCCATCGTCATCTCAAGCGGTGAAAGCTCGCCATCGGACACCACTTCCCCCTGCAACAGGGCCGGATCAATCCAGTCGGTGACCAGTTCACCAAACAGCCGCTGAAACTCGTCGAACTTCGCCTCTTCCAGCGACAGGCCCGCCGCCATCGCATGGCCGCCAAACTTGATCATCAGACCCGGATACAGCGTATCGAGACGCTCCAGCGCATCGCGCATGTGCAAACCCTGAATCGAACGGCCTGAGCCTTTCAGCGTGCCGTCGCCTGCGGGGGCGAACGCGATCACCGGGCGGTGGAAACGCTCTTTAATGCGCGACGCCAGAATGCCGACCACGCCCTGGTGCCACTCAGGATGGTACATCGCCAGGCCGCCCGGCAGCGTATCGCCGCTGCGTTCAAGCTTTTCGCATAGGGTCAGCGCTTCGGCCTGCATCCCCTGCTCAATCTCTTTGCGTGTCTGGTTCAGCGCGTCCAGCTCGTTGGCCAGCACGCGCGCTTCACCGATGTTGTCGCACAGCAGCAGCGCCACGCCGACGGACATATCGTCCAGCCTTCCGGCTGCGTTCAGACGCGGCCCGAGGGCAAAACCCAAATCGCTGGCCGCCAGCTTGAGCGGATCGCGGTTGGCAATCTCCAGCAGCGCCTTGATCCCCGGACGGCACTTGCCTGCCCGGATACGGCTTAGGCCCTGCCAGGTCAAAATGCGGTTATTGGTATCGAGCGGTACCACGTCCGCGACGGTGCCCAGCGCCACCAGATCGAGATATTCGGCCAGGTTCGGTACGGCAATACCGCGAGAGTCGAACCAGCCCTTATCGCGCAGCAGGGTCCGTAACGCCAGCATCAGATAAAACGCTACGCCCACGCCTGCGAGGGATTTCGACGGGAAATCGCAGTCGCGCAGGTTGGGGTTAATAATCGCTTCCGCATCGGGCAGCGTTTCGCCCGGCAGGTGGTGATCGGTGACCAGCACCGGGATCCCCAACGCGTGAGCATGATCGACGCCCGCATGGGAGGAGATCCCGTTATCGACGGTCATGATCATCTGTGCACCACGGGCGTGGGCCTGATCGACCACTTCCGGGCTGAGGCCATAGCCGTCTTCAAAACGGTTCGGTACCAGATACGTGACGTTATCGCAGCCCAGCGCGCGCAGGCTGAGCACGCTCAGCGCGGTGCTGGTTGCGCCGTCGGCGTCGAAATCGCCCACCACCACAATCCGCGTTCCCTCTCGAAGCGCGTTGTAGAGTATTTCGGTGGCTTTTTCGATACCGCTCAGCTGCTGCCAGGGCAGCATCCCTTTCACGCTGCGTTCAAGATCCTCAGCGCGACGCACGCCGCGGCTGGCGTAGAGACGCTTAAGCAGCGCCGGGAGATCGTCCGGTAAATCAACGGGTTCAACCGCCTCGCGGCGGCGCAATTTTATCGGGGCTTTCACGCGGATTATTTACCACCAAACTGTTTCTGGTGCGCGTCGAGGAACTCTTTCATCTCTTTTGGTCCCTGATAGCCCGGAACAACATAGCCGTTGCTCAGGACAATCGCTGGCGTACCGCTCACGCCAAACTGCACGCCGAGCGCATAGTGGTTAGCGATATCAATGTCGCAGGAGGCCGGCTTAACGCCTTTGCCGTTCATCGCGTCGTCGAACGCTTTGTTGCGGTCTTTCGCACACCAGATAGCCTTCATGTCCTGCTCTGGCTGGCTCTGCACGCCCGCGCGCGGGAAGGCCAGGTAACGCACAGTAATGCCCAGCGCGTTATAGTCTTTCATCTCTTCATGCAGCTTGTGGCAGTAGCCGCAGGTGATGTCGGTGAAGACGGTAATGACGTGTTTTTCCTGCGCCGCTTTATAGACGATCATCTCTTTTTCGAGCGCGTTCAGGTTTTTCATCAGCAGCTGGTTGGTGACGTTTACCGGCTGCGCGCCGCTCACGTCGTACATTGGCCCCTGAATAATGTGTTTGCCGTCTTCGGTGACGTACAGCACGCCGCTGTTGGTGAGTACCGTTTTCATGCCGGCAACCGGTGCAGGCTGAATATCGCTACCGGTGACGCCAAGCTTAGCCAGTGACTGTTTGATGGCGGCGTCGTCCGCATGGGCGAAACCGGTAAATGAAGCTGCCAGCAGGGTGAACAGCGCGAAAGTCTTTTTCATATGTGATCCTGTTACAATTCGTCGGCACTCACGCACGAGGGTGGTGCTGTTGGTGTAGCTGCCGCAGGCGTTCCGTCGCGACATGGGTGTAAATTTGCGTCGTGGAAAGATCGCTGTGGCCCAGCAGCATCTGCACCACGCGTAAATCAGCGCCGTGGTTTAACAGATGCGTCGCGAAGGCGTGACGCAATACGTGCGGCGAAAGCTTTTCACTATCGATACCCGCCAGTGTGGCGTAATGCTTGATGCGATGCCAGAACGTTTGCCGCGTCATCTGCTGGGCGCGCTGGCTCGGAAACAGGACGTCGATAGACGTACCATTGAGCAGCCACGGACGACCATGCTCCAGGTAAGTTTCCAGCCAGTAAACCGCCTCTTCACCCAGCGGAACCAGCCTTTCCTTGTTGCCTTTACCAATGACGCGCACCACGCCCTGACGCAGGCTGATGTCGCTCATCGTCAGGCCAACCAGTTCCGAAACGCGCAAGCCGGTAGCATACAATAGCTCAAGCATGGCTTTATCGCGTAACTCCAGCGGCAGGTCAACAGCCGGTGACTGTAATAATCTCTCAACTTGTGCTTCGCTGAGATCTTTCGGCAGCCGCTGCGGGAGCTTAGGAGATGCCAGCAGCGCGCTGGGATCGTCTTCGCGGATCTTCTCACGGTAGAGGTGCTGGAACAGCCGACGCATGGCGCTAAGCAAACGCGCGGAACTGGTGGCTTTGTAGCCCCCTGCGATACGTTCCCCAAGCAGCGCCTGCAGGTCGTCACGCTGCGCGCTCGCAAGGGATAACCCCCGGTGCGCAAGCCACTCCACCAGCATGGTGAGATCGCGACGGTAGGCGCTGAGGGTATTCTCGGCAAGATTTTTCTCCAGCCACAGCGCGTCGAGAAACTGTTCGATCAGTGCGAGATCCTTTTCCACATCAGCCCCTTTGATTTTGCAGTCAGGCCATTATGCCTGATTGCGACCGGTTTCTGGTACACTACGCGCAAAGTCAAAGCAAGTATTGAGATAGTTACGCGATGAATATTGGTCTGTTCTATGGTTCCAGCACCTGCTACACCGAAATGGCGGCAGAGAAAATTCGCGACATCATTGGCCCGGAACTGGTGACGTTGCATAACCTGAAAGATGACGCGGTCGCGCTGATGGAACAGTACGATGTACTGATTCTTGGCATCCCAACCTGGGATTTTGGTGAGATACAGGAAGACTGGGAAGCCATCTGGGATCAACTCGATTCACTCAATCTCGACGGCAAAATCATTGCCATGTACGGCATGGGGGATCAGCTGGGCTACGGGGAATGGTTCCTGGACGCGCTCGGCATGCTGCATGACAAGTTGGCGCCGAAAGGAGTGTCGTTTATCGGCTACTGGCCAACCGAAGGTTACGAGTTCACCAGTAAAAAACCGATTATTGCCGACGGCGAACTGTTTGTTGGACTCGCGCTGGATGAAACCAACCAGTACGATCTCAGCGATGAGCGCCTGCAAAGCTGGTGCGAGCAGATTCTGGGCGAAATGGCTGAAAAGTTTAGCTAACGCGCATTACCCCTGCGTCGTCTGTTGCAACAGCATCCGGCGCAGGTCTCGCCACTCGGCAGCATCCATACTGTCAGCCGCCAGCCACAGATGCTGGCAACGCCCGCCGTCCACCTTGCGTAACCGTAACATCATGCCGCAGTTGAGCATCCAGGGCATACCGAGAATATCCCACTCTTTACCCTGCCAGCGCAGGCGGGAATCCATCAGTAATTTAATCTCTCCCTGACGGGCATTAATGCGACGCTGGCTGCGTACGCTGTCAAAAACGACAAACGACAGTAACAGCAGCCACAGCGGCGTATAGCTCAGCGGCCACGGCATCAGTAAAACAAAGGCCGCGACCAGGCCGTGGAGCAATAAAGACATCCACTGCGAGCGCCACGAGACGCGAAGATCAGATTGCCACAGGACCACGTTCCCGATTCCGTGTTTGAATTAATTGCACCATCCGTTGCAACTCGGTGTCGGCGGGTTTGCCGTGGTTCATCAGCCAGTTGAATAAATCCGGATCGTCAGACTCAAGCAGGCGAACAAACAGACGCTTATCATCATCGCTTAAGCTGTCATACTCATATTCGAAGAAAGGCATGATGGAAATATCAAGTTCACGCATGCCGCGACGGCACGCCCAGTGAATACGGGCCTTGTTGTTAATATCCATGTTCAGTTTCCTGCATTACGTTTGGCACAGTCGGGACCCCGTTCAGTGTTCTTTATTTCTCTACGGGGACACCAGCTAGTGTAACGTGTTTTTGACCGTTTCATTACTGGAATATTGCGATCGCCGAGCAGGCTTCCAGAATAATCCCTACAAAGACAGCGGATTACATTATTTTGCGTAGCGCTACGCATAACTGGTTTAGGGCACAAATGGTCTGTTGAAAGCGCTTGCATTGCCTGCAGGCTCTTTTACCATTAGGCATTATCAAAGCGTTAAGCAATTCAGGATATCGTTATGGCATTTACACCATTTTCTCCTCGCCAGCCCGCCGCCTCTGCGCGTCTGCCGCTGACGCTTATTTCTCTTGATGACTGGGCGCTGGCAACGCTCACCGGTGCCGACGCCGAAAAATATCTGCAGGGCCAGGTGACCGCCGACGTCAGCCAGATGACCGAACACCAGCACCTGCTGGCAGCGCATTGCGATCCAAAAGGCAAAATGTGGAGCAACCTGCGACTCTTCCGCCGTCAGGACGGCTTTGCCTTTATTGAGCGCCGCAGCCTGCAAGAGGCCCAGCTCAAAGAGCTGAAGAAGTACGCGGTCTTCTCCAAAGTCACTATCGCCCCGGACGACGAACATGTCCTGCTGGGAGTGGCCGGTTTTCAGGCGCGTGCGGCGCTGAAAAATCTCTTCAGCGAACTGCCGGATGCAGAAAAGCAGGTGGTCAGCGAAGGCGCGACCTCCATCCTGTGGTTTGAACACCCTGCGGAGCGTTTCCTGTTAGTCACGGATGCGGCAACGGCCGAACGCGTGACAGAAGCGCTGCGCGGCGAAGCGCAGCTCAACAACAGTCAGCAGTGGCTGGCGCTGAATATCGAAGCGGGTCTGCCGGTGATTGACGCCGCAAACAGCGCGCAGTTCATTCCTCAGGCAACGAACCTGCAGGCGCTGGGGGGTATCAGCTTTAAAAAGGGCTGTTATACCGGCCAGGAGATGGTGGCGCGTGCAAAATTCCGCGGAGCTAACAAACGAGCGCTGTGGACGCTGGCGGGCCATGCCAGCCGTGTACCTGAAGCGGGTGAAGACTTAGAGCTGAAGATGGGTGATAACTGGCGCCGCACCGGCACCGTGTTAGCCGCCGTACAGCTCGATGATGGACGTCTTTTGGTACAGGCCGTCATGAACAACGACATGGAAGCCGACAGCGTGTTCCGCGTGCGTGACGATGCGAACACGCTGAGCATCGAGCCGTTGCCATATTCGTTAGAAGAGTAATCGTATCCAGGTGCCCTCCCTCTCCCTGTGGGAGAGGGCCGGGGTGAGGGCAACCGCCCGCACGATGGAAAAAACTACACCTGCCCCACGTACAAATAGATCGCCAAAAAGTGGCATACGCTGCCGCCCAGCACAAAGCCGTGCCAGATGGCATGGTTGTACGGGATGCGCTTGCAGACGTAGAAAATCACGCCGAGCGAGTACACCACGCCTCCTAAGGCCAGAAGCGTCACGCCCCCTACCGACAGTTTGATTGCCAGTTGATACACCACAATCAGCGACAGCCAGCCCATTGTCAGATAGGTGACCAGTGACAGCACCTTAAACCGGTGCGCGATGGTCAGCTTAAACAGGATCCCCAGCAGTGCCAGGCTCCAGATAACAATCATCAGGCCACGCGACAGCGGTGAGTTGAGCCCCACCAGCAAAAACGGTGTGTAAGTGCCTGCAATCAGAAGATAGATAGCGCAGTGGTCAAATTTCTTGAGCCACATCTTGGCCCGCTGATGCGGGATCGCGTGATACAGCGTCGACGCCAGGAACAGCAGGATCATACTCCCGCCATACAGGCTGTAGCTGGTAATGGCCATCGCGCTGGCATTGGCGTCCACCGCCTGCACCAGCAATAACACTAAACCGACAATCCCAAACACCAGGCCAATGCCGTGGCTGATGCTGTTGGCTACTTCCTCAGCCAGCGAATATCCCTGTGCGATTAATGGTCTGCTCACCATACAAAACTCCGGGAAAACAAAAGATGATTATTCATCGCATAACTATGCTAACTGAGAATGATTCCAGTGAACACCTGTTAGCTAAAATAAAGTTAAACATAACATTTCTAAATTACAATCAGACAGTTACACTTTAATTTCAGCGAACGTGCGTTTCGATTTCAATTATAAACATTTAAAATCAATTACATAAAACTGGTTCTGCCTGGGGTAGATCTCTGCGATCACGCTTTTCAATTCATCCAGGGTCATGTTCTCCTGTTCAGCATGTTTTTGCGTCAATGTGTCGAACGTAACGGTTGACGTTCCTGTTACTTCAATGGTGCAAAAATAACCATCATCCTCATAACGCCCCACCCGCAGGATATCGCCGGTTTTGAAATGGGATTCACTTTTATCCCGGATAGTGATGGTTTTACGTCCGGCCAGGATGTCGTCCTGAAAGCGCTGAAAAAAAGTGATGTCGTTTGGCTGCATGTTATTATTCCCTGAAGAAAAGTCTGATGAGTGAGTGTAGCCATTGTGAGCATGTTCTCCCATTCCGCCATTGCCAGTCTCAATAACCTGGAGATGATGGTCTACAACTATGTCATAAAAAATCGTGACAAAGTGATGTACATGACCATCCGCGAGCTGGCGGATGCGGCAGACGTCTCAACCACGACCATCCTGCGCTTTTGCCGCAAGCTTAACTGCGAAGGGTATTCTGAATTTCGGGTGCGCTTTAAGCTTTATCTTGAACAGAACGAGCCCCAGCAGGCAAATTTCGGTGCCAGCGAAATTATCAGCTTTTTTAAAAGCGTGAATAATGAAGAGTTCGATGCGCTATTAGATAATGCGGTTGATATTATTTTATCGTCAGAGCGAATTATATTTGTCGGTGCCGGAACATCGGGTTCGCTGGCAAAATATGGCGCACGCTTCTTTTCTAATATCGGGAAATTCAGTAACCATATTGATGACCCTTATTTCCCGGTCACCAATGATATGGCGAAAAATGCGCTGGCGATTGTGCTTTCCGTCTCTGGCGAGACCGAGGAGATCCTGCGCTTCGCCAGCCAGTTCAGCCTGCATCACTGCAAGGTGCTCTCGATAACCAGCCACGAGCACTCGCGTCTCGCAAAACTGGCGGACTTTAATCTCTCCTGGCATGTTCCTCAGACGCGTATTGCAGGCGTCTACGACATCACCACGCAAATTCCCGTCATTTATATTCTGGAGTCTCTCGGACGTAAACTGGCGAAGAAACTTACAGAATAAAACACCCTGTTTTTTTGATGTAACAAATCACATTTACTGTGAATTGTTATATCGTGACATTCAATTTCGCTTTGCTAGACTCGATGCCAATAAGCCATTTATTGAGAAGAGCAGCGATGAAAAAATTAACCTTACCAAAAGATTTTTTATGGGGCGGCGCGGTTGCCGCTCACCAGGTTGAAGGCGGCTGGAACAAAGGCGGCAAAGGGCCAAGCATTTGTGACGTATTGACCGGCGGTGCGCACGGCGTCCCGCGCGAAATCACCCAGGAAGTAGTGCCGGGTAAATACTACCCAAACCACGAGGCCATCGACTTCCACGGCCACTATAAAGAAGACATCAAGCTGTTTGCCGAGATGGGTTTCAAGTGCTTCCGCACCTCTATCGCCTGGACGCGCATCTTCCCGAAAGGTGACGAAACGCAGCCAAACGAAGAGGGGCTGAAGTTCTACGACGACATGTTCGACGAGCTGCTGAAATACAACATCGAACCGGTGATCACCCTCTCCCACTTCGAAATGCCGCTGCACCTGGTACAGGAGTACGGTAGCTGGACCAACCGTAAAGTGGTCGATTTCTTCGTGCGCTTCGCGGAAGTGGTTTTTGAGCGCTACAAAAACAAGGTCAAATACTGGATGACCTTCAACGAAATCAATAACCAGCGTAACTGGCGCGCGCCGCTGTTCGGTTACTGCTGCTCGGGCGTGGTCTATACCGAACATGACAATCCGGAAGAGACCATGTACCAGGTCCTGCACCACCAGTTTGTGGCCAGCGCCCTGGCGGTGAAAGCCGCGCGCCGCATCAACCCTGAGATGAAAGTTGGCTGCATGCTGGCGATGGTGGCGCTCTATCCGTTCTCCTGCAAACCGGAAGACGTGATGTTCGCCCAGGAATCCATGCGCGAGCGCTATGTCTTTACCGACGTCCAGCTGCGTGGTTACTACCCGTCCTACGTGCTGAACGAGTGGGAGCGCCGCGGCTTCTCCATCAAAATGGAGGCAGGCGATGAGCAGATCCTGCGTGAAGGTACCTGCGACTACTTAGGTTTCAGCTACTACATGACCAACGCGGTGAAAGCGGAAGGCGGGACCGGCGATGCGATTTCCGGCTTCGAAGGCAGCGTGCCGAATCCGCACGTGAAGGCGTCAGACTGGGGCTGGCAGATCGATCCGGTAGGCCTGCGCTATTCCCTGTGCGAACTGTACGAACGTTATCAGAAGCCGCTGTTTATCGTGGAAAACGGGTTCGGCGCCTACGATAAGGTGGAAGAGGACGGCAGCATCAACGACGACTATCGCATCGACTACCTGCGTGCCCACGTGGAAGAGATGATCAAAGCCGTGACGCACGACGGCGTGGATCTGATGGGCTATACGCCATGGGGCTGCATCGACTGCGTGTCGTTCACCACCGGCCAGTACAGCAAGCGCTACGGCTTTATCTACGTGAACAAGCACGACGACGGCACGGGCGACATGTCGCGTTCCCGCAAGAAGAGCTTTAACTGGTATAAGGAAGTGATTGCCAGCAACGGCGAGAAACTTTAACGCCGTAACGCCGGGCGGCGCTACGCTTGCACCGGCCTACGATTGATCCCCTCTCCCCTTTGGGAGAGGGGTTTACTTCCCGCCCGCCAACTCAATAAAACTGCCCGTTACGTACGACGCCTTCTCGCTCAGCAGCCAGACAATCGCCTGCGCCACCTCTTCCGGCTGGCCGCCGCGCTGCATCGGCAGCAAGGATTTCACGCGATCCACTCGCCCCGGCTCTCCGCCGGACGCATGAATATCGGTATAAATCAGACCCGGACGCACGCAGTTGACGCGAATGCCCTGCGCCGCCACTTCCAGCGATAGCCCGGTTGTCAGCGAATCGACCGCCCCCTTGGACGCGGCATAATCCACATATTCACCCGGCGCGCCCAGGCGCGACGCGGCGGAAGAGACGTTCACTATCGCCCCACCCTTGCCGCCATGCCTGAAGGACATGCGTTTTACCGCTTCCCGGCAGCAGAGAAAGTAGCCCGTGACGTTGGTCGCCAGGACGCGGTTAATGCGCTCAGCGGAGAGGTTCTCGATAGTGGATTGCTCAAACAGAATGCCCGCATTATTGACCAGCGCACGAAGCGGCTCGCCTTCACGATCGAGGCTGTCAAACATCGCCAGCACCTGGGCTTCATCACTTATATCCGCGCGGACGGCAAAGGCTTTACCGCCCGCTTCAACGATCTGGTTGATCACGTCCGTCGCGGCTTTAATGTTGTGGTGATAGTTCACCGCCACGGTGTAGCCTTCGCGCGCCAGCTGCAGCGCGGTGGCTTTCCCAATGCCCCGGCTGGCGCCGGTGACCAGTGCTATTGCCATTTTCTTCTCCCAATAAAAAAGCCGGGTGGCGGCTTCGCCTTACCCGGCCTTTATGACTACACCAATAATATTACTGGTATTCGCTCATCGGCACGCAGGAGCAGAACAGGTTACGGTCGCCGTACACGTCATCAAGACGCTTCACGGTCGGCCAGTATTTGTTTGCCACGCCTGCCGGAAAGACCGCCAGCTCGCGGGAATAGCCGTGGTTCCACTCTGCCACCATTTCGTGCTGGGTGTGCGGAGCGTTAACCAGCGGGTTATCTTCCAGCGTCCATTCGCCGTCCTGCACGCGGTCGATCTCCATGCGGATCGCCAGCATTGCGTCGATAAAGCGGTCCAGCTCGGCCTTGCTTTCAGACTCGGTCGGCTCAACCATCAGCGTACCCGCAACCGGGAACGACATGGTTGGCGCGTGGAAGCCGTAGTCGATCAGGCGCTTGGCGATATCCAGCTCGCTGATGCCCGTCGCTTCTTTCAGAGGACGAATATCCAGGATGCACTCGTGCGCCACGCGACCGTCGCGGCCGGTATAGAGCACCGGGAAGGCAGACTTCAGGCGAGTCGCAATATAGTTGGCGTTCAGGATCGCCACCTGGCTCGCCTGCTTCAGCCCTTCCGCGCCCATCATGCGGATGTACATCCAGCTGATTGGCAGGATAGAGGCGCTACCGAACGGTGCCGCAGAGACCGCGCCCTGACGGGTCAGCATGCCTTCAATCTGCACTACGCTGTGGCCCGGTACAAACGGTGCCAGGTGCGCTTTCACGCCGATTGGGCCCATGCCCGGGCCGCCACCGCCGTGCGGGATGCAGAAGGTTTTGTGCAGGTTCAGGTGCGACACGTCCGCGCCGATAAAGCCCGGAGAGGTAATGCCCACCTGAGCGTTCATGTTCGCGCCGTCGAGGTAAACCTGACCGCCGTACTGGTGCACCACTTCGCACACTTCACGGATGGTCTCTTCGTACACGCCGTGGGTAGACGGGTAGGTCACCATGATGCAGGAGAGCTTGTCGCCCGCCTGCTCGGCTTTCGCGCGCAGGTCGGCCAGATCGATGTTGCCGTTCTTATCGCACGCCACCACCACCACTTCCATGCCCGCCATTTGGGCAGAGGCCGGGTTGGTACCGTGGGCGGAGCTTGGGATCAGGCAGATATCGCGGTGACCTTCGTTGCGGCTTTCGTGATAGTGACGGATCGCCAGCAGACCCGCGTATTCGCCCTGCGCGCCGGAGTTCGGCTGCATGCAGAGCGCGTCATAACCGGTCAGTTTCACCAGCCAGTCGGAAAGCTGGTTGATCATCATATGATAACCTTCCGCCTGCTCTGGCGGGCAGAACGGGTGCAGTTCGGAGAATTCAGGCCAGGTGATCGGGATCATCTCCGCCGCGGCGTTCAGCTTCATGGTGCAGGAGCCCAGCGGGATCATCGCCTGGTTCAGCGCCAGATCCTTGCGCTCCAGAGAGTGCATATAGCGCATCATCTCGGTTTCGCTGTGGTAGCGGTTAAACACCGGATGCGTCAGGATCGCATCGTTACGCAGCATGCTTTCCTGAATGGAGCGGCTGTCGAGCGCGACCTCTTTGTCGAGCGCATCAATGTCCAGACCGTGCGCGTCACCCAGTAACACGCTGAACAGGTTAAGGATATCGTCGCGGGTGGTGCTTTCATCCAGAGTAATGCCGACGGCGTTGTGGATGTCGCTGCGCAGGTTGATCTCTGCTGCATTCGCGCGCGCCAGCACGGCCGCTTTGTCCGCCACTTCCACACACAGGGTGTCGAAGTAGTGAGCGTGGCGCAGCTTAAGGCCTTTCTGCTGCAGACCGCAGGCCAGAATATCGGCCAGGCGGTGAATTCGGCTGGCAATGCGTTTCAGGCCAGCCGGGCCGTGGAACACGGCGTACAGGCTGGCGATGTTTGCCAGCAGCACCTGGGAGGTACAGATGTTGGAGTTCGCTTTCTCGCGGCGGATGTGCTGCTCGCGGGTCTGCATCGCCATGCGCAGGGCGGTGTTACCGGCAGCGTCTTTTGAGACGCCGATAATACGGCCTGGCATGGAGCGTTTGAATTCATCTTTCGCGCCGAAGAACGCCGCGTGCGGGCCGCCGTAGCCCATCGGCACGCCGAAGCGTTGCGCTGAACCGAATACGATATCCGCGCCCTGTTTACCCGGCGCCGTCAGCAGCACCAGCGCCATAAAATCGGCGGCAACGCTGACAACCACTTTGCGGGTTTTCAGCTCGGCAATCAGCGCGCCGTAGTCGTGAACTTCGCCGGTGGTGCCCACCTGCTGCAGCAGCACGCCGAAGACGTCCTGGTGATCCAGCACTTTGTCAGCGTCGTCTACGATCACGTCAAACCCGAAGGTCTCTGCGCGGGTACGCACCACGTCCAGCGTCTGGGGATGCACGTCCGCCGCGACGAAGAAGCGGTTGGCATTTTTCAGCTTGCTCACGCGTTTGGCCATCGCCATTGCTTCGGCGGCAGCGGTCGCTTCATCCAGCAGCGAAGCGGAGGCGATGTCCATCCCGGTCAGATCCAGTGTCACCTGCTGGAAGTTCAGCAGCGCTTCCAGACGGCCCTGGGAGACTTCCGGCTGGTACGGGGTGTAAGCGGTGTACCAGCCCGGGTTTTCCAGCATGTTGCGCAGGATAACCGGCGGTAACTGCACGTTGGTGTAGCCCATGCCAATGTAAGACTTATAGCGCTTGTTTAGGCCTGCGATAGCCTTCAGCTCCGCCAGCGCGGCGAATTCCGTGGTGGCTTCCCCCACCTGAGGCGGCGTGGCAAGCTGGATGTCTTTTGGCACAATCTGGCCGATCAGTGCGTTTAATGAATCCGCGCCAACTGTCTTCAGCATCTCCTGCTGTTGCTGAGCATCCGGCCCAATGTGACGTTCAATGAAGGCGCCACGGTTTTCAAGCTGGCTTAAAGTCTGTGTCATGAGCGATGGTTCCTGAAACGTGCAGTGAATTTAAGTTCCCTCTCCCTCTGGGAGAGGGTTAGGGTGAGGGGAAGATGGGCACCCTCGCCCCTGCCCTCTCCCGAAAGGAGAGGGGGATAAACAATTACTCGTCTTCTAACAGTGCTTCGTACGCGGTCGCATCCAGCAGCGCGGCAACCTGAGATTCGTCGCTGGCTTTGATCTTGAAGATCCAGCCGCCTTCATAAGGCTCGCTGTTCACCAGCTCTGGCGAATCGCTCAGCGCGTCGTTGACGGCAACGATTTCACCGCTTACAGGAGCGTAGATATCAGAAGCCGCTTTTACGGACTCCGCCACGGCGCAGTCGTCGCCCGCGCTAACGGTCGTGCCCACGTCAGGCAGGTCAACAAACACCATGTCGCCCAGCAGCTCTTGCGCGTGCTCGGTGATCCCTACGGTGTAAGTGCCGTCCGCCTCTTTGCGCAGCCACTCGTGTTCTTTGCTGTATTTCAGTTCTGCTGGCACATTGCTCATTGAAGTTCTCCTGATAAAAATGATTAGGCGACCGGCTTACCGGCGCGAACAAAAATCGGTTTGGTCACGTTGACCGGCATTTCGCGGTTGCGGATTTGTACCACCGCCGTTTCGCCAATGCCCGCCGGCACGCGTGCCAGTGCAATACTGTAGCCCAGCGTCGGGGAGAAGGTACCGCTGGTGATCACGCCTTCGCGAGGATTGCCGTCGGCATCGGTAAAGCGCACCGGCAGTTCACCGCGCAGCACGCCCTTCTCGGTCATCACCAGACCCACCAGCTGTTCAGTGCCCTTCTCGCGCTGCATCTCCAGCGCTTCACGGCCAATAAAGTCACGGTCAGCCGGTTCCCATGCGATGGTCCAGCCCATGTTGGCGGCCAGCGGAGAGACACCTTCATCCATCTCCTGACCGTAGAGGTTCATCCCCGCTTCCAGACGCAGCGTATCGCGCGCGCCCAGACCCGCCGGCTTCACGCCCGCTTCCACCAGCGCGCGCCAGAAATCAGCGGCCTTCTCGTTCGGCATCGCAATTTCGTAGCCCGCTTCACCGGTGTAGCCGGTGGTGGCGATAAACAGATCGCCCGCCTGCACGCCGAAGAACGGCTTCATGCCTTCGGTTGCTTTGCGCTGCTCGTCGTTAAACAGAGATGCGGCTTTCGCCTGCGCGTTCGGCCCCTGTACGGCGATCAGCGACAGGTCGTCACGGACGGTGATGTCGATGGCATAAGGTTCGGCGTGTTGGGTGATCCAGGAGAGGTCTTTTTCGCGGGTGGCGGAGTTGACAACGAGGCGGAAGAAATCTTCAGTGAAGTAATAGACGATAAGGTCATCAATCACGCCGCCCGAGGCATTCAGCATGCCGGTATAGAGCGCTTTACCCGGCGTTTTCAGTTTGGCGACGTCGTTTGCCAGCAGATAACGCAAAAACTCCCGGGTGCGGCTACCGCGCAGATCGACAATCGTCATGTGGGACACGTCGAACATACCGGCATCGGTGCGCACCGCGTGGTGCTCATCAATCTGCGAGCCGTAGTGCAGCGGCATCATCCAGCCATGGAAGTCCACCATGCGGGCGCCGCATAACACGTGTTGTTCGTACAAAGGAGTCTGTTGAGCCATCTTGTCCTCGTTGAAAAATTCACCGTGAAACCCGGTGTCGGCCCCGTTACCTGGCGCCGACGCAAACGTTCTCTTTTACCCGAACTTACCACCGAAACCGGCGGTTAACCATAAGGTAAAACGGGTCATCACATTAGCTTATGACCAAAAAACGCTAAAAAGCCTACAGAGTTATTCACTGGAAAAATGCGATTAACCCCGCACAAAATTAACAATGATCTAACAGGATTTAGCACATGGTGATATTTCATGCGGAAAAACGGGCCGAATTTCCGTAACATAAAATCCCGTAGATTAGATTTTCTAATGCGAAAAATGACGTGAAATTAGAATATTTCAAACGAGGGAATTTCCCCGGCGCAGAGGCCGGGAAAATAAAGTGTGACGGGGATCGAGATTAGCGTAACCAGTCGGGAAGATCGTTAAGACCCATCGCCTGGCGAAGAAGTTGAGGTTTGACGCCAGGAAGCGTATCGGCCAGTTTAAGACCAATATCGCGCAGCAGTTTTTTCGCCGGATTTGCGCCGGCAAACAGCTCGCGGAAGCCCTGCATGCCCGCCAGCATCATCGCCGCACTGTGCTTGCGGCTGCGCTCGTAGCGACGCAGGTAAAGATGCTGACCGATATCTTTGCCTTCGCGATGCAGGCGACGCAGTTCCTCAACCAGCTCCGCCGCGTCCATAAAGCCAAGGTTGACGCCCTGCCCGGCCAGCGGATGAATGGTATGCGCCGCATCCCCCACCAGCGCCAGACGATGCGCCGCAAACTGACGCGCGTAGCGGCCGGTTAACGGGAACACCTGCCGCTCGCTTTCAAGGGTGCACAAGCCAAGGCGGTTATCAAACGCCATGCACAGCGCCTGGTTAAAGGCATCCGGCGTCGCCTCCTGCATCAGCTGGGCTTTTTCAGGCACCAGGGACCAGACAATCGAGCATAGGTGCGGATCGGCAAGCGGCAGGAACGCCAGAATGCCGTCGTTGTGGAAAATCTGCCGCGCCACGCCGCCGTGCGGCTCCTCGGTACGGATCGTCGCCACCAGAGCATGATGGCGGTAATCCCAGAAGGTCAGCGGGATATCGGCTTTATTCCGCAGCCAGGAGTTCGCACCGTCAGCACCGACCACCAGACGCGCGGTCAGCATGTCGCCGCTCTGTAAGGTGATAAACGCCTCGTTTTCACCCCACGCCACCTGCTGGATCTGCGCAGGCGCAATCAGCGTCACGTCGCTGCACTGCTGCGCTTTCTGCCACAGCGCGTGGTGGATCGCCGCGTTTTCGACGATATGACCCAGATGGCTGTAGCCCATGCTTTCATCATCAAAAGCAATATGACCAAAGCTGTCTTTATCCCACACTTCCATGCCGTGATAGCAGCTGGCGCGCTGCGCCACAATATCTGCCCAGACGCCAAGGTGCGTCAGCAATTTCTCGCTGGCGGCATTGATCGCCGAGACGCGGAGTTCCGGCGGGGCATCTGGCGCAACGGGCTGAGGCTGCTTTTGCTCCAGCACCGCCACGCGCAGGCCGCTGCCCTGTAAACCACAGGCCAGAGCCAGTCCGACCATACCGCCGCCAACAATGGCGACATCAACATTTTGCACGGTGATAACTCCTTAACGCGCGACCCAACCAAGAGTCCGCTGCGCCAGCACGTCACGTGCCGGAATGAATAATTCCATCGCCATTAGCCCGAGGTTGCGACCCGCAACCAGCGGTGCCCAGCGATTGGCAAAAAGATGGACTAAGCCGTCGGTGACGCCAATCGTCGCCTCTTTATCCACCTGGCGGCGCTTCTGGTAATGGCTGAGCACCGGGTATGCGCCACAGTCTTTTTGTTCACCCCACGCCTGAGAAAGGGTTTCCGCCAGGCTCATAACATCCCGCAGGCCAAGGTTGAACCCCTGCCCCGCGATGGGGTGCAGCGTCTGAGCGGCATTACCGACAAGCGCCAGACGATGCGAGATGGACTGAGAGGCAGTAGTCAGCGAAAGCGGGTAAACCGCCCGCTGTCCAGCATGGGTAATACGCCCCAGCCGCCAGCCAAAGGCTTTCTGCAGCTCGGTACAAAAACGTTCGTCTGACCAGGCTTTAACCTCTTCGGCCTTATCCTGCGAATGACACCAGACAAGCGAACAGCGCCCGTCCGACATCGGCAGCATCGCCAGCGGGCCATGCTGCGTAAAGCGTTCAAACGCCCTGCCGTGGTGTTCAGCTGCGGTCGCGACGTTCGCAATGACCGCAACCTGCCCGTAAGGCTGCTGACGCCACTCCACGCCGCACTGGGC
Source organism: Enterobacter sp. C3_dUdeg (assembly GCF_057536195.1). NCBI lineage: Bacteria > Pseudomonadati > Pseudomonadota > Gammaproteobacteria > Enterobacterales > Enterobacteriaceae > Enterobacter > Enterobacter sp. C3_dUdeg. Next base: position 22,601 of record NZ_BAAKFX010000009.1, read on the forward strand.
GCCGAGAGATGAGCGCGAGCCGTCCGCGGCGACCAGAAGCTGGCCTTCAAGCACGGTACCGTTTTCCAGCGTCACGCTGACCGACGCCTCACTGCGGCTCACGCTGGCCACGCGCGCCGGACAATGCAGCGTGACGCCCGGCGCATCCTGGAGCAGACGAAACAGACGCAATCCGACGTCGTGCAGCTCGACAACCTGACCCAGCGCGTCAATGCGGTAATCCTGCGCGTCCAGCGTGACAAAGCCAGCATGGCCGCGATCGCTTACGTGAACGGTTTTAATTGCCGTCGCGCAATCGGCGATGGCCTGCCAGATGCCAATACGGGACAGCTGCTGGCAGGTACCCTGCGCCAGGGCAATAGCGCGGGAATCAAAACCGGGATGATTTTTTGCCTGCGGCGCGACGGCTTCCACCAGGTGCACCGCTAGCTGCCCCTTCGTCAAATGCGAAATGGCCAGCGCCAGCGTGGCCCCGGTCATACCGCCGCCAACGATAATCACGCTCATGCGCGTACCGCTGCCATCAGCGCCTCGATATCGTCAGCGTTTTTCACGACGCTCGCGGTCAGGTTTTCGTTACCGGTTTCGGTGATCACGATGTCGTCTTCGATGCGAATGCCAATTCCGCGGTACTCTTCAGGCACGTCGGCATCCGGCGCGATATACAGGCCTGGCTCCACGGTTAACACCATGCCCGGCTCCAGCACGCGCGAACGGTCGGTGCCGTACGCGCCAACGTCATGCACATCCAGCCCCAGCCAGTGGCTTAGGCCGTGCATGAAATACGGTCGATGCGCATTTTCAGCGATCAGGGTGTCGACCTCCCCTTTCAGGATCCCGAGCCTGACCAGACCGGTAATCATGATGCGCACCACTTCGCCGGTCACTTCCTGCATGGAGGTACCGGGACGATACAGCCTGAGCGCCGTCTCAAGCGACTCGAGAACGATGTCGTAAATGGCGCGCTGTGCCGGTGAGAATTTACCGTTCACCGGGAAAGTACGGGTGATGTCTCCCGCGTAGCCCTGATATTCGCAACCGGCGTCAATCAGCACCAGATCGCCGTCGCGCAGCGCGCTTTCGTTTTCGGTGTAGTGCAGAATGCAGCCGTTTTCTCCGCCGCCAACAATGGTGTTGTAGGAGGGATAACGCGCGCCGTGGCGGTTAAATTCGTGATGAATTTCGCCTTCCAGCTGGTATTCGAACATCCCGGGACGGCACTTTTCCATGGCGCGGGTGTGCGCCAGGGCGCTGATTTCGCCCGCACGACGCATCAAATTCAGCTCTTCTTCAGACTTGAACAGGCGCATTTCATGCACCACCGGACGCCAGTCCGTCAGCGTGGCCGGCGCGGACAGGTTCTGCCGCGAGCCTTTGCGCAGCTTATCCAGCGCGGTGAAAACAATCTCATCGGCGTACGCATATTCGCCCTGCGCGTGATAGAGCACGTCGAGGCCGTTAAGCAGCTGATAGAGCTGCTGGTTGATTTCGCTAAACGCCAGCGCGCGGTCAACGCCCAGCTTCGCCGGTGCGGCCTCCTGGCCCAGGCGGCGGCCAAACCAGATTTCGGCCGTTAGATCGCGCACGCGGTTGAAAATCACGCTGTGGTTGTGGGTGTCATTGCTCTTAATCAGCACCAGCACCGCTTCCGGCTCGTTAAAGCCGGTGAAGTACCAGAAATCGCTGCTCTGGCGATAGGGGTATTCGCTGTCGGCGCTGCGCGTGACTTCGGGCGCAGCAAAAATCAGCGCGGCGCTGCCCGGCTGCATTGTTGCCAGAAGCGCCTGACGGCGGCGCGAATACTCTTGACTCGAGATAACCATGACACCCTCCTGTGCGTTATTTTTCTTAATGTAAGGTTGGCTTGCGGACTTCCGGCGCGGTCGGCTGAGAGCGCGTGAAGTTATCGTGGCACAGCAGTGCCGCCACGCGCACGTACTCGATAATCTCTTCAAGAGACATTTCCAGCTCTTCCTGGTCTTCGTCTTCATCGTAGCCGAGCTGGGCGATGTTACGCAGGTCGTCAATCGCTTCACCCGCTTCGCCGGTCACTTTATCCAGTTTAGGCTGCGTCACGCCCAGCCCCAGCAGATAGTGGTTTACCCAGCCGGCCAGCGCATCGGCGCGATCGAACACGCTGACGTCGTCGCCTTCAGGCAGATAAAGCTGAAAAAGGAAGCCATCGTCTTCCAGCGAATCGCTGGTTGCGGCGTGCATTTTACGCAGCGCTTCCGCCAGCTCGTGACCAAACGCCAGCCCTTCATTCGTGAGGTCGTGGATCAGCGGCTGCCATGAGCTGTCGCTGTTTCCGCCGCACAGCATGCCACTGATCAGACCGTGCATTTCGGCAGGGGTTAAACCAACTCCCTGCTGGTTCAGTAACTGGTTTAAATCCTTGTAACCAGGCATTTCGTTCTGTATAGACATGAGCATTCGTCATCAAAGGGGGGAAGTTTCATGATATGCTACCACTTTGGACCCTGGTGATACCAGAAAAGGGCTTGTATCTTCACATCAGGGTAGCTATAGTGTCGCCCCTTCGCAGCCCCCGGGGCAATAAGCGAAGGCAGCGCAGTCAATCAGCAGGAAGGTGGCATGTCTGCACAACCCGTCGATCTCCAGATTTTTGGCCGTTCACTGCGAGTGAATTGTCCGCCTGAACAAAGGGATGCTTTGAATCAGGCAGCGGACGATTTGAATCAGCGGTTGCAAGATCTAAAAGAACGCACTAGAGTCACAAATACTGAGCAGCTGGTTTTCATCGCCGCGTTGAACATCAGCTATGAACTGACTCAGGAAAAAGCGAAGACCCGCGACTACGCGGCAAGCATGGAGCAGCGCATTAAAATGCTCCAGCAGACCATAGAACAGGCATTGCTTGATCAAGGTCGCAATCCCGAAAGACCGGGACCAAAGTTTGAATAACACTTCTCAGTTGACTATGGTAGAGTAACTGTGAAGACAAAATTTCTCTGAGATGTTCGCAAGCGGGCCAGTCCCCTGAGCCGATATTTCATACCACAAGAATGTGGCGCTCCATGGTTGGTGAGCATGCTCGGTCCGTCCGAGAAGCCTTAAAACTATGACGACACATTCACCTTGAACCAAGGGTTCAAGGGTTACAGCCTGCGGCGGCATCTCGGAGATTCCCTCTCTTTTCTTCTACCGACTACCATGACCCAATTCCCTGAAGTTTCTGCTTCACGCCAGGACATCCGTCAGTTAATTCGTCAGCGCCGCCGTGCGTTAACCGCCGATCAGCAAGCGCATTTTGCCCAGCAGGCCGCCGCCCGTATGATGGCGTATCCCCCTGTCGTGATGGCGCACACCGTTTCGCTATTTCTGTCATTTGATGGAGAGCTGGATACCCAGCCGCTGATAGAGCAGCTCTGGCGTGCCGGGAAGAAGGTCTATCTGCCGGTGCTGCACCCGTTCAGCGAAGGTAATTTGCTGTTTCTGCACTACCATCCGCACAGCGAACTGGTGGTAAATCGCCTGAAAATCACCGAACCGAAACTCGACGTGCGCGACGTGCTCCCGCTGTCACAGCTGGATGTATTGATTACGCCGCTGGTGGCGTTTGATGAACAGGGCCAGCGTTTAGGGATGGGCGGCGGTTTTTATGACCGGACGCTGCAAAACTGGCAGCAGTACGGGTTGCAGCCGGTGGGCTATGCGCATGATTGTCAGGGCGTGGAGGCGTTGCCGGTGGAGAAATGGGATGTGCCGTTGCCGGCGGTAGTGACGCCATCGAAGTTGTGGGAGTGGTGAAACAGGCGTGCGGCCTGATGCCCTCACCCCAGCCCCCTCCCACAGGGAGAGGGAGAAAACATAAAAAACGGTAACTATCGTTACCGTTTCGCATTTACCTCGCCACAATCAGTACAGCAGACGCGCGCGAATCGTCCCCTGAATCGCCTTCATGCTCTGCAGCGCTTTCTCAGCAACATCGTCATCCGCTTCGATATCAATGACCACGTAGCCCATCTGCGAGTTCGTTTGCAGATACTGTGCGGCAATGTTGACGCCCTGCTCGGCAAAGATCTGGTTGATCGCGGTCAGCACGCCCGGACGGTTTTCGTGGATGTGCAGCAGGCGACGACCACCGTGCAGCGGCAGAGACACTTCCGGGAAGTTCACGGCAGAGAGCGTAGAACCGTTGTCGGAATATTTGCTCAGCTTACCCGCCACTTCCAGACCGATATTCTCCTGCGCTTCCTGGGTAGAGCCGCCGATGTGCGGCGTCAGGATCACGTTGTCGAACTCGCACAGCGGAGAGGTAAATGGATCGCTGTTGGTCGCAGGCTCCGTCGGGAAGACGTCGATGGCCGCGCCCGCCAGATGCTTACGCTTCAGCGCATCCGCCAGGGCCGGGATATCGACAACCGTGCCGCGCGCGGCGTTGATCAGCAGTGAGCCCGGCTTCATCAGCGCCAGCTCTTCCGCGCCCATCATGTTTTTGGTGGAAGCATTTTCCGGCACGTGCAGGCTCACCACGTCGCTCATGTTCAGCAGGTCAGAAAGGTGTTGAACCTGGGTAGCGTTACCCAGCGGCAGCTTGCTTTCGATATCGTAGAAAAACACGTGCATACCCAGGGATTCCGCCAGAATACCGAGCTGCGTACCGATGTGGCCGTAACCGATAATCCCCAGTTTTTTACCACGCGCTTCGAAAGAACCGGACGCCAGCTTGTTCCACACGCCGCGGTGCGCCTTGGCGTTCGCTTCAGGAATGCCGCGCAGCAGCAGAAGCAGTTCGCCAATCACCAGCTCCGCCACGGAACGGGTGTTGGAGAACGGGGCGTTGAAGACGGGAATACCGCGTTTGGCGGCGGCATTCAGGTCAACCTGGTTGGTACCGATGCAGAAGCAGCCGATAGCCACCAGCTTTTCCGCCGCGGCAATAACCTCTTCAGTCAGGTGAGTACGGGATCGCAGGCCAATGAAGTGGGCATCACGGATGGACGCTTTCAGCTCTTCGGTATCGAGCGCGCCTTTGTGAAATTCGATGTTGGTGTAACCTGCCGCACGAAGGCTATCGATTGCTTTTTGATGCACGCCCTCGACCAGCAGGAATTTAATCTTGTCTTTCTCCAGTGATACCTTTGCCATTTACCCGACCCTGTTTTGTCTGAACTGATGTTGTGCTGGATATGAATCCGCTGTAGCCAACATATCAAAAAAAACTATTGCAGCAATATGAACGTTTGCGTCGGCACTCTGAAGAAAAGTCATACAGAGCAAAATGTCAGAGGAAAATGCTATGGAAATTTACAAACGCGGCAGGATCGGCAAATGAGGCGTAAAAACGTGACACAAGTCACCAAATTTAGCTTTTCAAAAATTTTTTAGCGGGGGGAGGACTCCCCCCGTCAGATCATTTTACGATGGTTTTCACGCCGTCAGCGGTGCCGATCAGCGCCACATCCGCGCCACGGTTGGCGAATAGCCCTACGGTCACTACGCCTGGGATAGCGTTGATGGCATTTTCCAGCGCAATCGCGTCAAGAATTTCCAGACCGTGAACGTCGAGGATCACGTTACCGTTATCGGTGACTACGCCCTGACGGTATTCCGGACGACCGCCCAGCTTCACCAGCTGACGGGCAACCGCGCTACGCGCCATTGGGATCACTTCGACCGGCAGTGGGAAATTACCCAGAATGTCGACCTGCTTGGAGGCATCCGCGATGCAGATGAACTTGTCCGCAACGGAGGCGATGATCTTCTCGCGCGTCAGCGCCGCGCCGCCGCCTTTGATCATCTGCATGTGGCCGTTGATTTCATCCGCACCATCAACGTAAATCCCCAGACGATCCACTTCGTTGAGATCGAAAACGGTAATGCCGAGGCTTTTCAGCTTTTCCGTGGAAGCATCAGAGCTGGAAACCGCGCCCTCGATTTGCCCCTTCATCGTGCCCAGCGCATCGATAAAGTGTGCCGCGGTTGATCCCGTACCGACACCAACAATGGTACCCGGCTGCACGTACTGGAGAGCGGCCCATCCTACTGCTTTTTTCAGTTCATCCTGCGTCATGATCGTTTTGCCTGTGGTGTGAAAACTCAGGGCGCATTATAGAACACGTCGAATGGAATTCGTCTGCCACGAAGGGAAAATTGTGTCATAGTGCAGAATAAGCAAAATTAAGGAGCCAGCCAGAGCAATGAAACGTCCGGACTACAGAACACTACAGGCACTTGATGCAGTTATTCGTGAACGCGGTTTTGAGCGCGCGGCGCAAAAGCTTTGCATCACCCAGTCCGCCGTATCACAGCGTATCAAACAGCTTGAAAACATGTTCGGCCAGCCGCTGCTGGTGCGTACCGTGCCGCCACGTCCAACCGAGCAAGGGCAAAAGCTTCTCGCCCTGCTGCGCCAGGTTGAACTGCTGGAAGACGAGTGGCTGGGTGACGAACAAACGGGCTCTACGCCGCTGCTGCTCTCTCTGGCGGTCAACGCCGACAGCCTGGCAACCTGGCTGCTGCCGGCCCTTGCGCCGGTATTAGCGGATTCCCCTATCCGTCTGAATTTACAGGTTGAAGATGAAACCCGTACCCAGGAGCGCCTGCGTCGCGGTGAAGTGGTTGGGGCAGTCAGTATTCAGCCTCAGGCGCTGCCAAGCTGTCTTGTCGATCAGCTGGGCGCGCTGGACTACCTGTTTGTGGGTTCAAAAGCCTTTGCCGAGCGCTACTTCCCGAACGGCGTCACCCGCGCCGCGCTGCTGAAAGCCCCTGCCGTGGCGTTCGACCATCTGGACGATATGCATCAGGCGTTCCTGCAGCAAAACTTCGATCTGCCGCCGGGCAGCGTGCCGTGCCATATCGTCAACTCGTCTGAAGCCTTTGTGCAGCTTGCGCGTCAGGGCACCACCTGCTGCATGATCCCGCATCTGCAGATTGAGAAAGAGTTGAAAAGCGGTGAGCTGATTGACCTCACGCCGGGGCTATATCAGCGCCGGATGCTCTACTGGCACCGGTTTGCGCCAGAAAGCCGCATGATGCGCAACGTCACCGACGCGCTGCTGGCCTACGGGCACAAGGTGTTGAGACAGGATTAATCGATTGAATTCCCTCTCCCTGCGGGAGAGGGTTAGGGTGAGGGCAAATTACTGCGCCTTAGCCGCCTCAGTTTGCTGAGTTTGAGTTGGCTCCAGCTGGAACACCACATCCACCTGATCGTCAAACTGAATGGTTGGCTGCTCGTAAGTTTCCTGAGCGGATACAGGCGCCGCATCGGCCTTCATCATCCGTACCATCGGGCTTGGCTGGTAGTTAGAGACGTGGTAACGCACGCTGTAAACCGGGCCGAGCTTGCTCTTAAAGCCAGAAGCCAGCTGTTCCGCCTGGTGAATAGCGTCATCAATCGCCGCTTTACGCGCTTCGTCTTTGTATTTCTCCGGTTGCGCAACGCCCAGCGACACGGAACGAATTTCGTTCAGACCCGCCTTCAGCGCGCCATCCAGCAGCGAGTTAAGCTTATCCAGCTGACGCACGGTCACTTCGACGGTACGCACGGCACGGTAGCCTTTCAGGATGCTTTTACCATTCTGGTAGTCGTAATCGGGTTGAGTACGCAGGTTCGCGGAGTTGATATCTTTTTTACCGACACCGTTCTGCTCGAGGAAAGAGAGGTATTGCGCAACACGATCGTCAGCCTGCTTCTTGGCAGATGCCGCATCTTTCGCAGACACATTGACTTCAATTGCCAGCGTTGCGACATCGGGTACCGCGTCCACGCTTGCGGTACCTGAAGTGACGATGTGCGGGCCATCCGGCAGTTCACTTGCCTGCACCGACACCGCACCAAAACTTACTAATGCCGCCAGGGCCATCACCTTAAACTTCACTGTTATTCCTCCATGTTGCGAAGAGTGCCCATTAACAGGGCGCATGCCAGCAAGCTTAGCGGGTCTTGTTCAGTTGTCCATAAGACAAGGATTAGTTGAACAATTCCTGTACGTGATGAATCCCCTCTTTTGCCAGCTGAAAAGCAATAAACCACATCACCAGCCCCACCAGCGTATTAATGATGCGCTGGGCTTTGGCCGTACGCAGACGAGGAGCCAGCCATGCAGCCAGAATGGCGAGGCCAAAGAACCAGAGGAAAGAGGCGCTAACCGTACCCAGCGCAAACCAGCGTTTCGGCTCAACGTCCAGCTGCCCGCCCAGGCTGCCCAGCACCACGAAGGTGTCCAGATAAACATGCGGATTAAGCCAGGTGACCGCCAGCATGGTGACGATAATCTTCCAGCGGCCCTGCTTCATGACTTCCGCGCTCGCCAGTTCGAGGTTGCTGCTCATCGCCGTTTTCAGGGCACCAAAACCGTACCAGAGCAGAAATGCCACGCCACCCCAGGTGACCAGCGCCAGCAGCCAGGGAGACTGCATGAGCAATGCGCTGCCGCCAAAAATTCCGGCACAGATCAGCAGTAAATCGCTTACCGCGCACAGCAGGGCAATCATCAGATGATACTGGCGGCGAATGCCCTGGTTCATCACAAAAGCATTTTGCGGGCCAAGGGGAAGGATCATGGCCGCACCTAAGGCAAGCCCTTGAAAGTAATAAGATAACATGACGAAATTCTCACAGTATTGTCCTGGAAGGAGACTATACTGCGCGAATCACATTAGAGGAAATTGATAATATTAATTGGGGATTAGCAGCACTTATAAAAATAAAGCCCGGTGGCGCTAGCGCTGACCGGGCCTGCGAGAAGTTATTCGGCTTCTTTGACTTTTTTGACGTTTACGTCCATCTGAGGGTACGGGAAGCTGATGCCGTTGGCATCGAAGTCGCGCTTAATGCGCTCCAGCACGTCCCAGTACACGTTTTGCAGATCGCTGCTTTTGCTCCAGATACGCACCACGAAGTTAATGGAGGACGCGCCCAGCTCGTTCAGGCGAACCGTCTGCTCTTTGTCTTTCAGAATGCGATCGTCTGAAGCAATGATGTTGCTAATCAGCGACTTAACCTGATCGATGTCGGAGTCGTACGCCACGCTGATAATCAGTTCGTTACGACGCACCGGCTCACGGGAGAAGTTAATGATGTTGCCCGCGATGATTTTCCCGTTCGGCACGACCACAATGCGGCCATCGACGGTACGCATGGTCGTTGAGAAAATCTGCACCTGCAGCACGGTCCCGGCAATGCCGCCAAGGTCAACGTATTCGCCGGAGCGGAATGGACGGAAGGTGACCAGCAGAACGCCTGCCGCCAGGTTTGACAGCGAGCCCTGCAGCGCCAGACCAATAGCCAGACCGGCGGCACCGAGAACGGCAATGACGGAGGCGGTCTGCACGCCCACACGGCCCAGCGCCGCAATCAGCGTAAAGGCGATAATGCCGTAGCGCACCAGAGCGGAGAGGAAGTCAGCCACCGTGGCGTCAATGTGACGGGCCAGCATTACGCGGTTAACCGCGTTCGATACGATACGCGCCACGATCATCCCGACGATGATGATGGCAATCGCCGCGACGATGTTCACGGCATAGCTCAGCAGCAGCGCCTGGTTGCGCACCAGCCAGTTACCGGCGTTATTGATGCTGTCTACAACATCGAGTTGTTCCATTTATTCTTCCTTTTGTTAAACCAAAACACAAAATCCATCCCCCATGGAGACAGGCAGGTCCGTAAAGGGTAAACAAAAAGCGCAAGTATTGCCAAACAGATCACAAAAACCGGCCTGGCAGGGTATTGAAAAAGCATAAAAAAAGGCCCGCATTTGCGGGCCTTCTGATGCTGTTAGCAGCTCAAATTACAGAACGTCTACCGCGTTCAGTTCTTTGAATGCCTGCTCCAGACGAGTAATCATTGAAGTCTGGGCAGCGCGCAGCCATACGCGTGGATCGTAGTATTTCTTGTTCGGCTGGTCTTCGCCTTTCGGGTTGCCCAGCTGACCCTGCAGGTAAGCTTCGTTGGTTTTGTAGTACTGCAGAATACCGTCCCATGTTGCCCACTGGGTGTCGGTATCGATGTTCATTTTCACTACGCCGTAGCTTACGGAGTCTTTGATTTCCTGAGCAGAAGAACCGGAACCGCCGTGGAAGACGAAGTTCAGGCTGTTGTGCGGCAGGTTGTGTTTCTTAGAAACGTATTCCTGAGAATCACGCAGGATAGTCGGGGTCAGAACCACGTTACCTGGTTTGTAAACGCCGTGTACGTTACCGAAGGACGCTGCGATGGTGAAGCGTGGGCTGATTTTGCTCAGCTCGGTGTAAGCGTAATCAACGTCTTCTGGCTGGGTGTACAGTGCAGAAGCGTCCATGTGGCTGTTGTCCACGCCGTCTTCTTCACCACCGGTGCAACCCAGTTCGATTTCCAGAGTCATGCCCATTTTGGCCATGCGCGCCAAGTATTTGGAGCAGATTTCGATGTTTTCGTGCAGTGACTCTTCAGACAGGTCGATCATGTGAGAAGAGAACAGTGGCTTACCGGTAGCCGCGAAGTGTTTTTCACCCGCGTCCAGCAGACCGTCGATCCACGGCAGCAGTTTCTTCGCGCAGTGGTCAGTGTGCAGGATAACTGGAACACCGTAGTGCTCAGCCATCTGGTGTACGTGGTGCGCACCAGAGATAGCGCCCAGGATTGCAGCACCCTGAGGAATGTCAGTTTTCACGCCTTTACCTGCGATGAACGCAGCGCCGCCGTTAGAGAACTGAACGATAACTGGCGCTTTAACTTTAGCGGCAGTTTCCAGTACGGCGTTGATGGAGTCGGTACCCACGCAGTTAACTGCTGGCAGAGCGAAGTTGTTTTCTTTAGCTACCTGGAACACTTTCTGTACGTCATCACCAGTGATAACGCCAGGTTTTACGAAATCAAAAATTTTAGACATGTTGCTTAGTCCTGTATCTTCGGCCGTTAGAAAAGGTGCGAGCTCTTAAAAGCGCGCTGAAAATTGGTGGGCAGGTTTCCCTGCCCTTGAATGGCTTACTTCTTAGCGCGCTCTTCGAGCATTGCTACTGCTGGCAGTACTTTGCCTTCCACGAATTCGAGGAATGCGCCGCCACCAGTGGAGATGTAGGAGATCTTGTCAGCGATACCGAACAGGTCGATTGCCGCCAGGGTGTCACCACCGCCTGCGATAGAAAACGCTTCGCTGTCTGCGATAGCGTTAGCAACGATTTCAGTACCTTTGCGGAAGTTCGGGAATTCGAACACGCCAACAGGACCGTTCCACAGGATAGTTTTTGCGTTTTTGAGGATTTCAGCCAGTTTCTGTGCAGAAACGTCGCCCAGGTCCAGAATCTGCTCTTCATCTTTGATGTCGTTTACAGATTTCAGGGTCGCGGTTGCGGTTTCGGAGAACTCGGTCGCTACGCGAACGTCAGTTGGAACCGGGATATCGCAGGTGCTCAGCAGGCGTTTGGCTTCGTCAACCAGGTCTGCTTCGTACAGGGATTTGCCCACGTTGTGGCCCTGAGCGGCAACGAAGGTGTTCGCGATACCACCGCCAACGATCAGCTGGTCAGCGATTTTAGACAGGGAATCCAGAACGGTCAGTTTGGTAGAAACTTTAGAACCACCAACGATAGCCACCATTGGACGAGCAGGTTCTTTCAGTGCTTTACCCAGCGCTTCCAGTTCGTCAGCCAGCAGAGGACCGGCACACGCTACGTCTGCGAATTTACCGATACCGTGGGTTGACGCCTGAGCACGGTGAGCCGTACCGAATGCATCCATCACGAACACGTCGCACAGTGCAGCGTATTTTTTGGACAGAGTTTCGTCGTCTTTCTTTTCGCCTTTGTTAAAGCGAACGTTTTCCAGAACAACCAGTTCACCGGCTGCAACTTCAACGCCGTCCAGGTAATCTTTAACCAGGCGAACCGGGTTGGACAGTTTGTCTTTCAGGTAATTAACCACTGGCAGCAGAGAGAACTCTTCGTTGTACTCGCCTTCAGTTGGACGACCCAGGTGGGAGGTGACCATCACTTTCGCGCCCTGCTTCAGAGCCAGTTCGATGGTTGGCAGAGATGCACGGATACGCGCGTCGCTGGTCACTTTGCCATCTTTAACCGGTACGTTCAGATCGGCACGGATGAAAACGCGTTTACCAGCCAGATCCAGATCGGTCATCTTAATTACAGACATGGTGAATCCTCTCGTTGATTCTTAAAGTTTTGCAGACGCACAATGCGTCTTACCTGAAACCTTGAGCGGCCATTGCTAACGTGGTGTCGAGCATTCGGTTAGCAAAGCCCCATTCGTTATCACACCAGACCAGCGTCTTGATAAGGTGTGCGCCACTGACTCTCGTTTGCGTGCCATCGACGATGGCGCTGTGCGGGTCGTGGTTAAAATCTACTGAGACCAACGGTAATTCCGTATAGTCAACTATACCATGAAATGCCCCCTGTGCCGCTTTTTGCAGCAACAGGTTGACTTCACAGGCTTTTACCGGTTTTTTCACCGTCACGCTAAGGTCGATTGCGGTGACGTTAATCGTCGGGACACGTACGGCAATCGCTTCAAATCGGTCATTAAACTGCGGAAAAATTCGGGTGATCCCTGCCGCCAGTTTCGTGTCCACCGGAATGATTGACTGGCTCGCTGCGCGAGTGCGTCGCAAATCCGGATGGTAGGCGTCGATAACCTGCTGATCGTGCATGGCGGAATGAATCGTGGTCACGGTACCGGATTCAATGCCATACGCATCGTCTAACAGTTTGATGACCGGAATAATGCAGTTAGTGGTACAGGAGGCGTTGGAAACAATGCGGTGTTCGGCCTGCAGCTCATGCTGGTTGACGCCAAACACGACGGTCGCGTCGAGGTCGTTACTGCCGGGATGAGAAAACAGGACTTTTTTCGCGCCTGCAGCAAGATGCGCTTCGCCATGTTCGCGGTTGCCGTACACGCCGGTACAGTCAAGCACCACATCCACACCCAGTTCACGCCAGGGTAGCCCGGAGATGCTGTTCTCATGCAGCACGCGAATAGCGTCGTCACCCACAAACAGCTGTTCTCTTTCCTGGCGTACATCCCAGGCAAAGCGTCCGTGGCTGGTGTCATATTTCAACAAATGCGCCATGCCCGTAGCATCCGCCAGTTCATTGATTGCCACCACGGTTATTTCCGCCCGACGTCCGGATTCATATAAAGCACGAACCACGTTACGTCCGATGCGACCGAAGCCATTAATCGCTACGCGTACGGTCATAGATCTCCTGCAAAGCAATCCCTGAGTTTGAGGTGGCTGAAAGAGTAATCCAGCTACGCCCGAAGGGGAATCCTTGCTGTCACAAACTGCGATTGATTGGTCAATTGTCGAACATTTAATCGACTGAAACGCTTCAGCAAGAATAAGCGAATCGGGGAATAAAAGGAATGTCTGTCCAGATGAATAAGCGCGCTATATGACTTGCGTCACATTTTAGGTGGAATAATGCCGGCAAGGTAAAAGCAAAACGGTAACCGAGAGGTTACCGTTTTTTAGTGTATGCACCCTCTCCCCGTGGGAGAGGGTTGGGGTGAGGGCATCAGCCCGCACCGTACAAACGATTACAGCAGTTCTTTCGCTTTCGCGACAACGTTCTCAACGGTGAAGCCGAACTCTTCGAACAGCAGCTCTGCCGGAGCAGATTCACCGAAGGTGGTCATACCGACGATAGCGCCGTTCAGGCCCACGTATTTGAACCAGTAGTCAGCGATACCCGCTTCCACTGCCACACGCGCGGAAACCGCTTTAGGCAGGACGGATTCACGGTAGGCAGCATCCTGTTTGTCGAACGCATCGGTAGACGGCATGGAGACCACGCGCGCTTTCACGCCTTCGGCAGTCAGTTTTTCCCACGCTGCAACCGCCAGTTCAACTTCCGAACCGGTGGCGATGAAGATCAGCTCTGGCTGGCCCGCGCAATCTTTCAGCACGTAACCACCGCGAGCGATGTTCGCCAGCTGCTCAGGCGTACGCTCCTGCTGTGCCAGGTTCTGACGGGAGAGGATCAGCGCGGTTGGACCGTCCTGACGCTCAACGCCGTATTTCCACGCCACCGCGGATTCCACCTGGTCACATGGACGCCATGTGCTCATGTTCGGGGTCACGCGCAGGGAAGCCACCTGCTCTACCGGCTGGTGAGTTGGACCATCTTCGCCCAGACCGATGGAGTCGTGGGTGTAGACCATCACCTGACGCTGTTTCATCAGCGCGGCCATACGCACGGCGTTACGTGCATATTCGACAAACATCAGGAAGGTAGAGGTGTACGGCAGGAAACCACCGTGCAGGGAGATACCGTTGGCAATCGCGGTCATACCGAATTCACGTACACCGTAATGGATGTAGTTACCGGCAGTATCTTCGTTGATTGGCTTAGAACCAGACCACAGAGTCAGGTTAGATGGCGCCAGGTCAGCGGAGCCGCCCAGGAATTCTGGAAGCCATGGGCCGAACGCTTCAATCGCATTCTGAGACGCTTTACGGCTCGCGATTTTAGACGGGTTCGCCTGCAGCTTAGCGATGAATTCGTTCGCTTTCGCGTCGAAGTCAGACGGCATTTCACCTTTCATACGACGGGTGAATTCAGCCGCTTCCTGCGGGAACGCTTTCGCATAGGCAGCGAATTTCTCGTTCCAGGCCGCTTCTTTCGCCTGGCCTACTTCTTTTGCATCCCACTGAGCGTAGATCTCAGACGGGATTTCGAATGCAGGGTGTTTCCAGCCCAACGCTTCGCGGGTCAGTGCGATTTCCGCGTCGCCCAGCGGTGCGCCGTGGGAGTCGTGAGTACCCGCTTTGTTCGGCGAACCGAAGCCAATGATGGTTTTGCACATCAGCAGGGACGGTTTGTCCGTAACCGCGCGCGCTTCTTCCACTGCACGTTTAATCGAGTCAGCATCGTGACCATCAACGCCACGCACTACGTGCCAGCCGTAGGCTTCGAAACGTGCTGCGGTGTCGTCGGTGAACCAGCCTTCAACGTGACCGTCGATGGAGATACCGTTGTCGTCATAGAACGCAACCAGTTTGCCCAGCTTCAGGGTGCCTGCCAGGGAGCACACTTCGTGAGAAATGCCTTCCATCATGCAGCCGTCGCCCATGAACGCGTAGGTGAAGTGGTCTACGATGTCGTGACCAGGACGGTTGAACTGCGCCGCCAGCGTCTTCTCGGCAATCGCCATACCCACAGCGTTAGCAATACCCTGACCCAGCGGACCGGTGGTGGTTTCTACGCCAGCGGTGTAACCCACTTCCGGGTGACCTGGAGTTTTAGAGTGCAGCTGACGGAAGTTTTTCAGCTCTTCGATAGGCAGATCGTAGCCGGTGAGGTGCAGCAGGCTATAGATCAGCATAGAGCCGTGGCCGTTGGACAGCACGAAGCGGTCGCGGTCAGCCCATGACGGGTTCTGCGGGTTGTGGTTCAGGAAATCACGCCACAGGACTTCGGCGATATCAGCCATACCCATAGGAGCCCCTGGGTGGCCGGATTTGGCTTTCTGTACTGCGTCCATGCTCAGCGCACGAATAGCATTAGCAAGCTCTTTACGTGAGGACATTTTAACTCCAGATCGGACTGTTAAAGGCCATGCCCTTGACGACAGCGCGTTTTGGGCTACGCCGGAAAAAAGTGCCAACAATGTAACCCAAGCCGCAAGTCATGTACATGGAGCATTCTTTTGCTTGTTAAGAAATCTCTGGATCATGCTCGCATGTTGCGCAATCTGCTCGCCCGGCCCTGTAGATATTCCTTATACTTAGCCCGACACCGGCTTCGCTGACGGTGCCCTTTTCGGATTTTATTCAGTTTAACGAGTACGGAAGCAACCTCATGAAAATGCGTGCAATAGTGCTGGCCCTGGGTACAACGCTCCTGCTGAGCGGCTGTCAGAATATGGATTCTAACGGTCTGATGACGTCAGGCGCAGAGGCCTTTCAGGCCTATTCCCTGAGCGATGCGCAGGTTAAAGCGCTGAGCGACCAGGCCTGTAAAGATATGGACGGAAAAGCCACGCTTGCGCCGGCTAACAGTACCTACACGCAGCGTCTGAATAAGATTGCTTCCGCGCTGGGCGACAACATTAACGGCCAGCCGGTGAACTACAAGGTGTACATGGCGAAAGACGTCAACGCCTTCGCGATGGCGAACGGCTGTATCCGCGTCTATAGCGGGCTGATGGACATGATGACCGACAACGAAGTGGAAGCGGTCATCGGCCACGAAATGGGCCACGTTGCCCTGGGCCACGTGAAGAAAGGGATGCAGGTTGCCCTGGGCACCAATGCCATCCGCGCAGCGGCGGCCTCTGCGGGCGGTATCGTTGGTAGCCTGTCGCAGTCACAGCTTGGCGACGTGGGTGAAAAGCTGGTTAACTCTCAGTTCTCACAGCGTCAGGAGTCCGAGGCGGATGACTACTCCTACGATCTGTTGCGCAAACGCGGCATTAATCCATCAGGCTTAGCCACCAGCTTCGAAAAACTGGCCAAGCTGGAAGCCGGACGCCAAAGCTCCATGTTTGACGATCACCCGGCCTCAGAAGAACGCGCACAGCATATTCGCGATCGTATGGCCGCAGACGGAATTAAATAATTTTGGAAGGAGGCAGATTTGCCTCCTTTTTATTTCGCATGAATTGTTAACTTAACAGCACGTATCGACAACACCCCTGAAAGCCCCGCCAAATCTGCCTCATCACCTTGAAATGTCTGGTCACATAATTATTGCAAAGGTCACTTTTTCCGGTAATTATCACCCCCGCAGTTATTCAAATTACTATATCCAGACAGAGACGTTCCCTCCGTGAAAAAAGAATTATCATTAATTGCTTTAAGTTTATTTGCTGCATTACCTGCCGCTGCAAGCCAGCAATCCGACAGCCAGGGTTTTATTGACGACAGCCATCTGGATCTGTTTTTACGCAATGCGTATATCAGCCGCGACTACCATCAGGGCCAGCAGGACAAAGCCGAGTGGGGTCAGGGGATCATCGCCACGTTTGCATCCGGCTATACCGAAGGGCTGGTGGGCTTTGGCGTGGACGGTATTGCTCAATACGGCGTGCGCCTGGACGGCGGCCGTGGCAAAAGCGGCGCAGGTGGCATCGACTTCTTTAAACAGGAAGAGGATGGCCGGGCAAAATCCGATCTGGCAAAGTTTGGCGCCACCGCCAAAATGCGTATATCAAACACCGTGCTGAGCTACGGAAATCAGCGTCCTGAGCTGCCTGTCATCAATGCCGACAGCTCCCGCCTGCTGTTTGAAAGCTACACCGGCACCATGCTGACCTCGAAAGAGATCGACGGTCTGGAAATCAACGCCGGTTACTTCACCGACGAGCAGCGTAAAAGCGATGACCGCCACGACAGCGGGCTGAAGAGCCTCTCCTTCGGCGGTGCGAGTTATCAGTTTAACGACCAGTTCAGCGGCGCGCTGTACGCCTCTCATAATGAAGAGGTGATGAACAAGCAGTACCTGGGCATGAACTTCAAACAGCCGTTCAGCACCGGGCAGCAGCTGGTGCTCGACTTCAACGGCTATAACTCCCGTCTGGATCAGGGTTACGCGGACAGCCTCGACACGGGCCGCAGCAACACCATCTGGAGCCTGGCGGCGAGCTACATCTGGGATATTCACACGTTCAAAGTGGCGTACCAGCAGAGCAGCGGCAGCACCGGCTACAACTACGGCGGCTATCGCGACAAGGGCGGCGTGGGTGACGGCGGAAACACCATCTGGCTGGCGAACTCCTACTGGTCTGATTTTAATGGCGAAGACGAACGTTCCTGGCAGGCATCCTACGGTCTGGACTTTGGCGGTCTTGGCTTACCGGGCCTGAGCTGGACCACTGCCTACGTACGTGGGGATAATATTAAAACCTCTGAAACCAGCAACGGCAAAGAGCACGAGTGGTTTAACCAGATCCAGTACCAGGTGCAGGATGGTCCGGCGAAGGATCTGAAGCTTAAACTGCGCTACTCCGTACTGCGCGTCTCCGGCAACGCCAGCGAGTACAACGTGGGCGGGGACGAGATCCGGGCTTATGTGGAATACCCGTTTAACGTGTTCTGAAGGCAATAAAAAACCTCTCAATAGAGAGGTTTTTTTTCACGCAAGGTGAGGCTTATTCGCCTTTTTTGGCTGCCTGAATGTAGAGCATTTCCAGCGCCAGAGTCGCTGCGGCCAGCGCGGTGATCTCGGACTGGTCATACGCAGGCGCCACTTCCACCACGTCCATCCCGACAATGTTTAGATCCTTCAGGCCGCGCACCAGCTTGATGGCACGATCTGAGGTCAAACCGCCGATGACCGGCGTACCGGTACCCGGAGCAAATGCCGGATCCAGACAGTCGATGTCGAAGGTCAGATACACGGGCATATCACCCACGATCTGCTTCACCTGCGCGATGATGTCGTCCACGCCGCGATCGTTAACCTGGCCCGCATCCAGCACGGTGAAACCGTTGTCTTTGTCGAACTCGGTGCGAATACCGATCTGCACGGAGTGGTTCGGATCGATCAGACCTTCGTTCGGCGCGGTGAAGAACATGGTGCCGTGGTCAAACTCACAGCCGTTCGCGTAGGTGTCGGTATGTGCATCGAAGTGCACCAGCGCCATTTTACCGAAGTGCTTCGCATGGGCGCGCAGCAGCGGCAGGGTCACGAAGTGGTCGCCGCCGAAGGAGAGCATGCGCTTACCGGCAGCCAGCAGCTTCTCGGCGTGCGCCTGCAGCTTCTCGCTCATCTCACGCGCGTCGCCGAAGGCGTACACCAGGTCACCGCAGTCCACGACGTTCAGGCGCTCGCGCATGTCGAAGTTCCACGGGAAGCGGTTATGCTCCCAGGCCAGGTTAGTGGAAACCTGACGAATCGCAGCCGGGCCGTGACGACCACCCGCGCGGCCAGATGTTGCCATATCGAACGGCACGCCGGTGATCACCCAGTCAGCGTCGCTGTCGTACGGCTGGAAGTTCATCGGAAGGCGTAAAAAACCAAACGCGTTAGATACCAGAGAGTTATCGTACTGATGACCTAAAGTGCTCATGTCCTGACCTCTTTTAAAGTCGATACATTAAAAACAGATGAAAAAAAATCCCCTCCGCGTCGTTAAACCCGACGAGGAAGGGATTGATTCGTAAATCGCTTATTGGGGCGAATTATCGCCGGTAATGCATACGGGTTCAAGTGAGTATAGGGCATTGTGCGGTCTGATGCCCTCACCCCGCCCTCTCCCTGTGGGAGAGAGCGTTTTCCTACTCGTCTTCCAGGTAGGTGTACCCGTACAGGCCCGCTTCAAACTCTTCCAGGAACTGCTGCTGGAGCGCATCGTCCAGACCGGTGTTTTTCACCTGGTCGCGGAACTGAGTGAGCAGTTTTTTCGGATCCAGCTGAACGTATTCCAGCATGTCCGCCACGGTGTCCCCTTCATCGGACAGCTCAATTTCCACGTTGCCGTCAGGGAACACGAACACGTCCACCGCTTCGGTATCACCGAACAGGTTGTGCATGTTGCCGAGGATCTCCTGATACGCGCCGACCATAAAGAAGCCCAGCATCGGCGGGTTCTCCGGGTCGTATTCCGGCATTGGCATCGTCGTTGCGATACCGTCGCCGTCGACGTAGTGGTCGATGGCACCGTCGGAGTCACAGGTGATATCCAGCAGCACCGCACGACGTTCCGGGGCGTGGTTCAGCCCTTCCAGCGGCAGAACCGGGAACAGCTGGTCGATACCCCAGGCATCCGGCATCGACTGGAACAGCGAGAAGTTGACGTAAATCTTATCCGCCATACGCTCCTGCAGCTCGTCGATAATCGGACGGTGCGCGCGGTTGCTCGGGTCGAGCTGTTTCTGCACTTCATGGCACATGTTCAGGTAGAGCTGCTCCGCCCACGCGCGCTCCTGCAGGCTGAAGGTGCCTGAAGAATAACCCACGTGAATATCATGCAGGTCCATCTGGCTGTCGTGCAGCCATTCGCGCAGGGAACGACGCGTGCCCGGCTCGTGCATTTCCTGCCAGGTTTCCCACATGCTTTGCAGGGAACGCGGAGCATCGTCTGCCGGAGGCGTCGCTTCGCTGATTTCGCTACGCTCAACGCCGATGATGTTAGAGACCAGCACCGTATGGTGCGCGGTCACCGCGCGACCGGATTCGGTGATCACCGTCGGATGCGGCAAGCCGTTCTCTTCACAGGCATCACCGATTGCCCAGATGATGTTGTTCGCGTATTCGTTCAGGCCGTAGTTCACGGAACAGTCAGACTGCGAGCGGGTCCCTTCGTAGTCCACGCCCAGGCCGCCGCCCACGTCGAAGCACTGAATATTTACGCCAAGCTTGTGCAGCTCAACGTAGAAACGCGCGGATTCACGCACGCCGGTGGCGATGTCGCGAATATTGGCCATCTGCGAGCCGAGGTGGAAGTGCAGCAGCTGAATGCTGTCCAGACGACCGCGCTCGCGCAGGATTTCCACCAGCTGCAGCACCTGGTTTGCCGCCAGGCCGAACTTGGATTTCTCGCCGCCGGAGGACTGCCATTTACCGGAACCTTGTGACGCCAGACGCGCACGCACGCCAAGGCGCGGCACCACGTTCAGACGTTCGGCCTCTTCCAGCACGATGGCGATTTCGGTCATCTTTTCGATAACCAGATAGACCTTGTGGCCCATCTTCTCGCCAATCAGCGCCAGACGAATGTATTCTCGGTCTTTATAGCCGTTACAGACGATCACTGAACGGGTCATGCCCGCATGGGCCAGAACCGCCATCAGCTCCGCTTTGGAGCCTGCTTCCAGGCCCAGCGGCTCGCCGGAGTGGATCAGGGATTCAATCACGCGGCGGTGCTGGTTCACCTTGATCGGGTAAACCAGGAAATAGTCGCCTTTATAGCCGTAGGACTCACGCGCGCGCTTGAACGCGGCGTTAATAGAACGCAGGCGATGTTGCAGGATCTGCGGGAAGCAGAACAGTGCAGGCAAACGCTGGCCCTGAGCCTCACGGGCTTTCACCAGTTTCGCGAGATCCACGCGCGCTTCAGGGACGTCCGGATCCGGGCAGACGCTGATGTGGCCCAGTTCGTTGACGTCGTAGTAGTTATTGCCCCACCAGGCAATATTGTAAGTGCGCAGCATCTTGCTGGCTTCCTCGGAGCTCATCGCAACCTCCTGCATAGAACGTAGTACACCCTGTTCGCCCGCTGACGAAGGCGAAAAAGAAGACATGTCGTCAGACATAGCGAACCTCAACTCTTTGTAATAAGTGTAAAACAGTTGACTACTATCGCAGCGTTATACGGCGATAACAACCCATAAACGGCTCCGTTTCCCAGCAGAGTATGCTGAAAACCAGACCGTGCGACCGGTTTCTTATTCATATCATTGTAAAACACGTATCCGAACTCTGTATGACAAGGTTCGGCGAAACCACGAGAAAACTCTTGTATTAACAAGAGCGCCCTTGTTCAGTTTTCA
The DNA here is from genome assembly GCF_057536195.1 of Enterobacter sp. C3_dUdeg. Lineage (NCBI taxonomy): Bacteria > Pseudomonadati > Pseudomonadota > Gammaproteobacteria > Enterobacterales > Enterobacteriaceae > Enterobacter > Enterobacter sp. C3_dUdeg. The sequence continues at coordinate 44,005 of NZ_BAAKFX010000009.1, forward strand.
CAAAGCGTGACCGGCCCTGGAATCCTGAGAAGCGCCGAGATGGGTATAACATCGGCAGGTTTGCAGACTAGAAATGCGGGTTGCGGGAATCAAATACGCGCCAGAACGGCTGCGCTGAATGTGCGGAAAACGATGGTTCATTATCTCGTATCACCTCCACGGCCGCCTCTGCTGAAACGGACCACAAGCCAAAGCTAAAGTTCACTGCTTAACCCGGCTGGAAGTGGCGACACGATGAGTTCATCGAGCGCTTATTTTATATGAGCCGCGCGCCGCGTTTTATACCGAGAACAGGGGTAAAAAGCAAAAGATAAATGTGCGTGTTGCCGGGGCCGTCAGGAATTATTGCCAGCCGCAATTTCAACTGAGTGAGAGGTTAGTCAAAAAAAACTGGAAATCGGGCGAAGAAGTGACCTAAAATAGCCGTCCAGATGTTAATCCATCTATACTGATTAACACTCATACTGCCAGTGTCAAAAACCTGCAGGCCTTGGTAGAATTATCTCCTTTGGCTATTCCGCACAGCAGCTTGAGCTAACCAAATTCCTCTTAGGTGAAATAAAACATGGCAAAACACCTGTTTACGTCCGAGTCCGTATCAGAAGGACATCCTGATAAAATTGCTGACCAAATCTCCGATGCGGTGCTGGATGCGATCCTGGCGCAGGATCCTAAAGCGCGCGTAGCGTGCGAAACCTATGTCAAAACCGGCATGGTTCTGGTTGGCGGTGAGATCACCACCAGCGCATGGGTTGATATCGAAGAGATCACCCGTAACACGGTGCGTGAGATCGGCTATGTGCATTCTGATATGGGCTTTGATGCCAACTCCTGCGCGGTTCTGAGCGCGATTGGCAAACAGTCTCCAGACATCAACCAGGGCGTTGACCGTGCCGATCCGCTGGAACAGGGCGCGGGCGACCAGGGCCTGATGTTTGGCTATGCAACCAACGAAACCGACGTGCTGATGCCAGCACCGGTCACCTACGCACACCGTCTGGTGCAGCGTCAGGCTGAAGTGCGTAAAAACGGCACCCTCCCGTGGCTGCGCCCGGATGCGAAAAGCCAGGTCACCTTCCAGTATGACGACGGCAAAATCGTTGGGATTGACGCGGTAGTGCTTTCTACCCAGCATTCCGAAGATATCGATCAGAAATCCCTGCAGGAAGCAGTGATGGAAGAGATCATCAAGCCGGTTCTGCCGACCGAATGGCTGAGCTCTGCGACCAAATTCTTCATCAACCCAACCGGACGCTTCGTTATCGGCGGCCCAATGGGCGACTGCGGCCTGACCGGTCGTAAAATCATCGTTGATACCTACGGCGGCATGGCGCGTCACGGTGGCGGTGCGTTCTCCGGTAAAGATCCGTCAAAAGTTGACCGTTCTGCGGCGTACGCGGCGCGTTATGTGGCGAAAAACATCGTTGCAGCCGGCCTGGCTGACCGCTGTGAGATCCAGGTTTCCTACGCGATCGGCGTAGCTGAGCCAACCTCCATCATGGTTGAAACCTTCGGTACCGAGAAAGTGCCTTCAGAACAGCTGACGCTGCTGGTGCGCGAGTTCTTCGACCTGCGTCCATACGGCCTGATTCAGATGCTGGATCTGCTGCACCCGATCTACAAAGAAACCGCAGCATACGGTCACTTTGGTCGTGAACATTTCCCATGGGAAAAAACCGACAAAGCCGCCCTGCTGCGTGAAGCTGCCGGTCTGAAGTAATCGACTGACATCTGCGTGATAAAAGGCCAGCCTTCGGGCTGGCCTTTTTTTGTAGGTGGCGCCGCAAAGGTGCACATATGGTACCGATTACACCGCACCGGATGCGCCTCGCTTTCAGAATATTCTCTTTGCATGATCGCCTTTCTTCTGCTGTTACATCGCCTTTCAGTTAAGTCTGAAATGTGTTCTTTCGCGATGCATATCACCTCGTTTACCTCTATATTTTCAAAGCTTTAATTATTTTTACGGTTGCACGCTAGTGTAACCGATTACACCTATGTGATTAATCTCACATATTTTTACGGGTCACTCACCTACCCTTTACATCAATAAAACTGATAACCCAACTGGAGGGCATAATGCCTGACAATAAAAAACAGGGGCGTACGTCCAACAAGGCGATGACATTCTTCGTCTGTTTCCTCGCCGCCCTGGCAGGATTACTTTTTGGCCTGGATATCGGCGTCATTGCCGGTGCATTACCTTTCATCACTGACGAGTTTCAGATCAGCGCTCACACCCAGGAGTGGGTGGTCAGCTCCATGATGTTTGGCGCCGCCGTCGGTGCCGTCGGCAGCGGCTGGCTCTCCTTCAAGCTCGGGCGTAAAAAGAGCCTGATGATCGGCGCGATCCTGTTCGTTGCCGGTTCACTCTTCTCTGCCGCAGCGCCCAACGTTGAGGTTCTGCTGGTTTCCCGCGTGCTGCTCGGTCTGGCCGTGGGCGTGGCGTCCTATACCGCCCCGCTTTACCTGTCTGAAATCGCGCCGGAGAAAATCCGCGGCAGTATGATTTCGATGTATCAGCTCATGATCACCATCGGTATTTTGGGCGCGTATCTTTCCGATACCGCGTTTAGCTACAGCGGCGCATGGCGCTGGATGCTCGGCGTGATCATCATCCCGGCCATTCTGCTGCTAATTGGCGTCTTTTTCCTGCCGGACAGCCCGCGCTGGTTCGCCGCGAAACGCCGATTCCACGATGCCGAACGCGTGCTGATGCGCCTGCGCGACACCAGCGCAGAAGCGAAAAACGAGCTGGAAGAGATCCGCGAAAGTCTGAAGGTCAAACAGTCCGGCTGGGCGCTGTTTAAAGAGAACAGCAACTTCCGCCGCGCGGTGTTCCTCGGCGTGCTGCTTCAGGTGATGCAGCAGTTCACCGGGATGAACGTCATCATGTATTACGCGCCAAAAATCTTTGAGCTGGCGGGCTATACCAACACCACCGAGCAGATGTGGGGGACCGTCATCGTGGGTCTGACCAACGTGCTGGCGACCTTTATCGCCATCGGCCTGGTGGACCGCTGGGGACGTAAACCAACTCTGACGCTGGGCTTCCTGGTGATGGCGGCCGGTATGGGTGTCCTCGGTACCATGATGCATGTGGGCATTCACTCACCAACCGCCCAGTACTTTGCGGTCGGCATGCTGCTGATGTTTATCGTCGGATTTGCGATGAGCGCCGGCCCGCTGATTTGGGTGCTGTGCTCTGAGATCCAGCCGCTGAAAGGGCGTGATTTTGGTATCACCTGCTCTACCGCAACCAACTGGATTGCCAACATGATCGTCGGCGCAACGTTCCTGACCATGCTCAATACCCTGGGCAACGCGAACACCTTCTGGGTCTACGCTGGTCTGAACATCTTCTTTATTGTGCTGACTATCTGGCTGGTTCCAGAAACCAAACACGTTTCTCTGGAACATATTGAACGTAACCTGATGAAAGGTCGTCCTCTGCGCGAAATCGGCGCCCACGACTAATCCTCATGCGGGAGGCGCCTCTTGCGCCTCCCCGCTTCGCGCTTTATGCTCTGCCCCTATGAAAGCACCCCGTCTCCCCATTGCCGTTCAGCAAGCCGTTATGCGCAGCCTGCGGGAAAAACTCGCCCAGGCGAACCTGAAGCTCGGCCGCAATTACCCTGAACCTAAGATCGTTTATCAGCAGCGCGGCACCGCGGCCGGCACCGCCTGGCTCGAGCCCTATGAGATCCGCCTTAACCCGGTGCTGATGATGGAAAACCAGCAGGCGTTTATCGAGGAAGTGGTACCGCACGAGCTGGCGCATCTGCTGGTGTGGAAACACTTCGGACGCGTCGCGCCCCACGGCAAGGAGTGGAAGTGGATGATGGAAGCGGTGCTCGGCGTTCCGGCACGCCGTACCCATCAGTTCGAGCTGGAATCGGTGCGCCGCAATACCTTCCCCTACCGCTGCCAGTGTCAGCAGCACCAGCTTACCGTCCGCCGCCATAATCGCGTGGTGCGCGGCGAGGCGACCTACCGCTGCGTCAAATGCGGCGAGCCGCTGGTTGCGGAATAATCATCTGAACTTTCAGGAACTTTCCTGATCTGACTGATTGCATACGGGAACAACATTCGTTACGTTGCGGGCTCGTTTTGACACGGAGTGTAAGATGTCCCGTAATTTTTCTCTCGCGGTCGCCTTTCTGACGACGGCGCTCTCAGGCCATGCTCTGGCCGACGGTATCAACAGTTTTTCCCAGGCCAAGGCAGCAGGCGTGAAGGTGAACGCCGATGTGCCGGGCGATTTCTACTGCGGCTGTAAAATTAACTGGCAGGGTAAAAAAGGGGTCGTTGACCTTGAGTCCTGCGGCTATAAGGTGCGTAAAAACGAAAACCGCGCCAGCCGCATTGAATGGGAACATGTCGTTCCGGCCTGGCAGTTTGGCCACCAGCGCCAGTGCTGGCAGGATGGCGGACGTAAAAACTGCGCCAAAGATCCGGTTTATCGCCAGATGGAAAGCGATATGCATAACCTGCAGCCTGCCGTCGGTGAAGTGAACGGAGACCGGGGTAATTTCATGTACAGCCAGTGGAACGGTGGCGAAGGCCAGTACGGCCAGTGCGGTATGAAGGTTGATTTTAAAGAGAAAGTCGCCGAGCCCCCTGCCCGCGCGCGCGGCAGCATTGCCCGCACCTACTTCTATATGCGTGACCGTTACGACCTCAACCTCTCCCGCCAGCAGACGCAGCTGTTCAATGCCTGGGACAAGCAGTACCCGGTGACGGAGTGGGAATGCCAGCGCGACGAACGCATCGCCAGAGTCCAGGGGAATCACAACCCTTACGTCCAGCGGGCTTGCCAGGCGCAAAAGAGCTAACCTACACTACGGCAATTCGCTTATATCGCATGACACATGGAATTTCTGACTATGCGCATTCCCCGCATTTACCATCCTGAACTGATTACCGCAGGCCGCGAAATCGCCCTGTCTGATGACGCCGCCAACCACGTTGGCCGCGTGCTGCGCATGGGCGCAGGTCAGGCAATACAGCTGTTCGACGGCTCGAACCAGGTTTTCGACGCGGAAATCACGCGGTCTGATAAAAAAAGCGTACACGTTAACGTCCTGCGTGGCGAAGTGGATGACCGGGAATCACCGCTGCACATCCATCTGGGCCAGGTGATGTCGCGCGGCGAGAAAATGGAGTTCACCATTCAGAAATCCATTGAACTGGGTGTAAGCCTCATTACGCCACTTTTTTCTGAACGCTGTGGCGTTAAACTGGATGCGGAACGTCTGAACAAAAAGATCCAGCAGTGGCAGAAAATTGCCATTGCGGCTTGCGAACAGAGTGGCCGCAACCGTATTCCGGAGATCCGCCCGGCGATGGATCTGGAGGACTGGTGTGCAGAAGAGGAGAGCGGGCTGAAGCTCAATCTTCATCCGCGCGCCAGCGCCAGCATCAATACGCTGCCTCTGCCCGTTGAGCGCGTACGCCTGCTGATTGGCCCCGAAGGCGGCCTGTCGGCGGATGAAATTGCGATGACGGCACGTTACCAGTTTACTGATATTCTGTTGGGACCTCGCGTTCTGCGCACTGAGACAACGGCACTCACGGCCATTACCGCGCTACAGGTACGGTTTGGCGATCTGGGTTGAAGCATTAACGGAGAAGAACATGATCAAGCTCGGCATCGTGATGGACCCCATCGCAAACATTAACATCAAGAAAGATTCCAGCTTCGCCATGCTGCTGGAAGCGCAGCGTCGCGGCTATGAACTCCACTATATGGAGATGAACGATCTTTACCTGATCAACGGTGAAGCCCGCGCGCGCACCCGCATCGTTAACGTCGAGCAGAACTACGACAAATGGTACGAGTTCGGCACCGAGCAGGATATTGCCCTGGCCGATCTCAACGTCATCCTGATGCGTAAAGATCCGCCGTTCGACACCGAATACATCTACAGCACCTACATCCTTGAGCGTGCAGAAGAGAAAGGCACGCTGATCGTCAACAAGCCGCAGAGCCTGCGCGACTGCAACGAGAAGCTCTACACCGCCTGGTTCTCTGACCTGACGCCGGAAACCCTGGTGACCCGCAGCAAAGCCCAGTTGAAAGAATTCTGGCAGAAGCACGGCGATATCATCATGAAGCCGCTGGACGGCATGGGCGGCGCGTCGATTTTCCGCGTGAAAGAAGGCGACCCGAACATTGGCGTGATTGCCGAAACGCTGACCGAACTGGGTACGCGCTACTGCATGGCGCAAAACTATATTCCGGCGATCAAAGACGGCGATAAACGCGTTCTGGTGGTAGATGGCGAACCGGTTCCTTACTGCCTGGCGCGTATCCCGCAGGGTGGCGAAACTCGTGGGAACCTGGCAGCCGGTGGCCGCGGTGAGCCGCGCCCGCTGACCGAAAGCGACTGGGAAATTGCCCGCCGCGTTGGTCCGACGCTGAAAGCCAAAGGCCTGATCTTCGTTGGCCTGGATATCATCGGCGATCGTCTCACCGAAGTGAACGTCACCAGCCCGACCTGCATTCGTGAAATTGAAGCGGAATTCCCGATTTCGATCACCGGAATGCTGATGGACGCTATCGAAAAACGTTTACAGAAATAACCTAACAATACTATTAGTGACAGCGCCTGTGTTTGTCCCCATACTGGGCGCTGTCGCTTTTTAAACCAGGAAACAGTACCTCTGACAATGAATTTACAGCATCACTTTCTTATTGCCATGCCTGCTCTCCAGGACCCGATTTTTCGCCGCGCCGTGGTTTATATTTGTGAATACAATGAAGACGGCGCGATGGGTATTATCATCAATAAACCACTGGAAAATCTTCAGGTTGAAGGAATTCTGGACAAGCTGAAAATACCGGCTGAAGCGCGACTGCCGGAAATCCGGCTTGATAAACCCGTGATGCTGGGTGGACCTCTTGCAGAAGATCGCGGCTTTATCCTGCATACGCCGCCGGTATTCTCTTCCAGTATTCGAATTTCGGATAACACCGTCATCACGACCTCGCGCGACGTGCTTGAAACGCTGGGCACCGCTGAGCAGCCTTCTGAAGTGCTGGTGGCGCTGGGCTATTCGTCGTGGGAGAAAGGCCAGCTTGAGCAAGAGATCCTCGATAACGCCTGGCTTACCGCGCCAGCGGACATGAATATCCTGTTTAAAACCCCTATCGCCGATCGCTGGCGTGACGCGGCGAAGCTGATCGGCATTGATATCCTGACCATGCCTGGCGTAGCGGGGCACGCCTGATGAGCGGAACGCTTCTGGCCTTCGATTTTGGTACTAAAAGCATTGGCGTCGCCGTGGGTCAGCGCATCACCGGTACCGCGCGTCCGCTTACGGCCCTGAAGGCCAACGACGGCACGCCAGACTGGAATCTTATCGAGCGTCTGCTCAAAGAGTGGCAGCCGGATGACGTGATTGTTGGGCTCCCGCTGAACATGGACGGCACAGAACAGCCGCTTACCGCCCGGGCGCGTAAGTTCGCCAATAAAATCCATGGCCGCTTTGGCGTCTCCGTGAAGCTTCACGACGAGCGTCTTAGCACCGTCGAAGCGCGCGCGGGCCTGTTTGAGCACGGCGGCTTCCGGGCGCTCAACAAAGGCAGCGTGGACTCCGCTTCTGCCGTGATTATCCTCGAAAGCTATTTCGACCAGGGCTTTTAACCACAGGGGCCTACAGCCGCCCCTGCGCCCGCCTCTCCGCCAGGCTCTGGTCAAAGTTCTGCATTCCTGCCTGCTGACCGGTTTGAATGATGCCGGGCAGTTGCCACGTTTTCCCTTCACGAATCAGATTCGCCGCCGCCGCTGTGTTCACCAGCAGTTCATACAACGCGACGCGCCCGCCCTGCAGATCGGGAAGCAGCCTCTGCGCCAGCACCGCCCGCAGGCTGCCGGCCAGCTGGTTACGCACCGGATCTTTCTCCTGCGCCGGGAACGTATCGACCAGCCGCTCAATCGCCTGCGATGCCCCGCGCGTATGCAGCGTCGCCAGCACCAGATGTCCGGTTTCCGCCGCCGTCAGCGCCAGGCGGATCGTTTCGCTGTCGCGCAGCTCCCCCAGCAGAATAACGTCCGGATCCTGGCGTAAGGCGCTGCGCAGCGCTTCAGCAAATGACGGGCTGTGCTGGCCTATCTCCCGCTGCTGGATCAGGCAACGCTCGCTCTGGTAGATAAACTCCACCGGATCTTCAAGCGTGAGGATATGGCCGTCAGCATGGTGGTTTAGAAAATCGACCATCGCCGCCAGCGTAGTGGATTTGCCGCTGCCGGTCGCCCCCGTGACCAGAATCAGCCCGGCGTCATTGGATAACAGTTCCGGGATCGCCCGCGGCGCGCCCAGCGAAGCGAGCTGCGGGCAGCTACGCGGCAACAGCCGCAGCGTCACAGAAACACCTCTCATCTGCTTAAAGGCACTGCCGCGCAGGCGCTGGCCTCCCGTTACCGTCGCGGCAAAATCCACCTGCCCCTTTGCCCACCATATCCCCTGCTGCTCATCGTTAAGCCACGCTTTTAATAACGCCCCAACGTCGGGAGGCTGAAAGGGAGCGGGTTCAAGCCGGCCTAATCTGCGCCAGCGCGGTGGCGAATCACTGCACAGGTGTAGATCGGAGACGTTATGCTTTACACTAAGGGCCACAATTTCTTCCACATCCATAGACTACTCCTCGGAAAATGAACGACATTGCGCATAACCTGGCACAGGTCCGGGACAAAATCTCAGCCGCCGCAGCGCGTTGCGGCCGTGCTTCAGAAGAAATTACGCTGCTTGCAGTCAGCAAAACCAAGCCTGCGAGCGCCATCGCAGAAGCTATTGATGCAGGCCAGCGGGCGTTTGGTGAAAACTACGTGCAGGAAGGCGTGGATAAAATTCGCTACTTCCAGGAACAGGGGAAGACGGATCTGCAGTGGCACTTTATTGGCCCCCTGCAGTCGAACAAAAGCCGTCTGGTGGCAGAGCACTTCGACTGGTGCCACACCATCGACCGCCTGCGTATTGCTACCCGTCTGAATGACCAGCGTCCGGCAGAAATGCCGGCACTCAACGTGCTTATTCAGGTCAACATCAGCGACGAAAACAGCAAGTCCGGCATTGCGCTGAGCGAACTGGGCGCGCTGGCCGCCGAGGTGGCCGAACTGCCGCGCTTAACCCTGCGCGGGCTGATGGCCATTCCTGCGCCTGAGTCAAGTTATGAAAGGCAGTTTGCCGTGGCACAGCAAATGGCTGTAGCATTTGAGGCGCTTAAAGCGCGCTATAACACGGTAGACACGCTTTCACTGGGCATGTCGGATGATATGGAAGCCGCCATCGCGGCAGGCAGCACTATGGTGCGCATCGGCACGGCAATTTTCGGTGCGCGCGACTACTCAAAATAATAAGGAAACCTGAGGAACGCCATGAAGACGTTGACTTTCCTGCTCTCAACAGTGCTTGAGCTGTATACGATGGCGCTTTTGCTGCGCGTCTGGATGCAGTGGGCCCGCTGTGATTTTTACAATCCGTTCTCGCAGTTTGTCGTGAAAATCACGCAACCTGTTGTCGGACCGCTGCGCCGCATTATCCCGGCGATGGGTCCCATCGACAGTTCGTCTCTGCTGGTGGCGTTTATTCTGAGCGTTATCAAAGCGATCGTGCTGTTTATGGTCATCACCTTCCAGCCGATTATCTGGATTGCTGCGGTCCTGATTTTAATCAAAACCATCGGCCTGCTGATTTTCTGGGTGCTGCTGGTCATGGCCATCATGAGCTGGGTAAGCCAGGGGCGTAGCCCGGTAGAATATGCGCTGATCCAACTGGCCGAGCCGCTGCTGCGCCCGATTCGCAACCTGCTGCCTTCGATGGGCGGTATTGATTTCTCGCCGATGATCCTGGTTCTGCTGCTGTACGTGGCTAATATGGGGATCGCTGAGCTGTTACAGTCCACGGGCGATATGCTGCTGCCGGGGCTGTGGATGGCGCTATGAGTGCCGTAAGCACCTGCGCTGACGGGCTGGTTTTGCGGCTGTATATTCAGCCGAAAGCCAGCCGTGACGGTATTGTCGGTCTGCATGGCGACGAGTTAAAAGTCGCCATCACCGCCCCACCGGTTGACGGCCAGGCGAACGCGCATCTGACCAAATATCTGGCAAAACAGTTTCGCGTCGCCAAAAGCCAGGTCATCATTGAAAAAGGTGAACTTGGGCGACATAAACAGGTAAAAATCCTTAATCCGCAATCTATCCCGACGGAAGTCGCGGCTCTGAAAGAACAGGACTAAACCATGCAGAAAGTTGTTCTCGCGACCGGCAACGCCGGTAAAGTGCGCGAGCTGGCCTCGCTATTAAATGATTTTGGGCTGGACGTGGTCGCCCAGACCGATCTTGGCGTGGATTCCGCCGAAGAGACGGGGCTGACGTTTATCGAAAACGCGATCATTAAAGCGCGCCACGCCGCGCAGATTACCGGCCAGCCCGCGATTGCCGACGACTCCGGCCTGGCCGTGGATTTTCTCGGCGGTGCACCGGGGATTTACTCTGCGCGCTATTCCGGCGTGGACGCCACCGACCAGCAGAATCTGGAAAAGCTGCTTGTCGCCCTGAAAGACGTACCGGACGAACAGCGCACCGCGCAGTTCCACTGCGTGCTGGTCTATATGCGCCACGCGGAAGACCCGACGCCGATTGTCTGCCACGGCAGCTGGCCGGGCGTGATTACCCATAAAGCAGCTGGCAACGGCGGCTTTGGCTACGACCCGATTTTCTTTGTCCCGACCGAGGGCAAAACCGCTGCGGAACTGACCCGCGAAGAGAAAAGCGCGATTTCCCACCGTGGACGCGCGCTGAAACTGTTACTGGAAGCACTGCGTAATGGCTAATTTGCCGCCTCTGAGTCTGTATATTCACATCCCGTGGTGCGTGCAGAAATGTCCGTACTGCGATTTCAACTCGCACGCGCTGAAGGGCGAAGTGCCGCACGATGACTACGTTGCGCATCTGCTGGCCGACCTGGACGCCGATATCGCTTACGCACAGGGACGTGAAGTTAAGACCATTTTCATTGGTGGCGGTACGCCGAGCCTGCTGTCCGGCCCGGCAATGCAGACGCTGCTGGACGGCGTGCGTGCGCGCCTGAACCTGGCGGCAGATGCTGAAATTACGATGGAAGCCAACCCCGGCACCGTTGAGGCCGACCGTTTTGTCGACTATCAGCGCGCGGGCGTGAACCGCATCTCCATCGGCGTGCAGAGCTTTAGCGAGCCGAAGCTGAAACGTCTGGGGCGCATTCACGGCCCGGAAGAGGCAAAGCGCGCGGCACACCTGGCAACGGGGCTTAACCTTCGCAGCTTTAACCTGGATTTGATGCACGGCCTGCCGGATCAGTCACTGGAAGAGGCGCTGGACGACCTGCGCCAGGCGATCGAACTGAACCCGCCGCACCTGTCGTGGTATCAGCTCACCATCGAGCCAAACACGCTGTTCGGTTCCCGCCCGCCGGTGCTGCCGGACGACGACGCGCTGTGGGATATCTTCGAGCAGGGTCACAGGCTGCTAACCGCTGCGGGCTATCAGCAGTATGAAACGTCCGCGTATGCGAAGCCGGGCTATCAGTGCCAGCACAACCTGAACTACTGGCGCTTTGGCGACTACCTGGGAATTGGCTGCGGCGCGCACGGCAAGGTGACCTTCCCGGACGGGCGCATTCTGCGCACCGCTAAAACCCGCCACCCGCGCGGGTATATGGAAGGGCGTTACCTGGAGCGTCAGCACGACGTCGAGGCGGCGGATAAACCGTTTGAGTTCTTTATGAACCGCTTCCGTCTGCTGGAAGCCGCGCCGCGCGCGGAATTTGCGCGTTACACCGGGCTGCCGGAATCGGTGATTCGCCCGCAGATTGACGAGGCGCTGGCGCAGGGGTATCTCACGGAATGTGAGGAATACTGGCAGATCACCGAGCACGGCAAGCTGTTCTTAAATTCCCTTCTTGAGCTGTTCCTCGCCGAATAATCCTGAAGGCTGATTCAGGATTTTGCATCCCGCTCTGCCGGCTGAGGGAAAGGCTGGCAGAGTGTGGGGATGAAAATTACTCGTTCTTATGCAAAACAGCTCAGACGTGAGCTGACAAAAGAAGAAAGACGGCTTTGGTATCTACTGCGCAGCCGCCGTTTCGAAAATTATAAATTTCGTCGACAACATCCTGTAGATCACTACATTCTGGATTTCGCCTGCTGCGCGGCTCATCTGGCTGTTGAGCTGGATGGTGGGCAACATGATGAAAAGCAGGAATACGATCGTCAAAGAACGTGCTGGCTTAACGAGAAAGGCTGGCATGTCATTCGATTCTGGAACAACGAACTCTGGAATAACGAAGAGGCGGTGTTAGAAAAGATCCTTGAAACACTGCAAATGCTGCAACCCTCACCCCGGCCCTCTCCCTGAAAGGGAGAGGGAGCAAACCATCCCCTCGCCCCTTTGGGGAGAGGGTTAGGGTGAGGGGAAATTACTTAAGCGTCCCCACCAGCGCCTTCCGGCTATCTTCCAGCAACACCACGCGTTTACACACGTCTTTGCCGAACTGCTGGAAATCATCTTCCTGGTTCTTCCACTCGTTCTGAATGGAGGTCTGCAAGCCGCCCAGGCTGCCCAGCACGCCCTGCAGCGGATTACCGCCGCCTTTCAGCACGGCTTTCGCCCCCATTTCGTTGATGCTGTCCTGCAGGATGCCGCCCATCGCCTGGTTCACCAGCTGCTGCCCGTCAGCACGGACCTGATCGATCGCCTTGTAGTGGAACGTCAGGCCGTCGGAGCGCGTCTCGATAATGCGGTTCATCTGCTCTTTAAGCTGCTTATCGAGCTTCGTCAGACGGGTGCGCATATTGCTGCTCTCACCCACTTCTTTGGTGATGATCTTATCCAGCGCGACGCGGCTTTTCTCAACGCGGGTCAGCGCGCCTTCATTAATCCATGGCAGCGCGGTACGCAAATCGGCCTGATAGTCTTTCGCCTGCTCACGCTGTGCGGCAGTCAGGTTGTACTGCTTGCCGTTAAAGGTGACGTTCCCCTGCGGCGTAATCACCAGATTGCCGTTCTCGCCTTTGACCTGCACGGTTTGCGGGCTTAACACCACGTCATCACGCGGGGTGACGCTACATTGATAATCCGCATGGGCGGTGAATCCGGTTGCCATCAAAGCAACAGCCAGCAACGTTTTGCGCATCTTAAACACTCCCTCAGACAAAATGGGCCAGCTAATGCTGGCCCCTTACTGCTTTATTAGTCCCACCAAACGTCGAAAAGTTCGCTGACGCGGACATCTTCGAGCTTGTGGTCTTCAAGCCATTTACGTACCAGGGCCTGATGTTCTTCAGTGCATTTACCCACTTCCTGGGTGCAGATCAGACCTTCCCAGGCCAGGTAGCCGCTACCGTCGAAGGCCAGCTTGTTTGGCTCAATCACGTCATTGATGAACGCATCCACGTCCTGATCGATCTGTTCTACACTGGTGCCTTCCGGGAAACGCCACGCAACGGAGAAGCCCACTTCCTGGAATTCTTCGATGTGCATCTTTTTACGCAGACGACGGCTACGATTCTTTGCCATTATTTCACCCTCTCGAACATTAAGTCCCATACACCGTGACCAAGACGATGGCCACGCTGTTCAAATTTCGTTACCGGACGCGATTCCGGACGCGGTACATAGTCGTTACTCTCAGACTGGTTTTTATACCCGTCCAGCGACGACATCACTTCCAGCATATGTTCCGCATACGGTTCCCAGTCGGTCGCCATATGGAAGACACCGCCCAGCTTCAGCTTACTTTTCACCAGCTCGGCAAACGGCGCCTGAACGATACGGCGTTTATTATGACGTGCTTTGTGCCACGGGTCAGGGAAAAAGAGCTGAACCATGGTTAAAGAATTGTCAGGAATCATTTTATGCAGCACTTCCACCGCGTCGTGACACATCACGCGCAGGTTCTCAACGCCCTCTTCATGGGCCGTTGCCAGGCATGCACCCACGCCCGGGGAGTGGACTTCGATACCGAGGAAGTTCTGCTCCGGTCGCGCTTTCGCCATGGCCACCAGCGAGGTGCCCATACCAAACCCGATCTCCAGCGTGACGGGTGCTTCGCGGCCGAACAGTTCGGTAAAGTCCAGAGGCTGCTCGCTGAACTCAACGCCCATCACCGGCCAGTAGTTGTCCAGCGCATGTTGCTGCCCTTTTGTCAGGCGGCCCTGACGGCGGACAAAGCTGCGAATACGGCGTAGCGGGCGACCGTTTTCATCAAATTCCGGTGAAATGACGTCGTTTTTCATAAAAGAGTTGTCTGCTTGTGAGAATGTTCGGGAAACGGGCATTATCCAAAGTTAAGGCTTCTATGCAAGCATGGGAAAGATCCGGTTTACAGCAGATTGACGCTGTGCTGCAATCTGCGTCCCTGATTATGCGAATCGATGACCATGCAAGCCTCTCAATTTTCAGCCCAGGTGCTGGACTGGTACGACAAATACGGGCGTAAAACCCTGCCCTGGCAAATTGAAAAAACGCCTTACAAAGTATGGCTCTCCGAGGTGATGTTGCAACAAACGCAGGTCGCCACGGTGATCCCTTACTTCGAGCGTTTTATGGCGCGCTTCCCGACGGTGACCGATCTGGCCAACGCCCCGCTGGACGAGGTCCTGCACCTGTGGACCGGTCTTGGCTATTACGCCCGGGCGCGTAACCTTCACAAGGCCGCACAGCAGGTCGCGACGCGCCACAATGGGAAATTCCCGGAAACCTTCGACGAGGTGGCCGATCTTCCAGGCGTCGGACGTTCAACCGCAGGCGCCATTCTCTCCCTGTCTTTAGGCAAGCATTTCCCGATCCTCGACGGCAACGTGAAGCGCGTGCTGGCACGCTGCTATGCCGTCGACGGCTGGCCGGGGAAGAAGGACGTCGAAAAACGCCTTTGGGAAATAAGTGAAGCGGTCACCCCGGCCAACGGCGTCGAGCGTTTCAACCAGGCGATGATGGATCTCGGCGCGCTGGTCTGCACGCGCTCAAAACCGAAATGCGAACTCTGCCCGGTGAATAATCTCTGCGTGGCGTATGCCAACCATTCATGGGCGCAATATCCAGGTAAGAAACCCAAACAGACGCTGCCGGAGCGCACCGGCTATATGCTGCTGATGCAGCACGGCGACGAGGTCTTCCTCGCCCAGCGTCCACCGAGCGGTCTGTGGGGTGGTCTATACTGCTTCCCACAGTTTGAAGATGAAGATTTGCTGCGTGAATGGCTTAAACAGCGCGGGATTGCTGCCGATAACCTGACGCAGCTGACCGCGTTTCGCCATACGTTCAGCCATTTCCACCTGGACATTGTACCCATGTGGCTTCCCGTGTCGTCATTTGCCTCGTGCATGGATGAAGGCACCGCTCTCTGGTATAACTTAGCGCAACCGCCATCAGTCGGACTGGCGGCTCCCGTGGAGCGCCTGTTACAGCAATTACGTGCCGGTGCAATGGTTTAGCATCGACAAGAAAAAGAGGAATGAGTATGGCCAGAACGATTTTTTGTACTTTCCTGCAGCGTGACGCTGAAGGCCAGGATTTCCAGCTTTATCCGGGCGACCTGGGTAAACGCATCTACAATGAAATCTCCAAAGAAGCCTGGGGACAGTGGCAGAAAAAGCAGACCATGCTGATCAACGAGAAAAAACTCAGCATGATGAACCCGGAACACCGCAAGCTGCTGGAGCAGGAGATGGTGAGCTTCCTGTTCGAAGGTAAAGACGTGCACATCGAAGGCTATACGCCACCGGAAAAATAACAGCGTGCGGGGGAAACCCCGCCGTTAAAGCAAACACAACACGCACTCCCGGAATGATGAAAAAACTTTTAGCGCTAGCCCTTGTTGCGCCGTTGCTTGTCTCGTGTTCGTCAAAAAAAGGCGAAGATTACAACGAAGCCTGGATCAAGGACACCAACGGTTTTGACATTTTGATGGGGCAGTTTGCCCACAACATCGAGAACATATGGGGATTTAACGAAGTTCTTATTGCCGGACCTAAGGACTACGTTAAGTACACCGACGCCTATCAGACCCGTAGCCACATCAACTTTGATGAGGGTACGATCACGATTGAGACCATCGCAGGCACCGACCCTGCGGCACGACTGCGTCAGGCGATCGTCAAAACCCTGCTGATGGGTGACGATCCGGGTTCTATCGATCTCTACTCCGATGCCGACGATATCACTATCTCGAAAGAGCCGTTCCTGTACGGCCAGGTCGTCGATCAGACCGGTCAGCCGATCCGCTGGGAAGGTCGCGCCACGAAATTTGCCGACTACCTGCTGCAGACGCGCCTGAAAAGCCGCTCTAACGGTCTGAAGATTATCTACAGCGTCACCATCAACCTCGTCCCGAACCACCTCGACAAGCGTGCGCATAAGTACATTGGGATGGTGCGTCAGGCCTCGCGCAAGTACGGCGTGGATGAGTCGCTGATTCTGGCGATTATGCAGACCGAATCCTCGTTCAACCCCTACGCGGTGAGCCGTTCCGACGCCCTGGGGCTGATGCAGGTAGTGCAGCACAGCGCCGGTAAAGACGTCTTCCGCGCGCAGGGGAAATCCGGCACGCCGAGCCGCAGCTATCTGTTCGATCCGCAGAGCAACATTGATACCGGCACCGCCTACCTGGCGATGCTGAACAATGTGTACCTGGGCGGAATTGATAACCCAACGTCGCGCCGCTATGCGGTGATCACCGCCTATAACGGCGGCGCGGGCAGCGTGCTGCGCGTCTTCTCGAATGACAAAGTGCAGGCCGCGAACATCATCAACAGCATGGCGCCGGGTGATGTCTACTCTACCCTCACCACTCGTCACCCGTCTGCGGAATCCCGTCGCTATCTGTATAAGGTGAATACGGCGCAGAAGAACTACCGTCGCCGGTGATCGGCACACCTTCTCCCCTCTGGGAGAAGGTGTTCTGTTTCCCCTCTCCCTGTGGGAGAGGGTCAGTGTGAGGGCATCAGGCCGCACCTATCCAACCCCACCCATACGAAAATGTTATTTGCATCACAATCCAAACTGCAAATTAATGTGGATTGCATTTTTTTGCGGGAGGTAACAAAACATATTGTTGCCAACTGATAGAATTGCATCAAATAACAACCCTGAATGTTCCCAAAACAACATATCTCCCGCTCACTTGTGAGGAAAGTAACATGAACCTTAAGCTGCAGCTTAAAATATTGTCGTTTCTGCAGTTCTGCCTGTGGGGTAGCTGGCTGACTACACTCGGCTCCTATATGTTTGTGACGCTCAAGTTCGACGGTGCGTCAATCGGTGCCGTATACAGCTCGCTCGGTATTGCGGCTGTCTTCATGCCAACGCTGCTGGGCATCGTGGCGGATAAATGGTTGAGTGCGAAATGGCTGTACATGCTTTGCCATCTGGTGGGCGCGGGGACGCTGTTTATGGCAGCCCAGGTGACCACGCCGGGGGCGATGTTCATGGTGATCCTGCTTAACTCG
Source organism: Enterobacter sp. C3_dUdeg (assembly GCF_057536195.1). Taxonomy (NCBI): domain Bacteria; kingdom Pseudomonadati; phylum Pseudomonadota; class Gammaproteobacteria; order Enterobacterales; family Enterobacteriaceae; genus Enterobacter; species Enterobacter sp. C3_dUdeg. The sequence goes on from NZ_BAAKFX010000009.1 coordinate 61,493, forward strand.
CTGGCCTATATGCCAACGCTTGGCCTGATCAACACCATCTCCTACTACCGCCTGAAATCCGCGGATTTGGATATCGTGACCGATTTCCCGCCAATCCGTATCTGGGGTACCATCGGCTTTATCATGGCGATGTGGGGCGTGAGCTTCGCAGGCTTCGAACTGAGCCATATGCAGCTCTATATCGGTGCGGCGCTCTCCGTGGTGCTGGCGATCTTCACCCTGACGCTGCCAACCATTCCGGTTTCTAACCAGCAGAAAAACCAGAGCTGGAGCACCATGCTCGGCCTGGACGCGTTCGCGCTGTTTAAAAACAAACGCATGGCGATCTTCTTTATCTTCTCCATGCTGCTGGGCGCAGAGCTGCAGATCACCAACATGTTCGGCAACACCTTCCTGCACAGCTTCGATAACAACCCGCTGTTCTCCGGCAGCTTTATCGTTGAACATGCGTCGGTGATGATGTCCATCTCTCAGATCTCTGAGACGCTGTTCATCCTGACCATCCCGTTCTTCCTGAGCCGCTACGGCATCAAAAACGTCATGCTGATCAGTATCGCGGCATGGATGTTGCGCTTCGGCCTGTTCGCCTACGGTGACCCGAGCGCGTTTGGTACCGTGCTGCTGGTGCTGTCGATGATCGTTTACGGCTGCGCCTTCGACTTCTTCAACATCTCTGGTTCGGTGTTTGTGGAAAAAGAGGTGAAGCCTGAAATCCGCGCCAGCGCGCAGGGTATGTTCCTGATGATGACCAACGGCTTCGGCTGTATTCTGGGCGGCGTGGTAAGCGGTAAAGTGGTTGAGATGTACACCACCAACGGCATCACCAACTGGCAGCCTGTGTGGCTGATCTTCGCGGCGTACTCGCTGGTGCTGTTCTTCGCGTTCATCGCGCTGTTCAAGTACAAGCACGTGCGCGAGCCGCACGGTGCGCAGCCGATAGCGCATTGATTGTTGTGCCCGGTGGCGCTGCGCTTACCGGGCCTACAAAACCAGACCGTAGGCCGGGTAAGGCGAAGCCGCCACCCGGCTATTTTATTGCAGAGAGCACCCACCCCACCGACAGCAAATCCGCGCTGCCGCCCGGGCTCAGATTGCGTTCAATCAATGCCTTATCCATCTTAAGCAGCGCCTCGCGATCCCAGCCACTCGCCAGTAATTCCCGCGCGTAGCCCTGAACGTAGCGTAGCCCTTCAATGCCGCCGCGCGACACGAGATTGCTGTCCTGATTAACCGCCATCAGGCGCAATAGCAGGCCGTGAAGCGACAGTCCGCTCCACTGCGCCAGCGCCTTACGCGCCGTCGCAAAGCCGCTTTCCGCCTCACCGCGCGCGCCGGTTAAGCCGTACTGCTGAAACTGCCGCTCGCCCGCCGTCTTCTGCCCGCTGCGCGCGGCCAGCTCCCGCGACACCAGCCCGCTGCAGATGTTACTCACCTCACAGCAGAGGCTGTCTGCGGAGATATTTTTCACACGTCCGGCAGCGAAGCACAGTAAACCCAGGGCAAAAATCCCGCCCTTGTGGGTGTTCACTCCGTTCGTCGCGGCGTACATCGCCTGCTCGCAGGCCATCCCCATCGGGCGGATAATGCGAAGCTGTGCGTCAGCGGGTTTATCTGCATGCGCGTTACCGAGTTCGGCAAAGCGCGAAAACCACGGCGTTATCGCCGCAATGCTGCGGACGAACAGCGCGTGATCCATATCGCGATGGGAACCGTTATTGAGCTTGTCCACCAGCCCCGGCTTGGGCGTCAGCTCCAGCTCCTGCCATAGCGCCGCTTCGGCAAGCGCGGGCACGTCAACCGGGCGCGGTTTAGTCGCGAGCAAACCAGTCATCGATCGTCTTCTCCACGCGGGAAACCACCTGCTCAACGGGGTGATTGCGCGAACGGGAACAGGCATGAGCGGGTTCGTCACAGATCAGGCAGCGTCTGAGGTTTGCCCCCAGCGACTGACGCCCGACGTGGCCGTGCTGAGGGCAAATCACGTCCAGATCCCAAAGCCTGCCGAGCGGGTGCGTCTGCTCCAGCTCCGCGCAGTGCGCTTTGATTTCCACCGCGGGATGGGCCACGCACCACAGGGCTTCTGGCCCGGTCGGGAGCCACAGCACCTGACGGTCCAGCACCTGCCAGCGGTTTTCCCACAGCAGCTGGTCGCACATTTGCAGCGCCACGCCCATGGTATTGCGATACCGCAGGCTGTCTTTGATTTCCCCTGGTGTGACCAGCGTGAGGGAAATCACCGGTTGTTGATAGTGCTCAAGCATGTCAGCCTGGCGCGCTGCGCGGCGCTCTTTCGCCGCCAGCAGTTCCTCCAGGCTGACACCCGCCCGCACGGGTGTCGCTACTGTCATAACTACTCCTTTACCTGTCGCACGGTGTCGATCACGCTGCCGTCGCGGTAGCGGATCACCCCGACGATTTTGTCGGTAAATTCAATTGGTTTCGGTACGCCCGTCAGGGAAATCGCCCGTTCGTAAAGCGCGCTGATATCCACAACTTTGAGCCCGGCTTCCAGCAGGCGCTCGCGGATCTCCGGGCGCGCCGGGTTGACCGCAATGCCGTGATCGGTGACCAGCACGTCGATGCTTTCGCCCGGCGTGAGGCGCGTGGTGACGCGCTTCACTACCGTTGGAATGCGGCTGCGCAGCAGCGGCGCGACGACGATGGTCAGGTTTGCCGCGGCGGCCACGTCGCAGTGTCCGCCGGACGCCCCGCGCATCACCCCGTCGGAGCCGGTGATGACGTTGACGTTGAAATCAACGTCGATTTCCAGCGCGCTGAGGATCACCACGTCGAGCTGGTCGCAGCTTGCCGCCTTGCTACCGGGGTTGGCGTAGACGTTGGTGGAGATCTCCACGTGGTTCGGGTTGCGCGCAAGCGAGGCCGCCGCCTGGCCGTCGAAGCACTGGGTATCGAGCAGCTTTTCGATGAGCCCCTTCTCGTGTAAATCCACCAGGCTGCCGGTGATGCCGCCGAGCGCAAAGCGCGCCTTCACGCCGCTGCGCTCCATCTTCTCTTCCATAAAGCGCGTGCAGGCGGTCGCCGCCGCGCCGGAGCCCGTCTGCATCGAGAAGCCCGGTTTGAAGTAGCCGGAGTGTTCAATCACGTCCGCCGCATAGCGGGCGATCATCAGCTCGCGCGGGTTGCTGGTGACGCGCGCCGCACCGACGCTGATTTTCGCCGGGTCGCCCACGCTTTCAACCTGCACGATGTAGTCCACCTGGTCCTGCACCAGGCTGGCGGGCATATTCGGAAACGGCACCAGTTCTTCAGTCAGCAGCACTACTTTACGGGCAAAGTGCGCGTCCACCATCGCGTAGCCCAGGGACCCGCAGCACGATTTACCGTGCGTGCCGTTGGCGTTGCCAAATTCATCGCTGCACGGCACGCCGAGAAACGCTACGTCGATATTCAGCTCACCGTCCTGGAGCAGCTTCACGCGCCCGCCGTGGGAGTGGATTTGCACCGGCTCGTCCATCAACCCGTGGGAGATGGCGTCCGCCAGCCTGCCGCGCATGCCCGAGGTGTAAATCCGGGTGATGACGCCGCTTTCGATATGCTCGATCAGCGCGTCGTTGCAGGTCATCAGCGAGCTGGAGGCCAGCGTCAGGTTTTTGAAGCCCATTCGCGCCAGCAGCGCCACGACGGTGTTGATCACCCGGTCGCCTTCGCGAAACGCGTGGTGGAAGGAGATGGTCATCCCGTCCTGGAGGCCGCAACGCTTAACCGCCTCTTCAACAGAGGCGCAGAGCTTGCGGCTGTGCTTCGCCTCGCTGTCCGACAGCCACGGCGTGGCGCTGTGGGCGGTATCAAAGGGTTTTAAGTCCCTCAGAGGGGGAAAGTTCACGTGAAGAAGTTCTGTCTGATTCATTATTTTTATCCTTACCGACGCACGCCGGAGGCCGCCGCGCGCTCCAGCACCACCTGCGCGTGGTTAATAATCGGTGCATCCACCATTTTGCCGTTGAGCGACACCACGCCCAGGCCGTTACGCTCGCCCTCTTCTGCCGCCTCAATCACCCTTCTGGCGTGATCCACCTCTTCCTGAGTCGGGGCGTAGGCGTTGTGCAGCAGGTCAATCTGGCGCGGGTTAATCAGCGATTTGCCGTTAAAGCCCATCTTGCGGATCAGATCGACCTCGCGCAGGAACCCGGCCTCGTCGTTAACGTCTGACCACACCACGTCGAAGGCGTCGATGCCCGCCGCGCGGGCGGCGTGCAGCACGGCGCAGCGGGCGTAGAACAGCTCGGTGCCGTCGCCGCGCTCGGTCTGCATGTCCATCACGTAGTCAAAGGCGGCCAGCGCAATCCCGATGAGGCGCGGAGAGCTGCGGGCAATCGCCACGGCGTTGATGACGCCAATGGCCGATTCAATCGCCGCCATCACGCGGGTGGAGCCAACCTCGCGGCCGCACTCCTGTTCGATACGCTCGAGATGGCTTTCCAGCTCGTAGATATCGTCCGGCGTGTCGGTTTTCGGCAGGCGGATCACGTCCACGCCGGCCCGCACGGCGGCTTCCAGATCCAGCAGGCCAAATGGCGTGCTGAGCGGGTTAATACGCACTACGGTTTCGATATCCTGATACATCGGGTGCTGCAGGGCGTGGAACACCAGCATGCGCGCGGTATCCTTCTCGCGCAGGGCGACGGCGTCCTCAAGATCAAACATGATGGAGTCGGGACGGTAGATAAAGGCGGTTGAGAGCATGGCGGCGTTAGCGCCCGGCAGGAACAGCATGCTGCGGCGGAGTTTGCTCATTTCAGCGCCCCCCAGTTGATGGCCTGTTCATCGGCGGCACGCATCAGCGCGCTTTGCAGGCGGGCGCGGATCACACAGTCCAGCGCCCCTTTGTCTTCAATAATGATTAATCCCTGGTGCACGTTCATGGCGCGCAATGTGTCGTTGACCACCTGGCGAATCTGCTCGCCAAACTGCTTAATCACTTCACTGTGGATGACTATCTCCAGCTCGCCGTGAGCGGGAGCGATTTTCACCATCAGGTCGCTGGACTCCTGCGTTCCGGCCAGCGCCTCCCTTACAATTTTCATGATAAATTCCTGGTAGTTAAGCGACTTCCGCACTCGCACGGTAATGCGTTTCGAGATGCGCGAAGGTGGAGTCCGGGACAATCTCCCGGATCCGGGAAAACTGCTGTGTCTTCAGTAAGCGGCGCACTTCGGACGCTGAAATAGCGTTGCCGGTGGCCTTGATGCGCGGCATTTCCACCACCTCGATATGCGAGGCCAGCAGGTCGTGCAGCGTCTGGTTGTACTGGCGGGTGATATCGCAGAACGGCTCCGAGCCGATGAAGCGGTGCGTGATGCCGAGCGCCGGGGCGATGAAGTCCCGGAAGATCAGCACGTCGATCTCGCTCCACGCCTGCTGCACTTTGCCGGTCTCCTTCAGGAAGTAGGCCGGGAAGGTGGCGCGGGAGATGATGTACTGCGAGCCTTCATGCACCAACACGTTCGGCAGATGCGCCACGCCCGCGCGCACCATCTCGAGGCGAGCGCTGAACGGGAAGAACGAGGCGTCTTCACGCACCACGAACAGGTGCAGGGCGTCGCACCGCTGCGCCGCCTGCTCCACCAGATGGCGGTGGCCGAGGGTGAACGGATTGGCGTTCATCACTATCGCGCCAACGTTCTCCCCGCACTTGCGCTTCGCGCGCAGGGAACGGCAGTAGCGTTCGATCCCCTGCGGGGTGTTTTCCATCAGCACCGCGTTGTTCCCGCTCTGGGCAATCGGCCAGAAGCCGCTGCGGGCAAAGCGCTCCCGGTTGCACGGACGGGTGCAGAGGAAGAGATGAAAATGGCCGCACTCCAGCGCTGCATTTTCCACCTCTGCAAGCAGCCGCGCGCTGAGGTTCTCGCCGCGAAGCTGCTCATTAACCGCCACGCATTTGATGACGTTGGCAGCAAGCCCTGCGCAACCCACCAGCTGCGAGCCGGACCAGGCTTCGACAAACAGCGTGATGTCGTTGTCCAGGCCAAGGCCGCTGTCTGCCAGCAGGTAGCGGATCTGGCTTAAGCGTTCCGGGTGTTTCGCCACCAGCGTGTGGCGAAAATCGATGGGTTGACTGTTCATGCCGTCTTTCTTAATGTGCTGCCGCAAGCCCGACGGCTGGCGCTTCCACGATCACGTTGCTGAGATGACCGATATGCTCGATCTCCACCTCAATGCGATCCCCTTCCTTCATAAACAGCGGCGGATTGCGCTTTTTACCCACTCCGCCCGGGGATCCGGTGATGATCACATCGCCCGGGCTGAGGCGGGTAAAGGTGCTGATGTACTCGATCAGCTCCGCCACCTTGTGGATCATGCTGCTGGTGTTGTCTTCCTGCACCATGCGGCCGTTCAGCCAGGTGCGGATCGCAAGCTGGTGCGGATCCGGGATCTCATCTGCCGTCGCCATCCACGGCCCAAACGCGCCGGTTTTGCGCCAGTTTTTACCGGCGGTGAACCAGGTGTGCTGCCAGTCGCGGGCGGAGCCGTCCATGTAGCAGCTGTATCCCGCCACGTGGCGCAGAGCGTCGTCGCGGCTGATGTTCTCCCCACCTTTGCCGATGATCACCGCCAGCTCGCCTTCATAGTCGAATTCACTGGAGTGGCGCGGCTTCAGCACCGGCTCGTTGTGGCCGGTCTGTGAATCCGGGAAGCGGACAAACAGCGTCGGGGCCGGGTTATGCTGGTCAAACTCCTTGCGCTTGTCGGCATAGTTCATGCCCACGCAGAGGATTTTTTCCGGATGCTCAATCACCGGTAAGAAGGTGATGGCGCTCATCGGCACGTCCACGGCGTCGTTCAGGTAAGGGGTGGCCTGCGCCAGCCCGTTGCCCTGCAGCAGCGCCTTGAGGTCGCTGTAGCGGTCGCCGAGACGGCGGCCTAAATCAATCACGCCGTCGGCCTGGACGATGCCGTAGCTGCGTTTTCCCTGGTATAAAAAGCTTGCGAGTTTCATTGTTCTTTCCTGAAAACTTAAACGAGGAAGTTGCCCAGAATCAGCAGTGAGACAGAGACGTTAATCGCCCCGCCGATACGGGTAGCAATCTGGGCGAACGGCATCAGGCTCATACGGTTGCCTGCGGTCAGGATCGCCACGTCGCCGGTACCGCCCTGGCCGCTCTGGCAGCAGGAGACGATGGCGACATCAATCGGGTGCATACCAATCTTTTTGCCGACGAAGAAGCCGGTTGCCACCAGTGCGGAAACGGTGCTGACAATCACCAACAGGTTGCTGACGGTGAACGCCGCCACCAGTTCATGCCAAGGGGTGATAGCTACGCCGACGGCGAAGAGGATTGGGTAGGTCACGGAGGTCTGGAAGAATTTGTACACCACCTGAGAGCCTTCCAGCAGACGCGGAGAGGCGCCGTTGCAGAGTTTCACCAGGACCGCCATAAACAGCATGCCAACTGGTGCAGGCAGGCCAATCAGCTTGTGGCCGAGCATGCCCAGCATGTAGAGCAGCACCGCCAGCAGCGCGCCGGAGGCAATAGTGGTGACGTCCGCTTTGCCGGAAAACGCAGGCTGAGAGACGGTGGCATCGGCATTCGCGCGGTTAGGCATCAGCTGTCCTTCACCGGTCAGGTGCGGGAAGCGTTTACCGAGCTGGTTCAGGCAGCCGGAGATGATGATTGCCGTCAGACCGCCGAGCATTACCATCGGCAGCACGCGGCCGAGTGCCACGCCCTGGTCCATGTGCAGCAGGGTGGCATAGCCGATGGAAAGCGGGATTGCCCCTTCCCCGACGCCGCCCGCCATAATCGGCAGAATGATAAAGAAGAAGATCTGGAACGGCTCAAGACCCAGCGCCAGGCCGACGCCCATTCCCACCAGCATGCCGACAACTTCACCGCACAGCATCGGGAAGAAGATGCGCAGGAAACCCTGAATCAGCACCGTGCGGTTCATGCTCATGATGCTGCCGACGATAATGCAGCAGATGTAGAGATAGAGAATGTTGGTGGATTTGTAGAACTTGGTGGTGGACTCGACCACCACGTCCGGCAGCAGGCCATAGTAGACCAGCGCGGAAGGGATAAAGGTGGCGCAAATCGCCGCCGCGCCGAGCTTGCCGACAATCGGCAGGCGTTTGCCAAACTCGCCGCAGGCAAAGCCGAAGAAAGCCAGCGTTGCCACCATGACCACGATATCGCTCGGCAGTTTTCCGCCCAGGCAATCAATCGCAATCAGCGCGCCCGCCAGAACGAACAGCGGCAGAGGAATAATCCCAACTTTCCAGGTATCCATAATATGCCACCAGCGCTCTTTGAGCGAAGGCCGCTGAATTTCAATCGGGTCGTGGGTAACAGAGAAAGAATCGTCAGTTGTGCTCATAATAAGCCCCTTGGTTATTTTGTGCGTTCAGCTTAGAGTCACAAAGGCTTACTTTATGTGAGGGATGGCATATTAAAAGCGAAGTTTTAATGGCAGCTATGGTTTTAATGGTTTCTTTTATTTAATGTGATTTATACCTTATTTATTGCCGTGGTTTTTATGGTTTCTTTTCCGAATTGAACAAACAAATAACATTTGTTCGCGCAGCCAGAAGCACGTTCGCCTTCAGGATAACTCTTTTACAGCGCCCGCTGTGCAAGGGATCACAAGTTTTCGGCAAAGCGGGCGTCAGCACGAAAAAAGATGATATATTGGCGATCTTTGCTGCTACCTCGCGTGATAGTTATGAAAGTCTCTTTCCAGATTAAGCTGTTTATTTCGCTGGTTGCCTTTTTCTCGGTGCTTTTCGCGCTGCTGGGCGGATATTATTATGCCGACGTCGGGAAACAGCTTTATCAGGAAATGAGTACGCGTGCCAAAATACAGGCTGAAGAGATTGCGCTTATTCCGACATTGCGTAATGAAGTTGAACAAAAGAATATCAACGCCATCCATGATTTTATGCAGAAGATTTCTGCGCACAGTGACGCCAGCTTTATTGTGATTGGTGATAATAAAGGGCAGCATCTTTTTCACTCCGTCTTTGCCGACAGAGTGGGCACAACCCTGGTTGGCGGAGACAATGAAGCCGTATTGCAGGGTAAAAGCACCACCACCATTCGCAAAGGCGGGCTGGGCATTTCGCTGCGCAGTAAAGCCCCCATCTTCAACGCCGCCGGACAGGTGGTCGGCATTGTTTCGGTAGGCTATCTGACCAGCTACCTTGATACCATTACCGTCAGCAAAGTGGTTAATATCCTGATTGCCGCCGTGCTGCTGCTGATCGCTCTCTTTATCTTCTCCTGGTTCTTTACCCGCAGCATCAAGAAGCAGATCTTCTCCCTTGAGCCGCGCGAGATCGGCCTGCTGGTGCGCCAGCAGAAGGCGATGATGGAATCTATCTATGAAGGGGTGATTGCCATTGACGATCGGCGGCGGATTGAAGTCATCAACCAGGCGGCGCGCAAGCTGCTGGGCCTGAGCCAGCCGGCCCGCGAGCTGCGCGGACAGCTGATAAGCCAGGTGATCGATCCGGTCCCGTTCTTCGACACGCAGACGATGCTGGCGAAAGATACCCATGACGAGATTTGTCGTTTTAACGATCTCACGGTGATTGCCAGCCGGGTGCACATCATGCTTGAGGGGTCGCTGCAGGGCTGGGTGATCACCTTCCGCGATCGCAACGAGATCGACTCGCTGAGCGCCCAGCTCAGCCAGGTAAAACGCTATGTCGATAACCTGCGCATTATGCGCCACGAGCAGTTAAACAGGATGACCACCCTCTCCGGCCTGCTGCATATGGGCCGCTATGAGGAAGCCATTGGCTACATTCAGGCGCAGTCGGAACATGCCCAGGAGCTGCTGGACTTTATCTCTTCGCGCTTCAGTTCCCCGACTCTGTGTGGCCTGCTGCTGGGGAAAGCCGCCCGCGCGCGGGAGAAAGGCGTAGAGCTGTGTTTCGACCCGGGCTGTCGGCTGGACAGACCCTTCCTGCCCCTTGGGGAGCAAGAGCTGATTTCAATTATTGGCAACCTGTTGGATAACGCCATCGAAGCAACACAGCGGTCGCCGCTTCCCCACGCGCCGGTAGAAGTGCTGATAAAACTCAGCGAACAGGAGCTGATTATTGAAGTCGCCGACCAGGGCGTTGGCATTACACCGGAGATGCGTGACCGGATCTTTGAACGCGGCATTACCACCAAAACACGCGGCGATCATGGGATTGGCCTGTATCTGATCGAAAGCTACGTCACACAGGCTGGCGGCGCGATAGAAGTTGCCGATAATACCCCGCGCGGCGCCATTTTCTCCTTGTTTATCCCGGCCACGGGAATCGCCCGGCAACTGGAAGACACCGACTATGCAACATGAACTTATCGACGTACTGATTGTTGAAGACGAGAACGAACTGGCGCAACTGCACGCGGAGCTGATAGGCAAACACCCGCGTCTGAGGCTGGTAGGCATTGCCTCGTCGCTGGCTGCGGCCCAGGCAGAGCTTGAAAGCAAACAGCCGCAGCTCATGCTGCTGGATAACTATCTGCCGGACGGCAAAGGCATCTCGCTTATCAATAACCCCATGCTGGCCCGCGCCAACTGCTCGGTGATTTTTATTACCGCCGCCAGCGATATGGACACCTGCAGCCAGGCGATTCGCAACGGCGCGTTCGACTACATCCTCAAACCCGTCTCCTGGAAGCGGCTCAGCCAGTCGCTGGAGAGGTTCGTGCAGTTTGCGGAACAGCAGCGCGTGTGGAAGATTGTCGACCAGCAGAACGTGGATTCGCTGTATCAGCTCCAGGCGAAAAACTACCGCCTGGACAACGGCAGTAAAGGCATTGAGGAAAATACGCTGGCGCGTGTGCAGACGCTGTTCAACGACAAGGCAACGCACTGCTTTACCGTGGATGAGGTGGTGAGCGAAACCGGATTAAGCAAAACCACCACCCGGCGCTATCTGGAGCACTGCGTAGAGGCGGGTTTTCTGACGGTGGAGATGCTGTACGGCAAGATTGGGCATCCGAGGAGGATGTACAAGCGTAGTGCGGTTTGATGAAACGTTCCCCCTCACCCCGGCCCTCTCCCCAAAGGGGCGAGGGTGAAAAGACGGCCCCGTACAATCCCCTCTCCCCTTTGGGGAGAGGGTTAGGGTGAGGGGGGGCTACCTTAATACATAACCATACAGCCGCTTAATCCCGTCGGCATCCTTCTCGCTGTAAACCCCCTGCAGCTCCGGCGAGAAGCCCGGCAGCAGGTTGATGCCCTCCTCCAGCGCGAGGAAGTAACGCTGTACCGCCCCGCCCCAGACCTCACCCGGCACCACGCACAGCACGCCCGGCGGATAGGGCAGCGCCCCTTCGGCAGCAATGCGCCCTGCGGCATCACGTATGCGAACCAGCTCCACGTCACCGCGAATATAGGCCCGGTTCGCATCCTGCGGGTTCATCACTACCTCAGGCAGGCTCTCCTTGCGGAACATCGCCTTCTGCAGATCCTTCACGTCAAAGCTGACGTAGAGATCGTGCATCTCCTGACACAGCTGGCGGAGGGTATAATCCCGGTAGCGCACCGGGTATTTCTGGAAGATCGTCGGCAGCACGTCCGCCAGCGGCGTGTCGTCTTCAATATGCTGTTCGAACTGGCCCAGCATCGCCACCAGCTGCGCCAGCTTCTCGCTGCTTTCGGCAGGCGTCAGCAGGAACAGGATCGAATTGAGGTCGCATTTCTCCGGCACGATGCCATTTTCGCGCAGGTAGTGCGCCAGAATCGTCGCCGGGATCCCGAAATCCGTGTACTCCCCGGTTTCGGCATCGATACCCGGCGTGGTCAGCAGGAGCTTGCACGGGTCGACAAAGTACTGCTCGCGGGCATAGCCCTCAAAGCCGTGCCATTTGGCCCCCGGCTCAAAGCTGAAGAAGCGCAGCTCGCCGGCAATGGCGTGCGTCGGATGATCCTGCCACGGCCGCCCCGCCACCACCGGCGGGATAAACGGTTTGATCATATGGCAATTCGCAATGATTGCCTTGCGCGCCTCAATCCCCAGCTCGACGCACTCCGCCCACAGCCTGCGTCCGCTTTCACCTTCGTGGATCTTGGCATTCACATCCAGCGCGGCGAACAGCGGATAAAACGGGCTGGTGGAGGCGTGCAGCATAAACGCGTTGTTCAGCCGCTTGTGCGGGCAGAAACGCGCCTGACCGCGAATGTGGTTATCCTTTTTATGGATCTGCGACGTTTGCGAGAACCCGGCCTGCTGTTTATGCACCGACTGGGTCACGAAAATTCCCGGATCGTTCTCGTTCAATTCCAGCAAGAGCGGGGACGTTTCCGCCATCATCGGAATAAACTGCTCGTAACCCACCCATGCGGAGTCAAAGAGGATGTAGTCGCAGAGATGACCGATCTTGTCGATCACCTGGCGGGCGTTGTAGATCGTCCCGTCGTAGGTGCCAAGCTGAATGATCGCCAGGCGGAACGGGCGCGCCTCGTCGGCCTTCTCCGGCGCCGCCTCGCGGATAAGATCCCGCAGATAGGCATCGTCAAAGCAGTGGTCGTCAATTCCGCCAATAAAGCCAAACGGGTTACGCGCGGCCTCAAGATAAACCGGCGTGGCGCCCGCCTGGATCAGCGCCCCGTGGTGGTTAGACTTATGGTTATTGCGATCGAACAGCACCAGGTCGCCGCGGGTCAGCAGCGCGTTGGTCACCACCTTATTGGCCGCTGAGGTGCCGTTCAGCACGAAGTAGGTTTTGTCCGCGTTGAACACTTTCGCCGCGAACTTTTGCGCGTGCTTGGCGGACCCTTCGTGGATCAGCAGATCGCCCAGCTTCACGTCGGCGTTGCACATGTCGGCGCGAAACACGTTTTCACCGAAGAAATCATAGAACTGTCGCCCTGCCGGGTGTTTTTTGAAAAATGCCCCGTGCTGGTGGCCCGGACAGGCGAAAGTGCTGTTGCCCATCTCCACATACTGGCTCAGGGTATCAAAAAAAGGCGGCAGCAGGTTCTCTTCGTAGCGGCTGGCAGCGCTCTCCAGTTCCAGAAACTCCTGAGCTTTACCCGAGATGACCGCGGTGGCGCCGTCGGGTACGTCCGTTGGCTCCTGCGAGAAAATAAACACCGGTAAATGAAAGCCCGTGCGTTTCAGCAGAGCAAGAATGCCGCTGCGACTTTCAGCTGTTGTGATGACGACGGCCGCCACATCGGTAAAATCAGTGCTGTCCAGCGTCACCTTTTCGCGGTGCGTAGACACAGTGGAGAGCAGCTCGCGGCTGACGGCAATTTTCATGGTTTTCATAGGCGCAGTTACCCTCACCGAGCGGTGAGACAGGGAGGAGAAAATTCGCGCAATAATGTCACCTTTTATTTTGAGGTGCAAGAAGGAATCAGTATGCACGAAATCAACCAAAGCTAAGGCCCGCGCAGCCCTGCCGTGTCATAATAATGCAATATCAATGATTAAATAACAGGAGTTAACTTTGGTTATCGGGCCATTTATTAACGCAGGCGCCGTATTGCTGGGCGGCGTACTCGGCGCCGTGCTGAGCCAGCGGTTGCCGGAGCGTATTCGCACCTCCATGCCCTCAATATTCGGCCTGGCATCGTTAGGGATCGGTATTCTTCTCGTGATCAAATGCGCCAACCTGCCGGTGATGGTGCTGGCCACCCTGCTCGGCGCGCTGATTGGCGAGTTCTGCTATCTGGAAAAAGGCATTAACAGCGCGGTGAGTAAAGCCAAAAACCTGATTGCCCGACCGGGCGGCAAGGCGAAACACGGCACGCACGAGTCGTTTATTCAAAACTATGTCGCCATCATCATTCTGTTTTGCGCCAGCGGCACCGGGATTTTCGGTTCAATGCAGGAAGGGATGACCGGCGACCCAAGCATATTAATTGCGAAAGCGTTTCTTGATTTCTTCACTGCCACCATTTTCGCCACTACCCTTGGCGTCGCCGTGGCGGCGATTTGCGTCCCGATGCTGCTTATTCAGCTCGCGCTTGCCACCTGCGCCACGTTGATTCTCCCGCTCACCACGCCGGCAATGATGGCAGACTTTACCGCCGTCGGCGGCCTGCTGCTGTTGGCGACCGGGCTGCGCATCTGTGGGATTAAGATGTTTGCCGTGGTGAACATGCTGCCCGCACTGCTGCTCGCCATGCCGCTCTCCGCGCTCTGGACGCACTTTTTCGCTTAAGGATGCGGCGAAATGGTGAGAGATTGCGCAGTCTGTAACGAAAACAACATTTTTCGTTGACGCCACGGGGCAGATCGGGTTTAATGCGCCCCGTTGCCCGGATAGCTCAGTCGGTAGAGCAGGGGATTGAAAATCCCCGTGTCCTTGGTTCGATTCCGAGTCCGGGCACCACTATTTAAAGAACCCGCCCTCGTGGCGGGTTTTTGCTTTTGGTTTCTCCCCACCCCAGGGATCGTTCCCACCTGCGTCCAGCAGTTTGTTTTTAAAGATAAACAAACACGCCTCGTTGAAGTTCTCCGCCCCCAGGCGTTCCGAGAGCGCCGTTCGTTTGCGATAGAGGCTTTTCACCGACGTATTCAGCTCATCGGCGATGGCTTCCATCGGCATCCCTGCCCGCAGCAACCGCAGCATGATCGCTTCGTGCGTGCTAAGCCGTAAGTTAAGCAGCCACTTCGTGGTCAGGCGCCTGCCCTTCATATTGAGCACCAGGTTAAATAACGACGCCATATCCGGCGCGGTCAGCGACGTGTTCATAAATAACTTCATACTGAGCAGATTCTCCTCGCGGTGTCGCATATCGAGCATAACGCAGCAGATTGTTTTTTTCGTTCTGGCCGGATGGCGTATCAGGTAATCATATAAACGGAGCGGAGAACGACTATCAATCAATACAGAATATTCATCTGCACCGTTATCAAATATGTTTCTGTCAATCGAGTCGAGCAGGATAATATCCGGGAAAAATATCCTCATCCCCCTGACAAGGTAGCGATCCTGAGTCACTAAAACAATTGAAGTTGCCACTAACCATCCCTTTTAGATTAAAGCAAGCACGATCCCTCGCAAAGAAGGCCGCCTTCGTTTTATAGCGCTGTTATATTAACGATAAATGTATTCTGGCTTTGGACATCCCTCAATACAGACATTGATGAGTAAGACTTCCTGTAGACTATCATTCAATGGCTGCCATTAATTATAAATAAAAAACAATCGCAGAAAAGTCACTTCTCTAAACATTAAGAATTTTTGTCATGAAACTTCCCAAACATGCACCAGAAAGTACTTTAATTGAGACAGGTAAACCACATTAAAAATATATACAAAGCTGTCACAATATAAATAAAATACCAATATATCAATCAGTTACAAATAAACAATCATTTCAATAAAACCGCCAAAAACCACTCGATACAGAATTATCTCAAAACAACACAGCCCCATTTCAACATATTTATCCGGCAACATATCAGGTGTACATTAGCTTTCACCCAGTCCACTGAGATAAGGATCCATAATTACCTTTAGGTAAGTACCCCGTAACATCACTGCATTCAGATTTAATGTTCTCATTTATGGCCTTTAACGCTGAGTTTAAAGGCGGCCGTGTTATGCAATGGATTCATGATAAACAAATGGCAAATAGATATGGAAAGATCGCTTCGCTTCAATACGTTATTCTTTTATCGCGCCCCAACATTATTGTTTCTGTTATTCCTCTTTCCTGTTCTGGCTCAGGCTACTGAATCCGTATATGAGCAACAGATTCAACAGGCGCGTAACGGTAATTACTCGCCGTTTCTCGATTATCTTCATCGTTATCAGCAGCAGCATGCCCTGACGCCTGATCAAGTTGCGGACTGGTTACAGGTTGCGTCCTGGGCAGGTCATGATGACGAGGTTATTCAGGTCTGGCAGCGTTACGGTATTTATATGCCGCTGCCCGCCCGCGGCGTTGCTGCCGTCGCGCAGTCCAGGCGAAATCAAAAAGCCTGGCAGCCGGCCCTGGCGCGCTGGAAAGAGGCGCGTAGCCTTGCGCCGGATAACGACGATTATCGTATCGGCTACATAAAAACTCTCGCCGATGCCCGCATGGACGCGCTTGCCCTGCAGGAAGCCCAACGGCTGGTAGCGGAAAATCCTTCTCAGGCACATCTTGAGACGCTCTCGTATGTCTGGTTACGCCAGGGAAAAAGCTGGGATCGGCTTCTGGCAGACACGCGCGCGCTGAATATCGCGCCTGAGAATAAAGCGCTCCTCAGCGAGCTGATCGACGCGCTAACGGATAGCCGGGTGAACACCCCCGCGCTCCAGCTTTCACAAAGCGTCACGCTGTCCCCCGCGGAGCATCGCCGTCTTGAGCGTAATGCCGCCGCCGAACGGGTTCGCCTTGCCGATGTGCCCGGCAGAACAGAAAAGGAGCGCCTGCAGCTTGCGCAATCCACGCTGAATCGTTACGACGCTCTGCTTTCCCGCTGGCAAAAAGATCCGCAGACGGCGGAAGACGTCGTTCTGGCGCGTATAGACAGGCTTGGCGCGCTGTATGCGCATGGTGATTACCCGCAGGTCATCCGTGAATATCAGGCGCTGACGGCTGAGCAGCATCCGATGCCGGGCTGGGCCATCGGCTGGGTGATTTCCGCGTATCTGCAGGAGCAAAACGCGGCCGCCGCCTTCTCGCTTCTGCAACGCTATCCGCAATACGCTTCCGATCCGCAGGACGAGGAGCACGCGCTTTTCTACGCCTGGCTGGATACGGGACAGTATCAGTCCGCCCGCCGATATGCTGAGCGCCAGACCCGCAACGTCCCGTGGACCCGCTACGATTTCGGCTCCCCAACCCCTCAGCCGAACGATCGATGGCTTACCGGACAGTCGCTCCGCTTTAACTATTTGCTGGCGACGAATGCCCTGCCGGAAGCCGAAACGCTGGCGCACCGTCTGGCGACAACGGCGCCGGGCAATCAGGGATTACAGATTGACTACGCCACCCTGCTTCAGGCGCGGGGCCTGCCGCGTGCGGCCGAGCAAACGCTGAAAAAGGCGGAGGCGCTGGAGCCGTCCAATACAGAGCTAGAGCAACAGCAGGCTTACGTCGCGATGGATCTACAGGAGTGGCGACAGATGGATTTACTGGCCGACGACGTGCTTGCCCGCGCGCCTGCCGACCGCAGCGCCAGGCGTCTCGACAGGCTCAGAACGGTCCACCACATGTCCGAGCTGCGCCTCAACGCGAGCAAGGGCTTGCACTCCGATAGCCCCGTCAGCGGGACGCACGACCTGAGCTGGGACGCAACGCTCTATGGCCCACCCGTAGCGGACAGCTGGCGGCTGTTTGCGGGTACCCGCTACGCGCAGAGTAATTTCGATGAAGGCAAAGGCACCAGCCGTCACCTTTTGGGCGGCGTCGAGTGGCGACCACGCGACCTCCAGCTCGAAGCCGAGCTTTCCAGCAACCGCTATCACGGCGAAGACAAGCCGGGCGCTCGCCTCGCAACAACGTACTTTGTGAACGATAGCTGGCAGGTCAGCGGCAGCCTGGAACGCCTGTCGCGCACCACGCCCCTTCGGGCGTTACGCAACGGCATTAGCGCCAACCGGGGTGAAGGCGGGGTGCGCTGGTATCAAAACGAGCGGCGTGAGTACCAGTTCAGCGCCGCCCTCAGCCGCTTCTCCGATCATAACCGCCGCCAGGAATATACCCTCACGGGCAAGGAGCGTCTCTGGCAGACCCCGTCCCTGACGCTGGATCTCGAGCCGGGGATCGCCGCCAGTAAAAACAGCCTGCGCGACACGCTCTACTACAACCCGGCGCGGGATCTGTCCGTGACGGCGGCCCTGGCCGTTGACCATGAAATGGTCCGCCATTACGACACCCTCTGGAGCCAGCAGTTCGTGGCGGGAGGCGGCAGCTACTGGCAGAAAAATCAATCCGCTGGCGCCATCGCCCTGCTGGGTTACGGACAGCGCGTTCAGTGGAACAACGTTATTGATACCGGCGTGATGCTGAACTGGGACAAACGCCCTTACGACGGCAAACGCGAGAGCAACCTCTCCGTCACGTTTGACGCGACTTTACGCTTTTAAGGATGAATATGCTGAACACACGTTTTTCCGTGGGCCTGATACTCCTCGGCTGGCTCTGCCTCAGCGCGAGCGTCTGCGCGCAGGCGATCTCGTTCATTACGCCCAAAGAGAGGCCGCAGCTGGAGGCGAGTAAACCCTGGCCGAAGAACCAGTTTCTGGTCCTGGCCTACCACGACGTCGAAGACGATGCCGCCGATCAGCGCTATCTCTCCGTTCGCACCAGCGCGTTAAACGAGCAGATAAGCTGGCTGCTGCACAACGGCTACCACGCCATCAGCGTGCAGGACATTCTTGACGCGCATGACGGGAAAAAAACGCTGCCGCCAAAAGCCGTTCTGCTCAGCTTTGACGACGGCTACAGCAGCTTTTACACCCGCGTCTGGCCGCTGCTTCAGGCCTGGAACGTCCCCGCGCTGTGGGCGCCGGTGGGCAGTTGGGTCGATACGCCAGCCCATCAAAAGGTGAATTTTGGCGGCCTGATGACGCCCCGGGATCGCTTCGCGACGTGGGACATGGTGCGCGAGCTCAGCCAGTCTCCGCTGATTGAAATCGGATCGCATACCTGGGCCTCGCATTACGGCATTCCGGCCAACCCGCAGGGCAGCCGCGAGCCGGCCATCGCCAACCGCTTGTATGACAAAGCGACGGGTCGCTATGAAACCGACCAGCAGTTCAACCAGCGGATCGGCGATGACGTTCGCAAAGTGACTGAAAAAATCACGCAGGTGACGGGCAAGGCGCCGCGCGCCTGGGTCTGGCCCTACGGCGCCGCCAGCGGTACGTCGCTCGCTATCGCCAGACAGCAGGGTTACCGGCTGGCCTTCACCCTTGAGGACGGGCTGGGGAACGTGCAGGATCTGGGCAACATCCCCCGCCTGCTGATCGCCGGGAATCCCTCGCTCAAGGCGTTTGCCAGCACGGTCAGCCAGGTTCAGGAGCGCGATCCCGTGCGCGTCATGCACGTCGATCTCGACTACGTTTACGATCCCGATCCGGCCCAGCAGACCCAAAACATCAACAAGCTGATCCAGCGGGTCTACGACATGAAGATCAGCCATGTTTTCCTGCAGGCGTTTGCCGACCCGCAGGGCGACGGCAGGATCAAGGCGCTCTATTTCCCCAACCGTCGGCTGCCGGTTCGGGCCGATCTCTTTAATTTTGTCGCCTGGCAGCTGCAAACCCGCGCGGGCGTGAAAGTCTTCGCGTGGATGCCGGTGCTCTCGTTCGATCTCGATCCTTCCCTGCCGCGCGTGCAGCGCCGGGATCGTCAAACCGGCCAGCTGCAAGAAGCCACCGAGCCCTACATCCGGCTTTCCCCGTGGGACCCGCAGGTGCGCCAGCAGGTGACGGACATCTATGAAGATCTGGCCCGCTATGCCAGCTTCAACGGGGTTTTGTTCCATGACGATGCGGCGCTGACGGACGTGGACGATGCCGGTCAGAACACCACGCGCCAGAAAAGCCAGACGCTTATCGGGCTTACCCACGCCCTGAGCCTGGCGGTGAAGCATATCCGCGGCCCGCAGATAAAAACCGCGCGCAATATGTTCGCCTTACCCATTCTGCAGCACGAAAGCGAAGCGTGGTTCGCGCAGAATCTTGATGATTTTCTGGCGGAGTACGACTGGACGGTGCCGATGGCCATGCCGCTGATGGAGTCCGTTCCGGCAGACGAGAGCGATGCCTGGCTGACGCGTCTGGTTAACGCGGTCGCCGCACGCCCTGGCGCGCTTGATAAAACCATTTTCGAGCTGCAGGCCAGGGACTGGGACCAGAAACCGCAGCGCGCCGTGTCCGACAGCCAGCTTGCGCAGTGGATGCGCGTGCTCCAGCTGAACGGCGTCAAAAACTACGGTTACTACCCCGACGACTTCCTCAACAATCAACCTGATATCTCACGCATCAGGCCTGAATTTTCTTCGTACTGGTACCCTGACAATGACTGATCGCATTATCGCCTTCTCTATTTTATGTCTGGTATTCGGGTTGCCGTTAGGCGTGGCCGCCCTCTTTACCGGCGAACTGATTCTGGATTTTGTGTTCTTCTGGCCGCTGTTCATGTCGGTACTTTGGATAACCGGCGGCCTCTATTTCTGGTTTCAGCTTGAACGCCACTGGTCGTGGGATAAAGACACGTCCGCCCCGACGCTCGTCGGTGAGCCGCTCATCTCCATTCTTATCCCCTGCTTCAACGAGGGAAGGAATGCCCGGGAGACCATCAGCGCCGCGCTGGATCAGCGGTATGAAAATATAGAAGTTATCGCCATCAACGACGGTTCGTCTGACAACACGGCGGAGGTATTGCAGGCGCTGGCGCAGGAACAGCCGCGCCTGCGGGTGATTAACCTCGCGGAAAATCAGGGGAAAGCGCTGGCGCTTAAGGCCGGAGCCGCGGCAGCGCGGGGCGATCTGCTGGTCTGCATTGACGGCGACGCCCTGCTCGACCGCGATACCGCCGCTTATCTGGTGGCACCGCTGATTCAGTACCCCCACGTCGGGGCTGTCACCGGGAATCCGCGCATTCGCACGCGCTCCACGCTGATTGGCCGCATTCAGGTGGGCGAGTTCTCTTCCATTATTGGGCTCATCAAGCGGACGCAGCGGATCTATGGCCGGGTCTTTACCGTCTCCGGCGTCATCGCCGCGTTTCGCCGACAGGCGCTGGCGGACGTCGGGTACTGGAGTCCGGACATGATCACCGAAGACATCGACATCAGCTGGAAGCTTCAGCTGCGCCACTGGGATATCTTTTTTGAGCCGCGGGCGCTGTGCTGGATCCTGATGCCGGAGACGCTGAGAGGCCTGTGGAAACAGCGCCTGCGCTGGGCCCAGGGGGGCGCGGAGGTGTTTCTGGTTAACCTTCGCAGGATCGTGCGCTGGGAGCATCACCGCATGTGGCCGCTGTTTCTGGAGTACGCGCTGTCAACGCTGTGGGCCTTCGCGTACGCGATGACGGTGCTGCTGTTCCTCCTCAGCCATGTTGCGCCTGTTCCCGCCAGGCTGACGGTGGAGAGCCTTTTTCCACCGGAGTTTACCGGCCTGCTGCTGGGCGTGATGTGCCTGCTGCAGTTCCTGGTCAGCTTGTACATCGAGCGGCGCTATGAACGAAAAGTGGCCAGCTCGCTTTTCTGGGTGATCTGGTTCCCGATGGTGTACTGGATGATTGGCCTGTTCACCACCCTCGTCGCATTTCCAAAAGTCATGCTTAAACGCCAGCGCGCCCGCGCGCGCTGGATCAGTCCGGACCGGGGAAAAGGGAGCATTTAATGAACGAAAATACCTTAATTTTGACCGAGCATCGGCTCTTGCCGCGTCTTTTTGATGCCGCGCTGACGCTGGTGGCATGGGGAGGATTTCTGTTTTTCCTGTATGCCCGTCTGTGGATGCAGCTAACCGATGAGAGCGACCACCGCTGGAGCGTGATTATCGCGTCCTTTAATACGGTGTTGCTCTACCTGCTGTTTGCCGCGATCAACGGCTGGCTGCTGATTTTGTGGTATCAGTACAACCGCCGTCGCGCCAACGTGAGGCGGCGCCAGCCGGGCTATTTTCACCAGGAGGAGCTGGCCCGCAGCTTTAACGTCTCACCGCAGATCATCTCCGAGATGAGCCAGTACAACCTGCTGACGGTGTACCACGATCAGATTGGCCGCATCATCGATCTGAAGATCAACGAGCAGCAGGAAGAGGAAGAACAGTAACAAAAAGCCCCCGCAGGAGACCCTGCGGGGGCTTATTTATCGCAGGTGTGAACTACTTATCTTTAACCACTATCAGCGGCTCGATATCGCTCTCTTTCTTCACCACCAGCGAGTCATCGCCGCGCAGACAGGTTCCGCCGTAGTTCCCGCCCACGGTAAAGGTGCAGACCTGTATGTACTTGCCGTCGACCTTCGGCAGGCACCACAGCTGCTGGTAGATGTTTTTGCGGTCAACAAACTTGCCGCTGGATTTATCCAGCAGTTCGTCCTGGGCGCTGATGAGATCGATATTGCTGCCGCAGCGGCCGGCAATCGGCTTGACGGCATAGCCGGTCTGCTTCAGCAGGTCGTTAACCTCAAAATCGGTGTCGAGCAGGTAACGGTGGTTCGGGAACAGCTGCCACAGTACCGGGAGAATCGCCTTGTTGCCGGGAATAACGGTCCACAGAGGTTCGAAGACCAGCACCTCCGGGCGCAGCAGGACGTCAATCAGGCGCACCTCGCCCTCGGGATGTCCGGTGCGGATCGGCACGGCGGCGTATTCGGTTTCGCTTACCTCGCGGATCTGCTCTATCGCCGTTTCCCACGCCCAGGTTTTCCACACGCAGTTGACGTGGCGACCTTCGTCGTCAATCAGCTGTCCGGCGGCATCCCAGCTGAGCGCCTCCAGCCCGTGCAGAATTTTGGTCTCGAACCCGGCCTGCATCAGCGAACGCTGAATAAAGAGCGCGTGATAGTCCTCTTCGACATCGTTGTCCTGCATGATGTGGACGAACGGCCGCGCGTGGCTGTGCTTCCACGCCCCGGTCAGCTCTTCCAGCAGCCCTTCCGCCGGGTTATGCCCGTTGCCGCGATAGCCGTTTTTCACCCACTCTTCGAGAATCAGCCCGCCCTCGGTATGGCAGGACGCGGAGTCGGCGTTGTACTCGTAGACCTTAATGCCTCGCTCATCCATGCAGAAATCCATACGACCGGTGATCATATGGTGGCGACGCCACTGCCAGGAGAGGCGCAGGCGCGGCCAGAGGATTTTCGGGATGTCGAAAAGCGCCAGCAGGTTGTCGTCTTTCAGCACCTTGTCCGTCGCGTGCAGGTACATCAGGTGCAGTTCGTTAGTGGCCTTGATCAGCTCCTGCTCGGCGCTTTCGGTAATGGTGAAGTACTGGCAGGGATCTTTGTTGATCACATGGCCGTTAGCGCGGATATACGCCTGCTGCAGCGCGTCATTTTCGTTAAGCCATTTTCCGTCGAACTGACGCTTGTTTTTCAGCCGCGCGCCGCTGATTTTCAGCAGTTCGCCGTCGATTTCCGGCTGGGGAATGCTGTGTTCCGCGTCGTCGGTCTGGATCATCCAGCCGAGAATCTCCGTGTCGTTGAAGGTGTCATGGATCGTGTAACACCCGTTCTCCACGCTCAGACGCAGCTCGCGCGTCCACTGCTGCCCGAGCGGCAGCGGGGAGTGAATCACGTTCTGCTCCGCAATACGCACCTTATCGTCGAGAAGCTGGGTGATCACCGCCACGTGGCCGGTCTCGTGAAACTCGCCGCCCTTTTGCCAGATCAGCAGCGCCCCGGCGCGCGGCGCGCGTTTTGAACCGTTGGCAAAAGCCTGAAGGGGCAGAATGTTATCGTTCACCACCTGGCGCAAAAAGCGCAGGGAGAAGATTTCCCACGCCATGCCGACGTCGGTAAACACGAAGCCATAGTTGAGAAACAGGAAACGGCGGGCAAACTCAACGCATTGCCACTTGTGGCCCATGTATTCGTTGCCGATATAGCTGCGAAAATCCGCGTCTTCCGGGTATTTTCGCGGGTCCAGACTGCCGTAATTTGAAGAGTAAATCGCCACGCCACCGGGCGCATAGCCTAACAATGTCCCGAATGGCGCATCACTGCTTAACTTTCCTTTACGCATGTATCCAACCTAAAACAGGCAGGCGGCAATTTTTTTAAGGGTTGTCGTCGTCTGCACGTTGTAATTAACCTGACAGAGGGACATTTATCATACACCTGCGCGGCGCATTAACTACATGTTAAACAGCCAGCATGCCGCGAAATGCCCTGGCGCGATCTCCTGCATGGCAGGCTCCTGCGTCTGGCACACCGGCATGGCGTGCGGGCAGCGGCTGCAGAACTTACAGCCCGGCAGCGCGGACGTGGGGCCGGGAATGTCGCCGCGCAGGGTGGCGTCTTCGAGGTTACGGATGCGCGGATCGGGCTGGGGAACCGCCGCCAGCAGCGCGCGGGTGTAAGGGTGCGCCGGACGTTGATACAGTTCATTCGCCGGGGCCACCTCCACCAGTTTACCGAGATACATCACCCCAATGCGGCTGGAGATATGGCGAACCATGGAGAGATCGTGGGCGATGAACAGATAGGTTAGCCCCAGCTCCTGCTGCAGATCCTGTAAAATATTCACCACCTGCGCCTGCACCGAGACGTCCAGCGCCGAGAGCGGCTCATCGCACAGCACAAATTCAGGATGCACGGACAACGCGCGGGCAATACTGATGCGCTGGCGCTGCCCGCCGCTGAACTCATGCGGGAACCGTTCAAGGTGCTCGTGCTTCAGCCCCACTTTGTAGAGCAGCATTTCAGTGCGTTCCCGCTGTTCTTCGCGGCTGTAGCCGTGGATCTGCATCGGCTCGGCCACCAGCTGTCGCACCGTCATACCGGGGTTGAGCGAGGAGTAAGGATCCTGAAAAATCGCCTGCATCCGTTTACGCAGCGGCTTAAGCTCTTTTTCACGGGCGTGGGCAATCGCCTGCCCGGCGAAGTGGATCTCACCCGAGGTGATATCGAAAAGGCGCAGGATGGCGCGCCCGAGGGTAGATTTTCCGCAGCCTGACTCCCCCACCAGGCCAAACGTCTCGCCGGGCTGGATATCAAAGCTCACGCCATCAACCGCCTTCACGGCCACGCCTTTACGCAGCAAACCGCCGTTGAGCGGATAGTGCTTGCGCAGATCGCGCACGCTCACTAATGGCGCCAGTTGTTCACTCATGCCTGAATCTCCTTGTCTGCCCATAGCCAGCAGGCGGCGCGATGGCCCTCTCCGGCGGTGTAAAATGCGGGCTGCCGTTCACACTGGGGCATGCGTTTCGGGCAGCGTTCCGCGAACGGACAGCCCGGCGGCGGGTTAAGCAGGCCAGGCGGCGAACCTTCGATCGGCGATAAACGCTGATTGACCTCATCCGGGCGCGGCAGCGAGGCCAGCAGCCCCTGGGTGTAAGGATGCGCAGGGCGATAAAAAATGTCCTCTACGCTCCCCTCCTCCATCACCAGCCCGCCGTACATCACCACCACGCGGCTGCAGACCTGCGCCACCACGCCGAGATCGTGGGTGATCAGCAAAATCGCGGTCCGGGTCTGCTGCTGCAGGCTTTTCAGCAGGCGCAGGATCTGCGCCTGAATGGTCACGTCCAGCGCGGTGGTCGGCTCATCAGCAATAAGAAGCTTCGGGTTGCAGGAGAGCGCAATGGCGATCATCACCCGCTGTCGCATCCCGCCGCTGAACTCGTGGGGATACTGGTCGTATCGCCGTTCCGCCTCGGCAATGCCTACCTGTTCCAGCATGGCGATGGCCGCCGCTTTGGCCGCTTTTTTGCTGAGTCCTTTGTTGCGCATCAGGATCTCAGCCATCTGCTTGCCGATGGTCAGCACCGGATTCAGGGCGGTCATCGGATCCTGAAAAATCATCGCGATCTCGTTGCCGCGAATGGCGCGCATCTGCGCGGGCGTTTTCTGCGCCAGATCCTCATTCTGGAAGCGGATGCTGCCGCCGGTTATCCGTCCGTTGCTCCCCAGAAGCTGGATAATCGACTTGCAGGTGACGCTTTTCCCGCAGCCCGACTCGCCGACGATGCCGACAAGTTCGCCCGGCTGAACCTGAAAGCTCACGCCGCGCACCGCGTGAACCTCGCCCTCGCGCGTGCGGAACGTGGTTTGCAGGTTCTCAAGCGCTAATAAGTTACTCATCGCGATTCGCTCCCGGCTCAAAGGCGGTACGGAACACATCGCCCAGCACGTTAAAGCTGAACACCGTCAGCAGGATCAGAATGCCGGGGAACATCGCCAGCCACGACGCTTCGCCAATATAAGACTGCGCGTTGTTAAGCATGCTTCCCCACGACGCCGCGGGCGCCTGCACGCCCAGCCCTAAGAAGCTGAGGGTTGACTCCATCAGAATGGCCGAGGCGATATTAAGCGTGGCCGCCACGATAATGGTCGGCAGCACGCCGGGAATGATGTGGCGCGCGATAATGCGCAGCGGATGCTCCCCCGACGCGCGGGCATAAAGCACGTACTCGCGCTCTTTCACCGACAGGGTTTCAGCACGCACCAGACGCGACATGTTCATCCACGTCAGCAGGCTGATAATCAGAATGATGTTATCCACGCCCGGCTTGAGGTAGGCATTCACCACCAGCAGCAGGAAGAAGGCCGGAATGGCCATCAGGATATCCACGGCGCGCATCATCAGGTTATCCAGCCAGCCGCCAAAATAGCCGCTCACCGTTCCCACCACCGTGCCGATAAGCGTGGAAAAGAGCATGGCGAGAAAACCGACCATCAGGGAGATCTGGCCGCCATACAGCGCGCGGGTGAAGTAGTCGCGGCCGTATTCGTCGGTGCCAAACCAGTGCGCGGCATCCGGCGGCAACGTGCGCGCGCCGAGCGCCATCTGATCCGGATCGTACGGGCTTAACCCCGCACAGAGCGCGGCGACAACGAAAATAAAAAGCACAAACAGGGAGAACTGCGCCGGACGGTTGCGGCGCAGCTGGTGACGAACCTGCTGCCAGCGTCTGCTCATCCGGGTTACCTCAGCGTACGAATGCGGGGATCGGCGAAGCGATAAAGCACGTCGGCGATCAGGTTACCGACGATCAGCATCATCGACGAGAGCATGATGATCGCCATAATCAGCGGGTAATCCAGCGAGGCGATCGACTGGATCCCGAGCAGCCCCATCCCCGGCCAGGAGAAGACGCTTTCCGTCACATAGGCCCCCACAATCAGCTCTCCGAACGACAGCCCGAACAGGGTAATCACCGGCAGCAGCACGTTTTTCAGAACGTGCCGAAACAGAATACTGGAACGCGTCGCGCCGTAGGCAAGCTGGGTCTGAACGTAGTCGGCCGAGAGCTGCGAGATGGTGTTGGAGCGGATGTAGCGCACGTAGCTGGAGAGGTTGTAGAACGTGAGGGCAATACACGGCAGCACGCCGTGACGCAGCAGATCCAGCCCGTTATCCTCCATGCCGATGGTGCGCATCCCCATGCTGGGGAACCAGTTAAGCTGCACGGCAAAAATGGTGATGAGCAGGATGCCGAACCAGAAAATCGGCACCGAAATGCCAATATAGGCGAACAGGTTCAGCAGATGATCCAGCCAGCGGTGCTTAAATGCCCCCGCCAGCAGCCCCAGCGGGATCGCCAGCACGATCGCCATCATCAGCGACGCGCCCATCAGCCCCAGCGTGGCCGGTATGCGTTCGCCGATCATCTCCAGCACCGGGCGGTGATAAATCAGCGAATAGCCGAGATCGCCCTGCAGGACGTTTTTCAGCCACAGGACGTACTGCGTGACCAGCGGCTTATCCAGCCCCAGGCTCTGGCGAATACGCTCGATATCTTCCGGGGCCATACGCGGCGTAATGTACGCCGCCACCGGATCGCCGGGCGCGAGCTTGACCAGCAGAAACGCCACCAGTGAAATAAAAAACAGCATCGGCAGCAGCTGCAGCAGCCGACGCGTGAGGAGTGTGTTCACGACGTGCCCTTACCAAGGCCCCGACCTGACGGCCGGGGCAATCACTTATTTCTGATAGATTTTTGACAGATCCTGGAACAGATAGACCGGTTTCGGCTCCGCTTCCTGGGTGCCGCCGAAGCGCTTGTCCACCGCGACGGTCGCATTGGTGTAGGCGATCGGGTAGTAGGTCATATCGTTCGCCACGGTCTGCTGAATTTGCTTGTAGATATCGGCACGTTTTGCGGCGTCGGTTTCCACTGCGCCTTTATCCCACAGGGCATCAAACTGCGGATTTTTGTAGTGCGCGTAGTTATAGGCTTCGTTGCTCATGAACAGCGATTTGTAACCGTCCGGCTCGGAGCCCATGATGTAGCCGCCCAGGTTCAGCTCCCACGCGGTGTTGTTCATATCGAGGCTGCGCTGAGACATGGCGTTGGAGTCCAGCGGCATCAGCTCCACGTTCACCCCAATGCCCTTCAGCGCCTGCTGAATGTAGAGCGCCATGCTCTCCTGGGTTTTGTTGGTGTTCACATACGCCAGGCGCAGCTTGAGATTGTCCGGCGCGCCGGACGTCTTCAGCAGCTCTTTGGCTTTTTGCAGATCGAACTTGTACTGCTCGACGTCATCCGTCTTGTAAAGCGTATCTGGCGTCAGGAAGGAGGTCGCCGGTTTAGCGTAGTCCAGCGAGGTAAAGGCGGTCTGGGTGAGCTCGTCTTTGTTGATGGCATACGCGATGGCCTGGCGCAGCGCTTTGCTCTTCATCACCGGCACGTTCTGGTTGAACGTCATATAGGCCAGACGGCCTTCCGGATAGACCACGAAGTCAAACTTACCGGTATTTTTCAGGCGGTTCACGTCCTGCGGGTCAACCATCTTGAGGTTGATTTCCCCGTTTTGCAGCGCAAGGTTGGCGGCGTTGCTGTCTTTGGCGAAACGGTAGGTGACCGAATCAAGCTTCGCTTTGCCGTTCCAGTAATCGTCAAAACGGGTCAGGGCGTAATATTGCCCGGCGCGGTACTCTTTGAATTTGAACGGGCCAGAACCCACGGGCGCATCGTTTTTGCTGCTCTTTTCCAGGTCGCCTTCACCGGCGAACACGTGCTGCGGGATCGGGTAGATTTGTACCAGGGTGCCGGTAAAGGCCGCGCTGACCTGCGGTAGGGTGAATTTGACGGTGCGCTCATCCACCTTGCTCACCTGTACCGGCTTGTCGCCGTAGGTGAACATGCTGCGGAAGAAGCTGTGCTGTTTGGCATCCAGCAGCTTATTGAACGTAAAGACCACGTCGTCCGCCGTCAGCGGCTGGCCGTCCTGCCATTTGAGGTTGGGTTTTAACGTCAGGGTATAGCTCAGGTTGTCGGCGGAAGGCGTCAGGCTTTCCGCCAGGCCCCACTCAATGTTGCCGTTATTAAAACTGTACAGCGGGGCATAGAGCGCCTGCATGATCGTTAACGTCGTACGGTCACTGGCATAGAGCGGATTAACGGCTAACGGGTCGCCGGAGGTAATTCCAATAATTAGCGAACCGCCCTCTTTTGGCGCGTCGTTTTTTGCCGCAGCCGCACTGTTTGTCTCTTTATTTTTCGCATCATCACAGCCCGCCAGGCCTAACGCGAGCGAAACGACCACTGCCGATAACAGAAGCTTGCGCATCTCACTAACTCCTTGCCTTATAAAGTGTTTATTACTGCATCTTTTATTTATGTTG
Organism: Enterobacter sp. C3_dUdeg; assembly: GCF_057536195.1. Lineage (NCBI taxonomy): Bacteria > Pseudomonadati > Pseudomonadota > Gammaproteobacteria > Enterobacterales > Enterobacteriaceae > Enterobacter > Enterobacter sp. C3_dUdeg. The sequence continues at coordinate 90,655 of NZ_BAAKFX010000009.1, forward strand.
AAGCATCATATTCAGCTTTATCGGTTTACGCATTAATTATGAAAATGCGATTTTCGATTAAGCTTATGCCGGATTTGTTATATATAAGCGCCGGAAGGAATAGCGGCAGATCGATTACGCTCAGTTCGTTAAACGCTTCACAAATCTCCTGCTACACTGCCTCAACACATCACTCAAAAGGCAGGCCAACATGTCAGACAACACGTATCAGCCACCAAAAGTATGGGAATGGAAAAAGAACGGCGGCGGCGCGTTCGCCAACATCAACCGCCCGATTTCCGGCGCGACCCATGAGAAAGATCTGCCCGTGGGCTCCCACCCGCTGCAGCTTTACTCTCTCGGAACACCGAACGGTCAGAAAGTGACGATTATGCTCGAAGAGCTGCTGGCGCTGGGCGTGACGGGCGCGGAGTACGACGCATGGTTGATCCGCATCGGCGAGGGCGATCAGTTCTCCAGCGGGTTTGTTGAGGTGAACCCGAACTCGAAAATACCGGCGCTGCGTGACCACTCCACGAACCCGCCAACGCGCGTCTTTGAATCCGGCAATATCCTGCTCTATCTGGCAGAGAAATTCGGTCACTTCCTGCCGAAAGATCCGGCTGGACGCACCGAGACCCTGAACTGGCTGTTCTGGCTGCAGGGCGCAGCGCCGTTCCTCGGCGGCGGCTTTGGCCACTTCTACAACTACGCGCCGGTAAAAATTGAATACGCGATTGACCGCTTCACCATGGAAGCCAAGCGCCTGTTCGACGTGCTGGATAAACAGCTGGCGCGCGGTCGCTACGTGGCGGGGGAAGAGTATACCATCGCGGATATCGCCATCTGGCCGTGGTTCGGCTGCGTGGCGCTTGGCAGCGTCTATAACGCCGCCGAGTTCCTCGATGCAGAGAAGTACACAAACGTGCAGCGCTGGGCGAAAGACTTGGCGAATCGCCATGCCGTTAAGCGCGGCCGTATCGTTAACCGCACCAGCGGCGAGCTGAACGAGCAGCTCCACGAACGCCACGCGGCGAGCGACTTCGATACCAATACGGAAGATAAGCGTCAGGCGTAATGTTCAGCCGGGCGGGTCCCCGCCCGGCAACTGAGATCCCAGCCCAGGGCATGATTAGCTTAAAGGTTGAGCCGGTATTGCTGGCACTATCTGGACGTTTTTCTCGCGTGAGAAACGACGTCTCAACCGACAGCAGTCACAAAGGATCTGTTATGAAACTTATTAAAACAACGCTGGTTATCAGCGCCCTCATTTTTTCCACCTCGGGAATGGCTATCGACAAAACCGCCGCTGGCGCGGTAGCAGGCGCGGCCATTGGTGCGGCCACGGGCAAAGATCTGAAATCGACCGTTGGCGGCGCCGCCGTGGGCGCAGGCACAGGTGCCATGTTCAAAAACGGCGGCAAAGGTAAAGCCGCGCGTAAGGGCGGCGCGGTAGGGGCTGCCGTGGGAGCAGGTGCCGCAGCGGTTACCGGCAAGAGCGTGCTGAAAGGTGCAGCCGTTGGTGCGGGCACGGGTGCGCTGATTGGTGAAGCGACGTACTGATAAATACAGCCGGGCAGCGCTCTGCGAGCCCGGCCTCGTTGTTATGCAGTCATCCCTCCGCACAAGATCTCACATTTTTGCGATCCGCTTTCAGAAATCACATCTTCCCCACTGCAACAACCCTGTGAACAGTTGCCTGTCGTAGCCTGAAGATTACAATGCATTTGCTTATCGTAAACTACAGGCTACAATAATGGCTAAGGTCAAACACTACATCACAGCAGACGGGTACGACCCTTTTGATGCATATCTGAGAAGTGTGAAAGATCCCATAGCTAAAGCCATGATTGCTACACGTGTCGCCAGAATGTCTACGGGTAACTATGGTGATTGCAAGCCATGCAGAGAGAGCGTTTCAGAACTCAGGATTGACCAGGGGCCGGGTTACCGCGTCTATTTCAGCGAAGTCTTCGATCCGGCAGATGGCGCAGTGAGTCTGGTGCTATTGACTGGAACGAAAAAAAAGCAAAATGCAGATATTGACAGGGCCGTTGAGTATCTCAACGACTACAAGCGCAGAATATAAGAGGAAATCGGAATGGCTAAATCAGTACTTCATGATGACGCAATGGTACAGCTCCTGAAAGATTCTCCGGATTTCGCGCCCGTATATCTTCATCAGGCTTTCATTGAAATTGACGAGCCCGGAGGCTATGAGGCGTTCATGCTGGCTTTACGACATGTGATTGAAGCCTCTGGCGGGATGACCGTCATTGCTAAACGTGCAGGCATTTCTCGCGAATCACTCTATAAATCACTTTCACCAAACGGTAACCCTTCATTTAAGCGTATTGCGGAAGTGGCATCCGCAACGGGATATCCGATTTCCAGAATTGCAGCTGCAGGGTTAAACGCACCAGCGTGAGACGCACGTCAAAATACGCCCTAAGTTCTGGCCGGGCGAAGCATCAATGACGATCGTCATGCTGAAACGCCATTGGAAAAGGCGGTAAGAGACATGCCTGCATGCCGCCTCATCTGTTGCATTAATACTTAATGTCCCGCGCTTTTTGTCTTCCGGACTGTTTCATCTGACGCTTGTCCTGACGGCAGTCGTGATTGCTCTGGTTATTGTTCGCCACGCAGGTCTGCTTCACCTGCCGCGACGCGTCGCGGGTTTCCTGCCTGACATCACGCGCCACGCGCCGCTCCTGCGCCTGCTGGGTCGCACTGGCAGAAACCGAGAACAGCATCAGAAGAATGAAAGAAAGGACGGGAACGACAGATAACGATCTGTTCATAGCAACACCTCGAAGAAGAGAGCCCAGAACGTCAGGGGGTTAGCAAAAGAATAGCAGTTTCAGAAGGGGCTGAATGGGGAAGGCGTTAATAATATAAGGCCGCACAAGGCGGCCTTGTACGTTGCGTTATGCCGTCAGGCGGAACTTCTGCACCGAGCGCTGAAGCTCTTCGGTCTGGCGCTCCAGCGCCGCCGCCGCGGCAGAAACTTCTTCAACCAGCGAGGCGTTTTGCTGGGTCACGCCGTCCATCTGGGTAATGGCAATCCCGACCTGCGAAATACCCTTGCTTTGCTCCTCAGAGGCGGAAGCGATTTGCTTCATGATGGTCGTCACTTCCGTCACGTCGCGCAAAATCGCATCCATGGTGGTGCCGGTGTCGCTCACCAGCTGCGCCCCCTGCTCTACGCGGGAAACGGAATCGGTAATCAGCCCCTCAATCTCTTTAGCCGCGTTGGCGCTGCGGCTTGCCAGGTTACGAACTTCACCTGCCACCACGGCGAAACCACGCCCCTGTTCGCCGGCACGCGCCGCTTCAACCGCCGCATTGAGTGCCAGAATATTGGTCTGGAAGGCAATGCTGTTGATCACGTTGGTGATTTCAGCAATTTTCTTCGAGCTTTCCGAAATACCGCTCATTGTGGTCACCACCTCTTCCACCAGCGAGCCGCCGCGGCTGGCGGTAGTTGAGGCCACATCAGCCAGCTGGCTGGCCTGACGCGCGCTTTCCGCGTTCAGTTTCACCGTGGCGGTCAGCTGTTCCATGCTGGCTGCCGTCTCTTCCAGCGCAGCCGCCTGCTCTTCGGTACGGGAAGAGAGGTCGTTGTTACCGCTGGAGATTTCCGTCGCACCGCGCCAGATATTTTCACTGCCGGAGCGAATCGTACTGACCGCTTCGCGCAGGCTGTCCTGCATCGCGCTCAGCAGCGGCACCAGCTGCCCCACGCAGTTGCGGCCGAACGGCTCAATGGGCTGGCTGAGATCGCCCTGGGCAATCTGGCGGAACTGCTGGCGAATGCGAGCCAGCGGTTTGACCAGCATCGCCACCAGGTAACGGTCGGTGAAGAGCAGGATCAGCAGGCCGATAATCGTGGCGACGATAATCACCGTGCGGGTCATGCTTGTCAGGCCGTCCACCACCACGCGGGTGCTGTCGAGCGACTTCGCGGCGGCATTGTTGAACGCCTCAGCGGCCGCACCGAACGCGCGGCTCAGCGGTGGCGTGACGTTGTTGGCCTGCTGGCGATACCCCTCCAGAGCCCCCTGCTTCGCCTGCTGCATTTGCGGCGTGACGCCCTGTTCGAGCAGCGCCTGCCAGGAGCCGATCACCCGGGAAGAGACCTGCTCGTCCATCGGGCCTGGGGAGATCGCTTTCATCTCGGCCAGTTTCTTGCCCATGTTATCCAGCGCCTGTTGGGCGGAGGACAGATCCGGCGTGCCGCCTGCGGCTTTGACTTCCATTGCGCGGCTCAGACGGGTCACAAAGCGGAAATATTGATCGTTACCCTGGCTGAGTACCGTCATCTGTTTAACCAGCTGGCGATCGACTTCATTGCCATCCGATACGCGAGAAAGGGACCAGGTGCTGTACAACCCAACGCCCGCCCACATTAAACAAAAGATCCCGAGAATCGTCAGCATGACGAAACGGATCGTGAAATTACGGAGCATATTCATAAGTCTTCCTTGCCGTGAGGGTGAGTTCGCCCAGAGGCGAGTACTACTCTCGTTATCGGCAGGAAAGAGGGAAATTATAACGTTTTGTGATCATTTTTAATTAGCGTGGCTTCACTGGTCACACAGCTGCCGTTAATCATTAGGCCCACGCTTAGTGATGCAATTTGTGATGTGATAAGTGCAGAGTGGGAAAGCGCTTTGAATCTGTGGCAGGCGTCGTCGGATAAATAGTGCGGTCTGATGCCCTCACCCCGGCCCTCTCCCACAGGGAGAGGGAGAAAGGCCGCACCGAGCGGTCCCCTCGCCCCTTTGGGGAGAGGGTTAGGGTGAGGGGTAAGGTGTACTTTATTTCTTACTGATCTTATCCAGATACCCCATCACAAACGCAGACAGCACAAACGTCAGGTGGATGATGACGTACCACATCAGTTTGTTATCCGGCACGTTCTTCGCGTCCATAAAAACGCGCAACAGGTGGATAGAAGAGATCGCCACAATCGACGCGGCCACTTTATTCTTCAGCGACGAAGCATCCATTTTGCCCAGCCAGCTGAGCTTCTCTTTACGCTCGTCGATATCGAGCTGGGAGACAAAATTCTCGTAGCCGGAGAACATCACCATCACCAGCAGCCCGCCCACCAGGGTCATGTCCACCAGCGACAGCAGAACCAGAATCAAATCCGCTTCGGCAATAGAAAAAATGTTCGGCAGAACATGCCAGATTTCCTGAAAGAACTTAATCGTCAGTGCGATAAGTGCCAGCGAGAGGCCAAAATAGACGGGGGCCAGTATCCAGCGGGAGGCATACATGGCATTTTCAAAAAAGCGTTCCATAAAGTCCTGTTTGCAAAAGAAACCAGCGCCCAGTATATCTCAACGGCGCTGGCTGTTTGCAATAACTCAACGGTACGTCACTTAGACGTTGTCTGGGTTAACCTCGGGACGTGCGTACTCCGGCCAGACAAGCGCCACCAGTTCAGGATAGGCTTCCAAGCTGAACTCGCGAAAACACTGACGCAAATTTAATACGTCCAGATCGGAATAAGAGACCTTCTCGCCGTTAAGACAGCGCTTTTTAATATTGTCATAATATTTATAGACTGCTGAATTCAGATCGCTACAGCGACGCTGTGCCTCAAACAGTCCAGGCGTGTCATTAATTTCCGACATTTTCATGCGCTTAATTGTCGCGTGTAAAAAGTCAATATATTCGTGGTTCACCCGCCAGTACCAGACAGGCGTAACGGAGTTCATCAATACAGAGAAATGGTCTTCCCCTTCCTCTTTTGTCATCAGTTCAGGTTGCGGGGGTTCACTGGTGTCTTTCGACACTTTCGTTTTATTGAACTCCTGCATCAATAAAAGCACACCAGCGGTCAGTAATAGTAATGTGATGACCGTAAAAAAGATGCTGTTCATGGGTAGGCTCCATTTTTTTTGATTTTAAATTTGCCTCATGATATTGTCAACGAATCTCACGCCTTTACCAACCCCACCCTGTTGAAAATAAAGGAAATTAAAAATGCTGCCCGACTATCTCGTCCCGGCTAAGTACCACATTACGCCTGTGGAACAGCAACCGACGGAAGCAGAAAAAGAGGCCAGTTTCACTCAGGGGAAAAGAAAGCTCTCTGATTTCGAGCCCGATATATTAATTGGTGTTTCCCGAACTGGCAAATCCCGAAATATGTTGCTGGAAGAGCACGATCGCCATATAAAAGACCGCTTATTTCGCGCCATAAAAATTGAAGCCTTTGTCCACCTGCTGAATGACCTGCAGGCCGAGGGTGAAATAGATGCCCAGAAACTAAGTCAAATAATGGCCGAGAAAACCGAAGAAATTAATGAAGCGGGCAATGAAATTTGGCTTAATTTAATTACGCGCGAAAAAAACAACCCAATCTTTTATAGCCTGGGGGAAGATTAACGTGAAAGAAGTTAAAAACAACGACGTTTATTTGACTTTAGATGATAAAAAAAGTGATGAATTTATCTTAAAGCAAAATCTCGACGCGCTAAGAAACACAAAAAATGACGAGATGACGCGTATTACGCAAGACCTGGTATCGATCCCGGCGACGCTGGTTCGTCTGAAGTGGCAGAATCGCCGTGAAATTTATCCGCTACAGGTCAAAGAAGAGATTTACGGTGCCGTGATGAACGCCATCATAGAGCAGCGTCCCGAGCTGAAAGAGAAGCTTCTGGGACGTCTTGAGGCCAATTATCAGTATCTGCTTGCCAGAGAAATCTCCACCCTGCGTCTGACGCGCAAGCTGTCCGACGGTGAGTACCGTACCTCAAACGTCACCTGCGTGGCGCTTGATGAGGACGCGCTGGCAATCCCTTCTACCGCACCGACGGATAATAAAAACGCTTAAGCCGACAGGCATAAAAAAAGCCGGCTTTCGCCAGCTTCTTTATCACTTCGAGGCCGCTTTCTCTTCGCCGACCAGTCCAATCTTCAGGTAACCCGCCTGATGCAGCGTGTCCATTACCTTCATCATGGTTTCATAATCAACGGTTTTATCCGCGCGGAAGAAGACCGTGGTGTCTTTCTTACCGCCCGTAAGCTGCTCCAGCGCCGGGATGACCGAGTCGGCCGTCACCGGGTCGTTCCCGAGGAACATTGATTTATCCGCTTTCACCGACAGGTAGATAGGCTTCTCCGGGCGCGGCTGGGGCTGGCTGGAAGAGGCGGGCAGATTCACCTTCACATCCACCGTCGCCAGCGGCGCGGCCACCATGAAGATAATCAGCAGAACCAGCATGACGTCGATAAACGGCGTCACGTTGATTTCATGCATTTCGCCGTTATCGTCCAGATTTTCGTTTAGACGCATCGCCATACTCTTAACCTGCGCGCAGTTTAGACGCCGCGTGCACCGGCTTAACCGAGCTGGCGTTCAGGTCGAGATCGCGGCTTTGCAGCAGCAGAACCTGCGCGGCAACATCACCCAGCGTGGCTTTGTAGCTGCCAATCATGCGTGCGAAGATGTTGTAGATAACCACCGCCGGGATAGCGGCGACCAGACCGATTGCCGTCGCCAGCAGCGCTTCTGCGATACCCGGCGCCACGACCGCCAGGTTGGTGGTTTGGGTCTGCGCGATACCGATAAAGCTGTTCATGATGCCCCAGACCGTTCCGAAAAGACCGATGAACGGTGAGATCGCGCCGATGGTCGCCAGATAGCCATTGCCGCGTCCCATGTGTCGGCCAACGGCCGCAACGCGACGCTCCAGGCGGAAACCGGTACGTTCTTTGATCCCTTCGTTATCTTCACTGCCAGCGGAGAGTTCCAGCTCGTTCTGCGCTTCGTTCACTAACAGGGTGGTCAGGCTTTTCGCGTGGAAGGATGAGGTCATATCTGAAGCCTGATCCAGAGAGCGGGCTTCAGCCAGCTGCTGCTGTTCCCGCTTAAGGCGACGCTTCTGCGAAAGCAGCTCGGCGCTTTTGCTGAAGAAGATAGCCCAGGTGACAACGGACGCCAGAATCAGGCCGATCATCACAATCTTAACCACGATGTCAGCATGCTGATACATGCCCCAAACGGAGAGATCCGTCTGCATCAAATTATTACCCACTCTGTATCTCCAGGACGCAAATCACAAAATCTGAGCGTAATAATATCAAAACGTCGTCGAATTGATAGTAGTTCTCATTAGTATTTGCATGGTGCCGTAATTTTCGTTCACTTTCCTTGCGCTTACGCAGTAAAAATTTCTTATGCAAATTTTTGCTAATATTTTCTGCTTATTCGATAAGCCCCGGGGTGCAGTTTTTTCCAATCGTGGTAGTCTGGACGTCCAGACGTATAAAAACAGGGTTAGCGAACATGACAAAGAAGCATCTTGATACCACGCTGGTACAGGCAGGACGCAGCAAAAAATATACGCAGGGATCGGTCAACAGCGTGATTCAACGAGCCTCCTCGCTGGTGTTTGATACCGTAGAGGAGAAAAAAATCGCCACGCGTAACCGCGCGAAAGGCGGGCTGTTTTATGGCCGTCGCGGCACGCTGACCCATTTCTCTCTTCAGGAAGCGATGTGCGAGCTGGAAGGCGGCGCGGGCTGCGCGCTGTTCCCGTGCGGGGCGGCGGCGGTCGCCAACACCATTCTGGCGTTTGTGGAACAGGGCGACCATATCCTGATGACCAACACCGCCTACGAGCCCAGCCAGGACTTCTGCACCAAAATCCTCAGCAAGCTCGGCGTAACGACCGGCTGGTTCGACCCGCTGATCGGTGAAGGCATTGCCGAACTTATTCAGCCAAACACGCGCATTGTGTTCCTGGAATCTCCGGGATCGCTCACCATGGAAGTTCACGACGTACCGGCTATCGTGAAGGCCGTGCGCAGCAAAGCGCCAGAGGCGATCGTGATGATCGACAACACCTGGGCGGCGGGCGTGCTGTTTAAAGCCCTGGAGTTCGACATTGATATCTCGATTCAGGCGGCGACGAAATACCTGATAGGCCACTCTGACGGCATGATTGGCACCGCGGTTTCCAACGCGCGCTGCTGGGATCAGCTGCGTGAAAATGCCTACCTGATGGGCCAGATGGTGGATGCAGATACGGCCTACATGACCAGCCGCGGACTCCGCACGCTGGGCGTTCGCCTGCGTCAGCACCATGAAAGCAGCCTGAAGGTGGCCGAATGGCTGGCGCAGCATCCGCAGGTTGAGCGCGTGAATCATCCCGCGCTACCGGGCAGTAAAGGCCACGAATTCTGGCAGCGTGATTTTACGGGCAGCAGCGGTTTGTTCTCGTTCGTACTGAAAAAGCGGCTGAATAACGACGAGCTGGCGAGCTATCTGGATAATTTTACCCTCTTCAGCATGGCCTACTCCTGGGGCGGTTTTGAATCCCTGATCCTGCCTAATCAGCCGGAACAGGTTGCGGCTCTGCGTCCCGGCGGTGAAGTGGACTTCAGCGGTACCCTGATTCGACTGCATATCGGTTTAGAAAATGTTGACGATCTGATTGCCGATTTAGCAGCAGGGTTCGAGCGTATCGTGTAGAGTGCTGGCTGAAAATGTACTCTCTGGACGCTTTTGTGGACACGGCAATGAGAAAAGTCTGCATGAGTTGCGCCCGGGATCAAACCCGACGGGCGAATAAGGGAGTACAATAGCGCTATATCTGCTGTTCCACAGGAAAGTCCATGGCTGTTATTCAAGATATTATCGCGGCGCTTTGGCATCACGACTTTGCCGCGCTGGCGGATCCTCACATCGTTGGTATCGTTTACCTCGTGATGTTCGCAACTCTTTTTCTGGAAAATGGATTACTGCCAGCCTCGTTTTTACCCGGTGACAGCCTGCTTTTACTTGCCGGGGCGTTAATCGGGAAAGGCGTCATGGACTTCACGCCAACAATGGTTATTCTCACCTCCGCAGCCAGCCTGGGCTGCTGGCTGAGCTATCTGCAGGGCCGCTGGCTTGGGAATACCCGCGTCGTAAAAGGCTGGCTGGCGCAGTTACCGCATAAATATCATCAGCGTGCGACCTGCATGTTCGACAGGCATGGCCTGCTGGCCCTGCTGGCGGGGCGTTTCCTCGCGTTTGTTCGCACGCTTCTGCCAACGATGGCGGGCATTTCCGGTCTGTCAAACCGCCGCTTCCAGTTCTTCAACTGGCTGAGCGCTCTGCTGTGGGTGGGTGTGGTCACCACGCTCGGCTATGCGCTGAATATGATCCCCTTTGTGAAACACCATGAAGATCAGGTGATGACCTTCCTGATGGTGCTGCCGATGTTCCTGCTGGTGGCAGGCCTGGTGGGAACCATCGCGGTGGTGATTAAGAAGAAGTACTGCAGCGCGTGATCCCCTCTCCCCATAGGGGAGAGAGGAAAAAGCTTAAGCTCCCTGCATGGTTCGGATGCGTGATGCATCTTCTCCCGGCGTAACGCCAAAATAGCGCTTAAACTCCCGACTGAACTGCGACGCGCTTTCGTAACCCACCCGCATTGCCGCCGCGCTGGCCTTCATGCCGTCGTGGATCATCAGCATCCGCGCCTTATGCAGCCGGTAGGTTTTAAGGTACTGCAGCGGCGAGGTGCTGGTCACCGACTTGAAGTTATGATGAAACGCCGAGACGCTCATGTTCGCTTCCGCCGCCAGCTGGTCGACGCTGAGGTTTTCCGTGTACTGGCTTTCGATACGCTTGAGCACGCGGCTTATCAGGCTGAAGTGGGTCTGTCGGCTCACCAGAGCCAGTAACGCCCCGCCGCCCGGACCCAGCAGCACATGGTAGAGAATTTCGCGGACGATCTGTTTGCCCAGAATACGCGCGTCCAGCGGCCTTTCCATCACGTCCAGCAGACGCTCAATGGCGCAGAGGATATCTTCCGACAGCGTCGCCGAGTTAATCCCGCTCGATGCCATAGACGGCTGGAAGAACTCATCTTCGCCAATCTCCATCAGCAGCTCCTGCAGCTGAAGAATATCGACGTTGACGCGAATACCGGCCAGCGGAACGGCTTCTGTCGCGAAGGTTTCACATTCGAAGGGTAAAGGTACCGTCAGGAGCAGATATTCATTGGTGTCGTAGCGGAACACGCGCTCGTTGATATAGCCAATTTTATGGCCCGAGAAGAGAAAAACGATGCCCGGCTGGTACATGACCGGCGTGCGCGTCCCGGGCTGCGTGCCGTAGAGCAGGCGAATGTCAGGAAGCAGATCGCTGACGCCATTTTCTTTATCTATCAGTCTTTTAATCTGCGCAGTGAGCTGATGGCAGATCGCTTCACGGTTCATATTACGTTACTCCGGGTACGGTTTCCGACGTTGACAGTGTGCGTGCTTTTCCGCGCTTTCTCCAGCGCTCTGTAGAAATGGGCAAGACATCGGCAGGAATGTGCATTGAGAGGATAGCCCCGGACGGCCACAATGTGCAGCATCAGGTCGCCCTCTGCGCCACCACGGTTTTTCACCCACTAAAGGGAACGAGCAATGAACAACTTTAATCTTCACACCCCAACCCGCATTCTGTTTGGTAAAGATGCTATCGCCGATCTGCGCGCGCAGATCCCCGCTGACGCCCGCGTACTGATCACCTACGGTGGCGGCAGCGTGAAAAAAACCGGCGTGCTGGATCAGGTTTACAGCGCCCTGGACGGTCTGGACGTGCGTGAGTTCGGCGGCATCGAGCCAAATCCGTCTTACGAAACGCTAATGAACGCGGTGAAAATTGCCCGCGAAGAAAATATCACCTTCCTGCTGGCCGTCGGCGGCGGCTCCGTGCTGGACGGCACCAAGTTCATCGCGGCGGCAGCGCACTACGCTGACGGCATCGATCCGTGGCACATTCTGGAAACCCGCGGCAGCGACATTAAAAGCGCCATCCCGATGGGCTCCGTGCTGACCCTGCCGGCCACCGGCTCTGAATCCAACAAGGGCGCGGTGATCTCCCGTAAAACGACCGGCGACAAACAGGCCTTTATGAACGAACACGTTCAGCCTGTGTTCGCGATCCTGGATCCGGTTTACACCTACACCCTGCCTGCGCGTCAGGTGGCGAACGGCGTGGTCGATGCCTTTGTTCATACCGTTGAGCAGTACGTCACGTATCCGGTAGATGCCAAAATTCAGGATCGATTCGCGGAAGGCATTCTGCTGACGCTCGTCGAAGAAGGTCCAAAAGCGCTGAAAGAGCCGGAAAACTACGACGTTCGTGCCAACGTCATGTGGGCGGCAACGCAGGCGCTGAACGGCCTGATCGGGGCTGGCGTGCCGCAGGACTGGGCAACCCATATGCTGGGCCACGAGCTGACGGCGATGCACGGTCTGGACCACGCTCAGACGCTGGCCGTTGTGCTGCCTGCGCTGTGGAACGAAAAACGGGATACCAAGCGTGCCAAACTGCTGCAGTACGCTGAACGCGTGTGGAACATCACCGAGGGTTCTGACGATGCGCGTATTGATGCCGCCATCGAAGCAACCCGCAGCTTCTTTGAAAGTCTGGGCGTGCCAACGCGTCTGTCTGGCTACGGCCTGGACGGCAGCTCCATCCCTGCCCTGCTGGCAAAACTCGAAGAACACGGCATGACCCACCTGGGCGAGCACGGCGATATTACGCTCGACGTGAGCCGTCGCATCTACGAAGCGGCACGCTAAGCGTTTTTGCCCTCCCGACTTTCGTTTTTTGACATTTCGTCCAGACTTAATGCACAACCCATCGCCGGAGGAACCCTCCGGCGATGCGCACCTGAAGGAGGAAAAATGGCAAACCAAACCGTAATCAAGCTGCAGGACGGCAACGTGATGCCCCAGTTGGGGCTAGGTGTATGGAAAGCCGGTAACGACGAGGTCGTCTCCGCCATTCATAAAGCCCTGGAAGTCGGCTATCGGTCCATTGATACCGCCGCCGCATATAAAAACGAGGACGGCGTGGGTAAGGCACTGGCCAGCGCTGGCGTCCCCCGCGATGAGTTATTCATCACCACGAAACTGTGGAACGACGATCAAAAACGTCCCCGCGAAGCGCTGGAGGAGAGCCTGGAGAAACTCCAGCTCGATTTCGTCGATCTCTGGCTGATGCACTGGCCGGTTCCGGCTATCGATCACTACGTTGACGCCTGGAAAGGGATGATTGAACTGCAGAAAGAGGGGCTGGTGAAAAGCATCGGCGTCTGTAATTTCCAGGTTCATCACCTGCAGCGGCTGATTGACGAGACGGGCGTTGCGCCAGTGATTAACCAGATCGAGCTGCACCCGCTGATGCAGCAGCGCCAGCTACACGCCTGGAACGCTACGCATAAAATCCAGACCGAGTCCTGGAGCCCGCTGGCGCAGGGCGGCGAAGGGGTGTTTGATCAAAAGATTATCCGTGAGCTGGCGGATAAATACGGTAAAACCCCAGCGCAAATCGTCATTCGCTGGCATCTGGACAACGGCCTGGTGGTCATCCCGAAATCGGTCACGCCATCGCGCATCGCCGAGAACTTCGACGTCTGGGATTTCCGTCTGGACAAAGACGAGCTGGGTGAGATTGCGAAGCTGGATAAGGGTAAACGTTTAGGCCCGGACCCGGACCAGTTTGGCGGGTAATCGCGTAAAAAAGCCGGGTGGCGGCTTCGCCTTACCCGGCCTACGTGTCGACATAAAAACCCCGGCTCGCCGGGGTTTTTTATTTACGCTTTGCGCTTCACGGGCTTCTTCACACTCGAATTACCGTTCGAACGCTGATGCACAATCGGCGTGTGCTTGGTCAGCGCCGGGCGCGTATTGCGGTTCTGGCGACGCGCTTCGCGCATCTCATCCAGCGTCGGGGCCGGTACCAGGCAGTCGCGGCGCGAGCCGATCAGGTGTTTTTTACCCATCTCTTCCAGCGCCTGACGGATCAGCGGCCAGTTTTTCGGATCGTGGTAGCGCAGCAGCGCTTTATGCAGACGGCGCTGTTTATCCCCTTTCGGCACCATCACCTCTTCACTCTTGTAGCCAATCTTACTCAGCGGGTTCTTGCCGGTGTAATACATGGTCGTCGAGTTAGCGAGCGGTGACGGATAGAAGTTCTGCACCTGATCCAGGCGGAAGCGACGCTGCTTCAGCCACAGCGCCAGGTTCACCATGTCCTCATCGCGCGTGCCCGGGTGCGCGGAGATGAAGTAAGGGATCAGGTACTGCTCTTTACCCGCCTGCTTTGAATAGGTATCGAACAGCTCTTTAAAGCGATCGTAGCTGCCCATGCCCGGCTTCATCATTTTCGACAGCGGGCCTTCCTCGGTGTGCTCCGGCGCAATCTTCAGATAGCCGCCGACGTGGTGCGTCGCCAGCTCTTTGATGTAGCGCGGATCTTCCACGGCGATGTCGTAACGTACCCCGGACGCGATCAGGATCTTCTTGATGCCCTTCAGGTCCCGCGCGCGGCGGTAGAGGTTGATCGTCGGCTCATGGTTAGTGTCCATATGCTCGCAAATGCTCGGATAGACGCAGGAGAGGCGACGGCAGGTTTGCTCCGCGCGCGGCGACTTGCAGCGCAGCATGTACATGTTCGCGGTTGGGCCGCCAAGGTCGGAAATCACGCCGGTAAAGCCCGGCACCGAGTCGCGAATCGCTTCGATCTCATTGATGATCGAATCTTCAGAGCGGCTCTGGATAATACGCCCTTCGTGCTCGGTAATGGAGCAGAACGAACAGCCGCCGAAGCAGCCGCGCATGATGTTGATCGAGAAGCGGATCATCTCATACGCCGGGATACGGGCGTTACCGTACGCCGGGTGCGGCACGCGCTTGTACGGCAGCGCAAAGACGCTGTCCATCTCTTCGGTGGAGAGCGGGATCGCCGGCGGGTTAATCCAGATAAAGCGCTCGCCGTGCTTCTGCATCAGCGCGCGGGCGCAGCCCGGGTTGGTTTCATGGTGCAGAATACGGGACGCGTGCGCGTAGAGCACCTTGTCGGCTTTCACCTTCTCGTAGGACGGCAGCAGCACGTAGGTCTTTTCCCACGGTTTCGGGCGCGGCGGCTGCACAACGATAGCCTTCGCTTCCGCTTTTTTCGGCTCAACCGGCTTGTTATCGGCACACGGCAGATCTTCGCCGTACGGGTGCGGGATCGGGTCGATTTTGCCCGGCATATCAATGATGCGGGAATCCACCCCGCTCCAGCCCGGCAGCGCCTCTTTTACCATGATGGCGGTATTGCGCACGTCGCGGATGCTGCTCACCGGCTCACCCTGCGACAGACGGTGCGCCACTTCCACCAGCGGACGCTCGCCGTTACCGTAAATCAGCATGTCGGCTTTGGAATCCACCAGCACCGAGCGGCGAACGGTATCTGACCAGTAGTCGTAGTGCGCGGTGCGGCGCAGGCTCGCCTCGATGCCGCCCAGGATCACCGGGACGTCTTTCCAGGCTTCTTTACAGCGCTGGGTATAGACCAGGGTCGCGCGGTCGGGGCGTTTACCCGCCACGTTATCCGGCGTGTAGGCGTCGTCATGGCGCAGCTTGCGGTCGGCGGTATAGCGGTTGATCATCGAGTCCATGTTGCCTGCGGTGACGCCGAAGAACAGGTTCGGTTTACCCAGACGCATAAAGTCGTCTTTGCTGTTCCAGTCAGGCTGGGAGATGATCCCCACGCGGAAGCCCTGCGCCTCAAGCATACGGCCACAGATGGCCATGCCGAAGCTCGGATGGTCAACGTAGGCATCGCCCGTGACCAGAATGATGTCGCAGCTGTCCCAGCCCAGTTGGTCCATCTCTTCCCGGGACATCGGCAGGAATGGCGCCGGTCCAAAGCAGGCCGCCCAGTACTGGGGCCAGGAGAAGAGGTCACGATCCGGCTGGATCAGGGAAATTGCGCTCATAATGCTTCCGAAGAAAAAATAGACAAAAGGAGCGGGATTATACGCTGTTCATCCGCCAGATTTGAAGAAAAGGATGCATGAAGCAGGCAGATATTCGGGGAAGTCGTTAAAATACGGCGCCCTGATAATTTTGAATCATAATATTCACTATATTTTCCGGTGAGTTGCCCCGGAACGTGTTATTGCGCGGAGCTCTGTCGTGAAGCCCAACGATTCGTTACATGTATCCCAGCTGCGGGTTGTCCTTCACCTCTGCGGTTTTCTGGTTCTGCTGTACAGCCTTTCCATGCTGCCGCCGATGGTGATCGCCCTGCTGAATAAAGAGCGGACCTACTTTGCCTTCCTGACCACCTTTTTAACCTTTTTTACTCTCGGAGGGCTAACCTGGCGGGCTACACGTCACGCCGGCATACAGCTTCGCACCCGCGACGGGTTTGTGATTATCGTGCTGTTCTGGCTGCTGTTTTCATTCATTAGCGCCATGCCGCTCTGGATGGATGATGGGCTACAGCTCTCCTTTGCCGACGCGCTCTTTGAAGGGGTTTCCGGGATCACCACCACCGGGGCAACGGTCATCGGGGACGTCAGCGCCCTGCCCAAGTCGTACCTTTATTACCGCGCACAGCTGAATTTCATTGGCGGGTTAGGCGTCATCGTGCTGGCCGTCGCGGTCCTGCCGCTGCTGGGCATCGGCGGCATGAAGCTCTATCAGTCAGAGATGCCGGGGCCGTTCAAAGAGGAGCGTCTGACTCCCCGCCTTGCCGATACCGCGCGCACGCTGTGGGTGACCTACTTCGCGCTGGGCGTGGCCTGCACCCTGGCCTACTGGCTGGCGGGAATGTCATTTTTTGACGCCCTCTGTCACGGGCTGTCGACCGTGTCGTTGGGCGGATTTTCCACCCGCAGCGAGAGCATTGGGTTTTATGACAGCCACGCGATTGAGCTGGTCGCCGGGGCGTTTTCACTGCTCTCCGCGTTCAACTTCACCCTCTGGTACGTCGCCATTGTCAGACGCACCCTGAAACCGATTCGCCGCAGCCCGGAGGTTAAATTCTTTCTGAGCGCCGCCGCGGTGATTATTGTCATCACCGCCTGGCAGGTCTGGCATGCCGGGACGTACAACGCCACGGATAGCCTGGTGCACGCCTTCTTCCTTGCCAGTTCGATGATGACCGATAACGGCCTTTCGACAGCCGACTATGCCCAATGGCCCGCACACACCATCTTCCTGCTGTTGAGCGCCAGCTTTTTTGGCGGCTGCGTAGGCTCGACCTGCGGCGGGATCAAAGCCCTGCGTTTTCTCATTATGTTCAAGCAGAGTATTCAGGAGATGAACCAGCTGGCGCATCCGAGAGCGCTGCTGAGCATTAAGGTGGGCAAAAGCGTGGTGAATGAACGCGTCCTGCGCTCGGTATGGAGCTTCTTTTTTCTCTACGTCATGATCACAGGCTTTTTTGTCTGGTCGCTCAACCTGATGGGCTACGACCTGTTTACCGCATTCGCAACGGTTGCCGCCTGCATCAACAACATGGGGCTGGGGTTTGGCGAGACGGCGTCGACGTTCGGCACGTTAACCGAGGGGGCAAAACTGCTGATGTGCGCGGCGATGATCCTGGGGCGTCTGGAAATTTATCCGGTGCTGATTCTGTTCTCGCGCTTTTTCTGGCGGGCATAAACCATTCCCGGCGAACCGGGAATGACAGGATTATGGCGCAGGGTTGATCAGCATCTGCCCCACGGAGCCCCTGTCCATCATCTCCAGCGTCTGGCTGTGGAACAGGAACGGGAAGTGCGGCCACGAAGGCTGACCGTAATAGACAAGCAGTTCAACCTGGCCGTCCACCCAGACGGTATCTTTCCAGCCGCGGTCTTCCGGGAACGGCATCGCGCCGTTGACGTTGCGGATCAGGAATGCCACCCCTTCAATATGGAACGACTGCGGCATATCTGAACGGACCGTCCAGCGCTCCCAGGTGCCCTGCTGCGCGGTAATGTCGATGCGGTTGACGTCCCACAGCGCGCCGTTGATGCCCGGGTCGTCGCCCAGGCTGATATCACGGCTACGCACCGGCGAGCCGCTCATGATCTCCTGCGGCAGCAGACGCATTGGCAGGCTATCGGTCACCAGCGGCAGCAGACCGGTCGGGCGCAGGGTCAGAACCAGAGTCGAGACAAGAATGCTCGACGGTTCAAAGAACCCGCGAATGCGGTCCACAATGCTGGCCGCTTCACCGCAGGTGACAGACACTTCATCCCCATTGGTCATATCAATGAGAACTTCACGACGTTCGCCCGGCGAGAGCGCCAGCTGTTTGACGGAAACCGGCGCCGGTAAAAAGCCCTGGTCGCCGGAGATCACGTGCAGCGGACGGCCATCGCTCATTTGCAGCTGATAGCGGCGCGAGTTAGACGCGTTGAGCAGACGCAGGCGCACCCAGCCGCGCGAAACTTCCACATACGGGCTTTGCGCGCCGTTGACCAGCAGCGTATCGCCGACAAAGCCACCGCTGCCCGGCTCGCTGTATTCCGGCGTACCGAAATTATCCAGACGCTTGTCCTGGATGATAACCGGGAAGTCATCCACGCCGTAGTGGTTCGGGATCGGCAGGGATTTGCTGACCTCATCTTCCACCAGCCACATTCCGGCCAGGCCATTATAAACCTGCTGCGCCGTGCGGTTAGGCGTGTTGGCGTGATACCACAGGGTGGCCGCGCTCTGGCGAATCGGCAGAACGGGCGCCCAGTCGGCGCTGGGAGACATCATTCGCGCCGCGCCGCCAATTAACGGGCCAGGCACCTGCAGGCCGCTGATGGTCATGGCGACATTTTCAGGGGTACGGTTACTGTAGATGAGCTTTACGTCATCGCCATTCCACACGCGTATGGTCGGCCCAAGGTAACGTCCGTTAATGCCCCAGACCGGCGCGCGCGTCCCCTGGGTAAAGGACCAGTGGCTACGCTGCAGCGTCAGGAAAAGCGGCTGACCGCGACGGGATTCAATTAATGGCGGAATGGGCAGCGGCTGTTGCTGCCCGGCGGCGCTGGCTGTCAGCGGCATCGCACCCGCACAAACGGCGATCCCGGAAGCCTGAATAAACTGACGCCGACTGAGTGACATATAAGCTCCATCTGAAACGACTAACAACGCGGGAATTCGTTTTCCCTTCAACGCCGGATTAAATCTTACCGGCGGCTTCTCTCTCTGCGACTTCTTTGTCGAGCTGCGCAATATGCTGAGCCATCAGCTCACGGCAGTGCGCTGCCAGCTCGCGCACCTGGTCTTTACCGTATTTGCTGGTATCGACGGGTGGCAGCATTTCGACAATCACCAGCCCGTTATTCAGGCGGTTAAGATTAATCTTATTCGAAGTATTGGAAACGCACACAGGAATAATTGGAACACCTGCCGCAATTGCGGCATGAAACGCACCGGTTTTAAACGGCAGCAGGCCGCGGCCGCGGCTGCGCGTTCCTTCCGGGAACATCCAGATTGAGATTCTGCGCTTTTTAAAATGATTGACCACTTCCGCAATGGTGCTGTGCGCTTTCGCACGGTTGTTACGGTCGATCAGCAGGTTACCGGTCAGCCAGTACAGCTGGCCAAAAAACGGGATCCACAGCAGGCTTTTTTTCCCCACCGTCACGGTCGGTGGCAAAACGATATTTGCGGCGGTCACCATATCGTAATTGTTCTGATGGTTGGCGATATAGATGGCGTTACCGAAATTCTCCGCCCCTTCAGGCAGACGTTTTTCAACCTTCAGACCAAACAGCGGCGCAAGGCGACCGAACATATGGCCGAAGGTGGCAACATGCTTAGGATTACGCGGACTGAACAGGCAATAGATGCAGCCGAAAATACAGACCAGAATGCAGTAGATAACGGTAAGAATAAGACGAACAATATATAGCATAGCGACCTCTGAAGCCCCAACAGCTGACAATTATACTTCACCTGTGGCCAGGTAAGGACTTTATTACGAGCGCGTATTGTTAATCGCAACGCACGAATTAACAACGATTTTACGGGAAATTTTATTGAAACTCCCCCTCCGGGCAGAGGGGGATATCACGACATTACTCTTCGCTGTCACCCGCGGTGCTGCGTGCAGGAGAGTCAATCTCCACGCGGTCGATGCGCTGCAGTCCGCGCATCAGCGAGCCGCGGCGACCGCGCTCACCCACCACTTTCTGCAGCTCTTCCGGACGAAGCTTGATCTTACGCTTGCCGACGTGAATGGTCAGCGTGCTCTGCGGCGGCAGGAGGAAGAGGTGCGCCAGGCTATCTTCGCCTTTCGCGGCTTCCGCCGACGGGATGTTGATGATCTTGTTGCCCTTGCCTTTCGACAGTTCCGGCAGATCGCTGACCGGGAACATCAGCATACGTCCGGCGGTGGTGATCGCCAGCAGCATGTCGCTTTCGTTCTCGATCACCAGCGGCGCCATCACGTGGGCGTTGTCCGGCAGGCTAATCAGCGCCTTACCGGCACGGTTACGGGAGACCAGGTCGTTAAAGGTACAGATAAAGCCGTAGCCCGCATCGGACGCCAGCAGCAGCTTCTGGTCATCGGCTTCCATCAGCATATGGTCAACCGTCGCCCCCGGCGGCAGCGTCAGCTTGCCGGTGAGCGGCTCGCCCTGCCCGCGCGCGGAAGGCAGCGTAATCGGGTCGATGGCGTAGCTGCGGCCGGTGGAGTCGATAAACGCCACCGGCTGGTTGCTCTTGCCTTTCACCGCCGCTTTGAAGCTGTCGCCCGCCTTGTAGCTCAGCCCCGGCGCGTCGATATCGTGGCCTTTGGCGCTACGCACCCAGCCGCTCTGCGACAGAACAATGGTCACCGGCTCGGACGGCTGCATGTCGTGCTCGTTCATGGCCTTCGCTTCTTCGCGCTCGTGCAGCGGAGAACGACGGTCGTCGCCGAAGGCGTCTGCATCGGCCTGCAGCTCTTTCTTCAGCAGGGTGTTCATCTTGCGCTCGGACGCGAGGATCGCCTGCAGCTGATCGCGCTCTTTTTCCAGCTCGTTCTGCTCGCCGCGGATCTTCATCTCTTCCAGTTTGGCGAGATGGCGCAGCTTCAGTTCGAGGATCGCTTCGGCCTGGGTTTCGCTGATGCCAAAGCGCGACATCAGCGCCGGCTTCGGCTCGTCCTCGGTACGGATGATCTCAATCACTTCGTCGATATTGAGGAACGCCACCAGCAAACCTTCGAGGATATGCAGGCGCTTAAGCACTTTCTCCAGACGATGGTTCAGACGACGGCGGACCGTATCGCGGCGGAACGTCAGCCATTCGGTGAGGATCTCCAGCAGGTTTTTCACCGCCGGGCGTCCGTCGAGGCCAATCATGTTCAGGTTGATGCGGTAGCTTTTTTCCAGATCGGTGGTGGCGAACAGGTGGTTCATCACCTGTTCCATGTCCACGCGGTTGGAGCGCGGCACGATCACCAGACGGGTCGGGTTTTCGTGATCCGATTCGTCGCGCAGGTCGTCCACCATCGGCAGCTTTTTATTGCGCATCTGGGAGGCGATCTGCTCCAACACTTTGGCACCGGAAACCTGATGCGGCAGCGCGGTGATCACCACGGCGCCGTCCTCTTTATTCCACACCGCGCGCATACGCACGGAGCCGCGACCGTTCTGGTAGATTTTGCGGATTTCCGCGCGCGAGGTGATGATCTCGGCTTCGGTCGGGAAATCTGGCCCCTGCACGATATCCAGCAGCTCGTCGAGCGTCGCTTTCGGCTGCTCAATCAGGGTAATGGCGGCTTTCGCCACTTCACGCAGGTTGTGCGGCGGAATGTCCGTCGCCATACCGACCGCGATACCGGTGGTACCGTTCAGCAGGATGTTCGGCAGACGCGCAGGCAGCATCTTCGGCTCCTGCATCGTACCGTCGAAGTTTGGCACCCAGTCAACGGTTCCCTGACCCAGCTCGCCCAGCAGCACTTCGGCATATTTAGAGAGACGGGATTCGGTATAACGCATCGCCGCGAAGGATTTCGGATCGTCCGGCGCACCCCAGTTCCCCTGCCCGTCCACCAGCGGATAGCGGTAAGAGAACGGCTGCGCCATCAGCACCATCGCTTCATAACAGGCGCTGTCGCCGTGCGGATGGTATTTACCCAGTACGTCACCGACGGTACGGGCGGATTTCTTAAACTTGGCGGTGGCGTTCAGCCCCAGTTCGGACATCGCATACACGATGCGGCGCTGAACGGGCTTCAGGCCATCCCCGATAAACGGCAACGCCCTGTCCATGATGACGTACATGGAGTAGTTCAGGTAGGCGTTTTCCGTGAATTCATGTAGCGCGAGGCGCTCTGCCATATCGCTCATTACGTGTGATTCCTCAACTCAGAAACCGAAGGGTTTCAGGCAATATTGCCGCAGATACTACCTCATCTGATGAATTGAGTCACAAAGAAAAAGGGCCGCACAGGCGGCCCATTTCGGGTTATTTGTTCAGCTTAATAACCTGCTTCACGTCGATTTCAAACTCGTTCCAGTCTTTATCGACTTTACCCTGCAGTTCAACTTTATCCTGCGGAGTGACGGTCACGCCGTTCCAGCGCTTGTGGTCAATCTCAACTACGACCGTGCCGGACTCATCGCGGAAGGTGTAGCGGTCATCGGACAGGCGCTCGGTGATGTTCCCGCGCAGCTTCACCCAGGCATCGTCCTTCAGGTCTTTCACTTTTGCCGCAGTGGTGAGGTTGGCGTTGTTATCGACAAAACCGCCCTGCTGAGTTTGCGTCTGGGTCTGTGTGGCCGATGGGCCAGTAAAACCGCCCTGAGCAGCAAAGACCGGCGCGGTGGTCATCATCATGATGGCAGCAATTGCAGCGAATTTTTTCATCTTCATCTCTCCCTTTAATGTCGTTTCGCAGTCCATTTAACAGGGTAATCCTTAACAACTTCTTAAGGGAAAAATTTATTTATTATTGCTGTACAGCAGGCGCTTACAGAGGGTTTACTGACGACATCAAGGAGGGAACATGCGCATTTTACTGGTAGAAGACGACAGGTTAATCGGCGACGGTATCAAGGCGGGGTTGAGCAAAATGGGTTTTAGCGTGGACTGGTTTACCGACGGTAAAACCGGCCAGGCCGCGCTGTCTTCTGCACCCTATGATGCCGTGGTGCTGGATCTGACGCTGCCGGAAATTGACGGTCTGGACATCCTGCGCGCGTGGCGCGAGAGCGGGCGCAGCGAGCCGGTACTGATTCTGACGGCGCGGGATGCGCTTAACCAGCGCGTCGAAGGGCTACGTCTTGGCGCGGATGATTATCTCTGTAAGCCGTTCGCGCTGATCGAAGTGGGTGCCCGCCTCGAAGCGCTGGTCCGCCGCAGCCACGGCCAGGCGCGTAGCGAGCTGCGTCACGGGAAGGTCACGCTCGATCCGAGCCGTCTCATCGCCACGCTGGACGGTGAGCCGCTGACGCTCAAGCCGAAAGAGTTCGCGCTGCTGGAGCTGTTAATGCGTAACACCGGTCGGGTGCTGCCGCGAAAGCTGATCGAGGAAAAACTCTATACCTGGGACGACGACGTCTCCAGCAACGCCATCGAGGTTCACGTCCATCATTTGCGCCGCAAGCTTGGGAGCGAGTTTATCCGCACCGTGCACGGCATCGGCTATACCCTGGGTGACGCATGAAACTGAGCCTGAAGCTGCGCCTGACGCTTCTCTTTTTACTTCTGTCTCTGACGGCCTGGTTTGCCGCCAGCCTGGTTGCCTGGCAGCAGACGACCCACAAGCTCGACAAGCTGTTCGATACCCAGCAGATGCTGTTTGCTAAACGGCTGCTGACGATGGATCTGGACGAGATCCGCGCCCCCGAACGCATGCGCGAGATCCCGAAAAAAGTGAAGCACGGTCGTCTGGACGACGACGCGCTGGCTTTCGCCATTTACGCCGTCGACGGCAAAATGCTCCTCAACGACGGTGAAAACGGACGCGATATTCCGTACCACTATCGCCGCGACGGGTTCGATAACGGGCAGCTGCAGGGCGACAACGACGAGTGGCGTTTTTTATGGCTAACCTCATCCGACGGGAAGTACCGCGTAGTGGTCGGCCAGGAATGGGAGTACCGCCAGGAGATGGCGCTGGACGTGGTCAGCTCGCAGCTGACCCCCTGGCTGGTGGCGCTGCCCGTGATGTTGCTGCTGCTGATCGTCCTCCTGAGTCGGGAGCTGAAGCCGCTGAAAAAGCTGGCGCAGACCCTGCGCTCCCGCTCGCCGGATGCCACCGATAAACTGCCGACCGAGGGCCTTCCTACGGAAGTACGCCCCCTGCTCGACTCGCTGAATCATCTCTTCGCGCGCACCCAGGAGATGATGACCCGCGAGCGCCGCTTTACGTCCGATGCCGCCCACGAGCTGCGCAGCCCGCTGGCGGCCCTGAAGGTGCAAACTGACGTGGCCCAGCTCTCTCATGACGATCCGCAGGCGCGGGAAAAGGCGCTGACGCAGCTGCATGCGGGCATCGACCGCGCTTCCCGGCTGGTGGATCAGCTCCTCACGCTGTCGCGTCTGGACTCGCTGGATAACCTTGACGATGTCGAACCGATTCCCCTGGCCGACTTGCTGCAGTCGGCCGTGCTGGATATCTGGTATCCGGCGCAGCAGGCGGGCATTGATATTCGCCTGAACATCCATGCACCAGAGGTGACACGCACGGGCCAGCAGCTGCTCCTGAGCCTGCTGGTGCGCAACCTGCTGGATAACGCGATTCGCTACAGCCCGCGCGGCAGCGTGGTGGACGTAACGCTGGACGCGCGTGGCTTTACCGTGCGCGACAACGGCCCAGGCATTTCACCGGACGCGCTGGCGCGCATCGGCGAGCGCTTTTATCGCCCGCCGGGTCAGGATGCCACGGGCAGCGGGCTGGGGTTATCCATTGTAAAACGCATCGCCGCCCTGCACGGGATGCGCGTTTCGCTGGGCAATGCCCCTGAAGGCGGTTTTGAAGTGAAGGTCAGCTGGTAAGGGATTATTGCGTTTAACGCAAAAGACTTTGCACATTTTGCTCATTTTACCGCACCGTCCTCGCGCGTAGAATACTGGCCATACTCTCATCATCGAGGACAAATAATGAGCAACATCCTGATTATCAACGGTGCAAAAGAATTTGCGCACTCTAAAGGCCAGCTGAATGACACCCTGACCGAGGTCGCGGACGGTTTCCTGCGCGACGCCGGGCATGATATTAAGGTCGTGCGTGCAGACAGCAGTTATGACGTGAAGGCCGAAGTGCAGAACTTCCTGTGGGCTGACGTGGTGATCTGGCAGATGCCAGGCTGGTGGATGGGCGCGCCGTGGACCGTGAAAAAATACATGGACGACGTGTTCACCGAAGGTCACGGCTCGCTGTATGCCAGCGATGGCCGCACCCGCTCTGACGCCTCCAAAAAATACGGCTCGGGCGGCCTGATTCAGGGCAAAAAATATATGCTCTCGCTGACCTGGAACGCCCCGCTGGAAGCCTTCACCGATAAAGAACAGTTCTTCGAAGGCGTGGGCGTCGACGGCGCGTACCTGCCGTTCCACAAGGCTAACCAGTTCCTGGGCATGGATCCGCTGCCGACCTTTATCGTCAACGACGTGATTAAAATGCCTGACGTCCCGAGCTATATCGCAGAATATCGCAAGCATCTCGCGGAAATTTTTGCTTAACTGGTAGCCTGGAATTAAAGGAGTAGTAAACATGCTTACCGTAATCGCAGAAATCCGTACTCGTCCAGGTCAACATCACCGCCAGGCGGTGCTGGATCAGTTCGCGAAAATTATCCCGACCGTACTGAAAGAAGAAGGCTGCCACGGCTACGCGCCGATGGTGGATGCCGCCACTGACGCCAGCTTCCAGGCGACCGCGCCAGACTCGATCATCATGGTTGAGCAGTGGGAAACCGTCGCGCATCTTGAAGCGCACCTGCAGACCGCGCACATGAAAGCGTGGAGCGACGCGGTTAAGGGTGACGTGCTGGAAACCCACATCCGCATTCTGGAGCAAGGGGTTTAAGTTTCCCCTCCCCCGCCCTCTCCCGAAAGGAGAGGGAGAACAGATCCAGGCCCGGTGAGCGTCAGCGCTACCGGGCTTTGTTTTTAGGTGCTTTTCTTCCCCGGCTTTAACCCACGGTGTAGCTCGTTGATGCGCTTCATCGACTTGATGGTGCGCTGCGGCTCGGTGGAGGCGACGGATAAGATGATCATCTCCAGACACAGCAGCACCGTGCCGTGGAGCGGGATTTTGCCTTTTTCGCCGCCGCGCGGAACGTGGATCACCACGCTGGCCTCCTTGCTGAAACGCGAATCGAGGGCGTTGGTCAGCAATATAGTTGGAATGCCCAGACGTTTTGCTTCACGCAGCGTGGTTTGCCCCTCCCGGTGCGCGGATTTCTGCGCCATCATCACCAGCACGTCGCCGCGCTGAAGCGCAATCAGCTGCTCGGCAAGCCCTATCCCGGTACGGTTAAGCGGCGTGGCGGGTAACCCCATGCGACTGAACAGCCTGGCGGTGTACTCGGCCAGAATGCCGGAGGCGCCAATGCCAAATATGGCAACCTGCCTCGCCTGCGCCAGCAGAGAGACCGCCTGGGCCATCGCGTAGCGGTTGTGGGGCTCGGATAACACCTCGCAGGTATGCTGATGCCCCTCCAGCACGAAATCAATGCTCGCGTTGACGTCGCTGGCGAGCGTATTCACCGTGGTGGACATCTTTTCGCTGGAGGTGACCACCGGACCAAACCACTGCTCCAGCGTCTGCTTGAGATCGCGCAGCCCGGCGAAACCCAGCGCCTGAATGGCGCGGACCACCGTGGCATCCGAGGTTTTCAACAGCGTCGCGATCTCCATTGCGGTCTGTTCCATCACCGCTTCGCGGTTGTCATGGATATAGCGTGCAACCTGCAGCAGACGCGGCGTCAGCTGATGCGCACGCGCGCGAAAGCGGTCGCCATAGACATCCACGCGCCCTTTCTCTTTGCGGATCACCGTGACGCCTCCGGCAGCGGACGCCCGGCAATCTGCGACTGCACCTGCGCGGCCATCAGCCCTAACGAGGCGTACGAATTCGAGATGGCCTCTTCACGCGAGATCAGCACGTAATGCCCGGTTCTGCAGGCATTCAGGAACTGACACCAGCCCGGCATGACCGCATCCATCGCCGCCAGCTCGTCCTGCGGTTTACCGCCCGTATCCCCGCGCCAGGTGGCGAAGACGAAATCGGCATCCAGCTCCGGCAGGCGCTCGGCGCTGACGTCGATGCGCCCTCCGTCCGGGATGGACTCAATCAGCGGCGGGAAGGTGAATCCGGCGTCGCGCAACACGCGGCCCAGCGAGTGGTAGCTGTGCATGGCATTAATCTTTCCCTGATTCGCCTGAATCACGGACACGGTCACCTTGCTGGTATCAATTGTCGCCTTCAGGGCCTTAATCTGCTCCTGATAGCGCCGCTCCAGAACCTTGAGCCGCGCCTGCGTTCCCGTCAGCTGAGCCAGCTTGCGGTAGATCTCCGGCGCGCCGCCGTCGAGATGATCGATGCTCACCGTCGGGGCAATTTTCGCCAGCTGTTCCACCGGGGTGTTACGGGTCGGCTCGGTAACGATCAGGTCAGGCTTTGCGGCGGCGATGGCTTCAATGTCGATATCGGCCGTGCCGATAAATGTAATGTCGGAATTATCGAAGTCGACGCCGGTCAACATGCCGCTGGAGCGCAGAAAGTGGCTGCCGTCCGGCCGCGTGCGGCCATGGCTTGCCACCGGCGGCACGCCAAGCTCAATCAGCGGAATGGTGATATCCAGATCGTGTAAAGAGACAATCCGTTTCGGATGAACCGGCACCACCACTTTTCGGTTCAGATCGTCAGTAAACGTCTGCGTCGGCTCCGCCGCACCCACCGCGAACCCCACCAGCAACAGCATCGAAAACACTACGCGCATCCTAGTCTCCTAAAATCTGTCCCGACGCTGCCAGAGCAGCAGCAGGAAAAACGGTCCGCCAATCAATGAAATCACAATTCCCGCCGGCAGCTGCAGCGGGAGGAACGCCAGACGTCCGACGTTATCCGCCAGCAGCACCAGCAGCGCGCCCAGCACGGCGCTTCCCGTCAGGAGCGCGGTTTGCCCACCGCGCAGCAGCAGGCGCGCCATATGCGGGGCAATAAGCCCCACGAAACCAATACTGCCCACGCACGAGACGCAGGCCGCCGTCAGCACCACCGGGGCGAGAACCCGCAGCAGCGCCAGCCGGGTTGTGCGTACGCCAAGGCCCGCGGCGGCCTGATTGCCAAGCAACGCCACGTCCGCAGCCCGTGCGGTAAACAGCAGCAGCGCAAACGCGGGGGCAGCCCAGAGCGCGGCTAACCCCACCAGCGTCCAGTTTGCCGCATGCAGGCTTCCCGCCAGCCACAGCATCGCCGTCTGCACGTCCCGCACGTCGGCGGTGGTGATAAAGACGCCCATTGCGGCGGCAAACGCCCACGACACGCCGATGCCGATCAGGATGAACCGCGGGCGCGAGATATCGCGCGCCAGGCCGATAACCAGCAGCGCGGTAAGCAGCCCGCCGGCCATGCCGACCAGCGGACGCCAGGCCAGGCCCAGCGCCGGGAACTGAAAAATCAGCAGCAGTACCGCCGCGCTACAGCCCTCCTTCACGCCAATAAGCCCGGGATCGGCCAGACCATTGCGGGTGATGGACTGCATTGCCGCCCCCGCCATGCCGAGCATCGCGCCGCACAGCACCGCCATCAGCAGGCGCGGCAGGCGGATATCCATCACGATGTAGCGCGTCTCCGCCGTCAGGCTCTCAGGAGAAAACAGCGCGCGCCCGATGGCGGAGATGGGAACAGGCAGAGAACCGTGCGTCAGGCCAAAGCCCAGCAGGCTTAACGCCACCAGCGCTAAAAGCGTCAGGCAGGCCAGCGCCCTCGGGCGAACCAGCGCCGATAAACGGCCAATACGGATCGCGCGGAATCCGGCCCGGTTCATTTGAACATCCTCGATGCCATAAAGATGAATACGGGTGCGCCGACCAGGGCCGTCATGATGCCGGTTGCCAGCTCCCAGGGCGTAAACAGCGTGCGGGCGGCGATATCCGCCAGCAGCAGAACCAGCGCGCCACACAGGGCAGACAGCGGCACCATAACGCGTAAATCCACCGACACCAGACGGCGAATGAGCTGCGGCACGACCAGCCCGATAAAGCCAATCGGCCCGGCAATTGAGACGGCCGCGCCGCAGAGCAGCGCGATGGCCAGCAGGGCAAGCAGGCGGGTTTTCAGCAGCGACACGCCAAGCCCCTGCGCCATTCGGTCTCCCAGCGCCAGCATGTTGAGCGAGGGCGACAGCCCGATGGCGAGAACAAAACCGGCTGTTGCAGCCCAAAGGGCGCTCCGGAGCGTCTGCACGTTGATCCCGGCCAGGCCCCCTGCCAGCCATGTGCGCATGGCGAGCAGCGTCTGTTCATCGAGAATTAACACCGCGGCGGTAATCGACGAGGCAAACGCCGACATCGCCACGCCGCACAGCGTGACCTTCATCGGCGTAAGCCCGGTGCGACCGGACGAGGAGAACATCAGCACCAGCAAAAACAGCGCGGCGGCACCGGCGGCGGCAACGAGCGGGCGCCCAAACGGCAGCGACAGCCCAAGCGCGCTGGTAATCACGACCGCCAGCGCGGCCCCGGCGTTGAGCCCCAGAATATGCGGCTCGCCGAGCGGGTTGCGGATCACGGACTGCAGCAGCACGCCCGCCACGCCGAGCGCGGCGCCCGTCACCATCGCGGCGCAGAGGCGCAGCAGTCTTAATTTGATAATGACGTTATGGTCGAAATTGCGCGGATCGAAATGGAAGAATGCCTCCACCACCGTCTGCGGGGCGATGAAGCGTGCGCCGATGCCCAAATGCATAATCGCGCCCAGCGCCAGCAGCAAAGCGAAGATCGGGAAGGCCAGAGAGGAGCGCATCATGGCTGAACAGGGCCCTGGCGAAACGGCATAAAGAACGGCTTGCCGGTCAACGGGTTTATGGACATATGCACGTCCACATCAAACACCGCTTTAATCAGCTCCGGCGTACAGGCATCGCCCTCATGCAATACGCCTTCAACTTTCCCCTGGCGTAAAAAGACCAGCGAATCGCCGTAGTTTACGGCGAAGTTGAGATCGTGCAGCACCACCACGACGGTACGCCCGTGCCGGCGGGTCAGGGTGTGCAGCAGTTCCAGGATCTCCACCTGATAGCGGAGATCGAGAAACGTCGTGGGCTCGTCAAGCAGGATATACGGCGTTTGCTGCGCCAGCGCCATGGCGATCCAGCAGCGCTGACGCTGGCCGCCGGATAAGCTTTCCACCGGCATATGGGCAAACTCCGCCGTGCCGGTCAGGCGCAGGGCCTCTTCCACCGCCAGCTCGTCCTCGTCGCTCCACTGGCGCATAAAGTTCTGCCAGGGAAAACGCCCGCGCGAGACCAGCTCAAAGACGGTCAACCCTTCCGGGAGCAGCGGAGACTGCGGCAGGATACCCAGCTGGCGGGCGACGGCTTTGGTCGGCTGCTCGTGGATCGCCTTGCCGTCGAGAACTGCCGCGCCGCCAAGCGGCTGAAGCAAACGCGCAATGGTGCTCAGCAGCGTGGATTTTCCGCAGCCGTTCGCCCCTACCAGCACGGTCATTTTCTGCTGAGGGATCGCAAGGGAGATATCATCAACGATGATTTTTTTCTGATAGCCCGCAGAGAGGTTCTTCAGAACCAGTCCCGGTTTTTTTGTGTTGTGAGCCACGTGAATGCCAACGTAATAAAAAAGCGCAACAAATATAAATAAAAATCATTCTCTTTTGAGAGTTTGACGCTGCGCCATGTAGTAGTCAAGAGAAGAAACACCCTGATAAAACCAGGGGTAAGCCTGAGGAAAAATGAACAAGGAATGACTTTAAAAAGCATTTAATTCAATAAATTAATAATCATCCCGCTGCGCTTATACGCCCGGCTAAACGTTGTAGTCGATTTTTTCTTTTTTCCATTTACTACTACATTCGCGCATGATTGAATGATTCTCAATTACATGTCCGATGCCCACCGTGGCTAACGGACAGACCGTAAAGGGCAATGACTCACACATTTTTCCGCGAAACGTCATTCGCGGGATATTTCGGGATAACAGATGTAATGGCTACGTTCACACCTTCACTCTCTGGGGTAAAAGGGCGCGCGCTCTTTTCACTGCTGTTTATGGCGCCGCTGGTGCAGGCAGCAGATAACACCGCGACTAAAGACGGCGAAACGCTTACCGTCACCGCCGATCCAAATACGACGGCGGAGGCCACGAATGGCTATCAGCCGTTGAATACCTCCACCGCGACGTTAACCAACATGCCGATGCTGGACATCCCGCAGGTGGTCAATACCGTCAGCGACAAAGTGCTGGCGGATCAGCATGCCACCACGCTGGATGAAGCGCTCTATAACGTCAGCAACGTGGTGCAGACCAACACCCTGGGCGGCACGCAGGATGCCTTTGTGCGCCGCGGATTTGGCGCGAACCGCGACGGCTCGATCATGACCAACGGCCTGCGCACCGTGCTGCCGCGCAGCTTTAATGCTGCAACCGAGCGCGTGGAGGTGCTGAAAGGCCCGGCCTCGACGCTCTACGGCATTCTCGATCCGGGCGGCCTGATTAACGTCGTCACCAAACGCCCGGAGAAGACCTTCGGCGGTTCCCTTTCCGCTACCTCGTCCAGCTTTGGCGGCGGCACCGGACAGGTTGATGTTACCGGCCCGATTGACGGCACGCGCCTGGCGTATCGCCTGACGGGCGAATATCAGGACGAGGATTACTGGCGTAATTTCGGCAACGAACGCAGCACCTTTATTGCCCCGTCGCTGACCTGGTTCGGCGACGATGCCACCGTGACCGTGCTCTATTCGCATCGCGACTATAAAACGCCGTTCGATCGCGGAACGATCTTCGATCTCAACACTAAAAAAGCCGTCAACGTCGATCGCAAAACCCGCTTCGACGAACCGTTTAACGTGACCGACGGACAGTCCGATCTCGCTCAGCTCAACGCGGAGTATCGCCTTAACAGCCAGTGGACCGCGAAGTTCGACTACAGCTACAGCCAGGATAAATACAGCGATAACCAGGCCCGCGTGATGGCCTACGATTCAAAAACCGGCAACCTGACCCGCCGCGTGGATGCGACCCAGGGCTCGACCCAGCGTATGCACACGACGCGAGCGGATCTGCAGGGGAACGTGGACATCGCGGGCTTTTACAATGAGATCCTGACCGGCGTGTCGTATGAGAATTACGATCTGCTGCGTACGGATATGATCCGCTGTAAGAACGTTAAGGACTTCAATATTTACCACCCGAGCTACGGCAGCCTCGGCAAGTGCACCACCGTCTCGGCATCCGACAGCGATCAAACCATTAAGCAGGAAAGCTACTCCGCCTACGCGCAGGACGCGCTGTACCTGACCGATAAGTGGATCGCCGTCGCCGGAATGCGCTATCAGTATTACACCCAGTACGCGGGGAAAGGCCGTCCGTTTAACGTGAACACCGACAGCCGCGACGACCAGTGGACGCCGAAGCTGGGTCTTGTTTATAAGCTCACCCCGGCGGTCTCGCTGTTTGCCAACTATTCCCAGACGTTTATGCCGCAGTCGTCCATTGCGAGCTACATTGGTGACCTGCCGCCGGAAACGTCAAACGCGTATGAAATAGGCGCTAAGTTTGACCTGTTCGACGGCATTACCGCCAATATTGCGCTGTTTGATATCCACAAGCGCAACGTGCTGTACACAGAAAGCGTGGGTGATGAAACCGTC
The DNA here is from genome assembly GCF_057536195.1 of Enterobacter sp. C3_dUdeg. Classification (NCBI taxonomy): domain Bacteria; kingdom Pseudomonadati; phylum Pseudomonadota; class Gammaproteobacteria; order Enterobacterales; family Enterobacteriaceae; genus Enterobacter; species Enterobacter sp. C3_dUdeg. The sequence continues at coordinate 123,249 of NZ_BAAKFX010000009.1, forward strand.
GCCAAAACAGCGGGCCGCGTGCGCTCGCAGGGCGTGGAGGTGGATCTCGCCGGGTCGCTGACCGAGAACACCAACATTATCGCCAGCTACGGCTATACCGACGCGAAGGTTCTGGAAGATCCGGACTATGCGGGCAAACCGCTGCCGAACGTGCCGCGCCATACCGGCTCCCTGTTCCTGACCTACGATATTCACAATGCGTTTGCCGGGAATACCCTGACGCTGGGCGGCGGCGGGCACGGCGTAAGCCGTCGCTCAGCAACCAACGGTGCGGATTATTATCTGCCGGGCTATTTCGTGGCGGACGCGTTTGCGGCGTACAAGATGAAGCTACAGTATCCGGTGACGCTGCAGGTGAACGTGAAAAATCTGTTTGATAAGACCTACTACACGTCGTCGATTGCGACCAACAACCTGGGCAACCAGATTGGCGATCCGCGCGAAGTGCAGTTTACGGTGAAGATGGAGTTTTGATGTAAAAAAGCCCGGTGGCGCTAACGCTTACCGGGCCTACGATCCATTCCCTCTCCCGGCGGGAGAGGGTTAGGGTGAGGGCATCAGGCCTCAATATCCGCCATATCGCCTTTCTCCTGCAGCCAGTTACGTCGGTCTTCCGAACGTTTCTTGGCAAGGAGCATATCCATCATGGCGTTGGTTTGCTGCTCGTCTTCATCGCTGATCGTCAGCTGCACCAGACGGCGCGTGTTCGGATCCAGCGTCGTTTCGCGAAGCTGCATCGGGTTCATCTCGCCCAGCCCTTTAAAGCGCTGCACGTTCGGTTTGCCCTTCTTGCGCTTCAGCTGTTCCAGGACGCCCGCTTTCTCTTCTTCCGTCAGCGCGTAGTAAACCTCTTTGCCGAGGTCGATACGGTAGAGCGGCGGCAGCGCCACGTGGACGTGACCATTTTTCACCAGCGTTTTGAAGTGCTTCACGAACAGCGCGCACAGCAGCGTGGCGATGTGCAGACCATCGGAGTCCGCATCCGCGAGGATACAGATCTTGCCATAGCGCAGCTGGCTCAGATCGTCGCTGTCCGGATCGATGCCGATCGCCACCGAAATATCGTGCACTTCCTGCGAGGCCAGCACTTCATCAGAAGAGACCTCCCAGGTGTTCAGGATCTTACCCTTGAGCGGCATGATCGCCTGATATTCACGATCGCGCGCCTGCTTGGCCGATCCGCCCGCCGAGTCCCCTTCCACGAGGAACAGCTCGGTACGGTTGAGATCCTGCGCGGTACAGTCCGCCAGCTTGCCCGGCAGCGCAGGGCCGCTGGTCAGCTTTTTACGCACCACTTTCTTTGCGGCGCGCAGACGACGCTGGGCGCTGGAAATGGCCATTTCGGCCAGCATCTCTGCTGCCTGCACGTTCTGGTTCAGCCACAGGGTAAACGCATCTTTCACCACGCCGGAAACGAACGCCGCGCACTGACGTGACGACAGGCGCTCTTTGGTCTGACCGGCAAACTGCGGATCCTGCATCTTCACGGAGAGCACGTAGGCGCAGCGATCCCAGATATCTTCCGCCGACAGCTTCACGCCGCGCGGCAGAATATTGCGGTATTCGCAGAACTCACGCATCGCGTCCAGCAGCCCCTGACGCAGGCCGTTGACGTGGGTACCGCCGAGCATGGTTGGGATCAGGTTGACGTAGCTTTCGGTCAGCAGCTCGCCGCCTTCCGGCAGCCACAGCAGCGCCCAGTCCACGGCTTCGGTATCGCCGCTAAAGTTACCGACAAACGGTTTTTCCGGCAGCGTCGGCAGGCCGTTTACCGCTTCGCACAGGTAATCGTTCAGACCGTCGGCGTAGCACCAGGTTTGTGCGGTATTGTTAACGTGATCGGTAAAGGTGATTTCCACGCCCGGACACAGCACCGCTTTGGCTTTCAGCAGGTGCGTCAGGCGAGAAACGGAAAAACGCGGGCTGTCGAAGAAGCTTTCGTCAGGCCAGAAGTGGACGCTGGTACCGGTGTTGCGTTTGCCGCACGTGCCGACAACCTGCAGATCCTGCACCTTATCGCCGTTTTCAAACGCGATGTTGTACACCTGACCGTCGCGACGGACGTTCACTTCCACGCGTTTGGACAGGGCGTTCACCACGGAAATGCCCACGCCGTGCAGACCACCGGAGAACTGGTAGTTCTTGTTGGAGAACTTACCGCCCGCGTGCAGACGACAGAGGATCAGCTCAACGGCAGGCACGCCCTCTTCCGGATGGATATCCACCGGCATGCCGCGCCCGTCGTCGATGACTTCCAGCGACTGATCGGCGTGCAGAATGACGTCAACGCGTTTGGCATGGCCCGCCAGCGCTTCGTCCACACTGTTATCAATAACTTCCTGGCCCAGATGGTTTGGGCGCGTCGTATCGGTGTACATCCCCGGGCGGCGGCGAACCGGCTCAAGCCCGGTGAGGACCTCAATGGCATCAGCGTTATAGGTTTGCGTCATGATTTAAACTAGCAATTCGCATTGATTGTCAGTGGCTGTGCAGTCCAAGAAAATCGACAATCTGGGTGAAATGATTCTCAAAGCCCGTGAAAGCATGGTTTCCGCCCTCTTCTATAGTCTGGCGGCAGGAGGCGTAATACGCCACTGCCTGGCGGTAATCCAGCACTTCATCACCCGTCTGTTGCAGCAGCCAGATGAGATCCGGTGCCTCAAGCGGGTCGACCTGCATAACTTTGAGATCGTAAATATGGCGTGACTCTAGCACATATTGCTGCCCGGTGTAGGGGTTCTCGTTTTCGCCAAGAAAGTCCCTCAGCAGCTCAAATGGCCGTACCGCCGGATTAACCACAACGGCGGGCAGCATGAAGCATTGTGAGAGCCAGGTGGCGTAGTACCCGCCCAGGGATGAACCGACCACACCGAAGGTTTCGCCGCCGTGCGCAAGCACAATAGATTCCAGCATCTCCGCGGCCTCTGCCGGGTAAGGCGGCAGCTGCGGGATAATCATCTCAACGTCGGGGTGATGCTCGCTCAGCCACTGGCGAAACTGTGTCGCTTTTGCAGAGCGCGGCGAGCTGTTGAATCCGTGCAGATAAAGGAGCGTAGACATCAATAGCCTTCTGAAGCGGTATCCGGGCGGAATTTTGCACCGGTCAAACGGCAGACTTCCGTGGTCAGCGTGCCGTCGGCATGCAGTTCCAGCCAGCGCCAGCCTGGCGCGATGGTATCCAGCGTAAAGTTGGCGCAGTGCGGCTTAAACTGAACGCAGGTCGACGGCGTCGCCAGCATGCGGCGTCCGTTCCAGTCGAGATCCTGTTCCTGATGAATATGTCCACACAGCAGATTTTTCACCCGTGGGAATTTCGCCAGCACGCGATCCAGCGCTGCGGAGTTGCGCAGGCTGTGCTGATCGAGCCAGCTGCAGCCCGCCGGCAGAGGATGATGATGAAGCAACAGCAGCGTGTGACGTTCAGGTTCAGCAGCCAGTTTGGTCTCAAGCCAGTCGAGCTGAAACTCGCTTAACTCACCGTGCGGGACGCCAAACACCTGGCTATCGAGCAGCAGGATCTGCCACTGTTCACCCGCAAAAACACATTTCGCCGGAGAAATCCCCGCATCCTGGAGAGAACTGTACATGGCGGGCTGGAAGTCATGGTTTCCCGGCAGCCAGACGCAAGGCACGCTAAAGCTCGCGATGCCTTCAGCAAAATGCTGGTAGGCCGCGGAGGACTGATCCTGCGCCAGATCGCCCGTTGCGACAATCAGATCGCATGCACGGTTTTCAGCGTGAATGGCGCTAAGTACCGCCTGATAACTCTCCCAGGTGTTGACCCCCAGTAGCGTTTCATGCTTTTCGGCAAAAAGGTGGGTATCGGTGATTTGTAATATCCTGACTGGCGCCCCACCAGCAACAGTCAGGTTCAACAGGCTTTCCAAATGGTGTCCTTAGGTAGGTTTATGACGCTAACAAACCGGAATCGCCATTGCTCCATGTGCTAAACAATATCTTAGCCAGTCGGCTAAAAACTGGTTAATTTGATGCTTTTCGTCGCGTTGATGCAACTTTTTATTCGGGTAATCATACCGCGCCTTGAAGCGAAAGATCTGCTGGCTTGAACACACTTCAGCGACCATCGCGTCGTGATAGAGGCGCACCGTCATCGACGGCAGGCTCCAGTAGCTAATGCTGGGTGCCGTTTGCTCAATCTCCACCAGCGTAGTGTAGCGCGTTGATTCTGTTATCGTTAACCGATACTGCGCGTTGCTCACCTGATAGCTTACCGTTTCGCCGGGTGCGTCGTTTCGCGGCAGCAGGCGGCGCAATTGTGCGAAATTGGTTTCGCACAGGCGCATCATTTCTGGGAAGTCAGGCGTATAGCGCTTCATTTTTTCCACTCGTTTCGTAATGTCTGATAATGCAGCTGCAGCCATTGCAGGGCGATGACAGACGCTGCGTTGTCGATTTTCCCCTCTTCTACCCACTGATAAGCCTGTTCCCGGCTCACCACATGAACCCGAATATCTTCGTTTTCATCTGCCAGACCGTGGATCCCTTCCGCCGTCGTGGCGTCCACTTCGCCCACCATTATGGACAAGCGCTCGCTGGTACCGCCCGGGCTTGCCAGATAGCTCAGCACCGGTTTTGTACGGCCCACCACCAGTCCGGCCTCTTCCAGCGCCTCGCGACGGGCGACGTCTTCAACAGACTCACCTTCTTCGATCATCCCGGCCACCATCTCCAGCAGCCACGGGCTCTCACTGACGTCATAAGCGGCGATGCGGATCTGCTCCACCAGCACAACTTCGTCACGCACTGGGTCAAAGGGTAGCAAGACTGCCGCATGCCCGCGCTCAAAAATTTCGCGTCTGATTTCGCCGCTCATTTCCCCGTTAAACAGGCGATGCCTGAAACGGTAAAGATCCATTGAAAAAAAACCGCTATAAAGCGTTTCTCGTGCAATAATTTCTACATCGTTTTTGGCGAATGTCACGGGCAACTTTTCTGGTTTTTGCATGAGTCGAGTCCTGGTAGCAATGGTGATGAAATTGTGAATTTCAAGGCTGTTTGGCTGCCGTTTGTAAGGCTATATGGTAGATTGGTGCAAATTACCGCCAGATGGCACGTTACGCCAACCTTTTGGTATGGAAGATTCTGTTAGAATCGGCAATTATTTTTTAATTAGATCAGCGCTAATACTGCTTCACAACAAGGAATGCAAATGAAGAAATTGCTCCCCATCCTTATCGGCCTGAGCCTGACGGGCTTCAGTGCAATGAGCCAGGCGGAAAACCTGTTACAGGTCTACCAGCAGGCACGTCTGGGCAACCCTGATTTACGTAAATCAGCGGCCGATCGTGATGCTGCGTTTGAAAAGATTAACGAAGCGCGTAGCCCCTTGCTGCCACAGTTAGGTTTAGGTGCAGATTATACCTACAGCAACGGTTTCCGCGACGCTAACGGCGTAAACTCCAATGCTACCAGCGCCTCACTGCAATTGACACAGACGCTGTTTGATATGTCCAAATGGCGCGCCCTGACCCTGCAGGAAAAGAGCGCGGGTATCCAGGATGTGACCTATCAGACCGACCAGCAGACGCTGATCCTAAACACCGCCACGGCGTACTTCAACGTGCTGAGCGCGATTGACGCACTCTCCTACACCGAAGCGCAGAAACAGGCGATTTACCGCCAGTTAGATCAAACTACCCAGCGTTTCAACGTGGGCCTGGTCGCGATCACCGACGTGCAGAACGCCCGTTCACAGTACGACACCGTGCTGGCTAACGAAGTGACCGCGCGTAACAACCTCGACAACGCGCTGGAATCCCTGCGTCAGGTCACCGGGAATTACTATCCTGAGCTGGCGTCGCTGAACGTGGACAGCTTTAAAACGGATAAACCGCAGGCCGTTAACGCCCTGCTGAAAGAGGCGGAAAACCGCAACCTGAGTTTGCTGCAGGCGCGTCTGAGCCAGGACCTGGCCCGCGAGCAAATTCGTCAGGCGCAGGACGGCCATCTGCCAACCCTGAGCCTGAGCGCGTCTACCGGTGTCTCTGATACGTCCTATAGCGGCTCTAAAACCAATACGTCCCAGTATGACGACAGCAATATGGGTCAGAATAAAGTGGGTCTGAGCTTCTCCCTGCCACTGTATCAGGGCGGTCAGGTCAACTCTCAGGTGAAACAGGCGCAGTACAACTTTGTTGGCGCGAGCGAGCAGCTGGAAAGCGCCCACCGCAACGTGGTGCAGACCGTACGTTCCTCCTTCAACAACGTGAACGCCTCGATCAGCAGCATCAACGCCTATAAACAGGCCGTTGTGTCTGCGCAGAGCTCTCTGGATGCGATGGAAGCGGGCTACTCGGTCGGTACACGTACTATCGTGGACGTGCTCGACGCGACCACCACGCTGTACAACGCGAAACAGCAGCTCTCAAGCGCGCGTTACCAGTACCTGATTAACCAGCTGAACATCAAACAGGCTTTGGGTACGCTGAACGAGCAAGACCTGCAGATGCTGAACAGCGCGCTGGGCAAACCGGTCTCCACCTCTCCGGACAGCGTTGCGCCGGAGAACCCGGAGCAGGTTGCCGCGGTTGATAACTTCAACGCTAACAGTAGCACCCCTGCGGCACAGCCGGCCGCTGCGCGTACCACTACATCCGCCAGCAAAGGCAATAATCCGTTCCGTAACTAAGAGTGTTATCAGGCCCACTGCGGCCTGATGCCCTCCACCCCGCCCCTCTCCCACAGGGAAAGGGGCGCATCTGAATCACATCCGAACGTAAGCCAACGTAAAGATCCCCCTGATTCCGCCCCTCTTCGCTTCATTTTCAACCACTCATCCTCTATCCTGAGCGTTATTACCACTGGGTCCTGGAAGACAAACATGAAACGGACAAAATCCATAAATCACGCTTCGTTCCGCAAGAGCTGGAACGCGCGTCACCTCACCCCTGTTGCGCTGGCGGTCACGGCTGTCTTTATGCTGGCAGGCTGTGAGAAAAATGACGAAACGGTTTCGCTGTATCAAAACGCAGACGACTGCTCCGCCGCAACCGGCAAAGCCGCCGAATGTAAAACGGCTTACACCAGCGCTCTGAAAGAAGCGGAACGTACTGCGCCGAAATATGCCTCACGCGAAGACTGCGTGGCGGAGTTTGGTGAAGGTCAGTGCCAGCAGGCACCGGCTCAGGCAGGCACCGCACCTGAAAATCAGGCGCAGGCTCAGTCCAGCGGCAGCTTCTGGATGCCGCTGATGGCAGGCTACATGATGGGTCGTCTGATGGGCGGCGGTGCGGGCTACCAGCAGCAGCCGCTGTTTAGCTCGAAAAACCCGGCCAGCCCGGCTTACGGTCAATATACCGATGCCAGCGGCAAAGGCTACGGCGCAGCGACCCCTGGCCGCACCGTGAACGTTCCGAAAACGGCGATGGCGCCGAAGCCTGCGACCACCAGCACCATCACCCGCGGCGGGTTTGGTGAATCTGTGGCGAAGCAGACCAGCATGCAGCGTAGTGCGACAGGCACCTCCTCTACTCGCTCAATGGGCGGCTGATCATGGAACGAGTCAGTATCACCGAGCGCCCGGACTGGCGCGAAAAAGCCACCGAGTACGGTTTTAACTTCCACACCATGTACGGCGAGCCGTACTGGTGTGAAGACGCCTATTACAAGCTCACGCTGGCTCAGGTGGAAAAACTGGAAGAGGTGACGGCCGAGCTGCACCAGATGTGCCTGAAGGTCGTGGAAAAGGTCATCGACAGCGACGAGCTGATGGCAAAGTTCCGCATTCCGAAGCACACATGGGGCTTTGTGCGCCAGTCGTGGAAAACGAATCAGCCTTCGCTTTACTCTCGCCTGGATCTGGCGTGGGACGGCAAAGGTGAACCGAAGCTTCTGGAAAACAACGCCGATACGCCAACCTCTCTGTATGAAGCGGCGTTCTTCCAGTGGATCTGGCTGGAAGACCAGGCCAATGCCGGAAACCTGCCGGAAGGCAGCGACCAGTTTAACAGCCTGCAGGAAAAGCTGATTGAGCGTTTTGCCGAGCTGCGTGAACAGCATGGCTTTAACCTGCTCCATCTCGCCTGCTGCCGCGACACGGAAGAAGACCGTGGCACGGTTCAATATCTGCAGGACTGCGCCGCCGAAGCGGAAGTGGCGACCGAGTTCCTCTATATCGAGGATATCGGCTTGGGTGAAAAAGGTCAGTTTACGGATATGCAGGACCAGGTGATAAGCAACCTGTTCAAGCTCTACCCGTGGGAATACATGCTGCGCGAGATGTTCTCCACCAAGCTGGAAGATGCTGGCGTACGCTGGCTGGAGCCGGCCTGGAAGAGCATCATCTCTAACAAAGCCCTGCTGCCGATGCTCTGGGAGATGTTCCCGAACCACCCGAACCTGCTGCCAGCCTATTTTGCGGAAGATGATTACCCGCAAATGGAAAAATACGTTGTTAAGCCGATCTTCTCCCGCGAAGGCGCAAACGTCTCGATTATCGAAAACGGCAAGACGCTGGAAGCGGTTGAAGGGCCATACGGCGAAGAAGGGATGATCGTCCAGGAGTTCTATCAACTCCCGAAATTTGGCGACAGTTATACCCTGATTGGCAGCTGGCTCATCAACGATCAACCGGCCGGGATTGGCATTCGCGAAGATCGCGCGCTGATCACGCAGGATCTGTCACGGTTTTATCCGCACATTTTTGTCGAATAGGCCGCAGCCTGATGCCCTCACCCCGCCCCTCTCCCACAGGGAGAGGGTGCAAACACTAAAAACGGCAACCTGAGGTTGCCGTTTTGCTTTTATTATCCCACCTGCACCGACAGCATACTCAGACTGCCCATCTCAATACCGTCGACCGGGATCGTCACCGGTTCCTGACCATCCCACGCGCCAAGAACGTACAGCAGCGGCAGGAAGTGTTCCGGCGTCGGGTTAGAGAGCGAACCGCCATCATGATCCAGATAGTTCACCAGCGGATGCTCCTCAAGCGGGCCTTGCCAGGTCAGGTTCGCTTTGACGTAGTCGTTAAAAGAGGTTGCCCACGGGTACGGCGTGTTCTCACCGTGCCAGCGTGCGGTACGCAGGTTATGCACCACGTTGCCGCTCGCCACCAGCATGATGCCTTCATCACGCAGGGTTGCCAGCTTACGCCCCATCTCCAGATGCCAGGCCGCCGGTTTAGTGCTGTCGATGCTCAACTGCACCATCGGGATATCCGCGTCAGGATACATTTTAATCAGCACTCCCCAGGAGCCATGGTCAAAGCCCCAGGCTTCTTTATCCAGCGTCACAGGGACAGGTGCCAGCAACTCTACCAGCTTTTGCGCCAGCTCAGGCGAGCCGGGGGCCGGATAATGCGTGTTGTACAGTGCCTGCGGGAAGCCGCCAAAATCATGAATGGTTTTTGGCGCTTCCATGGCGGTCACGCCCGTCCCACGGGTAAACCAGTGTGCAGACACCACCACGATCGCTTTCGGACGCGGCAACGTCTCGCCAAGATGACGCCAGGCGCGGGTATAGACGTTGTCTTCCAGAACGTTCATTGGGCTACCGTGGCCTAAAAACAGGGCTGGCATACGGGAAGAAGTCATGGTGATATCCTTACAGAAGGTGTCAATTTAATGGTGCTACATTACGCGCAATCCGGCAAAGATGAACGCAGATAAGCGTGAAGATCATCATCAGGAAATTTGAATGTAAGGAATGTGTAAAGCCGGGTTTTCACCCTCGCTTTGCCAGAAATGAATCATTTATATTAATGAGAATGATTATCATAAGGAGCAATGCATGTCAGTCCCCCTGATCCTGACCATACTGGCGGGCGCCGCGACCTTCATCGGTGCGCTCCTCGGCGTGCTCGGCCAAAAGCCCTCTAACCGCGTACTGGCCTTTTCACTGGGCTTTGCTGCCGGGATCATGCTGCTCATCTCCCTGATGGAGATGCTGCCTGCCGCGCTGGGCACGGAAGGCATGTCTCCGCTGCTGGGCTACGGCATGTTTGTCTTTGGCCTGCTGGGATACTTTGCCCTCGATCGGATGCTACCGCACGCGCATCCGCAGGATTTAATGCAGAAAAACGTGACGCCCATGCCGCGCAATATCAAGCGTACCGCCGTGCTGTTAACGCTTGGCATCAGCCTGCACAACTTCCCGGAAGGGGTCGCTACCTACGTGACGGCCAGCAGCAATCTTGAGATGGGCTTTGGCATCGCACTGGCGGTCGCCTTACACAATATTCCTGAAGGACTGGCCGTCGCCGGACCCGTGTATGCCGCAACGGGATCGAAACGCACCGCGGTGTTCTGGGCGGGCATTTCCGGGATGGCCGAAATCCTTGGCGGCGTACTGGCCTGGCTGATCCTTGGTAGCCTGGTCTCTCCGGTAGTGATGGCGGCGATTATGGCCGCGGTAGCCGGGATCATGGTTGCGCTTTCGGTGGATGAACTGATGCCGCTGGCGAAGGAGATCGATCCTAACAACAACCCCAGCTATGGCGTGCTGTGCGGAATGTCGGTGATGGGATTAAGTCTGGTTCTGCTGCAGACCGCAGGAATCGGGTAAAAAAACGCCGGGATATCCCGGCGTTTTTATTTTCAGCTGGCTTTGCGCTCGTGCGCCTGGCGATACTCAACCAGATCTTCAATCGTGACCACCGGCATGTTGTGCAGGCGGGCAAAGGTAATGCATTCCGGCGCGCGCGCCATGGTGCCGTCATCGTTGGTCAGTTCGCACAGCACGCCAGCAGGTTTGAAGCCAGCCAGCGTCACCAGGTCGATCGTCGCTTCGGTGTGACCACCGCGGGTCAACACGCCGCCCGCCTGCGCACGCAGTGGGAAGACGTGGCCTGGACGGTGCAGATCGGATGGCTTCGCACCATCAGCAATCGCTGCACGTACGGTGGTCAGACGGTCAGCCGCAGACACACCTGTGGTCACGCCATGCGCCGCTTCAATGGTCACGGTAAAACCGGTACCAAAGGCGCTGGTGTTGTTTTCGACCATCATCGGCAGATCGAGCTGCTTACGACGATCTTCATTAATACACAGGCATACGATGCCGCTGCCGTGACGGATGGTCAGCGCCATCTGTTCAACGGTCATGTTTTCGGCGGCGAAAATCATGTCGCCTTCGTTTTCACGGTTTTCATCGTCAAGCACCATCACACCGCGGCCTTCGCGCAGTGCATCCAGTGCATGTTCAACACGTTGAGTTGAAGTGCCAAAAGAGGAAAGTAGCGTCTGATTCATGGTAAAAAAACCTCATTAACATTATGGTTACCAGAATCAGGGCAGTCTTAGGAGCGCCGTATAAGCGGCAAAAAGATAACGTGAGCGGGCCCATGCCCGACTTGATCGTTACTCTCTCCCATCCGGACTCTAACCGTCGGCCCCGGAATTACACCGGATCTGCTGACCTTTGAGTATTCACCCAAAGCGCTCGCGGGCTTTCAGCGTCACGCTGATTTACCGCCGGTGGGGAATTTCGCCCCGCCCTGAGAATAAGCGAGATAACTATAACGCTATTGATTATCCTGGGCAATGCATAAGCATCAAACAATTTTGTTTACCCCGGGCATGACGCGCTACAATGGACACTAACACTTTTCCATCAAGGGAAACGCCAATGATTGACCCGAAAAAAATTGAGCAGATCGCGCGTCAGGTTCATGAATCTATGCCAAAAGGCATTCGTGAATTTGGTGATGACGTAGAAAAGAAAATCCGCCAGACGCTCCAGGCGCAGTTGGTTCGCCTTGATTTAGTCAGCCGCGAAGAGTTTGACGTGCAGACCCAGGTTCTGCTGCGCACCCGCGAGAAGCTGGCGCTGCTGGAACAGCGTCTGAGCGAGCTGGAAAACCGCCATGCGCCGGAAGAAGTGAAGCCGGCACCGGCCATTCCACCGGTGGATGACCAGGAGTAAGTGCGGCCTGATGCCCTCACCCCAGCCCTCTCCCACAGGGAGAGGGAGAAAAAAACGGGCCAGCTGGCCCGTTTTTTACTGACTGTCTTTCTGGATCTTCTTGATGATGTTGGTGGTTGAGCACCCGTCCTCAAAGTTGAGCACCATCACCTCGCCGCCGTTGGCCCAGACCTCTTCGCTACCCGCGATTTGCTCCGGCTTGTAATCCCCACCTTTTACCAGCAGGTCCGGCAGAATGCCGGCAATCAGGCGCTGCGGGGTATCTTCTTCAAACGACACCACCCAGTCCACCGCTTCCAGCGCGCCGAGCACAATCATGCGCTGCTCGAGCGGGTTCACCGGACGCGTTTCGCCCTTCAGGCGTTTCGTCGATGCATCGCTGTTAACCGCCACAATCAGGCGATCGCCCAGCTTGCGCGCGTTCGCCAGATACGAAACGTGGCCCGCGTGCAGAATGTCGAACACGCCGTTGGTCATCACCACTTTTTCACCACGCTTGCGCGCGGCGGCGACGGCCACCTTCAGCTCGTCTTCGGTCATGACGCCAAAACCGGTATCCGCACGACCGCGCACCGCGTTTTCCAGCTCGATTGGCGAAACGGTTGAGGTCCCGAGTTTACCGACGACCACGCCCGCCGCGGCGTTAGCGAAGTAGCACGCCTCTTCCAGCGAGTTTCCTGCTGCCAGCGTCGCCGCCAGCACGCCGATCACCGTATCACCGGCACCGGTCACGTCGTACACTTCCTGCGCCTGGGTTGGCATATGCAGCGGCGCTTTGCCCGGCTGCAGCAGCGTCATCCCCTGCTCGGAGCGGGTCACCAGCAGCGCGGACAGCTCGAAATCGGCAATGATCTTCATGCCGCGCTCAACCAGTTCGTCCTCGGTTTTGCATTTGCCCGCCACCGCTTCAAACTCGGAGAGGTTTGGCGTCAGCAGCGTCGCGCCGCGATAGCGCTCAAAATCGGTCCCTTTCGGGTCGATCAGCACCGGCACGTTGGCTTTACGCGCCAGCTGAATCATCGTTTGCACGCTCGCCAGCGCGCCTTTGGCGTAGTCGGACAGCACCAGCGCGCCGATATTGCCCAGCGCCTGGTTGATACGCTCGTGCAGCGGCTCAGGATCAACGCCTTCGAACCCTTCTTCAAAGTCGAGGCGGATCAGCTGCTGGTTGCGCGACAGCACGCGCAGTTTCGTAATCGTTGGGTGGGTCGGAACAGAGACGAAGTCGCACTTCACGTTCACGTCCGCCAGCGACTTGCTCAGCGCGCGCGCCGCATCGTCGATGCCGGTCAAGCCCACCAGACGCGACTGCGCGCCCAGAGAGGCAATGTTCATCGCCACGTTTGCCGCGCCGCCGGGACGCTCTTCAATGGTGTCGACCTTAACCACCGGTACCGGTGCTTCCGGAGAGATGCGGCTGGTAGGCCCATACCAGTAGCGATCCAGCATCACATCCCCAACAACCATTACCCCAGCACGTTCAAACTCTGGCAGTGTTACTTTCATTCCTGACTCCAGAAAGATTCACAATTTGCGCGCGATAATATCACACTTGATTTGTTACGCACGGTTCCACCAGCCACTTCTGCCAGCTGGCCGTAACCTGAGCACGTTCATGAGCAAAACAGTCCAGCGCCACGTGCCCCGGTTGCTCCTGCAGCGCCAGGTGATGAAGCTCATCGCGAAGCGTCGTGTAGGCGCGGGTTAAAGCCTGCGCCTCCTGCTCGTCCATGATGTCGTTTTGCGCCAGCAGCTCCAGAATGCGCACGTTATCGGACCAGCGCGTCAGCTTCGGCTTGTCGTGGGCGTGCAGCAGCACCAGATACTGGGTAATGAACTCAATATCGGTAATCCCGCCCTCGTCGGCTTTAATATCAAAGCGATCGCGGTGTTTATTGCCGAGATGCGCGCGCATTTTCTCGCGCATTTCGCGCACTTCAGTTTGTAATGTGGCGCCCTCTCGCACCGTCGTCAGAACGTCCTTACGGATGACGTCAAACTGCGTTTTGAGCTGCGGATCGCCGTACACCACGCGAGCGCGCACCAGCGCCTGATGCTCCCACGTCCAGGCTTCACTCTTCTGGTAATCGGCGAAGGACTCCGTCGAGGTCACCAGCATGCCCGCCGCGCCGGACGGACGCAGGCGCGCATCCACTTCATACAAAATGCCCGACGAGGTGCGGGTGCTGAAAAGATGCATAATGCGCTGCGCCAGGCGAAGGTAGAACTGGCGCCCGTCAATTTCACGCTCGCCGTCGGTCATTACGTCAACCGGACAGTCGTGCAGGAAGATTAAATCCAGATCGGAGCTATAGCCCAGCTCCCAGCCGCCAAGCTTGCCGTACCCCACGACCGCAAAGCCGCGTCCTTCACGTTCGGCCAGATGTTTCGGCTGGCCGTAGCGCGCCACCATCTGCACCCACGCCTGATGGACCACCGCGTCGATGATCGCCTCTGCCAGCCAGGTTAAGTGATCGCTCACTTTCATCACCGGCAGCGTTCCGGCGATGTCAGCCGCCGCCACGCGCAGCATCTGCGCCTGCTTAAACTGGCGCAGCGCCTCCAGCTGTTGCTCTTCGTCCTCTTCCGGCACGCGCAGCAGATACTGACGCAGCTCGTCCCGGTAGGCATCCGTCGCCGTTGGCTGATACAGCGTGTTCGGGTCGAGCAGCTCATCCAGCAGCAGCGGGTAACGCGCCAGCTTGTTGGCCACCATCGGCGACGCGGCGCAGAGCGTAATCAGGTGCTTCAGTGCCCCCGGAAACTCGCTCAGGAGTTCCAGATACGTGGTACGCGTGATGATCCCGCTCAGCAGCGGCATCATGCGCGACAGCGGCACCGGCGCGTCCGCCCGCGAGCAGACCTCGCTCAGCAGGTGCGGCATCAGGTGATCCAGCACCTGACGACCTCGCGGGCCGATGGCGCGTTTGTTCAGCTCAAGACGGAAATCCGCGATCAGCGCCACCACGCGATGGCGGGCGTCGTCGGTTAAGTGCGTCAGCACCGGCGTGGTGTCATCTTCCTGGAGCGCGTCCTGCCACAGCTCGCGCCAGTGCTCGGAAAGGGCATCGTCCGGTGATTCACTTTCGTCATCACCGATCAGCTCGTTAAAGATGCGGCGCACGCCTGCCATATGGGCATCCAGCCGTTCGGTTAACGCCGCCCAGTCGTCCACACGCATGCCCCAGGCCAGGCGCGCCCGGTTAAGGTCATCGCCCGGCAGGGTCTGGGTCTGTTCGTCGTTGATGCTTTGCAGCAGGTTTTCCAGACGACGCAGGAACAGATAGGCCTCGCGCAGGGTTTGCGCGTCGCCGTCCGGCAGCAGGTGCAGCTGCTCGATGGCGCTCAGCGTCGGCAAAAGCGAGCGGGACTGCAGGGACGGCTCACGACCACCGCGAATAAGCTGGAAGACCTGAACGATAAATTCGATTTCACGGATGCCGCCCGCGCCGAGCTTGATGTTGTCCTTCAGACCACGACGGCGCACCTCACGGGCGAT
The DNA here is from genome assembly GCF_057536195.1 of Enterobacter sp. C3_dUdeg. Classification (NCBI taxonomy): domain Bacteria; kingdom Pseudomonadati; phylum Pseudomonadota; class Gammaproteobacteria; order Enterobacterales; family Enterobacteriaceae; genus Enterobacter; species Enterobacter sp. C3_dUdeg. Next base: position 138,631 of record NZ_BAAKFX010000009.1, read on the forward strand.
CATCCCTTTCATATTACGCAGGGACTGGATCACGCTGAAGTCGATATAGCGACGGAATACAAACGGGCGCAGCATGGCGCGCAGCTCGTTGGCGTAAGCGTCGTCGCTGTCGCCCATAATCCGCGCTTTAACCATCGCATAGCGCTCCCAGTCGCGCCCCTGCTCCTGGTAGTAATCCTCCAGCGCGGCAAAGCTCAGCACCAGCGGTCCGCTGTCGCCAAACGGACGCAGGCGCATGTCCACGCGGTAAACAAAACCGTCCTGCGTCGGCTGATCCAGCGCCTTAATCAGACGCTGACCGAGACGGGTAAAGAACTGGGCGTTGTCCAGCTCGCGACGGCCGCCGCGCGTGGAGCCGTTCTCGGGCCAGGCAAAAATCAGGTCGATGTCGGAGGAGAAGTTCAGCTCGCAGCCGCCCAGCTTGCCCATCCCCAGAATCAACAGCGGCTGAGGAACCCCTTCCTCGCTGCACGGCGTGCCCCACTCTTTACAGCAGGCGGCGTACAGCCAGTCGCGCGCGGCGACAATCAGCGTTTGCGCCAGCTCGCTTAGCTGCTGCAGCGTACTCTCTTCGCTCACCAGCTCCAGCGCCTGAGCCCAGGCAATGCGCACCATCACCCGACGGCGGAACTGGCGCAGGACGCGCATCAGCGTGGCTTCATCCGCAACGTCTTCGAGCGCGGTTTGCAGCCAGCCGGCATACTGTCGCCACTCGTCCGCCTGCGGCGGTGCGTTCTCAAGCTCTGCCAGCCAGTCCGGGTTGGCGGTGATGCTTTCCTGCACAAAATCACTGAAGGCGAGCACGCTCTTCGCCTGCTCGCTTAACGATGACGCCGGTAATGACTCAGGCAGACGTTCGCAAACGGTCTGCCACTGCTGCTGTAACGGTGAAGAAAGCGGCATTATAGGGGTTCCTTGCCAGAGTTAACGTTTTCCGCTGTGCAGCCAGAACGGCTCCTGCGAAATGGCCTCGTTACGGAAATGCTCAATCTCAATATGCTGGCGGGTTTCAATGGCATGCTTCAGCCCCTGCCAGTTTTCCAGCCAGGCCTGGGTTTTAACGCCGTCATAAGCGCCGGAAAGCAGCAGCATGCTGTCGATGTTGCGCGACAGACGGGGAAGCTGATCGCCATACTGATCGCCGAGCGGATACGCGAAGGTACTCTTCAGCTCGGCGGCATGACGGGAAAGATGAATATCCGCGAAACGCTTAAAGTTTTCCGCGATTTTGGCTTCCGCTTTCGCATCCAGGAAGGCGCGCCAGCCGCGCGTCACCAGAAACTCGGTCAGCGCCAGTTTTGCCGTCGCGGCTTGCGGGCTGTAGATCACCGTTTGCGCCGATACGTCGGAGAGCATCAGCGTTTCGGTTTGCGTCAGCAGGTCACGTAAGTGAGCGCTCGCTTTGCGAGGAACAATACCGCCGAAGAGCGTCAGGGTATGGCGCACCAGGGCAATCGCCGCCAGCACGTGGGATTTCGCGTTTTTCACATTTCGCACCCACAGCTCTTCATGGTATTGCCACTGAGAAAGCGCCAGCTCCAGCGCGGCTTCCAGGCCCTGTTCAACGCTGGCTTTCGGCGCAACGTGCAGGATGGTCGTCTCTTTCAGCACGCGCGGCGCATTTCCGGCGGCCAGATGGTAACCCCGCGCGGCTTTACTCAGGCTTCCCTGACGCAGTCCGGACTGGTTCACCAGCCTGCGCGCCAGCTTCAGCACGTCATTCGCGTCCCCTTCCAGCAGCTCAAGCTCGAGTTCGCAAATCGGTTCCTGGCACTCACCCGCCTTCACGTCGCCCAGATCGAGGGCGATTTCGATGCGGCTTTTGCCTTCCGTCACCAGCCATTTTTCGCGCCAGAAATCAGTGCTGAACAGCGGCTGCACCTGTTCCGCCAGCGTGGAAGGCAGTTCGCCATCCGGCCAGACTTCCGTCGGGAAACGTTCCAGCTCAAGTTCTGGCTTGCTGATGTCGATATTGTATTCCGGGCGCTGATGTAAACCGCCGACCACGCGGCCGGCAATTTTCATCGTCATCTCGTAGCGCCCGCTCGCGCCGCGGATGCGCAGCCCCATATCGTGGCGGCGCAGCCAGTTGTCTGGCGTTTCGTAATAGATATTAAGCAGTTGTACCGGTGCATGGTGTTCGCCGGAAAGCGTATGCAGATGCTGGCGGAGTGCGTCAACGCTGTCTTTTTCGACGATAAACTTTAATTCGATTTCTTGTGCCATAGCCTTGTACTTTTGCGGGCGTCACAGACGCGTCAATGAGGGCGAACTTCCTCGCCATTTGTTTGTCAGTACATAGTATTTTGCGCCAAATTGCCATGCAATGAGCAATTTGTCGGGCGTAAATGTATAGAGTCGTGACACAGATGATTCTGATTGCTGACGAATGCTTTGCCTAGAGACACTGTTGCCACTACTATCGTTCCACTATTTATGAAAATAACGACTAATGATGCTTAAATTACGCCTGATTGGACTTACTTTACTCGCTTTTAGCGCCGCAACCGCAGTGCACGCTGAAGAGAAGCGTTACGTTTCTGACGAACTGAACACCTGGGTACGCAGTGGCCCTGGAGATAATTATCGCCTCGTGGGCACGGTGAATGCCGGCGAGGAAGTCACCCTGTTACAAACCAACGCGGACACCAACTATGGTCAGGTTCGCGACAGTACCGGCCGTACGTCCTGGATCCCGCTGAAAGAGCTGAGCACCGTGCCAAGCCTGCGCACGCGCGTTCCCGATCTGGAAAACCAGGTGAAGACTCTGACCGATAAGCTGAACAACATCGACGGCACCTGGAACCAGCGCACCGCTGAAATGCAGCAGAAAGTGGCGCAAAGCGACGGGGTGATTAACGGTCTGAAAGAAGAGAACCAGAAACTGAAAAACGAGCTGATTGTCGCACAGAAGAAAGTGAATGCCGCTAATCTGCAGCTCGACGACAAACAGCGCACCATCATCATGCAGTGGTTTATGTATGGCGGCGGCGTGCTGGGCGTGGGTCTGGTGCTGGGTCTGGTCCTGCCGCATCTGATCCCAAGCCGCAAGCGTAAAGACCGCTGGATGAACTAATTCGTCTTCTCTGCCAGACTTACGTATCATTCTGGAAAAGAGAAAACGGGAGAGTTGGGCGTGAAGAGTTATCTGGTCGGTGGTGCGGTACGTGATGCGTTGTTAGGTCTGCCGGTCAAAGATAAAGACTGGGTGGTGGTTGGCGCTACCCCTGAAGAGATGCTCGACGCGGGCTACCAGCAGGTAGGCCGCGATTTTCCCGTGTTCCTGCACCCGAAAAGCCGTGAAGAGTATGCCCTGGCGCGTACCGAGCGGAAATCGGGCTCGGGCTATACGGGCTTCACCTGCTATGCCGCGCCGGACGTGACGCTGGAGCAAGATCTTCTGCGCCGCGATCTCACCATCAACGCGCTGGCGCAGGACGAGGACGGGCAGATCGTTGACGCCTATGGCGGTCAGGACGATCTGCGCAACCGTCTTTTACGTCACGTTTCCCCGGCGTTTTCTGAAGATCCGCTCCGCGTGCTGCGCGTGGCGCGCTTTGCCGCGCGTTACGCCCATCTCAGTTTCCGTATTGCCGATGAGACAATGGCGCTGATGACCGCCATGACAGAGGCGGGCGAGCTTGAACACCTGACGCCAGAGCGCGTCTGGAAAGAGACGGAAAATGCCCTCACCACGCGCAACCCGCAGGTCTTTTTCCAGGTCCTGCGCGACTGCGGCGCGCTGAAGGTGCTGTTCCCGGAAATAGACGCGCTGTTTGGCGTACCTGCCCCGGCAAAATGGCACCCGGAAATTGATACCGGCGTACACACGCTGATGACCCTGAGCATGGCGGCCATGCTCAGCCCTGAGGTGGACGTGCGCTTTTCCACCCTGTGCCACGATCTCGGCAAAGGCCTAACGCCAAAAGAATTCTGGCCTCGCCACCACGGGCACGGCCCGGCGGGGGTGAAGCTGGTCGAGGGGCTGTGCCAGCGTCTGCGCGTGCCGAACGAGATCCGCGATCTGGCGAAACTGGTGGCCGAGTTCCACGATCTGATCCACACCTTCCCTATTCTGAAACCGGCCACCATCGTTAAGCTTTTCGATAACATCGACGCCTGGCGCAAACCCCAGCGCGTCGAGCAAATCGCGCTCACCAGCGAAGCTGACGTGCGCGGTCGTACCGGGTTTGAAGCGTGCGATTACCCGCAGGGACGTTTATTGCGTAAAGCCTGGGACGTAGCGAAAGCGGTGCCCACGAAGGACGTTGTCGAAGCGGGATTCAAAGGGCCGGAAATTCGCGAAGAGCTCACGAAACGGCGAATTCAGGCGGTGTCGGACTGGAAGGAAAAGCATTGCCCTCAGCCGAAAGACTGAGGGCCATCGGTCAGAAGAAGACCACGTACACCGCAGCCGCCACGATAAAGCGATAGATCGCGAACGGAATAAACGAGATACGCTTAATCAGCTGCAGGAAGGTTTTAATGGCAATCAGCGCCACGATAAACGCGGTGATGAAGCCGACGGCGAACATCGGAATGTCGCCAGCCGTCAGGAAGTGATAGCTCTTATAGACGTCGAGTACGGTGGCGCCCATCATCATCGGCACCGCCAGCAGGAACGAGAACTCTGAGGCGGCGTAACGGCTTACGCCCATCAGCATCCCGCCGGAGATGGTTGCGCCTGAACGAGAGAAGCCCGGCCACAGCGCCAGACACTGGAAGCAACCAATGATAAACGCCTGACGATACGTCATATCGTCCAGACCTTCCGCGCGCGGCGTTTTTGGCTTCAGCACTTCCGCGGCGATCAGCAGGAAGCCCCCCACCACCAGCGCGTACATTACGTTAATCGGGTTAAACAGCGATTTGATGGCGTCGTGGAACACCAGGCCCAGCACCACCGCAGGGATCATCCCAAGCAGAATATGGATCAGTGACAGACGACCTTTACTGGCCCCCTCGTGCTGAGGCGGACGGCCAAAATGGATGCCGATCAGGCCAAACAGGCGACGCCAGAACATTACGACCACCGCCAGAATAGACCCCAGCTGGATCACCACTTCAAACGTTTTTGCGGTATCGCCTTCAAAGCCCAGCAGATGGCCAACGATAATCATATGGCCCGTACTGGAGACCGGCAAAAACTCCGTCAATCCTTCGACCACACCCAGTATTGCCGCCACCAGCAGCGAGTGCATATCGCTCATCTATAAACCCCTAAAAAGATATAAAAAAACGGTCGCCCCAACGGCTACCGTGAAAGATACAGCTTTAAGACCGGTATAACCTAAAATGGTTTAGCAATTATGACGTTAATTCTTGCCTTTCAGATTTGTGCCACGCTCAATAATGACGCCAACGTTGGCGGCGCGCACCACCGCTCCCGGCTTGCTCAGCTTGATGCGCACCCACGGTGAATTGAATTTTTTCAACAGCAATTCTGCGACTTCTTCCGCCACCCGTTCGACCAGCGCAAAACGTTGACCTTCAACGTGGGCGATGACCGCTTCACTGATATCGGCATAGCTCAGACAGTCGTTCACGTCATCGCTTTTTGCCGATTTGCGGTTATCCCATCCCATTTCGATATCGAACACCAGCTTCTGCTCGATGGTCTGTTCCCAGTCGTAAACACCAATTGTGGTGATTACCGAAAGTTGCTCTATAAATACAATATCCATCACGACCTGCCTGCTTTTTGGCTAAACCGGATACCACTTCCGGCGAATTATGCGTATTATCCACAGATGCTGAGAATACAGATACATTTTCAAAACGGAACAGCGTTATGAGTGCAATCGCGCCTGGAATGATCCTCCTCGCCTATCTTTGCGGCTCAATCTCCAGCGCCATTCTGGTCTGCCGCATTGCCGGGTTACCTGACCCGCGTGAAAATGGTTCCGGGAATCCGGGGGCGACCAACGTACTACGAATTGGCGGCAAGGGAGCAGCCGTAGCGGTTTTGATTTTTGATGTTCTGAAAGGGATGCTGCCCGTCTGGGGCGCCTATGCGTTGGGCGTTACGCCGTTCTGGCTGGGGCTCATTGCTATTGCTGCCTGCGTTGGCCATATCTGGCCCATTTTCTTTGGTTTTAAAGGCGGAAAAGGCGTTGCGACGGCCTTCGGTGCGATTGCACCTATCGGCTGGGATCTCACCGGCGTCATGGCCGGAACCTGGCTTCTGACCATTCTTCTGAGCGGCTACTCGTCGCTGGGCGCCATCGTCAGCGCGCTGATCGCCCCGTTCTACGTCTGGTGGTTCAAACCCCAGTTCACCTTCCCGGTGTCGATGCTCTCGTGTCTTATCCTGCTGCGTCATCACGACAATATCCAGCGCCTGTGGCGTCGTCAGGAGACCAAAATCTGGACGAAGCTCAAGAGAAAGAAAAAAGACGCTCCGAAGGGTTAGTTATGCCTTATAGCCAAATGTGATTTTGGTCACCTTCTGCCTGTGGTAACTGTTAGAGACACAACACAACCACACAAAAAGAAAAATGGCAGAAATCACAGAACCAACTCCCCTTTCAACGGCAGGAAGCACCCCGGATGGCGACATCCAGTGGGTGCGCAGCGCGTCGGACGTATCACGCCTCGTTAATGACGGCTCTCAGGGCCGGGCAAACGCCCGTATCGTGGTCAGTATCGCGCTGGGCGGTATTTTCCTCGATGCCTACGATCTGGGCGCGCTGGCGTTCGGCATTAAAGACATCACCCGCGAATTTAACCTGACGCCCGCCGGGACCGGTATGGTGGCCTCGGCGATTACCTTTGGCGCCATTGTCGGGGCGCTGCTTGGCGGCTATCTCACGGATAAAATCGGGCGCTACCGCGTTTTTATGGCTGATATGGTGTTCTTCGTGGTGGCAGCGATCGCCTGTGCGCTGGCCCCGAACGAATATGTGCTCGCGGGCGCCCGCTTTGTGATGGGGCTAGGGGTCGGGATCGACCTTCCCGTGGCGATGGCGTTTTTAAGCGAGTTCGCCAGGCTAAAAGGGCCCGGAAATAAGGCCTCCAGCGTCGCGATGTGGTGCCCCACCTGGTATGCCGCCATCAGCATTTCCTACCTGCTGGTGCTTTTCTTCTACGCCGTGCTGCCGGAAAGCCACAGCGACTGGCTGTGGCGTTTGATTCTCGGCTTTGGCGCAGTGCCCGCGCTGGTGATTATCGCCATCCGCAGCCGCTATATGAGCGAATCTCCGGTCTGGGCGGCGAATCAGGGCAACCTGAAAGAGGCGGCGTCAATTTTACGCCAGTCGTATAACATCAATGCCCACGTGCCGCAGGACGCGCTCGGCCAGCCCGCACCCGTCGTGAATAAAGCGAAATGGTCAAACTATCTGAACCTGTTCCGCGGCATCTACTTACGCCGCACGACGCTCGCCACGCTGCTTTCCGTCGTCTCGTCGTTTGCCTATAACGCCGTGGCGTTTGGCCTGCCGGTGATCATCTCCAGTTTCTTTGTCCAGTCGATGCTGACCACCATTCTGATCTCGCTGGCGCTTAACCTGCTGTTCGCGTTTGTCGGCGGACTGCTGGCGGTACGCTACGTGCCGCGCTTCGGCGCCTGGCGGATGTCGCTGGCGGGTTATGCCTGCCAGCTTGTCGCATTGCTTGGCCTGGCGCTGATTGGCCGACCGGAAGGTGCCTCTGAAGGCGTGCTTGCTGTGGCGATGCTGGCGCTTTTCCTGTTCGGTCAGGGCTTCGGCCCGGGCGCGCATACCATGACGTTCGCCTCCCTGAGCTACCCGACCTCGCTGCGCGGCGTGGGCGTGGGCCTCAACCAGACGCTGATGCGCAGCAGCTCGACGCTGTCGCTGTTTCTGTTCCCGCTGCTGGTGGCGTCGCTGGATACCGCCGTCTTCTGGGTGATTGCGCTGGCGCCGTTTATCGGCCTGGCGTCGCTGCTGGCGATCCGCTGGGAGCCGTCCGGGTATGACGTGGATGCGGAGGACTACCGGTAACGACACATCACTTCGGTGGGTTCACCCCGCCGAAGGGTTCTTACAAATCGTCGAGCAGCGTCCGGGAGAGTTTTTTTAGCGTCTCAAGCTCATCGTCATTCATCCGCATGTTGCAGCGAATCTGGTCCGGCAATGCCATCACCCGTTTCTTCAGGTCTTTGGCCTTGTCGGTCAGTACAACATTTTTCATCCTTTCATCACCCACAACCGCGATACGGTTGAGAAATCCTTTTGCCTCAAGCTTTTGTACAAGCGGGGTCAATGTGCCCGAATCAAAAAATGTCTTATCGCTGAGATCGCGAAGTGGGATGTTGTCTTTCTCATAAAGCGCCATCAAAACAACGAATTGCGGATAGGTTAGATCCATCTCTTGCAGTAAAGGGCGATACTGGCGAACGAACGCGTTGGTGACCGAGTACAGCGAGAAACAAAGTAAATCGTCTAGTGTTTTGTTTTCTTTCATTTTTCTATCAACTCCGAATCGGTTTCCTGAAAAAATTATAAATAATGTTTGACTAAAAGTATCTTGCGCGAAAGTATTATACCAACAACTAAATAGCGCACTACATAGTTATCTCATCCGATCAAATACGCTTAAAGAGGTACTACCATGAAAACACTAACCGCCATCCTGGTTTCTTCAGTCTTCGCGTCAGCTGCGGCATCCGCTCAAACCACCAATACCCCAACCCCGACCGCAGGCGTACAGGCATTTCTTAATGTTTTGAATTCCGGCAAGGGTAAGCCAATGGAACAGATGACCCCGCAGGAGGCCCGCCAGGTACTGATTGGCGCACAGCAAGGCGCAAAACTGCCGCCCGCTCAGGTCTCTGAAAAAACGATCCAGGTAAATGGCCAGGCGATAAAACTGAAAATAGTGAAACCTGAAAACGCCAGCGGCACGCTCCCCGCTTTTATGTTCTTTCACGGCGGCGGCTGGGTGCTGGGTGACTTCCCTACCCACGAACGCTTAATCCGCGACCTCGTTCGCGCTTCGGGTGCCGCTGCGGTTTACGTCGATTACACTCCGTCACCTGAGGCCCATTTCCCGGTAGCAATTAATCAGGCCTATGAAGCGACAAAATGGGTCGCCGGGCACGGTCAGGAAATTGGCGTGGACGGTAGCCGTCTGGGTCTGGTGGGTAACAGCGTGGGCGGCAACATGGTGGCTTCGGTGGCGCTGCAGGCCAAACAGTTCAATGGGCCAAAGATTCGCTACAACGTCATGCTCTGGCCGGTTACCGATGCGAACTTTGATACTGCCTCGTATAACCAGTTCGAAAATGGCTATTTCCTGTCGAAAAACATGATGAAATGGTTCTGGGATAACTACACCACCAGCGCTGCCGATCGCAACAATATCCTTGCCTCTCCGCTTCGCGCCAGCACCGCGCAGCTGAAAGGCTTCCCCGAGACGCTGATCCAGACAGCGGAGCTGGACGTTCTGCGGGATGAAGGTGAAGCATTCGGGCGTAAACTGGATGCGGCTGGCGTCCCGGTGACCGTCACGCGCTATAACGGCATGATCCACGACTACGGCCTGCTTAACCCGCTGAGCCAGGAGCCAACGGTGAAAGTTGCCCTTGAGCAGGCAGGTGCAGCATTGCATGAACACCTGAAGTAGGATCGTCATTCATCTACAGAGCACGGCCCCGGCCGTGCTTTTGTATTTCTCCTGCCTGGCCATCCATAAGCGACTCGTATGACAGCCTTCATTTCCGCCAGGGCATACTGAAACGTATCCCGATGGTGTGGAAATGGATGCAGCATGTTAGCAGCTCAGGTCACTGATAATACGTATAAAGGCTGGCAGGCGTCGCTTGCCCTGCAGTTTTGTCACACCCCTGAGAAAACCCTCCTGCACTCCGCCCACCACGTCGGGCCGCTCACCGTTCAACGTCCGTTTTACCCCGAAGGGGAAACCTGCCACCTTTACCTTCTGCACCCGCCCGGCGGGATCGTGGGCGGCGATACGCTGGACATTTCCGTTCGGCTGGACGCCAAAAGCCACGCGCTCATCACCATGCCCGGGGCGAGCAAGTTCTATCGCAGCAGCGGCCCGCAGGCGCGTCTGAACCAGCATTTTTACCTCGATGAAGATTCCACGCTGGAGTGGCTCCCGCAGGACACCATTATCTTCCCCGGCGCGAATGCCGCGCTGCGCTCCGTCTTCCACCTGAAGGCCTCCAGCACGCTGCTGGCGTGGGAGCTGTACTGCCTGGGGCGTCCGGTGATCGGTGAGACCTTTAGCCACGGCACGCTGGAAAGCCGCCTTGAAATCTGGGTTGAAGACGAACCGCGCCTGATCGAGCGTCAGCATCTTAGCGACGGCGATCTCACGCCCGTCGCCGGACATCCGTGGCTCGGCACGCTGCTGTTCTATCCGGCCAAAGAAGAACATCTCGACGCGGTGCGCGAACGGCTCGCACCGCTGGAAAATTATGCAGGTGCAACGCTCACCGATGACCTGCTGTCGGTGCGTTTTCTCTCCAACGACAACCTGATTTGCCAGCGGGTGATGCGCGACATCTGGCAGTCGCTTCGCCCGCTTCTCACCACCAAAACCGCCTGTTCGCCGCGTATCTGGCAGACATAAGAGAAACATTATGGAACTGACCCCCAGAGAAAAAGACAAGCTGTTGCTGTTCACCGCCGCGCTGGTTGCCGAACGCCGCCTCGCGCGCGGGGTAAAGCTCAATTACCCGGAATCGGTCGCGCTGATCAGCGCCTTCATTATGGAAGGCGCGCGCGATGGCGAAACCGTCGCCTCGCTGATGGAAGCGGGCCGCCACGTCCTGAGGCGCGACCAGGTCATGGAGGGCGTCCCGGAGATGATCCCGGATATTCAGGTCGAAGCCACCTTCCCGGACGGATCGAAGCTCGTCACCGTCCACAACCCGATCGTCTAAGGAGCGCGTGATGATCCCAGGTGAATACCAGATCCAGCCCGGAACGATTGCCCTCAACGTCGGGCGTGAAACCCAACGCGTGGTTGTCGAAAATCACGGCGACAGGCCGATCCAGGTCGGATCGCACTACCACTTTTACGAGGTCAACCCGGCGCTGAAGTTCGATCGGGAAGCCTCCAAAGGCTACCGACTGAACATCCCGGCGGGCACCGCCGTACGCTTCGAGCCCGGCCAGAAGCGGGAAGTGACGCTGGTTCAGGTCACGGGGGCGCAGCGCATTTTCGGCTTTCGCGGCGAGGTGATGGGCGAGGTGAAACATGGCTGAGATTTCGCGCCGGGCGTATGCCGATATGTTCGGCCCCACCACCGGAGATAAAGTGCGGCTGGCCGACAGCGAGCTGTGGATCGAAGTGGAAGACGATCTCACGGTCTACGGCGAAGAGGTCAAGTTCGGCGGCGGAAAGGTGATCCGCGACGGCATGGGTCAGGGGCAGATGACCGCTGACGGCTGCGTGGATCTGGTTCTTACCAACGCGCTGATCGTCGATCACTGGGGGATCGTAAAAGCCGATATCGGCGTCAAGGACGGACGGATCTTCGCCGTCGGCAAAGCCGGGAACCCGGACATTCAGCCCGGCGTGACGATCCCCATTGGCGCGGCAACGGAAGTCATTGCCGCCGAGGGGAAGATCGTCACCGCCGGCGGGATCGACACCCACATCCACTGGATCTGCCCGCAGCAGGCGGAAGAGGCGCTGGTTTCCGGCGTCACCACCATGATCGGCGGCGGCACCGGACCGGCGGCGGGCACCAACGCCACCACCTGCACGCCGGGGCCATGGTATATCGCCCGCATGCTGCAGGCTGCCGATACGCTGCCGGTGAATATTGGCCTGCTCGGCAAGGGTAACGGCTCCAGCCCGGACGCCCTGCGCGAGCAGATTGCCGCGGGCGCCATCGGGCTGAAGATCCACGAAGACTGGGGCGCGACGCCCGCGGCAATTAACTGCTCGCTGGAGGTGGCTGACGAGATGGATATTCAGGTGGCGCTGCACAGCGACACGCTGAACGAGTCCGGGTTTGTCGAAGACACGCTGGCAGCCATCGCCGGACGCACAATCCACACTTTCCACACCGAAGGCGCGGGCGGCGGCCACGCGCCGGATATCATCACCGCCTGCGCGCATCCGAATATTCTGCCCTCTTCCACCAACCCGACCTTGCCCTACACGGTGAACACCATCGACGAGCATCTCGACATGCTGATGGTTTGCCATCACCTCGATCCGGATATCGCCGAGGACGTAGCGTTTGCCGAATCCCGCATTCGTCGTGAAACCATCGCCGCTGAAGACGTGCTGCACGACATCGGCGCGTTCTCGCTCACCTCGTCAGATTCGCAGGCCATGGGCCGCGTCGGGGAAGTGATTATCCGCACCTGGCAGGTGGCGCACCGCATGAAGGTCCAGCGCGGCGCCCTGCCGGAAGAGACCGGCGATAACGACAACTTCCGCGTGAAGCGCTATGTCGCCAAATACACCATTAACCCGGCGCTCACCCACGGCATCGCCCATGAAGTCGGTTCGATTGAGGCGGGCAAGCTGGCGGATCTCGTGGTCTGGTCTCCGGCGTTCTTCGGCGTCAAACCCGCCACCATCGTCAAGGGCGGGATGATCGCCTGCGCGCCGATGGGCGATATCAACGCCTCGATCCCCACGCCGCAGCCGGTGCATTACCGCCCGATGTTTGGCGCGCTGGGCGCCGCGCGCCACGCTACCCGACTGACGTTTATCTCGCAGGCCGCCAGTGCGAACGGCATTCCGCAGCAGCTCAACCTGCAGAGCGCCACCGCGGTGGTGAAAGGCTGCCGGACGGTGAAAAAGGCGGACATGATCCACAACGGCCTGCAGCCGAATATCACCGTGGACTCGCAAACCTACGAGGTGCGCGTCGACGATGAACTGATAACCAGCGAACCGGCTGACGTTCTGCCGATGGCGCAACGCTATTTCCTGTTTTGAGGAGTGATGATGATCTATTTAACCCAACGCCTGGACCATGCGCACCCGATTACCGCCAGCGTCACGCTGCCGATTGACGTGCGGGTGAAAAGCCGCGCCCGCGTAGCGCTGAACGACGGACGCGAAGCCGGGCTGATGCTGCCGCGCGGCCTGCTGCTGCGCGGGGGCGACCTGCTGACTACCGACGACGGCAGCGAGGTTGTCGAGGTGATCGCCGCCCCGGAGTCCGTATCCGTGGTGCGCTGCGCCGATCCGTTCCTGCTCGCCCGCGCCTGCTACCACCTGGGCAACCGCCACGTGCCGCTGCAGATCATGCCCGGCGAGCTGCGCTATCACCACGACCACGTTCTCGACGACATGCTGCGCCAGTTCGGGCTGGACGTGACCTACGCCAGCCTGCCGTTTGAACCGGAAGCGGGCGCTTACGCCAGCGATGCCCACAGCCACAGCCATTCTCACGCTCATTCACATTAAGGATCCATCATGCGCAAGTATTTACCGCTGTTACTGCTGGCTTTTTCCGTTCCCGCGCTCGCGCATCCCGGCCACGGTACCGACAGCTTTCAGGCCGGTTTTCTCCACCCGCTGACAGGGCTCGATCACCTGCTGATGCTCACCGGTGCTGGCGTGCTCTCGGCCCTGAGCGGCCGCAAACTCCTGCTGCCGTTTGCCACCCTCGGGATGATGCTTGTCGGCGCCATTGCGGGCAGCCTGCTCGGCGGCTTCAGCGGCATGGAGATGCTGATTATCGCCTCGCTGGCGGTATCCGGCGTGATGATGTTTAAAACTGAAAACCGTCTGCTGCTGGCGGTACCTGCCCTGGCGATGTTCCACGGCTGGGCGCACGGCGTGGAGATGTCTGGCCACAGCTTCTGGCTCTTCACCAGCGGCTTTATGCTCGCCAGCGCCACGGTGCTGTGCGCCAGCTTTGCTGCGGGGCTGCTGCTGCGCCGTCACGACGGCCTGCGTAAAACCTTCGGCGGCGGGCTGATTGTCTCCGCCCTGCTGGCGCTGATGAGCTGATGGAACACGCCCGCCAGAGGCTACGCCTGATGCAGCTCTCAAGCAGCAGCCTGCCGGTCGGGTCGTTTACCTGGTCGCAGGGGCTGGAGTGGGCCGTTGAGGCAGGCTGGGTCACCGACGCCGACGCGTTCAAACGCTGGCAAATCCACCAGATGGAGCAGAGCTTTTTCTGCGTCGATCTGCCGCTGTTTATCCGTCTTTATCAGGCCTGTGAGCAACGCTCTCTTACAAAAGCAAAACGCTGGACGGCATACCTTCTCGCCTGCCGGGAAACGCGCGAGCTGCGCGAAGAGGAGCGCAACCGTGGGGCGGCGTTTACGCGGCTGATTAAAAGCTGGGAACCTGACTGTCCGCCCGAATGGCTGCCGCTGTTTATGCAAAGCCAGCTCTGCGGCATGGCCTGGCTCGGCGTGCGCTGGGGCATTAGCGCGCACGAGCTGGCGCTGAGCCTCGGCTACAGCTGGATGGAGAGCGCGGTGATGGCGGGCGTCAAGCTGGTGCCGTTTGGGCAACAGGCCGCGCAGCAGCTGATTATCGAACTGGGCGACCATTACGCCGCCGGGCTTGAACAGGCATTTTTACGCAGCGACGACGCGCTGGGGGCAGCAACGCCGCTGTCCGCCATCGCCTCCGCGCGCCACGAAACCCAATATTCACGACTATTCCGTTCCTGAGGAGTCAACATGGCTGATTACAAACATCCCCTGCGCGTAGGCGTGGGCGGCCCGGTAGGATCGGGCAAAACCGCGCTGCTGGAAGCGCTCTGCAAGGCGATGCGCGACACGTATCACCTGGCGGTGGTCACGAACGATATCTACACCAAAGAGGATCAGCGCATCCTCACCGAGGCAGGCGCGCTGGAGCCGGAGCGCATCGTGGGCGTGGAAACGGGCGGCTGCCCGCATACCGCCATTCGTGAAGATGCGTCGATGAACCTGGCGGCGGTGGAGGCGTTAAGCGAGAAGTTCGGCAATCTGGATCTGATCTTCGTGGAAAGCGGCGGAGACAACCTGAGCGCGACGTTCAGCCCGGAGCTGGCGGATCTGACCATCTACGTGATCGACGTGGCCGAAGGGGAAAAAATCCCGCGCAAGGGCGGGCCGGGGATCACCAAATCCGATTTTCTGGTGATCAATAAAACCGACCTCGCGCCGTACGTCGGTGCGTCGCTGGAGGTGATGGAGCGCGACACCAACCGCATGCGCGGCGAGCGCCCGTGGACCTTTACCAACCTGAAAGCGGGCGACGGTCTGGCGACGATTATTGCGTTTCTGGAAGAGAAAGGGATGTTGCGGGTGTAGGGCCATAATACCCTCTCCCTGTGGGAGAGGGTTAGGGTGAGGGATTACGCCTCCGGCAGTTCCGCCAGCGGCCAGCGCGGACGCACGGACACGCTCAGGTCGGACGTTGCGCCCGCGTTCAGGCGCACCATTCCGGCGTAAGCGATCATCGCGCCGTTGTCGGTGCAGAATTCCGGACGGGCATAGAACACTTCCCCGCGACGCTTTTGCATCATCTCGGCGAGCTTCGCGCGCAGCGTGCGGTTAGCGCTCACGCCACCAGCCATCACCAGACGCTTAAAGCCGGTCTGATCCAGCGCGCGCTTGCACTTGATCATCAGCGTGTCCACCACCGCATCTTCGAACGCGCGGGCGATATCGGCGCGGGTCTGCTCGCTGTCATCGTTATTGCGAATCGTATTCGCCGCGAAGGTTTTCAGCCCGGAGAAGCTGAAATCCAGCCCTGGACGGTCGGTCATCGGACGCGGGAAGACAAAGCGCCCTTCCGTTCCCTGCGACGCCATTTTCGACAGCATCGGGCCGCCCGGATAATCCAGACCCAGCAGCTTGGCGGTTTTATCGAACGCTTCACCGGCGGCGTCGTCGATCGACTCGCCCAGCAGCTCGTACTTGCCAATCCCCGTTACGCTAATCAGCTGCGTATGACCGCCGGAGACCAGCAGCGCCACAAACGGGAACTCAGGTGGATTCTCTTCCAGCATCGGCGCCAGAAGATGCCCTTCCATATGGTGAACCGGGATCGCCGGCACATCCCACGCAAACGCCAGCGAACGGCCAACCGTCGCGCCGACCAGCAGCGCGCCGACCAGGCCCGGGCCTGCGGTATAGGCCACAGCGTCGATATCGTTTGAACTCAACCCGGCCTCTTTCAGCGCCGCCTGAATCAGGGGAACCGTTTTACGCACGTGGTCACGAGAGGCCAGTTCAGGTACGACGCCGCCGTAGTCAGCGTGCAATTTCACCTGACTATACAGCTGGTTGGCCAGAAGCCCTTTTTCGTCGTCGTAAATGGCGATGCCGGTTTCATCGCAGGATGTTTCAATACCCAGTACACGCATGACTTGTTTTACCTCGTTTCAATACCGCGCAGTGTAGAGCCTGGGCGGGTTGATGTAAAACTTTGTTCGCCCCAGGAAGAAGGCTCGTGTATACTCCTCACCCTTATTAAAGTCCCTTTCAAAATCGCATCGGTGCTTTACAAAGCAGCAGCATTTGCAGTAAAATTCCGCACCATTTTGAAATAAGCTGGCGTTGATGCCAGCGGCAAACCGAATTTATTAAAGGTGAGAGTTACATGCCGGTAATTAAAGTACGTGAAAACGAGTCGTTCGACGTAGCACTGCGTCGCTTCAAACGTTCATGCGAGAAAGCAGGTGTTCTGGCTGAAGTTCGTCGTCGTGAGTTTTATGAAAAACCAACGACCGAACGTAAGCGCGCTAAAGCTTCCGCTGTGAAACGTCACGCGAAGAAACTGGCTCGCGAAAACGCACGCCGTACTCGTCTGTACTAATTGGTTGAGGGCCTCAGCCCTCAATTGACAGACAGAGTAATAGTCGTAAGGCCGTGCTTCCGGAAGGAATGCGCGGCTTGTTTTCGTTTATGAGTCACTAAAAATAACGGGGCATATGGCCGGAAGAATCCCACGCGTTTTCATCAATGACCTGCTTGCCAGAACCGACATCGTCGATCTCATCGACGCGCGGGTAAAGCTAAAAAAGCAGGGCAAGAACTACCATGCGTGCTGTCCGTTCCATAACGAAAAAACCCCCTCCTTCACCGTAAACGGTGAAAAGCAGTTCTACCATTGCTTCGGCTGTGGCGCACACGGTAATGCCGTCGATTTTTTGATGAACTACGACAAGCTCGAGTTCGTTGAAACCGTCGAAGAGCTGGCGGCGATGCATAACCTTGAAGTGCCGTATGAAGCAGGCAGTGGGCCAAGTCAGATCGAGCGCCATCAACGGCAAACGCTGTATCAACTGATGGATGGCCTGAATTCGTTTTACCAACAGTCTCTTAAGCACTCTGCGGCTGAGCCTGCGCGTCAGTATCTGAACAAGCGCGGACTGAGCGACGATGTCATTGCGCGTTTCGCTATTGGTTACGCCCCGCCCGGCTGGGACAACGTGTTAAAGCGTTTTGGCGGCAATAGCGAAGATCGTAAGTCTCTCATCGATGCAGGCATGCTGGTCACCAACGACCAGGGACGAAGCTACGACCGCTTCCGCGAACGGGTGATGTTCCCGATCCGCGACAAGCGTGGCCGGGTAATTGGTTTTGGTGGTCGCGTGCTGGGTGATGCCCTGCCGAAATACCTCAACTCCCCGGAAACCGATATTTTCCATAAGGGCCGCCAGCTGTACGGCCTTTATGAGGCGCAGCAGAATAATGCGGAACCTCCGCGTCTTCTGGTCGTCGAAGGCTATATGGACGTCGTGGCCCTGGCGCAGTACGACATCAACTACGCGGTTGCGTCGTTAGGAACGTCCACCACCGCCGATCATATTCAACTGCTGTTCAGGGTGACCAACAACGTCATCTGCTGTTACGACGGTGACCGCGCAGGGCGCGACGCCGCCTGGCGCGCGCTGGAAACCGCGCTACCCTATATGACCGACGGGCGTCAGCTACGCTTTATGTTTCTGCCCGACGGTGAAGACCCGGATACGCTGGTGCGTAAAGAGGGCAAAGCGGCGTTTGAAGCGCGGATGGAGCAGGCTCAGCCGCTCTCCACGTTTTTGTTTAACAGCCTGATGCCGCAGGTCGATTTGAGTACCCCTGACGGGCGCGCGCAGCTCAGTACGCTGGCGTTGCCGTTAATCAGCCAGGTGCCCGGCGAAACGCTTCGCATCTATCTGCGTCAGGAGTTAGGCAACAAGCTCGGCATTCTGGATGACAGCCAGCTTGAACGTTTAATGCCAAAACAGGCTGAAAACGGTGCGGTTCGCCCCGCGCCTCAGCTAAAACGCACAACCATGCGTATACTGATAGGGTTGCTGGTCCAAAACCCCGAGCTTGCGCCGCAGGTGCCATCTCTGGCGGGTTTAAACCACGAAAAATTGCCCGGACTTGGCTTATTTTCAGAACTGGTCAATACGTGTTTGTCTCAGCCAGGTCTGACCACCGGACAACTTTTAGAGCACTATCGCGGCACAAAAGAGGCCGCTACCCTTGAAAAATTGTCGATGTGGGACGATATAGCAGATAAGGACATTGCAGAAAAAACGTTCACCGACTCACTCAACCATATGTTTGATTCGATGCTTGAGCTGCGCCAGGAAGAGTTGATTGCTCGCGAGCGCACACACGGTTTAAGCAGCGAAGAACGCCGGGAGCTCTGGATGATTAACCAGGAACTGGCGAAGAAATAAAAAATTTAACGGCTTAAGTGCCGAATATCGATCGGGAAGCCCCCGGCAGCCGCACTGAGAGGCAGCGGCAAAAATATAAGTACGCCCTCGCTTTAAAGGTTGGCAGCCCCATCGCCGACACCAATCAAACGAATTAAGTGTGGATACCGTCTTATGGAGCAAAACCCGCAGTCACAGCTGAAACTTCTTGTCCAACGTGGTAAGGAGCAAGGCTATCTGACCTATGCCGAGGTCAATGACCATCTGCCGGAAGATATCGTCGATTCAGATCAAATCGAAGATATCATCCAAATGATCAATGACATGGGCATTCAGGTGATGGAAGAAGCACCGGATGCCGATGATCTGTTGCTGGCTGAAACCTCCAACAACACTGACGAAGATGCGGAAGAAGCTGCTGCACAGGTACTGTCCAGCGTGGAATCTGAAATCGGGCGTACCACTGACCCGGTCCGCATGTACATGCGCGAAATGGGTACCGTTGAACTGTTGACCCGCGAAGGCGAAATTGACATCGCAAAACGCATCGAAGACGGGATCAACCAGGTTCAGTGCTCTGTTGCCGAGTACCCGGAAGCGATCACCTATCTGCTGGAGCAGTACGATCGCGTTGAAGCGGAAGAAGCGCGCCTGTCTGACCTGATCACCGGTTTTGTCGACCCGAACGCTGAAGAAGATATGGCGCCAACCGCCACTCACGTCGGTTCAGAACTGTCTCAGGAAGAGATGGATGATGACGAAGACGAAGATGAGGAAGAGAGCGACGACGACACCGCGGACGATGACAACAGCATCGACCCGGAGCTGGCGCGTGAGAAATTTGCCGAGCTGCGTACCCAGTACGAAGTGACGCGTGACACCATCAAAGCGAAAGGCCGCAGCCATGCCGCCGCTCAGGAAGAGATCCTGAAGCTGTCTGAAGTCTTCAAACAGTTCCGCCTGGTGCCAAAACAGTTCGACTACCTGGTGAACAGCATGCGCGTGATGATGGATCGCGTACGTACCCAGGAACGCATCATCATGAAGCTGTGCGTTGAGCAGTGCAAAATGCCGAAGAAGAACTTCATCACCCTCTTCACCGGCAACGAAACCAGCGAAACCTGGTTCAACGCGGCTATCGCGATGAACAAGCCGTGGTCTGAAAAACTGCACGACGTGAAGGACGATGTGCATCGCGGCCTGCAGAAACTGCATCAGATTGAAGAAGAGACCGGCCTGACCATCGAGCAGGTTAAAGACATCAACCGTCGTATGTCCATCGGTGAAGCGAAAGCCCGCCGAGCGAAGAAAGAGATGGTTGAAGCGAACTTGCGTCTGGTTATCTCTATCGCCAAGAAATACACCAACCGTGGTCTGCAGTTCCTGGATCTGATTCAGGAAGGTAACATCGGTCTGATGAAAGCGGTAGATAAGTTTGAATACCGTCGTGGTTACAAGTTCTCCACCTACGCAACCTGGTGGATCCGTCAGGCTATCACCCGCTCTATCGCGGATCAGGCGCGCACCATCCGTATCCCGGTGCATATGATTGAGACCATCAACAAGCTCAACCGTATCTCTCGCCAGATGCTGCAGGAGATGGGCCGCGAGCCGACGCCGGAAGAGTTGGCCGAGCGCATGCTGATGCCGGAAGACAAGATCCGTAAAGTGCTGAAGATCGCCAAAGAGCCAATCTCCATGGAAACACCAATCGGTGATGATGAAGATTCGCATCTGGGTGATTTCATCGAGGATACCACCCTCGAGCTGCCGCTGGATTCTGCCACCACCGAGAGCCTGCGCGCTGCGACGCACGACGTTCTGGCTGGCCTGACCGCCCGTGAAGCAAAAGTCCTGCGTATGCGTTTCGGTATTGATATGAACACCGACCACACGCTGGAAGAAGTGGGTAAACAGTTCGACGTTACCCGTGAACGTATCCGTCAGATCGAAGCGAAGGCGCTGCGTAAGCTGCGTCATCCAAGCCGCTCTGAAGTGCTGCGTAGCTTCCTGGACGACTAATCGGTCCTGACAGTGAAAAAGCTCCCTTCGGGGAGCTTTTTTTTGTTTATTCCCTCTCCCTGTGGGAAAGAGTAAGGGTGAGGGTGAGGGCATCAGGCCTCAAAGGATTACAGCCCCCGCACCATCAGCGCCTCATCCAGCTCCCGATACGCCTCCACCAGCTTATCCAGCGTCGCCCTGTTGAGCCCGCTCGGGTTCGGCAGCACCCACACCTGCGTCACGCCAATCATGATGCTCTGCTTGCCCCACTGCGTTCCACGCTGGCTAAACGCCTGCTCGTAGGCCTGCTTGCCGAGGATCGCCAGCGCGGCGGGCTGATAATCCTCTATCTTCTTGATCAGCTCCCGCCCGCCGCTGCGCAGCTCATGCAGGTTGACCTCGCTTGCCTGCACCGTAGGCCGCTCGACCAGCATGGTGATCCCGCAGCGCGTATCCAGCAGATGCTGCTCCTCTTCGGGCTTGAGTAGCCTGTCGGTAAACCCGGCCTGGTAGATCACCTTCCAGAAGCGATTACCCGGATGGGCAAAGTGAAAACCGGTGTGCGCCGAGGACTTACCCGGGTTGATTCCGCAGAACACCACCCGCAGGCCAGGGGCCAGAATATCGTTGATCATCTTTACTCCCGATCGATACATCGTCAGGGAAGTATAAAGGATTGATTATGCGTTGTTTATAAAAACAGCAGGCAGGTGTGAATGGCTGGATTGCTGCGGGGAGTTACTTTATAATTCACCGCCACGGCCCCTTAGCTCAGTGGTTAGAGCAGGCGACTCATAATCGCTTGGTCGCTGGTTCAAGTCCAGCAGGGGCCACCAAATTTTAGTTTTAGAATCATATGATTAAGCCACTCAATTGAGTGGCTTTTTTATTGATTTTTTGAGCCGGCAACGCAGCCGCTAACCGTGGTTTAGCGAAGCCGTTCGGACACGCTCAGAGGCGCCCGGGGTCGCAATCAGGCGCTCCACGGACTCCATCGTCACGAACGTACAGCTGCAGTCTACATTGGTGCACTGGTGATAGCGCTCTTTGGTATTTTCACTTAGATAGCGACTGGTACGCGCATGCGCAGAGTGCTTGCACTTAGGACAATGAAACATGTACCCCTCCACTTGATTCACATTTTGTGAATCAATAATACCCAAAATAAAACCAATAGCAACTACATTACTCACTATCAACAGTAAATTTTTCGTCGCTGACGTTCAGCTCAAGCTTAAGCTGCGTGGTAAATCCGCTATCGTTGAGGGTATGCACCACCTCGCTGATGATCCACGCCTGCTCGTCGATGACGCGTTTAAAACCGTTTACCAGCACCGGCGTTTCGGGGAACAGATCGGCGCGTCCCAGGGCAAGCTGGATGGAAAACTCTACGGTTCCCCGCTGAAGCGCGCGCCACTTAGCCTCTGCGGCCCTGAGCGCCTGCTCTTCAGAGGCATAAACCGTGGTGAGCTCAAATACGTTTTCCGCCGATCCCACCAGCCTCTCTTGCGGTTTCTGCTCCTTGCCTGCTGCTCCCGCTACCGGTGCGGCGGCATCCGGGTGCTGCAGTGCTTCTGTCTGCTGCCCTCCGGACTGACGAGCAATACTCAATTGAGGATTTTGTTGTTTGGGGTCACGCGTTTGCAGCCATTTGGCCGTTACGCCGGAATAATTTTCACGGTCAGCTATGGAAAAAAGGTGCTTATCTCCATCCCCACGTTCAATCATCATTAAGGAAAGCGGAGTGCCGCTGGCCGTCACGGCCTGGCCCGCTTTCATAAAGATAATCTTCCCGGCTTTGATTGAAACAAATGCTCCATTACGTTCAGCAAGGCGGGAGAGGAAGGCCGCGTCTGTCTCCTGAGACTGGTCAATATGAGAGATGGCGATGGATGCAAGCCCCGACGCGACGCTGGCGGTCAACTGGTTACGCTGAGCGATGGTATCGACTATCGCGCCAATCGTCGTGTCATGCCACGACTGTTCGCGCCGCACGTTTAGCTTTCCACGAAAATCTGCGCTGAATCCCTGGATGGTCAGCGTGTCCGGCGCGCCCCGGAAATGAATCGCATCAATCGTAAAGTCCCCTTTCTCCTCGAGCGGGGTTCCCTCCCATCCCAGCCATAAGGACAGCCTTGCCCCCCGGGCAGGCAAGTCCAGCAGCCCGTCGGAATCATCCAGCAGAATATCCAGCTGATCGGCTTCCAGCCCCCGTTTGTCGGTCATGGTCAGGCTGATAAGACGATGGCTGAAATTTTGCGTGATATCACGATCGTCAAGCTTAAGCATAAAATCAGGGGCGATTTTTCCACCCGCCCGGATATTCATTTCGGTGATCATCCCACCAGCCCTCCAATGCTATTCCGTGCGCTTTCCACCAGCTCTGAGGCCTGCGTTCGCAGGTCGCCAAACGTCGTCATCAGCGATTCGTCCACGCGTTTTAGCGACAGGGTAAACTCAATTTTTCGGGCGGTACCGTCACTGTAAAAATCCGAATGCGTGTGCGTGACTTTCTCAATGACAAACATGCCGTGAATGATGCCGGTACCGTCTATCAACGGCCATGCCCGCCCCTCATTTGCCATCAGCTCAACCGCCTTGAGGGAAAGCCGCCCTCCCGTGAGTTCCGGGTAAAGTAAGCCGGAGAGGCTAAAGGATGTCTCACCTTCGCCAAGGTACTGCCAGGCTTTGGGTTTCCCGATGCGAGCGCTGGATGCCCAGCGGTAGTCTTTTGTGAATATCATTGACTGATACGGTAAGGTTCGTCGTTCAAAGACAAACAGACCCAGCACCATTAACATTTTTTCTCTCCTCAACCATACATAAAGCTGGATTGCTGCCGTCTCGCTTTATCCTGTTCAATGCTATCTATCGTCTCCCGGATTTGACGCGTCAGATCCGTTCCGGAGGCCGTGCTCCCCTGCAGCGTGATGTTATATTCGCTTTTACTCTGATCGACGTAAGAGCGTCCTCCAGTAGCGATGGTCGGCTGATACCCCAGGCTGCCGCCAGAGATCCCCGCGCCCGGAATATAAGCGCTGCCCGCCGGTGAGGATGCCGCTTCTGCTTTTGCCGCAGCGGCGTCGAGATCGCCCGACTCGTTTTTGATAATACCGAGCTTCTCCAGCAGCCAGCTGGCCTTGCCGCTCAGGCTATTAAAGAGATCGAGCGGTGCCATTAACGCATCGCCCAGCGCCTGACCAAAAATCACGCCAGCGTTTTTACAGCCATCCAGCGTTTCCTGCGTCGCCTTGATCGGCGTAATCAAGTCGGTGAACCATTGCCAGATACCGCCCAGCTTCTCCGAGATAGCGTCAAACACCGCCATTACCGGTGAGAACAGCGCACCCAGCGGTGCGAAAGCCGTCGAAAGTCCTTCCATCACCCCGCCAAAGAAGGCGCTGATGGGCTCCCAGTATTTAAAAATCAGTAAGGCACCGGCAGCAATCGCCGCGCCAAGGGCAATCACCGGCCAGCTAAGGGCCCCCAGCACCGTCATGATGGCGCCGCCCACCACGCTGAATACCGTTCCCAACATCCCGGCCGCGGTAATAACCATATTGACGCCCGTCAGAACCGGGCCGAGAACCGTGCCTACGCCGCCCAGTACGCCAGCAAACGCCTGCGCGCCGACAACGATGCTGGCGAGGGTCTGCGTCAGCTCAGGGTTGGCATTCACCCAAAGGGAGGCCGTGCCAAGCCAGCCGGTTGCGGTTGTTATCAGGTTGCGCAGAGCGCCATCCGCTTTATCAAATACATCAATCTTCAACCCGTTCCACGCGGCCTGGAATCGGTTGATATCGCCGTCAAGATTATCGGTCTGCACGGAAGCCGCGAGCGCGGTACTGCCCTTTGCCCCCTGCAACTGCTGGCGTTTTTCATCAAGCGATCCATCACCCGCAGCGGAAGCCAGCGCCCCCGCGGCTTTTATGGCATCCGGAGTCTGAACATGGCGCAACATCGCGCTGAGCGCGTCCCCCGCGGCAGCGCCTTTCATTCCTTTTTCTGCCAGAACGCCAAGCAGCGCGGTGGTCTCTTCAAGCCCCATACCGGCGGCACCCGCAGCGGGCGCAGCAGAGGTGACGGCCGCCACCATCGCAGCGAGGCTGGTATTCGAAGAGGCAGAACCGCGCGTAAGCACATCTGCGATGCGTCCCGCGTCCGCATCGGCCAGGCTATACGCGGCCTGCGTGCTGGCGATCATATCGGCCGCTTTAGCCGCGTCGACACTCCCCGCCAGGCTGAGGTTGACCGTTGGCGCGGTGGCCGCAAGTAGCCCATCGGCGTCATAGCCTGAACGAGCCAGTTCGGTTTGTGCCCGGAGGACCGTATCTGCAGGTACTCCGGTCCTGGCGCTGACCTCCCGCGCCTGCTGGCGAATGGCCTCAAGCCGGGAATCCCCCTTCGCCAGGCCAAGGTTTGCCTGAATGGCCGACATCTGCTTTTCAAAGCTGATGCCAGGGGCGATAAACCGGGACGTCTGGTCAAAGCCCGCTTTTGCGATGCCCACGCCCGTATTCGCAAGCTGACGCACCCGCGCGGTAACGCGTTTGCCTGACTCGTAGCGATTCTGAACGACACTCAGCCGCTCCTGCTGCTGATTGACGCGGGCCAGCGCATCCCGCTGTCGGTTAAGCTGCTGCGTTTTTTCGCTGATGTGACTTTTTAAACGACGTTCATCCGACGAGAGCGTGCGCGTGTTCACTCCCGCCTGAGCGAGTTCAGTACGCTGACGCTGTACCGAGTAGCGTAAGCTGTTGTACTCATGCTTCAGGTCGACTGCCGATTTTCGGGCTGCAGTCAGCGCATCAGCCTGCGCCTGGGTGGGGTTTTGCGTGTTTTTAAACTGTACCGCCAGCGCCGCGGCCTGCTGTTTCGCCTGAGCAAGCGACTGCTCCGTCGTGGCGAGCCGGGCATTTGCTTTTCTGAAGCCGTTAATGCGCCCCGCCTGCTCATCGAGCGCCCCCAGCGCCGTCTGCGCATCGCGGATATCGCTCGCGAGAGTGAGGCTGGCGTTCTGGAGAGCGTTAAGCGGTCGGGTTGCCCGGTCGACTGCCTTAAGCAGCTCCTGAAGACTGACATTATTACTCATGGTGGTTTCCGCTTCGCTGCAGCGCTTTTTCGCGCCATAAGAGGAGTTCGGTCACGCTAAGGGAGTACAGTTCTGACGGCGGCCAGTGAAAAATCACCGCGATATCCGCCATCAGATCGTCGACCGACACATTTTCGGGAAATTTTAGCGAGCCGAAGCCGGTGACAAAAAACCGATCACCTTACCTGCAAAAGAGAGCAGATCGCAGGCATCCAGGCGTGCAACCTCATGCTCGGTCAGCGCCGGCGAGGTCATTCGCGGCAGCACCTTAATCAGCGCATCCACGTCAGATTGCGCCAGCGACGCCAGCGATACGCCGCGCAGGGTCCCCGCATTGGGTTTTGCGACGGTCACCTTTTCGATTTTTTGCTCGCCGCGCTGAACGGGGCTATCAAGCGTGACGATGTGTGGGTTTTCACTTTCGTTCATGGCGGTCTCGTTGATATGTTCCATTTCGTTACTCTTCAGAAAGTTAACTCACCGGCCGGTAATCCCGGCCGGTTAAAGGGTTACAGGCCGATGGCCTTACGGTGTTCTGCCAGGCGATCGACCCCGTCGACTTTGAGCACCATGTTGATGATGTCGATTTCGATGATCTCTTTGCCATCAATGGTCAGCTGGTAGTAAGCGCACTCGGTGGACATCTTGGTGGTGCCGCTCTCGCCCTGCTTGTTTTCACCGCCATCAAACTCTTTATGACGGCCGCGCATGACGATTTCGACGGCGGAGATTTCGCCGGTATCATCGCGCTGATAAGAGCCGGTAAAGCGCAGCGGCACGCTGTCCGCGCCCGGAGAGGCATACTGCGCCCACAGCGCGGCGTCCGGCAGGCCGCCAACGGTCCACTCCAGCGCCAGGGCATCATCGTCCAGGCCGAGGTCGACAGAAACCGAGCCCGGCATACCGCCGCCGCGATACTTTTCCAGCTTGCGGGTCAGCTTCGGTAAGGTGACAGACTCGACAACGCCCATGTAGCTCAGGCCATCATTGAACATATTCAGGTACTTAAGTTTGCGTGGTAACGCCATGCTTCAGCTCCTTAGCTGTTAACCGAATCTGACAGGTCTGCCAGATAGGTATCGGTGATGCGCTGGCGCAGGGTCAGATTTTCCAGCGGCGGGACGGGGGTGTAGTCGTAATCGATATACAGTTTCCCCGCTTTCAGGGTGGATGCATCGTTCGACTCAGGGTCATACCAGCAGGAGCCGTCGACGATATAGCCGTTGGTTTTCAGCTCGCGGAACTTGGCGTTAATACCGGAAACGATGTCGCGAATAAGCGTTGGCGTGATGGGTTTATCCATCGCCCACGCGTGCGCTTCCGCCATGGTATCGGCCAGCACCTGCGCGGTACGGGTGTAGTTTTCAAAGACGAATAACGGGTCGTCTGAGCAGGTACGGTTACCCCAGAATTTAAAGCCGTCGTTGCGAATCAGCGTGGTGACGCCAGCCTGGTTAAGCAGGTTCGCATCGGTAGCCTGTTCCTGCAGATCCCAGGAGACAGAGGCGCTTACGCCAGTAACGCCGTTGACGCCAACGTTTGACAGGGTTTTATGCCAGCCCATGGTCTGGTCGATTTTGGCGCGCAGGCCAAGCGCGCGGGCGGTCGCCCAGGCCGTCGTCGTTGCGTTCGTGGTGGTATCCCATGCCAGAAAATCAGGATGGATAACCATCAGCTCGCGCTGGCTGAAGTTTTTGCGATAATTAATCGCTTCAGAAATGGTTTTACATCCCCATGCGCTGACATAGCCGAACGCGCGCAGGCTCTGGCACATGGCGGCCAGTGCGGTCGCCACTTCCTGAGAGTCCAGCCCCGGCACGCCGAGAATACGTGGCTTAACGCCGGTTACCGTTTTCGCTGTGAGAAGCGCCTTCAGACCGGTATATTTACCGTTTTCATCGGTAGTACCGATGATGTTGGAAACGGTCTGCTTGCGCGCCTCTTCCGGGGTTTCAGCGGTACCTTCGGCCACGCGAACAACAACGACAACCGGTTTGCACTGGTCGGCGATCGCTTGCAGAGAAGCGGACAGCGTCCCCGCCTTGCCGGCTTTCGCAATCGCGTTTTGCACGTTGGTAATGAGCACGGGCTCGTTTAAAGGAAATGTCTTGTCGTCAGCATCGCTGGCCGTACAGACCATGCCGATGATTGCCGTCGAGACGGTGGAAATGGTGCGGGTGCCATCGTTGATTTCGATAACTTCCACGCCGTGGTGAAAATCACTCATCCGTTTAACTCCTTGGTTAGTTGGTGAGTGATATTGTCGCGGCTGGGCTTGCTATGAGCTAACCATCCCTGTCCAGCGGCCGCTGGCACAACGATTGTCCGACTATCGTGGCGGGGAATTTTTTATAAAGCGTGGAAATACCCACATCAAAAATTAACGCAACGCGCTGTCGGGATTCCCCGGCAGCAATCAGCCTGCCAGCCTGAGCCCATTCATCCTGCGTCAATTTAGGGCGTCTGCCACCAATTCGTCCCTGTTCCCGCGCTGCGGCTAGCCCGGCGCACGTCCTCTCAACAATGAGTTCACGCTCCATTTCAGCAAGCGCCCCCATGATATGGAAGAAGAAACGACCCATTGGCGTTGAGGTATCAATGCTATCAGTCAAACTGCGGAAGTTAATGCTTCGATGGCGTAGTTCCTCGGTCATTGAAACGAGGTGGCGCATACTGCGCCCGAGCCGATCAAGTTTCCATACAACGAGAGTATCGCCCGCATTAAGTTGTCTGAGGGCTCGATTGAGTCCCGGTCTGTTTGTCGATTTACCGCTGATTTTATCTTCAAAAATGAGCTCACATCCTGAACGCTGTAGTGCGTCACGCTGTAAGGCGGTGTTTTGTTCATTTGTTGACACGCGTACGTATCCAATAAGCATGGTATTTCTCTCCGTCAAAACCGGAAATCATGCCATTTAATGGATAAACACGCATTTTCTAAAACCTTGGTTTGGGAG
>NZ_BAAKFX010000010.1:0-139163 GCF_057536195.1 Enterobacter sp. C3_dUdeg
TCTCAGCAGGCCGCAACCGCTAAATGTCAGAAAAATGACTGACTGCTGCATTCCACAGCAAAACCCCGCCTTATACCCTTTTATGCACAAAGTTATCCACAATCATGAGCGGATCGCGATGCGATCCCACGAATTGAGCTAGAAGATCAACTATACTAGCGGCAAATATTCTCCTCAGTGCAGGCCCACCCTCATGACCACACAACGCCTCGCCCGCGACTGGCGTCTCCCTACAGCAGGGGTGATGCTGCTGGCACTCCTCTTTGCCGGTTTTACCCTGCATGCGCACTGGAACGCCTTTATCCAGTGGTGTCTCGCCACGCAAATTACGCTGCACCGCTATCTGGTGATGTATCTGCTGCAGCTTAATAACCACCAGTACAGCGGCGGATTATGGCTGTTAACGGGGGCTTTCCTTTATGGTGTCCTTCACGCCATTGGACCCGGACACGGAAAGTTCATCGTGACGACCTATCTGACCACCAATAAGGAAAGCGAACTGGCCGCCCGGGTTGTCCCCTTCCTGGGTAGCCTGATGCAGGGCGTCAGCGCCATTCTGTTTGTCTTTATTCTGGCGGTGGGGTTTAACCTCGCCTCAGGGGATATCAGTACCAGCCGCTGGTACGTGGAGAAGATAAGCGCAGTGCTTATTGGCGCATTCGGTGCTTTTGTCATTTACCAGGCGCTGAAGAGCCTGCGCCCGCGCAGGATGACTATCTCCGCCATCAAGCCGCTTCATCAGCACGATGAACACTGTGGCTGCGGACATCACGGCGTAGGTACAGATCTGACGCAGGGCGACTGGAAAACGCGCCTGGGCGTCATTCTGGCGATTGGCGCACGTCCGTGCAGCGGGGCGATCATGATTCTGATGTTTTCGAACGCGCTGGGCATTGTCACCTGGGGGGTAGCCGCGGTCATGACCATGTCTTTGGGCACCGCACTTTCTATTGTGGGGCTTTCCCTGGCTGTACGTTACGCCCGCGAGCGCACGGTGACCTGGTTCGGAGAGAGCGCCTCATTGAGATGGCTCGTACCGGCAGTCAAAATAGCCGGAGGGATAGTCCTGATCCTGTTTGCGACGGTGCTGTTCCTGACGGTGATCCCCGTCAGCGCCAATGGCGACTACATCGCTGCCGGATGCTAATAAAAGAAAACCCGCCGTTGGCGGGTTTCTTTATTACTCATTGATGCGTGGATGCTGGTCCACCAGTCGGGAGCGTTTTTTCTGCAGCTCTTCAATCTCTGCGTCAATATCCTCAATCTTCTGCTCTACGTTATCGTAGTGCTCGCGCAGGATCTCTTTCGCTTCCTGGATGTCAGACGCCGCAGGTGTTGCGCCTTTCAGAGGGCGATTCGCCGTCTCCTTCATGGTAAGACCTGTAATCAAACCAATCACCGCAATCACCATCAGGTAATAAGCCGGCATCATCAGGTTCTGCGTGCTCTCGACCAGCGAGGCGGCAAGCGTCGGGGTCAGACCGGCAATCAGCACCGAGATGTTAAAGGCCGCGGCCAGCGCGCTGTAGCGAATATGCGTCGGGAACATCGCGGGCAACGTGGAGGCCATCACCCCGATAAAGCAGTTAAGGATCACCGCCAGCATCAGCAGACCGGCAAAAATCAGCCCCAGCACATCACTGTTAATCAGAATGAATGCCGGAATTGCCAGAGCAAACAGCGCAACGCTTCCCAGGATAATGAACGGTCGACGACCAAAACGGTCACTCAACAGGCCCATAATCGGCTGCACAAACAGCATACCCACCATGATGGCGATAATAATCAGCACACCGTGATCTTCCGAGTAGTGCAGGTTATGCGACAGATAGCTCGGCATGTAGGTCAACAGCATGTAGTAGGTCACGTTGGTCGAAATCACCAGACCAATACAGGTCAGCAGGCTGCGCCAGTGCTTAGTGGCAATCTCTTTGAACGACACCTTCGGACCATCCTGCAGCCCTTCGCGGTCACCCTGTTCCAGTTTTTCGACGTGCTGCTGGAAAGCAGGCGTCTCTTCCAGCGCATGACGCAGGTAAAGACCAATAATCCCCAGCGGCAATGCCAGGAAGAACGGGATACGCCAGCCCCAGTCGAGGAAGTTATCTTCGCCAACCACGGTTGAAATCAGTACCACTACGCCCGCGCCCATGACAAACCCGGCAATCGAGCCGAAGTCCAGCCAGCTCCCCATAAATCCGCGCTTACGGTCCGGGGAATACTCGGCGACGAAGATCGAGGCACCGGTATATTCACCGCCGACGGAGAAGCCCTGCGCCATCTTACAAATCAGCAGGAGAATGGGTGCCCAAATGCCGATGGTGGCGTAAGACGGTATAAGGCCGATACAGAATGTACTGATCGACATAATGACGATGGTGATGGCCAGGATCTTCTGACGACCATATTTATCGCCGAGCATACCGAAGAACAGACCGCCCAGCGGGCGAATCAGGAAGGGAACGGAGAACGTACCCAGTGCGGCGATCATCTGCAGGCTGGGATCGGCCCCGGGGAAAAACACTTTACCTAACGCATAGGCCACAAAGCCGTAGACACCAAAATCGAACCATTCCATCGCATTACCGAGCGAGGCTGCGGTAATGGCTTTACGCAGCTTTGCGTCATCAATAATGGTGACGTCGCGAAGCGTGATGGGTTTAATCTTTTTCCTTCTCAGCATAGCTATCCTCGTTGACTCGGCCCTGTCTGTTTCACAGTTCAGTTAGCGTTCTGTGAACCATGGGATCCGCTCCATGCGAATCGCCTTATTCAAGCGTAGCAGGTTTACTTACATTGACGTTTTACGTCGATACAACCGAACCTGTTGACGCCTGCCTGGGCAGTTAATGACCTTTTTACCCTACCAGCGTTTATATTTGTGATCAACTTCACACATATTTTCGTGTCTGGTCAGCTCAGGCAAATTTTTGTCAAGGAGTGCCAATAAGTACTTCCTTATCCCACCTAAAGAACATCCTCCCGCACGTCATTATTTCTTTCGTAACAGAAAAACAAACCACATTAATTCACATCAGGTTTACATAAATTTTCATCAGCAGGAACCGGCCTCAGGTTTTACATTGAATATGTGATAAAGATAACTAAAACGATGTTTTATTTTCATTGAATCAATATTCCAATGATCGCATCATAAATCCGAATTCAGCGTTTTACGTGTTTAAGGAAAAGGTTAATTGAGAGCACGCATTTAATTTTGTTGCAGGGCTTTCGAAAAAACACCACAAGCAATACGAGCAATCAATTGAATTTATTGACTAATTTTTAACACCTATCCCCCGTACTGCGGGATCCGATGTGAGGTTTGTCTATGAAGATTAAAGCCACGATAGAACGTATACCCGGCGGCATGATGCTGGTTCCGCTGGTACTGGGCGCGATCCTGAATACCCTTGCTCCCAATACCGGAGCTTATTTTGGCGGTTTCACAAAAGGCATGATAACAGGCACGGTTCCCATTCTTGCCGTCTGGTTTTTTTGTATCGGCGCATCCATTAATTTACGGGCAACGGGGACAGTATTACGGAAATCCGGCACGCTGGTGATCACCAAAATAGCCGTAGCCTGGGCAGTGGCAATGATATGCGCGATGTTCATTCCGGAGAATGGAATTCAGACCGGGTTCTTTGCGGGTTTATCGGTCCTGGCGATTGTCTCGGCGATGGATATGACCAACGGCGGATTGTACGCCAGCCTGATGAATCAGTACGGGACGAAAGAAGAGTCCGGCGCATTTGTGTTGATGTCTCTGGAGTCCGGCCCATTGATGACGATGCTGATCCTGGGGTCTGCTGGCCTGGCCTCGTTTGAACCCCACCACTTTGTCGGCGCGATCCTGCCCTTCCTGGTCGGTTTCGCCCTTGGCAATCTCGACCGCGATCTGCGTGATTTCTTCAGCAAAGCCACGCCGGTGCTGATCCCGTTCTTCGGTTTCGCACTGGGGAACACCATCAACCTGAAGGTCATTCTCGATACCGGCCTGCTGGGCATTGTGCTGGGTGTCGCCGTGATCGTCATCACCGGTATTCCGCTGATTATTGCTGACCGCGTCATCGGAGGAGGAAACGGCACGGCCGGCGTCGCCGCCTCTTCAGCCGCCGGTGCTGCAGTCGCAAACCCGGTGATTATCGCCCAAATTAACCCGGCCTTCGAACCGGTCGCCGCTTCAGCGACGGCGCTGGTTGCCGCGAGCGTGATCGTCACCGCGATTCTGGTCCCCATCATCACGGCGCTGTATGCGAAACGCTACGGGAATATGCAAGAGACCCTGCCTGAACCGAAGCCGATAGAGATGAATCATTAACACACCGCACCGTTCCCTCTCCCAATGGGGAGAGGGGGAGAGATTTAGCCAAAAATCTCTTCCACCATCCCGTCCACCAGCCGTTTTGCCGAACAGAGTCTCGGCATGCCCAGCGCGACGGTCTGCCAGTTTTGCGTCACTGACCAGCTCACCGGATGTTGATCCGCCTGACACCAGTCCCCCAGCCACCCCAGCATGTCTTTATGATCGATTAACCCCGGAGAGGCTGGCGTTGTCAGCCACTGGTGATAGAAATGGCGGGTCGTGGGTGACGCATTGATGCCCTGTGCCAGATAGTTAGACGCCATGCTGCGCAGGTTATCCTTAAGCATTGCCGCCACATCTTCATTCGCGAGGCGGCATGCGTCACCAAATGCCCCCCAGCGCAGCTCTTCCAGGACGATAAAACAGCGCCCGGCCAGCGACCAGCCATCATAATGCCCGGCCCGCCAGCGGGTAAAAATCTGCTCGCTATGCTCACCCGCCTGCACCGTCAGCCCGCGCTGGGTTAGCGCCTTCTCTTTATAGGCGGCGCGTTGGGTAAAATGAGAAGCGAGTTCAGCGTACTGCTGCATCAGACCGGGGGACTGCTGGGCGCGCGGGTGCGTCTGCTGGCGCAAAGCAATCAGTTTCTCTGCCATCAGAGTCAGCGCGAGATGACCCGGGTCAAGCATGCCGGCCAGTTTTTCCGCCAGCCCCAGGCGCAGCGCCGCATTTTCATTGAGCATACCCGCCATCGCCCAGGGGCGCAGCCGGGTATGCGTCATGATTTCTTGAGTCAAACGCTCACGAAACTGAAGCTGTTGTGGTCCCAGGTGAGGATGACGCGCCGCGTCCACTCCCTGAACCAGATCGACCATAAATTTTGGATTAATACACTCCAGCGTTCGCCCGGGGCCGTCCAGTAGTGGTGTTGTCATGGTTGCTCTGCCGCGAATAGAGTTTGAATATCATCGCGTAACAGTCGGGTATCTTCCTGTATCCACGCCGCAGTCGTAATACTTTGCTTCAACAGCTGGCAGAGCGCTCGGGTTGAATGCTCATTCTGTTGACGCACTGCGAGGCTATCACGCAAGCTTTCCTGTAACCCGGTCAGGCACAGCGAGAATTCTGCAAAGAACGTCGCCATTCCTGCCGTAACAGAGACATCGACCTGCGCGGACAAAGCTTTACGTATTTGTTCACAAAACAGCTCAATATGTTGCTTAAATTTGTCATGTAGCTGCGCAATATCGATAACATATCGCGTGCGCGTTTCCACATACTCATCCCAGCCCCAGCCCGGATTATTGAGCCAGCGAGAGACCGTTTCTCGCATGCTGCTCCCGCCTGATGACGGGCCTGCCTGGCTGTCATCCTGCGCTATCGCGTCGTTAAACAGCGCCCGCGTATTGAAGTTGAGCTGGTGAGCCTGAAACGCCGGGAAACTGATTCGCGCCCGAAAACCCGCATGGCTCAGATGCTCTTTAATACGCGTTTCGATGGGGCGCATGGCTTCGTTCAGGGAACGCGCCAGCGTAGATTCAAGCTGGTCGAAGCGTAACGCCAGCTCCCGGCAGATTTTCGTCTGTGCATCCAGCATCACCAATTCGCAGGAGGAGCGAATTTTACTCAGCGCGATCTGCGCCTGCCCTTCATCGTCCAGAACCAGCTGCTTCAGCTCGTCACCGTGAGGGTTCTGCCGATCGATGCCTGCTAAATCAAGAATATGCTGAGCGCTGAACACCTCGCCAATCGCCTGGTTAAGCGCGGTTTTTTGCGCTCCCATAAAGTCCGCGGTGGCGTTCAGCGCCTCCTCAACTTCATGTTTCACCTCATCGCTCACCACGCTCTGACGCGTCTGGAGAAGCGCCATGTCCTCTTCCAGACGTGCGATATTCAGTTCCAGAGCCTCAAAGGCAACCGTCAGCCCCTGATAGCGGAAGTCGAGGTACTCCCGGGCATTTTGTGCGTAGTTGAGCAGCTTATGCGAGGCCGAACGCAGCGCGTAAAGCGAGGCATTGGCATAGGCGGCGTAAATCAGTTTGCGTATCGGTTGTTCGAAAAGCGAATCTTCCCAGAGCAAATCGGCAGCATGACGAATATGGTCGATATCGTCCAGGTCCGCCGTACGCCAGCGTCGCCCAAGCGCCGCTTCGGCAAAGTCCTGTACCCAGGGTTGCTCCTGATGATCCGGCAGTTGTCCGTGGGTACTCATCTCGTAGCGAGCGCGGTTCGCCAGATAGGCCCACATGGACGAAACGGGGTAGATCTGGCCAGGCGAAATATTGCCTTTCATTAAGGTGCCGGAGATCATCGCCCGGATCTGCTCTTCATCGTCGCTATTGCGATCTTTCTGATCGAATTTATTGACCAGCGCATACAGCGGCACGGATTTTCCCGCCGCGGAAATAGCCTGGCGGACTTCTTCATCAGAGATGGATTTAAGCTGGGTATAATCCATCACGGCCAGCACCGCCGACGCGCGGGACAACTGCTCGCTGAGCATTTTTTGCAGGTGCGGCTGTCCGGCCTCATTCGGCCCGGGCGTATCGAGCAGCGTCAGCTGTCCGAGGTGAGCATCCAGACCCGCAAGATGCACGAACTCCACTTCAATCACCGGAATATGTTCGATAGCCGCATACTCAGAGAACGGAAACTCCACCCCTAACGCCTGGGAAAGCCTCACCAGGTCGTTGAGGCTTTTCAGACAATGAAATATCGGCTGCGCGCCCAGGTGATGCTTCTCAAAAGCCTCTCCTTTTTCAATGCGCTCCAGCAGCGTATTCATGTCTTTATCAATTTCCAGATGCTGGGCGAGCTTTCCGCGATCGTAATCGCATAGCTTTTTCTGAAGCAGTTGAATCAATTCATCAATGGGCGAGGCATGTGAGAAATGCAGCACCGGCTCCTTCTGACCCGGCGTGTGGCGAATCAAGGTAGGAAGCGCCGTCATCGGACGATTGCGGTTCGGCAACACTTCGGTCCCCACAATCGCATTAATGGTGGTCGATTTCCCCGCTTTCATAGTGCCAACAATAGCCAGGACCATTTCCAGCCGGGTTATTTTTCGTAATTCATTATTCAGCATCGCCTGCTGCGCTTCGACACCGCGCGCGCTAAAATGCAAAGGTAAAACGTTGTTCTTTTCACCCGTAATAGCAGCCGCGGTGCTCTCCAGCATAGCAGTCGGCATTGATTTCAACGTATCAAGGTTTTGCCGGGCGAGCTGTAGCAAACGCTCAGCTTCCTGGCTTAATTCAAAAATGGTCTGTGTGTGCATGATAAAAGCCTTTCCTTAACGCAAATTTATTACTTTTATTAAGCCACTGGTATTAATTATGTTGTTCAGGCTTATATGATCACGTGTGGAAAACATGTCCGCCGAAATATAACTGATTGATGATAATCAGAAATAATTCGCTATCCTTGCATGGCGTGTATAGCTCCCCTCCTGGCCTGACGGCCAAAGGAAAAAAGCGTAGCCCAATTTTAAGAAACTTCAGGATATATCATCATTATTTACCCACCTAAAAAGAGAGGTAATACGCCCCTGCCAAAAGATATGGATGGCAGCGAAGTCAGGAGATAAATAACAATGTGTCGCTTCACCTTATCCGAAATGAAGGAGCGTAGCAATTTGCTGCAATAAAATATTCGATATATTTAGCGTCATTTCTTCCCAACGTGTTAATGAGGTAAGCATCGCTTAACTGACTGACAGGAAGTGTCACTCCCGATACGCTTTTTGCATTTTTTTAATTCACAATGTCACCGACAAACGTGTGGATTTGCGCTATACTTGCCGCCTTTTTCGGCACGCTGCCGTCATTTAGCTGGCACTTTCCAGCGCGTTTACACTTTTTGAGGATACCGATATGTCACTCCCACACTGCCCAAAATGCAATTCTGAATACACCTATGAAGATAATGGCATGTTCATCTGCCCGGAATGCGCTCACGAATGGAACGATGCCGAACCATCACACGATGCTGATGCACTTGTCGTAAAAGATGCGAACGGCAATTTGCTGGCGGACGGCGACAGCGTAACCGTGATTAAAGATCTGAAAGTGAAAGGCAGTTCTTCCATGCTGAAGATCGGCACCAAAGTGAAGAATATCCGTCTGGTTGAAGGCGATCATAATATCGACTGCAAAATTGACGGCTTCGGTCCGATGAAGCTGAAATCAGAGTTCGTGAAAAAGAACTGATTTACCCGCCCGGTGGCACTTCGCTTACCGGGTTTTCGGGAACTACACTTAACGGGCTTTTCTTACGTGAGGTAAAGATTATGCCGTTAAGTCCCTACATCTCTTTTGCCGGCAACTGTGCAGAAGCCACTTCTTTCTACCAGCAAGCCGTCGGCGCAGAGCTTCTCTATAAAATCACCTTCGGCGAAATGCCAAAAAGCGATAACAGCGAAGAAGGCTGTCCGTCCGGTATGCAATTTCCGGATTCGGCTATCGCTCACTCCAACGTCCGCATTGCGGGCAGCGATATCATGATGAGCGACGGGATGCCGCCGGGCAGCAACGCGCAGTACGCGGGCTTCACGCTGGTTCTCGACACCCAGGACGTTAATGAAGGCAAACGCTGGTTCGACAACCTCGCCGCGGGCGGGAATATCGACATGGCCTGGCAGGAAACCTTCTGGGCACACGGTTTCGGTAAAGTCACCGATAAATACGGCGTGCCGTGGATGATTAACGTCGTTAAGCAGCAGCAAACGTCTTAGGTCGGATAAGCGCAGCGCAGCCGGCAACAGCGCCCGGTGGCGCTGCGCTGACCGGGCCTACGGTGACTGTCATCGCTTTCACTTCAACTCTTCAAACTCCCGCAACCCAGACTTAACCCAAATGTCACATTGATGCGCCAGCATGAGGCCACATTTATCGTGAGGCCCAGCACATGCAAACCGTCATCCGCGTCGAGAAACTGAGCAAGACCTTCCATCACAATAAGGCTCTGCATGCCGTTGATCTGACCGTCCAGCAGGGCGAAATGGTGGCGCTGCTGGGGCCATCCGGTTCCGGTAAATCCACCCTTCTGCGTCATTTAAGCGGTCTTATCACCTGCGATAAAACGCCGGAAAGCCACGTCGAGCTGCTGGGCAATACCGTGCAGCGCGCGGGGCGTCTCGCCAGCGATATCCGCAAGAGCCGCGCCCAGACGGGCTACATCTTCCAGCAGTTCAACCTGGTGAACCGCCTGACGGTGCTGGAGAACGTGCTGATTGGCGCGCTCGGCAGCACCCCGTTCTGGCGCACCTGTCTGCGCTGGTTCTCTCCTTCACAGAAGCAGGAAGCCTTGCAGGCCCTGACCCGCGTCGGCATGGCGCATTTTGCCCACCAGCGCGTCTCCACCCTGTCCGGTGGGCAACAGCAGCGCGTGGCGATTGCGCGCGCGCTGATGCAGAAAGCGCAAATCATTCTTGCAGACGAACCCATTGCCTCGCTGGACCCGGAGTCCGCCCGCATCGTGATGGAAACCCTGCGCGACATTAACCAGAACGACGGCATCACCGTAGTGGTCACGCTGCATCAGGTGGATTACGCCCTGCGCTACTGCGAACGCATTGTCGCCCTGCGTCAGGGACATGTGTTCTTTGATGGCGCGAGCCATCAGTTTGATAACGAACGTTTTGACCATCTCTACCGCAGCATTAACCGCGTCGAAGAGAACGCGCAGGCTGCTTAATTAAACCCGATCCGAGGAAAGTACATGAGCTACAAAGCCGTTGCCGCGCTGGCCTTTACCAGCATGTTCAGCCTCAGCACCCTGTTAAGCCCGGCGTATGCACAAGAGCAGGAAAAAGCGCTGAACTTCGGCATTATTTCGACGGAATCACAGCAGAACCTGAAGCCTCAGTGGGAACCGTTCCTGAAAGATATGGAAAATAAGCTGGGGATCAAAGTGAACGCCTTCTTCGCCCCGGACTACGCGGGCATCATCCAGGGGATGCGCTTTAATAAAGTGGACATCGCCTGGTACGGCAACCTCTCCGCCATGGAAGCGGTGGACCGCGCGAACGGCCAGGTCTTTGCCCAGACCGTCGCGGCAGATGGCTCCCCGGGCTACTGGAGCGTGCTGATCGTCAACAAAGACAGCCCGATCAACAACCTCAACGACATGCTCGCCAAACGCAAAGAGCTGACCTTCGGCAACGGCGACCCGAACTCCACCTCCGGCTACCTTGTCCCCGGCTACTACGTCTTCGCCAAAAACAACGCCTCCGCCAGCGACTTCAAACGCACGGTGAACGCCAGCCACGAAACCAAC
Organism: Enterobacter sp. C3_dUdeg; assembly: GCF_057536195.1. NCBI lineage: Bacteria > Pseudomonadati > Pseudomonadota > Gammaproteobacteria > Enterobacterales > Enterobacteriaceae > Enterobacter > Enterobacter sp. C3_dUdeg. The sequence continues at coordinate 10,586 of NZ_BAAKFX010000010.1, forward strand.
GCCCTGGCCGTGGCCAACAAGCAGGTGGACGTTGCCACCAACAACACCGAGAACCTCGACAAGCTGAAAACTTCCGCGCCGGACAAGCTGAAAGAGATCAAGGTTATCTGGAAATCGCCGCTGATCCCGGGCGACCCGATCGTCTGGCGTAAAAATCTCTCCGAGAGCACCAAGGACAAGGTGTACGACTTCTTTATGACCTATGGCAAAACGCCGGAAGAGGAAGCGGTCCTGGCGCGTCTGGGCTGGGCACCGTTCCGCCCGTCAAGCGACCTGCAGCTGGTCCCGATTCGCCAGCTGGCGCTTTTTAAAGAGATGCAGAGCGTGAAGGACAACAAAGGGCTGAAGGACGAGGAGAAGACCAGCAAAGTGGCCGCAATTGAGGCCCAGCTGGAAGACCTCGACCGCCTGACCGCCGCGCTCGGTGCGATGACGAGCGTGAATAAAGCGGTGCAGTAGTGCCTTTCTCCCTCTCCCCGTGGGAGAGGGCCGGGGTGAGGGCATCAGCGCGCACATTTCCCCCTCACCCTAACCCTCTCCCTCAAGGGAGAGGGGACTAAACCCAAAGGAGCCAACATGCAAGCCATCACCCTCCCGCCGCCGAAGCGCAGCTGGTTCTCGCTCATAAGCTGGGCCATCCTGCTGGCGGTGCTGGTTATCTCCTGGAAGGGCGCGGAAATGGATCCGCTGCTGCTCTTCAAAGACGCGGGCAACATGGCGACCTTCGCCGCCGACTTCTTCCCGCCGGACTTCAGCCAGTGGCAGGATTACCTCAGCGAAATGGCGGTCACCCTGCAAATCGCCGTCTGGGGCACCGCCCTTGCCGTCGTTCTCTCCATTCCGTTTGGCCTGATGAGTGCCGAAAACATCGTGCCGTGGTGGGTATACCAGCCGATGCGTCGCCTGATGGACGCCTGTCGCGCCATCAATGAAATGGTCTTTGCGATGCTGTTCGTGGTCGCCGTTGGCCTGGGTCCGTTCGCCGGCGTGATGGCGCTGTTCATCCACACCACCGGCGTGCTCTCCAAGCTGCTCTCCGAAGCGGTCGAAGCCATCGAGCCCGGCCCGGTGGAAGGCATCCGCGCAACGGGCGCCAACAAAATCGAAGAGATCCTGTACGGCGTCCTGCCGCAGGTTATGCCGCTCCTGATCTCCTACTCCCTGTACCGCTTTGAGTCCAACGTCCGCTCCGCGACGGTGGTCGGCATGGTGGGCGCAGGCGGGATTGGCGTCACCCTGTGGGAAGCGATTCGCGGTTTCCAGTTCCAGCAAACCTGCGCCCTGATGGTGCTCATCATCGTCACCGTCAGCCTGCTGGATTTCCTCTCTCAACGTTTGCGTAAGCACTTCATCTGAGAAGCGAGGCTTTGTTTTCTATGCACTTATCCAGACATCCGACCAGTTATCCAACCCGCTGGCAAGAGATTGCGGCAAAGCTCGAAGTGGAGCTGCGCACGCACTACCGCTGCGGGGACTACCTGCCCGCCGAGCAGCAGCTTGCCGACCGCTATGAAGTGAACCGCCACACCCTGCGTCGCGCCATTGACCAGCTGGTCGAGCGCGGCTGGGTCCAGCGCCGTCAGGGCGTGGGAGTGCTGGTGCTGATGCGCCCGTTCGACTACCCGCTAAACGCCCAGGCGCGCTTTAGCCAGAACCTGCTGGATCAGGGCAGCCACCCGACCAGCGAAAAGCTGCTCTCGGTAGTGCGTCCGGCCTCCAGCCACGTGGCGGACGCGCTGGGCATTCAGGAGGGTGACGACGTCATTCACCTGCGCACCCTGCGTCGCGTTAACGGCGTGGCGGTATGCCAGATAGACCACTACTTTGCGGACCTCGCCCTCTGGCCCGTGCTCCAGCATTTCTCCAGCGGCTCGCTGCATGATTTTCTTCAGGATGCGACCGGCATTGCGCTCAAGCGCCCCCAGACCCGCATCAGCGCCCGTCGCGCGCAGGCGAAAGAGAGCAAAGTGCTCGAAATCCCCAATATGGCCCCGCTGCTCTGCGTGCGCACCCTCAACCACCGTGACGGCGAGATCAACGCGACGGAATACTCCGTCAGCCTGACCCGCGCCGACATGATCGAATTCACCATGGAGCACTGAATGCACTTCGACACCGCCACCCGACAGCGCTGGATGCGCGTGCTGGCCCACAGCCAGCCTGCTGCGCTGGCTGCCCGCATGAACGCGCTCAGCCTGACGCCAGACTACGACACCCTTCGCGCCCCGGAGATCGGCCTCGTTCAGATCCAGGCGCGCATGGGCGGCACCGGCGAGCGCTTTTTCGCCGGAGATGCCACCCTCACCCGCGCGGCAATCCGCCTGAACAGCGGCACGCTGGGCTACAGCTACGTGCTGGGGCGCGACAAAGCGCACGCCGAGCGCTGCGCGGTGATCGACGCGCTTTTACAGGAACAACCCTATTTCCAGACGTTAATGGAAACCCTTATTGCCCCGCTGGAAGCCGACCGCGCCGCGCGCATTGCCGCACGTCAGGCCGAAGTGAACACCAGCCGGGTCGACTTCTTTACGCTCGTTCGCGGAGACAACGCATGACGCTTCAACCTGCTTTTACCCTGGCCGTCCAGGATGCCCAACACAGTTTTCGTCGCCTGCTGAAAGCGATGAGCGAGCCGGGCGTGATCGTCTCGCTGCACCAGCTCTCCCAGGGCTGGCTGCCGCTGAATCTGGCGACCACCAGCGTGCTGCTGACGCTTGCCGACAACGACACCCCGGTGTGGCTTTCAGGCGCGCTGTCGAACGATATCGCCAGCCAGAACCTGCGTTTTCACACCAGCGCCCCGCTGGTCGATCAGCCCCAGCAGGCGGTTTTTGCCGTGGCTGACGAGCAAATCAGCCATGAGCAATTAAACGCCCTGAGCGAAGGCAGCGCCGTCGCCCCGGAGACCAGCGCCACGCTGATCCTGCAGGTCTCCAGCCTGAGCGGCGGCCGCATGCTGCGCCTTACGGGGGCAGGCATCGCCGACGAGCGCATGGTCGCGCCGCAGCTGCCGGAGTGCATCATTCACGAGCTGACCGAGCGCCCGCACCCGTTCCCGCTGGGCATTGACCTGATCCTGACCTGCGGCGAGCGCCTGCTGGCAATCCCGCGGACCACCCACGTGGAGGTGTGCTGATGTACGTTGCCGTCAAAGGGGGCGAGAAGGCCATCGCCGCCGCCCATGCGCTACAGGCGCACAGACGACGGGGCGATGAACGGCTTCCCGAGCTGAGCGTCGCCCAGATTGAGCAGCAGCTAAACCTCGCCGTCGACCGCGTGATGACCGAGGGCGGCATCGCCGATCGCGAGCTGGCGGCGCTGGCCCTGAAGCAGGCCAGCGGCGACAGCGTGGAAGCCATCTTCCTGCTGCGCGCCTACCGCACCACGCTCGCGAAACTGGCGGTCAGCGAGCCGGTGAATACGGCGGAGATGCGCCTGGAACGTCGCATTTCTGCCGTTTATAAAGACGTTCCCGGCGGCCAGCTGCTTGGCCCCACCTACGACTACACCCACCGCTTGCTGGATTTTACCCTGCTGGCGAACGGCGAATCGCCGCAGCTGAGCACCTCCGACGCCGAACAGGAACCGTCTCCGCACGTCTTCAGCCTGCTGGCAAAACAGGGTCTGGCGAAGACGGAAGAAGATTCAGGCGCGCAGCCGGATGACATCACCCGCACGCCGCCGGTTTACCCGTGCTCGCGCTCGTCCCGCCTGCAGCAGCTGATGCGCGGCGACGAAGGCTATCTGCTGGCGCTGGCCTACTCCACCCAGCGCGGCTACGGGCGCAACCACCCGTTTGCGGCCGAAATTCGCAGCGGCTATATCGACGTTGAAATCGTACCGGAAGAGCTGGGTTTTGCGGTGAACGTCGGCGAACTGCTGATGACCGAGTGTGAAATGGTTAACGGTTTCGTCGCCCCGGAAGACGAAGACCCGCACTTTACCCGCGGCTACGGGCTGGTGTTCGGCCTCGGCGAGCGCAAGGCCATGGCCATGGCGCTGGTCGACCGCGCCCTGCAGGCACCGGACTACGGCGAGCACGTTGCAGGCCCGGCGCAGGACGAAGAGTTTGTGCTGGCCCACGCGGATAACGTTGAGGCCGCTGGCTTCGTCTCGCACCTCAAGCTGCCGCACTACGTCGATTTCCAGGCCGAACTGGAACTGCTGAAACGCCTGCAACGGGAGCGCAAAAATGGCTAACTTAAGCGGCTACAACTTTGCCTATCTGGATGAGCAAACCAAACGCATGATCCGCCGCGCCATCTTAAAAGCGGTGGCCATTCCGGGCTATCAGGTGCCGTTCGGCGGCCGCGAAATGCCGATGCCCTACGGCTGGGGCACGGGCGGTATACAGATCACCGCCAGCGTGATCGGCGAGGCGGACGTGCTGAAGGTCATCGACCAGGGCGCCGACGACACCACCAACGCCGTCTCGATCCGCAGCTTCTTCCAGCGCGTAACCGGCGTCAATACCACCGAAAAAACCGAAGACGCAACGCTGATCCAGACCCGTCACCGCATCCCGGAAACCCCGCTCACTGAAGATCAGATTTTGATTTTCCAGGTGCCGATCCCGGAGCCGCTGCGTTTTATCGAGCCGCGCGAAACGGAAACCCGCACCATGCACGCGCTGGAAGAGTACGGCGTCATGCAGGTGAAGCTGTATGAGGATATCGCCCGCTTCGGCCATATCGCCACCACCTACGCCTACCCGGTGAAGGTGAACGGGCGCTACGTGATGGACCCGTCGCCAATCCCAAAATTCGATAACCCGAAGATGGACATGATGCCCGCCCTGCAGCTGTTCGGCGCCGGGCGCGAAAAGCGCATCTACGCCGTCCCGCCTTACACCCGCGTGGAAAGCCTGGATTTCGACGATCACCCGTTTACGGTGCAGGAGTGGGACGAGCCGTGCGCCATCTGCGGATCCAAACACAGCTATCTGGACGAAGTGGTGCTGGACGACACGGGCAAACGGATGTTTGTCTGCTCCGACACCGATTACTGCCGCCAACAGAGCGAGGCGAATAGCCAATGAAACCGCTGCTTTCGGTTAATAACCTGACTCACCTGTATGCGCCGGGCAAAGGCTTTAGCGACGTGTCGTTCGAGCTGTGGCCGGGCGAAGTGCTGGGGATCGTCGGCGAGTCCGGCTCCGGCAAAACCACCCTGCTGAAGTCCATCTCCGCGCGCCTGACGCCGCAGAAAGGCGACATTTTGTATGAGGGCGCCTCGCTGTACGGCATGAGCGAGGCCGGACGCCGCCGCCTGCTGCGCACCGAGTGGGGCGTGGTGCATCAGCACCCGATGGAAGGCCTGCGCCGTCAGGTCTCCGCCGGGGGCAACATCGGCGAACGCCTGATGGCCACCGGCGCGCGCCACTACGGCAACATCCGCGCCACCGCCCAGCACTGGCTGGAGGAAGTCGAAATCCCCGCCTCGCGCATCGACGACCTGCCGACGACCTTCTCCGGCGGGATGCAGCAGCGCCTGCAGATTGCCCGCAACCTGGTCACCCATCCGAAGCTGGTGTTTATGGATGAACCCACCGGCGGGCTGGACGTCTCCGTGCAGGCGCGCCTGCTCGACCTGCTGCGCGGTCTGGTGGTGGAGCTGAACCTCGCGGTGGTGATTGTCACCCACGATCTGGGCGTTGCGCGCCTGCTTGCGGACCGTCTGCTGGTGATGAAGCAGGGCCAGGTGGTGGAAAGTGGGTTAACCGACCGGGTGCTCGACGATCCACACCATCCGTACACTCAGCTGCTGGTGTCGTCCGTATTGCAGAATTAAGAGGCCAACATGATCCACGTACAAAACGTAAGTAAGACCTTTGTGCTCCACCAGCAAAACGGCGTGCGTCTGCCGGTGCTGCAAAATGCCTCGTTAGAGGTCCGCAGCGGCGAATGCGTGGTGCTGCACGGCCATTCCGGCAGCGGAAAATCCACCCTGCTACGCTCCCTGTACGCCAATTATCTCCCGGATGAAGGCCACATTCACATTCGCCACAACGATGAATGGGTCGATCTGGTGCAGGCCCCCGCGCGCAAAGTGCTGGAAGTGCGCCGCACGACGATCGGCTGGGTCAGCCAGTTTCTGCGAGTGATCCCGCGGATCTCCGCTCTGGACGTGGTGATGCAGCCGCTGCTGGATCTCGGCGTGCCGCGCGAAGCCTGCGCCGCCAAAGCCGCCAGCCTGCTGACGCGCCTCAACGTGCCGGAGCGCCTGTGGCATCTCGCCCCGTCGACCTTTTCCGGCGGTGAACAGCAGCGCGTCAATATCGCCCGCGGGTTTGTCGTCGACTACCCGATTTTACTTCTGGATGAACCCACCGCCTCGCTCGACGGCAAAAACAGCGCGGCCGTGGTGGAACTGATCGAACAGGCCAAAGCGCGCGGCGCGGCGATCGTCGGGATCTTCCACGACGACGCCGTACGCAGCCGCGTGGCGGACAGATTGCACCCGATGGGGGTCCACGCATGATTATCAATAACGTCAGGCTGGTGCTGGAAAATGAAGTCGTTAATGGCTCGGTTGAAGTTCATGAAGGCGTTATTCGCGCCTTTGCCGAAACCCAAAGCCGTACCCCTGAAGCGATGGACGGTGAAGGCGGCTGGCTGCTGCCGGGGCTGATTGAGCTGCATACCGATAATCTGGACAAATTCTTCACCCCGCGCCCGAAGGTCGACTGGCCCGCCCACTCGGCGATGAGCAGCCACGACGCGCTGATGGTCGCCAGCGGCATTACCACCGTGCTGGACGCGGTGGCGATTGGCGACGTGCGCGACGGCGGCGATCGCCTGGAGAATCTGGAGAAGATGATCAACGCCGTGGAGGAGACGCAAAAGCGCGGCCTCAACCGTGCCGAGCACCGTCTCCACCTGCGCTGCGAGCTGCCGCACCACACCACCCTGCCGCTGTTTGAAAAGCTGGTCGGGCGCGAGCCGGTCTCGCTGGTCTCCCTGATGGACCACTCGCCGGGGCAGCGCCAGTTCGCCAACATTGAAAAGTATCGCGAATACTATCAGGGCAAATATTCTCTCAGCGATGCGGAGATGGCCCGCTACGAGGAGGAGCAGCTGGCGCTTGCCGCGCAGTGGTCGCAGCCAAACCGTCTCAGGATTGCCGCGATGTGTCGTGACCGCAATATCGCGCTGGCCAGCCATGACGACGCCACGCACGATCACGTGCGCGAATCCCATCAGCTTGGCAGCGTGATCGCCGAATTTCCCACCACGTTTGAAGCGGCTGAAGCCTCCCGCAGGCACGGCATGAACGTGCTGATGGGCGCACCAAACATCGTGCGCGGCGGATCGCATTCCGGTAACGTCGCGGCAAGCAGGCTCGCCTCCCTGGGTCTGCTGGATATCCTCTCATCCGACTACTATCCCGCCAGCCTGCTGGATGCGGCGTTCCGGGTGGCCGACGACGAGAGCAACAGCTTTACGCTGCCGCAGGCGATTCGCCTGGTGACGAAAAACCCGGCCTCGGCGCTTAATCTTCAGGATCGCGGGGAAATCGCCGAGGGTAAACGCGCGGATCTGGTACTCGCCCACCGCAAGGGCGAGCACGTTCATATCGACCACGTCTGGCGTCAGGGAAAAAGGGTGTTCTGATGGGAAGGCTCATCTGGTTAATGGGGCCCTCCGGCTCCGGTAAGGACAGCCTGCTGTCCGCCTTACGGCAGCGGGAACATCCGCAGCTGCTGGTCGCGCATCGCTATATTACCCGCGCGGCCCATGCCGGGAGCGAAAATCATATCGCCCTGAGCGAGCAGGAGTTTTTCATCCGCGCCGGGCAAAACCTGCTGGCGCTGAGCTGGCACGCCAACGGTTATTACTATGGCGTGGGCATCGAAATCGACCTCTGGCTGCATGCGGGGTTCGACGTGCTGGTTAACGGCTCGCGTGCGCATCTGCCGCAAGCGCGCGCCCGCTATGAGGCGGCCCTGCTGCCGGTCTGCCTGCAGGTTTCGCCGGACGTTCTGCGCAGCCGGTTGCAGAGTCGGGGGCGTGAATCAGCCCGTGAGATCGATCTGCGGCTTGAGCGTGCGGCCCGCTATGCCCCGTCGGACTGCTACATCCTCAATAACGACGGAAGTTTGCTACAGTCAGTCGATACCTTTTTATCGCTTATCCGTCAGAAGGAGAAACAGCATGCCTGACTGCCAGCTTCGCCCCGCCACCGCCGACGATGCGCAGAGTGTTTACGCCCTGATCTGCGAGCTCAAGCAGGCAGAGTTCGACCATCAGGCGTTCCACGCCGGGTTTCTTGCCAACCTGCAGGATCGCAACATGCGCTACCAGCTTGCGGAGAGAGAGGGACAGGTCATCGGCATGATCGGCCTGCACATGCAGTTTCACCTGCACCATGCGCGCTGGATCGGCGAGATCCAGGAGCTGGTCGTAATGCCGCAGGCGCGAGGGTTAAAGGTCGGAAGTCAGCTGCTGGCCTGGGCGGAAGAGGTAGCGCGACAGGCTGGCGCTGAACTGACCGAACTTTCCACCAGCGTGAAGCGCACCGACGCGCACCGTTTTTACGTTCGTGAAGGATACACGCAGAGCCATTTCCGATTCACCAAACCGCTGTAGAGGTGCGCTATGAGTCTGACCATCACGTTGACGGGAACGGGTGGCGCCCAGCTGGTGCCGGTCTTTGGCTGCGACTGCGCGGCGTGTCGCCGGGCGCGCCTGCAGGATAACTATCGCCGTCGCCCGTGCAGCGCGGTGGTGAAATTCAACGATGCCGTCACCCTGCTGGATGCCGGTATTCCGCACCTGATGGACGACTGGCCGGCGGGCAGCTTCCAGCAGTTCTTGCTCACCCATTACCATATGGATCACGTTCAGGGGCTTTTCCCCCTGCGCTGGGGCGTGGGGGCGACGATCCCGGTTTACGGTCCGCCGGACGACGCCGGATGCGACGACCTGTTTAAGCACCCCGGCATTCTGGATTTCAGCCACACGGTCGAACCGTTTGTGATGTTTGAGCTTCAGGGTTTGCGGGTCACGCCGCTGCCGCTCAACCATTCGAAACTGACCTTCGGGTATTTGCTGGAATCGGCCCACAGCCGCGTGGCCTGGCTTTCCGACACCGCCGGACTGCCGGAGAAAACGGTGAAGTTCCTGCTCAACAACCAGCCGCAGGCGATGATTATCGACTGCAGCCATGAGCCGCGCGAGGAAACGCCGCGAAACCATTGCGACTTAAATACCGTGATTGCGTTAAACGAGATAATTGGCTGCCCGCAGGTGATCCTGACGCATATCAGCCATCAGTTTGACGTTTGGATGATGGATAACCCGCTGCCGCAGGGCATAGAAGCGGGCTATGACGGGATGGTGCTGGTGCTGGATTAGGTTTTCTCCCTCTCCCGTGGGAGAGGGTTGGGGTGAGGGCAACAGGCCGCACTTAGCCTCGATCGTAATCGTCTTCTAACCTGCGCTCATCCTCTTCCAGACGACGTCTGTCGTCATCCAGCTGACGCTGACGTTCATCTAAACGACGGCGTCTGTCTTCAAGCTGCCGACGACGATCGTCGTATTGTCGACTGTCGATTTGACGGCTGCGGTCATAACGATCGTCGTCGTCATTGCTGCGGCTGCTGCTGGGGTTATAGGCATCGTTGATCGCCTGCTGAATGTTGCCAATAGCATCATCAACAATATCGGCATGAGCCAGTTGGCTGGTGAGTGACAGCAGACCGAATAACAGAGCAGTTGAGTAACGTTTCATAAGGCCAGACTCGCAGGTGAACTGGCCTTACGATAATGAACGGCGGGAAGCCGGGGTAGCGGAGGAATCTCAAATTACCATAACCTTGCGCAGCGCCTGCGCCAGCTGCACCCGCGTAAACGGCTTACGCAGTAGCTGGACGTCCGGCAGCTGAGGGTTATGCGCGGGCCGTAGATCCTGGCCGCTGATCAGCAGCACAGGAAGCTGCGGATAATGGCTGCGCACATGGTTAATCACCTCAGCGCCGCTCAGGCTGCCGGGTAGCATCAGGTCGCTGATAAACATGCCAATATCCGGCGACGCCGCCAGCATATTCAGCGCCTGCTCGCCGTTGTCCGCTTCCAGCGTCAGGTAACCAAGCTGGTGCAGCTGCTCGCACAGGGTTTGCCGAACATCCGCCTCATCTTCCAGCACCAGGACCAGCCGCTCGCTATCGACGGAGGCGGTGGCTGACAGCGCTTCATCGTCTGCCGCAGCAGGCAGCACCGAGCGCGGGAGGTGAAGCCGAACGGTCGTTCCCTGCCCCGGCGCGCTTTCAATTTCCACGCGGCCGCCGGACTGGCGCACAAAGCCGTAGACCATCGACAGGCCTAATCCGCTCCCGCTTCCGGTCTGCTTGGTGGTGAAGAACGGTTCAAAGACCCGGGATTTCACCTCCTGCGACATGCCGCTGCCGCGGTCAATCACCTCCAGCGCCACCATATCCTGCCTGCGCCCGTCGCTGCGGGTGACGCGCTGATTCCAGGTCCGGATTTTAATCACCCCGCTTTGCCCTTCCATCGCATCGCGCGCGTTCATCACCAGGTTGATGATGGCGTTTTCCAGCTGGCTAACGTCAATCCACGCGGGCCACGCCGGGGTTTGCGCTTCAATCTCCAGGGTCAGGGTGGCAGGCAGGGAGTGGCGCATCAGTTCCCGGAGGTTCTCCAGCAGCGGCAGCATCTCTACCGCATGCGGCGTCAGGGACTGCTTGCGGGAAAACGCCAGCAGGCGCTGCGTCAGTAAGGCACCACGCTCGGCCGCCTTCAGCGCCCGGGTAATGCGCGGCGCGTCTTTCGATTCGGGGTCGGTGAGCTCAAGGCTGCCGATGATCACCGCCAGCAGGTTGTTAAAATCATGCGCCAGCCCGCCGGTCAGCTGTCCGACCGCCTTCATCTTCTGGCTGTGCAGCAGCGCCTCTTCCAGTCCCTGACGCTCAACGCGGTCGATCTCCATCTGCGTGGTTTTCTCTTTCAGCAGGCGCGTGGTGTGCTCAAGCGAGGCGGTATTGCGGGCAAAAACGTTAAACGCGCGCGCCAGCTCGCCCAGCTCATCGCGCCGCTGGAGGGCGGGAACGGAGACATCCTGCTCGCCGTGAGCAAGGCGCGACATCGCCCGGGAAATCGCCGTCAGGTTAGAGGCCAGATTGCGGTAGATATACCAGCAAGCGCACCCGGTGATGATCAGCGCCAGCACGGCGAAGAAGCTGATAAACACGCTGATGGACTGCAGCTCGTGATGGCTCTGGGCAGTGCGAAGTCGGGAGGCCTGCGCCACCTGCCCGACGTACTGATTAATATCGCTGTTGAGGATCGCCACCAGCGCCTTGATGTGGAACATATACCAGCTTATCGCCAGGTCGCTCTCTTCCAGCTGCTTCGACAGCGGGGCGAGCTTGCCTAACTCGGCATTAAAATCAGGCAGAACCCCCTTCACGACCGGCTGTACGGCACTCCGGGGCAGCGCTGCGGCCACGGCGTCCAGCTGCTGAACGGTCGCGCGCGGCGAAGGAGTGTCGATGGCGGCGGCGATCAGCCGGTCCATCTCCATCAGTTGCTGCGCATCCGGCACGTTGCTGTCGTAACGGCGGTTGATGTCCTGAAGATGACGCAGGTAGCTCTGGCTTTGGTACAGCGAGCTCAGCAGCGCGTTACGCTCCAGATGGCGGCGCTGTCCGCGCTCAAGCATCTCCGTCACGCTCTGCTGTAGCTCATTGCTTCGTTGAATAATACGCGCCACCAGCGCCGGCTCCTGCTGCGCCAGCGGCGCTTCCGCAAGCTGTTCCAGCGAGCGGCGCAGCGCCATTTGCGTCTGCTTCAGGCGCTCGGCTTCGCCTTTGTACTCCAGCGCCCCGACGACCTGCGAAAGCCGCACCGCCGCCGTCGCCACGTTGGCGGTATCGCGGGCCAGGTTCATGCTGCCGGTCATATCGTCCAGCGTTTGCTGCTGAACCTGCTCCTGGATTTGACTGGCGTGACGAAAGCCGAGCACCGCCACGCCGCTCACCATTAGCGTCACGGCGACCACCAGCAGATTAAAAATCAGCAGGCGGCCTCGGGCGCTGGCGAAAAAGGGCGGGCGGCGTGATGGCATGGGCTTGGGCTCCTGTGCGGTTTGGTGCCCTCACCCTGGCCCTCTCCCCAAAGGGGCGAGGGAATGATTTGCTCCCTCTCCCTTTCAGGGAGAGGGCCGGGGTGAGGGTAGTTCAATAACTGTGATCTACATTAGCTATTCATAACTATGACAAATATGAACAGCTTCTGACATTTTGCATTTACGCACCTGTGATGAAGTGCAGATATCGGCATTCGCAGGAGATCCGCCATGAGCAGAACCCCGGTATTAGAGATGCGCAGCATTGCCAAAACGTTTGGCAGTTTCCACGCGCTCAAGGGTGTGGATTTGACGGTCTTTCCCGGAGAGATCCACGCGCTGATGGGCGAAAACGGCGCGGGAAAAAGCACGCTGATGAAAATCCTCGCGGGAGCCTATACCGCCACCAGCGGTGAGATCCTGATCGACGGTCAGCCGTTTCACATTAAAGGGCCGAAAGATGCGCTGGCCGCAGGCATTACCCTGATTTATCAGGAGATGCAGCTCGCGCCCAACCTGACCGTTGCCGAAAATATTTTTCTTGGCAGCGAGCTGTCGCGCGGCGGGATGGTGCAGCGCAAAGAGATGGCCGCCCAGGCGCAGGCGGTGATTGAGCGCCTCGGGGCACAGTTCAATGCCACCGACCTGGTGATGAAGCTGACCATCGCCGAGCAGCAGCAGGTGGAAATCGCCCGCGCGCTGCACCGCAACAGCCGCATTCTGGTGATGGATGAGCCCACCGCCGCCCTCTCCTCGCGGGAAACGCATCGCCTGTTTGAACTGATTTTGCGCCTGCGCGATGAAGGGATGGCGATCATCTATATCAGCCACCGCATGGCGGAAGTGTATGAACTTTCTGACCGCGTCAGTGTTCTGCGCGACGGGCAGTACGTCGGCAGCCTGACGCGCGACAAGCTAAACGCCTCCGAGCTGGTGCGCATGATGGTGGGCCGCCCGTTAAGCGACCTGTTCAACAAAGAGCGTGATATTCCCCTCGGCAGCCCGCGCCTCAACGTCCACCACCTCACCGACGGTAAAAAGGTACAGCCGTGCAGCCTGCAGGTCCGTTCCGGCGAAATCGTCGGGCTGGCGGGCCTGGTGGGGGCCGGGCGCTCCGAGCTGGCGCAGCTGATTTTCGGCGTGCGTAAAGCCACCGGCGGCATGATTGAGGTCGACGGCGAGCCGGTGGTGATCCACTCCCCGCGTGCGGCCATCGAAAACGGCATCGGTTTTCTCACCGAGAACCGCAAGGAGCAGGGGCTGTTTCTGGAGCTGGCGGCGCAGGAGAACATCACCATGGCGACGCTGGAGCGCGACGCGACCTTCGGTATGTTAAACCGCAAAAAAGCGCAGGCCATTTCCGATGACGCCATTGCCCTGCTTAACATCCGCGTGCCCCATTCGCAGGTTCGCGCGGGCGGGCTGTCCGGCGGCAATCAGCAAAAGCTGCTGATCTCCCGCTGGGTGGCCATAGGTCCGCGCATTCTGATTCTGGACGAACCCACGCGCGGCGTGGACGTCGGCGCGAAAAGCGAGATCTACCGCATCATGAACCAGATGGCGCGCAAAGGGGTGGCGATTTTAATGATCTCCAGCGAACTGCCGGAAGTGGTGGGCATGAGCGACCGGGTGTACGTGATGCGGGAAGGCAGCATTGCGGGTGAACTCCACGGGCGCGACATCTCTCAGGAAAACATTATGACGCTGGCAACCGGCGTGAACGACACTCATCATCAGGCGGTGCAATCATGACAACTCCAACCCATCCGCAGCAGGTGGCGAAATCCGCCTCCGCCAAAAAAATGCTGATGAGCGATCTGATGCAAACGGTCGGCATCCTGCCGATTCTTATCCTGATTGTGGCGGTATTTGGCTTTATCGCCCCGAACTTCTTCACCGAGAGCAATCTGCTCAACATTACCCGTCAGGCGTCGATCAACATCGTGCTGGCGGCGGGAATGACCTTCATCATTTTAACCGGCGGGATTGACCTCTCCGTGGGCTCGATTCTGGGTACCACGGCGGTAGCGGCGATGGTGGTCTCGCTTATCCCTGAATTTGCGATGCTCTCCATTCCGGCCGCGCTGATGCTCGGCATGGTGCTGGGTCTGTTCAACGGCGCGCTGGTGGCCTTTGCCGGGCTGCCGCCCTTCATCGTGACGCTCGGCACCTATACGGCGCTGCGCGGCGCGGCGTATCTGCTGGCGGACGGCACGACGGTCATTAACTCCAACATCAGCTTCGAGTGGATCGGCAATAACTACCTCGGCCCGATCCCGTGGCTGGTAGTCATTGCCCTTGCGGTGATTGCTATCTGCTGGTTCATCCTGCGCCGCACCACGCTCGGCGTCCACATCTACGCGGTGGGCGGCAACATGCAGGCGGCGCGACTGACCGGCATCAAGGTCTGGCTGGTGCTGCTGTTTGTCTACGGCATGAGCGGCCTGCTCTCCGGGCTCGGCGGCGTGATGAGCGCCTCGCGCCTCTACAGCGCCAACGGCAACCTCGGCACGGGTTACGAGCTGGATGCGATTGCGGCGGTGATCCTCGGCGGCACCAGCTTCGTCGGCGGGATCGGCACGATCACCGGCACGCTGGTCGGCGCATTAATCATCGCCACCCTCAACAACGGCATGACGCTGATGGGCGTCTCCTACTTCTGGCAGCTGGTGATCAAAGGGGCGGTGATCATCATAGCGGTGCTGATCGACAAATACCGTACCCGACACCATCAAAGTGCATAACAACAAAACCCTACAGCTTCGAGGAAAACAACATGCGTTTGAAACCGTTAGTGACCGCGCTCTGTGCTGGCGCGCTGCTTGCCGCAACGCCGTTTGCGCAGGCAAAAGATCTGAAGTCCATCGGCGTGACGGTGGGCGACCTGGCCAACCCGTTCTTTGTGCAGATCACCAAAGGTGCCGAGCTGGAAGCGCGCAAGCTGGCTGGCGATAACGTCAAGGTGACGCTGGTCTCCAGCGGTTACGATCTGGGCCAGCAGGTGGCGCAGATCGATAACTTCATCGCCGCGAAGGTGGACATGATCATCCTCAACGCCGCGGATTCCAAAGGGATCGGCCCGGCGGTGAAGCGCGCGAAGGACGCCGGGATCGTGGTCGTTGCGGTTGACGTGGCGGCGGAAGGGGCGGATGCGACCATCACCTCCGATAACACCCAGGCGGGCGAAATGGCCTGTAAGTACATTACCGATCGCCTGAAAGGCAAAGGCAACGTGGTGATCATCAACGGACCGCCGGTCTCTGCGGTGCAAAACCGCGTGGAAGGTTGCCAGACGGAATTCAAAAAACATCCGGATATCAAGGTGCTCTCGGATAACCAGAACGCCAAGGGCAGTCGTGAAGGCGGTCTGGAAGTCATGACCTCCCTGCTGGCGGCCAATCCGAAGATCGACGGCGTGTTTGCGATTAACGATCCGACGGCGATCGGCGCCGATCTGGCCGCGAAACAGGCTCAACGCAACGAGTTCTTTATCGTCGGCGTGGATGGCAGCCCGGACGGTGAGGAAGCGCTGAAGCGCGAAAACTCCCTGTTTGTCGCAACCCCGGCGCAGGATCCGCAGGTGATGGCGGCAAAAGCGGTGGAGATCGGCTATGACATTCTACAGGGCAAACCTGCGCCGAAAGCGCCTGTGCTGATCCCGGTGACGATGATCGATAAAAAGAACGTCGGGACCTATAAGGGGTGGACGGTTAAGTAACCTCGTTGCGGCCTGATGCCCTCACCCTAACCCTCTCCCACAGGGAGAGGGAACTTATTTCCCCCTCTCCTTGAGGGAGAGGGCCGGGGTGAGGAGGTGGCATAAAATTCAAGGAGTCCCCATGAAACGCTCCGACATCAATGAAATTCTCGGCCACACGCGACAGTTTTTTTCCATGCACGACGTGCACCTCCCGCCGTTTGCCAGCTTTCCGCCCACAAAATGGCAGCAGCTTGACCAGGCCGCATGGCAGGAAGTGTTCGACCTCAAGCTCGGCTGGGACGTGACGGCGTTCGGCGGCAACAGCTTTGCCGCTGAGGGCCTGACGCTGTTTACCCTGCGCAACGGCTCGCCCAACGGCGTGCCTTATGAAAAGTGCTATGCCGAAAAAATTATGCACGTGCGCGACGGCCAGGTGACGCCGATGCATTTTCACTGGCGCAAGCGGGAAGACATCATCAACCGGGGCGGCGGGAATCTGATTATTGAGTTATGGAATGCCGGGGCGCATGAAGAGACGGAAAACACCGACGTGACGGTCACCGTCGACGGCTGCCGTCAGACCCACGCGCCCGGAAGCCAGCTGCGCCTCACACCAGGGGAAAGCATCTGCCTGACACCCACTCTGTACCACAGCTTCTGGGGCGAACGCGGCTTCGGCGACGTGCTGGTTGGGGAGGTGTCATCGGTAAACGACGACGAGCACGACAACCACTTTTTGCAGCCCGTTGCCCGCTATAACAACATCGAAGAAGACGAACCGGCGCTGCTGGTGCTGTGCAACGAGTACAACCTGTTCCGGATATAAGGAGTAAATGATGCCATTGATCTCTCTTGCCGACGGTCTGGAGCACGCCAGGGCGCATCGCTACGCGCTGGGCGCGTTTAACGTGCTCGACTCCCACTTCCTGCGCGCTCTGTTCGCCGCCGCAAAGCAGGAGCGCTCGCCGTTTATCATCAACATCGCCGAAGTGCACTTTAAGTACGTGTCGCTGGATTCGCTTGTCGAAGCGGTGAAGTTCGAAGCCGCCCGTCACGACATTCCCGTGGTGCTCAACCTCGATCACGGCCTGCATTTCGAGGCGGTGGTGCGCGCCCTGCGCTTAGGGTTCAGCTCGGTGATGTTCGACGGCTCTACGCTGAGCTACGAGGAAAATATTCGCCAGACGCGGGAAGTGGTGAAGATGTGCCACGCGGTGGGCGTATCGGTGGAGGCGGAGCTGGGCGCGGTCGGGGGCGATGAAGGCGGCGCGCTGTACGGGCATGCGGATGAAGCGTTCTTTACCGACCCGCAGCTGGCGCGCGAATTTGTCGATTCAACCGGCATTGACGCGCTGGCGGTTGCTATCGGCAACGCGCACGGCAAATACAAGGGCGAGCCGAAACTCGATTTCCCACGCCTGGACGCCATTCGCCAGCAGACGGGCCTGCCGCTGGTTTTACACGGTGGCTCCGGGATTAGCGATGCCGACTTCCGCCGCGCCATCGAGCTCGGCATTCATAAAATCAACTTCTACACCGGCATGTCGCAGGCCGCACTCGCCGCCGTTGAGCAGCGCATGGCGAACCGCCAGCCGCTGTACGATGAATTTGCCGAGCTGCTGCTGGGGATAGAAGAGGCGATTGCCGATACGGTCGCCGAACAGATGCGCATCTTCGGCAGCGCGGGGCAGGCATAATGGAACGCAAAGGCATCATCGCCGCAGGCAACATGCTGGTGGATCACGTCCACCAGATAGTGCAGTGGCCGGAGCGCGGCTGGCTGGCGGAAATTACCCACAGCGAACGCTCAACCGGCGGCGCGCCGCTCAACGTGCTGCTGACGCTGGCGAAAATGCACGTTGGCCTGCCGCTGCAGGCGGTGGGGCTGATTGGCGAAGATGCCGACGGGGATTACATTCTGGCGATGCTGGACCAGTACCACGTCAACCGCCAGCGCGTCCAGCGCACCACCTTTGCACCAACCTCCATGTCGCAGGTGATGACCGATCCCAGCGGACAGCGCACCTTTTTCCACTCGCCGGGCGCCAACCGCCTGCTGGATCTTCCCGCCTTCGATCGCTTAGACGGATCGATGAAGATCTTCCATCTCGGCTACCTGCTGCTGCTCGACAGCCTGGATATGCCCGATGACGAGTTTGGCACCCGCAGCGCGCGCCTGCTGGCGCAGATGCGCGACCAGGGGTATGAAACGTCGCTCGATCTGGTTTCCCGCAAGGGCGACCCGCGCTATCAGCCGCTGGTGCTCCCTGCCCTGCGCCACCTTGATTATCTGGTGATTAACGAGCTGGAAGCCGGGGAGTTTAGCGGACTGGAGATGCGCGACGCCGACGATGCGCTGAATATCGCCCATATCGCCGATGCCGCGACGCAGCTGCTGGCGGCAGGCGTTCGCCAGCGGGTGGTGATCCACTGCCCGGAAGGCGCGTGGGGTGAAGCACCGGGTGAGCAAGGCCGCTGGATCCCATCATGGTTGCTGGAGCAAAAAGAGATTGTCGGCAGCGTTGGCGCGGGCGATGCGTTTTGCGCGGGGTTTTTATACGGTTGCCACGAATCGCTCCCGCTCACGGAGAGCATTTATCTGGCGCACGCCTGCGCGCGGGCCAGCCTGCTGGCCGCCAATGCGATTGACGGCGCGAAAACGCTGGCCGAGCTGCAGCTGTTTATCAAAGAGAATACCTAGGCCGCTTTCTCGCTATGGGAAACATCGGTGGCAAACACATAGCCCAGCCCACGGATGGTTTTGATGAGCGCAGGCTGATGCGGATTAGCCTCGATCTTCCGGCGCAGGCGCATGATCAGCACGTCAATCGTGCGGTCTAACACGTCCGCGCTTTCGCTGTGGGTCAGCTCAAGCAGCCGGTCACGGCTCAGCACCCGACGGGCATTTTGCGTAAGCGCCAGCAGCAGGCCGTACTCGCCCTGGGTTAAGGGGACAGGGTTACGCTGCGGATCGCTCAGCTCACAGCGGGTGGTATCGAGCGTCCATCCGTTAAAAGCAATGCCCGCGACGGGCGCTGCGGGAACTTCCGCCGCCAGCACGCCGGTACGGCGCAATACCGCTTTTACGCGGGCGACCACCACGCGCGGGTTGAAAGGTTTGCCGATATAATCGTCAGCCCCCATCTCCAGCCCCACCACCACGTCTGACTCACTACCCAGCCCGGTTAACATGATCACCGGTAGCGCCGGGCGCTGCTTTTGCAGCTGCAGCAAAACCTGTAAGCCGTTGATATCCGGCAGCATCATATCCAGCAGCACCAGCGCGATATACGGCTCCTGCTGTACCTGCCGCAGTGCATCCTGGCCGTTATGGCAGACAAGCACGCTAAAGACGTGCTCGCTCAGCACGTCCTGAAGCAGTTCGCAGACTGCCGTATCGTCATCAACCACCAGGATCGCCGGTTTCATCGTATGCTTCCGTCAGGGGATTATGTTAAGTCTGAACCATTCTGCCGTCGGCTCCAGTCAAATGGTTTTTTCAGTGACGGAAATTCAACCCATGTCACATCCGCTGCCCTGTCGACACGTCAATTTTGACGATTGGCTGCTTTTTGTCAGGGTTTTCACCGCGAAGGGACCGTAAAGTCAGGGTATACCCATACAAAAAACATGGCATAGAAGCTGCATAGTGGGTGCGAATGATTCGATTAACTGGAGCAGACTGATGAAAAAAGTCGTCACGGTTTGCCCTTATTGTGCCTCAGGTTGCAAGATCCACCTGGTGGTCGATAACGGCAAAATCGTCCGGGCGGAGGCCGCACAGGGGAAAACCAACCAGGGCACGCTATGCCTGAAAGGTTACTACGGCTGGGATTTTATTAACGATACCCAAATCCTCACCCCGCGCCTGAAAACCCCTATGATCCGCCGCGAGCGCGGCGGCAAGCTGGAAGCCGTCTCCTGGAGCGAGGCGCTGGATTACGTCGCCACGCGTCTGAGCGCCATCAAGGCCAAGTATGGCCCGGATGCAATTCAGACCACCGGCTCCTCACGCGGGACGGGGAATGAAACCAACTATGTGATGCAAAAATTCGCGCGCGCCGTTATTGGAACCAATAACGTCGACTGCTGCGCTCGCGTCTGACACGGCCCATCGGTTGCAGGTCTGCACCAGTCGGTCGGTAACGGCGCAATGAGTAATGCCATCAACGAGATAGATAACACCGATCTCGTCTTCATCTTTGGTTATAACCCGGCGGATTCTCACCCTATCGTCGCGAACCACGTTATTCACGCTAAGCAGAACGGGGCGAAAATCATCGTCTGCGATCCGCGCAAAATTGAAACCGCGCGCATTGCGGATATGCACATCGCGTTGAAAAACGGCTCGAACATCGCGCTGTTGAACGCAATGGGGCACGTCATTATTGAGGAGAACCTGTACGACCAGGCGTTTGTCGCGACCCGTACGGAAGGTTTTGAAGAGTATCGGAAAATTGTCGAAGGCTATACGCCAGAGTCGGTGGAAACAATCACCGGCGTCAGCGCGCAGGAGATCCGCCAGGCGGCACGGATGTATGCCGGGGCGAAAACCGCCGCCATCCTGTGGGGAATGGGCGTGACCCAGTTCTATCAGGGCGTGGAAACCGTGCGTTCTCTGACGAGTCTCGCGATGCTGACCGGCAATCTGGGTAAAGCGCACGTCGGCGTTAACCCGGTACGTGGTCAGAATAACGTCCAGGGCGCCTGCGATATGGGCGCGCTGCCGGACACCTACCCGGGCTACCAGTACGTGAAGTTCCCGGAAAACCGCGCTAAGTTCGCGAAGGCCTGGGGCGTGGAAAGCCTGCCGGAACACACCGGGTATCGCATCAGCGAGCTGCCGCACCGCGCGGCGCACGGCGAAGTACGTGCGGCCTACATCATGGGTGAAGATCCGCTTCAGACCGACGCCGAGCTGTCTGCGGTGCGCAAGGGGTTTGAGGATCTGGAGCTGGTGATTGTCCAGGATATCTTCATGACCAAAACCGCGGCGGCGGCGGATGTGATTTTACCGTCGACCTCCTGGGGCGAGCATGAAGGCGTCTACACGGCGGCGGACCGCGGCTTCCAGCGCTTCTTTAAGGCGGTCGAGCCGAAGTGGGACCTGAAAACGGACTGGCAGATCATCAGCGAAATAGCCACCCGCATGGGCTACCCGATGCACTACAACAACACTCAGGAGATCTGGGACGAGCTGCGCAATCTGTGTCCGGACTTCTACGGGGCAACCTATGAAAAAATGGGTGAGCTGGGGTACATCCAGTGGCCGTGTCGCGATGAGTCAGAAGCCGATCAGGGGACGTCATACCTCTTTAAAGAGAAGTTCGACACCCCGAACGGGCTGGCGCAGTTCTTCACCTGCGACTGGGTCGCGCCAATCGATAAGCTCACCGACGAGTATCCGATGGTGCTCTCCACTGTGCGAGAAGTGGGCCACTACTCCTGCCGTTCGATGACGGGTAACTGCGCCGCGCTGGCGGCGCTGGCGGACGAACCGGGCTACGCGCAAATCAACACCGCCGACGCTGAGCGCCTCGGCATTGAGGATGAAGCGCTGGTGTGGATGAACTCGCGCAAAGGCCGGATCATTACCCGAGCGCAGGTCAGCGATCGTCCGAACAAAGGGGCGGTCTATATGACCTACCAGTGGTGGATTGGCGCCTGTAACGAGCTGGTGACGGAGAACTTAAGTCCGATAACCAAAACGCCGGAGTATAAATACTGCGCCGTACGCGTGGAGCCGATTGCGGATCAGCACGCTGCGGAACAGTATGTCATCGACGAATATAACAAGCTGAAAGCCCGACTGCGCGAAAGCGCAGTGGGCTGAAGCCGTTAATTAATCAGTGAATAAAGGGAGTGAGATATTCACTCCCTTTTTATTTCCGATTAACTCATCAAATATATGAATTATTATTCTGGAAAGCGGCTCGCAGAAATAATGTAATTTTCGCGAAAAAGAATTACATCTTTGCATTTTAATTCAGAGGGATAAGATGTGCGGCGGGTGCTTAAGACTTTCTGTCTTGAGCATTGTTGAGGGACAGAAAGTAGAAAGCCCCGGGAAATTTTCATTTACCCGAGGCTACTCTCCCTCAACTCCGACAAGTTGAGAGTAGCCTCTTATTCTTTTTTTGACAAGGAGTAAAAGGCATGACGCCATTAAAAACTGCGTTAGGCATTGTCTTTATTATTTGCCTGACGATAGTGATCTTTACCTTTATTACTCGAGGTAAGTTATGCGAGTTTTCAATAAAGGGTGAACATCAGGAGGTGGCGGCAAAATTAGCCTGTAACGCAGGCTAACCTCTACGGGCGGAACCACGGTTCCGCCCGGCTTGCAGGATGCTGAGGTCTTAATGCACCCATTTTTTTCTTCTGTCGCCGCGATTATACTGCGCGGCGTGTACCCCGATGATAAGAACC
Organism: Enterobacter sp. C3_dUdeg; assembly: GCF_057536195.1. Classification (NCBI taxonomy): domain Bacteria; kingdom Pseudomonadati; phylum Pseudomonadota; class Gammaproteobacteria; order Enterobacterales; family Enterobacteriaceae; genus Enterobacter; species Enterobacter sp. C3_dUdeg. The sequence goes on from NZ_BAAKFX010000010.1 coordinate 32,799, forward strand.
CATGAAACATATTTTTCTGTTGTTGTTACTTTTTACATCGCTTGTCCGTGCCGACGAGATTGGCAGTCAGTACAAAGAACAGGCTGAAGCGGGTGACGCCCGTGCCCAGTATTATTTGGCCGATACATACTTTAGCTCCGGTGACAGCAAGCAGGCCGCGCTGTGGGCCGAGAAAGCCGCTAAAGGTGGCGATGTCGACGCCATGGGGCTGCTCTCTCAAATCCTCTTTACCCAGGGAAATTATGCGCAAGCTAAGGCACTGGCGCAGCAGGCAACCATCGCGGGCAGCAAACGTGGCGCGATCATGCTGGCGCGCGTGCTGGTCAACACTCAGGCTGGTACAACCGACTATCCCCAGGCCATCAAACTGCTGCAAACGGCGACCGAAGATATCGATAACGACTCTGCGGTAGATGCGCAAATGCTGCTCGGGCTGATTTATGCCAACGGCGTTGAAGTGGTTCAGGACGACGTGCAGGCCGCCTCGTGGTTCAAGCGGAGCTCGGCACTTTCACGCACGGGCTACGCCGAGTACTGGGCGGGGATGTTGTTCAGGCAGGGTGAGAAAGGCTTTATCACGCCCAATAAACAGAAAGCGCTGTACTGGTTGAACCTGAGCTGCACTGAAGGGTTTGATACGGGATGCGAAGAGTTTGATGCGCTGAGCGGAGAGTAAAGCATTGCCCGGTGGCGCTGCGCTTACCGGGCCTACGGCTTGTGTAGGCCGGGTAAGGCGAAGCCGCCACCCGGCTTTTAACATTACTGGTCAGCCGTCTTATCAAAACGACCCAGCACCTCGCGTTCATACGCCAGCGCTTTTTTACGATCGAATTTGTGTTCCCACTTGGCGATAACCAGCACCGCCAGGGCATTCCCCACCACGTTCAGCGCGGTACGCGCCATGTCGAGGATACGGTCGACACCGGCGATAAACGCCAGACCTTCCAGCGGAATACCGACGCTGCCAAGCGTTGCCAGCAGCACCACGAAGGAGACGCCCGGAACGCCTGCAATACCTTTGGACGTCACCATCAGCGTCAGCACCAGTACGATCTCCTGCCACAGCGACAGGTCAATGCCGTACAGCTGCGCAATAAAGATGGCTGCGATGCTCTGGTACAGCGTCGAACCGTCCAGGTTAAAGGAGTAGCCGGTCGGTACCACGAAGCTGGTAATAGAGGCAGGCGCGCCGTAGGCTTCCATCTTCTCAATGATGCGCGGCAGCACGCTCTCAGAACTTGCCGTGGAGTACGCCAGAATCAGCTCATCTTTCAGGATGCGAATCAGGATCCAGATGCTCAGCCCGCACAGGCGCGCCACGATCCCCAGCACCACCAGCGCGAAGAACAAAATGGCGAAGTGCACCAGGAGCACCAGCTTCGCCAGCGGCCACAGGGAGGCAAAACCGAAGTTCGCCACGGTGACGGCGATAAGCGCAAACACCCCTACCGGCGCGTAACGCATCACCATGTGCGTCACTTTGAACATGGTTTCGGAGATAGAGCGGAACACGGTCACCAGCGGCTCACGGTGCGTCGCCGGCAGGGAAGAGAGCCCCAGACCAAACAGCACCGAGAAGAAGATGATAGGCAGCATCTCGCCCTTCGCCATCGACGCCACGATATTGGTCGGCACCAGCGACAGGATAGTGCCCATCAGGCCATGCGCATGGCTCTGCACGTCAGCGGTCGTACTTTGGTATTTCGAAATATCCACCGTGGCCAGCTGCGACATATCGATCCCGGACCCCGGCTGGAACACGTTCGCCAGCGTGATACCGAGGATAATCGCAACCGTAGTGATCACTTCGAAATAGATAATGGTTTTCGCACCAATACGGCCTAACTGCTTCGCATCGCCGACGCCCGCAATACCGACCACCAGCGTCGAGATCACAATCGGCACCACGATCATCTTGATCAGATGAATAAAGATATCCCCTGCCGGTGAAAGCAGGTTCGCAATCAGCCATTCGCGGCTGTCGCTATGATAGTGGAGGTAACTGCCCAGCAAGATGCCCAGCACAAGGGCGATTAAGATCTGCCAGGCAAGGCTGACTTTAACGTTTTTCATAGAAACTGACTTCCTCAATGAAGCGCCTTATTCACTCAAACTGCATGAACAGGGAGACATACTGAAAGGGTATGAATTGTGTTGCGTTGGTTTATGGGATTTTTTAACGCGGCGTATGAGTATCATTTGCGCGACCTGTTGCGCAAGCCTTAAAGAACGACGCGTTTCACTCACAAAAGCGACGATGACGGGAGTTTGTTCTAATTCTGATAAATAACCTTTTGTTATAAAAACGCTTTTTTAAACATAAATGTGAATAATCGTCAGCATCAATTATTTTCCTTCAAAGTTTCATTCGCTCAATTTTCATACTCTTCAAACAATGCGTGATCTGTAGCCCAAATAATAAACAAAGCTTGTAAAGCCCCTACAATTAACGTTTTTGCGACATATTATTAACATCTTACAAGGAGAAAAAAAGCCATGAGCCAAATACATAAACACGACATTCCCGCAAATATTGCGGACCGTTGCCTGATCACCCCGGAGCAGTACCACGAGAAATATCAGCAATCTATCACCGCCCCGGACACCTTCTGGGGTGAGCAGGGCCATATCCTTGACTGGATCAAACCTTATCAGAAGGTGAAGAACACCTCCTTTGCGCCCGGCAATGTCTCCATTAAATGGTATGAAGATGGCACCCTGAACCTGGCGGCGAACTGCCTCGATCGTCACCTCGCCGAGCGCGGGAACGAGACGGCCATCATCTGGGAAGGCGATGATGCCTCGCAAAGCAAACACATTACCTACAAAGAGCTTCACCGCGACGTGTGCCGCTTCGCCAACGTCCTGCTGGAAAAGGGCATTAAAAAAGGCGATGTGGTCGCTATCTATATGCCGATGGTGCCGGAAGCGGCGGTGGCCATGCTGGCCTGCGCGCGTATCGGCGCAATTCACTCGGTGATTTTTGGCGGATTCTCGCCGGAGGCGGTTGCGGGCCGTATTGTCGATTCCAGTTCAAAACTGGTGATCACCGCCGATGAAGGCGTGCGCGCCGGACGCGGTATCCCACTGAAGAAAAACGTCGACGAAGCGCTGAAAAACCCGAACGTCAAAACGGTCAGTAACGTCATCGTCCTTAAGCGTACCGGCGGCAAAATCGACTGGACCGAGGGGCGCGACCTGTGGTGGAGCGACCTGATTGAGAACGCGAGCGACCAGCATCAGCCGGAAGAGATGAACGCAGAAGATCCGCTGTTCATTCTTTACACCTCCGGCTCCACCGGTAAGCCGAAAGGCGTCCTGCACACCACCGGCGGCTATCTGGTCTATGCGGCCACCACCTTCAAATACGTCTTCGACTACCATCCGGGCGACATCTACTGGTGTACCGCCGACGTGGGCTGGGTTACCGGACACAGCTACCTGCTGTACGGACCGCTGGCCTGTGGCGCAACAACGCTGATGTTTGAGGGCGTACCAAACTGGCCGACCCCGGCGCGTATGTGTCAGGTGGTCGACAAACACCAGGTCAACATTCTCTACACCGCGCCAACGGCGATCCGCGCACTGATGGCGGAAGGCGATAAAGCCATCGAAGGCACTGACCGCTCTTCATTGCGCATCCTCGGTTCCGTGGGTGAGCCAATCAACCCGGAAGCCTGGGAGTGGTACTGGAAGAAAATCGGCAACGAGAAATGCCCGGTGATGGACACCTGGTGGCAGACCGAAACCGGCGGCTTTATGATCACTCCGATGCCGGGCGCCACGCAGCTGAAGGCCGGTTCCGCAACCCGTCCGTTCTTCGGTGTGCAGCCTGCGCTGGTGGATAACGAAGGCAACCCGCTGGAAGGCGCCACCGAAGGCAACCTGGTGATCACAGATTCCTGGCCGGGTCAGGCGCGTACCCTGTTCGGCGATCACGATCGCTTCGAGCAGACCTACTTCTCGACCTTTAAAAACATGTACTTCAGCGGCGACGGCGCGCGTCGTGACGAAGATGGCTATTACTGGATAACCGGGCGCGTGGACGACGTGCTGAACGTCTCCGGCCACCGTCTGGGCACCGCTGAGATTGAATCGGCGCTGGTGTCGCATCCGAAGATTGCCGAAGCCGCCGTGGTCGGTATTCCGCACAACATTAAAGGCCAGGCGATTTACGCCTATGTCACCCTGAACCACGGCGAAGAGCCGTCGCCTGAGCTCTACGCTGAGGTGCGCAACTGGGTGCGTAAAGAGATTGGCCCGCTGGCGACGCCGGACGTGCTGCACTGGACCGACTCGCTGCCGAAAACCCGTTCCGGCAAAATTATGCGTCGTATCTTGCGCAAAATCGCGGCTGGAGACACCAGCAACCTCGGTGATACCTCAACGCTTGCGGATCCTGGCGTGGTGGAAAAACTGCTCGAAGAGAAGCAGGCCATCGCGATGCCTTCCTAGTGTTTTCTCCCTCTCCCTGTGGGAGAGGGCTGGGGTGAGGGCATCAGACCGCACCTTCCTCCCCTCACCCTAACCCTCTCCCCAAAAGGGAGAGGGGACTAAAAACAAACCTACCTTACCTTTGGAGACTCTGTGATGAATAACGATATTTGTCAGCAGATAGAGAATAGTGCGCACTACAGGGAGCTCGTCGATAAGCGGCAACGGTTTGCCTTCATCCTTTCCATCATCATGCTGGTTATCTACGTCGGCTTTATTCTGCTGATCGCCTTTGCCCCGCACTGGCTGGGCACCCCGCTGCACGAGGGGACCAGCGTGACGCGCGGTATTCCGATTGGTATTGGCGTGATTGTGATTTCATTCTTGCTGACCGGCGTCTACGTCTGGCGCGCGAACGGTGAATTCGATCGACTTAATAAAGCGGTACTGCAAGAGGTAAAAGCATCATGAAGAGAGTTCTGACGGCGCTCGCCGCCACACTTCCCTTTGCCGCCCACGCGGCGGATGCCATTACCGGCGAGGTCCAGCGCCAGCCAACCAACTGGCAGGCCATTGTGATGTTCCTGATTTTCGTCCTGCTGACGCTGTACATCACCTACTGGGCGTCGAAACGCGTGCGCTCGCGTAACGATTACTACACCGCTGGCGGCAACATTACCGGCTTTCAGAACGGACTGGCGATCGCGGGTGACTTTATGTCCGCCGCCTCGTTCCTCGGGATCTCCGCGCTGGTGTACACCTCCGGCTATGACGGCCTGATTTATTCCCTCGGCTTCCTCGTCGGCTGGCCGATCATCCTGTTCCTGATTGCAGAACGCCTGCGTAACCTGGGCCGCTATACCTTCGCTGACGTGGCCTCCTATCGCCTGAAGCAGGGGCCGATTCGCACCCTCTCCGCCTGCGGTTCGCTGGTGGTGGTGGCGCTGTACCTGATTGCGCAGATGGTCGGCGCGGGTAAATTGATCGAACTGCTGTTCGGCCTGAACTACCACGTCGCGGTGGTGCTGGTTGGCGTGCTGATGGTGATGTACGTGCTGTTCGGCGGCATGCTGGCAACCACCTGGGTGCAGATCATCAAAGCCGTCCTGCTGCTGTTCGGCGCCAGCTTTATGGCCTTTATGGTGATGAAGCACGTCGGGTTCAGCTTCAATAACCTGTTCACCGAAGCGATGGCGGTCCACCCGAAAGGGGAAGCGATCATGAGCCCGGGCGGGCTGGTGAAAGACCCGATATCCGCGCTCTCGCTTGGTCTCGGCCTGATGTTCGGTACCGCGGGCCTGCCGCATATCCTGATGCGCTTCTTCACCGTGAGCGATGCGCGTGAAGCGCGCAAGAGCGTCTTCTACGCCACCGGTTTCATGGGTTACTTCTATATCCTGACCTTTATCATCGGCTTTGGCGCGATCATGCTGGTGGGGGCGAACCCGGCGTTTAAAGACGCGGCGGGCGCGCTGATTGGCGGTAACAACATGGCGGCGGTGCATCTGGCGGACGCGGTGGGCGGTAACCTGTTCCTCGGCTTTATCTCCGCCGTGGCCTTCGCCACCATTCTTGCGGTGGTTGCAGGGCTGACGCTCGCCGGCGCGTCTGCGGTGTCGCATGACCTCTACGCCAACGTTATCCGCAAAGGCGCGAGCGAGCGCGACGAGCTAAAGGTCTCGAAAATCACCGTGCTGGTGCTGGGCGTGGTCGCGATTCTGTTAGGCATTCTGTTTGAGAAGCAGAACATCGCGTTTATGGTGGGGCTTGCCTTCTCGATTGCGGCAAGCTGTAACTTCCCGATCATCCTGCTCTCCATGTACTGGTCGAAGCTGACCACGCGCGGCGCGATGATTGGCGGCTGGCTGGGGCTGCTGACGGCGGTGATCCTGATGATTCTGGGCCCGACCATCTGGGTGCAGATCCTCGGTCACGCAAGCGCTATCTTCCCGTATGAATACCCGGCGCTGTTCTCGATCGCCGTGGCGTTTATCGGCATCTGGTTCTTCTCGGCCACCGACAATTCGCCGGAGGGTAACCTGGAGCGTGAGAAATTCCGCGCCCAGTTCATCCGTTCTCAAACCGGCCTGGGCGTTGAGCAGGGCCGCGCGCACTAAGCCTTTCTCCCCGGTCGTTCTGGCCGGGGAGCTTAAAACATCACCCACGCCACCAGCGGCGCAATCAGCACCATCACTACGCCTGAGAGCATCATTACCAGGCTTGCGACAACGCCCTCCTGCTGCCCCAGCTCATACGAACGTGCCGTGCCAGCCCCGTGCGACGCCGCGCCAAACCCCGCGCCTTTCGCCATCCCTTCCCGGATCGACAAGCGCAGGAACAACATATCGCCGACCGCCATACCGAACACACCCGTCACGACAACAAACAGCGCCACCAGGTCCGGCTGCCCGCCGAGCGGTTTAGCGGCCGCCAGCGCAAACGGCGTGGTTACCGAACGCACCGCCAGGCTGCGCTGAATTTCATCGGGCAGCGTAAACAGCCGCGCCAGCCAGACGGAGCTGCACACCGCGACCACCGTGGCGGTGATCACGCCCGCGCTGAGCGACATCCAGTGGCGTTTGATAATCGCCAGATTGTCGTAAACGGGGACGGCAAAAGCGATGGTCGCCGGGCCGAGCAGCCACAGCAGCCAGTGGGATTCGCCAATGTAGTTTTGCCAGGAGATGTGGCCGAAGACCAGCATCAGCACCAGCAGGATCGGCGTAAAGACCAGCGGCATCAGCGGCAGGGCATGAAAGCGGCGATACAGCCGCTTGTTGGCAAAGTAGATCGCCAGCGTCGCAATCAGGCACAAGACGCTGATCTGAAAATTAGTCATGTTTGTGCCTGCTGATTTCAAAGCGATACACTTTATCCACCACCCAGGCGGTTGCCCCCAGCACCATCAACGTACTCAGCGCGATAACCGCAAAGATTCGCCAGCCGTCCACCATCAGCAGCTGCGCATAGTTCACCACCGCCACCACCGCCGGAACAAAGAACAGCAGCATCTCCGCCAGCAGCCAGCGCGCCCCGGCGCGCACCCAGTTAAGGGGGATCACGCGGCACAGAATAAGCGTCAGCATTAGCAGCATCCCGACAAGATTGGCGGGCAGCGGCAGATGCAGCCAGCCGACAAGATATTCCGCGAAAACAAACAGTCCCGCGTAGAGCAGTACCTGCACCGGGACCTGGAGTCGTTGCACAACGGCAGGCGTAACACGGCTTAACGCCACGGCCATGGGGGTTTTCCTCAAAAATGAGACGAGGCGCCAGTATAGAGAGCGCACGGTATGGACTGAAATGAATTAAAATCATCAAAGGTATAGTTGCGAGGAATAATCATGGACATAAGAACGCTGCGCTATTTTGTCGAAGTGGTTCGTCAGCAAAGTTTTACCCGCGCAGCGGAGAAGTTGTTTGTTACCCAGCCCACCATCAGCAAGATGCTGAAAAACCTCGAAGATGAACTGAACTGTACCCTGCTGATCCGCGACGGGCGCAAGCTGTTGCTGACCGACACCGGACGCGTGGTATTCGAACGCGGGCTGGCGATTCTGGCGGAGTTTCGCCAGCTGGAAGCAGAGCTGGGCGATATCAATCATCTGAAGAAAGGAGTGCTTCGCCTCGGCATTCCGCCCATGGTGGGGATGATGATGGCCGGGCCGATTAGCCTGTTTCGCCAGCGTTATCCCGGCGTTGAGCTGAAGATTTCGGAGTTTGGTGGGTTAACCGTCCAGCAGGCCGTCACCAACGGCGAGCTCGACGTGGCAATGACCGCCCTTCCCGTTGAGGAAGAGAGCGGTCTGGCGACGCTTCCGCTCTTTAGCCACCCGCTGTGCGTGCTGGTTCCCCGCTCCGGCGACTGGCTGAAGTTAGACTCGGTGAGACCTGAACTGCTCGGCGAGCACCCTCTGCTGATCTATAACGAAGACTTCGCCCTCAGCCGCCAGCTGATGACGCTGTTTAACCAGCATAACGTCAAGCCGCGCATAGCGGTGCGCAGCGGACAGTGGGATTTCCTGGCGGCGATGGTGCAGGCCGGCGTGGGGATTGCCATTCTGCCGCAGCCTATCTGCGAGCGTCTGGATAAAAACACGCTGCGCTGGATCCCGCTGGAGAGCGACCTGCACTGGCAGCTGGGGATGATCTGGCGCGAAGGGGTGTATTTATCGCAGAGCGCGCAGGCGTGGCTGCAGTGTTGTGAGGGTTTTTGGGTGCCCTCACCCTAACCCTCTCCCACAGGGCTGAGGAATCCCCAGTAATTTTTCACCTGAAGCGATGAACACTTCTTCTGCAAAATTAATGACTTACAGCGACACCCTGGTCCGGCTGTAAATCGCCGAAGCGTTTCCGTAAGGCCGGGGCGAGGCGCAGGGATGCGCCGAGAGGGCGTGGCCTGCAGGGATGCAGGCTCATGCCCGACCCGATAGCCTGAAGGAATAAGCTGAGGGCACCGCGAAGCGGCGATTTACCGCCGGGAGCCCGGGTCGCCAGGGTGGTGGCGATTGAGCCACCCTGGCACGTTCACCGGTCATGTCGTTACAGAGTAGCAAGGAACATAAAGTGAACGGAATGACCTCCACAGCCGTATGTTCCCCCTCTCCCTCAAGGGAGAGGGGGAACATACGGCTGTGGAGGCATTATTTTGTGGGAAACCCTCAGCCCACAAGGAGAGGGAACCGATCGAGCACGCAGGCCCGGTAAGCGCAGCGACACCAGGCAAAAACAGCGCTACTGATTCTCTATCAACAGCGCTTCCAGCAGGTCCAGATCGTGCAGCAGCTTTTGCAGCGTTTCGTTGCTGATCTGGCGCGTGGCGCGCAGATGGTACAGCTCGGCGCGCTCTGAGCGCAGCGCCGCCAGGCGGAACCGGCGCTCCAGGTTTTCCTCCTGCAGCGAGCTTTCCACATCGTTACGCCCGTCCGCGCGGCGGCGAAGGTTACCAATCACGCGGGAACTGACTTCCGTCAGCAGCTGATTGTCGATGTTCTCTTCCGCATCCGCGGCCAGACGCTCTTCCATCTTCTGAATCGCGACAATTGCCACTTCGGCGGTGGCCGCCCGGGCAATACGCTCCTCTTTATGCTGCTGAGTCGAATCACCGGCATCAATATGCTGGAGTAAAATCGGCAGCATAATCACGCCGACAAACAGGGAGAACAGAATCACGCCCGCCGCCAGGAAGACCAGCTCGTAGCGCGCCGGGAAGACGTCGCCCGTGGGCAGCAGCAGCGGAATGGAGAGCACACCGGCAAGGGTGATCGCCCCGCGTACGCCCGCAAAAGAGGCGATCAGCAGCTCACGCGTTGTCCACGAGCCGAACTCCATCGGCTTTTTCTTCAGGAAACGTACGCTGAAGTTTTTCATCGTCCACAGCCAGCCGAAACGCACCAGCATCAGCGCCATGTAGATCAGCACGATGTCGGTAAACAGCATCCAGACCTCAACGTTCGGATCGGCCTCCGCCGCCACCAGCGAGGATTCCATAATGCCCGGCAGCTGCAGGCCCAACAGCAGGAACACCATGCCGTTAAAGACAAATTCCAGCATGGCCCAGGTGCTGTTGGCACGCAGACGCATGGCCAGCGGCGCGCGACGCATTACGCCGGAACGGGTGATGGTCATCCCCGCCGCAACCGCAGCCAGAATGCCCGACACGCCGATATGTTCGGCAATCAGATAAGAGGCAAACGGCAGCAGGAACAGCAGTACGATCTGCGTTGCGGGCTCATCGCCGCCCCAGCGGCTGAGGAAGCGCAATGAGCGGCCGTACAGCCAGCTCACCACGAAGCCCGCCAGAATACCGCCAATCGCCACCTTGAAGAATTCCAGGGTTGCGCCGCCGATGGTAAAGACCATCGTGCCCATCGCAACGGCCACGGCAAACTTCAGGGCGACCAGGCCGGAGGCGTCGTTCATCAGCGCCTCACCCTGTAAAATCCCCATGATTTTCTTCGGAATACGGCCTTCACCCACAATGCCGGACAGCGCCACGGCATCGGTTGGCGACAGCACGGCGGCCAGCGCAAAAGCCGGTATTAATGGAATACCCGGTACCGCCCAGTAGATCAGAAAACCAATCCCGACGACGGTGACCACCACCAGCGCCAGCGCCAGGCCGAAGATCTCGCGCCCGTGCTCAAGGAATTCTCGCGTGGGCGTTTTCCAGCCATCGGCAAACAGCAGCGGCGGGATAAACAGCACGAGGAACAGTTCGGGGTCAAATTCCACGTGCAGGCCAAACGTCGGCCACGCCAGCAGCGCGCCGATGGCAATTTGCATTAATGGCAGGGGGACCTGAAAGGGCAGTACGCGTGTAACCACCCCGGATAGCGAGACCACAAGGGTCATGATGAGTATTGTGAAGAAGATTTCCATGCGTTCCCTGTTTGCTGTGTTGCTTATGTACTCCGGAAGGCGTCGTGCCTTTTATTCTATCTTCTCCAGAGTAACGCAAAAGGCAACAGGATGAGTCCTGAAAATAAAAATGGGCGGCCTGAGCCACCCGTTTTCGCATCAATGGACAACTTAGATTGCCCAGCCGCCCGCGTAGAACGCTACCAGCGCAACGGCGATAATCACGGTGCCGACGTTCAGCTTGCGCCATTCACCGGAGACCAGACGACCAATCACCAGCGACGCGAAGCCGATCATAATGCCGGTCACGATGTTACAGGTCAGGACGATGAAGACCGCGGTAATCAGGCCAGACATCGCGTCCACGAAGTCCGCAAAATCGATTTTCGCTACGTTGCTCAGCATCAGCAGGCCAACGTACATCAGCGCTGGCGCGGTCGCATACGCCGGAACCAGATAGGAGAGCGGAGAGAGGAACAGGATCAGCATGAACAGCACGCCGACGGTGATCGCCGTCAGGCCGGTTTTACCACCTGCCGCCGTACCCGCTGCGGATTCGATGTACACCGCCGCAGGCGCCGCGCCCACCAGGCCGGAGAAGACGCTGCTCAGGGAGTCGGTAGTCAGCGCTTTGCCGCCGTCAATAATCTGACCGTCTTTATCCAGCAGGTTCGCCTGACCGGCCACCGCACGAATGGTACCGGTCGCGTCAAACACGGCGGTCATGACCAGCGCCAGCACGCTTGGCAGGATCACCGGGTTCAGCGCGCCAACGATATCCAGGCTGCCAATCAGGGAGTTGCCTTTGTCATCGCTCAGCGACGGCATGGCGAAGATACCGGAGAAGTGTACGGTTGGATCGAAAATCAGGCCGACAATAGAAACGCCGATAATGGTCAGCAGAATGCCGCCAGGCACCTTCAGTTTTTCCAGACCGATAATCACCGCCAGACCGATCAGCGACATGATCACCGGGAAGCTGGCGAAGTGGCCCAGAGCTACCGGCAGACCGTCCAGCGGGTTCTTGATGACCAGACCGACGCCGTTGGCGGCGATCAGCAACAGGAACAGGCCGATACCGATGCCGGTACCGTGCGCCACGCCCTGCGGCAGGTTGCGCAAAATCCAGCTACGGATGCCGGTCGCTGAAATCACGGTAAACAGCACACCCATCAGGAACACGGCACCCAGCGCAACCGGTACGCTGATGTGCTGACCCAGCACCAGGCTGAACGCGGTAAACGCGGTCAGAGAGATGGCGCAACCAATCGCCAGCGGCAGGTTCGCCCACAGACCCATCACGATGGAGCCCACGCCGGCCACAAGACAGGTCGCCACAAAGACAGCCGCTGGCGGGAAGCCTGCTTTGCCCAGCATGCCCGGCACAACGATGACGGAATAAACCATCGCCAGAAACGTTGTCAAACCGGCAACAATTTCCTGGCGCACGGTGCTGCCGCGGGCCGAAATTTTAAACATGGCGTCAAGTGAACCGCCAGTACGCGCAGATGGCGTAGACATAGAAAACATCCCCTGAGAGTTTTTTAGGAAGTCCGTAAGCGAGGTGGAGACGCCACTGCCAGCTGAACGTCAAATCCTTGTGTTGCGTTTGTGACGAAAGGGCGTCACAAAAAAAGCAAACGTTTAGCTCCGCGCTTACAAACGGGTGGTCAAATTAAGGCAAACGATTATCTAGCGTAATCCCCGCCCTTTTCAACTGAACTTTCTCGTTTTTCGCTAAAATTCACTTATGACGCTGAAGAAATAAACAGAGGATGCGCAAACGTTATCGTCTATGCGCAATTTGTTTACATTTCAGTCCTCGCCCGGGATAGATAATGGGCCCCCCTGTTCCAGGGTTCTTTGCCAGCCTGGGGTGTTCTCAACTTTTGTCTTCCACGCCAGAATATGCGGCAGATTAGCGATACCGCCTCGCGCCAGCAGGGCAAAGATCGGGAAGCTCATCTGGATATCGGCCATGCTGAGCGAATCCCCGGCAAACCAGCTGTTTTCGGCAAGATGTGACTCAATAAAGCGCGCATGGGTTTCCAGCTGACGGTTGAGATACGCTTTCTGCACCCCCTGCCCCAGCGCTTTGCCCAGGGTTCTGATACCAAACGGCACCGGCGGCTTGCCGAGGCTGTTGAAGACAAGCTTCATTAACAGCAGCGGCATCAGCGATCCTTCGGCGTAATGCAGCCAGAAGCGGTATTGCACCTTATGCGCCGGATCTAAAGGTTTAAGGCGTGACTCGGGATCGTACGTTTCCTGCAGGTACTCCAGGATGGCGCCCGACTCTGCAAGGATCAGTCCGTTATCTTCGATAACCGGCGATTTGCCCAACGGATGCACCTTTTTGAGAGCCTCCGGCGCCAGCATATTCTTTTCGCGCTGGTAGTGGACGATCTCATAAGGCAGGCCGAGTTCTTCCAGCGCCCAGATCGCGCGGTGCGAGCGCGACTGGTTAAGGTGGTGTACCGTGAGCATGGTTTTCTCCTGTTATTCATACTTTTTAACTATAGAAAATTGAACAACACCGCGAAAAAAATTCGTCTAAAAAACGGTCGGTGAGGCTGGCGAAAAAACGGGTCTTGCATAGAATTAAAGTGTCAGCACAATCCGGAACCTCCCCAACCAGCTCGACACTGAGGGGTGCTGATGTCGGGGGAAACCCTCCCGTGAACCAGCGGGATAGAGTGAAAGACAAAGACCGGGAAAAACTAAAGCGCCCTTATGTGGCGCTTTAGTTCTTTATAATGCTTTTGCCGGGTGGCGCTTCGCTTACCCGGCCTACGTTCCCGGTTTTGTAGGCCGGGTAAGGCGCAGCCGCCACCCGGCAAACCGGCCGCACAATCTCAATCCTCTTCCAGCAGCCGCGCCCCCGTCCCCTGCTCGCCCAGCCTGTCGCCGGGGTTACGCAACGGACAATCGCTACGCGACAGGCAGCCGCAGCCGATGCAGCCATCCAGCTCGTCACGCAGCGCGACCAGCGTATGAATACGCCTGTCCAGCTCTTCACGCCACTGGGACGACAGCTCTTTCCACTCTTTCGGGCTAAGCGTATGCCCTTCCGGCAGCACGCCAAACGCCTCGCCGATCGTGGCCAGGGGAATTCCGATTCGTTGCGCAATTTTGATAATCGCCACGTAGCGGAGCACGTCGCGAGTATAGCGACGCTGGTTGCCCCCGTTGCGGATGCTTTTAATTAACCCTTTGCTTTCATAGAAGTGGAGCGCGGATACCGCAACGCCGCTTCGCTTCGCCACTTCACCGGGAGTTAACAGCGCTTTAATTCGCGGCAATCTCTTTTCCATAAAACCTCTTTACCTCAAGTTAACTTGAGGAATTATACTCGCCCGCAGAGAAAACGACGAATTAACCGAGATAGTTGTATCTACAGAGGGGCAACCTTATGTCGCATCAGCAGATTATTCAGACGCTTATTGAATGGATTGATGAACATATCGACCAACCGTTGAACATTGATGTGGTCGCTAAAAAGTCGGGCTATTCGAAATGGTATTTACAGAGAATGTTCCGCACGGTCATGCATCAGACGCTGGGTGAGTACATTCGCCAGCGCAGACTGCTGCTGGCGGCGCAGGCGCTACGCTCAACGCAGCGGCCCATTTTTGATATCGCGATGGACCTTGGCTATGTGTCGCAACAAACCTTTTCCCGCGTGTTTCGCCGCGAGTTTGACCGCACGCCGAGCGACTATCGCCACCAGTTGAATTAATCGCCCTCAGTGCAAAGGCTGCTGCTGCCAGGTCATAAATTCCTGGGGCGGCATCGCTTTCGCGAAGTGCCATCCCTGACAAAACTGGACGCCGCGCTTCAACAGCCAGCTTACCTGCTCTGCCGTCTCTACCCCTTCCGCAATGGTTTTCAGCCGCAGGCTTTGCGCCATCTCGATAATATGCTCGGCGATCAGGTGACTGGTACTGTTGGTCGTTAAGGTATCGATAAACGATTTATCGATTTTCAGAATATCCACGTTCAGCGAGTAGAGGTTGTGCAGGTTCGAGTAGCCGGTACCAAAATCATCGATCGCGACTTCATAACCCGCCTGACGGAAAGCCTGAATCACCGGGGTGGTTTTTGGCACATCGATAAAACCGCGTTCCGTCACTTCTATTTTGATTTGCTGCGCACGGACGGCGTAGTGGCGGGCCTTGTCGGAAATCATGGCGATCAGCCGCGAGGAGTGGAAATCCGTGGCCGACAGGTTAATCGAAATATAGAGATGCGGATGCTCGGCCAGGAAATGGCCCAGATCGTTGAACACCTCCTCAACGACATAGTCCGTAATCCGCTCGCTCATCCCCTCATTTTCCGCCAGCGGGATAAACTCAGCCGGGCTCATCACCTGCCCATTAAAGCCAGGCCAGCGCAACAGCGCCTCCGCACCCACACACTGGTTATTCTTAATATCAATAATCGGCTGATAGTGGACGCAAAGCTGTCGTTTGTTCAGCGCGCGGTGCAGTAAGCGCCCCGGCGAATTAAGCTCACGATGGGTACGCGACCATACCAGCAAAATAATAATGCTGCAGATCATGCCCAGCGGTAGCGTCAACGTCGCCTGGTGATAAAGCGTTTCATAAAAGCGTTTATTTGATGTCGAGACAATGGCCGCAATCGGTCTTTTGGGAGATGTTACGATCGTATAAAAGCGGTTATCTTTTTGAAATACCGATTCCTTATCCCGAATCATCGAATTTAATAAAGAAACATTGGCTTTCTGGCTGACGGAAAAGAAAGCATTGGTTACCGTGTCGTACACACCCCAGGAGAGAGAATGATCCGCGGACATGACTTCGCTGTATGAAAGCGGATTGACGACCACCACATAATTTCCGCGCTGCATATATGTCATTTTATAGCCAGTATAAAATGGGGTATCGCGATAATAATAGATAGCGACGTCAGGTTTGCGCGTGTAATTAGCGACAGGAATGGCGTAGGGGTGATCCGGTGTAAAAACGGTCGAACAAAGAAAATTCTGACCTTCAGCGTAAATTAAATCGGCGACAAACAGGCGGCCACGAACAACGTTCAGCATATATTGACGGTGTCCCGGCGTGCAAAGCTCGCCCTGATATTTTACCGCCTCGTCCCTGGCAAGCTCAACCTGTTGAATAACCAGCTCTGTTTTGTCTAAAGCCAGTTCAGCAAATGTGCGTAGCTGGGCGCTTGTTTCAGACACGGCACGCAGTTGGGCAAACCATAGCGCAAGCATCACCGGCAGCATAACTACCATGATGATCCCTACCACCCTGAGCATTTTGCGCCGCGCGCTACGATTCATTTCCCGCCCTATATCCCTGCATGTTGTACGCCTGTAGTACTTAAGGCCGGATGCTTTGTTAAACAGGTGATTACGTTGCATGAATCATGCGAAGTTAGCAACTGACTTTTAGTATTAAAAATCTTAAATTTCGTTATGCCGATAATATTTTCCCGTAAGTTAAACTGTAAGTATTCGTTCCGTTTCAATTAAGGAAAATAATTATCCAGCCCGTCAGGCAGACGGGAAGATAACACAACAGACAATCGTTGATTAAGCCAAACGTCTGACAGCATGAAAAAAGTACAATTTCATCATGACGTTTTATGCTATTTGCTCTGAGGCATTGTGTCCGTTGATTTATAAATAGTCAGCCTACACCACAATATTTTGAGTATTGGCGGAGAATAATGCCCCTCTTATAAAAAACGAATTTGCGCTATCCCCACTTGCCCGAAGCGCGTTTTCGGCACGCTGTGGGTCCGCCTCCTCATGCGCCGAAGGCAGGACCAGCCCGCACAATCGCCTTTTCTGAGGAATAAAATCCTCTTTTTTGATCGCACAGATACTGGCGAATAAATCAACAAATGTGATATAGTTCACACATATTTTGTAACGAGAAACACCGTTTCATTCAGTTCGTCTGTTTTATAGAGGATGGGTTTTATGGCAACCATTACTACCAGCATGGTTCTCCTGCGCTGGCCTTTGTTGAGTGCGGTACTGATGTTTCTAGCCAGCACGCTGAACATTCAGTTTCGTAAATCTGACTATGCGGGCCTTGCTGTCATCAGCACCCTGCTGGGGCTGGGTGCGGCCTGCTGGTTTGCAACGGGCCTGCTTGGCATCACCCTGCTGGATATCGCTGCCGTCTGGGAAAACATTAAAGTGGTGATGGTTGAGGCGATGAGCCATACGCCGCCAGACTGGCCGATGGTGATTACCTGATCCCTTCCGGAATAAAAAAACCCAGACGCTAGTCTGGGTTTTTTGTTTTCAGCACGCGGAAATCAGAACGGAATGTCGTCGTCGAAATCCATTGGCGGTTCGTTAGACGGCGCCGGAGCAGACTGCTGCTGCGGACGAGACTGTGCGCCGCCGCTGAACTGGTTGCCGCCCTGCGGCTGCTGAGGCTGACCCCAACCGCCCTGCTGCTGGCTCTGACCGCCACCTGCCGGTGCACCACCGCCCTGACGGCCACCCAGCATCTGCATGGTGCCGCCCACGTTGACCACGACTTCTGTGGTGTACTTCTCAGCGCCGGCCTGATCGGTCCATTTGCGGGTACGCAGCTGGCCTTCGATATAGACCTGAGAACCTTTACGCAGATACTCACCGGCCACTTCGGCCAGTTTGCCAAACAGCACTACACGGTGCCATTCGGTCTGCTCTTTCATCTCACCGGTCGCTTTATCACGCCAGGATTCGGAAGTAGCCAGCGTAATGTTGGCAACTGCGCCACCACTCGGCATGTAGCGTACTTCCGGGTCCTGGCCCAGATTACCGACGAGAATCACCTTGTTTACGCCTCTGCTGGCCATGTTCGTGTCTCCTGAATACGTTTCTTAATAGTGTAAACGCGCGAGTGTACCATTTCCACGCGGCAATTTGCATAGTTGCGTAGTCGGTTCAGAAATCTCTCGCGGACTCTACATTGTTACACAGCCAATCAGAAAATGCATTCCAATACTGTATATTCAAACAGGTCAAATTGTGTCATAATTAGCCGTTTCTGACAGCCGTTTGTCCTTCAAACAAATCAGGCAATCCGTGTTCCAACCGGGAAAGGTGAATGGATAAGATCGAAGTTCGGGGCGCCCGCACCCACAATCTCAAGAATATCAACCTCATAATCCCTCGCGACAAACTCATTGTCGTGACCGGGCTTTCGGGGTCTGGCAAATCCTCACTGGCTTTCGACACTTTGTATGCCGAAGGACAGCGTCGTTACGTTGAATCGCTCTCTGCGTACGCGCGTCAGTTCCTGTCGCTGATGGAAAAACCGGATGTCGACCACATTGAAGGGTTGTCCCCTGCTATCTCTATTGAGCAGAAGTCCACCTCGCATAACCCGCGTTCAACGGTCGGTACCATTACCGAAATTCATGACTACCTGCGTCTGCTGTATGCCCGCGTGGGTGAGCCGCGCTGCCCGGACCACGACGTCCCGCTGGCGGCCCAGACCGTAAGCCAGATGGTGGATAACGTGCTGTCGCAGCCGGAAGGCAAACGCCTGATGCTGCTGGCGCCGATCATTAAAGAGCGAAAAGGCGAACACACCAAAACGCTGGAAAACCTGGCAAGCCAGGGCTATATCCGCGCCCGTATCGACGGCGAGGTGTGTGACCTGTCCGACCCGCCAAAGCTGGAGCTGCAGAAGAAGCACACCATCGAAGTGGTGATTGACCGCTTTAAGGTACGCGACGATCTCGCCACGCGCCTGGCGGAATCTTTTGAAACGGCGCTGGAACTCTCTGGCGGCACGGCCGTGGTCTCCGACATGGACGACCCAAAAGCGGAAGAGCTGCTCTTCTCCGCCAACTTCGCCTGCCCGATTTGCGGCTACAGCATGCGCGAGCTCGAGCCGCGCCTGTTCTCATTCAACAACCCGGCGGGCGCGTGCCCGACGTGTGACGGCCTGGGCGTCCAGCAGTATTTCGACCCGGACCGCGTGATCCAGAACCCGGAGCTGTCGCTGGCGGGCGGGGCCATTCGCGGCTGGGACAAGCGTAACTTCTACTACTTCCAGATGCTGAAATCGCTGGCAGAGCACTACAAGTTTGACGTCGAAGCACCGTGGGCGAGCCTGAGCCCGAACGTGCATAAAGTGATCCTGTTCGGTTCCGGCAAAGAGAACATCGAGTTCAAGTATATGAACGATCGCGGCGATACCTCCGTGCGCCGCCACCCGTTCGAAGGGGTGCTGCACAACATGGAGCGCCGCTACAAAGAGACCGAATCCAGCGCGGTGCGCGAGGAGCTGGCGAAGTTCATCAGCAACCGCTCCTGCGCCACCTGTGAAGGAACGCGTCTGCGTCGCGAAGCGCGCCACGTGTTTGTGGAAAACACCGCGCTGCCGACCATCTCAGACATGAGCATCGGCCATGCGATGGACTTCTTCAACAATCTGAAGCTCTCCGGCCAGCGCGCGAAAATCGCCGAAAAAGTGCTGAAAGAGATTGGCGATCGCCTGAAATTCCTGGTGAACGTCGGCCTGAACTACCTGACACTTTCCCGCTCGGCAGAAACGCTCTCCGGCGGTGAAGCCCAGCGTATCCGTCTGGCGAGCCAGATTGGCGCGGGCTTAGTCGGCGTGATGTACGTGCTGGATGAGCCGTCCATCGGCCTGCACCAGCGCGACAACGAGCGCCTGCTCGGGACGCTGGTTCACCTGCGCAACCTCGGCAACACGGTAATTGTGGTCGAGCACGATGAAGATGCGATCCGCGCGGCCGACCACGTCATCGACATTGGCCCAGGCGCTGGCGTGCACGGCGGCCAGGTGGTCGCGGAGGGAACGCTGAAGGACATCATGGCGGTACCCGAATCGCTGACCGGCCAGTACATGAGCGGCAAGCGTAAGATTGAGGTGCCAAAACAGCGCGTAGCGGCAGATCCGGAAAAAGTGCTGAAGCTGACCGGCGCGCGCGGCAACAACCTGAAAGACGTCACCCTGACGCTGCCGGTTGGCCTGTTTACCTGCATCACCGGCGTGTCCGGTTCCGGTAAATCGACGCTGATCAACGATACGCTGTTCCCGATTGCGCAGACGGCGCTGAACGGCGCGACGCTGGCCGAGCCTGCACCGTACCGCGACATCCAGGGTCTGGAGCATTTCGATAAAGTTATCGACATCGACCAGAGCCCGATTGGCCGTACCCCGCGCTCTAACCCGGCAACCTATACCGGCGTCTTCACGCCCGTACGTGAACTCTTTGCCGGCGTGCCGGAAGCGCGCTCCCGCGGCTATACGCCAGGACGTTTCAGCTTTAACGTTCGCGGCGGCCGCTGCGAAGCGTGCCAGGGCGACGGCGTGATCAAGGTTGAGATGCACTTCCTGCCGGATATCTACGTGCCGTGCGACCAGTGCAAAGGCAAACGCTATAACCGCGAAACGCTGGAGATTAAGTACAAAGGCAAGACCATCCACGAAGTGCTGGACATGACCATTGAAGAGGCGCGCGAGTTCTTTGACGCTGTGCCTGCACTGGCGCGTAAGCTGCAGACGCTGATGGACGTAGGCCTGACCTACATTCGTCTTGGGCAGTCGGCAACCACGCTGTCCGGCGGTGAAGCGCAGCGCGTGAAGCTGGCGCGTGAGCTGTCAAAACGCGGCACCGGTCAGACGCTCTACATTCTGGACGAGCCGACCACCGGCCTGCACTTTGCCGACATCCAGCAGCTGCTCGAGGTTCTGCATCAGCTCAGAGACCAGGGCAACACCATCGTGGTCATCGAGCATAACCTGGACGTGATTAAAACCGCGGACTGGATTGTCGATCTCGGTCCGGAAGGCGGCAGCGGCGGCGGTGAAATTCTCGTCTCCGGTACGCCAGAGACCGTTGCAGAGTGCGAAGCCTCGCACACCGCGCGCTTCCTTAAACCGTTGCTGTAATTGTCACACGGAGAGTTGCTGTCGGGTGGTTTCCGGCAGCAGCTCAACCGCCTGCTGATAGGACGCGTCCACCAGGTAGTAAATCTGCGAGCCTGGAATCGACCCATCCAGATAGACGGTACTCCAGTGCGCCTTATTGAGGTGCTTGCTCGGCCTCACGTCATCATGCTGCTGGCGTAGCAAATCCGCCAGTTCAGGGCTGGTTTTCAGCGACGCCGCCGGACGGCCTTCCACCTCTTTCACCATCGCAAACAGGACATCTCCCACCTTAATCTGCGTGGCTTTCCAGTCGCTGTGGACGCTCTGCGCCGCGCCGGGCTTGCTCATGCAGTACTGAAGTATCTCCGAAATTGTCATCTTTATTCCCCTTGTAGCGTGGCGATAATTTTACGCGAACCACCGTGAATGCGATGCTCTCCCAGCCAGATCCCCTGCCACGTTCCCAACATCAGCCGCCCGTTGTGAACCGGCAGTATCAACGATACGCCCAGCAGGGAGGATTTAATATGCGAAGGCATATCGTCCGCCCCCTCATAGTCATGCTCGTAAGGCGCGTTGTCCGGGACGCTCTTCAGAAAATGGTGCTCCATGTCGGACCGGACGGTGGGATCGCAATTTTCATTAAGCGTGAGAGAGGCGGACGTGTGCTGAAGCAGCAGATGCAGCAAACCCGTTTTCACCCGCGACAGGTCGCGGAGTTGCCCGATGACTTCATCCGTCACCAGGTGAAATCCGCGTGGTTTAGCGCTTAAGGTCAGGGTCTGTTGGTACCACATGTGCTGCTCCGTGATGAAAGATGAATCTTTCTAAGTGTGCAGCAAGAAGACGAAAGGTAAAACCCGCAGCAGCGAGATTTGATTAAAAAAGAGTCAAACACGCTGCTGGGTACTTAATACTCCGAGTTGACGATCACCTCTTCGCCAAACTTTCCGGCCATCGGCAGCGGTCGATAGGTCGAGTTAGAAGCACGTAACACCCTGATCCCTCTGGCTCCCACGTCATGCGCGGCGGTGATGTCGTTATCCGAATCGCCGTAGAATACTTTGATATTTTTCTTTTCCAGCCACTGGGTTTTGGTGTTTTGCCCTTCTTTGTCACCGGCAAAAATGACCGGATTCATGCTGGTCGCCGGGATCTGGAAATCATCCTGCAGCGTTTTCGAGACGGTTTCCGTTTTGGTCTGACTGCGGCCGGTGACAAAGTAAATGCTATCACCGCGCTTCACGTGCATGGCAATAAGCGCACGGGCAACTTCTTTCGGGATGCTGAATTCGTCCCAGCCGTTATTCATTTTTTCCCAGAATTCCGGGTTCTTCAGATACGCTTCGCTGTCGGGTGAATACGTTTTCTTCCCGCGCCAGAAGCCGGGGCTTGAGAACAGCACGGTATCGTCAATGTCAAAGCCCACGGCCATTGGCGCGCGGCCAATCAGGCTGTTTTCGATTTGGGCCACGGAAACCCAGTGAATGGGCGCCTGCTCGGCGAGAATGGCGGCGGTGGTGCCGGTGTAAAGCGGCGTCGGGGCAGAAGCTCGCGCGACGACGGCGCTGTTAAGCGAGAACAATAAGCAGGCGGCGCTGAGCGCCAGTGTGATCTTGCGCATATTTTCCCCTGAATATTCAGTTTGTTATCGTTTTAATTTGAGCGGATGGTCAAAAAACTATCCGACCATAACCCCAGCGGGAGGTGAAGGGAAGGAGTTTTTGCTTATGAAGCGGAATAAAAAGAAGACGATCACAGAATGCCGGGCAACGTATTTGTGCGGCCTGATGCCCTCACCCCGGCCCTCTCCCACGGGGAGAGGGCCGGTTGGTAAGCGCTTACATCACAGCAGCAAATGCCTGCGCCACGCGATGAACGTTGCTGGCATTCAGGCCCGCCACGCACATACGGCCGCTGGCGATCAGGTAGACGCCGAACTCTTCCCGCAGGCGATCGACCTGCGCCGCGCTCAGACCGGTATAGCTGAACATCCCACGCTGCTTGAGCAGATAGTCGAAGTTATGTCCCGGCACGGCCTCTTTCAGCACGTTAACCAGC
Organism: Enterobacter sp. C3_dUdeg; assembly: GCF_057536195.1. NCBI lineage: Bacteria > Pseudomonadati > Pseudomonadota > Gammaproteobacteria > Enterobacterales > Enterobacteriaceae > Enterobacter > Enterobacter sp. C3_dUdeg. The sequence continues at coordinate 55,538 of NZ_BAAKFX010000010.1, forward strand.
TCCTGACGCATGGACAGGATGCGCTTACGCATCGCTTCCACTTCGGCAAGCCAGGACGCTTTCAGCTGTTCGTCACCGAGAACCGTCGCCACCACCTGCGCACCAAAGTTTGGCGGGCTGGAGTAAATACGGCGCACCGTCGCCTTCAGCTGGCCCAGGACGCGACCCGCCGCTTCGGCGTCTTCACAGACCACGGACAGACCGCCAACGCGTTCACCGTACAGGGAGAAGATTTTAGAGAAGGAGTTGCTGACCAGCGCTGGCAGCCCGGCGCTGGCCACGGCGCGGATGGCGTAAGCATCTTCTTCCATACCTGCGCCAAAGCCCTGGTAGGCGATGTCGAGGAACGGAATCAGGTCGCGGGCCTTCAGTACCTCAATCACCGCATCCCACTGGGCGTTGGTGAGATCTGCCCCGGTCGGGTTATGGCAGCATGGGTGCAGCAGCACAATGCTGCGCGCCGGCAGGGTGTTCAGTTTTTCCAGCAGCGCTTCAACGCGTACGCCGTTCGTTTTACCGTCGAACCACGGATAGGTCGCCACGTTGAAACCTGCGCCCTCGAAGATCGCAACGTGGTTTTCCCACGTCGGGTCACTGACCCATATGCCTGAATCCGGGAAGTATTTTTTCAGGAAGTCTGCACCCACTTTCAGCGCACCCGAGCCGCCCAGCGTCTGGATGGTCGCCACGCGTTTTTGCGCGAGCACCGCGTGATCGGCACCGAATAACAGCGGAGCGATGGTGTTGCGGTAGGCGTTTAACCCTTCCATCGGCAGATAAAGAGAAGCACCGTGTGGAACAGCGTTCAGACGCGCTTCGGCTTCGGCAACGGCTTTTAATTGAGGAATGATGCCATCCTCGTTGTAATACAGACCGATGCTGAGGTTCACTTTGTCGCTGCGAGGATCTTCTTTGAAACGCTCCATTAAGGAGAGGATAGGGTCGCCGGCATAGGCGTCAACTTTCTGAAACACGCGATGGTTCTCCGGAATTCGATGAGGCAGGGATTTCAACAATAAACCGGAATATCACTCAACACCACCCCTTAAGATTATCCTGCGATCGGCATAGGTTTTTTGCGTCCTCTCGCCATGACATTTACCCAATATTTTCCCCTTCTCGCTTTTCGTAATGTGGCTCCTGCGCAACCGCGCATTCACTGATTCAAGGAGTTCACATCATGGATTCACAATTTATTGGTTCAGTTATTAACGCCCTGCCGCTGGAACATATGATCGGCGGTCCGCTGCAGGCGATGATCAAAGCACAGGTCCAGGCGAGTAAGGCCTATACCGACTTCCTGCTCTCCGTCTGTATTAAAGACGGCAAAGCTGTCGCGATCGAGTTCGATTACGACGAAACCGTGGTAGACGAACAGGGGGTCAATAAAGGCAGCGTGACTCGCAAGATGAGTATTCCGCTCCTGGCGGCGGTCACCCACCCCATCATCTGTATCGAGGACGGTACCATCGACTTTGAGCTGGAAGTGAGCCAGAGCGAAGCCAGTTCCAGCAGCACCGAAGCGGAGGCCTCCGTGGAAGCGTCCGTCGGCTGGGGCGTTTTCAAAGCGAAAATGACCGGCAAGGTCTCCCATAAATCGGAGCAGACCCGTTCGACCGATACACGCGCGAAATATTCCATTCATACCCAGATTAAACGCCAGGAGCCACCTGAAGCTCTGCAGCGCGTGATTGATTACCTGACCAACGCCAAAACCAAGCCTGTCGCCGCGCAATAATCTTCCACGCCGCGACATACGTGCGATTCCGTAACGCAGGGGCTACCCGGGTAGCCCTTTTTCCAGGAGCGAAATATGTCTTTTAAAAAATGGCTGCGCGGCGGCAAGGATGAGGAGCCGGAAAACAGTGCGGGCAAAGAGGATGAAGGCACGCCGCCGGTACAGGAAAACACGCTTCCATCGCCTCCAGCCGATATTCCCGGCGTGCCGATCTCGCTTGAAGATATCACGCGTGGGATGCAGTACGCGGCCACTGCGGCCAACGAACTGATTGCTCAGCAGTATATGAAGGCGCTGGATCCCTTTTTCGAACCCGCAGAAGACGGTTCGTTAATTCCACGCACGGTACAGCTGGCGCTGGATGAAAAGCACTACTTTGACCTGCCCTTAGTCGCGCTTTCGACACCGCGCGGGCTGATGCTGGAAAAGATGAAGGTCAACCTGACGATCCGTACGGAAGGCATGCAGGCGCCTTCCCGCCAGTCCGGTGAAAACGAATTTGGCCGCTTTCACGTCAGCCTTTCGCCTTCCAGCGATAACAAAGGCGGGCGTGACAGCCGCCACGTCGATGTAGAGATGCAATTTACCGCACTTGAGCCACCGGAAAGCGTCATGCGTTTGATTGACGAATACACCAACAAGGTGATTCCCCGCCCGAAAGCAGAGGAGACTCCGTAATGCAAAAACAACCAGAACGTACAGGTGACAGGGGCATTCAGCTTATTTGCCAGTTTGAAGGGCTGAGGCTGGAGCGTTATCGCGATGCCGTAGGTTTATGGACCATCGGCTACGGCCATTTGATCCTCAAAGAGGAGATGGAAAAGCTCACCAAAATTACCACCGGTGAAGCCAAAGATCTGCTGCGCAAAGATCTGAAACGCACCGAGGACGGCGTGAAAAAACTGCTGAACAACGCTTCGACGCAGAACCAATTCGACGCGCTGGTTTCGTTCGCCTTCAACCTTGGCGTGGGCAATTTAAAGAAATCCACGCTGCTCAAAAAATTCAACGCAGGCGATATCCAGGGCGCCGCACTGCAGTTCAAAAGCTGGAATAAGGCAGGCGGTAAGGTTTTGACCGGGCTTACCCGACGCCGCGAGGCGGAAATGAAGCTATTTCTTAGTTAATTCAACAGGAAAATTACAATGAAACCACTTTACATAGTGAAAATGGCCGTACTGTCTGTTTCGTTATTCAACGTGTTACAGGCAACCGCCGCCATGCCAACCTGCGAAGAGGAAATAAAGGAAGCCAACACCTTTTTATCTTCTCAGGGTATGGTGCCCGTCAATAACGTGACCGATCTGGCGACAACGCTTCGTCATATAAAAAATTTTGGGCGCCTGCCCGACCGCTATATTACCTCGGATGAGGCCAAACGCCTCGGCTGGTCGGGAAGTGAAAGCGAATCGCTTTGGGGTCTTAAACCCACCAATCAAAAATGGATCGGTGGCGATAAATACAGCGATCGCGCTCTTCCTTCCAGTCAGCCCTGGCTTAGCGCGGATATCGATGTCGTGAAGGGGTATCGCTCTCCCAAGCGTTTGATTTACAGCCTGTCAGGGCAACAGCGCTTTATTACGACCGATAAGTATCAGCATATTGTTGAGCTGGATCCCTGCCAATAATAAGCGCCCGTTACGATAATAAATCCCCTTTTCCGAGGGGATTTATCCTTGCAGAGGATGAACGTATGTCTGACATCTATCTCCCGACCCTCATCAGTGAAGCCTTGCTGGCTTTTTCAGGTTTATTTGGCGGCGTCAGTATCTCGTTTTTCTGGCAACCGCAGCGATTGCACCAGCACAGCCGATTTATGGCAGGCATTATTTTTGGTGGAATCAGCATGGGCGCGGCCGTCGCATTAGGTGGATTAGCAGCCCGCTGGTTAAAGATAGACCTTAATCAGGCCGATATCACGCTTGGTTTAGGGTATATCCTCGGGGCAATGAGTAATGGCCTGATCGTCTGGCTGGCAAACTTTTTTCGCCGGCATGAACAGCGCGATATTTTTGATGTTGCAAGCGTCATCAAAAGTAAAGTCAGACATGAATCACTTTCTCCGCCTGATTTAACCCACAACAAACCCGATGGAGAATAAATGCTTAACATAATGAATGGCTGGGTGCTTCCCTTTATTATCTTCGTCGACCTGATAACATCGCTGCTGATTTTGTTTGCCGCCTATAGCCGAAGAGTCCATGCCCTGCCGGTAATGTGTAAAATTGGCTTAGCCGCCCTCGCCTTTGGTTTTTTTGGTGAGAGCAGCTTAAACATGAAATTTATTCTTACCGGTGCTGATATACTGAGTGACAGCTTTCCATTTTGGCTATTGCAGGACTTCGGAACGCTGGTGGTGGTGATATATTATTTCAAATCTCAGTACCGTTAAAAAAACAAAGCGCAACAGAGGTCTGTCTGTTGCGCTTTTCTTTTAACGCATTTTGACTGCAGCCCTTCGCTTTGCTGAAAATCGGCTAATTAGACATATATTTAAAATAGAGCATTGCGGCCTGCGTCCGATTGTTGACCTGTAGTCGGTGAAAGATGGATTCCAGATGCACTTTGACCGTACCTGCGCTGATATTCAATTGCCGGCTGATCTGCTTATTTGTTCCTCCATTCGCCAGCAGCTTAAGAACTTCCTTCTGCCGACGACTCAGGGAGTAGATCGGCAACCCGCCAGTGGGTTGTTCTCGCTGGACCACGGCTTGCTCCGGAAAACAGACCACCCCCGAGGAGACCATACAAAGTATCTGGCTGATTTTCTCGGCGGGGAGATCCTTGGTAAAAATGCCCTTAATGCTTTGGCGGATGTAGAAGTTGAATATCTTATCCGTCGTTTTTCGTAACATCACCACGATCGGTAGCTCAGGCCAGTTTGTCATCAAATTAGTGATAAAATCACGGCACTTCATTTCACCATCCAGCAAAATAATGCTGACCGGCATAGAGGTTAAAATTGCGTGTGCATCTTCAAAATTGCTCGCTGCAAAAACAGTGCATTCCGGCATGACGCGTTCCAGCTCTGTTTTCATACCGTGAATGAAGATCGGTAATTCATCGATCATTAATATATTCATCGTAGCATAACCCCGTGTGAAATCTATTTTCTTAGGTTATTTAACCAACTTATTCCGAAATTAAGTATGCGTGCTATTACAAAACTGTAAAAACAGCATTCGGCATAAGGCAAATGTCATATATCCAAAGCAAAAAGTTAAGCAGTACTACACATTAAACATAGCCATATTTAATTAAGAACGATCTTATCGTTATTAAAAACATCCTGGGCTCAATAGCATATTCCCAGAAATATTGCTGGCACTTATTATTTTACTGCACGCGTGCCATCCACCTACATATTAATATTTCAATGAGGTCATTTATGACAATACTAACAGTGTATTTCTGTGGTACTGGATCTAATAAATTTGATGAGTCTCATGCTAATTACTGGAACGGCGAGCTCATCTCTTCTCTGGCAGCCAATAACAAGGGTAAAGAGTTCGCCGAATGGGTCATTCTTGATGGTCCGGGGAGCGGCAATCTACAAAGCGATGAGCTTTGGGTCAAAAGCGGAGAATATTCTCAGCTTCGCGCCCAGCTTCTGGGCAGCGGCTGGAATGAGAATGTTCAGCATGCGATCAATATTATCAAAGGACACGTTGACTGGCAGCGTGAGAAGCTCACAAAAGAAAACTATGAGCAGCTTAAAAAGGCGGGTGTACCGATTCAGGACGTTGAGGTTACCGGCTCATTTTGGTGGCGCAAATATGACTATGGCGATCGTAAAGTGACCCAGCAGGCGCTGCAGCAGCAAATCATCAAAACCTTCCGCCAGGGTCAGATCCTGCCCACTCAGGTGAACCTTGTTGGGTGGAGCCGGGGCGGAATTAGCTGCCATATGCTTGCCAATGCAATGCTTGCCGATCCCCTTTTAACGACGATTCCGGTGAATATTTTTGCGGTCGATCCGGTTCCGGGTATGGGTAATTTCCAGGCGGACAAAGTCACTCTGGGCAGCAACGTGAAGGAGTATGTGGCTTTCTATGCCAGACATGAGCGATCAAAAGGTTTCTCGTGCGTCATTCCACAGACCGATAGCGCGACAAAAGTCCATATTTATCCCATGTCTGGTCGCCACGCTACGCTGGTAGGGAATGCTTCGGCCAATGGGAATAGCGGGGAAAAAGTGGTCCATGAGCCCGGCACGATCGTGCGTCATTTCGCCGAAGTTTGCCTGCAAAGATGGGGCGTCACGCTGGATAAAAAGCTCAATCTGGATGGAGTGCAGCTGCTGGAATTGCATCAGGCCATTCAGCGTAACGCTCCGCTATTCGCCGAAATGCAGAAAACGGTGTACACCATTTCGGAAAACGATGGGGGGGAGCGTTATGTCTCGTTGGGCAGCACCGGAAAACGGTTCTCGTCCATCCAGGGTTCGCGCTTCAGTCCGGAGTCAGGGCTCGCGTCGGATTATTTGACTAATCAGGCGATCTATAACGTGTTGAAATAAGCGTTACGCGTCCAACGGCAGCTAATGCCGTTGGACGACTATCTGCGAGTCTCAGTCGATGTACTTCATCGCAACCCTTGACGTCAGGCGCGTGATAAGTTCGTAAGCACTCACTTTCGTAATTTCAGCAATGCGTTCGACGGGCAAACCTTCACCCCACATCACGACATCGTCGCCGGGCTTATCCTGGGCTTCAGGCCCCAGATCGACACAAATCATGTCCATCGCCACGCGGCCGACGATCTTCACCTCGCGACCGTTGACCAGAACCGGCGTACCCGACGGCGCGGCGCGCGGATAGCCGTCACCATAGCCCATCGCCACCACTCCGAGACGGGTATCACGCTCGCTGGTCCAGGTACCGCCGTAGCCCACCGGCTCGCCCGCTTTATGGTCACGCACGGCAATCAGGTTAGAGACCAGCGACATGACCGGCTGGAAGCCAAAGTCCGGCCCCCAGGGTTTGTTCTCCAGCGGCGACACGCCGTAGAGAATGATGCCCGGTCGCGCCCAGTCGAAGTGCGACTGCGGCCACAGCAGAATACCGCCGGATGCCGCAATCGAGCGCATCCCCGGCTTGCCTTCGCAAAAGGTGTTAAAGATATCCAGCTGGCGCTCGGTCGCACCGCACTCGGGCTCATCGGCGCGGGCGAAGTGGCTGACGATATTCACCGGCTGGCGCACGTTTTTGCACCGGCATAAACGCTGATAAAACGCTTCCGCGCTTTCCGGACGCACGCCCAGACGATGCATGCCCGTGTCGAGCTTCATCCAGACGGTCACCGGCTCGCTCAGTTCGGCGGTTTCGAGTGCGGTTAGCTGTTCTTCGTTATGTACCGCCGTGTGCAGATGCTGGTCAGCAATGGTCGGTAAATCTGTGGCTTCGAAAAAGCCTTCGAGGAGCAAAATGGGTTGAGTAATGCCGCCCGCACGCAGGCGGAGGGCTTCTTCAAGACGGGCGACGCCAAAGGCGTCGGCATCGGGGAGCGTTCGCGCGGTCTCAAGAAGACCGTGTCCGTAAGCGTTCGCTTTCACGACTGCAACGAGCTTGCTGGCAGGCGCCAGTTCACGCAGACGTTGCAGGTTGTGTCGCAGAGCGCGGCGGTTAATAACAACAGTTGCCGCTTGCATTTGAATTCCTTAGAAATTACTCATCATCATATTGAGGACCGGCATAGTTGTCGAAACGCGACCACTGTCCGTTAAAGGTCAGACGCACCGTCCCGATTGGGCCGTTACGTTGTTTACCAATAATAATTTCGGCGATCCCTTTCAGGTCGCTATTCTCGTGATAAACCTCATCACGGTAGATAAACATGATTAAGTCGGCATCCTGCTCGATGGAGCCGGACTCACGCAGGTCAGAGTTGACCGGGCGCTTGTCGGCACGTTGTTCCAGAGAGCGGTTCAGCTGCGACAGCGCGACGACCGGTACGTGCAGCTCTTTGGCTAACGCCTTGAGCGAGCGGGAAATCTCCGCAATTTCAAGCGTACGGTTGTCGGAAAGCGACGGGACGCGCATCAGCTGAAGGTAGTCGATCATGATGAGGCCGATGCCGCCGTGTTCACGGGCGATACGGCGCGCGCGGGAGCGCACTTCCGTCGGCGTCAGGCCGGAGGAGTCATCGATATATATGTTACGTTTTTCCAGCAGAATGCCCATGGTGCCGGAAATGCGCGCCCAGTCTTCATCATCGAGCTGGCCGGTACGAATGCGGGTCTGATCCACGCGCGACAGCGACGCCAGAGAACGCATCATAATCTGCTCGGAGGGCATCTCAAGGCTGAAGATCAATACCGGCTTATCCTGCAACATCGCCGCGTTTTCGACGAGGTTCATCGCAAAGGTAGTTTTACCCATCGACGGACGCGCGGCGACGATAATCAAATCCGACGGCTGCAGACCGGCGGTTTTCTTGTTCAAATCGTCATAGCCGGTGTTTACCCCGGTCACACCGTCGTGCGGCTGCTGGAACAGCTGTTCGATACGGGCAACGGTGGCGTCGAGGACATCGGCGATGTTTTTTGGACCTTCGTCTTTATTGGCGCGGCTTTCGGCGATTTTAAAGACGCGGGATTCAGCCAGATCGAGCAGGTCTTCGCTGGTACGCCCCTGTGGATCAAAACCGGCTTCGGCGATCTCATTCGCCACCGAAATCATCTCGCGGACGACGGCACGTTCGCGCACGATATCGGCATAAGCGCTGATGTTCGCTGCACTAGGCGTGTTTTTTGACAGTTCCGCCAGATAGGCAAACCCGCCGCAGCTGTCGAGCTGACCAAGACGCTCCAGCGATTCCGCGAGCGTGATCAGGTCGATCGGACTGCCCGACTCCTGCAGGCGCGCCATTTCAGTAAAGATGTGGCGGTGCGGGCGGGTGTAGAAATCTTCCGCCACGACGCGCTCGGCGACGTCGTCCCAGCGCTCGTTATCCAGCATTAAACCGCCCAACACCGACTGTTCCGCTTCAATCGAGTGCGGCGGGACCTTTAACCCTGCGACCTGGAAATCACGCTCGCGAGGTTCAGTCTGTTTGTTGAAGGGTTTGTTTCCTGCCATAGTGAATGGAGTTACCGAGATAAAGAGTGGGTCGAAAGATTACCATATTTTTCTTACGGAGGGAGCATGGCAACGCGCATTGAATTCCAGAAACACGGTGGGCCAGACGTACTGAAAGCGGTGGAGTTCACCCCTGCCGCGCCTGGCGAAAACGAAGTGCAGGTTGAAAACAAAGCCATCGGCATTAACTACATCGACACCTATATTCGCGGCGGTCTCTACCCGCCGCCGTCAATGCCGAGCGGCCTGGGCACCGAGGCAGCCGGTGTCGTCGTCAAAGTGGGCAGCGCGGTTAAGCATATTAAAGAGGGCGACCGCGTGGTGTACGCGCAGTCTGCGCTGGGCGCTTACAGCTCCGTCCACAACATTCCGGCGGATAAAGCCGCCCTGCTGCCTAACGCCATCTCCTTTGAGCAGGCGGCGGCCTCGTTCCTGAAAGGTCTGACGGTTTACTACCTGCTGCGCAAAACCTATGAAATTAAGCCCGACGAGCAGTTCCTGTTCCATGCCGCAGCGGGTGGCGTCGGGCTCATCGCCTGTCAGTGGGCAAAAGCGCTGGGCGCGAAGCTGATCGGCACCGTCGGAAATGCACAAAAAGCGCAGCGCGCGCTGCAGGCGGGCGCCTGGCAGGTGATTAACTACCGTGAAGAGAGCATTGTTGAGCGGCTGAAGGAGATCACCAGCGGCAAAAAAGTGCGCGTGGTGTATGACTCGGTGGGGAAAGACACGTGGGAGGCGTCGCTGGACTGTCTGCAGCGCCGTGGTCTGATGATTAGCTTCGGCAATGCGTCTGGCGCGGTCACCGGCGTTAACCTCGGTATTCTGAATCAGAAAGGTTCGCTGTATGTGACTCGCCCTTCCCTGCAGGGATACATCACCAACCGGGAAGAACTTGAGGAAGCCAGCAACGAGCTGTTCTCGCTGATCGCCAGCGGGGTCATCAAAGTGGATGTGGCAGATGCGCAGAAATTCGCGCTGACCGATGCGCAGCGTGCGCATGAGGTGCTGGAGAGCCGGGCAACGCAGGGGTCGAGCTTGTTGATTCCCTGAGCCCCAAAAAGAAATTGGGCTTCCCGTGGGAAGCCCTTTCTTTTTTTAGTTCGGCTGTATGTAGGGTACAGCTCGATGAATTCTTTAACGGCAGTCATAGTGACAGATTCGATAACTAAATCCTATTCTGTTCTAAGCCATGCCGCCGGAAAAGTTACAAGTATGTGACGAACCCCTCAATACCTTAGTAACGGAAGCGGTTATTGCGCTGATAACTGGGCACTTTTGGCGCTTTAATCGCCCGAATCACCCACACGACCGCAATGGCCAGCAGTAGCCACGGCAATAGTTTGATCGTCAGCGCAAACAGTCCGCCAATAAACATGACCACCGTCGCCACCACGATAGCCGCCAGAATGCCGAGCAGCGAAACGCCTGTCGCTAACAGCATGACAAAAAAGCCAATCACAAAAAGTAGTTCCAGCATGGTGCTCTCCCACGAGTTCCCGAGTAATGCAGTCAGCATTACAAGAATCATGCCAGTATTAACCTGTTGTTATTAAAGCAAAACGCCCCGCGAACGTTCGCAGGGCGTGGTGAATTTGACGAACTTTTAGCGAAAGTTATCGCTTGTCCGCCACCAGTCGCAGCGCATGTTCCAGCACCTCAATATCGGCTCCGGCTTTATGCGCATTCTCGCTCAGGTAGCGGCGCCACTGACGCGCGCCCGGAATACCCTGGAACAGGCCAAGCATATGGCGGGTGATATGACCGAGATAGGTGCCATTGCTCAACTCACGCTCAATGTAGGGGTACATCGCACGCACGACGGCAACCGGATCGGTGTCCGCGCCTTCGATGCCAAAGATTTCGCGATCGACCGTCGCCAGAATGCCCGGATTCTGATACGCCTCGCGGCCGACCATCACGCCATCCATATGCGCCAGATGCGCTTTGGCCTCTTCCAGCGACTTGATGCCGCCGTTGATGGACATCGTCAGGTGCGGGAAGTCACGCTTCAGTTGATACACGCGCGGATAGTCCAGCGGCGGGATCTCACGGTTCTCTTTCGGGCTGAGGCCGGAGAGCCAGGCTTTTCGCGCGTGGATGATGAACATCTCACACTCGCCTTTCCCGGATACCGTGTTGATGAAGTCGCACAGGAATTCGTAGCTGTCCTGGTCGTCAATGCCGATACGGGTTTTGACCGTGACCGGAATGGAGACCACATCGCGCATCGCCTTGATACAGTCCGCTACAAGCTGTGCATTCCCCATCAGACAGGCGCCAAACATGCCGTTCTGCACGCGGTCGGACGGGCAGCCAACGTTCAGGTTGATCTCGTCGTAGCCGCGTTCTTCCGCCAGCTTCGCGCACTGCGCCAGCGCGGCCGGATCGCTGCCGCCCAGCTGCAGGGCAACCGGATGCTCTTCTTCGCTATAGGCCAGATAGTCGCCCTTCCCGTGAATGATTGCGCCCGTGGTCACCATTTCGGTGTACAGCAGCGTATGGCGGGAGAGCTGGCGCAGGAAGTAGCGACAGTGTCTGTCCGTCCAGTCGAGCATCGGCGCAATGGAGAAACGGTGTGCAGGGAAAGCGGTCTGTAATTCTGACGACATGGCGAAGTTTTAAGCATCTGGTGGAAAAGGGGCGCTACTATAGCACAAAGAAAAGCCGGAGGCGCAGCGCCTCCGGTGGACTTTAGAACGTCATGCTCAGCTGAGCCCCGGCGCCCCAGGTTTCGTCCTCGCCGTACAGGCCCATCAGGTCAACATGAACGGTACTGAACGGCGCGAAGCCGACACCGCCGGTAAAGACATTGCTGTCGTTACCCTTCACGTCCGCGCGATAGCCCGCACGCACCGCCAGCCAGCTGAGCGGCGTAACCTCAGCACCGACGCCCACGTACTGCGACGTATCTTCGCTCTTGAAGCCTTTGGTTTCCGTCAGATCGCCATCGGCGGTCAGCGTCACCAGGTCGTTATGCCAGGCGGCGCCGGCGGTCACCAGCGGACGGATCTGGTAGGTGTCTTTGTAGCTCACCACTTCTCCCGTCCGGCCGTTGCGGATACGGATATCTTTGGTGTCGATATCGCGCGACATCAGGTTTTGACCGCTCACGCCAACCGTCCAGTGTTCGCCGAAATCAGCCGCGATACCGGCATCGACGTTAAAGCCCGTGTCGTCCGTGCGGTAGCGGCTGTCGTTCCACTTGTTACTGTCGTAATCGTAGATTGACGTGGTGTAGTTATAGACCCAGGTTTTTTGCAGCTTTGGCGTCACGCCCACGGAAACAGGGACACCGCCGAGGTCAAACTGACGGGCAACGGCAACACCATAGTCGGACACAATCGCTGCCCGGCCAGACGCCGTTGAGTTGAGATTTTTAGTGATTTGATCCGTGCCGTTCAGCGCAGCGTCCAGGGCAACACCGGCAGCCACCACCTTGCTTTGTTGAATACCGCGCAGATAATCAATATCTTGCTGATCGATAGACGAACTCACCCGCCCATGGGCGTAGCCTTTCGCCATAAAGGCCACGGAAAGCACATCGTTAGGGATACTCACGGCAAGCCCAGCACCTGCCGTCGCGCGTGCGGTTTTACCCTTGAGATAGTCCAGCTCATCGGCCAGATCTTTGGCCGCGCCCTGGAATTGATTAATGGAACCTAACGGATTGGTGATGATCTCCCTTGGCGTGAGGTCATCAACCACATCCTTATAGTGATTGATTTTGTCGTTGATGGTATCAATCTCGTCCTGAAGATTGTCCTCATCCGTCACCTGTACGCCAACGGACGGCAAAATGACCGTCACATCATCGTCCGGTTTTGCCTTTGCCAGCAACGCGGGGTTGATTAACGCCCCGCTACCATAGCTCCCGGAGGCAACGCCAGTGCCACCCATTGCGTCGCTACGTGATTCTGTCCAGGTATTGGCTGCTCCCGCCTGATTTGCCATAAACAAGGAAACAGCGATACTAACCACCGAAAATTTAAAATTTTTTTTCACAGTATGCCCGTTATAGTCTGTTATGAAATAACCCCTGTCTGTTATCACCCAAACAGGAACGAACTATTGCTGTGAATAAGTAGTAAAAGACCCGCTATTTCTATCCCTAAGTAAAACTCCCTTACGGCCTGTTATATTTTGTGACGGCCCTCAATATTTATAGAAGAGGAAATTATTTTTTCCCAGGTTTTCCATCATGCGGTCCAAAAAACTGGGGCGGGTGGTCTACCCAGCGATCCTCACGGGTAGCGGCATACACGGGGTTGAGCGGATAGTAGATGCGGTTGTGCTTTTTGTTGGCCTCGCCAACGACCAGTAACCGCACCTCTTCGTCCGTGTTGTTGATAAAGGTGTGGCAGATACCGGTTCCGGCAGGAAACCCCACGCTGTCGCCCGGTTCAAGTTTCCATAAATAGCCATTGATCCACGCTTCTGGATGACCTTCGAGCACATAAACGAACTCTTCTTCATCGCTTTCCGCGTGCGGATAGGACGTCCTGCGCCCGGGCGGTAAACGCTCGTGATGGATACCAATGCGCCCGAGCCCAAGCTTGCGAGCCAACGGGGCGCCGATAGAAAAACGCTCATCGCTATCTGGATAGGTCGAATCATCCGCGCCTTCAACGTCGCGCCAGTGTCGAATACAGTCAGGTTTTTTCATTGTTTATTTCCCGGTTTGCAATGGGTCAGGTATAGCACAGACTGGCGGATCTCGGCGTTTTTACCAGAACATGATAAAGTAGGGGTTTCCGTCCTATAACATCCGGGGTGCTAAATGGATAAGTCCACAAAAGAGCTGTTAGCGCAGGCCGAAAAGCTGTGTTCGCAACGCAATGTGCGCCTGACTCCGCAGCGCCTTGAAGTCTTACGTCTGATGAGCCTGCAGCAGGGTGCTATCAGCGCCTACGATCTGCTGGACCTGCTCCGCGAAAGCGAGCCGCAGGCGAAACCTCCGACCGTGTATCGCGCCCTGGATTTCCTGCTGGTACAAGGATTCGTGCACAAAGTTGAGTCCACAAACAGCTATGTGTTGTGCCATCTGTTCGATCAGCCCACCCATACATCGGCGATGTTTATCTGCGACCGCTGCGGCGTGGTGAAAGAAGAGGCTGCGGAAGGCGTGGAAGATATTATGCATACGCTGGCGGCGAAAATGGGTTTTGCCCTGCGTCATAACGTGATTGAAGCGCACGGACTGTGCTCTGCCTGCGTGGAAGTGGAAGCCTGCCGTCATCAGGACGCGTGTCAGCACGACCACTCTATTCTTGTGAAGAAAAAACCGCGTTAACGGCAAAAGAAAAGGCGGCTCATGGCCGCCCTCAGGGTGTACTTCCTTGTACTTGCGGGTATAGCCCGGTTACCAGCGGTAGTCGTTGCGTTTTTCCCAGTCGCCCACTTCTCTTTCCGCCTGGTCTTTCGCGTAGCCGTAACGCTCCTGGATTTTACCGACAAGCTGATCGCGTTTACCTTCAATGACGGTCATATCGTCATCGGTCAGCTTACCCCACTGTTCTTTCGCTTTACCTTTGAACTGCTTCCAGTTGCCGCCGATTTCGTCTTTATTCATCATCGTGTCCTCTTAGTTAAGCGTCGGGTCGTAACGTCCGTTACGTTCTTTTCTGCTGGACGTGATAATTATTGTAGTTAAGGATTCGGCAGTTGATTTCATATTCGGAATCTTTAACCGTCACGATATATCGTGACGTGAAGGGAACCAGGTATCGTTTTGCCAGTGGCGGTGCCAGATAAAAGCCAGCGATATCCCTCGCAGCGAGAGGAAAACGGCCAGGGCCAGCCACAAACCGTGATTACCCAGCCAGGGAAGCGTCAGCAGCGTCAGACCAAACCCGGCCGCCGCGACCGCCATGCTGTTACGCATTTCCGCTCCGCGCGTCGCACCAATGAACATGCCGTCCAGCAGATAACACCAGACGCCGACCACCGGTAAGATGACTTGCCAGATGAGATAGTGACTCGCCAGCTCGCGCAGCGCAGGAAGAGACGTAAGCAACGCGACAATTTGCTCACCAAAGCAGGCGTAAACCAGGCCAAACGCCAGCGCCACCAGCCCAGACTGGCGGCAGGCTGCCCGCCAGACGTCCCTAAGCTGCTCGCTTTCGCGCGCCCCGTACGCCTGCCCGGAATGCGCTTCTACCGCATAGGCAAATCCGTCCAGCGCGTAGGCGGTAAAGGTCAGCAGCGTCATCAATACCGCGTTGACCGCGACGATTTCTGGCCCCAGTCGGACCCCGAAAACCGTCAGCGCGCCGAAGCAGAGCTGAAGCAGCAGCGAGCGCAGCATGATGTCACGATTGAGCGCCAGCAGCCTACGGATATTGCCGCGCCATGCGGTTTTGAGCAGCGCCAGGGAGATCCCGCGCATCGCCAGCACGCGCCAGACCATCCACAGACCGATAATCAAGGTTCCGTATTCGGCAATCGCCGTCGCCAGCGCCGCGCCCTGCACGTTCATATTCAGGCCCATTACCAGCCAGACATCCAGCACAATGTTGAGAAGGTTGCCTACCACCAGCAAAATCACTGGCGCACGGGCGTACTGAACGCCCAGTAGCCACCCCAGCAGAACCAGGTTTGCCAGCGAGGCGGGCGCGCTGAGCCAGCGAATTTCAAGGAAACGTCGCGCCTGCGCCAGTACCGCCTCGCTGCCGCCAACAACATGGAGCGCAAGGTCGATCAGGGGCGTACGTAATAAAACGATTAACACTCCCGCGCCAAGCGCAAGGATCAGCGGCTGGACCAGCGCGCGCGCCAGACGCAGCGGATCTTTTGCACCATAAGCCTGTGCCGTGAGTCCGGTGGTGCTCATGCGCAAAAAGAGCAGCAGCATAAACAGGAAGCTGGTTGCCGTTGCGCCAATCGCCACGCCGCCAAGATAAACAGGCGAATCAAGATGACCAATAACGGCAGTATCGACCAGCCCCAGCAAGGGCACGGTGATATTGGAAAAAATCATCGGCAGAGCGAGACGCCACAATGCCTTATCTGATTCCGTCAGCAGTGACATGAAAAATACCGGGAGTGGAGAATGAAGCAGGCTACAGCGGCGCCATAGCCTGTCAGGAAGAGATTACAGCCATTCACCGTTGCGAATGACCCCAACCGCCAGTCCTTCGATAGAGAAGTTGTGTTCGCGGAGATCGACCACAATCGGGGAGAACTCGTTGTTTTCAGGCAGCAGCTGAACGGTGTTACCCTGTTTTTTCAGACGCTTGACGGTAACTTCATCATCAATGCGCGCGACAACTACCTGGCCGTTACGCACATCCTGCGTTTTGTGCACCGCAAGCAGATCGCCATCAAGAATACCGATGTCTTTCATCGACATACCGCTAACGCGCAGCAGGAAATCTGCGCTCGGTTTGAACATGCCAGGATCGACCTGGTAGTGGCCTTCAATATGTTGCTGTGCCAGTAAAGGCTCACCGGCGGCAACACGGCCTATCAGCGGAATGCCCGTCTCTTCTTCCACCAGCAGGCGGATACCGCGTGACGCGCCTGAAACAATCTCAATCACGCCTTTACGCGCCAGCGCTTTCAGGTGTTCTTCGGCAGCATTCGGAGAACGGAAGCCCAGACGCTGCGCGATTTCCGCACGCGTGGGTGGCATACCCGTCTGGCCGATATGATCCCGGATGAGATCAAACACCTCTTGCTGCCTGGTCGTTAACGCTTTCATTCCGCCCCCTGGGTGTATATACAGTTATGCTGTGAGTATATACAGTCAAAGGCGATTTTGGAACCAAAAACTGCACAAAAAACCAGGGACTTAATTATTCCTCGAGGCTCATCGGAAATGTGACCAAAGCAGCGTGACCCAGGTGATAACGGCAGTGATAATCGCCAGCAACACGGCAGCAGAGCCCATGTCTTTTGCGCGGCCAGAAAGCTCGTGGAAATCTGAACCAATGCGATCAACAACGGCTTCAATAGCGCTATTAAGAATTTCCACTATCATCACCAGAAGCACGGAACCGATTAGAAGTACGCGGGTAATAGCATCAACATCAAGGAAACAGGCGATGATCACCGCGATGATAGCGGCGACGCCCTCCTGGCGAAAGGCGGCTTCGTTGATCCACGCGGCACGGAAACCTTTCCATGAATAGCCGGCGGCTTTGATGATACGCGTTAACCCAGTGGTATTATTGGCCATTAAAAGAACCTTTTATGAAAAAAAGCGTCAGTAACAGGAACTGTAGCGCGTTTCGCTACAGCCTGAAGTATGACGGGTAACAACAGAAATTTTGCGCGCTTTCTGTTATCCTTGCGCCGCAATTGCATTATTAACCAGAGGCTTTACATCGTTTATGTCCGGCTGGCCACGAATTTACTACAAATTACTTAATTTACCATTAAGCATCCTGGTAAAAAGCAAGTCTATCCCAGCAGAACCCGCGCTGGAATTGGGGCTCGATACCTCGCGTCCTATTATGTACGTTTTGCCTTATAACTCGAAGGCAGACTTACTGACGCTTCGCGCCCAGTGTCTGGCGCATGACTTACCGGACCCGCTTGAACCGCTTGAAGTTGACGGTACGCTGCTGCCGCGCTACGTGTTCATTCACGGTGGACCGCGCGTGTTTACCTACTACACGCCAAAAGAAGAGTCCATCAAGCTGTTCCACGACTATCTTGACCTGCACCGCAGCAACCCCGATCTGGATGTGCAGATGGTGCCGGTATCGGTGATGTTTGGTCGTCGTCCGGGCCGTGAAAAAGGTGAAGAGAATCCGCCGCTGCGCATGCTTAACGGCATCCAGAAGTTCTTCGCGGTCTCCTGGCTGGGACGCGACAGCTTTGTGCGTTTCTCCCCTTCCGTTTCGCTGCGTCGTATGGCGGACGAGCACGGTACCGACAAGATCATCGCGCAAAAACTGGCGCGCGTGGCGCGTATGCACTTCGCCCGCCAGCGCCTCGCTGCCGTAGGACCGCGTCTCCCGGCGCGTCAGGATCTGTTCAACAAGCTGCTGGCCTCCAAAGCGATTGCCCGCGCCGTTGAAGACGAAGCGCGCAGCAAGAAAATATCGCATGAGAAAGCCCAGCAGAACGCCATTGCGCTGATGGAAGAGATTGCAGCGAACTTCTCTTACGAGATGATTCGCCTGTCCGATCGTATTCTCGGCTTTACCTGGAACCGCCTGTATCAGGGCATCAACGTTCATAATGCTGAACGTGTGCGTCAGCTGGCGCACGATGGCCATGAGATTGTCTATGTTCCCTGCCACCGCAGCCACATGGACTACCTGCTTCTTTCCTACGTGCTCTATCACCAGGGGCTGGTACCGCCGCACATTGCTGCCGGTATCAACCTGAATTTCTGGCCAGCAGGTCCGATTTTCCGCCGCCTGGGCGCGTTCTTTATCCGTCGCACCTTCAAGGGCAACAAGCTCTACTCCACCGTGTTCCGCGAGTATCTGGGCGAGCTGTTCAGCCGCGGCTATTCCGTGGAGTACTTCGTGGAAGGCGGTCGTTCCCGTACCGGACGTCTGCTCGATCCGAAGACCGGCACGCTGTCGATGACCATTCAGGCGATGCTGCGCGGAGGAACCCGTCCAATCACGCTGGTGCCAATCTACATTGGCTATGAGCACGTGATGGAAGTGGGCACGTACGCCAAAGAGCTGCGCGGTGCGACCAAAGAGAAAGAGAGCCTGCCGCAGATGCTGCGCGGTTTGAGCAAGCTACGCAACCTCGGTCAGGGCTACGTGAACTTCGGCGAACCCATGCCGCTGATGACGTATCTGAACCATCACGTTCCCGAGTGGCGCGAGTCCATCGATCCTATCGAAGCGATTCGTCCGGCCTGGCTGACGCCAACGGTCAACGGCATCGCGTCCGAGCTGATGGTGCGTATTAACAACGCCGGTGCGGCTAACGCCATGAACCTGTGCTGTACGGCGCTTCTGGCTTCGCGTCAGCGCTCGCTGACCCGCGAACAGCTCACGGAGCAGCTGGATTGCTATCTGGACATGATGCGCAACGTGCCGTATTCCGTTGATTCAACCGTGCCTTCTGCTACCGCCAGTGAGCTTATCGATCACGCGCTGCAGATGAACAAGTTTGAAGTCGAAAAGGACACGATCGGCGACATCATTATTCTGCCGCGCGAGCAGGCAGTGCTGATGACCTACTACCGCAACAACATCACCCATATGCTGATGCTGCCGTCGCTCATGGCGGCTATCATCACCCAGCATCGCCGTATTTCGCGTCAGGAGCTATTGCGTCACGTTGAGACGCTCTATCCGATGCTGAAAGCGGAGCTGTTCCTGCGCTGGAGCAAAGACGAGCTGGCGGGCGAACTGGACAAACTGACGGAAGAGCTGCGTCGTCAGGGGCTGATCACCGTCTCAAACGACGAGCTGCACATCAATCCGTCGCGTTCCCGAACTCTGCAACTGCTTGCGGCCGGTGCGCGCGAAACGCTGCAGCGCTACGCCATTACGTTCTGGCTGCTGAGTGCGAACCCGTCTATCAACCGCGGCACGCTGGAGAAAGAGAGCCGGACGCTGGCACAGCGCCTGTCCGTTCTGCACGGCATTAACGCCCCGGAGTTCTTCGACAAAGCGGTCTTCAGCTCTCTGGTCCTGACGCTGCGTGATGAAGGCTACATCAGCGATACGGGAGATGCCGAGCCGGAAGAGACGCTGAAGGTGTACCAGATGCTGGCCGAACTCATTACGTCGGATGTGCGTTTGACGATCGAGAGCGCGACGCAGGGCGAGTGATGTGAAAAAGCCGGGTTGGTGGTTTCACCTGACCCGGCCTGGCGTTCTGCATAATATAAAGGCCCGGTAAGCGTTAACGCTACCGGGCCTTATTTTTGAGCCTTGTTAAATCACCGCATTCAGCTCAGCAGTGTGAAAGCAATCATCCCGACAATGGCGCCCGTCGTGCCAAGGATGGTTTCCATCAGCGTCCAGGTTTTCAGGGTTTGCGCTTCGGTGGCGCCGGTAAATTTACCGAACAGCCAGAAGCCCGCGTCGTTAACGTGAGAGACCACAATCGAACCGCCCGCGATACAGATAGACAGCGCCGCCATCTGCGCACCGGAATAGTTCAGCTGTTCAATCACCGGCATCACCAGACCCACGGCGGTTAAGCACGCCACGGTTGCGGAACCCTGGATGATGCGCACCGCCGCGGCCAGCACGAAGCAGGTGACCGCAATCGGCAGGCCCATCCCGGTCAGCGCTTCGCCCAGAGCCGGGCCCACGCCGGAATCCACCAGCACCTGCTTGAACACGCCGCCAGCGCCGATCACCAGCAGGATAATGCCCGCCGGCTGCAACGCGGCACCGCAGATCTCCATCACCCGGTCTTTTGGCATTCCCTGACGCATCGCCAGGCCGTAAATCGCCACCAGACACGCCACCAGGATCGCCGTGAACGGGTGGCCGATGAACTCGAACCATTCGTAGGCGCTGGAACCCACCGGCACAAAGCGCGCGGCGATGGTTTTCAGACCCACGAGAACCAGCGGGAGCAGGATCAACGACAGGCTAAAGCCGAAGGACGGCATTTTGCCCTCGCCCAGGTGCGGCTCGGTGATGTCATCCGGAATGTGTAGCTCAACGTAACGGCTGATAAAGTTGCCCCACAGCGGACCGGCAATAATCATTCCCGGGATTGCCGCGCACAGGCCAATCAGGATCATCCAGCCAAAGTCGGCGTGCATCTGGGACGCCAGCAGCATCGGCGCAGGCCCCGGCAGCAGAAACGCTGCAGCCGCAGCCACGCCCGCAAACAGCGGAATAACCAGCTTCACGAGGTTAGTGCCGGTATGACGCGCCATGGAGAACGCGACGCTTATCAGCAGCACAACGGCGACTTCGAAGAACAGCGGCAGCGCGCAAATCAGGCCAGCCAGACCAATCGCGTAGTGCGCGCGGCTGTGGCCGAAGGATTTCAGCATCTTGACGGCAATCTGGTCGACCGCGCCCGTCTCGTGCAAAATCTTGCCAAACATCGCGCCAAGGGCGACCACAATCGCCAGGAAGCCCAGCGTGCCGCCCATCCCTTTTTCCATCGTCGCGGCGATCTTGTCGAGCGGCATACCGGAAAAGAGACCTGCACCTATAGAAACCACCATCAAAGCGACAAAAGCGTGCATACGCGCCTTCATCACTAAAAACAGCAGCAGCAACACGGAACCCACTGCTGTCAAAACTAGCGTTAATGTACTCAAAACTTACTGCCTTTTATTAATGACCTCGATGGTGCTGGCAACAACACCTTCCAGTGACTGATCGATATCAACCACTAAGACGTCTTTCTCATCTTCACCCGGCTCCTGCAGCGCTTCGAACTGCGTCACCAGCATCTGGGTTTTGAAGAAGTGACCTTTACGCGCCTTCAGGCGGCTTTCAATCACCTCGAAGTCCCCCTTCAGGTAGATGAAAGAGAGGTTCGGGTTACCGTCGCGCAGCAGGTCGCGGTAGGTTTTTTTCAGCGCAGAGCAGACGATCAGGGAGACTTTGTTGGTACGCTGCATAGCGAACGCGGCGTCATTCAGCGCCTGCAACCACGGTTTGCGGTCGTCGTCGTTCAGCGGCTCGCCGGACGCCATTTTCATGATGTTGCTGCGCGGATGGAGGAAGTCGCCATCAAGGAACGCAGCCTGGAGTTGATGCGCCACTTCGCTGGCTACGGCTGATTTCCCGCTACCGGAAACGCCCATCAGGACGTAGACGTGGTGATCGTGATTAGTCGTGCTCAAAGGGTGTCCCTCAGTCAATTGTTACGGGTAACAGTTATCGGTAACATTGTCCTGCCGGGGCAAAAGAGAAGCAATATCCAAACGTGCGCGAAGTGAATAAGTGTGAGCTACTTCAAATTTGTCAGTTCAAATAGATCCACCCGGTGACAAGGTGAAACCTAAATCTAACATTTTTGGGGTAACCGTCTCGCCACGAATGCGCGCCAGCAGGCGTTCTGCGCCAATGCGGCCCATACGTTCACGCGGGGTCAGGACGCTCGCCAGACGCGGCTCCATCACCTGGCCAATGTCGTGGCCGTGGAAACCGGCAATCGCCATATCATCCGGGATCTTGAGCCCCAGACGCTGACACTCAAACGCCGCGCCGACCGCAAGGTCATCGTTGGTACAGAAAATACCGTCCAGTTGCGGATACTCACGTCGTGCCTGACGCATCAGCTCAATACCCGACGTATAGGAAGAGGACTGCTCCACCATCACGCTGTAGGGGGTTAAGTTCGCGTCGAGCATCGCCTGCTCGTATCCCTTCTGTTTGATGATAGTACGTTCATCAAGACGCGCACCCAGATAGGCGATATGACGATGACCGCGAGCGATGATCGCCGCCGTCATCTGGCGCGCCGCTTCAAAGTTATCGAACCCCACGGCGATGTCGAGGCACGGCGACTGGCTGTCCATCAGCTCCACCACCGGGATACCGGCCACTTCAATCATTTTGAGCGTGCGGGCAGTGTGGGTACGTTCCGTTAAAATCAGGCCGTCGATGTTCCAGGAAAGCATCGATTCAAGACGTTCCTCTTCCAGTTCCGGCTTGTACCCGTAGTGGGCGAGCATGGTCTGATAGCCAAAAGCATCGGTGACGCTTTCAATGCCGCGCAAAACTTCGGCGAAAACCTGGTTGGTCAGGGAAGGAAGCAGGACGCCCACCGCACGGCTGGTCGCATTGGAGAGAATATCGGGCGCGCGGTTGGGGATATAACCCAGTTCATCAAGGGCCGCGGCAATCTTGCCACGTAACGCCACGGAAACCTGTTCCGGGTTACGTAAAAAACGGCTGACCGTCATTTTGGTCACACCGACGCGATCGGCGACATCCTGAAGTACGGGGCGTTTCTTTTTCATCGTCCTGAGAAATCTTGAAGTGAGAGATTTGCTCAGTTTATCACGGACAAAGCCCATCCTTCCCCTGCCAAAGGGAAGGATGGGCATTTATTTATGATTTATTACATCGGCGGCAGGTCAAACAGCAGAATTTCACTTTCGCTGTCGGCATGCACGGAAAGCGCCTGCTCATCCCAGACGGCCAGGCCATCGGCGGTTGTCGCTTTGGTGCCGTTGATGGACACTTCACCTTTCACCACCTGGATCCAGACGCGGCGGTTGGCGGCAATCTGGTGCACAGACTGTTCGTCTTTCGCCAGCGCCCAGCGGTACAGCTCCATATCCTGATGAACCTTCAGAGAACCTTCACGTGCATCCGGGGACAGCACCAGCTGTTTGCCCTGTTTCGCGTCGAAGCGGCGCTGCTCGTAGCGCGGCGTGATGCCGGTCTCTTCTGGAATGATCCAGATTTGATACAGGTGCAGTTTTTCCGTTTTGCTCGGGTTGTACTCGGAGTGACGCACCCCGGTACCCGCGCTCATAATCTGGAACTCGCCCGCCGGAACCTGCTCTTTGTTGCCCATGCTGTCCTGGTGTTCCACCGCCCCTTCCAGCACATAGGTCAGGATTTCCATGTCTTTGTGCGGGTGGGTACCGAAGCCCTGGCCTGCATCAATCACGTCGTCGTTAATCACGCGCAGTGCGGAGAAGCCCATGAAGTTCGGGTCGTAGTAGTCGGCAAACGAGAATGAATGCCATGAGTCCAGCCAGCCATGATTCGCGTGACCACGTTCGTTTGCTTTGCGTAAGTAGATCATTGTTTCACCCTCAGTTCGTTTCGATGGAGTAAGTGTGGACGTAAACCGCCTGGGATCATAGAGGGTGAAAATTGACTCCTCTGTTCAAAAATTATGAACAAGCGCAGAGGAGCCGTTTTTGCTTATTTCGCGAGGGTTACCGTGGCAGGAGAAGCCTGCTCAAAGGCCCGCTCGAGGATTTCCAGGTTGGTCAGAACGTCAGATTCCTTGACGTAATTCGGCGCGCTAGTTGTGAGAGTTTCATACAGCGCATCGTAGACGCGGCCATAGTCGCCAATTTCCGGTTTCAGCTCTTCCCTGACCGTTACGCCCTCATCGTTCACATACTCCAGCACGCCCACGGAATTATCCGCCACAAAGCCCGGTTCACCCGGCATGATGTTGGCCTTCAGGCTGGTCTCCTGCTGGTCGATGCCGTACTTAATGAACGATCCTTTGGTGCCGTGAACGATAAATTTCGGATAGTCGATTTTCACCAGATGGCTGGTTTTGACGATGGCCTTCAGGTCGCCGTAGAACAGCTGCGCTTCAAAGGTGTCGTCCGGGTTGGCTTTATTACGCAGGCTGCGGATGTCATACGCCACGTGGTCCGGTCGGCCAAACAGGGAGATGATCTGGTCCATCGTATGCACGCCCAGACCATAGAACGAGCCGTCCTGCGGCAGGCCGGGTTGGGTTTCCGCCACCGGACGGTAGTAATCGAAGTGGCTTTCGATTTCCACAATGTCGCCCAGCTTGCCGCTTTCAATCGCCTTTTTCGCCGTCAGGAAGCAGCTGTCAAAGCGACGGTTCTGATACGGCGTAACGGTCAGGCCTTTACTTTTCGCCAGCGCGAACAGCGCTTTTGCTTCGGCGATGGTCGGGGTGAACGGTTTTTCCACCAGCACGTTTTTGCCCGCTTCCAGCGCGCGTTTTGCATAGTCAAAATGGCTATCGGCGTGGGTGCAGACAACAACCAGTTTGACCTGCGGGTCGTTAAGCACTTCATCAAGATCGCTGGTGAAATGGATATGGGAATACTGCGGGGATTGCTCTTCCGGCTTCGCGCGGCGGCGGAAGATGTGCGCGACGTGCCAGCTGTCTTTACGGTTGAGAACATACGGCAGGTGGTAGCGGGTCGTACTTTTACCAAATCCAATAAATGCGCAATGTAGTGTCATGGCTCAGTCCTTTTGGAAGGTTACTGAGTCTAACCATAACAAAAAAAAGCCAGCTAAAAGCTGGCTAAAGTAATACTGGAAGCAATGTGAGCAATGTCGTGCTTTCAGGTTCCCGTAGCGGTCTTCCTGAATGCAGAGCAATAATAATCATTCTCATTCGCACTTGTCCAATACTTTTTGCAAAAAATAGCGGTTGACTCAAATTTTAAAGTCATTGATGTTGGAAGGGACGTTTAACTGACTGAGGAACAAGGAATGAGTGAGATAGTGATACGCCATGCGGAACCGAAAGATTATGACGCCATTCGTCAGATCCACGCCCAGCCGGAGGTGTACCACAACACACTACAGGTTCCTCATCCCTCTGAGCAAATGTGGCAAGAACGGCTATCCGACCAGCCCGGCATCAAGCAGCTCGTCGCCTGCATAGACGGTCATGTCGCTGGCCATCTGTGCATCGTCGTCGCGCAACGCCCGCGCCGCAGCCATGTGGCTGATTTTGGGATTTGTGTCGGCGCGCAGTGGCAAAACCGGGGCGTTGCCAGCGCTCTGATGCGCACCATGATTGATATGTGCGATAACTGGCTGCGCGTTGACCGCATTGAGCTGACGGTATTTGTCGATAACGAACCGGCGATTGCGGTGTACAAAAAACACGGGTTCGAAATTGAAGGCACCGGCAAACGCTATGCCCTGCGCAACGGTGAATATGTGGACGCGTATTATATGGCGCGAATGAAGTGACACACTCCCCTCACCCCGGCCCTCTCCCCACAGGGGCGAGGGAGAAAAGACCGCACCGTGCAATCCCCTCTCCCCTTCGGGGAGAGGGTTAGGGTGAGGGGAATCGTTAATACCCCGCCGACAAATCATCCACCGACCGCGGATCCGACGCGCCAAACAGCGCCCCGTCCGGCCCGACCATAATGCTCTGGGTGCTGCCCATCGCCTCCTTCACCGCCACCTTCTGCCCGCGCTGTTCCAGCAGCTTGATGGTGTCAGGGCTAAAGCCCTTCTCCACGCGCAGCTCGTCCGGCAGCCACTGGTGATGGAAACGCGGAGCGTTGGTCGCTTCGGCGACGTTCATCCCAAAGTCGATGCTGTTCACCACCATCTGCAGCACGGTGGTGATAATACGGCTGCCGCCAGGGCTGCCGGTCACCAGCCAGGTTTTCCCGTCTTTCACGACAATGGTGGGCGACATGGACGACAGCGGACGTTTCTTCGGCCCTACCGCATTCGCATCGCCGCCCACCAGCCCGTAGACGTTCGGCACGCCCGGTTTGGCAGAGAAGTCATCCATCTCGTTGTTCAGCAGAATGCCGCTGTTGCCCGCCACAATCCCGGTGCCGAAGGTGGTGTTGAGCGTGTACGTCACCGCCACCGCGTTACCGTCTTTATCCACCACCGAGAAGTGGGTGGTCTGGTTGCTTTCATACGGCGCCAGCTTGCCGGGGCGGATCTCGCTCGACGGTTTGGCCTTGTTGATGTCAATCTGATCGGCAATGGATTTGGCATACGCCTTGTTGGTCAGCGCCTGCCACGGCACCTTCACGAAATCCGGATCGCCGAGATATTCCGACCGGTCGGCGTAGGCGCGTTTTTCCGCTTCCGCCATCACCTGCATGGCGTCCGCGCTGCCGAAGCCGAACTTGTGCATATCGAAGTTTTCGAGAATATTGAGGATCTGCACGATGTGGATCCCGCCGGAGGACGGCGGCGGCATGGAGAAGACCTCGTATCCGCGATAGGTACCGCTAATCGGCTCGCGCTCCACCGCCTTGTATTCCGCCAGATCCGCTTTGGTGATGAGCCCGCCGTTCTTCTGCATCTCTTCCGCAATCTGGTCGGCAATTGCCCCTTTGTAGAAGGCGTCCGGACCGTGCTCCGCAATCAGCTCCAGGCTTTTGGCGAGGTTCTTCTGCACCAGCCTATCGCCCTTCTTCAGCGGCTCACCGTCTTTCCAGAAGATGGCCTTGCTGTTTTCGTGATTCGGAATCACTTCGCTGCCGTAGGTCTTGAGGTCGTCCGCCAGCGCATCGTTTACCACAAAGCCGTCGCGCGCCAGCTTGATGGCAGGCTGCACCACCTTGTTCAGCGGCATCGTGCCGTATTTTTCCAGCGCCAGCGAGAAGCCCGCAACGGTGCCCGGCGTGCCGGTGGCGAGGTGCGAAGTCAGGGATTTTTTGCTGTCAGGGTTACCCTGATCGTCGAGGAACATATCGCGGGACGCCTGAGAAGGCGCCATTTCGCGGAAATCGATGGCGGTGGTTTTGCCGTCTTTAGTGCGCAGCATCATAAAGCCGCCGCCGCCCAGGTTCCCCGCCTGCGGATGCGTCACCGCCAGCGCATAGCCGACGGCGACCGCTGCATCCACCGCGTTACCGCCCTGTTTGAGAATATCGACGCCCACTTTTGTTGCCAGCGCATCCACTGACGCCACCATGCCATGGGTTGCCCGCACGGGATGAAAAACATCTTCCTCCACGCCGTAAGAGACCGGAGGCGCCGCTGGCGGGTTGGCCGCCACGCTAAATGTACCGCCTGCCATCAGCGCGGCGATGGCGACCCAGCGCAAAAACGTTGGTTTCATCATTATTGTTCTCCAGGTGAAGGGATCCATATTCCCCGCTTAAGCCTGGTTCACAACTCCTAAAAAATCATCGTCATGGTGAAATCGGGGTAAACTTAAGAGAGACCTCAAAAGGAGGAAATGACAATGAAACGCTTATGGATCCTTACGGCGCTGATCCCGTTTGCCGCGCTCGCACAGCCACTCAACACCCTGAACAACCCGAACCAGCAGGGTTACGTTATCCCGAGCCAGCAGCGTATGCAGACGGAGATGATGAGCCAGCAACAGCAGCAGAAAGGAATGCTTAATCAGCAGCTTAAAACGCAGACCCAGATGCAGCAGCAAAGCCTGCAAAATCAGATGAACGCCAACACCCAGCGCGTGCAGCAGGGGCAGGTGCGCGAGCAGCCGCTGCCGAATAAAAACGGCGGGATGTTAGGGGGAATGACGTCGTCAGGCAGCGGACAGCAGCACATGCTGCCGCCGCAGTCGAATGGCAGTATGCTTAATCCGCAGAACTAAAGTCCGGGCCGATCAGGTCGATTGCATCGGTACAGATGCTGTCCACGCCCCAGCGCAGCAGCTCGGCTGCGCGCTGGGGTTTGTTAACCGTGTAGACCAGAATATGCAGACCCGCGTCCTTCAGCATCTTCACCCGCGCCTCATCCAGCAGCCGATGATTGAGATGGATAGAGACGCACGCTAAGCCTGTCGTCAGCTCGCGCCAGTCCTCGCGCCACTCGTCAAGCAGCAGCCCGCGCGGCAGCTCCGGTACGGCCGCCTGTGCGGCCTCCAGCGCATCGATTTCAAATGATGACAGCAGCGGCGCGGTCATCCCTTCCCACAGTTCGCGCGCGGCAAGGGCAATGACTTTGCCCGTCATCGGCCCGGTGCCGGTGGTCGGTTTGATTTCGATATTGGCCATCATGCCGTGCTGGCGACAGCGATCGGCCACTTCCGCCAGCAGCGGCAGCGGTTCGCCTTTGAATTCGCCGCTGTACCAGCTTCCGGCGTCCACTTTCAGCAGATCGCGCCACGGCAGCTCGCCCGCCACGCCCCAGCCGTTGCTGGTGCGTTCGAGGTTATCGTCATGCAGCAGGAAAATTTCGCCGTCTTTCGACAGCTTGGCGTCGAACTCGATCATCGTGTGACCGTAGCGCGCGCCAACGTCAATCGCCGCCAGGGTGTTCTCCGGCGCCAGCTTACCGCCGCCACGGTGGGCGACGACGTGGGGATAAGGCCAGTTGCTCATACTCGTTGTCCTGTTTCACCGTCAAACAGGTGCAGATGGTTTTCCGGCAGGTGCAGCCACAGCGTGCTGCCTGCTTTCGGGCGCTCCTGATGCGCCAGGCGCACCACCATTTTTTGTTCGCCCCAGCGCCCGTGCGCCAGGTTATCTGCACCCAACATCTCCAGCGTGTCCATCACCAGCGGCACGCCGCCGTCCGCCTGAGAGGTTAAAACGATATGCTCGGGGCGGATTCCGAGCGTCATCTTACGCCCGGCGTAGCCACGATAGTACCAGTTGATCGGCAACGCCATCCCGCTTTCCAGCTCAAAATGCGTGCCCGCGCTGCTGATACGCCCTTCCAGCAGGTTCATTGCCGGGCTGCCGATAAAGCTCGCCACAAAGCGGGTGGCCGGTTTCTCATACACCTCCACCGGGGTGCCAATCTGCTCGGCGATGCCTTTGTTCATCACCATCACGCGCTGGGCGAGGGTCATGGCTTCGACCTGATCGTGGGTCACGTACAGGGAGGTAGTTTTCAGGCGACGGTGCAGCTGCTGCAGCTCAAGGCGCATCTGCACGCGCAGCTTGGCGTCGAGGTTAGAGAGCGGCTCGTCGAAGAGGAATACCGCCGGATCGCGCACGATGGCGCGCCCCATCGCCACGCGCTGGCGCTGGCCGCCGGAGAGCTCGCGCGGGCGGCGCTTCAGCAGGCCGTCCAGCTCGAGAATTCGCGCCGCCTCTTTCACCCGCTCGTCAATATGGCCTTTGCCCATCCCGCGGATTTTCAGCCCCCAGGCCATGTTCTCTTCTACGCTCATGTGCGGATAGAGGGCGTAGTTCTGGAACACCATCGCAATGCCTCTGTCTTTCGGCTCCATCTCGGTGACGCGCTGGCGGTCAATCCAGATATCCCCGGAGGTCACGCGCTCCAGCCCCGCCACCATGCGCAGCAGGGTGGATTTGCCGCAGCCGGACGGCCCGACCATCACGATAAATTCCCCGTCCGCCACGTCGAGCGTCAGCGGCTGAATCACCTGGGTTTTGCCATCCCAGCTTTTGGTTACTGCCTGAAGTTTTAAACCTGCCATCTTATTTCTCGCTATCGACCAGGCCGCGGACAAACGCGCGCTGCATGGCTAAAACAATGACTACGGGTGGGATAAGGGTGAGCAGCATCGCCGCCATCACCTGGTTCCAGAGCGTGGTGCCTTCGCCGGTGGCGATCATGCCTTTGATGCCCGCCACGGCGGTACCGAGGTTAACGTCCTGAATAATCAGCAGCGGCCACAGGTACTGGTTCCAGCCGTAGATAAAGGTGATCACAAACAGCGCCGCGAGGTTGGTTTTCGACAGCGGCAGCACGATGTCGCGGAAGAAGCGCATCGGCGACGCGCCGTCGATACGCGCCGCTTCAATCAGCTCGTCCGGCAGGGTCATAAAGAACTGGCGGAACAGGAAGGTGGCGGTCGCCGAGGCCATCAGCGGCAGGGTTAAGCCCGCGTAGCTGTCGAGCAGCTTCAGGTTGGCAATCACCTCAACCGTCGGGAAGATACGCACCTCTACCGGTAGCATCAGGGTGATAAAAATCATCCAGAAGAAGAGGTTACGCAGCGGAAAGCGGAACCAGACAATGGCGAAGGCCGAAAGCATCGACACCGTAATTTTGCCGACCGTAATGCCAAACGCCATGATGAAGCTGTTGAGCATCATCAGCCAGAACGGCGCGCTGTTGGCGCCCACGCCCTGGGTCCAGATGGTCTTCATGTTCTCGAACAGATGCCCGCCGGGGATCAGCGTCATCGGCGTGTCGAACACCGCTTTGGTGTCCAGCGTGGCGGCGACAAACGCCACGTACAGCGGGAAGAGGATGACGATAATCCCTAAAATCAGCATGGTATGGCTGAAAATCGTCAGCCCGCGACGGTTCTCAATCATTGGTAGCGCACCTTACTTTCGACATAGCGGAACTGCACCACCGTGAGGATGATGACGAGGAACATCAGCACGACCGACTGCGCGGCGGAGGCGGAGAGATCCAGCCCCGCAAAGCCTTCGCGGTAGATTTTATAAATCAGCGTGGTGGTCGCCTGCACCGGGCCGCCTGCGGTCGCCGCGTCGATCACCGGGAAGGTGTCGAAGAAGGCGTACACGAGGTTAACCACCAGCAGGAAGAAACTCACCGGGGCGATCAGCGGCAGCGACAGCCTGAAGAAGCGACGAATGGGCCCTGCGCCGTCAATTGCCGCGGCTTCCACCAGCGAGCGCGGAATGGACTGCAGCGCGGCAAAGAAGAACAGGAAGTTGTAGCTGATCTGCTTCCACACCGAGGCGAACACCACCAGGAACATGGCCTGACCGCTGTTCTGGGCGTGGTTCCAGTCGTAGCCGAACTCGGCCAGGAAGTGGGTAATCAACCCGCGACCGGGGTTAAACAGGAAGATCCACAGTACGGCGGCGACGGCGGGAGCCACGGCGTAAGGCAGCAGCATCAGGGTTTGATAAATACGGCTGCCGCGCACCACGTAGTCCACCAGCGCGGCGAAAAACAGCGAGGCAACCAGACCGCTGACGGTCACCAGCGCGCTGAACTTCATCGTCGTCCAGAAGGAGTCCAGGTAGTAGCTGTCATGGAACAGCGCGGTAAAGTTGTCCAGGCCAACAAACTGGCTGGAGAGCCCGAACGGGTCGACGCTTTGTACCGAGTACCACAGCGCTTCGCCCGCAGGCCAGATAAAGAAGATAACGGTGATGACCAGCTGCGGTGCGACCAGAAGATAGGGCAGCCAGCGGGAACGAAACACCGGACGGGATGATGACATAGGTTTGCTCTGTAGGTATTCACCCCTCACCCCGTCCCTCTCCCCAAAGGGGCGAGGGAGAAAAGACGGCTCCGCGCAGTCCCCTCTCCCCTATGGGGAGAGGGTTAGGGTGAGGGGCAGGTTTGAATTACGATTTGGTCGACTGCTCAAAGCGGCGCAGCAGCTGATTCCCGCGCTCTACCGCAGAGTCCAGCGCCTGCTGTGGCGTTTTCTTCCCGGTCCACACGCTTTCCAGCTCTTCATCCACGATGGTGCGGATCTGCGGCATGTTGCCCAGACGCAGACCCTTGGTGAACGGCAATGGCGGCTTGTTCAGCATCTGACGCGTCGCGATGTCCGCGCCCGGGTTCTTGCTGTAGAAGCCCTGCTCGCGGGTCAGGTCGTACGCGGCTTTGGTGATCGGCAGGTAGCCGGTCTTCTGATGCCACTCGGCGGCGTTTTCAGGCTTCGCCAGGAAGTCGAGGAATTCGGCTACGCCTTTGTAGGTGCCCTTGTCTTTACCCTGCATCACCCACAGGCTCGCTCCGCCGATGATGGCGTTCTGCGGCGCGCCCTTCACGTCAGCGTCGTACGGCATCATGCCCACGCCGTAGTTGAATTTGGCGTAGTGGCGGATATCCGCCAGCGAACCGGAAGAGGCGGTGGTAATGGCGCAGTCGCCGTTGTAGAACTTCTCGGTGGATTCGTCTTTACGTCCGAAGTAGCTGAAGTCGCCCTTCTTGTTCAGATCGGCAAGCAGCGCGATATGTTTCACCTGCTCAGGCTTGTTGAACTCCAGGACCGCGTCGGTGCCGTCGAAGCCGTTGTTTTTGGTCGCAACCGGCAGACCGTGCCAGGCGCTGAAGTTTTCAATCTGGATCCAGCCCTGCCAGCCGCTGGCGTAGCCGCACTTCATCCCCGCCGCCTTCAGCTTGGCGGTGTACTCCGCCAGGTCCTGCCAGGTTTTTGGCGGCTGCTCCGGGTCTAAACCGGCTTTTTTGAAGGCATCTTTGTTGTAGTACAGCACCGGCGTGGAGCTGTTAAACGGCTGAGACAGCAGGTGGCCGGTTTTGGAATCGGTGTAGTAACCCGCTACGGTCGGCACGAACTGCGACTCATCGAAGTTGATACCCGCTTCTTTGAACACTTCATAGACCGGTTTGATGGCTTTGGAGGCCATCATGGTGGCGGTACCCACTTCATAAACCTGCAACAGCGCCGGTGCGTTACCGGTACGGAAGGCGGCGATGCCCGCGCTCAGGCTCTGCTCGTAGTTGCCTTTGTACACCGGCACAATTTTGTAATCCTGATGGGTGTCGTTGAAACGCTGCGCCAG
Organism: Enterobacter sp. C3_dUdeg; assembly: GCF_057536195.1. Lineage (NCBI taxonomy): Bacteria > Pseudomonadati > Pseudomonadota > Gammaproteobacteria > Enterobacterales > Enterobacteriaceae > Enterobacter > Enterobacter sp. C3_dUdeg. Next base: position 88,116 of record NZ_BAAKFX010000010.1, read on the forward strand.
GGAGTCAACTTCTTTACCCAACTCCCCTTCCATGGAATGCCAGAACGGAATGGTGGTGACAGCCATTGCGTTCGTCGCAAAAGCCAGACCCAGTGCCAGACCCAAAGCTGTGTGTCGTAACGATGTCATTGTCATCTCTCTTATTGTGCCGGATGCGCGATATCACGCGTTTTATGCTCGCGAGGTAACATGACATGCTCGAATTACAGAAAAATAACTGTTTGTTTACAGATAAGTGACAGCCAGGCGTCAGGGGGATGATGGTTGTGTGAAGGGGGTTGGCGGTGTGGTTTAGGTGCTGTCTGGTGCCCTCACCCCGCCCCTCTCCCACGGGGAGAGGGAGAAAACATTAAAAAAGGCAACTTGCGTTGCCTTTTTGCTTTTACCTCGTGCGGTCTGGTGCCCTCACCCCAACCCTCTCCCACAGGGAGAGGGAGAAGACACTAAAAAAGGCAACTTGCGTTGCCTTTTTGCTTTTACCTCGTGCGGTCTGGTGCCCTCACCCCGCCCTCTCCCACGGGGAGAGGGAGAAAACACTAAAAAAGGCAACTTGCGTTGCCTTTTTGCTTTTACCTATCCGCCCAGATACGCGCTCCGCACCGCTTCGTTCGCCAGCAGCGCGTCGCCGGTATCCTCCAGCACCACGCGGCCGTTCTCCAGCACGTAGCCACGATCGGCGAGCTTCAGCGCCTGGTTGGCGTTCTGCTCGACGAGGAAGATGGTCATCCCCTCTTTGCGCAGCTGCTCGATGGTGTCGAAAATCTGCTGGATGATGATCGGCGCCAGACCGAGCGACGGTTCGTCCAGCAGCAGCAGGCGCGGCTGGCTCATCAGCGCGCGGCCAATCGCCAGCATCTGCTGCTCACCGCCGGACATGGTGCCCGCACGCTGGATGCGGCGCTCCCACAGGCGCGGGAAGAGTTCATATACCCACTTGATGCGGGTCTGGTATTCATCGCGGTGAGCGAAGAACCCGCCCATCGCCAGGTTCTCTTCCACCGTCATGCGGGAGAAGACGCGGCGCCCTTCCGGAACAATAGCCACCGCCTCGCGCATGATTCTGGCGGTCTGCCAGTCGGTAATGTCTTTACCATCGAACACAATCCGCCCGCTGGTGGCGCGCGGGTCGCCGCACAGGGTGCCGAGCAGCGTGGTTTTGCCCGCGCCGTTGGCGCCAATCAGGGTCACGATTTCACCCTGATTGATATGCAGGCTGACGTCGTGCAGCGCCTGGATCTTGCCGTAGTGCGCGTTGACCTTGTCGAACGTTAACATCGCTTTTTCCATCTTATGCCTCACCAAGGTATGCGCGGATCACGTCCGGGTTGTTGCGGATCTCTTCCGGCGTGCCGTTTGCCAGCGGCGTGCCCTGGTTTACCACGTAGATACGGTCCGAAATGCCCATCACCAGCTTCATGTCGTGCTCAATCAGCAGGATGGTGGTGTCGTGACTGTCGCGCAGCTCGGCAATCAGCTCGTCCAGCTCTTTGGTCTCTTTCGGGTTGAGCCCTGCCGCTGGTTCGTCGAGCATCAGGATTTCCGGCTGCGTCACCATGCAGCGCACAATCTCCAGACGACGCTGGTCACCGTAGGCCAGATTGCTCGCCTGACGGTTGGCGTGCTGCAGCAGGCCAATTCGGTCGAGCCAGGTGGCGGCGCGGTCAAGCGCTTCATCCTGCGCGCGGCGGAAGGCCGGGGTTTTCAGCAGGCCGGAGAACAGCCCGGTTTTCAGCTGCTGATGCTGGGCCACCAGCAGGTTCTCAATCACCGTCATCTCGCGGAACAGACGCACGTGCTGAAAGGTACGCACCACGCCCATACGGGCGATCTGCTGGCCCGGCAGCCCTTCCAGGTGCTGGTCGCGCAGCATGATGGTACCGCCCGTCGGCTTGTAGAAGCCGGTCAGGCAGTTAAAGACCGTGGTTTTCCCTGCGCCGTTCGGACCAATCAGGGAGACAATCTCTTTCTTGTGCAAATCCAGATTCACGTTGTTGACCGCCAGCAGGCCGCCAAAACGCATCATCAGGCCGTTAACGGATAATAATGGCTGACTCATGCCTGCTCTCCTTTCGCTTGCCCGTTCTTCAGCTTCAGCTGTGGACGGGTCATCGGCAGCAGACCCTGCGGACGCCAGATCATCATCAGCACCATCAAACCACCCAGCATCAGCATGCTGTATTCGTTAAAGTCGCGCATCAGCTCGCGCGAGACCACCAGCAGGATGGCCGCGAGGATAACGGCGAACTGCGAGCCCATCCCGCCGAGCACCACAATCGCCAGCACAAAGGCGGATTCGGCGAAGGTGAACGATTCCGGGCTAACGAAGCCCTGACGCGCGGCAAACAGCGTTCCGGCGAAACCGGCAAACGCGGCGCTGATGGTGAACGCGGTCAGCTTGATGCGGGTCGGGTTCAGGCCCAGGGAGCGGCAGGCAATCTCATCTTCACGCAGCGCTTCCCACGCGCGGCCCAGCGGCATGCGCAACAGGCGGTTGATCACGAACAGGGTAATCACCACCAGCAGCAGCGCCACCAGATAGAGCCAGATCACGCGGTCGGACGGGTCATACTTCACGCCGAAGAAGTTGCTGAAGGTATCCCAGCCGCCTTCGCGGGCGGTACGGCTAAATTCCAGGCCGAAGAAGGTCGGTTTCGGGATCTGGCTGATGCCGTTCGGGCCGCCGGTCACTTCGGTGTTGTTGAGCAGCAGGATACGGACGATTTCGCCGAATCCTAAGGTCACAATCGCCAGGTAGTCGCCGCGCAGGCGCAGTACCGGGAAGCCAAGCAGGAAGCCTGCAGCGGCAGAGACCAGCCCTGCCAGCGGCAGGCAGGTCCAGAAGCCGAGACCGTAATAGTGGTTCAGCAGCGCGAAGGTATAGGCGCCGATGGCGTAGAAGCCGCCGTAGCCCAGCACCAGCAGGCCCGAAAGCCCCACGACCACGTTCAGACCGAGACCGAGAATCACGTAGATCATGGTCAGCGTGGCGATATCCACGGTGCCACGCGACACCACGAACGGCCACGCCACGGCGGCCACCAGCAGCGCCACGAGGAACAGCTTCTGCTTAACCGTAGAACCGTCGATTGCCGGCAGGACGAATTTCGGCCCGGAGACGTTTTTCAGCGTCTTCTGGAACAGCGGACGCAGCAGCTGGAACAGGAACACTACGGCCGTGCCGATAAATACCCACTGCCAGCGGATGTCAGCTGCGGTATCGACAACCAGTTTGGTGCCATTCAGCTCAAGCTGGACGCCCATAAAGACGCTGGCCAGCACGAAGAACATGGCGGCAGAGAGCAGCGCCATTGCAAAATGCATCGGTTTCATACTTTCTCTACCTCCGGACGGCCCAGAATACCGGTAGGCATCACCAGCAGAACCAGAATCAGCAGGGCAAACGACACCACGTCTTTATACTCCGTGCTCAGGTACGCCGAGGAGAGCGCTTCGGCCACGCCCAGGATCAGGCCGCCGATCATCGCGCCCGGAATACTGCCGATACCGCCCAGAACCGCCGCGGTGAAGGCTTTCATCCCGGCCATGAAGCCGATGTATGGGTTGATCACGCCGTAGAACTGGCCGAGCAGGACGCCCGCCACCGCCGCCATCGCGGCGCCAATCACGAAGGTCAGGGCAATCACGCGGTCGGTGTTGATGCCGAGCAGGCTCGCCATCTTCAGGTCTTCCGCGCAGGCGCGGCAGGCGCGTCCCATACGCGAGTAGCGGATGAACAGCGTCAGGGCGAGCATCGCAATAAAGGTCACGACCCAGATAACCAGCTGCATGGTGGTGATAGAGGCCGCGAAGTTTTCGCTGGCCCCCACAATCCACTGGCCGTTAAACAGGCTTGGCAGCGCCACGTCGCGCGAACCTTCGGTCAGGCTGACGTAGTTTTGCAGGAAGATCGACATCCCGATCGCGGAAATAAGCGCAATCAGGCGCTTGGAGCTGCGCACCGGCCGGTAGGCCACGCGCTCAATGCTCCAGCCGTAGGCGCTGGCAATCACGATCGCGCCGACAAACCCGGCGGCGACCAGCAGCCAGCTGCTGTCGATGCCCATCATCATCAGGGCGGCGATAATCATAAAGGAGACGTAGCTACCGATCATGTACACCTCGCCATGGGCGAAGTTGATCATGCCGATAATGCCGTAAACCATCGTATAGCCGATGGCGATCAGCGCGTAGGTGCTTCCCAGCGTAACGCCGTTAAACATCTGCTGCAGGAAATAGAGAAACTGCTCGGACATATGCAAACCTTTTTATACCCGCCCGTCATGCCGGGCGGTGGGATAATTATTTGGCGGCCGAGGATGAACCGTCGGCGTGCCACTTAAAGACACCAAACTCAAATCCCTTCAGATCGCCTTTCTCATCCCAGTTCAGCGGCCCAATCACGGTGTTCGCCCCGTGTGCTTTTAAATCTTTCACCAGATCCAGCGGTTCTTTGCTGCCGGAGCGATCCAGCGCGGTGGCCAGAGACTGTACGGCCGCGTAGGTGATCCAGACGTACGGACCACTCGGATCTTTCTTCTGCGCCTTGAGCGCATCCACGATAGCCTTGTTGGCCGGATCCTGGTCATAGCGTTTTGGCATCGTCACCAGCATGCCTTCGGCAGAATCCCCCGCGATGTTTGACAGGGAGGCATTGCCCACGCCCTCTGGCCCCATAAACTGGGTTTTCAGACCGGTGGCGCGCGCCTGACGCAGCATCTGCCCCATCTCCGGGTAGTAGCCGCCGTAGTAAACGAAGTCGATATTCTCTTTTTGCAGACGGGCAATCAGCGCGGAGAAGTCTTTCTCACCGGCGGTAATGCCGTCGAAGAAGACGATGTTCGCGCCGCCTTTTTTCAGGCCGTCCTGCACGGAGCGCGCCAGGCCTTCGCCGTACTGCTGTTTGTCATGAATAATGGCAATACGCTGTGGCTTAACGGTCTCGAGGATGTATTTGGCGGCGGTGGGGCCCTGCGAGGAGTCCAGACCGGCGGTACGCATGATGTGCTGATAGCCGCGCTGGGTCAGTTCCGGGTTCGTTGCGCCTGGGGTGATCATCAGAATGCCTTCGTCTTCGTAGATATCAGACGCAGGCTGCGTGGAGGATGAGCACAGGTGGCCGATCACATACTGAATACCGTCGTTGACGATTTTGTTGGCGACCGCGACGGCCTGTTTCGGATCGCAGGCGTCGTCATATTCCACGCCCACCAGCTTGTCGCCTTTGATGCCGCCCTTAGCGTTGATGTCTTTGATGGCCTGGCGCGCGCCGTTGAATTCCATGTCACCCCACTGGGCAACAGGGCCGGACATCGCGCCCACTACCGCAACTTTAATGTCGTCTGCCATAGCGGCATGCGAGATCGACAGTGCGACTATCCCCGCGATTAACGTCTTCGCGTTCCTTTTCATCTCTGAATCCCCATTCGTGATGTCGTGTTTATATTTTGTTTTATTATGGTTAAAAAGCATTCTGTACTTTTAATGAACAACGCTATTTTTACCAGTGCCTTTAATGGTTTAGCGCAGTTTTTTGTCAAAAACCAGACTAAAATCTCTATTTTTCAGGCGATTAAGCAAAGATAATATTCTGAAATCAGGCAGAGATAAACAAATAAAAGTGCAGTTTGCAGCATAAAATAACGGTACAAAGCGCCGAATAAATCACTACCGTTCAGGTTAAAATTCTGCTTATTTTTCGATCCATGTGTTTTCAAACTGCCCAACGCGTTGCCAAAAAACTAATCACCTGGTTAATGAGAATAAAAAGAGGAAGCCGCTGAGTGAATAAATTGAGTACACTGCCCCTACTCAATCTGATTTGGACAAGTGGCTAATGAAACTGACTATCGTGCGTCTGGTGACCTTTAGCGACCAGGATCATATCGACCTGGGCAAGATCTGGCCGGAATATTCCCCTTCGTCGCTGCACGTTGATGAGACCCACCGCATTTATGCCGCGCGTTTTAACGAACGCCTGCTGGCAGCGGTTCGCATAACCCTGAGCGGTACGGAAGGGGCGCTGGACTCGCTGCGCGTGCGTGACGTCACCCGTCGTCGCGGTGTGGGACAGTATTTAATTGAAGAAGTGATCCGCGAAAACCCGAGCGTGACCTCATGGTGGATGGCTGATGTGGGCGTGGAAGACCGCGGCGTGATGGCGGCGTTTATGCAGGCGTTAGGGTTTACGGCGCAGGAAAGCGGGTGGGAGAAGCGCTAAAAGAAAGCCGGGTGGCGGCTGCGCCTTACCCGGCCTACATTATCTGCCGCATTTTCCCAAGCATTTCGTGTTGCAGGAAGGCGGCAAGTTATGAAATCCCCGGGAGCTTACATAAGTAAGTGACCGGGGTTGAATAACGCAGCCAACGCACCTGCGGCGCGAAAGGCGACGGGAAAATTATTTGGCGTCTGTCGCCGTACCGTTAGCATGCCAGTCAAACACGCCGAACTCGAAGCCCTTCAGGTCGCCCTTCGCGTCCCAGGAGAGTGGTCCCATGACGGTCTCGACGGTATTCGCTTTCAGCCAGGTGGCAATCTCAGCCGGATCGGCTGACTGGTTCAGGCCCGCCTGCAGAGACTGCAGCGCCGCGTAGGTGGTCCAGACGAACGCGCCGCTTGGATCCTGTTTCTTCGCCTTGATGGCATCTACGATAGGTTTGTTCGCAGGGACCTGGTCGTAGTTCTTCGGTTTGGTTACCAGCAGGCCTTCGGCTGATTCACCCGCAATGTTAGACAGGGAAACGTTCGCCACGCCTTCCGGGCCCATAAACTGGGTTTTCAGGCCCGCAGCGCGCGCCTGGCGCAGGATCTGGCCCATTTCCGGGTGGTAGCCACCGTAGTAAACGAAATCAATATTCTCTTTCTTCAGACGCGCCACCAGGGTGGAGAAGTCTTTCTCACCGGCGGTGATCCCGTCGAAGAACACCACGTCGGCATTCGCTTTCTTGAGGTTATCCTGCACTGAACGCGCCAGACCTTCACCGTACTGCTGCTTGTCATGAACGATGGCAATGCGCTTCGGCTTCACTTTTTCAACGATGTATTTCGCCGCGGTTGGGCCCTGGTCAGAGTCCAGACCGGTGGTGCGCAGGGTCAGCTTGTAGCCGCGCGCGGTCAGCTCCGGTGCGGTCGCTGCCGGGGTGATCATCAGAATACCTTCGTCTTCGTAGATGTCAGACGCAGGCTGAGTCGAGGAAGAGCACAGGTGACCGATAACGTATTTGATCCCGTCGTTCACCACTTTGTTCGCGACCGCGACCGCTTGTTTCGGGTCACAGGCATCATCATATTTTACGATCTGCAGTTTTTCGCCCTTGATACCGCCCTTGGCATTAATGTCTGCAACCGCCTGCTCAGCGCCGGTAAATTCCTGGTCGCCGTACTGTGCTACCGGACCGGACATTGCGCCAACCACAGCCACCTTGATGTCTGCCTGTGCCATGGTGCTGAATGCCAACGCGATACATCCTGCCAGTAACGCTTTACCCTTCATGTTCATCCTGAGATTCCCCATTATTATGGTTATTACGATTGTTGTGATGTTGTTGTGCAGCGCTTTATGTCAGTTATAGGTGTGCTGTCTGCGCTTTTTCAGCATACTCTGCTAAAACATACCCGATTTTTATGATTTTGGAATAGCTAATTTGAAATGAATATATGATAAGCCCGGCAGGGATTTTCGCCGGGCATGTGGCTTTAACGTGTCAGCGACGCGGAGATAATGTCCAGCGCTTTACGGAACTGCGCTTCAGGGATAGTCAGCGGATACAGGAAACGAATGACGTTGCCGTAGACGCCGCAGCTCAGCAGCAGCAGCCCTTCCTGCAACGCACGCTCCTGCACCTGGCGGGTAAATTCCGGCGAAGGCTGGCCCGTTTGCGGGTCGTTAAACTCCACCGCCACCATCGATCCCTGCGCGCGAATGTCAGCGATATACGGGCAGTGTTCTTTCGCCTTGTTCAGCACTTCCACCAGGTGATGGCCAAGATGCGCCGAGCGCGTGCAGAGATCCTCTTCATCAATCACGTCGAGCACGGCATGCGCCGCCGCAATCGCCAGCGGGTTCCCGGCGTAAGTACCGCCCAGCCCGCCCGGTGCAGGGGCGTCCATCACCTCCGCACGGCCCGATACCGCTGAGAGCGGCATCCCGCCCGCCAGGCTTTTCGCCATGGTGATCAGATCGGGCTTCACGCAGTGGTGTTCCATCGAGAACAGCTTGCCGGTACGGGCGAAGCCGCTTTGCACCTCGTCGGCAATCAGCAAAATACCGTGGGTGTCGCACAGGGCGCGCAGCGCCTGCATAAAATCAGCTGGCGCAATGTTGAAACCGCCCTCTCCCTGAACCGGTTCGAGAATAATGGCCGCGACCTGGTCGGGTGCGATATCCGCTTTAAAGATGCGTTCCAGGCTTTTCAACGCTTCCGCCGTGCTGACGCCGTGCAGTTCATTCGGATACTGCGCGTGATACACCGAACCGGGGAACGGGCCAAAGCCGAGCTTGTACGGCGCAACTTTTCCGGTCAGCGCCATGGTCATAAAGGTGCGGCCGTGGAACGCGCCGCCGAAGGTGATTAGGCCGGGACGTTTAGTGTACGCCCGGGCAATTTTGACCGCGTTTTCGACCGCCTCTGCCCCCGTGGAGAAGAACGCGGTTTTGGCCGGACCGTCAACGGGCACGCGCTGGTTGATGCGCTCGGCTAGCGCCACATAGCCTTCGTACGGCACAATCTGGTACGCCGTATGGGTAAACACGTGGAGCTGTTTTTCAATAGCGGAAATGACTTTTGGATGGCGATGGCCGGTATTCAGCACCGCGATCCCGGCGGCGAAGTCGATGTACTCGTTACCTTCCACGTCCCACACCGTGGCGTTTTCAGCTTTATCAGCATAGAAGTTACACATCACGCCGATGCCGCGCGGCGTCGCCTGTAAACGCCGGTCGTTCAGTTCGTTATTTTTCACCCTGTCCCCCTGAGAAAGTCGCCTGCTTAGCGCATCAGTAAGTGTTTGCCAGGGGGAGGGAATTCGCCAGAGCGGGCGCTAAAAAAACAAAACCCCCAGACTTTCATCCAGGGGTTCTCGGTGTACTTCGCGAAAATTACGCTTCGATAGCGGCGCGAAGTTTTTTCATGGCGTTCTTTTCAAGCTGACGGACACGTTCCGCAGAAACGCCGTAGCGGTCGGCCAGCTCCTGCAGCGTGGACTTGTTGTCTTCGTCCAGCCAGCGGGCGCGAATAATATCCTGGCTACGCTCGTCGAGGCCTTCCATCGCATGGGTCAGCTTGTTCGCGGCCTGATCTTCCCAGTTATCCTCTTCGATGCCGTCAGCAAAGTTAGAGGTTTTATCCTGCAGATACAGAACCGGCGCCATTGGCTGGCTGTCAGATGCGTCGTCGTCGGAGGACATATCAAAGGTCATGTCCTGCGCGGCCATACGGGATTCCATCTCACGCACGTCTTTGCTGGTTACGCCCAGCTCGCGCGCCACCATTTCCACTTCATCCTGGTTGAACCAGCCCAGACGCTGCTTGGCTTTACGCAGGTTGAAGAACAGTTTGCGTTGCGCTTTTGTCGTGGCGACTTTCACGATACGCCAGTTGCGCAGCACGTATTCATGAATTTCTGCTTTGATCCAGTGCACAGCGAAGGAGACGAGTCGCACACCCACTTCCGGGTTAAAGCGACGCACAGCCTTCATCAGGCCGATGTTGCCTTCCTGAATCAAGTCCGCCTGCGGCAGGCCATAGCCCGCATAGTTACGAGCAATGTGAACAACAAAGCGCAGGTGAGACAGGATCAGCTTTTTCGCTGCTTCCAGATCGCCCTGGTAATGCAGCTTTTCAGCAAGCTCCTTTTCTTCCTCGGCCGTTAACATCGGCCAGGTGTTCGCAGCCCGGATATAAGATTCCAGGTTACCAACAGGGGCTAAAGCTAAAGTTTGCATTTCTTTGGTCATTCATTCCTCTCAATGTTTCTTCTGGTCCTGGCCGTCCCCGTCAGGCAACAACCATGCCAAAGCGTTTGAGCAACGAGATTAGCATTCACTCTTTTATCAGACAGTGATTTTATCCACAAGTTCCAGGTGCAACGGTGAATAAATTACGCACAAATTGTGACATGGAGATGATAACAGGGGAAGCGACAACAGGGACGCTTTCCCTGCAGAGCGAGCATCTCGGTGCAGGGAAAGATTATATCACGCTTTTATTAGTCGGGAGTAAAGTGACGTAAATGTTGAACGGTTGCCAGCCAGGCTGCCACCCACCCAATCATCGAACAAACCAGCAGCAGCAACAGGCACTCATCGAAGCCTAACCCGCTGATATCAAACTTCGTTCCGAAAACCTGCGCCACTTCAGTCACGGCAGAAGAGAGCCGCATCACCAAAATTTCTGACAATATCAGTGAAAGAAATGCACCGGAAAAACCGAGCAATGCGCCACCGTAAAGGAACGGTCGGAGGATGAAACCATCCGTCGCACCAATCAGTTTCTGCACGTTAATGGTATCGCGACGGGCAAAGATGCTCAGGCGCACGCTGTTGCCGATGACGAGGAAGACCGCCGCCACCATCAGCACGCCAATCATCGCCGCGACGCGTCCTACCAGCCCGGTCAGGGCAGCAAGGCGTGCAAACCAGCTGTCGTCCATGCGCACTTCATCAATGCCCTTAATGCGCGTGATGCGATCGCGCAGGGTGTTAAGCGAATCGGTCCCCTGGAAATCCAGCTTCGGGATCACCACCGCCACGGCGGGCAGCGGGTTCTCTTCGAGCATATCCAGCGCGCCGCCAAAGCCAGACCAGTTACGGAACTCGCCCAGCGCGTCTTCACGTGAGAGATAGTTGACCTTCTCCACGCCCTGCTCGGCCTGGATTTGCCCGACCACCTGCGCGGCGGCGTTATCGTCGAGCGCTTTATCCATATAGACCGTGATCTGCGGCGACGGATAATACTGTGAGGCCGCCTGGTTGACGTTTTTATAGACCATATAGCAGACGCTTGGCAGCGTCAGGGAGATGGCGATCACCATCACCGTCAGGAACGTCGCCAGCGGTTTGCTTTTCAGGTCCTGCAGCGCGCCGTGGAAGGCGTAGCGCACCTGCTCGTTAAACACGTTGGTTTTACGGGAGGCCGGTTTTGGCGCGGCCTTCTGGCGCTTCGGCGCATTACGATTGCCGTCACCACCGCCCTGCGGCTTACGGAAACGGTCAAACCGGTTTCCGAACTGCCGAATCTGGTTTATTGCATCACGCTTATTCACCGTGGCCTCCGTGCAAATGCCCGTCGCTCAGGGTCAGCATGCGGTACGAACGACGGGAAATGAGCCCGATGTCGTGCGTGGCCATCAATACGGTGACTCCTACGCGGTTGAATTCCTCAAACAGACGCAAAATCCCTTCGGACAGGGCATCGTCCAGGTTACCGGTCGGTTCATCCGCCAGCAGTACGGCAGGCTTGTTCACCACCGCACGGGCGATGCCTACGCGCTGCTGCTCACCGCCGGAGAGCTGGATCGGGAAGTTCTTCGCTTTGTCCAGCAGCCCGACCTTATCCAGCGCCGCAGAAACGCGGCGGCGGATATCGTCATAGCTGGCGCCGGCAATAATCAGCGGAATGGCCACGTTATCGAAAACGGTGCGATCCATCAGCAGGTGGTGATCCTGGAAAATCATGCCGATCTGACGACGCAGGAACGGCACTTCACGGTTTTTCAGGCGGCTAATCTCATGGCCGCCGAAAAAGATTTTCCCGGCGCTTGGCCGCTCGATCCCACAGATAAGCTTGAGCAGGGTACTTTTCCCCGCGCCGGAATGGCCGGTCAGGAATGCCATCTCGCCCGGCTGCAGGTGGAATGTTACCCCCTGCAGCGCTTGTCTCCCACCGAGATAGGCCTTGCTGACGTGTTCAAAGCGAATCATTGTTAGTCCTCTCGGGCAAATAATGCCTCAATAAAGTCGTCCGCCTTAAACGGACGCAAATCCTCAATACGCTCGCCCACACCGATGTAGCGGATAGGAATACCGAACTGATCGGCCACGGAGAAGATCACCCCGCCTTTCGCGGTGCCGTCCAGCTTGGTCAGCGCGATCCCCGTCAGTCCTACCGCTTCATTGAACAGCTTCGCCTGGCTGATGGCGTTCTGTCCGGTGCTGGCATCAATGGTCAGCATAATTTCATGCGGCGCGTCTTCGTCCAGCTTCTTCATGACGCGAACGATTTTCTTCAACTCTTCCATCAGGTGCGATTTGTTCTGCAAACGCCCTGCGGTATCGGCAATCAGCACGTCCACGTTGCGCGCCTTCGCCGCCTGGATGGCGTCGAAGATCACGGACGCGGAGTCCGCGCCGGTATGCTGGGCAATCACCGGAATGTTGTTGCGCTGGCCCCAAACCTGCAGCTGCTCAACCGCTGCCGCGCGGAAGGTATCGCCCGCCGCCAGCATCACCGATTTGCCCTGCTGCTCGAACTGACGCGCCAGCTTGCCGATGGTGGTAGTTTTACCCACGCCGTTCACGCCGACCATCAGAATAACAAATGGCGTTTTGCCTTCAATATTAAGCGGTTCGTCAACTTTTGCGAGAATTTCACCCATCTCGTCTTTCAGCAAACCGTACAGCGCTTCGGCGTCGCGCAGCTGTTTGCGGCTCGCCCCTTCTGTCAGATTGGCGATGATCTTACGGGTGGTTTCCACGCCGACGTCCGCAATCAGCAGCTGTTCTTCCAGCTCTTCAAAGAGATCGTCGTCGATCTTCTTGCCGCGGAACAGACTGATAAATCCGGAACCTAAGTTTTCTTTGGTTTTGAGCAGGCTGCGCTTCAGGCGCGCGAAGAAACCTTCTTTGGTCGGTTTTTCCTGCTCCTGGACGCTCTCTTCTTCGGCCTGCTCTTCTACCGGCACGACGATGACCGCTTCTTCCGCGGCTTCTGCCGCCAGCGCCTGGGCTTCCAACTCTTCATCGGTCAGCTCTGGCTCGAGTGCCGCTTCTTCTTCCACCGCCTCAACAATTTCAACGGTTTCCGCTTCGGCCTGCCACTCTTCGGCAGAAACCTCTTCGGCTTTCACCTCTTCCGGCAGCGGCAGCTCTTCGTGTTCGATAACGGCCTGCGGCGCTTCGGCAAGGGCCTCAATGACAACCGGCTCTGGCTTCTCGCTCTCCTGAACCTGTTCCGTGACCTCAACAACCTCTTGTGCAAAGGTTTCAATCTCTTCTTTGCTGTGCGCCGTTTCTTCCGCTTCGACAACCGCGGCGGTTTCTACAGGCGTTTCAGGCTGTGACTGCTCTTCAACGGCTTGTTGCTCTTCGGTTTTCTGTTCTGTTTCTTGCTCTTTTTCACCGAAGCCCAGCCAGGAAAAGAAGCCACGTTTTTTTTGTTTTGCCATCTGCGACTACACTCCTCGCGGCGCTATATACATGGAAGCTAAAAAAATGATGAAATAGTCTAACACTTTACTTAATTGACATCACCGCCCGCAATCGCAGGCCAATTGTTAACAGAGCTTTCCTGAGATGAAGAAACCCAACCGCGCCCCGGCCGGTCAAATTCGTATTATCGGCGGTCAGTGGCGAGGCCGGAAATTACCGGTGCCGGACAGCCCCGGTTTACGCCCTACTACCGACCGCGTGCGCGAGACGCTGTTTAACTGGCTGGCCCCGTCAATGGTAGACGCCCACTGCCTGGACTGCTTCGCCGGAAGCGGCGCGCTCGGCCTGGAAGCGCTGTCGCGCTATGCCGCCAGCGCCACGCTGCTGGAGATGGAGCGCGGCGTGGCGCAGACGCTGCAGCAAAATCTGGCGACGCTGAAGGCGAGCAACGCCAAAGTCGTGAACACCAACACGCTGAGTTTTCTTGCGCAGAAAGGCACGCCGCATAACGTGGTGTTTGTCGATCCGCCGTTCCGCAAGGGGCTGCTGGAAGAGACGTTATCCCTGCTTGAGCAAAACGGCTGGCTGGCGGATGACGCGCTAATTTACGTTGAAAGCGAAGTGGAAAATGGTTTACCGCCGGTTCCCGCGTACTGGGATCTGCACCGCGAAAAGGTCGCCGGCCAGGTCGCTTATCGTCTTTATCACCGTCAGGCACAAGGAGGCTCCGATGCCGGTACTGATTAACCTGGGACGTTTGCTGATGCTGGGCGTCTGGGCGTTTTTAATTCTCAACCTGGTACACCCCTTCCCGCGCCCGATGAATATTTTCGTTAACGTCGCGCTGATTTTCACGTCGTTTATGCACGCCCTGCAGATGGTGATGCTGAAAAACGGCCTGCCAAAAGACGGCCCGCAGATGACGGGCTGGCAGCAGCTGCGCGTGTTTATTTTCGGCGTGTTTGAACTGCTGGTGTGGATGAAGAAGTTTAAGGCGCAGGTGAAGAAGTAAGGCGCGGCCTGATGCCCTCACCCTAACCCTCTCCCACAGGGAGAGGGAACGATTACACCCTCTCCCTGTGGGAGAGGGCCGGGGTGAGGGGAAAATTACCGCTCCGGTTCAAACCCTTCAAACCGCGTCCCTTTGTAGCTCAACGTCCCTTTCTCCACCACCGTCAGCTGATGGTACTGCTGCGCCTCCAGGCGAAAGGTCATCTCGAGGCCGCCTGCTTCCGGCCTAAAGCTCGCTTCATAGCGCATTGCTGTGCCCGCAGGCGTCACCTGCTGCTGGCGCGAGCGGCGGTCGTTGAGCGGTTTCTCGCGTTTGTTGGTCACCACCACGCGCTTTTGCATCAGCGGTGCGGCATCGTTATCCGCCTTCTCGCGGCGCTGCTGCACGAAACGGAACGAGGCGGCAATGACGATAATCGCCACCACGATAATGAAAAAAAGCGGCATCTTGCTCATTCGACAATCCCATCAGATTTTGCGGAATTCAGGATACCTTGCCTCCCCCGCCATTGCCAAACGCCCGCCCGCGTCACTACACTGGATCAGAAACTGATTATTCAGACTTAACAGATACAGGGAGTTAATATGCTTTGGTCATTTATCGCTGTCTGTTTTTCCGCATGGCTTTATGTCGATGCATCGTACCGCGGTCCCACCTGGCAGCGCTGGTTATTTAAACCGGTCACGCTGTTGCTCCTGCTGCTGCTGGCCTGGCAAGCGCCGATGTTTAACGCCGTCAGCTATCTGGTGCTCGCCGGGCTGTGTGCATCCCTGATTGGCGATGCCTTAACCCTGCTGCCGCGCCAGCGCCTGCTGTACGCCGTTGGGGCGTTCTTCCTGTCGCATCTGCTCTATACCATCTACTTTGCCAGCCAGATGACGCTCTCCTTCTTCTGGCCGCTGCCGCTGGTGCTGCTGGTGATTGGCGCCCTGCTGATTGCGGTGATCTGGTCGCGTCTGGAAGAGATGCGTTTGCCGGTCTGTACGTTTATCGCCATGACGCTGGTGATGGTGTGGCTGGCGGGCGAACTGTGGTTCTTCCGTCCGACCGCTCCAGCGATGTCAGCGTTCTTCGGCGCCGCGCTGCTGCTGATCGGGAATGTCGTCTGGCTGGGCAGCCACTATCGCCGCCGCTTCCGGGCGGATAACGCGATTGCCGCCGCGTGTTACTTTGCCGGGCATTTCCTGATTGTGCGTTCGCTGTATATCTAAATAGCGCTTGACTCTGGAGTCGACTCCAGAGTGTATGCTGCGGTTAATGAGAAAATTATCATTGCCGGAGACTGCCATGTCGACTCCAGAAACACCTAAAAAAGTTCCTCAATTCTCGGCACTTAAACTCAGCCCGGTGCCGTCGAAAGACGAGTGCTGCTGCGAAGGCGCGTGCGAAACGCAAGCTCAACCCCTTCCTGAAAGCGGCAACCGCTACAGCTGGGTCGTCAACGGCATGGACTGCGCGGCCTGCGCCCGCAAGGTGGAAAACGCCGTCAAGCAGGTGCCGGGTGTGAATCACGTTCAGGTGCTGTTCGCCACCGAAAAGCTGCTGGTTAGCGCCGATAACGACGTCAGCAAGCAGGTTGAAGCCGCCGTCAGCCAGGCGGGCTATACCCTGCGCAGCGAAACGGCGCCCGTTGAAAAAGCCTCCTCCCTGAAAGAAAACCTGCCGCTCATTACCCTCATCATCATGATGGCCCTGAGCTGGGGTCTGGAGCAGATTAACCATCCGTTCGGCAATCTGGCGTTTATCGCCACCACGCTGGTCGGGCTGTTCCCGATTGCCCGTCAGGCGCTTCGCCTGATGAAAAGCGGCAGCTGGTTTGCCATCGAAACGCTGATGAGCGTGGCGGCAATCGGCGCACTGTTCATTGGCGCGACGGCAGAAGCGGCGATGGTGCTGCTGCTGTTCTTAATCGGCGAACGCCTTGAGGGCTGGGCGGCGAGCCGGGCGCGTAAAGGGGTCAGCGCGCTGATGGCGCTGAAGCCGGAAACCGCCACTCGCGTGATAAACGGCACGCGTGAAACGGTCGCCATCAATACGCTGCGCCCGGGCGACGTGATTGAGGTGGCCGCAGGGGGGCGTCTGCCCGCCGACGGCGCGCTGCTTACCGCCACCGCGAGCTTTGATGAAAGCGCCCTGACCGGGGAATCCATTCCGGTAGAGCGTGCCGCGGGTGAAAAAGTACCTGCTGGCGCCACCAGCGTCGACCGTCTGGTGCAGCTCACCGTGCTTTCCGAGCCGGGCGACAGCGCCATCGACCGTATCCTGAAGCTGATTGAAGAGGCCGAAGAGCGCCGCGCGCCGGTCGAACGCTTTATCGATCGCTTCAGCCGGATTTATACCCCTGCCATCATGCTGGTTGCCCTGCTGGTCACCGTCGTCCCGCCGCTGTTCTTTGGCGCGCCGTGGGAGGGCTGGATTTATAAAGGGCTGACGCTGCTGCTGATTGGCTGCCCGTGCGCGCTGGTGATTTCCACCCCGGCGGCGATTACCTCAGGTCTGGCGGCAGCGGCGCGTCGCGGCGCGCTGATTAAGGGCGGCGCGGCGCTGGAGCAGCTGAGCCAGGTTCAGCATATCGCCTTCGATAAAACCGGTACGCTGACCGTGGGTAAGCCGCAGGTAACCGGTGTCTATCCGCAGGACGTCAGTGAAGATGAGCTGCTTACACTGGCCGCCGCCGTTGAACAGGGGTCCACTCACCCGCTGGCGCAGGCGATTGTGCGAGAAGCGCAGTCGCGCGGGCTGGACATCCCTCCGGCAACCGCCCAGCGGGCGCTGGTCGGGTCAGGGATTGAGGCCATCGTTGACGGTAAAAAGGTGCTGATTGTCGCGGCGGGCAAGTCTTCCAGTCCAGAGGTTGAGGCGTTAGAACAGACCGGACAAACCGTCGTGACCGTTATGCAGGACGGCGTCGCGAAAGGGATGCTGGCGCTGCGCGATACCCTGCGCGATGACGCAAAAGAAGCCGTGGCGGCGCTGCACAAGCTGGGCGTGCAGGGCGTTATTCTCACCGGTGATAACCCTCGAGCGGCGGCAGCGATTGCCGGAGAGCTGGGGCTGGAGTTTAAAGCCGGACTGTTGCCTGCGGATAAGGTCAGCGCCGTGACGGAGCTGAACGCTCGCGCGCCGCTGGCAATGGTCGGTGACGGGATTAACGATGCCCCGGCGATGAAAGCGTCCACCATCGGTATTGCGATGGGCAGCGGCACCGACGTGGCGCTGGAAACGGCCGACGCGGCATTGACGCACAACCGCCTGACCGGGCTGGCGCAGATGATTAGCCTGGCGCGCGCGACGCGGGCCAACATCCGTCAGAACATCGGCATTGCGCTCGGGCTGAAAGGAATTTTCCTCGTGACGACCCTGCTCGGCATGACCGGACTGTGGCTGGCGGTGCTGGCGGATACCGGGGCAACGGTGCTGGTGACGGCGAACGCGCTCCGGCTGCTGCGTCGCCGATAAAAAAAGCCCGGTGGCGCTAACGCTTACCGGGTACATGTCCTGCTAACTCGTAGGTCGGGTAAGGCGAAGCCGCCACCCGACTTTTTTATAAGAAATAGCTCATCGCCAGGCCTAAAAAAAGCACCAGACCAACGTAGTTATTGTTCATAAACGCTTTAAAACAGGCGTCACGTTCACGCTTCGCAATCAGCTTTTGCTGGTACGCAAACAGCAGTCCCGCCACCAGCACGGACCAGTAAAACTCCCAGTTCAGCCCGTTCAGGCGACCGATCGCAACCATCAGCGCCAGTACCGCAACCTGCAGGATACCGATAATCAGCTTGTCCTGACGACCAAAGAGGATGGCGGTGGATTTAATGCCAATCTTCAGGTCATCGTCGCGGTCTACCATCGCGTATTGCGTGTCATACGCCACGGCCCAGAGAATGTTCGCCAGGAACATCAGCCAGCAGCTGAGCGGTAAGGACTCACTAACCGCCGCAAACGCCATCGGAATCGACCAGCCAAACGCCGCGCCCAGCACCACCTGAGGCAGGTGGGTATAGCGCTTCATAAAGGGATATACCCAGGCCAACGCCAGCGCCGCAACGGAAAGCAGAATGGTCATGGTGTTGAGGGTTAACACCAGCAGGAAAGAGAGCAGCACCAGAACAATGAACAGCACGCGGGCTTCTTTCCCGGTGACCTGCCCGCTGGGTAACGGACGTCCGGCAGTACGCTTAACATGACCGTCGAATTTACGATCGGCATAGTCATTCACCACGCAGCCCGCAGCGCGCATCAGCCAGACGCCGGCAACGAACACGGCCAGGATCCACAGCGGCGGCACGCCTGGCGTGGCGAGCCACAGCGCCCACAGGGTCGGCCACAGCAGCAGTAACGCGCCAATGGGTTTATCGGTACGCATTAAGCGGTGATACGCCAACAGCTTATTCTGCGTCAGGCTCCACTCCATTTTTTCTTCCTCTTAGTACAACGGTGATGCCGGTAAAAAAAGCTCCGTCAGAATTAACGGTTTACCGCTCAGGCGAAGGCGGGAACGACGCCCCCAGAGTTCGGCATCACGACCAATCTCAATAAAATCCCGGGTAAGCTCAGACGAGGTAAAAAGGTAACGCCCCAGAGGCGTTTTCCCCAGACGTTGCAGCGCGAGCTCTGGCCCGGAAAGGGTGGACTCGGGGACCACCGTCCGCCCGGCAAGCCACGGCTCACCATCAGCACAGAGTAAAATTTCGCGCAGCCAGTAGCGTGGCTCTTGCGGCAGCAGCGGCAGCTCGCTGGCGATCTCATCGCCAGAGACAAACCCTTCCTGAATCAGGGTCACCGTGACCGTTTTACCCTGTTGCTCAAAACGTTTCGTCATGGAATCTTCCAGCAACAGCCAGTCCAGTTGCTGCGGATCAAGCGCAGGTATTTGGTCGAAATAGCGCAGCGCACGCAGTTGCGTTAGCGCAGGGTGTGACATGCCAGACTCTCCGATACATAACGTAATGGCATTGTATCGCAGAAACACGGATTGAGGGGGGCCAAACGTTATTTAACGATCACGATCGCAACATGGGCGCAACAGCCTGGCGGCTACGAAAAAAAGTGCGCCCACTCAGGCGCACCAAACTACTAACAAATCAGCACTGTGGGGAAACGGTTACCCCTTGCCTTTTACACTGCTGATAAAGGTGGAACGGGCAGTGGTTGAACCTAAACGTTCGGCTTCATCAAGCAGTTTCAGCGCCTTATCGACATCGCCGCGCTTCACCGCCTGCTTAATGGCGTTGTTGAAGTACTCTTCGGTGTCGTTTAGTACCGGCTCGGCTTTCTTCGCCGGGGCAGGCGCTGCGGTCGCTACCGGTGCGGCTGCCGTGGCAGCTGGCGCGGTATAGGCAGGAGCAGCTGTGTTACCTACAGTGACAGGGCCGGAACCGGAAGAGCCAAACAGCGGGCCGACCAGCACGCTTGAACCGCTGTTCGTTTTCACCTTCAGCTTTAACGTTCCGTCGGTGACGTGACGAGCAATCGGGTCTGGAATATCAGGAATCGTGTTACCGGTACCTTTTGCGTAGGCTTTAGCCGGATCGAGCAACGTGGTGGTCTTCTGAAGATCTTGCTCAGTGGTAAAGACCAGGACGTAGAGTTTTTGCTGGCCCAGCGCTGGCGTAAGGCGCATGACGCCTTCCAGACGGTCGGCGCTCATCACGCCGGGCTCCTGATACGTAAAGTATTCACTTGGGAAAAAGGCAGATGGCGTCATGTTCTGATCGAGAATTAACACGTTTGGTGCAAATACACTCGTCTGCTTATTAACTTCACTGGTCAAGGTAATGGCCAGTTCACCAATATTGGCGGGTACGCTATACGCAGCGACAGGGCCGGTAATACCCGGAACATTAAGTGACTGACCAGCCGTTGAGAGCTGGGTGGTCTGGGTTTTAGACTGATCGACAGGGGTCCAGACAAGCTGTTGCAATGCCGCTGTCGGAATGGCTGGCGCGGATGTTGTGTTTTGCGGAACGAAATTGACGTTAGCGAGCGTTACAGCAGGCGCGCTTGCCAGCAGCCCTGCGGTTAAACAAAGGGCAAGGAGAGTTTTGTTCATTTTCATTGTTATCACCTCAAAATGCACAGGTCAGCGGTAGCCAGGCAATAGCGCGCCGTCCCAAGGATTGAGGGGCTTGCGCCCCTCAGTTTGGTCATTACGTCAGGTTAAGACGGGATTACCACCAGATTTCCATCTGGGCGCCGAAGGACCACTCATCGTTGTCGCCGCGGCTGAAGCTTTTCGCAGTGGTATCGCTATAGGCCATGCCTGGGGTGTAACCCGCAACGGAGTTTTTACCTGAAGGCGCATAACCCCATTTCTCATCCCACTTGGCATAGGTGGCGAAGACGCGGATTGCTGGACGTGACCAGATGCTGTCGCCAGCCTGCCACTGTTGTGCCAGGGTGATTTTATACTGGTTGTTGGTTTCGCCAGTTTCCTGAGATTTGACGTTGTCGTAGCCCACTTCAAGCAGAGTGCTCATGATAGGCGTCCATTTGTACATAGGACGAACGCCTACGGTCCACCATTTAGTACCGTTGTTGTTATCCCAGTTGATATCCTGGTACATACCGACGTACATCAGATCCCAGCTATCGCCCAGGGAGATAGCACCGTGGTCAAGTACGCGCCACAGGTGCCCGTTGTTGTTGATGCCGTAGTTGATATCGTCAGTGGTGCCAATGTTCGAACCTTGCGACAGACCTTTACCCTGAGAGGTCATAGAGTCAGTTGCATATTGCAGAACGAATTTGTTGTAGCCTTTCAGCATGCTCTGCGTGTGTTCAGCGGTGAACATCCAGCCATCTTTAGATGCGCCGTCGATCAGGTGATAATCATCACGTGGGTTTGCACGGCCGTAATCAGCCCCCAGCTCCAGGGTACCGCCCGGGTTAACTTCCATCTGGGCTAAACGCACGTCAAAGACATCGTTCGCCGTGCGAGTGGTGTAGTCATAAACGCTGTTGCTGGCGAAGGATGAAGAACCGCCGGCTTCAGAAGAACGGGTTGCAGCCAGAGAGAGCTTACCAAAACCTACGTCGATGTTTTCCAGACCTGCACCAGGACCTGAAATATCCCAGTAGTAGAAGTCGATCATGTGGACGTCATGACGCTGATAGAAGCGCTTACCGGCCCAGATAGTCGAACCTGGCAGCCACTCAATCAGGTTTTTACCCTGCACGTTGGCTTCACGGAACGCCGGGTCAGTGGCCTCCCAGTCGTTCTGTTGCGCCACGGAATACGCGACGTTGGTGTCGAAGTAGAAGCTCTTATCGCCCTCTTTCCACACTTCCTGGCCCAGTTTCAGTTCCGCATAGGTTTCACATTCGTTACCCAGACGGTATTTACTTTGAGCACCGGTTGCCTGGAAGCACTGTTGTTCGCCGCCACTACCCGTCCAGCCGATACCGGAACGAGCATAACCATGGAAATCCACGGCCATTGCCTGAGCAGACATTACGCCCGCTGCGACGGCAACTGCCAGAGGAAGTTTGCGCAGAGTAATCATCATTCTATCTCCTGAGATCATTGCTTTTCTTTGAACACTTCACCTGTCGGTTTCGTGTCTTCTTTTGGGATTGCTTAAACGCCTGGCTCTTTGTGCAACCGACGACATGCAGTGCCATCCTCACGGAACAGATGGCAACGCTCTGGCGGCAAGCCGATAGCGAATGTGGCACCCTCTTCTACCAACACCACGTCGTTCTGGCGGTAGACCAGGTTCTGACGGATGGCGGGGATCTGGATATGAATCTGTGTTTCGTGACCAAGCTGTTCGACGACCTGAACGTCACCTTCCAGGGTCACATCAGCGATGTGGCTCGGCAGCAGGTGCTCAGGACGAATACCGAGGGACATGTTTGCCCCGACCTGTACGTTGGCGCTGTCGACCGGCAGCCAGACCTGCTGGCGGTTTGGCAGCTCCACCTGTACCTGTTCAATGGCTGTCGCGGTCACTTTGACGGGCAGGAAGTTCATCTTTGGCGAGCCAATGAAGCCCGCAACAAAGCGGTCTGCCGGGTAGTGGTACAGCTCCAGCGGTTTACCCACCTGCGCCACGCGGCCGGCATCCAGCACCACGATTTTGTCGGCGAGGGTCATCGCTTCCACCTGATCGTGGGTGACGTAAATCATCGTGCGGCCAAGACGCTTGTGCAGACGGGAGATTTCAATACGCATCTGGACGCGCAGGGCGGCATCCAGGTTAGAAAGAGGTTCATCGAGCAGGAACACGCGCGGTTCGGCCACCAGCGTACGGCCAATCGCCACACGCTGACGCTGACCACCGGAAAGCGCTTTTGGTTTACGCTCCAGCAGGTGGGCCAGCTGTAACACTTCCGCCACCTGCGTCACGCGCTGGTTAATGACCTCTTTCTTCGCGCCGGCCAGCTTCAGGCCAAAGGACATATTTTCGGCAACGGAAAGGTGTGGATAGAGTGCATAAGACTGGAACACCATACCGACGCCACGTTCGGCAGGCGGGATGTCGTTCATTCGGGTATCACCAATCAGCAGGTCGCCGCTGGTAATCGTTTCAAGACCGGCAATCATACGCAGCAGAGTAGATTTACCACAGCCTGATGGGCCAACAAACACCACGAATTCGCCTTCGTTGATGTCCAGATTGATGTCTTTCGACACCACAACGTCACCCCAGGCTTTCGTTACATTACGCAGCTGTACGCTCGCCATGCCCTTCTCCCTTCGTTACAACCTGTCACCGACAGAAACATTCAAGATAAGTTCACTATGGGGTATCCATTACTTTCCCGAATCCTCCACCCCCCGCCTTTTTTATGGGGGAGGAGGCGGGAGGATGAGGGAGCAGGCTCTGCGACCGCCATGGGCGGGCTGAGGCAAAATTCGTGAAGCCGCCTGCAAAATTCGGTGGGTTTTTATGTGCGCCAGCACTCATAACTTAAATTTATGCAACGGAGATCACACAAACGGGGGGTGGGGCGTAGGGGTTGGGAGGATGGAAAGAGGATGTCAAATAAGGAGACTGAGACACGTTGAACCACTGAAGTCATACCATGAGACATCACCAAAAAGGATGGCAGCTATGAATATCAAGACTGGCGCACGCGTTTTCGCATTGTCCGCCCTCGCAGCAATGATGATTTCCGCACCGGCGCTCGCCAAAATTGAAGAAGGCAAACTGGTTATCTGGATTAACGGCGACAAGGGCTATAACGGCCTGGCCGAAGTGGGCAAAAAATTCGAAAAAGATACCGGCATCAAAGTTACCGTAGAACACCCTGACAAGCTGGAAGAGAAGTTCCCGCAGGTTGCAGCAACCGGCGACGGCCCGGACATCATCTTCTGGGCGCATGACCGTTTCGGGGGTTACGCGCAGTCTGGCCTGCTGGCAGAAGTGACGCCAGATAAAGCCTTCCAGGACAAACTGTTCCCGTTCACCTGGGATGCCGTTCGCTATAACGGCAAGCTGATCGCTTACCCTATCGCGGTTGAAGCCCTGTCTCTGATTTACAACAAAGACCTGGTACCAAACCCACCGAAAACCTGGGAAGAGATCCCGAAACTGGATAAAGAGCTGAAGGCGAAAGGTAAATCCGCGCTGATGTTCAACCTGCAAGAGCCGTACTTCACCTGGCCGCTGATTGCTGCCGACGGCGGTTACGCGTTCAAGTTTGAAAACGGCAAATATGACGTGAAAGACGTGGGCGTGGACAACGCGGGCGCGAAAGCGGGTCTGACCTTCCTGGTTGATCTGATCAAGAACAAACACATGAACGCGGATACTGACTACTCCATCGCGGAAGCGGCGTTCAACAAAGGCGAAACCGCGATGACCATCAACGGTCCGTGGGCCTGGACCAACATCGACAAGAGCAAAGTCAACTACGGCGTGACGCTGTTGCCAACCTTCAAAGGCAAGCCGTCTAAACCGTTCGTTGGCGTGCTGAGCGCGGGCATCAACGCCGCCAGCCCGAACAAAGAGCTGGCGAAAGAGTTCCTGGAAAACTACCTGCTGACCGATCAGGGTCTGGATGAAGTGAACAAGGACAAACCGCTGGGCGCCGTCGCGCTGAAATCCTTCCAGGATCAGCTGGCGAAAGATCCACGTATCGCGGCCACCATGGATAACGCCCAGAAAGGCGAAATCATGCCGAACATCCCACAGATGGCTGCGTTCTGGTACGCCACGCGTACCGCGGTCATCAACGCTGCAAGCGGTCGTCAGACTGTCGATGCCGCGCTGAAAGATGCTCAGGGTCGTATTACTAAGTAATGACGTAGTCCCCTCTCCCTTCGGGAGAGGGTTAGGGTAAGGGTTGGCGCTATCCGCACGCCCTCACCCCGGCCCTCTCCTCCAGGAGAGGGAGAAAAGATCAAACGTTGTAGAGGAAAAACCCCATGGATGTCATTAAAAAGAAACGCTGGTGGCAAAGCGACGCGCTGAAGTGGTCAGCGATCGGTCTGCTGTGCCTGCTGGTGGGTTACCTTGTTGTTTTAATGTACGTACAAGGGGAATATCTGTTTGCCATCATGACGCTGATTTTAAGCTCTGCTGGCCTGTATATTTTCGCTAATCGTAAAGCCTATGCCTGGCGCTATGTTTATCCGGGCGTGGCCGGGATGGGGCTGTTTGTCCTGTTCCCGCTGATTTGTACCATCGCCATTGCGTTTACCAACTACAGCAGCACCAACCAGCTTGCGCAGGAACGCGCGCAGCAGGTCCTGCTGGATCGCTCATATCAGGCAGGCAAGACCTTTAACTTCGGCCTGTATCCTGCCGGTAACGAGTGGAAGTTAGCGCTTACTGACGAAGCAAGCAGCAAATACTATGTCTCCGACGCGTTCAAATTTGGCGGCGAGCAGAAGCTGGCCTTAAAAGAGGCACAGGCCCTGCCGGAAGGTGAACGTGCCAACCTGCGCGTCATTACGCAGAATCGTCAGGCGCTGACCCAGCTCACCGCCGTGCTGCCAGACGACAGCAAGGTGACCATGAGCTCGCTGCGCCAGTTCTCCGGCACGCAGCCGCTGTATACCCTGGCGGACGACGGCACGCTGACCAACAACCAGAGCGGCGTGAAATATCGTCCGAATAACGACATTGGTTTCTATCAGTCCATTACTGCCGACGGCAAATGGGGTGATGACAAGCTCAGCCCGGGCTATACCGTCACCATCGGCTGGGACAACTTTACCCGCGTGTTTACCGATGAAGGCATTCAGAAACCGTTCTTCGCCATCTTCGTCTGGACGGTGGTCTTCTCGGTGCTGACGGTGATCCTGACCGTGGCTGTGGGCATGGTGCTGGCCTGTCTGGTCCAGTGGGAATCCCTGAAAGGCAAAGCGATTTACCGCGTGCTGCTGATCCTGCCGTATGCCGTACCGTCGTTTATCTCGATTCTGATTTTCAAAGGGCTGTTTAACCAGAGCTTCGGTGAAATCAACATGATGCTGAGCGCCCTGTTCGGCATCAAACCGGCCTGGTTCAGCGACCCGACCACCGCTCGCTCGATGATTATCATCGTGAACACCTGGCTCGGTTATCCGTACATGATGATCCTGTGCATGGGCCTGCTGAAGGCTATCCCGGACGATCTGTACGAAGCCTCGGCGATGGACGGCGCGGGCCCATTCCAGAACTTCTTTAAAATTACGCTGCCGCTGCTCATTAAGCCGCTGACGCCGCTGATGATTGCCAGCTTCGCCTTTAACTTTAACAACTTCGTGCTGATTCAGCTGTTGACCAACGGCGGCCCGGACCGCCTTGGCACCACGACGCCAGCAGGCTATACCGACCTGCTCGTGAGCTACACCTACCGTATCGCCTTCGAAGGCGGCGGCGGCCAGGACTTCGGTCTGGCGGCAGCGATTGCCACCCTGATCTTCCTGCTGGTAGGCGCTCTGGCGATTGTGAACCTGAAAGCCACACGTATGAAATTTGATTAAGGAGGGCATCAATCATGGCAATGGTACAACCCAAATCTCAGAAGTTGCGCCTCCTGGCGACGCACTTAGGCCTGCTGATTTTCATCGCGGCGATCATGTTCCCGCTGCTGATGGTTATCGCCATCTCCCTGCGTTCGGGTAACTTCGCGACGGGGAGCCTGATCCCGGACGAAATCTCCTGGGAGCACTGGAAGCTCGCGCTGGGCTTCAGCGTGGAACACGCGGATGGCCGCGTCACGCCGCCGCCGTTCCCGGTCCTGCTGTGGCTGTGGAACTCGGTGAAAATCGCAGGCATTACCGCCATTGGTATCGTGGCGCTTTCCACCACCTGTGCTTATGCCTTCGCCCGCATGCGTTTCCCGGGCAAAGCGACGCTGCTGAAAGGGATGCTGATTTTCCAGATGTTCCCGGCCGTACTGTCGCTGGTGGCGTTGTATGCCCTGTTTGACCGTCTGGGCCAGTACGTACCGTTTATCGGCCTGAACACCCACGGCGGCGTGATCTTCGCCTATCTTGGCGGTATCGCACTGCATGTGTGGACCATCAAAGGCTATTTCGAAACTATCGACGGCTCGCTGGAAGAAGCGGCCGCGCTGGATGGCGCAACCCCGTGGCAGGCGTTCCGCCTGGTGCTGCTGCCGCTGTCGGTGCCGATTCTGGCGGTAGTGTTTATCCTGTCGTTTATCGCTGCGATCACCGAAGTACCGGTTGCCTCACTGTTACTGCGTGATGTGAACAGCTACACCCTGGCCGTAGGTATGCAGCAATACCTCAACCCGCAAAACTACCTGTGGGGCGACTTTGCCGCGGCGGCCGTACTTTCCGCCATCCCGATTACCGTGGTGTTCCTGCTGGCGCAGCGCTGGCTGGTCAACGGCCTGACGGCGGGCGGTGTGAAAGGTTAAGTTTCATTTTGTTATGCCACTGCAACCCTCAACTTTAGACGTATTGTATTGACCCAACTTGTGACTGTTGTTAGGCGCTCTTCGGAGCGCCATTTTTTTTATTCGCGTTTCAGCCGCTTCGAGTTGCACAGCCAGAGGGTGATCACCAGCAGCAGGATCGCCGCCGAGTAGATCAGCACGTCGAGCGGGGACTTATGATCGACGATGATCAGCCGCACTATCGCAGTGATCCCAATGTAGACAAAATAACGCAGCGGGAAGTGAAAGCCGGACTGAAAGTACTTCACAATCAGGGCGATAAATTCAAAGTAGAGAAAGTAGACCACCAGGCCTTCCACCAGCGCATATTTGCTGGTTTGTTCAGGGGCGAACAGTACATCCGCAAGATGCACCGTCTCTTTACCCAAAAAGACGACCAGTATCAGGCCAAGGCTCAACAGACCGAGGTTCAGCACGGTCTGGAGGACTGTTGAGATAAACTCAACGCGCGGGCGAGTCAGGGATGTCATACAGCACCTCATTCTCCAGGGCGAGGTTCCTGTATAACGCAAAAATGTGACGGGGATCTATATTTTTTGTTTATGTTTGACGCAATGGAGAGGATTCCCCTCTCCCCTTAGGGGAGAGGGTGAGGGGCATCAGCGGAAGTTAATGTTCTTATCGCTCGTCATGTCATACAGCTGGAACTTACGTCCAAGCTGCTGACCCCCGTCACGCGTCAGCGGCGTCCAGCCCACTGCCGCACGGCTGCGGGTTGGGCCTGACGAGAACAGATCCAGCGGAATCGACACGTAGACCCCTTTGGTGAAGTCCCCTTCCCCGTACTCGTCCGGCGAAACGTTGGTGATAGTGGCGTAGCCACCCACCACGACGCCGCTGTCGAAGTGTTTAGAGATGTCCAGCGTACCGCCCTTATCGCCCGCCAGGTACTGGCCGACGCTGGCTTTCACCAGCACGTCAGGGGCGAACGACGGCGTCCAGTAGGCGGTCAGATGGCCCGTTTTGACGCTGTAGTCGGTGAATTTCATCATGTCCTGCGCGCTGCGCCAGTCACGCTGTTTGACGTAGTTGGCATCCACCCCGAACGCCCAGTTACTGTCGACAGGACGATAAAGCACTTCCGCCCCCGCGCCGCCGTACATGGTTTCCAGATACCCGCCGTACACCTGGCCGTATAAGCCGTTGCCGAAGTACTGGAAGTAGTTGGCCTGCAGGTTATTCACGTAGGCATCGTTTTGTACGTACTCACGCACGCGGGTACGCACGCGCGGCAGCGCCGAGTCTTTTGGCGGGTTGGTGTAGTTGAACTTGTCGTAGTTATTGGCGATGTTGCCGAACAGGCTGCCGGTGGTCAGCAGGTGGTCGGTGAGCCACAGATCCGCCGTCGCCATGACGCCCAGCTGATACATGTAGAAGTTTTCAGGCCCGCCCACGGACTGGTTCAGCACCGGATCGATATGGAAATCGAAGCGCGATTTGTCGATATACCAGCCCTGCTCGGTGGTTTCCGGCACGATCGGCTCTACGCGTTTTTGCACCAGCTCGGTTTCATGCCCGAGCGGCTCGCCTTCCAGATGGCGCTTGAGGCTGGCAACGTCCGTTTCGGTTGTGACCTGCGGCAGGTTGAGACGGTTCTCCGTCACGCGGATCGTGCGGATCCCTTCCGGCAGATCGTTCATAACGATCCGGTTAGCGCGTTCGATCCCTTCGCGCGAGTCGCGGTATTTCACCTGCTCGCCGGTCACGTACAGCGTATCGCCTTTCACCTGAATTTTCGGATCCGCCAGGCCGGCATTGTATTTCAGCAGCGTCAGCTGGTTTGCCACCACGGAGTGCTGCAGAATCGCATCCTGCGGCTCCGGCTGGTATGCAGGGCGCGCGTTATCATTGTAGTGCGGCCGCATGTCGTTAAAGTTGGTGCGCAGCGTGAAGCCAAACATCACCGTATTGCCGCGCTCGTAGCTGAGGTTAACGTCGGCCCAGTCGGTGACGCGATAAATGGCGCCGACGTTAAACTTGCTCTTCTGCTCAATCTTTCCGGCGAAGTCCTGCGAGTAGTCATTCCCCTCATATTCCAGCTTCAGGCGTAATGGCTGCCAGGGCGTTTGATACTCCACGCCGCCAAACAGCGATGCCGGACCGTGGAACATCTGGTCTCCGTTGATGGAGCCCGCTTTCTTATAGCTGTTATCGCGGTAGCAGTATTTATCGCTGTAGGAGCAAAACGGGTTTTTCACGTTTCCGCTGGTGCCGAGATAGCCCCATCCCAGACCGAGCGAGAAGTCGAACGGCCCCCAGGCTTTACTGGCCACGATGTATTCCGCATCAAACAGACCGGTACCACCGATATCTTTGGCGCCCACGGACACCTGCGGCATCCAGTAGCTCTCTTCCCACAGGCGCAGCTTGACGTCGAAGGCTTTATCTTTGTAAGTCTGATCGCCGGAGAACGCCTCTACGCTGCTGTATTGTTTCGTACGCACGTCGGTATAGCGCAGCGTGGTTTCAAGCCACGGGAACAGCTGCACCGAGGCGGAGTAGTAGCGATACTGGTCGTTATCACGGTAGTTAAGGCTAATTTCGCCTTCGCGCGCCATACGCGCGGTGGGCGTTTGCAGTAAACCGACGCCGCCGAAGTCTGACTGAGACGGGCCAATGGGTGCCGGATACGTTTCTGCATGGCAGGCGGCACTCACGCAGAGCGCCAGCATGCTGTAGAGATAGGTTCTTTTCATTATTCCGGTATCCGCTGAATCAGGGAGTGAAGGATATCGGCGTTAAGCCCGTCATACGCCTTCGTCCAGAAATGGTCGGCAAAACCGACAAAAATGATGCTGCCCGGCATAGGTTCGATATGCCGTTTATTCCAGTAAGCGACGGGGGCTTTTTGTGTGTGCCCGTCAGGGTAAACCACCCAGGCGTAGCTGTTATCGGCACCGCTCAGCAGGTTCTGCTCGTCGAGGTAGCTCGCCACGTCACGACCGGGCGTAAAGGGCTTTTTACCCGGGCTGCTGATTAGCCCCATCACGGTCACCGTCGTCGGCTTCACCGGCAGCCAGAGCGTATATTCCCCTTCAAGCGTGGGGTTGCCCTTTTCCGTGACGCGCACTTCGTCGGGATCAAGGTTCACGTTCTGACGGCCCGTCACCTTCAGCGCCTGCAGCTGCTGGCGAACGCTGTTAATCGCCGCCGCGTCGTCGCCATCTTCCTGCTCCGCTAATCCCGTCAGCCTGGCAAGGAGCGCCTTGTGCTGTTGTTCCGCTTCAGCGGTCTTCTGCCGTTCAGCGATCACTGCCCCCGGCCACCAGCTGTTGGCGAGCCTTGGCTGTCCGACGAGATCGAGCAGATGCTCAGCGTGGGTTAAGGTTTTGGGTTTTTCACTGTCCGGCGTGTAGACCTTCACCGTCCCTGCGGACCATGCCAGCGGTGCGGCAAGGCTGGCGAGAAGCGCAACGTGGATGAGCGTTTTCATGATTTCGCCGCCTTGATCAGGGTGGTTTTCACCGGGAAGAATCCGGCACCAAGATACTGCAGGGACTGGCGGATCTGCCCTTCCTCGTCGATCCAGAAGCGGTTGTGCCAGGTGGCCTGGTCGGTGGTGATTTCTTCATCCAGCACGCGAACCTGCGTTTCGTCGCTGCCGACTTTCACGCTGTCCGTGCCGTCCCAGCGGAAGGTCGAGCGTGCCGTGGCGTAACGCACCTGCTTATGTTCGGTCCAGCCCATCGTGCGCGTCCAGCTTGCGCCGTCGGCGATCTGGTTCGGCTTGATCAGCGGATCGGCAGCGATGTTATTCACCTCCAGCAGGTTGTCGCCGCCCAACAGGGTTTTCACGATACGACCATGCTGCGTCACGATGGTGGCCTGATCCTGCGTCACCCATTTCTGCTGCCCGTTTTCATCGAAAGCGAGCACCACAAACAGCTGCGGGCCATCATTAAGCTGCATGTACTGACTGGCATAGGGCATGTTTTGAAGTTCGTCATCGGTCAAATGCACGCCCGGTGTGCCGAACATGCTTTCCCACAGTGAGTTTCCCAGCCCTTTGGTAGTGGCCGAGCACGCCTGCAGCAGCAGGCAAATCAGAATGATTGCAGGTCGCTTCACGACTCTTCTCCGAAGGGGCGAAATAACCACACCGAAGTGTGGTTATGATTAAAACACCCGCTATTACTGGGTGCTGGTTGTCGTGGTGGTCGTGGTTCCGGTATTGGAGCCATCACCGCCACCGGTTGCCGCCAGCGCGACACCCACGGCTGAACTTACGGTGCTGGCGCTGGCTGCGGTAGAACTTCCCGCAGACGCAGACGTCGCAGCCGAACCTGCCGCTTCCCCGACCTGAACCGGAGCTGCATAGACAGATGTCGCCGCAAGCGCAGATATGGCAAAAATGCCATACAGTACTTTCTTCATAACAATTTCCCTTCAATGAATGAATGGAGATTTGCCCGAAAAGAATTTCAGGCGGAATCGAGTATACACAACTACTGCCGTGGGTTTGCCGTAAGGCGAAATAGGGATGGAGTTTTCGGACTAATGGTTAAAATGGAAATGAAAGGCAAATAACATAAATATATAATAGATAAAAATCAATAAGTTATAATATATCCATATTAATTAACCACTACGTATTTTCTTAAAATAAACCGCAGCAATTAACGGGTTAAGCGTCTTTTTCGGATTAAACTCAGATTCAGAATTTGAGTTAACTAACAGACATCAGGAATTATCCGATAAAAAAATGCCGGCATTAAGCCGGCACGTTTTCATGACGTTTTAATTACGCACGCCAGGCTTTATAACGGTTGATCAAACCATTTGTCGAGCTGTCATGGCTGGCAATTGCTTTATCGTCACCCAGCTCTGGCAGAATACGGTTTGCCAGCTGTTTGCCCAGCTCAACGCCCCACTGGTCAAAGGTGAAGATGTTCAGGATGGCGCCCTGCGTGAAGATCTTGTGCTCGTACAGGGCAATCAGCGCGCCCAGGCTGAACGGCGTGATTTCGCGCAGCAGGATGGAGTTGGTTGGGCGGTTGCCTTCGAACACTTTGAACGGCACAACGTGGTCCAGGGTTGCCGGATCTTTACCCTGGTCACGGTATTCTTGTTCAACCACTTCGCGGGATTTACCGAACGCCAGCGCTTCGGTCTGCGCAAAGAAGTTCGACAGCAGCTTCGGATGGTGGTCGGACAGCGGGTTATGGGTGATAGCCGGGGCGATGAAATCGCACGGTACCATTTTGGTGCCCTGGTGGATCAGCTGGTAGAAAGCATGCTGGCCGTTGGTGCCCGGCTCGCCCCAGATGATTGGGCCAGTCTGGTAATCCACCGCGTTGCCGTTACGGTCAACGTACTTACCGTTGGATTCCATGTTGCCCTGCTGGAAGTAAGCAGCAAAGCGGTGCATGTACTGGTCGTATGGCAGAATCGCTTCGGTTTCAGCGCCGAAGAAGTTGTTGTACCAGATACCGATCAGCGCCAGCAGCACCGGCAGGTTTTTCTCTGGTGCGGTGGTGGAGAAGTGTTTGTCCATCGCGTGCGCGCCGGAGAGCAGCTCGACGAAGTTGTCGAAGCCCACGGACAGGATGATGGACAGACCGATCGCAGACCACAGGGAGTAGCGGCCGCCGACCCAGTCCCAGAACTCGAACATGTTCGCGGTATCAATGCCGAACTCGCTGACCGCTTTACCGTTGGTAGACAGCGCCGCGAAGTGTTTCGCCACGTGCTTGTTGTCGCCTGCGGTTTTCAGGAACCAGTCGCGCGCGCTGTGGGCATTGGTCATGGTTTCCTGAGTGGTGAAGGTTTTGGACGCAACCAGGAACAGGGTGGTTTCCGGGTTCACGTTCTTCAGCACTTCGGCGATGTGGGTACCATCGACGTTAGACACAAAGTGCATATTGAGGTGGTTTTTATACGGGCGCAGCGCTTCGGTCACCATGAACGGGCCGAGGTCAGAACCGCCGATACCGATGTTCACCACGTCGGTGATCGCTTTGCCGGTGTAGCCTTTCCAGCTACCGGAGATGATCGCTTCGGAGAAGGTTTTCATCTTTTCCAGCACCGCGTTCACTTCCGGCATGACGTCTTTGCCGTCAACGATGATTGGCGTATTGCTACGGTTACGCAGGGCCACGTGAAGCACGGCACGGTCTTCGGTACGGTTAATTTTCTCACCGGAGAACATGGATTTGATGGCGTCGGCAAGCTCGGTTTCTTTCGCCAGATCCTGCAGTTTTGCCAGCGTCTCTTCGGTAATGCGGTTTTTGGAGAAATCCACCAGCATCAGGTCGTCGAAGGTCGCGGAGAACTTAGAGAAACGATCGGCATCCTTCGCGAACAGATCCGCGATGGTGACGTCTTTCATTTCATCAAAATGTTTCTGGAGTGCCTGCCAGGCAGCGGTCTGCGTTGGGTTGATGTTTTTCATTAGCAATACTCTTCTGATTTGAGAATTGTGACTGCGGTCGATTGTAGCGCCTGCAAATAAAAATTGTGATGGTTTTTATGCCATTGCCCTGGCCTGCATCAAACACAGGTGAAAAGACCCGAAAAGTATAGCTGCTGAAGCGCCCTCCCGGGGCGGCGAAATGTCGCCCAAAACAGGCTAAAATGGAGCATAAAATATGGCCCTGTTATAAGTCCTGTTTCTCAGGGGTACCCCCCCATAAAAAATCCGCATAATCCCAGCATTGACAGGACCTCCCCCGCATTTTATTTATAGGGCCGTATTTTGCGCCTGCACCTGTTTTCGTTTCACTCTTGTGCCAAGGTCGCTTATTCATTCCCTGACACGAGGTTGTTATGACGAGTTTTGTGGTCGCCAAATTTGGCGGCACCAGTGTGGCCGATTACGATGCCATGAACCGCAGCGCCGATGTGGTGCTGGCCGATCCGAATACCCGCCTGGTGGTGCTGTCTGCCTCCGCCGGCGTGACGAACCTGCTGGTTTCTCTGTCTGAAGGACTGGAAGCGACAGAACGTTTCGTGAAGCTGGATGCACTGCGCAAAATTCAGTTCGACATCCTTGAACGTCTGCAGAACCCAAACGTCATCCGCGAGGAAGTGGAACGTCTGCTGGAAAATATCACCACTCTGGCAGAAGCGGCGTCTCTGGCTACCTCCACCGCCCTGACCGACGAACTGGTCAGCCACGGCGAGCTGATGTCTACCCTGCTGTTTGTTGAAATCATGCGCGAGCGTAACGTTCAGGCGCAGTGGTTTGACGTGCGTAAAGTGATGCGTACCAGCGATCGCTTTGGCCGCGCCGAGCCGGACGTTGAGGCGCTGGCGGAGCTGACCAATCAGCAGCTGGCACCACGCCTGGCAGACGGTATCGTGATTACCCAGGGCTTTATCGGCAGTGAAGCGAAAGGCCGCACCACCACGCTTGGCCGCGGCGGCAGCGACTACACCGCCGCGCTGCTGGGCGAAGCCCTGCATGCAACGCGCGTGGATATCTGGACGGACGTTCCGGGCATTTACACCACCGACCCGCGCGTCGTTTCTGCGGCTAAACGTATTGATGTGATCGCCTTTGAAGAAGCGGCTGAAATGGCCACCTTCGGTGCGAAAGTGCTGCACCCGGCAACGCTGCTGCCGGCCGTACGCAGCGATATTCCGGTCTTCGTCGGCTCCAGCAAAGATCCGAAAGCGGGCGGGACGCTGGTCTGCAAGAAAACGGAAAACCCACCTCTGTTCCGCGCCCTGGCCCTGCGCCGTCGCCAGACGCTGGTGACGCTCCACAGCCACAATATGCTGCATTCACGCGGTTTCCTGGCGGAAGTGTTTGGCATTCTGGCGCGCCACAATATTTCGGTGGATCTGATCACCACCTCTGAAGTGAGCATTGCGCTAACGCTGGACACCACCGGCTCGACCTCCACCGGCGACACGCTGCTGACGCAGTCGCTGCTGATTGAGCTGTCTGAGCTGTGCCGCGTGGAAGTAGAAGAAGACCTGGCGCTGGTTGCCATCATCGGCAACAAGCTGTCGCGCGCCTGCGGCGTGGGTAAAGAGGTGTTCGGCGTGCTCGACCCGTTCAGCATCCGCATGATCTGCTACGGCGCATCCAGCTACAACCTCTGCTTCCTGGTGCCTGCCGATCAGGCCGAGCAGGTCGTGCAGAAACTTCATCAGAATTTGTTTGAATAAAATTCGTTAGCACGATAAACAATACCTATAAGCCGGGCACAGACCCGGCTTTTTCATAACTAAACAACACGACAATACTGCAAGGAATTCACTATGTTATCCGTCATCACACGGTTGTTCCCGTTATGGGCGCTGCTGCTCTCCGTACTCGCGTATTACACCCCCGCCACGTTCACGGGCATTGGTCCGTGGGTCGCCACGCTGCTGATGCTGATCATGTTCGGTATGGGCGTGCATCTGAAAGTCGACGACTTTAAACGCGTGCTGTCTCGCCCTGCGCCCGTCGCCGCAGGGATCTTCCTGCACTACCTCGTGATGCCGCTTGCGGCGTGGCTGCTGGCGATGGCCTTTAAGATGCCGCCCGATCTCTCCGCCGGGATGGTGCTGGTGGGCAGCGTGGCCAGCGGCACGGCGTCCAACGTCATGATCTACCTGGCAAAAGGCGACGTGGCGCTCTCCGTCACCATCTCCTCCGTTTCAACGCTGGTTGGCGTGATTGCCACGCCGCTGTTAACCCGCCTGTACGTGGACGCGCATATTCAGGTGGACGTGATGGGCATGCTGCTCAGCATTCTGCAGATTGTGGTGATCCCGATTGCGCTGGGGCTGGTCATTCACCATCTTTTCCCGCGCGTGGTGAAGGCCGTTGAGCCGTACCTGCCCGCGTTTTCGATGGTCTGCATTCTGGCAATCATCAGCGCCGTGGTGGCGGGTTCCGCATCGCACATTGCCTCCGTGGGCTTTGTGGTAATCATCGCCGTGGTGCTGCATAACACTATTGGCCTGCTGGGCGGCTACTGGGGCGGGAAGCTGTTCGGTTTTGACGAATCGACCTGCCGCACGCTGGCAATCGAGGTAGGCATGCAGAACTCCGGCCTGGCGGCGGCGCTCGGTAAAATTTACTTCTCCCCGCTGGCGGCCCTGCCTGGCGCGCTGTTCTCCGTCTGGCATAACCTCTCCGGCTCGCTGCTGGCGGGCTACTGGTCCGGCAAACCGATTGATGAACAAACGAAAAAAGATGCGGTGAAGCAGGGTTAATTTACGCGGCTTGCTTTACACTGAAGCCTCTCTATCAGGAGGCTTCAGCAATGGCTACACCACGTTTGACCCAGAAAGACATGACGGAAGCCGAGCTGCGCGAACTGAAAACGCTTCTCGACCGCGCCCGTATCGCACATGGCCGCACGCTGACGAACGCCGAAACCAATCAGGTGAAAAAAGAGTACATCGATAAGCTGATGGCGCAGCGTGACGCCGCGGCGAAAAAAGCCCGCAAGCTGAAAAAAGAGCAGGCTTATAAACCCGATGCAGAGGCGACCTTTTCCTGGTCGGCCACAACGTCTACCCGTGGAAGGCGCTAATCAGCGCCCTTTCTTTTTGCGCCCCGGCTGGGTAAAGCGTTTTCCATTCCCCGGCTTGCCTCGCCCCTTATCTTCCGCCTGCGGCGCCTTCACCACCGGGCGCTTAATCGCCTGGGTTTTCGGTTTGGCTTTGGCCTTCGGCTTCGCTTCGGACGAGGAATTCTCGATAAGCTTGAAGAGTTCAATCAGCTCGTCATCCGTTAAATCGCGCCACTCGCCCAGCGGGATACCGGACAGGCTGACGTTCATGATGCGCGTGCGTTCCAGCTTCGTCACTTCATAACCGAAGTGCTCGCACATACGGCGGATCTGGCGGTTTAAGCCCTGCACCAGCGTAATGCGGAACGCGAACGGCGCTTCTTTCTTCACCTTACACTTTTTCGTGACGGTACCGAGGATCGGCACGCCCGCGCCCATGCCGCGAATAAATTCGTCCGTGACCGGCTTATTCACCGTCACAATGTACTCTTTCTCGTGGTCGTTACCGGCACGCAGAATTTTGTTGACCAGATCGCCGTGGTTGGTGAGGAAAATCAGCCCCTGAGAGTCTTTATCCAGACGGCCAATCGGGAAGATACGGCTGCTGTGGTTCACGAAATCAACGATGTTGTCCCGCTCACCGTCTTCCGTGGTGCTGACAATCCCAACCGGTTTGTTCAACGCGATAAACACCAGGTCTTCAGCATCACGCGGTTCGATGACCTGACCATTCACTTTAACCACATCGCCA
Source organism: Enterobacter sp. C3_dUdeg (assembly GCF_057536195.1). Lineage (NCBI taxonomy): Bacteria > Pseudomonadati > Pseudomonadota > Gammaproteobacteria > Enterobacterales > Enterobacteriaceae > Enterobacter > Enterobacter sp. C3_dUdeg. The sequence goes on from NZ_BAAKFX010000010.1 coordinate 125,561, forward strand.
GGGACCACCTGGTCGCCGATGGTGGCGCGTTTGCCGTTAAGAAACACGTTACCTTGTTCAATGTAACGGTCAGCCTCGCGACGTGAGCAGATCCCGCTCTCGCTAATGTATTTGTTTAATCGGGTTGATTGAGTTGGCAGCATAGTTTCTCCTGTGAAGGGCGAAATATACCTTACCTTGCGGCTGACAAAAAAGTGTTAGTAACCGTTGATCAAAAAATCGAGTGCATCCCGCAATGAAGACCGGTTTTGTGTAAGATCGGCAACACGCTCACCTAACTCTTTTGGCGATATGCCAGCCATCATGTGCATCATAACCACGCAGGGCTTACCCGCTATCTCAACGACAGGGCACACTTTCGCAGGCGGCTGAATGCCTCCCAGGTGGCTAAGCTCAACTGCTGGGGCGACCAGGACATGCTTCATCACATTGGCCACGGGATGCTGCATATTGATTAGCCAGGGATAGGCAGTTTTCCCCTTACCTTCATTCTCATAAGCAAAATATTGCTCCATCAGAACGATCTCTGAGAATCACTAAAGGAGCCGTTTTCATCAACCCACTGGTTAATGGCCTCGATAGCAGCTTTATTTTCTGCTAACCACTCTGCGCGCTGATGCGCTCGAAACTGCTCCTGCAGCGCAGCCGTGAGTACAGCAGAGAGATTAAGTTTAAGCCGACGCGCCTCTTCAAGGATTTCTGGTGCTAACGACACATTGACTGATTTTTTGATGCCTTGAGTAGCGCGCATGAAAACCCCCATCGGAATGCGCATGAATTGGCGAAGTGTAGCGTAATAAACGAGCATTTTCTATTCCCTTCAAAATGTAAGGTCTGAAGAGTAAATGGCGCTTTATAAAGTGTCACGCCCCGCAAAACGATTTTGCGAGGCGCTTTCAGAGATTAATACTCATCCCGCTCGTCGTCTTCATCCGGCTGTTCCATCACGCTGTACGCCACCGCGCAGAACAACGAGTTGAGACGCTTCATATCCCCCAGCAGCCCCAGATGCAGGGAGCTGGTCTCGATACTCTGCACGTTCTGCTGGTGCAGACGCTCAACGTGGGCGTGCGAATAGCGGCGGTTCAGAATGCGGAAACGATGTTTGTTGCGGCGCAGGCGGCGCGCGCTCGGCACGTCGCTGGAGAAGAAGACCAGCATCGCCAGCTTGAGGTTGCTGACCAGCTGTTCGTGCAGCGCTTCCAGCTCCTTCAGGCCTTCACCTGAAAACGCACGACGCGCGGCAAGGGATTTGTCGGCGATCTCGCTGCCCATACGCTCCACGATATCCGAGGCCTGCTCAAGGTTAAGCGACATCTCGATGATTTCCGCCCAGCGGCGGGACTCCTCTTCCGCCAGCTCGTCCTGCGGCATACGCGCCAGGTAAAGCTTAATGGCGGTATAGAGCACGTTGATATCGTCCGCCAGTCTGCGCAGTTCTTTCTCTTCACGCGGCTCGCCGTGCATCACCTTTTGCAGGCCTTCGAGCATGGTTTCCATTGCGTCGCCCATGCGCAGCGTCTCGCGCGCGGCATTCGCCAGCGCCAGCGCCGGGGTATCCAGCGCGGACGTATCCAGGTGCTTCGGCTTCAGGCGCGCATCCAGCTCCGGTTCGTCCTGAATGAGGCGTTCGCAGAAGCGGGCCATCGGCGCGGCAAACGGCACCATCGCCAGGCAGCGCACCAGGTTGTAGAAGACGTGGAAGTAGATCACCAGCTCCGCCTTCGGCAGCGGGAGATTGTCCATCAGGTTCGCCAGCGGGTGGATAAAGGGCAGGATAATCAGGCTGCCCACCAGCTTAAACAGCAGGCTGCCCAGCGCCACGCGGCGGGCGGCGGCATTGGCCGCGCTGTTGTTAAGCATCGCCAGCAGGCCGGAGCCGAGGTTAGCCCCGATCACCAGACACAGCGCTACCGGGAAAGAGATCGCCCCTGCGGCGGTAAGCGTGGCCGTCAGCAGGACCGCCGCCAGGCTGGAGTAGCTGACGATAGCAAACACCGCGCCAATGAGCGCGTCCAGCATGATGTCCCCGGTCAGGGAGGCGAAGATGACCTGAACGCCATTGGCCTCGGTGATTGGCGTGACCGCCTGCACAATCAGCTCCAGCGCCAGCAGGATCAGCCCGAGGCCAATTCCTACGCGCCCGAGCTGCCCGGCGCGCGTCTGTTTGCGGCCGAGGAAGAAGATGACGCCGAGAAAAATCAGCAGCGGCGACAGCCAGGAGAGATCGAAGGTCAGAACACGCGCCATCAGCGCGGTACCTACATCCGCACCCAGCACAATCACCAGCGCCGGGGCCAGCGCCACCAGATCCTGCGCCACAAAGGAGGTGACAAGCAGGGTCGTGGCGTTACTGCTCTGCACCAGTGCCGTTACGCCAATGCCCGCGCAGAAGGCGAGCGGCTTCTTCTCAACGCTGCTGCTGAGAACGGTACGCAAGCGCGCGCCAAATACGCGCATCACGCCGGTACGGACGATATGGGTGCCCCATACGAGCAGGGCGACTGCAGAGAGCAGGTGTAACAGGGTCAGCACGGAAGGTTTTCCTCCTTATCGTTATTCGTTTTCCATAGGTTCAGTATAAGGGTTTAAACGTAAGAAAGAGACAGGGCGCCCAATGAGCGCCCTGTTTGTTGTAAGGAAAAGTGATTTTAGTCGGCGTCGTAGCCGAGATTAGGCGCCAGCCAGCGCTCCACTTCAGACACGCTCATGCCTTTGCGCAGGGCGTAATCTTCAATCTGATCCCGCTGCAGCTGCGCCACGGCAAAGTACTTGCTGTCCGGATGGCTGAAGTACCAGCCGGAAACGGACGCGCCTGGCCACATGGCGAACGACTCGGTGAGCTTCATGCCGGTATGGGCTTCCACGTCCAGCAGCTTCCAGATGGTGCCTTTTTCGGTGTGTTCCGGACAGGCCGGGTATCCCGGCGCCGGGCGAATCCCCTGGTAATTTTCGCGGATCAGATCCTCATTGCTGAGGTTTTCATTCGCCGCGTAGCCCCAGTGCACCTTACGCACGCGCTCGTGGAGGTACTCGGCGAAGGCTTCCGCCAGGCGGTCGGCAATCGCTTTCACCATGATTTTATTGTAATCATCGTGCTGCGCTTCGAACGCGTCCGCCAGCGCGTCTTCCTCCAGACCGCCGGTCACCGCAAAGGCGCCGATATAGTCGGCTTTACCACTCAGCTTCGGCGCGACAAAATCGGCCAGGCAGTAGTTGGCAAAGCCCACTTTCTCGGTTTGCTGGCGCAGATGGCGGCTGACCGCCAGCACGTGGGTGCGGGTTTCATCGCGATAGATTTCGATGTCGTCGCCCACGCGGTTCGCCGGGAACAGGCCCACCACGCCGCGCGGGTTGAGGCTTTTCTCTGCGCTCAGCGTGTCGAGCATATCATTGGCATCTTTAAACAGGCGCTTCGCCTCCTCGCCAACCACCTCGTCTTCCAGGATGCGCGGATATTTGCCCGCCAGCGACCAGGTCATAAAGAACGGCGTCCAGTCGATGTAGTTGCGCAGCGTCTCGATGCTGGCCGTTACGTCCTGCACGCCCAGGCGGTGCGCGACCGGCGGCGTGTAGCTGGACCAGTCGAAGGCCAGATCGTTGTCGCGCGCCGCCTGAAGCGAAACAGGCGGGGTGCGCGGCTTCTTACGGCCGTGCTGGATGCGAACGGTTTCGTACTCTTTGCGGGTGCGCGCCACAAAATCGTCGCGCTGGGTGTCGGAGAGCAGCGCGGAGACCACGCCCACGGTGCGCGAGGCGTTCTGCACGTAGACCGTCGGGCCGCTGTAGTTCTGCTCGATTTTCACCGCCGTATGCGCTTTTGAGGTGGTCGCCCCGCCAATCAATAGCGGAATGGTGAAGCCCTGTCGCTCCATCTCTTTTGCCACGTTGACCATTTCGTCCAGCGACGGCGTAATCAGCCCGGAGAGGCCAATCAGGTCGGCGTTCACTTCGCGCGCGGTCTTGAGAATTTTGTCCGCCGGGACCATCACGCCGAGGTCGATAATCTCGTAGTTATTACACTGCAGCACTACGCCAACGATGTTCTTGCCGATGTCGTGCACGTCGCCCTTCACGGTGGCGATAACCATCTTGCCGTTGCTGGAGCCTTTCTCTTTGCTGGCTTCGATGTAGGGCTCCAGATAGGCCACTGCCTGCTTCATCACGCGGGCGGATTTCACCACCTGCGGCAGGAACATTTTGCCCTCACCGAACAGATCGCCGACCACGTTCATGCCGTCCATCAGGGGACCTTCGATCACCTCAATCGGGCGGGCTGCCTGCTGGCGCGCCTCTTCGGTATCGAGCTCGATAAATTCGGTGATGCCTTTGACCAGCGAGTATTCCAGGCGCTTTTTCACGTCCCACGAACGCCACTCGGCCTGCTGAACGTTTGCCGCCTCATCCGATTTGCTGCCGCGGTATTTCTCCGCCAGGTCCAGCATGCGCTCGGTGGCGTCGTCGCGGCGGTTAAGGATCACGTCCTCGACGGCGTCGCGCAGCTCGGCGGGAAGGTCGTCGTAAATCGCCAGCTGGCCGGCGTTAACGATCCCCATGTCCATGCCGTTGCGGATGGCGTAGTAGAGGAACACGGCGTGGATCGCTTCGCGCACCGGGTCGTTGCCGCGGAACGAGAACGACACGTTCGATACGCCGCCGGAGATCAGCGCATGCGGCAGCTCTCGCTTGATGTCTTCACATGCGCCGATAAAGTCCTGGGCGTAGTTGTTGTGCTCTTCAATCCCGGTCGCAACGGCGAAGATATTCGGGTCAAAGATAATGTCTTCCGGCGGGAAGCCCACCTCTTCGGTCAAAATCTTGTACGCGCGGCGGCAAATCTCGATTTTGCGCTCGCGGGTATCGGCCTGACCCACTTCGTCAAAGGCCATCACCACCACGGCGGCACCGTAGCGGCGGACCATCTTCGCGTGGTGGATAAAGATATCGACACCCTCTTTCATCGAGATGGAGTTGACGATGCCTTTACCCTGAATGCACTTCAGCCCTTTTTCGATGACCTCCCACTTGGAGGAGTCAATCATGATCGGCACGCGGGCAATGTCCGGCTCACCGGCAATCAGGTTGAGGAAACGCACCATCGCCGCTTCGGCGTCGAGCATCCCCTCATCCATGTTGATATCGATAATCTGCGCGCCGCTTTCCACCTGCTGGCGGGCAACGTCCAGCGCTTCGCTGTACTTCTCTTCTTTAATCAGGCGCTTGAACTTTGCGGAACCGGTGACGTTAGTACGCTCACCCACGTTCACAAACAGGCTGTCGTCGCCGATGGTCAACGGCTCCAGGCCGGACAGACGACAGGCAACCGGAAGCTCGGGCAGCTTGCGCGGCGGCAGACCGGCGACGGCGTTGCTCATGGCCGCGATGTGCTCCGGCGTGGTACCGCAGCAGCCGCCGACGATGTTCAGGAAGCCAGACTCGGCCCACTCGCGGATTTGCACCGCCATGGTGTCGGCATCGAGATCGTATTCACCAAACGCGTTTGGCAGACCGGCGTTCGGGTGGGCGGTGACGTAGCATTCCGCGATACGGGAAAGCTCCTGCACGTACTGGCGCAGTTCATCCGGCCCCAGCGCGCAGTTCAGGCCAAAGGAGAGCGCTTCGGCGTGGCGCAGGGAGTTATAAAACGCTTCGGTTGTCTGGCCGGACAGGGTACGGCCGGAGGCGTCGGTGATGGTGCCGGAAATCATGATTGGCAGGTCAACGCCGAGCGCTTCAAACTCCTCTTTCACCGCGTAAATCGCGGCTTTGGCATTGAGGGTATCGAATACGGTTTCAATCAGAATCAGATCGGAACCGCCTTCCACCAGCGCTTTGGTCGATTCACGGTAGGCCGCGACCAGCTGATCGAAGGTGATATTACGAAACGCCGGGTCGTTGACGTCCGGTGAAATCGACGCGGTGCGGTTCGTCGGGCCAAGCACCCCGGCAACGTAGCGAGGCTTGTCCGGCGTGCGGGCCGTCCACTCGTCGGCGCAGGCGCGCGCCAGCTTCGCGGCTTCCAGGTTGATTTCCGCCGACAGGGATTCCATCTGGTAATCCGCCATAGCGATAGTTGTCGAGTTAAAGGTGTTGGTTTCAACGATATCCGCACCCGCTTCGAAGTAGGCGTTGTGGATATCCTTAATGACGGACGGCTTGCTGAGCACCAGCAGGTCGTTGTTCCCTTTCAGGTCGCAGGGCCAGTCGGCAAAGCGTTCGCCGCGGAAATCATCTTCACTCAGACGATACCCCTGGATCATGGTGCCCATGCCGCCGTCCAGCACCAGAATTCGTTCATTTAACTGCGCACGCAGTTGCTCTACTTTGCTGCTCACACTTGCTCCCGACAACGCTCAACAAGGCCAAAAGGCTGCGTTCCATACTGGCACAATCTCGCAGGGTGGAAAAGCCGCACAGCGGTAACATGAGACATGTTCACCATCACTCCTCCGATCAGTCAGGATAACGGTTGCAAATTCACCAAATAAAACGAAAATGATTTCCACGATACAGAAAAAGGAGATCGTCATGGTCGCGACCGTTCCCGCTAAACGCGGCAGAAAACCTGCTGCCACCACCGCCGCCGCACAACAGGGCGGACAGGTTCAATCGCTCACGCGCGGTTTGAAGCTGCTGGAGTGGATAGCCGAGTCGCACAGCAGCGTGGCCCTGACGGAGCTGGCCCAGCAGGCTGGCCTGCCGAACTCCACGACGCACCGCCTGCTGACCACCATGCAGCAGCTGGGCTTTGTCCGCCAGGTCGGCGAGCTGGGGCACTGGGCGGTGGGCGCGCATGCGTTTATCGTCGGCAGCAGCTTCCTGCAGAGCCGCAACCTGCTGGCGATTGTGCACCCGATTCTGCGCAAGCTGATGGAGGAGTCCGGCGAGACCGTAAACCTGGCGGTGCTGGACCAGAGCGATCATCAGGCGATTATCATCGACCAGGTGCAGTGCACGCAGCTGATGCGCATGTCCGCACCGATTGGCGGCAAGCTGCCGATGCATGCCTCCGGGGCGGGGAAAGCGTTTCTTTCGCAGCTGAGCGAAGAGCAGGTGACGGGACTGCTGCACCGTAAAGGGCTGCACGCCTATACCCACGCCACGCTGGTGTCGCCCGTGCATCTGAAAGAAGATCTGGCCCTGACCCGCAAGCGCGGCTATTCGTTTGATGATGAAGAACATGCTCTGGGCCTGCGCTGCCTTGCGGCCTGTATTTTTGACGAGCACCGCGAGCCGTTTGCCGCCATCTCCATCTCCGGGCCGATTTCGCGGATGACCGATGACCGCGTGACCGAGCTGGGCGCGCTGGTGATTAAGGCGGCGAAAGAGGTGACGCTGGCGTACGGTGGGATTCGTTGAGATTGAGTGCGGCCTGATGCCCTCACCCCGGCCCTCTCCCACAGGGAGAGGGAGAAAATCTGATGCCCTCACCCTGCTAGAGAGGGTGCAAACCTAATGCAAAACCTCTGCTTGCGGCGGTAAGCGTACACATCTTCGACATGCCCTTTTTTGATCCGCGTTTGCAGCCCGCGCCAGTAGCTGGCGCGGAACAGATCCTCATGCATCTCTTCAAATAACGGCCCGATGCGCGGGTCGGCACACAGCCAGTGGCGAAACTCCTCCGGAAACACATCGCCCGGTGAGACGCTGTACCACGGCTCACCGGAAAGCTCATCTTCCGGGTAGCGGGGCTGTGGTATATCGCGGAAATTCACTTCGGTCATGTAGCAAATTTCGTCGTAATCGTAGAACACCACGCGCCCGTGACGGGTGACGCCGAAGTTTTTAAACAGCATGTCGCCCGGGAAAATATTGGCGGCGGCAAGCTGGCGAATCGCGTTGCCGTACTCTTCAATGGCATCCCGCAGCGCCTGGCCTTCGGACTGCTCAAGCCAGATATTCAGCGGCACCATACGGCGTTCGATGTAGAGATGGCTAATGGCAATTTTGTCGCCAAGATCGGTGATTTTCGCAGGTGCTTCCTGCATTAACAGCGCCATGAGCGCCGGGTCGATCTGCTGTTTATCCAGCACAAAGTTTTCGAACTCCTGGGTATCCGCCATGCGCCCGACGCGATCGTGCTCTTTGACCAGCTGATAGCAGGCGCGAACGTGCGCGGCGGTCATCTCTTTCTGCGGCGCGAATCTGTCTTTAATCACCTTAAAGACCCGGTCGAAACCCGGCAGCGTAAAGACCAGCATCACCATGCCGCGAATGCCGGGCGCTTCGATAAACTGCTCATCGGCCGTGGTGACATAGCGCAGGTACTCCCGGTAGCTTTCCGTTTTGGCGTGCTTCTGGCAGCCAATGGCCATATACAGCTCGGCGGTGGTTTTGCCCGGCAGGATCTCCCGCAGCCACTCCACCAGCGCGGCAGGCAGCGGGGCGTACACCATGAAATAGGAGCGGGCGAAGCCAAACACGATGCTGGCCTCGGCGCTGGTGGTCAGGCAGGTATCGACAAACAGTTCCCCGTCGTCGGTACGGTGGATCGGCAGCAGAAACGGCACAATGGCGGTCGGCGTAACCAGTTTGCCCACCAGCCAGGCGGCTTTATTGCGGTAGAAAAGCTCGTTGGCCACCTGCAAATGGCTGCGGCTGAGCACCTCCGCGCCGAAGGTTTCGTTGAGATGGGCGTGGATATAGCCGATATCCCGGGTTTTATTCTCCCAGGGCAGGCGCAGCGGCAGATCCGTTAGCACGCGGTGCAGGAGCTTTTCCCATCCGCGATCGGGAAAGAAATCTTTCGCCAGCGGACGGGGAATGGTTCGAAAGCGTCGCTCGGGCTGGGAGCTGAAGATAAATAACCGCTCTGGAGATAGTGAGCGGTGGTCAAATAACCGGCAATAGACGGAGTTGAAAAAGCTCTCCGCAATCTCGAAGCGCGGGTAATCGGGTAACAAATGGGTGTAGTGCTCTTTCACGCGCAGTAAAAATTCCGCGTCCGGGCTTTTACCGTCGGTAATACAGCGCAGCTGCTCCACCACCAGACCCACGTGGTGGTCATAGAGATGGATACGCTGCTTCATGGCCTGCTGAACCGCATGCCAGTCTGCATGTTCGAAGCGCTGCTGCGCGCCGGATGTCACTTCAAGAAAACGACCATACTGGGCATCGAAGCCCTGCAAAATAGTTTGGGCAATCAGCAATTCCAGGCCACGCGACATATATTCCCCCTCTCCCCTCTCCCCGAGAGGGGAGAGGGGGAAAAGATTAGAACTGTGCTTCTTCCGTTGAACCCGTTAAGGCGGTGACGGAGGAGGTGCCGCCCTGAATTATCGTGGTCACATTGTCAAAGTAGCCGGTCCCCACCTCCTGCTGGTGAGACACGAAGGTGTAACCGTCTTTGCCCGCCGCAAACTCCGGCTGCTGCACCTTCTCAACGTAGTGCTTCATGCCCTCACCCTGCGCATAGGCGTGCGCCAGGTCGAACATGTTGAACCACATGCTGTGGATACCGGCCAGGGTAATGAACTGGTATTTGTAGCCCATGTCGGACAGCTGCTGCTGGAAGCTGGCGATGGTTTTGTCATCCAGCTTTTTCTGCCAGTTGAAGGACGGCGAGCAGTTATAGGCCAGCAGTTTGCCCGGATACTTCGCGTGGATGGCGTCGGCAAAGCGTTTTGCCAGCGCCAGATCCGGCGTGGAGGTTTCACACCAGACCAGGTCCGCGTAAGGCGCGTACGCCAGGCCGCGGCTGATCGCCTGTTCAATGCCGGCATGGGTGCGGTAGAAGCCTTCACTGGTACGCTCGCCGGTGATGAACTCGCTGTCGTACGGGTCGCAGTCAGAGGTGATCAGGTCCGCCGCGTCCGCATCGGTACGGGCAATCACCAGCGTCGGCACGCCGAGCACGTCCGCGGCCAGACGCGCGGCAACCAGCTTCTGTACGGCTTCCTGTGTAGGAACCAGCACCTTACCGCCCATGTGTCCGCATTTTTTCACTGACGCCAGCTGGTCTTCGAAGTGAACGGCCGCTGCACCGGCCTCAATCATCGACTTCATCAGCTCGAAGGCGTTCAGCACGCCGCCGAAGCCCGCTTCCGCATCCGCGACGATCGGCAGGAAGTAGTCAATAAAGCGCGGATCTCCAGGTTCGATTCCAGCGGCCCATTGGATCTGATCTGCACGGCGGAAGGTATTGTTGATCCGATCCACCACCGACGGCACGGAGTTAGCCGGATAGAGCGACTGATCCGGGTACATGCTGGACGCCAGGTTAGCGTCCGCCGCAACCTGCCAGCCGGAGAGATAGATAGCTTCAATACCGGCCTTCGCCTGCTGCAGCGCCTGACCGCCGGTCAGCGCGCCGAGGCTGTTGATGTAGCCCTTTTTAGAGCCACCGTGCAGCAGCTTCCACATTTTCGCCGCACCGTTCTGTGCCAGCGTGCATTCCGGATTGACCGAGCCGCGTAATTTCACCACTTCCTCCGCGCTGTAAGGACGGCGGATGCCTTCCCAGCGAGGCTGTGTCCACTCTTTCTTCAACTCTTCGATTTGTTGGGTACGGGTTTTCATGTGCAGATGCTCCATATTGTTATGTGGTGAGTTACGCCAGGAAGCGGTAGCCCGGCAGGGTCAGGAAGTCGATTAAGTCATCTGATGTGGTGATTTGCTCCATCAGGCGCGCGGCGTCGTCAAAACGTCCGCTGCTGAAGCGGTGCTCGCCCAGCTCGTCCTGGATCACCCGCATCTCTTCTGCCAGCATCTGGCGGAACAGGGTCTTGGTCACCGGTTTACCGTTGCTGAGCGTTTTTTGATGGTGGATCCACTGCCAGATGGAGGTACGTGAAATCTCCGCCGTTGCGGCATCTTCCATCAGGCCGTAGATAGGTACGCAGCCGTTGCCGGAGATCCACGCTTCGATGTACTGGACCGCGACGCGGATATTGGCACGCATGCCCTCTTCCGTACGCTCGCCCGCGCACGGTGCCAGCAGCTGTTCTTCAGCCGTTGGGGCCTCGTCTTCGCGCGTGACAAACAGCTGGTTTTTGTTGTCGCCGAGAACGCGGTTAAAGACCTCCATCGCCGTATCGGCCAGGCCAGGATGGGCAATCCACGTGCCGTCGTGACCGTTACGGGCTTCAAGCTCTTTATCAGCCTTCACCTTGTTGAGCACCTGATTGTTCCGCTCTGCGTCTTTGCTCGGGATAAATGCCGCCATGCCGCCCATCGCAAAGGCGCCGCGCTTGTGGCAGGTTTTGATCAGCAGGCGCGAGTAGGCGCTCAGGAACGGTTTATCCATGGTCACGACCTGGCGATCCGGCAGTACGCGGTCGGGATAGTTTTTCAGGGTTTTGATGTAGCTGAAAATATAGTCCCAGCGCCCGCAGTTCAGGCCGACGATGTGATCGCGCAGGGCGTGCAGAATTTCATTCATCTGGAACACGGCAGGCAGCGTTTCAATTAGCAGCGTGGCTTTGATGGTGCCGCGCGGCAGGTTGAAACGATCTTCCGCGTAGCTGAAGACCTCGCTCCACCAGGCCGCTTCCTGCCAGGCCTGCGTTTTTGGCAAATAGAAATAAGGGCCGCTGCCTTTTGCCAGCAGGTTCTTGTAGTTGTGGAAGAAATAGAGTGCGAAATCAAACAGGCTGCCTGGAATGGCTTCCCCACGCCAGGTGACATGTTTTTCAGGCAGGTGCAGGCCGCGCACGCGACAGATCAGCACCGCAGGGTTTGGTTTGAGCTGGTAAATTTTGCCGGCTTCGTTGGTATAGCTGATGGTGCCGTTCACGGCGTCGCGCAGGTTGATCTGCCCCTCGATGACCTTACGCCAGTCCGGCGCCAGAGAGTCTTCAAAATCGGCCATGAAGACTTTAACGTTGGCGTTCATGGCGTTGATCACCATTTTGCGCTCTACCGGGCCGGTGATCTCAACGCGACGATCCTGTAAATCTTCAGGGATACCGCGGATTTTCCACTCACCGCGACGAATGGAAGCGGTTTCCGAAATGAATCCAGGCAACTTGCCATCGTCAATTTCCTGCTGCTGATGAATGCGCGCCGCCAGCAGCTTATTACGCTGCGGCGTAAAGCGGGTCACCAGTTCAGTCAGAAATTCTACCGCTTCCGCCGTCAACACTTGCTGTTCTTGCTCGCCATACGGCTGGGTAAAGGCCAGTTCATCGACCGTCGTTGCCTGTTGAGTCATTGCTCTGCTCCTCATCAAAGATCCAAAATCACGCCCCCGATGCGAACGAAAGATCGTTGGGTGGTTTTCGCTCAGCAGAATTAAGACTATCTATATTTTTTCTAAAATCAAAAACAATTTCCATTTTAATTATTAATTGTTATTAATTGATTGATTTCATTGAGATTAAAGTTGGATCGAACGGTGAGTGACATTTCGGAAATAAAAAAGGCACCCGAAGGTGCCTGATTTGAATAGCTGAAACGCTTTAGGATCGTTTAGTGCAGAAGATTACTCCAGCGTCGGATTCATGTGACGCAGATCGTATGGCGTTATCTGGTAGACGTAATAGTTGAGCCAGTTAGTGAAAAGCAAATTTCCGTGGCTGCGCCAGGTTGCTCTCGGTTTGTTTTGCGGATCGTCTTTCGGGAAATAGTTGTACGGTACATCCGGATTAAGACCCGCTTCGACATCACGAAAATACTCTGATGCGAGGGTATGCGGATCGTACTCAGGATGTCCGGTCACAAAAGCAATGCGTTTATCCTTGCTGGCAAACAGGTAAGCATCTCCGTCTTCCGTTTCGGCCAGGATCTCCAGATCGGTGTAATCACGAATCAGCTGGGCCGGGAAATCGGCGTAGCGAGAATGCGGGGCCAGGAAAGAGTCATCGAAACCGCGCGTCAGCAACGCATGTGGATGAAGAATATGGTGTTCGTATACGCCGGAGAGCTTTTCAGTGCGGGTTTGCTTGGGGATGCCATAAAGAATATTCAGTGCGGCTTGTACCGCCCAACAGACAAACAAGGTAGACGTGACGTGATCTTTTGCCCACTCCAGAACCTGTTTGATCTGCGGCCAGTAGGCGACATCGTTAAATTCAACCAGGCCGAGCGGCGCGCCGGTCACGATCAGTCCGTCGAAGTTTTCCCCCTGAATGTCATCGAAGTTACAGTAGAAGTTGTTCAAATGCTCAGATGGCGTGTTACGTGATTCACGGGCATCGATTCGCAGCAACTGGATATCCACCTGCAGCGGGGAGTTCGACAGAAGACGCAGGAACTGGTTTTCTGTTTCGATCTTTTTTGGCATCAGATTGAGAATAAGCACCTTCAGCGGGCGAATTTCCTGACCTGTCGCACGCGAAGCCGTCATGACGAAGACGTTTTCTTCACGCAAGAAATTGACGGCTGGTAGCTCGTCCTGCACCCGAATCGGCATAGCTTTATATCCTCACAGCATACGTATAAACGTTTAGACATCCAGATAGCTAACGATACCCAGAAACGGGCATAATGTCGAGCCTGCAAGCGGAAGGTGAGAAAGTTTCAAGGAGGGGGGAGAGGGAAAAACAAAAGCAAAAAACCCCGCACCTTACGGTACGGGGTTCTTTTAATTGATGCCTGGCAGTTCCCTACTCTCACATGGGGAGACCCCACACTACCATCGGCGCTACGGCGTTTCACTTCTGAG
>NZ_BAAKFX010000011.1:0-110279 GCF_057536195.1 Enterobacter sp. C3_dUdeg
GCGGGGGCCGGATTTGAACCGACGACCTTCGGGTTATGAGCCCGACGAGCTACCAGGCTGCTCCACCCCGCGTCCGTGGATGCGCACTATACTCGGATAGGTTTGTGATGCAACCCCTTTTTCACATAAATCATGATTTTGTATGCAAATTGAACGACATGGCTCTGTTCGGACTATTTTTTGCGCAAAATTTGCCAAAGGGCATGCGATCGCATTTCATTAGCCCTGGCGGTTTGTTATCTTCATCACGCGGAAATGGGCAACTTAAAGACGAGATATAATGAAAGGACGTTGGGCGAAGTATCTGATGGCGGGCGCAATGGTAGCGATTCTTGCGGCCTGTTCTTCCAAACCGACCGATCGCGGTCAACAGTATAAAGACGGGAAGTTATCCCAGCCTTTCTCTTTAGTTAATCAGCCTGATGCCGTCGGCGCACCGATTAATGCCGGTGATTTCTCCGAGCAGGTCTACCAGATCCGCAACGCGTCGCCGCGTCTGTATGGCGCCCAGAGTAGCGTGTATAACGCGGTCCAGGACTGGCTTAAAGCAGGCGGCGATACGCGCAACATGCGCCAGTTTGGTATCGACGCCTGGCAGATGGAAGGGGCCGATAACTACGGCAACGTCCAGTTTACCGGTTACTACACCCCGGTTATCCAGGCACGATACTCGCGTCAGGGCGAGTTCCAGTATCCTATCTACCGTATGCCGCCAAAACGCGGTCGTCTGCCGTCTCGCGCTGAGATCTACGCCGGTGCGCTGAGCGAAAATTACGTTCTGGCCTACAGCAACTCCCTGATGGATAACTTCATCATGGACGTTCAGGGCAGCGGCTACATTGATTTTGGCGACGGGTCGCCGCTCAACTTCTTCAGCTATTCCGGTAAAAACGGTCACGCCTATCGCAGTATCGGTAAGGTGCTGATCGACCGCGGTGAAGTGAAGAAAGAAGATATGTCGATGCAGGCGATCCGCGAGTGGGGCGAGAAACACAGCGAAGCCGAGGTGCGCGAGCTGCTGGAGCAGAACCCGTCGTTCGTCTTCTTCAAACCGCAAAACTTCGCGCCGGTGAAAGGAGCGAGTGCAGTTCCCCTGATTGGCCGCGCGTCGGTAGCATCGGATCGTTCGATTATTCCTGCAGGCACCACGCTGCTGGCTGAGGTTCCTCTGCTGGACAATAACGGCAAGTTCAACGGTCAGTATGAGCTGCGTCTGATGGTGGCGCTGGACGTCGGCGGGGCGATTAAAGGCCAGCACTTTGACATCTATCAGGGCATTGGCCCTGACGCAGGCCATCGCGCGGGCTGGTATAACCACTACGGACGCGTGTGGGTACTGAAGGCAGCTCCGGGAGCTGGAAACGTATTCAGCGGCTGATTGTGGTATTCTGAGCGCAATACGGATTACTGTTCAGGGTGAGGAAAACCTCACCCTTTTTACATCTGAGGTTTTATGTCTGTGGTAATCAGCGACGCCTGGCGCCAGCGTTTTGGCGGGACGGCACGTTTATATGGTGAAAAAGCCCTGCAGCTGTTTGCGGATGCGCACGTCTGCGTCGTGGGCATTGGTGGTGTGGGGTCGTGGGCGGCAGAAGCGCTGGCGAGAACCGGTATTGGCGCAATCACGCTGATTGACATGGATGACGTTTGCGTCACCAACACCAACCGTCAAATCCACGCCCTGCGCGATAACGTCGGCCTGGCGAAGTCTGAGGTCATGGCGGAACGTATCCGTTTGATCAACCCGGAGTGCCGCGTGACGGTGATCGACGACTTTGTGACGGCAGATAACGTCGCGGAGTACATGAGCAAAGGCTATAGCTATGTGATTGACGCCATCGACAGCGTGCGGCCAAAAGCGGCGTTGATCGCATACTGCCGTCGCTACAAGGTGCCGCTGGTCACGACGGGCGGCGCGGGCGGGCAAATCGATCCGACGCAGATCCAGGTGGCCGACCTGGCGAAAACGATCCAGGATCCGCTGGCGGCCAAGCTGCGCGAGCGCCTGAAGAGCGATTTTAACGTGGTGAAGAACAGCAAAGGCAAGCTCGGCGTCGACTGCGTGTTCTCGACCGAAGCGCTGGTCTACCCGCAGGCGGATGGCTCAGTCTGCGCGATGAAAAGCACGGCGGAAGGGCCAAAACGAATGGATTGCGCCTCAGGTTTTGGTGCGGCCACCATGGTGACCGCCTCCTTTGGCTTTGTGGCGGTGTCTCACGCCCTCAAGAAAATGATGGCGAAGGCGGAACGTCAGGCCTGAGCCTGACGTGCGGCATCCAGTACCGCGTCGCCCAGCGCGATCAACCCCTGACCACGCGAGGCGCTGAGCTGCGCGCGCAGCCCCAGCTCATCAAATAACGCCAGCGGCGAATGTGCCAGCAATTCCGCCGCGCTTTTCCCTTCCACAGCGGTCAGCAATACGGCCAGCAGGCCCCGGACGATGCGGCCTTCGCTGTCGCCGAAGAAGTGCAGCTTCTCGCCGGAGACGCTCACGCCCAGCCAGACGCGGTTTTCACAGCCTGCGATCTCTTTCGCCTGCGCTTTAAGATCGTCTGAAAGGGCCGGGAGCTGTTTACCCAGCAGGATCAGCTGTCGATATTTATCTTCCCACTGCTGGAGCGGGGCGAAGGTCTGTTTTAAGGTCTCTTCTGTGATGACGGTGCCAAACGGATGTCCGGCTAAAGCAGCGCTAGTCATTAATCCACCAGTATTTCAAGGGCGCGGTCAACGGCGGCAACCAGCACGTCGACATCGCTTTGGGTATTGTACGGCGCAAACGAGGCGCGCAGCGTACCGTTAACGCCAAGCGCCGCCAGCAGCGGCTGGGCGCAGTGCTGTCCGGCACGCAGGGCAATGCCGTACCCGGCCAGCAGCGTCACCATGTCGCTATGGTGAACGCCCGCAAAATCAAAGGCGAGCAGGCTTGAATCCTGAACGCGGAACGAGCGGAAACCCGGGCGCTTTTTGAGCTCTTCCTCTGCCAGCGTCGCCAGCCCCCGGCTCCAGCTTTCAGCCTGAACGATGTCTGTTTCTGCCAGCCACTCCAGCGCCGCGCTTAAGCCAATCACCCCCGCCACGTTCGGCGTACCGGCTTCCAGTCGATAGGGAACATCCTGAGTTTTGAAGCCATCGAACGACACTTCGGTGATCATTTTGCCGCCACCCAGCCACGGCGTCATTTTTGCCAGGAGTTCTGGCTTGCCGTACAACGCCCCAATACCGGTTGGCCCGTAGAGCTTATGCCCTGAGAAGGCATAGAAATCGATATCAAGCGCCTGCACATCAGCGGGGAAGTGCACCACGCCCTGAGCGCCGTCGACCATCACCACCATCCCGCATGCATGGGCAATGCGAATAGACTGAGCCAGGTCCGGGCAACCTCCCGTGACGTTCGACATCTGTCCGAGCGCCAGAATGCGGCTGCGAGGGGTAATCAGTTCGGGGAGACGGGCCACGTCGGGCAGAAGGTCTGCACCCAGTGGAAGCTTCACCACGCGTGCACCCGTTTGCTCGGCCACCATCAGCCACGGCACCAGGTTGGCGTGATGTTCCGCCTCGCTGACGACGATCTCATCGCCCGGCTGAAGCAGCGGGCGCGCGTAGCACTGGGCCACCATATTGATGGCTTCGGTCGTGCCGCGCGTCCAGACGATGTTTTTCCCGCTCTCGGCATTGATCAGGCGAGCGACCTGATCGCGTGCGGCTTCATAGCGCGCGGTTAATCGCTGCGCTTCGGCAAACTGGCTGCGATGCACGTTCCCGGCGCTCAGGCTGTAGAACTGCTGCGTGGCCTCAATCACCGCCTGTGGCTTAAGGGCGGTGGCGGCGCTATCCAGGTAAATACCGGCATCGGCCAGGGCCGGAAACTGTGCGCGGAACTGCGCAGGACTGAAAGCGTTCATGGGATTCCTCATTTCAATATAGCGATCGTCGCGCAATTTCAGCGGCAGGGCAAGGAGGTTGATATCTATCAGAATTGTCTGCTTATCCTTACGGCCTCAAAAAAGCAGGTTATGCTAAATAGTGTTAGGCGGATGTTTTAGCCTGTTATAAATCGAGGTTTGAATAGCATTAATTGCTAAAGGAGAATAATCATGAATAAGACAGCTGCAATCATTTCTGCCTGTGCGTTTACTTTTGCCCTGAGCGCCTGTTCCGGTAATAACTACGTGATGCACACCAACGATGGTCGTTCTATCGTTTCGGAAGGGAAACCGACTACCGATAATGATACCGGGATGATTTCGTACAAAGATGCTAACGGGAACAAGCAGCAGATCAACCGCACGGACGTGAAAGAGATGAAAGAGATCGAGCATTAACAGATCGCAGGCGAAAAAAAAGCACCGCAAATTGGCGGTGCTACATTAATCACTATGGACAGACAGGGTAAATGTACAGGAAGTGAAAAATTGGTAGCGTTGCTACCGTGGTCTGAATCGCAGACCAATTGCAAACACAACAACACAACATCACAACCGTAAGCCAAAAGCCCTTCAGAACACGCATTCCGAAAAAAGCTCTTCGTTCCGGCTCAGGAAGTGCCGCCACTATAGGTATTTGCTGGTAGTTCCTCAACGGACAAATTATAATGGCTCAGATAAAAAAAACTAATAGGTTAAACGTTGTTTCCTGTTTGTTAAATTCCGTTAACATCTAAGCCAGATAACCATGTCAAAGCGATTGCCACCTCTTAATGCATTACGAGTTTTTGATGCAGCAGCACGTCATCTGAGCTTTACCCGCGCAGCAGATGAGCTTTTTGTGACACAGGCCGCAGTAAGTCACCAAATCAAGTCTCTGGAGGATTTTCTGGGCCTTAAGCTGTTTCGTCGACGCAACCGTTCGTTGCTGTTGACCGAAGAGGGGCAGAGCTATTTTCAGGATATTAAAGAGATTTTTTCCCAGCTCACGGAAGCCACGCGTAAGCTGCAGGCTCGCAGTGCAAAAGGTGCTCTGACCGTCAGTTTATTGCCCAGTTTTGCCATTCATTGGCTGGTGCCAAGACTCTCAAGCTTTAACTCAGCTTATCCGGGGATCGACGTTCGAATCCAGGCGGTAGATCGTCAGGAGGACAAGCTGGCCGATGACGTGGATGTCGCCATTTTTTATGGTCGCGGTAACTGGCCGGGCTTGCGCGTTGAAAAATTATACGCAGAATATCTCCTGCCGGTCTGTTCTCCTCTGCTGTTAACAGGTGAGAAGGCGCTGAAGTCACCCGCTGACCTGGCTCAGCATACGCTTTTGCATGATGCCTCTCGCCGCGACTGGCAAACTTATACCCGTCAATTAGGTCTTACACATATTAACGTGCAGCAGGGACCCATTTTTAGCCACAGTGCGATGGTGTTACAGGCTGCCATTCACGGGCAGGGCGTGGCGTTGGCGAACAACGTCATGGCGCAGTCCGAAATTGAGGCAGGCCGCCTGGTTTGCCCTTTTAATGATGTACTGGTCAGCAAGAATGCGTTTTATCTGGTTTGTCATGACAGTCAGGCAGAACTGGGTAAAATAGCCGCCTTCCGGCAGTGGATACTGGCGAAAGCGGCAACCGAGCAAGAAAAATTCCGCTTCAGGTATGAGCAATAACGTTTGTGTGCCGGGCACGCATCAACTCAGGACTTAAACATGACCAGCCGATTCATGCTGATTTTTGCCGCGGTGAGTGGCTTTATTTTTGTTGCACTGGGCGCCTTTGGCGCACATGTATTAAGCAAGTCTTTAGGCGCAGTAGAGATGGGCTGGATCCAGACCGGCCTTGAATATCAGGCGTTCCACACGCTGGCTATTTTTGGGCTGGCGGTGGCGATGCAGCGTCGTATCAGTATCTGGTTTTACTGGAGCAGCGTGTTTATGGCGCTGGGTACCGTGTTGTTCAGCGGTAGCCTGTACTGCCTTGCGCTCTCACATTTGCGCCTGTGGGCGTTCGTTACACCTGTCGGCGGCTTCAGCTTCCTGGCGGGTTGGGTATTAATGTTTATCGGAGCTATCCGTCTGAAACGCAAGGGCGTTGTTCATGAATAAGGTTGTTTTATATTGTCGCCCGGGGTTTGAGAAAGAGTGCGCCGCGGAAATTACCGATAAAGCGGCGAAGCGCGAAGTCTTCGGCTTTGCCCGCGTAAAAGAAAACGCGGGCTATGTGGTATTCGAGTGCTATCAGCCTGAAGACGCAGACAAGCTGGCGCGCGAGCTGCCGTTCAGCTCGCTGATCTTTGCTCGCCAGATGTTTGTCGCGGGTGAGCTGCTGAAGGATCTTCCGCCGGAAGACCGCATCACGCCAATTGTCGGCATGCTGCAGGGCGTGGTGGAGAAAGGCGGCGATCTGCGCGTTGAAGTGGCGGATACCAACGAAAGTAAAGAGCTGATGAAGTTCTGCCGTAAGTTCACCGTGCCGCTGCGTGCGGCGCTGCGTGATGCAGGCGTGCTGACGAACTACGAAACGCCGAAGCGTCCGGTGGTGCATATCTTCTTTATCGCACCAGGCTGCTGCTATACAGGCTATTCGTACACCACCAACAACTCTCCCTTCTTTATGGGCATTCCGCGTTTGCGCTTCCCGTCCGATGCGCCAAGCCGTTCCACGCTCAAGCTGGAAGAGGCGTTCCACGTCTTTATCCCGGCGGATGAGTGGGATGAACGTCTGGCAAACGGCATGTACGCCGTCGACCTTGGCGCGTGCCCGGGCGGCTGGACCTATCAGCTGGTGAAACGCAATATGTGGGTATCGTCCGTTGATAACGGTCCAATGGCGCAAAGCCTGATGGACACCGGGCAGGTTACCTGGCTGCGGGAAGACGGTTTCCGCTATCGCCCGAACCGTAACAACATCTCGTGGATGGTGTGCGATATGGTTGAGAAGCCGGCAAAAGTCGCCGCGCTGATGGCCTCCTGGCTGGTGAACGGCTGGTGTCGTGAGACCATTTTCAACCTCAAGCTGCCGATGAAAAAGCGCTATGAGGAAGTATCGCAGAACCTGGCCTACATTCAGGAGCAGATGGACGAGCACGGTATTAACGTGGAGATCCAGGCGCGTCAGCTGTATCACGACCGTGAAGAGGTGACGGTGCATATTCGTCGCTGGTGGGCTGCGGTTGGCGGACGTCGCGACGAGCGATAGTACGTGCTTTGTTTTGCCCGGTGGCGCTACGCTTACCGGGCCTACAGAAAAGCGTTAACGCTCTAATCTCAACTGCTGTAAATTCCCGTCCAGCTGTAAATCCGTCTGTAGCGTTGCGATTTCCCGGCAGATAAACGCCATCTCTTTATGCGCCTCCAGCTTCTTGCGCCACTTTTCTGGCACCTCATCCAGACGGGCGTAAATCCCTTCCAGACTCTGAAAATCCTTCAGCAGCTGCGCGGCGCTCTTCGGCCCAATACCGGCGACACCCGGAACCTTAGAGCTGCTGATGCCTGCCAGCCCCCAGTAATCCGGCAGTTGCTCAGGCGAGACGCCGAACTCGCTGGCAATAAACGGCGCGTCCAGCCAGCGTTTTTGAAAATAGTCGCGAATGCGGATAGTCGGAGAAAGCAGCTGGCAGTAGCCTTTGTCAGTTGAAACGATAGTGGCCTGATGTCCGGCGCTTGCCACCTTTACAGCCAGGGTGGACGCGAGATCGTCGGCTTCATTTCCCTGTGCACCCCAGCAGGGAACTCCCCGCTGTTCAAATGCAGCGCGCAGCATGGGCAATTCAGCGTGAAGATCGTCCGGCATCGGGGCGCGTCCGGCTTTGTAGTCGGGCAGACGCTGGTGTCGCCAGCCCGTGTTGCGGGCTTCGTCATCAAATACCGCGACCGCGTGGGTGGGTTCACTGTGGCGAATAAGCTGTTCCAGCGCGTGCAGACAGGTGTCTTTACAAGGCGTCCCCTGTACCGCATGGATACGGCGGATCAGGTTAAGAGCATCGACGATAAGTAAATGAACGGCCACAGATAATCTCCCTTCTATCTCATGCGTGAAGAGTAACACTGTCAGCAGCGTGAAACTATGAATGGTGGGGAAAACAGGAAGAAGCCTCGCAAAACGAGGCTTCCTGAGAGGCTTAATCGCAGGTCACAATCTTCATCGCCAGGCCGCCACGAGAGGTTTCGCGGTATTTGGCGTTCATATCTTTACCGGTTTCGTACATGGTTTCGATAACCTTATCGAGACAGACGCGCGGCTCGCTGGTGCGGCGCAGCGCCATACGTGCCGCGTTCACCGCCTTCACGGAGGCAATCGCGTTACGTTCGATGCACGGTACCTGTACCTGTCCGGCAACCGGGTCACAGGTCAGCCCAAGGTTATGTTCCATGCCGATTTCCGCAGCAATGCACACCTGTGTAGGGCTTGCACCCAGCAGTTCGGCCAGACCCGCCGCCGCCATGGAGCACGCCACGCCGACTTCACCCTGACAGCCCACTTCCGCACCGGAAATAGACGCGTTCATCTTATACAGCGAACCAATCGCACTGGCGACCAGCAGGTAGCGCGCCAGTGAGTTCGCGTTCACTTCACGGATAAACTTGTCGTAGTACGCCAGCACCGCCGGAACGATACCGCAGGCACCGTTAGTCGGCGCGGTGACCACGCGGCCCCCTGCGGCGTTCTCTTCGTTTACCGCCAGGGCGAACATGTTGATCCAGTCTACAACGGCCATCGGGTCCGTTGTCGTTTTGTCGGTGCTCACCAGCATACGGCGCAGCGCAGCAGCGCGACGCGGCACGCGAAGCTTGCCCGGCAGAACGCCCTCGGTGGTGATCCCGCGCTCAATACCGCCGCGCATCACTTCCCAGACGTTAGTGAAGTGCTGTTCGAGCTCTTCTTTACTGTGAAGCGCCAGCTCGTTTTTCATCATCAGGCCGGAGAGGGAAAGGCCCGTCTCCTGGCAGTGACGCTGAAGATCCGCCGCCGTTTTGTACGGATACGGCACTTCGACAGAAGAGGTATTGGTTTGACCAAAGTGGTCTTCGTCGACGATAAAGCCGCCGCCGATAGAGTAATACGTCTGGCTGTATACCGCTTTGTCGCCGGCCAGCGCGGTAATGCGCATGCCGTTTTCGTGCAGCGACAGGTTGTCCGCATGGAAATTCATGCAGTGGTCAACCGGGAATTCAACCTCATGCTCACCGTTCGCCAGCAGCAGGCGGCCGTGGGTGTTCACATCCTGGATGAAGCCAGGGATCGCATCAATATCAACGGTATCCGGCAGGTTTCCCGCCAGGCCCATGATAATGGCGATATCGGTATGGTGGCCTTTCCCGGTCAGGGAAAGCGAGCCGTATACATCGACAACCACGCGGGTAATGTCATGCAAGATGCCGCGTGCAATCAAGTCATCCGTGAACTGCTTACCGGCTTTCATTGGTCCGACGGTGTGAGAGCTGGAAGGACCAATACCGATTTTGAAGATATCGAATACGCTAATCATGATGCGTCCATTGCTTTCAGTCAGAGAGGGAGGAGTGCGCCGTCCGAAGACGGCGCGGGTGATAATCAGAACATGGTGTACAGGGAGTAGAAGATCGCAGAGATTGCGATAAGACCCATGATAACCACAAACACGTTGCTCACATGACCGCTGTACTTGCGCATAGCAGGGACTTTCTGAATCGCGTACATCGGCATCAGGAACAGAATCATCGCGATGACCGGGCCGCCCAGGGTTTCAATCATGCCCAAGATGCTTGGGTTCAGGGTCGCTACCGCCCAGGTGGTGAGCAGCATGAACAGTGCAGTGATTTTGTTCAGCTTGTTGATTTCAATGCTCTTGCCTTTACCGCGCAGAGATTTAATCACCATACCGTTGAAGCCTTCACGCGCGCCGAGGTAGTGGCCCAGGAAGGATTTGGTGATGGCGATAATCGCGATAATTGGTGCCATCCACGCAATGACCGGTGCGTTAAAGTGGTTCGCCAGGTAAGACAGAATAGAGATGTTCTGCTCTTTCGCTGCCGCCAGATCCGCCGGGGAGAGGCTCAGTACGCAGCTGAAGACGAAGAACATTACGGTCAGTACCATCATGATGTGAGCGCGCGCCAGGATGCTGGAGCACTTCTTCTCTGCGCCATTACCGTACTCTTCACGTTTCGCCACGGCGAAAGAAGAGATGATTGGAGAGTGGTTGAAGGAGAACACCATCACCGGAATTGCCAGCCAGAGGGTCATCAGCAGGCCGTTACCGGTTGCCGATGCGCTGCTCAGGGACAGGGTTTCCAGCGCTGCACCGTTCCACTGTGGGATCAGGTAGCAAGCCAGTACCATCAGAGCAATAACGAACGGGAAGACCAGTACGCTCATTGCTTTCACAATCATCTGCTCACCGAAGCGAACGATGGTCATCATGCCCACGATCAGGATCAGCGACAGAATCGCACGCGGAGGCGGCGTCATGTGCAGCTGGTGCATCATGAAGCTTTCAACGGTGTTGGTGATCGCCACGCTGTAGACCAGCAGGATAGGGTAAATCGCGAAGAAGTAGAGCAGGGTAATCAGTTTACCTGCGCCAACGCCGAAATGCTCTTCAACAACTTCAGTGATGTCCTCGCCCGGGTTTTTACCGGACAGCACGAAGCGGGTCAGACCGCGGTGTGCGAAGAAGGTCATCGGGAAAGCAATGATAGCCATGATGATCAGCGGGATCAGACCGCCGACGCCTGCGTTGATAGGAAGGAACAGTACACCAGCGCCGATTGCTGTGCCGTAAAGGCCAAGCATCCACATGGTATCCGTTTTGCGCCAACCACTTCGGGATTCAATCGAAGCAACGGTGCTGGTTTGAGTGGTTTCCATCTGTATCTCCTGGAGGAAGCAAATTGTCAGGTTTTTAGTCAAATCCGATGAAAAAGTGCCTGACGGTAATATGAAATTCGTTCAGTGACGGTTTTTTAATAATTTTCGCCCGTAACTATTGGCGGGCGGAAAGATACATTCTAGTTATGAATCTATCAGTGATCCTGATCCCAAATGCAATAATCCACTTATGATGTGGGCATCTTTAGACCATTTATCTGTTAAAAAAACGTCAAAGAGAATTTACGGGCGCGAAGGCTACCACCAACGACATGTGAGCTGAAAGACTGGCCCGTGATATAGGTGTCTTTAGCTGTAAAGAAATGGGTTTTTAGTATTTTCTGGCAGGTAATTTGGATTAAGGCTGATAATTTACGGTTGAAAAAACAAGGTAATCGTTTGCGTTTGCGCATAGTTTGTAAAAGACATAAGTGATGCGTATGAATTACCTCGTAATAAAAAAAGCCGGGACGCGCAACAGGGCGACCCGGCTTTGATGAGATGCTGTTGAGCGTTATGTGCAGATTTCGTAGCAAGGAATATAGGCTGAGCCCGGCAGCTTCATGCGGTGCTGAGCGACAAAGCCCTGCAGCATGTCGTCCATGCGACGCATCATCTCCGGGTCGCCGTGGATCTTGTACGGACCGTACTGTTCAATAGCGCGGATGCCCATCTCTTTGACGTTGCCCGCCACAATCCCGGAGAAGGCACGACGCAGATCGGCAGCCAGGACTTCCACCGGCTGGTCCGGATAGAGTTTCAGGTTCGCCATATTTTCGTGCGTTGGCTCGAACGGGATCTGCAGATCCGGCGCGATACGGATTGACCAGTTAAAGCTGTACGCATCGCCGGTATCGCGACGGTTTTCTTTTACCAACGGCATCGCTTTTTTCATCTGGCGCGCCACTTCCGCGGCATCGTCAATGATGATGCGATAGTGACGACGCGCGGCTTCGCCCAGCGTGTGCACGATAAACTCGTCCAGCACGCGGAAGTAGTCGGCGCTCTCTTTTGGACCGGTCAGGATCAGCGGCAGAACCTGATCTTTGTTGGCCGGATTCATCAGAATACCCAGCAGATAGAGCAGCTCTTCCGCTGTCCCCACGCCGCCCGGGAAGATGATAATGCCGTGGGCGATACGGACAAACGCTTCAAGACGTTTCTCGATATCCGGCATGATAATCAGCTCGTTAACCAGCGGGTTAGGCGGCTCAGCGGCAATGATCGACGGCTCGGTCATGCCGATAAACCGTCCCTCTTTGTAACGCTGTTGCGCGTGTCCCACTGCGGCACCTTTCATTGGCGCTTCCATCGCACCCGGACCGCAGCCGGTACAGATATTCAGCTCGCGCAGGCCGAGCTGGGTGCCCACCCGACGCGCATAAAGGTATTCGGTTTCGTTAATGGAGTGGCCGCCCCAGCAGACGACCATGTTCGGCGCTTCGCCAACGTGCAGGGCACGGGCGTTACGCAAAATGGAGAACACCAGGTTGGTGATATGGACTGAGCTTTCCAGGTCGAGATGCTGGAAACGGCCGGCGTTGTGGATCTGCCCGTTAACAAACAGGATGTCACGCAGCACGGCAAACAGGTTAGCCTGAAGTGAACGAATGATACGGCCGTCGACAAAGGCCTCTTCCGGCGGGTTGATGACTTCAAGCTTCACGCCACGCTCGCGGCGCAGCACGTTGATATCAAAGCTTTCGAAGCGGGACAGCAGTTCTTTACTGTTATCTGTCAGGCTTCCGGAGTTCAGTACGGCAAGTGAACAGTTACGAAACAGTTGATAAAGATCGCTGCTGGCCGTGCGCTTAAGCATGTCCACTTCCAGCTGCGACAACATATCCATTGAGCCAAGCGGGCTAATATGTGTAATCAAGTGAGCTCCTTACGGGACGATTATCGTCTTTCCCTGTTGATTACAATAGCCCTGGCGCGTGACGTTTCACAACCTAAAGCGCGGAAGATACCGCGCATATTGTGAAAATATTTATATTACTGACGCACCAGCCGTCCCGTTGCTGGCACAAAAGCGGTGTTGGTGCGCCACGGGTTGATGTCCAGACCGCCACGGCGGGTGTAGCGCGCGTAAACGCTCAGTTTTTCTGGCTGGCAGAAACGCTGAATATCGCTAAAGATACGCTCCACGCACTGCTCGTGAAATTCGTTGTGATGGCGGAACGACACCAGGTAGCGCAGCAACTTTTCCCGGTCAATTTTCGGGCCGCGGTACTGGATCTGCACCGAACCCCAGTCCGGCTGGTGGGTGATCAGGCAGTTGGATTTCAGCAGGTGGCTGACCAGCGTCTCTTCGACCACCTTTCCGCTCGCCGCGTTTTCAAGGTAATCGGCGCTGAATTCATAATTCTCCACCTCGATATCCTGATCGTCGATGCAGGTCCCGTTGAAGTGGGCGACCGGCTGCCCTTCCAGCTCGTGCAGGCGATACAGTGAAACGCTCACCTTTCCCTGCGCGCAGGCGCTTAAATCACGTTCCAGGGTGTGCTGAACGTCGTCCCAGCTGCTGAATTTTGTCTGGTTAAAACTGTTGAGATAGAGCTTAAAGCTTTTGGATTCCACGAGATTAACGCTGGCGTAATCCAGCTCAACGTGGCCCACCGCCACCTGCGGCAGACCGCGCGCGTTAAGCCACGAGAGTTCGTACAGCGTCCAGATGTCACCGCCGACAAACGGCAAGGCATCCGCATGCAGGCCCAGAGGATCGCGGTTCAGGCTGCGCGGCACTCCCTGCAGCAGGCTTGCATCGTAGGTATCGCGGTAATCGGTCGATTTACCCAGCGTTAAGCCGGTTAACGCCTGATGATTTTCGTAAGACATGTTTCATAGCCACTTTACAGGTACACTTATGGCCTGAGTTTATCCTGTCTGACAAGAAGAGAGAAATCGGTGGACATCGAAACTGCAAATGCCCTCACTAGCTTCACGACCCGCTATTGCGACGCATGGCATGAAAAGGACCAGACATGGCCGCAAAGTGCTGATTTGTATGGCGTACCTTCGCCGTGCATTATCTCTTCAGTCGACGATTACGTTATCTGGCAACCAAAACCTTTCGACGGCGAGCAAAATGTAAATGCGGTTGAGCGGGCAATGGACATTGTGGTACAACCAGCGGTTCATGCATTTTATACCACGCAGTTCGCAGGGGATATGCCTGCGCGCTTTGCTGATATCACGCTGACGCTGTTGCAGACCTGGAGCGAAGACGATCTGCAGCGTGTTCAGGAAAACCTGATTGGTCACCTGGTCACGCAAAAACGCCTGAAGCTTTCTCCGACGCTCTTTATTGCCACGCTGGACAGCGAACTGGACGTTATCTCCGTCTGTAACCTGTCAGGTGAAGTGGTTAAAGAGACTATCGGCACCCGCAATCGCGAGACTCTCGCCCCCTCTCTTGCGGATTTCCTTACCCGACTTGAGCCACTTCTGTAATCCATGATGCTATAGCGCGTGTGAGAGATCTCTTACAACGTTTGTGAGAGATCGCTGAAGATTCAGTATTACCTCATTTAATTCAGATTAATATCGCTCTGTTTTTCAATGAATTACCTGTTCATCGTATTGTTTTTAGGGATTTCTTACGGCTTACAACCCAGAAAGGGTGGGTTGTAAGACGAAGCGGAATAGCGGATTCTATTTCTGTCGACAGGACGCCGACACGAGAAACGAACATCAGGATGATGGCGTTTCTCACACAGGACTCGTCAGGATGGCGCTGCAGGAAGGCTTCAGGATGAAGCGAAGTGGATAACGCAGGATGCGTAAGGGACACCTCCAGGAAGGAGAACGAGAGCCGGTCAGGATGGTCGGTGGGTCAGGAAGGCCAGGACGTTTCAGGATGAGACAAACACGTCAGGAAGATGTGTGCAGGATGCATCGGCTTACGGATGACCAGGCCTTCGGGCGTCAGGAAAAGTTGTCACGGATGAGCAGGGAGCACGAATTGTAGCTGGAATGCTGCGAAACGAACCGGGAGCACTGTTTTTACAGTGCTCCCTTTTTTTATTTCTGCCTTCCGCAATGCTATGCTGCGCGCCGTTCACTTTTTCAGTTGAGGTTACTATGACGCAACACGATAGCGTTCGTGCTCAGTTGCACGCCATCGAAGCCCTTTTGCGCCAACATCAGCTGTGGCAGGAGACCGCGCCGCAGCCAGAAGCGTTCGCGAGCACTCAGCCCTTCTGCCTGGATACGCTGGCCCCGTTTGAATGGCTGCAGTGGGTGTTAATTCCGCGCATGCACGCCCTGCTTGAGGGCGGTCACCCGCTTCCGCAGGCGTTTGCTGTCTCTCCCTACTATGAAATGGCGCTCGAGGCGACACACCCTGCGCGCGACGTGATGCTGGTCGAACTGGAAAAACTGGATGCCCTGTTTGCCGGTGAAGATGCATGACGCTTGAGATCCTCTATCAGGACGAGTGGCTGGTGGCGGTGAATAAACCGTCAGGCTGGCTGGTACACCGCAGCTGGCTCGATCGCGATGAGAAAGTGGTGGTGATGCAGACCGTTCGCGACCAGATTGGTCAGCATGTTTTTACCGCCCATCGTCTCGACAGGCCGACCTCCGGCGTGCTGCTGATGGGGCTTTCCAGCGAGGCGGGGCGTCTGCTGTCACAGCAGTTTGAACAGCATCAGATGCAAAAGCGCTACCACGCGATCGTGCGCGGCTGGCTGACGGAAGCCGCCACGCTGGACTATCCGCTGGTGGAGGAACTGGACAAAATCGCCGATAAATTTGCCCGCGATGACAAAGGTTCGCAGCCCGCAGTAACGGATTATCGCGGCATGGCGACGACCGAAATGCCGGTTGCAACCAGCAAATTCCCGACCACACGCTACAGCCTGGTTGAGCTTTTGCCTAAAACCGGGCGTAAGCACCAGCTGCGACGCCATCTTGCGCACCTGCGCCACCCGATTATTGGTGACAGCAAACACGGTGATTTGCGCCAGAACCGCAGTGCGGCCGAACACTTTGGCTGCCATCGTCTGATGCTGCACGCCAGCGAGCTGAGCCTGACGCACCCGTTTACCGGCGAACCGCTGACTATCCGTGCGGGGCTGGACGACGTCTGGATGCAGGCGCTGTCACAGTTTGGCTGGCTGGGACAACTCCCCGAAAATGAAAGGGTTGAGTTTGTATCGGGCAACGTTCAGGATGAACGGTAAACGCATTCATTATGGGAAAATATCATGGCTGAAGTAGGCATTTTTGTCGGCACAATGTACGGCAACTCGCTGCTGGTAGCGGAAGAGGCTGAGGCAATACTCGCCAGCCAGGGCCATAAAGCCACGGTCTATGAAGACCCGGAACTGGCAGACTGGGAAAAGTATAAAGATAAATACATTCTGGTGGTGACCTCCACCACCGGGCAGGGCGATCTGCCGGACAGCATCGTGCCGCTGTTTCAGGGCATTAAAGACCAGCTTGGCTATCAGCCGGACGTGCACTACGGCATCATTGCCCTGGGCGACAGCTCTTACGCCAACTTCTGCGGCGGCGGCAAGCAGTTCGATGCACTCCTTCAGGAGCAGAGCGCCCAGCGCGTCGGCGAGATGCTGCTGATTGATGCCGGTGAGCATCCTGAACCCGAAAGCGAATCGAACCCGTGGGTGGAGAACTGGGCAACTCTCCTTAAATAGTTATCCAGGCCGGGTAAGGCATAGCCGCCACCCGGCGATACACCCCGCTCCAAACGCCAAATCCGTGAACCACCTTCCATTCCCCTGGGCTTATGCCATAAACAACCTCTCATACACCCTTTAATACTGTGTTTCTGCACGGTGAGGTGATGAGGCACTCCTTCATATACTTTTCCGGTCACTATAAAACGGCGTCAGGCCGTACCAAAACGACAAAACACCAATCTCATTCTGATTACCCTACCGGTGCTGTACAGAATGAACCAGGCGAAAGCTATGTTTCAGGAGTGCAACAATGAGTACATTAAGCCACGCAGCGAGCAGCGCTGAAAAGCGCACTAATGCCCGCTACTGGATAGTGGTGATGCTGTTTATCGTCACATCCTTTAACTATGGTGACCGCGCCACGCTGTCGATTGCCGGTTCGGAAATGGCAAAAGATATCGGCCTTGATCCGGTGGGCATGGGTTACGTTTTCTCCGCATTCTCATGGGCCTACGTCATCGGGCAAATTCCTGGCGGCTGGCTGCTGGACCGTTTTGGATCTAAACGCGTCTATTTCTGGTCTATCTTTATCTGGTCGATGTTTACCCTGTTGCAGGGTTTCGTCGATATCTTCAGCGGCTTCGGCATTATCGTGGCGCTCTTCACGCTGCGCTTCCTGGTAGGCTTAGCGGAAGCACCTTCCTTCCCGGGGAACAGCCGCATTGTCGCTGCCTGGTTCCCGGCGCAGGAGAGGGGAACGGCGGTGGCGATTTTCAACTCCGCACAGTACTTCGCGACGGTGATCTTCGCGCCAATCATGGGCTGGCTGACGCATGAGGTGGGCTGGTCGCACGTCTTCTTCTTCATGGGCGGGCTTGGGATCGTCATCAGCTTCGTCTGGCTGAAAGTGATCCACGAACCCAACCAGCATCCTGGCGTGAACAAAAAAGAGCTGGAGTACATCGCGGAAGGCGGCGCGCTGATCAATATGGATCAGAAATCCGCAAAAGCAAAAGTTCCGTTCAGCCAGAAATGGGCGCAGATCAAGCAGCTCGTCGGCTCGCGCATGATGATCGGTATCTATCTGGGCCAGTACTGTATTAACGCCTTAACCTACTTCTTCATCACCTGGTTCCCGGTATACCTGGTGCAGGCACGCGGCATGTCGATTCTGAAAGCGGGATTTGTCGCGTCGGTCCCGGCAATTTGCGGCTTCGTCGGCGGCGTGCTCGGCGGAGTGATTTCCGACTGGCTGATGCGCCGTACCGGCTCGCTGAACATCGCGCGTAAAACCCCGATTGTGCTCGGCATGCTGCTCTCCATGACCATGGTGTTCTGTAACTACGTCAACGCCGAATGGATGATTATCGGCTTTATGGCGATGGCCTTCTTCGGCAAAGGCATTGGCGCGCTGGGCTGGGCGGTGATGGCGGATACGGCGCCGAAAGAGATCAGCGGCCTGAGCGGCGGCCTGTTCAACATGTTCGGCAACATATCCGGGATTGTTACGCCCATCGCTATCGGCTACATCGTCGGTACCACCGGCTCTTTCAACGGTGCGCTAATCTACGTAGGTGTGCATGCGCTGGTGGCGGTGCTGAGTTACCTGGTGCTGGTGGGGGATATCAAACGCGTCGAACTTAAACCTGTTGCGGAGCGTGGATAATGACAACGCAATCGAGCCCAACCGTCACGGAGATGAAGGTCATCCCGGTGGCCGGGCAGGACAGCATGCTGCTCAATATCGGCGGGGCGCATAGCGCCTGGTTTACCCGTAATATCGTCGTGCTGAAAGACAGCGCAGGGCATACCGGCGTGGGCGAGGCCCCGGGTGGGGAGGTGATCTACCAGACGCTGGTCGATGCCATTCCGCAGGTGGTGGGCCAGGAGGTCGCCCGTCTGAACAAGGTGGTTCAGCGGGTGCATAAGGGCAATCAGTCTGCAGACTTTGATACGTTCGGTAAAGGTGCCTGGACGTTTGAACTGCGGGTCAACGCGGTCGCCGCGCTGGAGGCCGCCCTGCTCGATTTACTGGGTAAGGCGCTCAATGTTCCGGTTTGCGAGCTGCTGGGGCCCGGCAAACAGCGTGATGCGGTCACCGTGCTGGGCTATCTGTTCTACGTGGGCGATCGCAATAAGACCGATCTCCCGTATCTGGCCCGATCCACGGGCGATCACGACTGGTATCGCCTGCGCCACCAGGAAGCGCTCTCCAGCGACGCGGTGGTGCGGCTGGCCGAGGCTGCGCAGGATCGCTACGGCTTTAAGGATTTCAAGCTGAAGGGCGGCGTGCTGCCCGGCGAGCAGGAGATTGAAACGGCCCGGGCGCTGAAAAAACGCTTTGCTGATGCGCGGATCACCGTCGATCCCAACGGCGCCTGGCTGCTGGAGGAAGCGATTAGCCTGTGCAAGGGGCTGGGGGATGTCCTGACCTATGCGGAAGACCCCTGCGGCGCGGAGCAGGGCTTCTCGGGCCGTGAAGTCATGGCTGAGTTCCGTCGCGCCACCGGGCTGCCTGTCGCGACCAACATGATCGCCACCAACTGGCGTGAAATGGGTCATGCGGTGATGCTGAACGCCGTCGACATTCCGCTGGCGGATCCTCACTTCTGGACGCTTTCAGGCGCAGTGCGCGTGGCGCAGCTGTGCGATGACTGGGGGCTGACCTGGGGCTGTCACTCTAACAACCACTTTGATATTTCGCTGGCGATGTTTACCCACGTTGGCGCGGCGGCGCCGGGTAACCCGACCGCCATCGATACCCACTGGATTTGGCAGGAAGGGGAAGCCCGCCTGACGAAAAATCCGCTGGAAATCATCAACGGCAAGATTGCCGTACCGGATGCGCCGGGGCTGGGCGTGGAGATTGACTGGGATCAGATCCATAAAGCCCATGAAGCGTATAAAAAGCTACCGGGCGGCGCGCGTAACGACGCGGGCCCGATGCAATACCTGATCCCCGGCTGGACATTTGACCGTAAGCGCCCTGTTTTTGGACGTCACTGATAAAAGGATTACACGATGAGTACTTTTACGACCCCTGTCGTCACTTCCATGCAAATCATTCCGGTTGCGGGCCATGACAGCATGCTGATGAACCTGAGCGGCGCGCATGCGCCATTCTTTACCCGCAATATTGTCATTATCAAAGACAATTCCGGGCATACGGGCGTGGGTGAAATTCCGGGCGGGGAGAAGATCCGCCAGACGCTGGAAGATGCCATTCCGCTGGTGGTGGGCAAAACGCTGGGTGAGTATAAAAATGTCCTCAACACCGTGCGTAACACGTTTGCCGATCGCGATGCCGGAGGGCGTGGCCTGCAGACCTTCGACCTGCGCACCACCATTCACGTGGTGACCGGTATTGAATCCGCGATGCTGGATCTACTGGGTCAGCATCTGGGCGTTAACGTTGCGTCGCTGTTGGGCGAGGGGCAGCAGCGCAGCGAAGTGGAAATGCTGGGCTATCTGTTCTTTGTCGGCGACCGCAGGCTGACGCCGTTGCCTTATCAGAGCCAGCCGGATGAACAATGCGATTGGTATCGACTTCGCCACGACGAGGCGATGACCCCGGATGCGGTGGTGCGCCTGGCGGAAGCCGCGTACGAAAAATATGGCTTTAATGATTTCAAACTGAAGGGCGGCGTGCTGGCAGGTGAAGAAGAGGCGGAAGCCGTTACCGCGCTGGCAAAACGCTTCCCGCAGGCCCGCGTGACGCTGGATCCGAACGGCGCGTGGTCGCTTGATGAAGCGATCAAAATTGGTAAACAGCTGAAAGGCGTTCTGGCGTATGCGGAAGATCCGTGTGGGGCTGAGCAAGGCTTCTCAGGACGTGAAGTCATGGCGGAATTTCGCCGCGCAACGGGGCTGCCGACCGCGACCAATATGATTGTCACCGACTGGCGTCAGATGGGACACACCCTGTCATTGCAGTCCGTCGATATTCCGCTGGCGGACCCGCACTTCTGGACGATGCAGGGGTCGGTGCGCGTGGCGCAAATGTGCCACGAGTTTGGCCTGACCTGGGGCTCGCACTCTAACAACCACTTCGACGTGTCGCTGGCGATGTTCACGCACGTTGCCGCCGCCGCGCCGGGCACGATTACCGCTATCGACACGCACTGGATCTGGCAGGAGGGTAATCAGCGTCTGACTAAGCAGCCGTTTGAGATCAAAGGTGGCATGGTGCAGGTGCCTTCCACGCCGGGGTTGGGGGTTGAGCTGGATATGGACCAGGTCATGAAAGCCCATGAGCTGTATCAAAAACACGGTCTGGGCGCGCGCGACGACGCCATGGCGATGCAGTATCTGATCCCCGACTGGACATTCGACAATAAACGCCCGTGCATGGTACGATAAACGCATTGGGACCGCTCCCACAAGCGGTCTTTTACGTGGTGTATGCTTAACGTAACGACTATGCGTAAGGATGGCTTATGAAAATTGTTATCGCACCGGACTCGTATAAGGAAAGTTTGAGTGCGCTTGAGGTTGC
This sequence comes from Enterobacter sp. C3_dUdeg, assembly GCF_057536195.1. Lineage (NCBI taxonomy): Bacteria > Pseudomonadati > Pseudomonadota > Gammaproteobacteria > Enterobacterales > Enterobacteriaceae > Enterobacter > Enterobacter sp. C3_dUdeg. Next base: position 20,909 of record NZ_BAAKFX010000011.1, read on the forward strand.
GACAGCGATAGAACGTGGTTTTCGCGAGATCTTTCCCGAGGCGGTTTACGTCAAACTGCCGGTCGCGGACGGTGGCGAAGGGACGGTTGAGGCGATGATCGCGGCAACGCAGGGACGCATTGTGCATGTTCCGGTGACCGGCCCGCTGGGTGAGCGCGTGGAAGGATTTTATGGCTTATCCGGTGACGAGCAAAGTGCCTTTATTGAAATGGCGGCGGCAAGCGGCCTGGAGCTGGTCGTTCCTTCGCAGCGTAATCCCCTGAAAACCACCTCGTGGGGCACGGGCGAACTTATTCGTCACGCGCTGGACGCAGGCGTTAAGCATATCATCATCGGCATTGGCGGCAGCGCCACCAATGACGGCGGGGCAGGGATGGTGCAGGCGCTGGGGGCAAAGCTGCTGGACGACAGCGGGCAGCCCCTTGGGCAGGGCGGGGGCGAGCTGGGAAAACTCGCGCGTATCGACCTGAGCGGGCTGGACAGACGTCTGGCGGAGTGCCGGATTGAGGTCGCCTGTGATGTGACGAATCCGCTCACCGGAAAGGATGGCGCATCAGCCGTATTTGGTCCGCAAAAGGGGGCCACACCCGAGATGATCGTCACCCTGGACAACGCGCTGGCGCAGTATGCGAGAGTCATTGCCCGGGATCTGGATATCGACGTGCTAAACCTTGCTGGCGGCGGCGCGGCGGGTGGCATGGGGGCCGCGCTGTACGCCTTTTGCGGCGCGGAGCTGCGCCAGGGCATTGAGATCGTGACCGATGCACTACACCTGGCCGACCAGGTGGCCGATGCGGATCTGGTGATCACGGGAGAAGGCCGCATCGACAGCCAGACGATCCACGGCAAAGTCCCGGTGGGCGTGGCGAAAGTGGCGAAACGCTTTAACAAACCCGTCATCGGCATTGCAGGCAGCCTGACGTCGGACGTTGGCGTGGTACACGATCACGGCATTGATGCGGTGTTTAGCGTGATTTACACCATCTGCTCGCTGGAAGATGCGCTGGAAAATGCCAGCGAGAACGTCAGGATGGCCGCCAGGAATATCGCGGCGGTGCTGAAAGTGGGGCAGGGAATGTAGTTCTCCCTCTCCCTGTGGTAGAGGATCGGGGTGAGGGCATCAGGCCGCACCCGCAATCGTAGGCCCGGTAAGCGTAGCGCCACCGGGCTTTTATCTCAGCTTCCCAGCAACTTCGTCGCTTCGCGCGTTACGTTATCCATCTCATCCAGCAGCTCCAGAAACTCCGGTTCAAGCTCCGATTCCGGCGTGCCGGCACGCAGCTGCTGCTCCAGCAGCTGGCAAAGATTTTTCAGCCGCGGTACGCCGCTATACCCGCAGCTGCCGTGCAGCTTGTGGATCGCTTCCAGCAGCGCTTCCGGGTTTTCACCCACCAGCTGCTCTTCCACCTTATTGCGAATTTCCGGCAGAAACGCGACCAGCATTTGCAGCATTTCGCGGGCTAAATCGGGTTTACCTGCCGCCTGGCGCAGCGCGAGCTGCCAGTCAAAGGTCGCGTTCTGGTTGACGCTGATTTCAACCGGCTCGCTGGAAACCGTGTACGTCCCGCTAATGTGACCCGGCTTATAGCGTAACAGCAGGTTATGAAGTTTCTCTTCATCGATGGGCTTCGCCAGATAGTCATTCATTCCGGCGCTCAGCAGCTTCTCTTTCTGACCGGCCATCGCGTGCGCGGTGACCGCAATGACAGGGGTTTGCTGCTGGTGCGGCAGCTGGTGGATCAGCTCGCAGGCCCGAATGCCATCCATGCCCGGCATCTGAATATCCATCAGGATTAAATCGAACTGCATCTGCTTCGCCTGTTCAACCGCCTGCGCGCCGCTGGTGCACAGCTCAACGTGCTGAACCTGGTCCTCAAGCAACGCGCCAATCAGCTTCAGGTTGGCCTGATTATCATCCACCGCCATCACGCTCATCGGCAATTTTTGCTCGTCGTCAATCAGAGGGAGAGCATGCTGGCTAAGACGGCAATACTCCGTGAGCGCGGGCAGGAGGCGGGTCGAAGTGAGCGGCTTCAGCAGACACGCGGCGGCTCCGTCGTTTTTCAACTCCTCCGCATTTATCTGGGCGTGGCAGGGTAGCGCCAGCAGCAGATAGTCGGTCATTGACGCGGCTTTCGCCAGCCGCTCCTGCTGCATGGTCAGTTCGCCGGTGAAGGTGACCGGGATCCCCATCAGCAGAATATCGTAGTGCTCAACGGCAAGCGCTGAGAAGGTTGGGCTGTAGACCACCTCCAGCGGCGTGGTGCTTAAAATATCGAGCGCACACTGCGCTGCCGCCGCGTTAGGTTCGACGTAGGCCAGGCGCTTGCCTTTCAGGCAGTCCGTCACCGGGCCATCGGTCAAAACGTTCGGGTTGAGGTCCAGATTAATATGGAACCAGAAGGTTGAACCGCGATTCGGCTGGCTGTGGAAAGAGATATCGCCGCCCATCTCGTTCACCAGGCGCTGCGTGATCACCAGCCCCAGGCCGGTACCGCCATGACGGCGGGAGATACTGGCGTCCGCCTGACGGAACGCCTGGAACAGACGCGACTGATCCCGCTCAGGAATACCGATGCCGGTATCGCGGATCTGGACTTCAATCTGCACCTTATTGCTGCTGATAGAGCGTTTTTCTACCAGAATGTCGATGTTACCGCTTTCGGTGAATTTAATCGCATTCCCGACAAGGTTGGTAATGACCTGCTGCAGGCGCAGCGGATCGCCAATGACGTTATCCGGCACGTCGTTTTTAATGTTGAGCGTCAGCTCAAGGCCCTTGTCGTGCGACGAGTGCGCGAGCAGCGTCACCACCTCATCGAGCGTACTGCGCAGCGGGAACGGAATGCTTTCCAGGATCAGCTTGCCCGCTTCCAGCTTGGAGAAGTCCAGCACGTCGTTGATGATCGCCAGCAGGTTGTTGGCCGAGCGTTCAATGGTGTGCAGGTGATCGCGCTGAGTCGGGTTGAGCTCGCTTTTCAGCGTCAGGCGGGTAAAGCCGATCACGCCATTGAGCGGCGTACGCAGCTCGTGCGACATATTGGCCAGGAATTCCGACTTAATACGTGCCGCTTCCTGGGCGCGCTTTTTCGCCAGATCCAGCTCAACGTTCTGGATCTCCATCTGCTCCAGCGTTTCGCGCAGGTCGGACGTCGCCTGGTCAACGTTGTGCTGCATCTCTTCGTGATACGCCGCCAGCGACATGGCCATTGAGTTGATGCCGTTCTTCAGCATGTCCAGCTCGCCCAGCATAAACCCTTCCACCCGGCTGTCGAGCTGTCCCCGGCGGATGCGGTCAACCGTATTAACCATGTTGCGGATGGGGCCCGTCACGTCGCGCATCAGGCGCCAGCCGAAGATCAGCGCAATGCCAATGCAGAACAGCATCATCACGCCCGAGATGAAAATTTCTTTGTACTGCTGTAGCCGGACCGACTTGAGATCCAGCTCCAGCGCCACGTATCCCAGCATATTGTTGCTGGATTTGGCGTCGGATTGCGCTGACTCATCGGGTGAATAGCTTTCCGACACGATCGGCGTGCGCAGGATCATGATATCGCCGCGCCGCAAGACGGTGAGGTGGCGCGGGAACGGCGTACCGTCCGGGATCTTCAGGGCCGCCGGATCGAGATGAAAATTCGAGGTGACAAACAGGCGGTTATGTTCGTCGTAAACGGAAATGGCGCGTACGATGTCCGAGTGACGGCGGTGGAGCACGCTGATTAACTGGCCAATGGATTCGCGGTTTTGCAGGTTCATGCCGTACTCGCTGGAAACGGCAAGCGGTTCGATAATGCTGGCGCCTGCATCCTCAAGCTGTCGCTGCAAATCGTTATAGCGGTGCACAACAAAGAAGATACTCAGCAGCAAACCGATGAGAACGGTGGGGGCGAGGATCAAAATCATCATGCGCGCGCGCAGGCTGTAGTTGGTCATGGCGTTCCGTTATGGGACAATTAAGATAATTATGTTTATGTGAGAAAAATCTCGGCGATGGCGCAATTCTACTCTGCAAAGCGACGCGTGACGACGCGTCAAATCATTACTGTTGAAGCCACGGACCTCGATCCGTTTGGTCAGGGAGTGGCACGTCACAACGGTAAGGCTCTGTTTATAACAGGTTTACTGCCGACAGAACGAGCAGAAATTACGCTGACGGAAGATAAACGCCAGTTCGCGCGCGGACAGGTTAAGCGTCGCCTCAACGATAGCCCGGAGCGCGTGAAGCCCCGCTGCCCACATTTTGGCGTTTGCGGGGGCTGCCAGCAACAGCATGCGAGCACAGAATTACAGCAAAAAAGCAAAAGCCGCGCGCTGGCGCGTCAGCTTAAACATGACGTTAACGAAATTCTCGCCGATGCGCCCTGGGGCTATCGGCGACGCGCGCGCCTGAGCCTCAGCTATCAGCCAAAAACGGCGCGGCTGGAGATGGGGTTTCGCAAGGCCGGTTCCAGTGACATCGTCGATGTGCAGCAGTGCCCCATTTTGGTGCCCCATCTTGAGGCATTGCTTCCGGATGTGCGCACCTGTCTCTCCGGGCTGGACGGCGTTCGCCACCTCGGGCATGTCGAACTGGTCATGGCCAACAATGGACCGCTGATGGTGCTGCGCCATACCGCGCCGCTGTCGAAAAAAGATCGCGAAAAACTGGAACGCTTTTCGCATTCCCACGACCTGGCGCTTTTCCTTGCACCACAAAGCGAGATACTTGAGCAGGTCACCGGTGAGGCGCCCTGGTATGCGTCAAACGGGCTACGCTTAACGTTCAGCCCGCGGGATTTCATTCAGGTGAATGACGGCGTAAACCAGCAGATGGTTGAGAAAGCGCTGACGTGGCTGGATGTTCAGAAAAGCGATCGGGTGCTCGATCTGTTCTGCGGAATGGGCAACTTCACGCTGCCGCTGGCGCGAAAAGCGGCCAGCGTCGTCGGCGTGGAAGGCGTTGAGGCGCTGGTGGCTAAAGGGCAGGAGAACGCGCTGCAGAACGGCTTGCAAAATGTGACATTCTTTCATCAAAATCTTGAAGAAGATGTCACCCAACAGCCGTGGGCAAAACAGGGCTTTGATAAAATTTTGCTCGACCCGGCGCGTGCCGGTGCCCCGGGTGTGATGGCACATATTATTAAACTCGCGCCAAAGCGTGTGGTCTATGTTTCCTGTAACCCGGCAACGCTTGCCCGGGACAGTGAGGCATTAATCAGCGCGGGTTACCAGATTCAGCGTCTGGCAATGCTGGACATGTTCCCGCACACTGGACATCTGGAATCGATGGTGTTGTTCGAGCACATCTAATTTGTTTGGCTTGTCGACTTCGACAGGCCCAGGTCCCTAAAGGAGAGGACAATGGTTGCGGTAAGAAGTGCACATCTCAATAAAGCTGGGGAATTTGACCCACAAAAATGGATCGCAAGTCTGGGAATTTCCAGCCAGCAGTCGTGTGAACGCTTAACCGAAACCTGGGCCTATTGTCTGCGCACCACGCAGGGGCATCCCGACGCCGATCTTCTCCTGTGGCGCGGCGTGGAGATGGTGGAAATCTTATCCATGCTGAACATGGATATTGAAACGCTGCAGGCCGCGCTTCTCTTCCCCCTAGCGGATGCGGACGTGGTCAGCGAAGACGTGCTGCGCGACAGCGTCGGGAAATCCGTCGTCGAGCTGATCCACGGCGTGCGCGATATGGCGGCCATTCGCCAGCTCAAAGCCGCGCACACCGATTCCGTCTCCTCTGAGCAGGTCGATAACGTACGCCGGATGCTGCTGGCCATGGTGGATGATTTCCGCTGCGTGGTCATCAAGCTTGCCGAGCGGATTGCCCACCTGCGTGAGGTGAAGGATGCGCCGGAAGACGAGCGCGTGCTGGCGGCCAAAGAGTGTACAAATATCTACGCGCCGCTGGCGAACCGCTTAGGCATTGGTCAGCTGAAATGGGAGCTGGAAGATTACTGCTTCCGCTATCTGCACCCGGCGGAATATAAACGTATTGCCAAACTCCTTCATGAACGCCGTATCGACCGCGAGCACTATATCGAGGAATTTGTCGGCGGCCTGCGCCAGGCGATGAAAGAAGAGAACGTGCGCGCCGAAGTCTACGGCCGGCCTAAGCATATCTACAGCATCTGGCGCAAAATGCAGAAGAAACACCTCGCGTTTGACGAGCTGTTTGACGTGCGCGCCGTGCGTATCGTGGCGGATCGTCTGCAGGACTGCTACGCCGCGCTGGGGATAGTACACACTCACTTCCGTCATCTGCCCGATGAGTTCGATGACTATGTCGCCAACCCCAAACCGAACGGCTATCAGTCTATCCATACCGTTGTGCTTGGCCCTGGCGGCAAAACGGTCGAGATTCAGATCCGCACCAAACAGATGCACGAAGACGCCGAGCTGGGCGTGGCCGCGCACTGGAAATACAAAGAAGGCACCTCCGGCGGAGCGCGTTCTGGCCACGAAGACCGCATTGCCTGGCTGCGCAAGCTGATTGCGTGGCAGGAAGAGATGGCCGACTCCGGCGAGATGCTCGACGAAGTGCGCAGCCAGGTCTTTGACGATCGCGTCTACGTCTTTACTCCAAAAGGGGACGTTGTCGACCTGCCTGCGGGCTCTACGCCGCTCGATTTTGCCTACCACATCCACAGCGATGTGGGGCACCGCTGCATCGGGGCGAAAATTGGCGGACGTATCGTACCGTTCACCTATCAACTGCAGATGGGGGACCAGATTGAAATCATTACCCAGAAGCAGCCCAACCCGAGCCGTGACTGGCTTAACCCGAACCTGGGCTACGTCACCACCAGCCGCGGGCGCTCGAAAATTCACGCCTGGTTCCGTAAACAGGATCGTGACAAGAACATCCTTGCCGGTCGCCAGATCCTCGACGACGAGCTGGAGCATATCGGGATAAGCCTGAAAGAGGCGGAGAAATTCCTGCTGCCGCGCTACAACTTCAACGAGCTTGACGAGCTGCTAGCGGCCATTGGCGGCGGTGATATTCGTCTGAATCAGATGGTGAACTTCCTGCAGGCGCAGTTCAATAAGCCAAGCGCGGCAGAGCAGGACGCGGCGGCGCTGAAGCAGCTGCAGCAGAAAACCTATGCGCCGCAGCAGCGCAGCAAAGACAACGGCCGCGTGGTGGTTGAAGGCGTAGGTAACCTGATGCACCACATTGCCCGCTGCTGTCAGCCTATTCCGGGCGACGATATCGTCGGCTTTATCACTCAGGGACGCGGGATTTCGATTCACCGCTCCGACTGCGACCAGCTTGCCGAGCTGCAGTCGCATGCGCCGGAGCGCATCGTGGAAGCGGTCTGGGGTGAGAGCTATTCTGCCGGCTACTCGCTGGTGGTGCGCGTCACTGCCAACGACCGCAGCGGCCTGCTGCGCGACATCACGACCATTCTCGCCAACGAGAAGGTCAACGTGCTGGGCGTCGCCAGCCGCAGCGATACCCGCGAGCAGCTTGCCACCATCGATATGACCATCGAAATCTACAACCTGCAGGTGCTGGGCCGCGTGCTTGGCAAACTGAACCAGGTGCCGGATGTGATTGACGCGCGTCGTCTGCACGGCGGTTAAACACACTCTTCTGTAGGCCGGGTAAGGCTTTGCCGCCACCCGGCTTGTTTTTTTAATGGAAAACACTATGACTCAAATCGACCGCCTGCTCGGCATCATGAAACGCCTGCGCGACCCGGAAAACGGCTGCCCGTGGGACAAAGAGCAGACTTTCGCCACCATCGCGCCTTATACCCTCGAAGAGACCTACGAGGTGCTGGACGCCATTTCCCGCGAAGATTTTGACGACCTGCGCGGCGAGCTGGGCGATCTGCTGTTCCAGGTGGTGTTCTATGCGCAAATGGCGCAGGAAGAGGGGCGCTTTAACTTTGACGATATCTGCGCTGCCATCAGCGACAAGCTTGAGCGCCGTCATCCCCATATCTTCGGCGATGCCACCGCAGGGAACAGCGCTGAGGTGCTGGCCCGCTGGGAGCAGATCAAAAGCGCCGAGCGGGCGGAAAAATCCCAGCACTCGGCGCTGGATGATATTCCGCTGAGCCTGCCCGCGCTGATGCGCGCGCATAAAATCCAGAAACGCTGCTCCGCCGTCGGTTTTGACTGGACCTCCCTCGGCCCGGTGCTCGATAAAGTGCACGAAGAGATTGACGAAGTCATGCACGAAGCGCAGCAGGCGGTGGTGGATGAAGCAAAGCTTGAGGAAGAGATGGGCGACCTGCTGTTTGCAACCGTCAACCTTTCTCGCCATCTGGGTGTAAAAGCGGAAACCGCCCTGCAAAAAGCCAACATAAAATTCGAACGACGCTTTCGCGAAGTTGAGCGGATTGTCGCCTCGCGAGGCCTGGAAATGAGCGGAATTGACCTCGAAGCGATGGAAGAAGTCTGGCAAGAAGTAAAGCGCCAGGAATCTGATCTCTAACGAGATTTTGCGATCAAGCGCAATTTGTGTGATTTTTTAAATGACAAGCGCTTGATTTGCGTCAAAAACATTTACCCAAAAGGGGCTATTTTCTCACTCCTTATGTTTGTCATGGCCTGGAATGGAGACGGAGAATGAAAGTTTGTGGCGCTCGCCGTGTTCGGGTATACTACTTTCCCGTCCTGGTTATTCCATCGTTTCACCCTAACTTCTCAGGTTCAGCATGACAACGAACTATATTTTTGTGACCGGCGGGGTCGTATCCTCTCTGGGTAAAGGCATTGCCGCAGCCTCCCTCGCAGCCATTCTTGAAGCCCGTGGCCTCAATGTGACCATGATGAAACTGGATCCGTACATCAACGTCGATCCGGGCACCATGAGCCCAATCCAACACGGGGAAGTGTTCGTTACTGAAGACGGCGCTGAAACCGATCTGGATCTTGGCCACTACGAGCGTTTCATCCGCACCAAAATGACCCGTCGTAACAACTTCACGACTGGCCGCATCTACTCCGACGTTCTGCGTAAAGAGCGCCGTGGTGACTATCTGGGTGCAACCGTTCAGGTTATCCCGCACATCACTAACGCAATCAAAGAACGCATTGTTGCGGGTGGCGAAGGCCACGACGTGGTGCTGGTTGAAATCGGCGGTACCGTGGGTGATATCGAATCCCTGCCATTCCTGGAAGCGATTCGTCAGCTGGCGGTAGATATCGGCCGTGAGCACGCGCTGTTCATGCACCTGACTCTGGTGCCGTACATGGCCGCCGCTGGTGAAGTGAAAACCAAGCCGACTCAGCACTCTGTGAAAGAGCTGCTCTCCATTGGTATTCAGCCAGATATCCTGGTTTGCCGCTCCGATCGTGCGGTTCCGGCGAACGAACGTGCGAAAATTGCATTGTTCTGTAACGTGCCTGAAAAAGCCGTTATTTCAATGAAAGATGTCGATTCCATTTATAAAATCCCGGGCCTGTTGAAATCTCAGGGCCTGGACGATTATATTTGTAAACGATTCAGCTTGAACTGTCCGGAAGCGAACCTGTCTGAATGGGAACAGGTTATTTATGAAGAAGCCAACCCGGCAGGGGAAGTGACTATCGGTATGGTCGGCAAGTACATTGAACTGCCGGATGCCTATAAGTCAGTGATCGAAGCGCTGAAACACGGTGGTCTGAAGAACCGTGTTTCCGTGAACATCAAGCTGATTGATTCGCAGGATGTTGAAACGCGTGGCGTTGAAATCCTGAAAGATCTGGATGCTATCCTCATCCCTGGCGGCTTCGGCTACCGTGGTGTAGAAGGCAAGATCGCCACCGCGCGCTATGCGCGTGAAAACAATATTCCATACCTCGGCATCTGTCTGGGTATGCAGGTTGCGCTGATCGAATTTGCGCGCAACGTAGCGGGAATGGAAAACGCGAACTCTACGGAATTTGTGCCAGACTGTAAGTACCCTGTTGTGGCGCTTATCACTGAATGGCGTGACGAAGAAGGTAACGTCGAAGTCCGTACCGAGAAGAGCGATCTGGGTGGCACCATGCGTCTTGGCGCACAGGCCTGCCAGCTGTCTGACGATAGCGTGGTTCGCAAGCTGTACGGCGAGCCGGTCATCACCGAGCGCCATCGTCACCGCTATGAAGTCAACAACATGTTGTTGAAACCTATTGAAGCCGCGGGCCTGCGTGTTGCGGGCCGCTCCGGGGATGATCAGTTAGTCGAGATCATTGAAGTGCCAAACCATCCGTGGTTTGTCGCCTGCCAGTTCCACCCGGAATTTACTTCAACGCCACGTGACGGGCATCCGCTGTTTGCAGGCTTCGTGAAGGCCGCCAGCGACTACCAGAAGCGTCAGGCGAAGTAAAAAAAGTTAGAACGGCAACGCGTACCTTTGGTACGCGTTGTTTGTCTGGAGTTTTAGTTTAACTTGTACTGAGGAAAATCTAATGTCCAAAATCGTTAAAGTCATCGGTCGTGAAATCATCGACTCCCGTGGTAACCCGACCGTTGAAGCCGAAGTTCACCTGGAAGGTGGTTTCGTTGGTATGGCTGCTGCTCCATCAGGTGCTTCTACTGGTTCTCGCGAAGCGCTGGAACTGCGCGATGGCGACAAATCCCGCTTCCTGGGCAAAGGCGTACTGAAAGCGGTTGGCGCTGTAAACGGTCCGATTGCTCAGGCAATCCTTGGCAAAGACGCCAAAGACCAGGCTGGCATCGACAAGATCATGATCGATCTGGACGGTACTGAAAACAAATCTAACTTCGGTGCGAACGCAATCCTGGCTGTTTCCCTGGCGAACGCCAAAGCGGCAGCTGCTGCGAAAGGTATGCCACTGTTCGAGCACATCGCTGAACTGAACGGCACCCCAGGCAAATACTCCATGCCTGTACCAATGATGAACATCATCAACGGTGGTGAGCACGCAGACAACAACGTTGATATTCAGGAATTCATGATTCAGCCAGTTGGCGCGAAATCCCTGAAAGAAGCGGTACGTATGGGTTCTGAAGTGTTCCACAACCTGGCTAAAGTTCTGAAAGCTAAAGGTATGAACACTGCTGTTGGTGACGAAGGTGGCTATGCGCCAAACCTGGGTTCTAACGCAGAAGCGCTGGCTGTTATCGCAGAAGCAGTAAAAGCTGCTGGCTACGAGCTGGGCAAAGACATCACCCTGGCGATGGACTGTGCAGCATCTGAATTCTACAAAGACGGTAAATACGTTCTGGCTGGCGAAGGCAACAAAGCGTTCACCTCCGAAGAGTTCACTCACTTCCTGGAAGACCTGACCAAACAGTACCCAATCGTGTCTATCGAAGACGGTCTGGACGAGTCTGACTGGGCTGGCTTCGCATACCAGACTAAAGTACTGGGCGACAAAATCCAACTGGTTGGTGACGACCTGTTCGTAACCAACACCAAGATCCTGAAAGAAGGCATCGAGAAAGGCATCGTTAACTCCATCCTGATCAAATTCAACCAGATCGGTTCTCTGACCGAAACTCTGGCTGCGATCAAAATGGCGAAAGACGCTGGCTACACCGCTGTTATCTCTCACCGTTCTGGCGAAACTGAAGACGCTACCATTGCCGACCTGGCTGTGGGTACCGCTGCAGGCCAGATCAAAACCGGTTCTATGAGCCGTTCTGACCGTGTTGCTAAATACAACCAGCTGATTCGTATCGAAGAAGCTCTGGGCGAAAAAGCACCATACAACGGTCTGAAAGAGATCAAAGGCCAGGCATAATTGCTTAAGCCTTAAAATGAAAATGCCAGTCGAATGACTGGCATTTTTTTGGCTATTTAAAATCGACCGCCATTTGCTCCGGAATGGTCAGCCCCTGAGTGGTTTGCACGCAGCGGGCGATGTAATCCGTAAACCGGGGTGGCTTCGGCATCCCCATACTCAGCAGCTTATCGTTGCTGAAGCGCACGTTAAGCGTGGCAAACGCACCGTATAAACGCATGGCTTTCAGCATCAGACGTTCGTTGCACGGCCCAAAAATATGTTTCAGCTCGCGGCGCATTCTGACCAGCGTTTCGTAGCTGACCTGCGCATATTTATCCCCGACGGGGGCTTTCTCCAGCGCCTGCGCCATTGCCTGATCGATATCCGCAAAGCGAACGCTGTTCTCTTCTCCCGCAGAAATGTGTACCACTTCTCCCGGACGAGCGTTGCTGTTGAGCAGCATTAACATCGCGTCGGCGCAATAATCCACCGGAACAACGTCGATCCTGTCTTCCATTGAGCACATAAATTTCTGCAGCATCAGGCCCATGCTAAAGACCCAGAAAATGCTGCTCGACGGCGTGCAGCCGTGACGGGTATGGCCGACAACGATGGACGGACGGGCGATGAGCAGCGGCAGGTTCGGACACTCCTGGCGCATAAGCTGTTCGATAGTTGACTTCGAAAACGTGTATTCCACCAGGTGTTCTGCATTCTCTCTGAATTCAGCGCTTTCGGCGACCAGTGAATCCTGCTCCGGCGTGCATGACATTGCTGTGCCGACGTGGAGGAAACGCTGCAGTCCTGTAACCTGCTCCATACGGCGCGCCAGCGCGAGCGTACCTTCAACGTTGACTTTCCAGATCAGCGGGTTATTACCAAATGAGGCGACGGCCGCACAGTTAACCACGTGCGTGACCCGATCCAGACGGGGATCGTTGAGAAAGGCTTCAGGCTGGCTGAGGTCGCCAATCAGGATATTATCCACCTTCAGGGAGGCCAGCTTGTCCTCGGGAACGTTGAACTTGCGCATGTTCTCCAGCACGCGCTCCAGCCCGCTCTGCGGATCGCTGGAGCGCGCAAGCAAAAGGAGTTTTGCGGGTTGATCGCTGGTCAGGATTTTTTCAAGAACTGCACCACCCAGAAATCCGGTCACGCCTGTAATCAATAACATCTTCATTAATACCGTCTCATTATGATTGATGAGGCGGATTGTAGGCGTGCAAAAGTAAACGGCATTTAAATAATAAAACGCCGAAATCAATGGCGTCTTAAGCTTATTTTAAGGAAAGGAAATCAGGTGGATATATTGGACAGTATCGCAAGGGTAAAAATTCACTCTATTAAAATTTAAATTTTAACTCATTGAATTTAATTGTTTTTATGAATTCTGTGCCGAATAGCAAACCTAATTCAAAATGTAATAAATATAATAATTTGTTACACCAAATATTTATCGAATAAATGCTTTAAATACCCCTTAACTCAAATCAGACAACATACGTCGCAGGCCGATTTATTTAGCCTGCGAATGATTTTCAGAGCAAAAGGGGAAGCGTGGCGCTAGCTGTTTGCTGGCTAACGTCGCCGTAATGACCATCCAGCGCAATCATGGACGTGGTCAGCAGCTCGACCAGCAGCATCACTCCAACCTTAGCATTGAGCGCGCCTGCACTTAGAGGGCCTTCTGGTTTGGCGGCAACCAGCTGCATGTCGCTCAGAGACGCCAGCGGGCTGCGGGGCGTATTGCTGAGCGCCAGAACCTTAACGCCGCGCTTGCGGGCAAGCTTCACCACGTGGAGTAAATCCCGCGTTGAACCCGAAATGGAGATGGCCACAACCAGCGTATCTTTCGAAAGCGTTGTCGCATTCATGGCCGCGCGGTGCATATCGCTAAACAACTGTGCGGGTTTGCCCAGCCGCAGCAGCTTGTAATGCAGATACTCCCCGAGGATCGCGCTGGCCGCGACGCCATAAATCTGCACGGATTGCGCCTGATGCAGCGCCAGCGCCGCTTTTTCAAGCAACGTGCGGTCGAGGAGTCTGGCGGTATCCTGCAAAGCCTGCACCGACTCATCCACGACGTTATCAATCTCATCCCCCGCCTGACGCGCGGGCTGGCCCTGCTGAATATCCAGCGCAAGCGCCATTTTAAATTCGTTATAGCCCTTGCAGCCCAGCGTCCGGCAAAGGCGCGTGACGCTGGCTTCGCTGGTGTGGCTCTCGCGCGCCAGTTCAGTGATCGTCAGGTAGAGCACCCGGGCAGGATCGCTGAGGACAAACTCACCGAGTTTTTGTTGCGTTGGGCTGTACCCGGAAGCCTCCTGGCGGAGCTTCAGCAGCAGATTTTCATGGTCCGACATGCCACGTCCTTAATGTGTTTCGCTGCGACTAGTGTGGCGGAAAGGAGGGGAAAGATGCCAGTCATTTTGAAAAAGTATGATCGGCTTCCTGGTTTTTGATGATAATTTTCACTGAGTGATATTTATATGGTAAAAATTTTCATCGTTTAAAGGGGAGATGAAAAAATGATGCAAATGTTCAGTGGTGCTTCTTCGGGGGGATGGTTTGAAAAAGCGCAGCGCTTTGGTAAATCCTTTATGTTGCCTATCGCCGTGCTGCCCGCGGCGGGCCTGCTGCTGGGGATAGGCGGCGCGTTATCGAATCCCAATACGCTGGCGGCTTATCCGTTTTTAGATGTGGGCTGGCTGCAGGCCATTTTCACTATCATGAGCAGCGCCGGTTCAATCGTGTTTGCGAACCTCTCGGTGCTGTTTGCGGTTGGGGTAGCCGTCGGGCTGGCAAAAAGCGATAAGGGCACGGCTGGGCTGGCGGCGCTACTCGCGTTTCTGGTGATGAATGCCACCATCAACGCGCTGCTGATCCTCACCGGCAAACTGGCGCACGAGAACCCGGGCGCTGTGGGGCAGGGCATGACGCTGGGGATCCAGACGCTGGAAACCGGCGTGTTTGGCGGCGTGGTGATTGGTCTGGTGACCTGCACGCTCCATCATCGGTTTAATAAAATTGCGCTTCCGCAGTTCCTCGGGTTTTTTGGCGGCTCGCGCTTTGTTCCCATCATCAGCTCGCTGGCGGCGATACTCGTCGGCGCGCTCATGACGGTGGTCTGGCCGCATTTCCAGAAGCTGATTTTTGGTCTCGGCGGGCTGGTGGATGCCACCGGCTATCTGGGAACCCTGCTGTACGGCTTCATTTTACGCATGCTGGGCCCGTTTGGTTTGCACCACATCTTCTATCTGCCGTTCTGGACCACCGCGCTCGGCGGCAGTGAGATTGTTAACGGTCACCTCGTTGAGGGCACACAGCGGATCTTCTTCGCCCAGCTGGCCGACCCGAACACGCAGCATTTCTATGAGGGCACGTCGCGCTTCATGTCCGGGCGCTTTATTACGATGATGTTTGGCCTGCTCGGCGCGTGTCTGGCGATGTACCACACGGCAAAACCGGAGAGCAAAAAGCGCGTTGCCGGGCTGCTGCTCTCTGCGGCGTTAACCTCGTTCCTGACCGGGATTACCGAGCCTATCGAGTTCTCCTTCCTGTTTATTGCGCCGGTGCTTTACGTCATTCATGCGCTGTTTGACGGGCTGGCGTTCATGCTCGCACACATGCTGCATATCACCATCGGGCAAACCTTCTCCGGCGGTTTTATCGACTTCGTGCTGTTCGGCATTTTGCAGGGGGAAGCCAAAACCAACTGGATGTTCGTTCCGCTGGTCGGCGTGCCGTGGTTCTTCCTCTACTACTTCACTTTCCGTTACCTGATTAACCGCTTCGATTTTGCCACGCCGGGCCGTGAAAAGGAGGCGATGGCCAATGAGGTGACCTTCTCACAGAGCGAGCGCGCCGTTGCGGTGATCGCGGGATTAGGCGGAAAAGAGAATCTGGAAGAGGTGGACTGCTGCGCCACGCGGCTTCGCGTCACGGTGAAGGACGGCAGCAAAGTGAATGACGCGGCGCTGAAAGCCACCGGCGCGCGCGGCGTTATCGTGCGCGGTAACGGGGTTCAGGTCATTTATGGCCCGCACGTCACGATTATCAAAAACGAAGTGGAAGAGATCTTATCGTAATGAAAACTGTACTGGATAACCTGAAGGGAAAACTGGTCGTCTCCTGTCAGGCGCTGGAAAATGAACCGCTGCATAGCCCGTTTATTATGTCGCGCATGGCGCTGGCGGCGGCGCAGGGCGGAGCCGCCGCCATTCGTGCCAACAGCGTGGTGGATATCGAGGCCATTAAGCAGCAGGTCTCTTTGCCTGTTATCGGCATCATCAAACGGGATTACCCGGAAAGTGAGGTGTTTATCACCGCCACGATGAAAGAGGTGGATGAGCTCATGGCCGTCTCTCCGGAAATCATTGCGCTTGATGCAACGGCGCGGGAGCGTCCCGGTGGAGAATCCCTGGAAACGCTGGTCGCGCGCATCCGCTCGCGCTATCCCGCGGTACTGCTGATGGCGGATATTTCCACCGTGGGCGAAGCCGTGACGGCGCAGGCGCTTGGCTTTGACTGTGTCGGCACCACGCTTTACGGCTATACGGCGGAAACGGCGGGCCATTCGCTTCCGGAAAATGACTGCGCGTTCCTGAAGGGCGTGCTGGCTGCCGTGACGGTTCCCGTGGTTGCCGAAGGCAACGTGGATACGCCTGAACGCGCGGCCAGATGCCTGGCGCTGGGCGCGCATACGGTCGTCGTCGGCGGCGCCATCACCCGTCCACAGCAAATTACCGAGCGTTTTATGGCGGCGATTGGCGCGCAAAGCACCGATGGAGCATGACCATCAGGCGGGGATCTGCGATACTTATCGTTTATCCCCTTTACTGAGATGACTATGCAGTACCCGATTAACGAGATGTTCCAGACCCTGCAAGGCGAGGGTTACTTTACCGGCGTTCCCGCTATTTTCATTCGTTTACAGGGATGCCCGGTTGGCTGTGCCTGGTGTGATACCAAACATACGTGGGATAAGCTCGCAGATCGGGAAGTGTCGCTGTTTAGCATTCTGGCGAAAACCAAAGAGAGCGATAAGTGGGGCGCGGGCAGTTCAGAAGATCTGCTGGCCATTATTGGTCGTCAGGGCTGGACGGCGCGCCACGTCGTGATCACCGGCGGTGAACCCTGCATCCACGATCTGACGCCGCTGACCGAGCTGCTCGAAAAGAACGGCTACAGCTGCCAGATTGAAACCAGCGGCACCCATGAAGTGCGCTGTTCACACACCACCTGGGTGACGGTATCGCCAAAAGTGAATATGCGCGGCGGGTATGACGTGCTGTCTCAGGCGCTGGAACGCGCGGATGAGATTAAGCACCCGGTTGGGCGCGTGCGTGATATCGAAGCGCTGGATGAACTGCTGGCAACGCTGACGGATGAAAAGCAGCGCGTCATTGCGCTACAGCCGATCAGCCAGAAAGACGACGCGACGCGCCTGTGCATTGAAACCTGTATTGCGCGCAACTGGCGCCTGTCGATGCAGACGCACAAATACCTGAATATTGCCTAAAAAAAGCCCGGTTTAGCCGGGCTTTTTTTACTCCCCGCGATAGATACAGCCGGCGGTACAGGTCTCTTTAATCATCACCGCGCTCAGCAGCGGTACCAGCGGCTTCATCTGATCCCAAATCCATTTCGCCAGCACTTCGCTGGTCGGGTTTTCAAGGCCCGGGATATCATTCAGGTAGTAATGATCCAGACGATCGTAGGTCGGCTTAAACGCCGCCTTCAGTTCGGCAAAATCCATGATCCAACCGGTATGCGGATCAACTTCACCGGTGATCTCAAGACGCACCATGAACGAATGCCCGTGCAGACGGCCGCATTTATGCCCTTCAGGGACATGCGGAAGGTGGTGGGCGGCTTCGAAGGTGAAATCTTTAAACAGTGTGGTGGACATGATCGCTCTCAGTAATGCGGAAAAAACCGCCGCATAGTACCGGAAAGCACAATTTTTAGCATTAACTAAAACGGCTCTGAAGCCTGGCGTCTCGTTAACAGGCGTTTTTTGATGCTTTTATCGATAATTTTCAGAGGGTTAATTAATCGGTTTTATCGCTAAGTATGACAACTAAAACAGGTTAGTCCATTTGGTTATTTATTATTTCCATCCCTTCTTTAATTGTTATTATCCTCGCCGTTAACCTTATCTTCAGTTTGGATTTATTCGCTTAAAGTCCGCTTGGCTACTGGAACATAACGACGCATGACAACACAGGCCCCACCTTCAAATTTGCTTCCCCTGAACCCGGAGCAACTGGCGCGCCTTCAGGCTGCCACCTCTGATTTTTCTCCCACTCAGCTTGCCTGGGTCTCCGGTTATTTCTGGGGAATGCTCAATCAGCAGCCTGGCGCTGTGGCGGGTGCACCGGTAACGGCCGTTGAAATTCCGGCCATTACCCTGATTTCCGCCTCGCAGACGGGCAATGCGCGCCGCGTGGCCGAAGCGCTGCGTGACGACCTCCTGGCCGCCAAACTGAACGTGAACCTGGTCAACGCCGGGGATTATAAATTTAAGCAAATCGCGTCAGAAAAACTGCTGGTGGTGGTCGCCTCTACGCAGGGTGAAGGTGAACCTGCTGAAGAAGCGGTGGCCCTGCATAAGTTCCTGTTCTCGAAAAAAGCGCCGAAGCTGGATGCCACGGCGTTTGCCGTATTTGGCCTGGGCGATACCTCGTATGAATTCTTCTGCCAGTCCGGTAAAGACTTCGACAGCAGGCTGGCGGAGCTGGGCGCGGAGCGCCTGCTGGACCGCGTTGACGCGGATGTTGAATACCAGACCGCCGCCGCCGAATGGCGTGCGCGCATCGTTGAGGTGTTGAAAGCGCGCGTGCCGAAAGAGACGTCGGCGCAGGCCGCGTTCACCGCGACGGGGGCCGTCAACGACATCCACACCAGCCCGTACACCAAAGAGGCGCCGCTGACGGCGAGCCTGTCGGTGAACCAGAAAATCACCGGCCGCGATTCGGAAAAAGACGTGCGCCATATCGAGATCGATCTCGGCGACTCTGGCCTGCGCTATCAGCCGGGCGACGCGCTGGGTATCTGGTATCAGAACGATCCGGCTCTGGTGAAAGAGCTGGTTGAGCTGCTGTGGCTGAAGGGTGACGAGCCCGTCACCGTTGACGGCAAAATCCATCCGCTTGCAGAGGCGCTGCAGTGGCATTTCGAACTGACGGTGAATACCCCGAATATCGTCGAAAATTATGCCACCTTAACGCGCAGCGAATCCCTGCTGCCGCTGGTGGGCGACAAAGCGAAGCTGCAGCATTACGCCGCGACGACGCCAATTGTCGATATGGTGCGTTTCTCTCCGGCTCAGCTGGATGCGGATGCGCTGATCGGCCTGCTGCGACCGCTGACGCCGCGCCTGTACTCCATCGCCTCTTCGCAGGCCGAAGTGGAGAGTGAAGTGCATATTACCGTCGGCGTGGTGCGCTACGACATCGAAGGCCGCGCCCGTGCGGGTGGGGCATCAAGCTTCCTGGCGGATCGCGTGGAAGAAGAGGGCGAAGTGCGCGTCTTTATCGAGCACAACGACAACTTCCGCCTGCCGGCGAACCCGGAAACGCCGGTCATCATGATTGGCCCGGGCACCGGCATTGCGCCGTTCCGCGCCTTCATGCAGCAGCGCGCGGCAGATGAAGCGCCGGGTAAAAACTGGCTGTTCTTCGGCAACCCGCACTTTACCGAGGATTTCCTCTACCAGGTTGAGTGGCAGCGCTATGTGAAAGAAGGCGTACTGACCCGCATCGATCTGGCCTGGTCCCGCGACCAGAAAGAAAAAGTATACGTACAAGATAAACTGCGCGAACAGGGCGCAGAGCTGTGGCGCTGGATCAATGACGGTGCCCACATTTATGTCTGCGGCGACGCCAATCGCATGGCGAAGGACGTTGAGCAGGCACTGCTGGAAGTGATTGCCGAATTCGGCGGTATGGATGCCGAAACGGCGGATGAATTTTTAAGTGAGCTGCGCGTTGAGCGCCGTTATCAGCGAGATGTCTACTAATGAGCGAAAAACATCCAGGGCCACTGGTGGTCGAAGGTAAACTGACAGACGCCGAGCGCATGAAGCTGGAAAGCAACTATCTGCGCGGCACCATTGCTGAAGATCTGAATGACGGTCTCACCGGCGGCTTCAAAGGCGACAACTTCCTGCTGATCCGCTTCCACGGCATGTACCAGCAGGACGATCGCGACATCCGCGCCGAGCGTGCCGAACAGAAGCTGGAGCCGCGTCATGCGATGCTGCTGCGCTGCCGTCTGCCGGGCGGGGTGATCACCACCAGACAGTGGCAGGCCATCGACAAGTTTGCCGGTGAAAACACGATTTATGGCAGCATCCGCCTGACCAACCGTCAGACATTCCAGTTCCACGGCATTCTGAAGAAGAACGTCAAGCCGGTGCATCAGATGCTGCACTCGGTCGGGCTGGACGCGCTGGCGACCGCCAACGACATGAACCGTAACGTGCTTTGCACCTCGAACCCGTATGAGTCCCAGCTGCACGCCGAAGCGTACGAGTGGGCGAAGAAGATCTCTGAGCACCTGCTGCCGCGCACCCGCGCCTATGCGGAGATTTGGCTCGATCAGGAAAAAGTCGCGACCACGGACGAAGAACCGATCCTTGGCCAGACCTATCTGCCGCGTAAGTTTAAAACCACGGTCGTGATCCCACCGCAGAACGATATCGACCTGCACGCCAACGACATGAACTTCGTGGCGATTGCTGAAAACGGCAAGCTGATTGGCTTTAACCTGCTGGTGGGCGGCGGCCTGTCCATTGAACACGGTAATAAGAAAACCTACGCCCGCACCGCGAGCGAGTTCGGCTTCCTGCCGCTGGAGCACACGCTGGCCGTGGCGGAAGCGGTAGTGACCACGCAGCGCGACTGGGGCAACCGTACCGACCGTAAAAACGCGAAAACCAAATACACCCTGGAGCGCGTGGGCGTTGAGACGTTCAAAGAGGAAGTGGAGCGTCGTGCGGGCATCAAATTTGAGCCGATCCGCCCTTACGAATTCACCGGTCGCGGCGATCGCATTGGCTGGGTGAAAGGTATCGACAATAAATGGCACCTGACGCTGTTTATCGAAAACGGTCGTATTCTGGATTATCCGGGCCGTCCGCTGAAAACCGGTCTGCTGGAAATTGCTAAGATCCATAAAGGCGAATTCCGCATTACCGCTAACCAGAATCTCATTATTGCCGGCGTGCCGGAGAGCCAGAAGGCGAAGATCGAGAAGCTGGCGCGCGACCACGGATTAATGGATGCGGTTAAGCCGCAGCGTGAAAACTCGATGGCCTGCGTGTCGTTCCCGACCTGTCCGCTGGCGATGGCCGAAGCGGAACGTTTCCTGCCGTCATTCACTGACAAAGTGGAGGCGATTCTGGAAAAACACGGTATTCCGGACGAGCATATTGTTATGCGCGTCACCGGCTGCCCGAACGGCTGCGGCCGCGCGATGCTGGCCGAGCTGGGTCTGGTGGGGAAAGCGCCGGGGCGCTATAACCTGCACCTGGGCGGTAACCGTATCGGCACGCGCATTCCGCGTATGTTCCGCGAGAACATTACCGAGCCGGAAATCCTTGATTCCATCGACGAGCTTGTCGGGCGCTGGGCGAAAGAGCGCGAAGCGGGTGAAGGCTTCGGCGACTTTACGGTGCGTGCGGGCATCATTCGCCCGGTGCTCGATCCCGCAAGGGATTTCTGGGAGTAACCACGAGAGGTAATTATGTCCGTACTCGATCTAAACGCCCTTAACGATCTGCCTAAAGTCGAACGCATTCTGGCGCTGGCAGAAACCAATGCCCACCTTGAAAAGCTGGACGCCGAAGGGCGCGTGGCGTGGGCGCTGGAAAACCTGCCGGGAGACTATGTGCTCTCGTCGAGCTTTGGTATTCAGGCGGCGGTCAGCCTGCATCTGGTGAATCAGATCCGTCCGGACATTCCGGTGATCCTTACCGATACCGGCTACCTGTTTCCTGAAACCTACCAGTTTATTGACGAGCTGACGGACAAGCTCAAGCTGAACCTCAAAGTGTACCGCGCGACGGAAAGCGCGGCCTGGCAGGAGGCGCGCTACGGTAAGCTGTGGGAGCAGGGCGTTGAGGGCATTGAGAAATACAATGAGATCAACAAAGTCGAGCCGATGAACCGGGCGCTGAAAGAGCTCAATGCGCAGACGTGGTTTGCGGGGCTGCGCCGCGAGCAGTCCGGCAGCCGTGCAACCTTACCGGTGCTGGCGGTCCAGCGCGGGGTATTTAAAGTGCTGCCGATTATCGACTGGGATAACCGTACGGTGTATCAGTATCTGCAAAAACACGGGCTGAAGTACCATCCGCTGTGGGACCAGGGCTATCTGTCGGTGGGCGACACCCACACCACGCGCAAATGGGAACCGGGAATGGCGGAAGAAGAGACGCGATTCTTTGGGCTGAAGCGCGAGTGCGGGCTGCACGAAGGGTGATCCTTTATCCACCCTCTCCCTGTGGGAGAGGGTTGGGGTGAGGGCATCAGGCCGCCCTATGCTTAACGACCTCAGGCTTTCCCCGCTTTCGCCAGCTCCTTCACCAGCGGCAGCATGACCTTCACCACATCACGACTGCGGTGCTCAATCCGCTGCGGCAGCGCGCTGTCAATGTGCAGCTGATTATCCAGCATCACGTTGTGCCAGCTTGTACCGTCCGGGAAGGCTTTCGATTTAGCGCGTTGCTGATAGCCATCTTTCTTGCCCAATGCCCAGTTTGTCGCTTCCACGTACAGCACCGGAATGCCCGCCTTATCGAAGACTTCCCCGTCGTTGCAGCAGCCTGTTCCGCGTGGGAAAGCAGGATTCCCGCCCGGATTGGTCGTGGCAAAAACGCCATGGCTGCGGGCAATCGCCAGCGCCCGGTCGCGCGTCAGTTTCCGCACGGGTCCCGGCGTACTCTGCCCGCTGTTGAAATAAAGCTTATCGCCGACGATCAGGTTATCGAGGTTGATCACCAGCAGCGTATTTTTCTTCTCCTCAGCGCTCATGCGTTTAAGGAGATTCTCAGCGCCGAGTTTGCCCTCTTCTTCACCGCTGGTGGCAACGAAACGAATACCATACTGGGTTGGAATATCTTTCATCCGCTCGGCCAGTTCGAGCATCACGCCCAGGCCCGCCGCGTTGTCGTCCATGCCCTGCAGCGTCAGCCCGCCGAGGTTGTTATCCGTATCGGCATCGCTCATCGGGGCGTAGGTATCAAGGTGCGCCATGATAATAATCTGTTCAGCCGCGCGACCTTCATGCGCCGCGATAACCGTACTGCCGGTCACGTTATGCCAGTTTTTCGTTTTATTTCGTGAGGTATAGACGTAGCGGCTGTGAAACGACCGGATATCGCTCTGGTAGCCCATCCCGGCAAACTGCTGGCGAAGATAGTCCGCAGAGAGCATCTCCGCAGGCGAGCCGGTCATGCGGCCAGGGAAGACGGTGGCAATATGCCGCGCCTGCATAGTGGCGATTTCACCATAAGGTTGGTTTTTTGCCTGGGCAGGAAGAATAAAGCAAACGCCGAACGCCAGGGCAGCAATACGGTGGCGCGTTGCGGAAAACATAGTGAGTCCTTAAAAACTGAGCAAAATAATAACCCGCCTAGTATGAAACTGTGATCGTCCATACACAATTTGAATTGGTCTTAAATGCCCGAAATTTCGCGTGTTAAGCACTTTTTGGTATTAGCTTTTTCACGGCGTTATTCCATTGAGTAACTACTCATTCCAATTCGTAATTTCATTCGGTCTAAGCCGCCCCCTATAGTCCCTTTATTCCTCGTTGTTAGTGAGTTGTTGCTTGTGGACTATCTGCCCTTATTTGCCGCGATAAAAGAGAAGCCGGTGCTGGTTGTTGGCACGGGTGAAATTGCCGATCGCAAAATCGCGTTTCTGCAACGCGCAGGGGCGCAGGTGCGGGTAGTGGCAGAAGCGGATTTTGACGAATCACAAATCGACAGCGTCGTGCTGGTGATTGCGGCGACCGAAGATCGCGACCTGAACCGGCGGATTTCCGACGCCGCTCAGGCCCGTTACCGCCTGGTGAACGTGGTGGACGACCAGCCGTTATGTTCGTTCATCTTCCCGTCGATCGTTGACCGTTCTCCGCTGCTGGTGGCGATCTCCTCCGGCGGTACCGCACCGGTGCTGGCGCGCGTGCTGCGTGAAAAAATCGAAGCGCTGCTGCCGACCAGCCTCGGGCGCATGGCGGAAAAAGCCAGCTACTGGCGCAACCACCTGAAAATGCGCCTGACCAGCGTAACGGAACGCCGTCGCTTCTGGGAGCGCGTGTTTCGCGGCCGCTTTGCCAGCCTGATGCATGCCGGTAATGAGACGGCAGCGCAGAAAATTCTCGAGGACGAACTGGATAACCCCGGCAGCACGGGCGGGGAGATCATTCTGGTGGGCGCAGGGCCGGGCGATGCCGGGCTTCTGACGCTGCGCGGTCTGCAGGTGCTGCAGGACGCGGACGTGGTGTTCTACGACCATCTGGTCACCGACGGCGTGCGCGAGCTGATCCGTCGCGATGCGGAGCAAATCTGCGTCGGCAAACGGGCTGGCGAGCACTCGGTGCCGCAGCACGACACCAACCAGATGCTGGTTGACGCCGCCAAAGCGGGTAAAACCGTGGTGCGCCTGAAAGGGGGCGATCCGTTCATTTTTGGTCGCGGCGGCGAAGAGCTGCAGGCGGCAGCCGAAGCGGGCATACCGTTCCAGGTGGTGCCCGGCATCACGGCAGCCTCTGCGGTGACGGCCTATGCCGGTATCCCGCTGACCCATCGTGATTACGCCCAGAGCGTGACCTTCGTGACCGGCCACTACAAGGCCGACAGCACGCCGTTTGACTGGTCGCATCTCGCCCAGAGCCGCCAGACGCTGGCGATCTACATGGGCACGATGAAAGCGGCAGACATCAGCGAACAACTTATTCAGCACGGTCGCGAGGCGACGACGCCCGTTGCCGTTATTTCTCGCGGCACGCGCGTCGATCAGCACGTGGCGACGGGCACGCTGGAACATCTTGCAACCCTGGCGAAAGACGCCCCGATGCCCGCCCTGATCGTGGTGGGAGAAGTGGTGCAGCTGCACAGCACGCTCGCCTGGTTCCAACATACAACCGATACAGAAGGCTTTGGTTCTTCTGTCGTAAATTTGGCTTAAGGAACGGTTATGGACCAAAAACGTCTTACACACCTGCGGCAGCTCGAAGCGGAGAGTATCCATATCATCCGCGAAGTGGCCGCCGAGTTTTCTAACCCGGTGATGATGTACTCCATCGGTAAAGATTCCAGCGTCATGCTGCATCTGGCGCGTAAAGCGTTTTATCCGGGCACGCTGCCGTTCCCGCTGCTGCACGTGGATACCGGCTGGAAATTCCGCGAAATGTACGAGTTCCGCGACCGTACCGCGAAAGCCTACGGCTGCGAGCTGCTGGTGCATAAAAACCCGGAAGGGGTGGCGATGGGCATTAACCCGTTCGTGCACGGCAGCGCCAAGCACACCGATATCATGAAAACCGAAGGGCTTAAGCAGGCGCTGAACAAATACGGTTTTGACGCGGCCTTCGGCGGCGCGCGCCGTGACGAGGAGAAATCCCGCGCCAAAGAACGTATCTACTCCTTCCGCGACCGCTTCCACCGCTGGGATCCGAAAAACCAGCGTCCGGAGCTGTGGCACAACTACAACGGCCAGATCAACAAAGGCGAAAGCATTCGCGTCTTCCCGCTCTCCAACTGGACCGAGCTGGATATCTGGCAGTACATCTATCTGGAAAACATCGAAATCGTTCCGCTGTATCTGGCCGCCGAGCGCCCGGTGCTGGAGCGCGACGGCATGCTGATGATGATCGACGACGATCGTATCGACCTGCAGCCGGGCGAAGTGATCAAACAACAGATGGTGCGCTTCCGTACCCTCGGCTGCTGGCCGCTGACCGGGGCGGTGGAATCCAGCGCGCAGACGCTGCCGGAGATCATCGAAGAGATGCTGGTGTCCACCACCAGCGAGCGACAGGGGCGCGTGATTGACCGCGACCAGGCAGGCTCCATGGAGCTGAAGAAACGTCAGGGTTATTTCTAAGGAGCCGCCATGAACACCACTATTGCTCAACAAATTGCCAACG
This sequence comes from Enterobacter sp. C3_dUdeg, assembly GCF_057536195.1. NCBI lineage: Bacteria > Pseudomonadati > Pseudomonadota > Gammaproteobacteria > Enterobacterales > Enterobacteriaceae > Enterobacter > Enterobacter sp. C3_dUdeg. The sequence goes on from NZ_BAAKFX010000011.1 coordinate 46,724, forward strand.
AAGGCGGCGTGGAAGCGTATCTGCACGCGCAACAACACAAAAGCCTGCTGCGTTTTCTGACCTGCGGCAGCGTGGATGACGGGAAAAGTACCCTGATTGGCCGCCTGCTGCACGATACGCGCCAGATTTACGAAGATCAGCTCTCTTCCTTGCATAACGACAGTAAGCGTCACGGCACCCAGGGTGAAAAACTCGACCTGGCGCTGCTGGTGGACGGCCTGCAGGCGGAGCGCGAGCAGGGCATCACCATCGATGTGGCCTACCGCTACTTCTCTACCGAGAAGCGCAAATTTATTATCGCCGATACCCCGGGGCACGAGCAGTACACCCGCAACATGGCGACCGGCGCGTCTACCTGCGACCTGGCGATCCTGCTGATGGACGCGCGTAAAGGCGTGCTGGATCAGACCCGTCGTCACAGCTTTATCTCGACGCTGCTGGGGATCAAACACCTGGTGGTGGCGGTCAACAAGATGGATCTGGTCAACTTCAGCGAAGAGAAGTTCGAGGAGATCCGCCAGAGCTACCTGACCTTTGCCGAACAGCTGCCGGGCAACCTGGATATTCGCTTTGTACCGCTTTCGGCGCTGGAAGGGGATAACGTCGCCTCCCAGAGCGCGAACATGCCGTGGTACAGCGGTCCGACGCTGCTGGAAGTGCTGGAAACCGTTGAAATTCAGCGCGTGGTCGATACCCAGCCGATGCGCTTCCCGGTGCAGTACGTGAACCGTCCGAACCTCGATTTCCGCGGTTTCTCAGGCACCCTCGCGTCAGGCTCCGTAAAGGTAGGTCAGCGCGTCAAGGTACTGCCATCCGGCGTGGAATCGACTATCGCCCGCATCGTCACCTTCGACGGTGACCTGCAGGAAGCGGGCGCCGGTGAAGCCGTAACGCTGGTGCTGAAAGACGAAATTGATATCAGCCGGGGCGACCTGCTGGTTGACGCGCAGGAAACGCTGGCGGCAGTGCAGGGGGCTTCCGTGGACGTGGTGTGGATGGCCGAACAGCCGCTGACCGCTGGCCAGAGCTATGACATCAAAATTGCCGGCAAGAAAACCCGCGCCCGCGTGGACGGTATTCAGTTCCAGGTGGATATCAACAATCTGACCCAGCGTGACGTCACCGAGCTGCCGCTGAACGGCATTGGTCTGGTCGATCTGACCTTCGACGAACCGCTGGTGCTGGATCCGTATCAGCAGAACCCGGTCACGGGAGGTCTTATCTTTATCGACAGGCTGACCAACGTTACCGTCGGAGCCGGTATGGTGCGCGAACCGATTAAACAGGCTGCCGCGACGTCTGAATTCAGCGCCTTCGAGCTGGAACTGAACGCGCTGGTGCGTAAACACTTCCCGCACTGGGGTGCACGCGATCTGCTGGGAGGCAAGTAATGGCCGCCCATGATGAGAACGTCGTCTGGCATCCTCATCCGGTCACCGTCGCCCAGCGCGAACAGCTCCACGGTCACCGTGGGGTTGTGCTGTGGTTTACCGGGCTGTCCGGCTCGGGTAAATCGACAGTGGCCGGCGCGCTGGAAGAGGCGTTGCATCAGCAGGGCGTAAGCACGTACCTGCTGGATGGCGACAACGTGCGTCACGGCCTGTGCAGCGATTTAGGGTTTAGCGACGATGACCGCAAAGAGAACATCCGCCGGGTGGGCGAAGTCGCCAGCCTGATGGCTGACGCCGGGCTGGTGGTGCTGACCGCGTTTATCTCTCCGCACCGCGCCGAGCGCCAGATGGTGCGCGAACGCGTGGGCCAGGATCGCTTTATCGAGGTGTTTGTCGATACGCCGTTGGAGATTTGCGAAGCGCGTGACCCGAAAGGGCTTTACAAGAAAGCGCGTGCCGGAGAACTGCGTAACTTCACCGGAATTGACGCGGTATACGAAGCGCCTGAATCGCCTGAAATTCACCTGGAAGGTCAACAATTGGTAACAAATTTAGTAAGCCAATTATTAGACCTGCTCAGACGGGACGATATTATCAGATCCTGAGGCGGTATCGTTCGGGAGCTGTCTTCCCGAACGATCAGTCACGGTCACAGGATTAGCTATGCGCAACAGTGAACATTACATCACCACCACCGGGTCGGAGCCGCTAGCGACCGACGACGAAACGACCTGGTCATTTCCTGGGGCCATCATTGGCTTCGTCTCATGGCTGCTGGCGCTTGGCATTCCGTTTCTCATCTATGGCGGCAACACGCTGTTCTTCTTTCTCTACACCTGGCCTTTCTTTCTGGCGTTGATGCCCGTGGCGGTTGTCGTCGGCATTGCGCTGCACTCGCTGCTCAACGGTAAGCTCCTGTACAGCACCGTGGTCACGATTGTGACGGTGGTTCTCATGTTTGGTCTGTTATTTTTGTGGCTCATGGGCTAACTTCAGCCATAATTCAAACCGTAACCAACTGTGTAACGATATTGAGCAGGACGATTCTGCGGAAAAAATGTGGTACATTTGCCCGCGATGTTGCGGCATCTCTGTTACCCCGGCGTAGTGCTCTGGGGAAGTCTTGGGATGATGATGCCGTTTTTCAGGGGGCAGGATGGGTAAACTAACGCTGCTGTTGCTGGCTTTGCTAATCTGGCTGCAATATTCGCTGTGGTTCGGTAAGAACGGACTGCACGACTATAGCCGGGTGAGCGATGACGTCGCGGCTCAGCAGGCAACAAACGCCAAACTTAAGGCGCGAAACGATCAACTCTTTGCTGAAATTGATGACCTCAATGGCGGGCAAGAGGCGATTGAGGAACGCGCACGCAATGAACTCAGTATGACTAAGCCGGGCGAAACCTTTTATCGTCTGGTTCCGGATGCGTCTAAACGCAATCAGGGCTCAGCACAAAACAATCGATAATCAGGCCCAGGATTACGACATGGCAGTAACTTTTTCGGACGTATGCGCCGTGGTGCCGGCCGCAGGTTTTGGCCGGCGCATGCAGACAGAATGTCCCAAGCAGTACCTCTCTATTGGCGATAAAACGATCCTCGAGCACGCCGTGGCGGCGCTGCTGGCGCACCCGCGGGTGACGCGTGTGATCATCGCTATCAGCCCTGGCGATGCGCGCTTCGCGGAGCTGCCGCTGGCAAATCATCCACATATTACCGTCGTTGACGGTGGCGCCGAACGCGCCGATTCCGTTCTGGCGGGCATTCAGGCCGCCGGAAACGCGTCGTGGGTGCTGGTACATGACGCAGCGCGTCCGTGCCTGCATCAGGACGATCTTGCGCGCCTGCTGGCGCTAAGCGAAACAAGCAAGGTTGGCGGGATTCTGGCCGCACCGGTGCGCGACACCATGAAGCGCGCCGAGCCGGGCAAACAGGCTATCGCCCACACCGTCGATCGCGTCGATTTATGGCACGCGCTGACGCCACAATTTTTCCCCCGCGAATTACTCCACGACTGCTTAACGCGTGCGCTTAAAGAAGGCGCGACCATCACGGACGAAGCCTCCGCGCTGGAGTATTGCGGTTTCCACCCTGAGCTTGTTGAAGGACGCGCTGATAATATTAAAGTGACGCGTCCGGAAGATTTAAAGCTTGCGGAATTTTATCTTACCCGTTCGACCCATCAGGAGAAGGCATAATGCGAATTGGACATGGTTTTGATGTACACGCCTTTGGCGGAGAAGGCCCAATTATCATTGGCGGCGTGCGCATTCCTTATGAAAAAGGACTGCTGGCGCATTCTGATGGCGACGTGGCACTGCATGCGCTGACCGACGCGCTGTTGGGCGCTGCCGCGCTGGGCGATATCGGCAAGCTGTTCCCGGACACCGACCCGGCATTTAAAGAGGCGGACAGCCGCGAACTGCTGCGCGAAGCGTGGCGCCGCATTCAGGCGAAAGGCTACACCCTCGGCAACGTCGACGTGACGATTATTGCCCAGGCCCCGAAAATGCTGCCGCATATTCCGCAGATGCGCGTGTTTATTGCAGAAGATCTGGGCTGCCATATGGACGACGTGAACGTTAAAGCGACGACGACCGAGAAGCTGGGCTTTACCGGGCGTGGCGAAGGAATTGCCTGTGAAGCCGTGGCGCTGCTGCTGAAGGCGAGCAAATGACAGACTTCGACAACCTGACATACCTGCACGCTAAACCGCAGGGGAACGGGGTGCTGAAAGCCAGCCCGGAAGATTTCCTCGTGGTGGAGGATCTGGGCTTTGAGCCGGATGGCGAAGGCGAACATATCCTGGTGCGTATTCTGAAAAATGGCTGCAATACCCGCTTTGTGGCCGACGCGCTGGCAAAATTCCTCAAAATCCATGCCCGCGAAGTGAGCTTTGCCGGACAGAAAGATAAACACGCCGTCACGGAACAGTGGCTCTGCGCGCGCGTTCCCGGCAATACGATGCCTGATTTAAGCAAATTTGAGCTTGAAGGCTGTAAGGTACTGGAATTCGCCCGCCACAAGCGCAAACTGCGTCTGGGGGCGTTGAAGGGGAACGACTTTACGCTGGTGCTGCGTGAAGTGTCTCACCGCGAAGATGTTGAAAAACGTCTGAACGCGATCAGTGAACGCGGTGTGCCGAACTACTTTGGCGCGCAGCGCTTTGGCATTGGCGGCAGCAACCTGCATGGTGCGCTGCGCTGGGCGCAAAGCGATGCCCCGGTGCGCGACAGGAATAAACGCAGTTTTTGGTTGTCGGCGGCCCGCAGCGCGTTGTTTAATCAGATTGTGAGCGAAAGGCTGAAAAAACCGGACGCGAATCAAGTTGTTGTTGGCGATGCGCTACAATTAGCGGGACGCGGAAGCTGGTTTGTGGCAACGGCTGAAGAAATGGCCGATGTGCAGTCGCGCGTGGACGCAAAAGCGCTGATGATTACCGCCGCGCTGCCCGGTACGGGCGACTGGGGAACGCAGGGCGACGCGCTGGCTGGCGAGCAGTTAGCCGTAGCGGATGCGCCAGAATTGCAATCCTTGCTGGTGCGGGAAAAAGTCGAAGCGGCACGCCGCGCGATGCTGCTCTATCCGCAGCAGTTAAGCTGGAACTGGTGGGATGACGTAACCGTCGAGTTACGCTTCTGGCTACCGGCAGGTAGCTTTGCCACCAGTGTTGTCAGGGAACTTATCAACACCTCGGGTGATTATGCGAATATTGCTGAGTAACGATGACGGGATCCACGCGCCAGGCATTCAGACCCTGGCAAAACACCTCCGCGAATTCGCGGATGTGCAGGTCGTGGCGCCCGATCGTAACCGCAGTGGAGCGTCTAACTCTCTGACGCTGGAGTCGTCGCTTCGCACCTTTACCTTTGAAAATGGCGATATTGCCGTGCAGATGGGCACGCCAACCGACTGCGTTTTTCTGGGCGTGAACGCGCTGATGCGGCCGCGTCCGGATATCGTTGTTTCCGGCATTAACGCCGGTCCTAACCTCGGCGATGACGTGATTTACTCCGGTACCGTGGCGGCCGCAATGGAAGGGCGCCATCTGGGGTTCCCGGCGCTGGCGGTCTCGTTGAACGGCCACACGCACTACGACACCGCCGCCGCGGTGACCTGTTCGATCCTGCGGGCGCTCGGCCGCGAGCCGTTGCGTACCGGGCGCATCCTCAACATCAACGTGCCGGATCTTCCTCTCGATGAAATTAAAGGCATTCGCGTCACCCGTTGCGGAAGCCGACATCCTGCCGATCAGGTGATCCCGCAGCAGGATCCTCGCGGCAACACGCTTTACTGGATTGGCCCTCCCGGCGATAAGTGCGATGCGGGTCCGGATACCGACTTTGCCGCCGTGGAGGAAGGCTATGTTTCGGTTACCCCGCTGCACGTAGATTTAACCGCGTATAGCGCGCATGATGTGGTGTCGGGCTGGCTGGATCGCGCAGGAGTGAACGCGCAATGGTAAACAAACGTGTACAAACTCTTCTGGAACAACTCCGCGCGCAGGGGATCCGCGACGAGCACGTGCTTGAAGCGCTTGCTCAGGTTCCGCGTGAGAAATTTGTAGATGAGGCGTTTGAACACAAAGCGTGGGAAAACGTGGCGCTGCCCATCGGACAGGGCCAGACGATTTCGCAGCCTTACATGGTGGCGCGCATGACGGAGCTGCTGGAGCTGACGCCTGACTCCCGCGTGCTGGAGATTGGCACCGGGTCGGGGTATCAGACCGCGATCCTGGCGCATCTGGTTCATCATGTATGCTCCGTTGAGCGGATTAAAGGTTTACAGTGGCAGGCGCGTCGTCGCCTGAAACAACTTGATTTACATAATGTTTCGACACGACACGGTGATGGATGGCAGGGTTGGAAGGCGCGCGCGCCGTTTGACGCGATCATCGTGACGGCGGCCCCGCCTGAAATTCCTGCGGCCCTGTTGTCGCAGCTGGATGAGGGGGGCATTCTTGTTCTGCCCGTCGGGGACGAGCAGCAGCTTTTGAAGCGCGTTCGTCGGCGCGGCGGCGAGTTTATTATCGACACCGTGGAAGCCGTGCGCTTTGTGCCTCTGGTAAAGGGGGAGTTGGCCTGAGACTCGGAATTATCCAGGGTTATTAAGGCAAATTCAGCGTATGGTGTGGCGCGAAAGATTCGTGCCATCACGGTAAATTTTAAGTCACTGGTAGTTAACACATTCCTGGGGGATAAATGAGCGCGGGAAGCCCTAAATTCACCATCAGCCGTGTTGCGGCATTATCACTGGTTTCGCTCTGGCTGGCAGGCTGTACAAGTTCTAATAACGCGCCTGCGCCCGTCAGTTCTGTCGGCGGAAACAGCGGCTCGGGTAACACGTCCGGCGGAATGTTGATCACTCCTCCGCCTAAAATGGGTACCTCTACGGCGCAACAAAATCCGCCAATCCAGCCGGTTCAGCGTCCAATGACGCAGCCGACGCAGATTCAGCCAGTGGAACAGCCTGTTCAGACCCAGAATGGCCGCATAGTCTATAACCGTCAGTATGGGAACATTCCGAAAGGCAGCTATACCGGTGGCAGCACCTATACCGTGAAACGCGGGGATACGCTGTTCTACATTGCGTGGATCACCGGGAACGATTTCCGTGACCTCGCGCAGCGCAATAACGTCCAGGCCCCATACGGTCTGGAAGTCGGGCAAACGCTCCAGGTTGGCAACGCGACGGGCACGCCGCTTACGCCTGGCAACACCGTTTCAGCGGCCGATGTGACGGCTCAAAATAACAGCGTTAAGCCTGCACAAAAATCCACCACGGTGGTTGCTTCACAACCTGTAATTACGTATTCTGAGGATTCAGGTGATCAGACTGCTAACAAAATGTTGCCGAATAATAAAGGTACTGCGACTGTTGTCACAGCACCGGTTACGGCACCTGTGGTTAGCTCTACTGAACCGACTGCCAGCAGTATGACCTCCAGTTCGCCAATTTCTGCATGGCGCTGGCCAACTGACGGCAAGGTTATCGAGAACTTCTCTTCCTCCGAGGGGGGAAATAAAGGGATTGACATCGCAGGGAGTAAAGGACAGGCTATCATCGCGACCGCAGACGGGCGCGTTGTGTATGCCGGTAACGCTCTGCGCGGTTACGGTAATCTTATTATCATCAAACATAACGATGATTACCTGAGTGCCTACGCCCATAACGACACAATGCTGGTCCGGGAACAACAAGAAGTTAAGGCGGGGCAAAAAATCGCTACCATGGGTAGCACCGGAACCAGTTCTACACGCTTGCATTTTGAAATTCGTTACAAGGGGAAATCCGTAAACCCGCTGCAGTATTTGCCGCAGCGATAATTTGACGGGGCATGCCAGCCAGGGTGTCTCGTTCAGGGATCACGGGTAGGAGCCACCTTATGAGTCAGAATACGCTGAAAGTTCATGATTTAAATGAAGACGCGGAATTTGATGAGAACGGAGTAGAGGCTTTTGACGAAAAAGCCTTAGTAGAAGAGGAACCCAGTGATAACGATTTGGCTGAAGAAGAGCTGTTATCGCAGGGTGCCACACAGCGTGTACTGGACGCGACTCAGCTTTACCTTGGGGAGATTGGTTACTCCCCACTGCTAACGGCCGAAGAAGAAGTCTATTTCGCACGTCGTGCTTTGCGTGGTGATGTCGCCTCGCGTCGTCGCATGATTGAAAGTAACCTGCGACTGGTCGTGAAAATTGCCCGCCGTTACGGCAATCGTGGTCTGGCTCTGCTGGATCTGATTGAAGAGGGCAACTTAGGTCTCATCCGCGCAGTTGAGAAGTTTGACCCGGAACGCGGGTTCCGTTTCTCAACCTACGCGACCTGGTGGATTCGTCAGACCATCGAACGGGCTATTATGAACCAGACCCGTACGATCCGCCTGCCGATTCACATCGTCAAAGAGTTGAACGTTTATCTGCGCACCGCGCGCGAGTTGTCCCATAAACTGGACCACGAGCCAAGCGCAGAAGAAATTGCCGAACAACTCGATAAACCGGTTGATGACGTAAGCCGTATGCTGCGTCTCAACGAGCGCATTACCTCCGTTGACACCCCGCTGGGTGGCGACTCCGAAAAAGCGCTGCTGGACATCCTGGCCGATGAAAAAGACAACGGTCCGGAAGACACCACGCAGGACGATGACATGAAGCAGAGCATCGTCAAATGGCTGTTCGAACTGAACGCCAAACAGCGTGAAGTGCTGGCACGTCGTTTCGGTTTACTGGGGTATGAAGCTGCGACACTGGAAGACGTCGGCCGCGAAATTGGCCTGACCCGTGAACGTGTTCGTCAGATTCAGGTTGAAGGTCTGCGCCGCCTGCGTGAAATCCTGCAGGGGCAAGGTCTGAACATCGAAGCGCTGTTCCGCGAATAAGCAACCTTTCGTCAAAAAAGGCCCGTCGTGAGACGGGCCTTTTTCTTTTGCGCTACGGCTTAGCCGTTTCGTGCAGAAGACGCCACACTATCCGATCGCCTTCCTGATTGAGCACCGCGGTTGACCAGCGCACGTTGGCGGGCAGGTCCGGCCGGGTTTGCGTCTCCCGGTAGTGCAGCACCGCGCCACGATCCCAACGCTCGATCGTGGATAATTCGTCAATGACGATCTTCAGTCCGGGACGGCTTCCGCGCTGGTTTTCCAGAAAACTGATCAGACCGGCATAGTCGATATGAGCGCCGCCCGGCGGGATCATCAGAAAATCCGGGCTGAAGCGGGCGAGCAGGGCGTCGGGATCTCCTTCACCTTTGCCTAACCAGTTTTCAAGCGCAATGTGGAGGTCGATAATGTCGTGTTCGAAAGGCGTCATGAATTCTCCTGTCGCAGCTGGGTGAGCACCTGCGTATTGTTAAGACGAAAAACGTACGGTACAGGCAGCAAGGTCATGCCTGCGGAAAAAATAAACATCCCATGCCAGGCCGCGAGCGGTGGCAGCCAGACCTGCGCCAGGTTCAGCGTCTGCGCCAGCAGCAGGGCACCGGCAAAAAAGCTCAGCTGCCGATTAAGATTCCACAGCGCGCTGGCATCCGGCATCTCTTCCCGGCGCGTCGTCAGAAAAGCGCTGCTTTGAGCCGTACTGCTGCACAGGCTTCCCCCCGCGCCCATCAGGGTAAACGCAACGGCATGCAGCAGCGTCGCCGAACTGACGTTAATCAAAAGCAGAATACCCGTCGCCTGCAGCAGGCAACCGATGACGATCAGCGGCCGGGGGCCAATACGGTTAAAATAGCGTCCCGTTGCCGTGATGGCGATAAACGATGCCGCGGACCACGGCAGCATGAGCATCCCCGTTGCGGCTGGGCTCATGTTCGCCACGTGCTGAAGATAAAACATGCCCGTGACGTTCACCCCAATAAACATGCCGGGTACGCAGATATAGACAAGCATGGAAAAACGCAAAAGCGGGTCCGCGAGCAACGACAGGTTTAGCAGTCTGGCCGCTTTCATCGCGGGCATTTCGTGTTTAAGCCACAGGCAGGCCAAAACAAAGGTCACGACAGCGACCGGTAGCGTGGCGAAAAATATCCATCGCCAGCTGAGCGTCTGCACCAGCAGTCCTCCTATCGCAGGAGAGCAGGCCGGGGCAAGCAACGCGACCAGCATCACCGCCGAGGAGAGTCGGGCCCGCTCGTGAGGCTTAAACTGTTGCCAGGTCAGCGCCTGTCCGACGGGGATCAGTAAGCCCCCTCCCACGCCCTGGAGTACTCGCCAGGCGATCAGACTTTCAAGCGTTGCAGACAAGCCCGCCGCAGCGGAGGCAGCGCTGAACAGAAAAAGCGAGAGCAAGATGACTCGCTTTGGCCCGATGCGGCGCGTGAGCACGCTGCTGAACGGGATCACCAGCGTCAGGCCGGCAATGTACCCGTTACTGACCCAGGCAAGGGCTGAAGGCGTGGTGTTAAAGGCGTGAGCCATTGCCGGGAAGGCGACGCTGGCAATGAACATGTTGATCAAATCAAGAAAAAAGCCCAGCAGGTAAACAACGGCGACTTTGCTGCGATACGTCATGGTGGATCCTCCGGTGAGGTGGCGTATCGTATCGATCCGGGAAGAACGGATAAACCTGACAAAGCGCGATATACTGTCAAAAATATTTTGACAGTAAAAGGCGTGATGATGATTAACCTACAGCGAGCGCAGATGTTTGTCGCGGTGGCCGATACCGGCAGTTTCACTGCCGCAGCCGAGGCAATGGGGCTGACAAAAGCCGTGGTCAGCTTCAATATTCGCCAGCTTGAAGATGAGCTGGGCGTTACGCTGCTGCTGCGCTCCACCCGCCGCCTGACGTTAACCGAGGCGGGCGCGCTCTTTCATCAGCGCAGCGTGGCGCTTCTGAAGGATGCGGAACGGCTGCAGGATGATGTCCGTGCGAATCATGCGGGGCTCACTGGCGAACTGCGGATCACGACGACGCCCGAGTATGGTTCACAGGTGGTGGTGCCGTTGCTGGCCAGGTTTAGCCAGCAGCACCCGGCTCTTCGCGTGCGGCATGTTTCGTCCTCCCTGCACGCCGACCTTATCTCGGAGCGCTTTGACGTAGCTATCCGGCTGGGAACGCTTGCCGATTCGCGCAACCACGCCGCGCTGATTTCGCACTTCTCGATTCTCCCCGTCGCGACGCCCGGGTGGCTCGTTAACCATCCGATCGAAACGCTTGCGCAGCTGGCCCACGCGGACTGGATTATTCACGAGCGCCTGGCCTCGCCGCTGCGCTGGCAGGTGAAGGATGCCCGCGGTGCGCCCGAAACGCTGGAGATAAAAAAAGCGCCGCGCCTGTTTGCCGACAGCGCGCAGGCTCTTATGGCCTTTGCACTTGCTGGCGGAGGCGTGGCGTTACTGCCGGAATGGCTGGCGCGCGATGCGCTTGATGCGGGAAAACTGGTCCCGGTTTTACCGGGATATACCTTTGCGCAGCAGGGCATCTATGCGGTTTATCCCGATGCCCGGCACGTGACGGCGAAGGTGCGCACGTTTATCGATTTTATGCGCACCAGCGTGAATTAATCGTGCATCATCTTTTTGATGAGCGCAGAGAACTGCTCCCGCTCGGCCTTGTTAAGACGTCCTAAAAACGCCTCATCCACCTCGTTGCCAAGCGGTTTACAGCCTGCAAGCAGGGCTTCACCTTCTGGGGTCAGGAAGACAAACCGGCGGCGCTTGTCAGCCGGATCGTGCTCGCGTTTCACCAGCCCGCGCGCCTCCATGCGGCTGAGCATCTCCGCCAGGGTCGCTTTCGTGCTGACCGCCACTTCGGTCAACGCCACCTGTTCAATACCCGGATGCTCGGCAATAGAGCGCATCACCGCATACTGTGGCTTGGTCAGTTCCGGTAAGGCATGTTGCCACTGCGCGGTATGCTGTTGAAAAAGCTGACGTAACAGGTGGAACGCCTCTTGTCTTAGTTCCATGAACACTCCGACGGAAAAAATCTCTCCCCTATGATAGCCGCTATTGCTCTCAATTTTAACGCGGCATCTTTTAGCCATTCGTGTGATCGTATGCGAACGATCTTGTCAGGTAAACGATCCTGGAGTAGCTTATTTATAATGTTCGTACACGAACAAAATATTGAGGTGATGAATGAGATTGATAGTGGGAATGACGGGGGCAACGGGCGCACCGCTGGGCGTGGCGCTGCTGCAGGCGCTGCGGGAAATGCCGGAGGTGGAGACGCATCTGGTCATGTCTAAGTGGGCAAAAACCACCATTGAGCTGGAAACGCCCTACACCGCGCAGGACGTTGCTGCCCTGGCTGACGTTGTCCACAGTCCGGCTGACCAGGCCGCCACCATCTCCTCCGGCTCGTTTCGTACCGACGGCATGATCGTCATTCCCTGCAGCATGAAAACGCTGGCGGGGATCCGCGCGGGCTACGCCGAAGGGCTGGTGGGACGCGCGGCTGACGTGGTGCTAAAAGAGGGGCGCAAGCTGGTGCTGGTTCCGCGTGAAACACCGCTCAGCACCATTCATCTTGAGAACATGCTCGCACTTTCCCGCATGGGCGTGGCGATGGTGCCGCCCATGCCTGCGTATTACAACCACCCACAAACCGCAGATGACATTACCCAGCACATCGTGACCCGCGTGCTCGATCAGTTCGGGCTGGAGCATAAAAAGGCGCGCCGCTGGAACGGGCTGCGGGAGGCGAAACATTTTTCACAGGAGAATAAAGATGGCATTTGATGATTTGAGAAGCTTCCTGCAGGCGCTCGATGAGCAAGGGCAGCTGCTGAAAATTGAGGAAGAGGTTAACGCCGAGCCCGATCTCGCGGCGGCAGCCAACGCGACCGGCCGCATTGGCGACGGCGCTCCCGCGCTGTGGTTCGACAACATTCGTGGCTTTACCGATGCCCGCGTGGTGATGAACACCATCGGCTCCTGGCAGAACCACGCCATTTCGATGGGGCTCCCTGCGAACACTCCGGTAAAAAAACAGATCGACGAATTTATCCGCCGCTGGGATAAATTTCCCGTCACGCCGGAGCGCCGCGCCAACCCGGCCTGGGCGCAGAATACGGTGGACGGTGAAGATATTAACCTGTTCGATATCCTGCCGCTGTTTCGCCTGAACGACGGTGACGGCGGTTTTTATCTCGATAAAGCGTGCGTTGTCTCGCGCGATCCGCTCGACCCGGACAACTTCGGCAAGCAGAACGTCGGGATCTACCGCATGGAAGTGAAGGGCAAGCGCAAGCTCGGCCTGCAGCCTGTTCCGATGCACGATATCGCCCTGCATCTGCAGAAGGCGGAAGAGCGCGGTGAAGACCTGCCGATTGCGATTACGCTGGGCAACGACCCGATCATCACCCTGATGGGCGCCACGCCGCTGAAATACGATCAGTCCGAGTATGAAATGGCCGGCGCGCTGCGTGAAAGCCCGTACCCGATTGCCACCGCGCCGCTGACCGGCTTCGATGTGCCGTGGGGGTCTGAAGTGATCCTGGAAGGGGTGATTGAAGGCCGCAAGCGTGAAATCGAGGGGCCATTCGGCGAGTTTACCGGACACTATTCCGGTGGCCGTAACATGACGGTGGTCCGTATCGACAAAGTCTCTTCCCGCACCAGGCCGATTTTCGAATCCCTTTACCTCGGCATGCCGTGGACCGAGATTGACTATCTGATGGGACCGGCCACCTGCGTGCCGCTCTACCAGCAGCTGAAAGCGGAATTCCCGGAAGTGCAGGCGGTGAACGCGATGTACACCCATGGTCTGCTGGCGATTATCTCCACCAAAAAACGCTACGGCGGTTTTGCCCGCGCGGTGGGTTTACGCGCCATGACCACGCCGCACGGTCTGGGCTACGTGAAGATGGTAATTATGGTGGATGAGGATGTCGATCCGTTCAACCTTCCGCAGGTGATGTGGGCGCTGTCGTCGAAAGTGAACCCGGCAGGGGATCTGGTGCAACTGCCGAACATGTCGGTCCTTGAACTCGATCCTGGCTCCAGCCCGGCGGGCATTACCGACAAACTGATTATCGATGCCACCACGCCTGTCGCGCCGGACACCCGGGGCCACTACAGCCAGCCGGTACAGGATCTGCCTGAAACCAAAGCCTGGGCTGAAAAACTGACCGCGATGCTGGCAGCACGCCAATAAGGAGGAAAAGATGATTTGTCCACGTTGTGCCGATGAGCATATTGAAGTGATGGCGACGTCGCCGGTAAAAGGGGTCTGGACCGTTTACCAGTGCCAGCATTGTTTGTATACCTGGCGTAATACTGAACCGCTGCGCCGTACCAGCCGCGAGCATTACCCGGAAGCGTTCCGCATGACGCAGAAGGATATTGACGAGGCGCCGCAGGTGCCGACGATCCCGCCGCTGCTGTAAAAAAAGTCCGGTGGCGCTGCGCTTACCGGGCCTACGGTTTTGTAGGTCGGGTAAGGCGAAGCCGCCACCCGACAAAACAGACCGCAGAAAACTAAACCAGACTCTTCAACCTGTAAATCCACTCCAGCGCCTGACGCGGCGTCAGTGAATCCGGGTCGAGGTTCTCCAGCGCTTCCACCGCAGGCGACGTCTCTTCCGCAGGCACCAACAGCGACATCTGCGTACCATCAATCTGCGTCGCCGCCGCATTCGGTGACAGGCTTTCCAGTTCACGCAGTTTCTGACGCGCGCGCTTGATCACCTCTTTCGGCACACCTGCCAGCGCCGCGACGGCCAGGCCATAGCTCTTGCTCGCCGCGCCATCCTGCACCGTGTGCATGAAGGCAATGGTATCGCCGTGCTCCAGCGCATCCAGATGAACGTTCGCAACCCCTTCCATTTTCTCCGGCAGCTGCGTCAGTTCGAAATAATGGGTGGCAAACAGCGTCATGGCCTTGATTTTATTAGCAAGGCTTTCCGCACAGGCCCATGCCAGGGACAGACCATCATAGGTTGACGTTCCGCGTCCGACTTCGTCCATTAGCACCAGACTGTGCTCCGTCGCGTTATGCAGAATGTTTGCCGTTTCGGTCATCTCGACCATGAAGGTTGAGCGTCCGCTCGCCAGATCGTCCGCAGCCCCGACGCGGGTAAAGATGCGGTCGATGGGGCCAATCTCCACGTTTTGCGCCGGGACGTAGCTGCCGATATACGCGAGCAGCGCAATAAGCGCCGTCTGACGCATATAGGTACTCTTACCGCCCATGTTCGGACCGGTAATGATCAACATTCTTCTCTGCGGTGACAGGCTTAGCGGGTTGGCGATGAACGGTTCGTTGAGTACCTGCTCTACCACCGGGTGACGGCCTTCAGTGATGCGAATGCCGGGCTTATCGGTAAAGGTCGGGCAGGTGTAGTTCAGCGTTTCAGCGCGTTCTGCCAGATTGACCAGCACGTCCAGCTCCGCCAGCGCGCTGGCGCTCTGCTGCAGGTCGCCCAGGTGCGGCATCAGCATGTCGAATAGCTCGTCATAAAGCTGTTTTTCCAGCGCCAGCGCCTTGCCTTTCGAGGTGAGGACTTTGTCTTCGTACTCTTTCAGTTCAGGAATGATGTAGCGTTCGGCGTTTTTCAACGTCTGGCGACGCACGTAGTGAATCGGCGCCAGGTGGCTCTGCCCGCGGCTAATCTGAATGTAGTAACCGTGTACCGCGTTATATCCCACTTTCAGGGTGTCGAGCCCAAGACGTTCGCGCTCGCGGATTTCCAGCTTATCGAGGTAGTCCGTCGCACCATCGGCCAGCGCGCGCCATTCGTCCAGCTCCTCGTTGTAGCCTGGGGCAATCACGCCGCCATCACGCACCAGAACCGGAGGCGCATCGATAATGGCGCGCTCCAGCAGTTCGCGAAGCTCGGTAAATTCGCCCATGGTTTCGCGGAGTTTCTGTACCGGCGAGCTGTCAACGTCACTCAGCTGCGCGCGCAGTTCCGGCAGCTGCTGGAAAGCATGACGCATCCGCGCGAGGTCGCGTGGTCGCGCTGTTCGTAGTGCCAGACGCGCAAGGATACGCTCCAGATCGCCTACCTGGCGCAGGACCGGCTGCAGTTCGGTATAGCGATCCTGCAGCGCGGCAATCGTCTGCTGACGGCAAACCAGCGTCTCGGTATTGCGGATCGGCATATGCAGCCAGCGTTTCAGCATGCGGCTGCCCATTGGCGTAACCGTACTATCGAGGACCGACGCGAGCGTATTTTCTACGCCACCCGCCAGGTTCTGCGTGATCTCCAGGTTACGGCGCGTGGCGGCATCCATGATGATGCTGTCCTGCTGGCGCTCCATGGTGATAGAGCGGATATGCGGCAGGGCGGTGCGCTGGGTATCTTTCACGTACTGCAGGAGACAACCGGCCGCACACAGCCCGCGCGGTGCGTTTTCCACGCCAAAGCCAATCAGATCGCGGGTGCCAAACTGCAGATTCAGCTGCTGGCGCGCGGTATCAATTTCGAATTCCCACAGCGGACGACGGCGCAACCCGCGACGACCTTCAATCAGCGCCATTTCGGCGAAATCTTCGGCATAGAGCAATTCTGCCGGGTTGGTGCGCTGCAGTTCGGCGGCCATCGTTTCACGGTCAGCCGGTTCACTCAGACGAAAACGTCCGGAGCTAATATCCAGCGTCGCGTAGCCAAACCCTTTACCGTCCTGCCACAGCGCTGCCAGCAGGTTATCCTGGCGCTCCTGTAACAGGGCTTCATCACTGATGGTGCCAGGCGTAACGATGCGCACGACTTTGCGTTCCACCGGGCCTTTTGAGGTCGCCGGATCGCCGATCTGTTCGCAGATGGCAACGGACTCGCCCTGATTCACCAGCTTCGCCAGGTAGTTTTCTACCGCGTGGTGCGGGATACCTGCCATAGGAATGGGCTCGCCTGCCGATGCGCCACGTTTGGTCAGCGAGATGTCGAGCAGCTGCGATGCACGCTTAGCATCGTCATAAAACAGCTCGTAAAAATCGCCCATACGGTAAAACAGCAGGATTTCCGGATGCTGTGCTTTCAGCTTCAGATACTGCTGCATCATCGGCGTATGTGCGTCGAAATTGTCGATTGTGCTCATGGAGTTATGATGTCCATTTCTTTGAAAATAAACCGTTTTGATGGGCTCAATGGCCGTTTGTTCCTTCTATTGTCGCATGAAAAAAAGGTCCGGCGCAGAAAAATGTCGTGGCTTTACGAGGCATCTTCCGCCATTAATTCGATGACAATTTTTCCATGCTCCACGCCCACCCTGACTCGGGAATGGGTCGTAAACCCCGCCTTTTCAAGCCAGTCACCTTTTAAGCTCAGCGCCGCATGTACGCTGTAGCGCTTCGGTATCTTTGTATTGCGGTCTTCATGGCGCTTTCTAAAATATCCCACTTTCAAATGGCGATAGGGTTTGCCGATCGTGAGCTCTTGCATAGGGTCTCCAGACAACACGGACAAAGGTCATTTCTGATGCTGTATAAAATACCAGTGATTGTTCGCCGGTGCAGGGCTAAAACTGGAATCAGCCTTCAGGAAACGAAATGCAACCGCTGAAATCCAGCGTTGAAAGGTGTATTATCGATGCACTTTATTATTCGGTAATCCGCTATGTCCGGTAAACGCATCTCACGAGAAAAAGAGACCATCGCGAAAATGATCGCGTTGTATGAAAAGCAGTGTCCACAGGCCTCTCAGGAGGAAGGGTATTATCAGGCGCTCAACGCGTATGCCGATAAGCGCCTGGATAAATGCGTTTTCGGTGAGGACAAGCCGGCCTGCAAGCAGTGTCCCGTACACTGCTACCAGCCTGCCAGACGTGAAGAGATGAAGCAGGTTATGCGCTGGGCAGGCCCGCGTATGTTATGGCGTCATCCTATTCTTACCGTTCGCCATCTGATGGATGACCGCCGTCCCGTGCCGGAACTGCCGGAGAAGTACCGTCCGAAAAAGTGATCGGTTCAGCGTCTCAGCGGGCGGCAAATCATCTTCAGGGCCAGCGCGCTGCAGAGCGGGAAGAGGGCCAGCAGCAGCCAGGGGTACATCGCCTGCGTTGAGGGCACCAGCGCGCGGTCCAGCAGGCTGCCAAACACCAGGTTTCCCGCCAGTACCGCTATGCCTCCGGCGGTGGCGAGTGCGCCGTAGTGCGCGCCAAGCGTGGATTCCTCCGCAAACCGAGGGATCAGATCTTTAGCCGAGGGCACCAGCAGCATTTGCCCCAGCGTCAACAGCGTCACAAAACAGACAGAAGGCAGTAAGCGCAGCCAGCCTTCCGGCGGCGTCATCGGGGCGAACGTCGCCACGCTCGCAAATGCGGCTGACAGCAGCAAAAATCCCACCGGCAGAATTCTCACCGCGCCCACGCGACGGGCGAAGCGCGCCAGCGGCAGCTGTAAGGTGATGATCAGAACGGAGGCCAGCATAAAAAGCGGGCCGAGATCTTTCTCGTTACCGCCAGAACGCTGGATTTCCACCGGAAGCGCCAGATAAAGCTGGTTATAGCTTAACAGCCACGAGCTGTAGGCAATGATAAAGGCGACAAAGCGCGGCTGGCGGAACGTTGTCCACCAGGGCTGTATTTTCAGCGTCTGTGAACGGTGGCCAGCAGCAGGCAGGCAAAAGTAGAGCACCACTAGCGCAATGATAAAGACGCCTGCTCCCGCCAGCGCCACCTGACGAAAGCCGAGGCCGGTGAGCAGAGCGCCAGCAGCCGGGCCCAGTACCGCGCCGAGCTCTCCGCAGACGGCAAAGAGCGCAAACCACTCCGCGCGGCTGCGTTTGCCTTTTGCCTCGCTGTGAGTGCCCGCTTTTGCCAGCAGTGCCTCAATTGAGGGAGAAAATAACGCGCCGCCAACGCCCGTCAGACACGCGCCCAGAATAATCGGCCACAGGGATTCCCCGAAGGCCAGCAGCAGATAGCCTGAAACACGAACAATACAGCCGCTCAGGATAATCACTTTCGCGCCAAACCGGTCCGAGAGCGCACCGCCAACGATAAACATCCCCTGTTGCGAGAAGGTACGCAGGCCCAAGATCAGCCCGATCAGTCCGCCGGAGAGCAGCATGTCGTCGCGCAGGAATATCGCCAGGAAGGGAACGACGGCGTAAAAGCCAATGTTGAAAACAAACTGGCTACCCAGTAAGACGGGCGGCCAGAGCGCGGCGGCAGGGCGAAGGGGCATCGTCGTTCACTCGCCCCTAAACGATAAAGTGGATGTGCTTTTTGCCATGGAACGGCGAGATCTCAATTTTGGTTTTGACCCGGAAGACATCCCACAATAATGACTCGGATAAGATGTCCTGCGGTGTCCCCGTCGCCACAATTTGCCCTTTCTGCATCACAATCAGCGAGTCGCAGAACATCGAGGCGTGGTTCAGATCGTGGATAGCGACAATGCTGGTGACCGGTAATTCGCTGATCAACTGCATCAGCTGCATCTGATGATGAATGTCCAGGTGGTTGGTCGGTTCGTCCAGCAGGATTTCCGTTGGGGCCTGAGCCAGCGCGCGGGCAATATGCACGCGCTGGCGCTCTCCGCCGGAGAGGCTCAGCCAGCCCTGGCCGCTTTTATCCAGCATATCCACGCGCTGCAGGGCGGCAGTGACGGTTTCGTCATCGTGGTTGCTCCAGTTGGAAAAAGCAGAGTGGTGCGGAATACGCCCGAGTTTCACCACGTCCCGCACGCGCATGTTGGCGTCCGTCATGCCGTGCTGCTCGACGAAGGCGACCCGGCGCGCCAGCTGCTTTTTGGCGATGCGGGAGATGTCCTGGCCGTCCAGGGTAACGCAGCCAGCATTCGGGCGACGAAGCCCCGCGAGGATCCGTAAAAGAGACGATTTACCGCAGCCGTTAGGGCCAAGCAGCCCTACCGTTTCGCCCCGGGAAACCTTCAGCGAGATGTTGTTAACGATGACCTTTTTGCCGACTTTCCAGGTAATATTTTCAGCGCAGATACTCATCACTTATTCCTTGAACGGTAGATAATCACGGCAAAGAAAGGCACGCCAACCAGCGCGGTGACCACGCCGACGGGCAGGCTTTGCGGCGCAATCAGCATGCGCGAGGCGATATCAGCCAGCACCATCAGGATCGCCCCTGCCAGCGCGCTGGCAATCAGCAGCGTGCGGTGCAGCGGCCCGAACAGGAAACGCATCACGTGCGGGACCACCAGCCCGACAAAGCCGATTGAGCCCGCCATGCTGACAATCGTCGCGGTAATCAGCGCGGTAGTGGTAAAGAGCGTCAGGCGCACCCACGGGACGGCAATACCTAAAGAGGCCGCAGCGTCATCACCGAACGTGAAGGCATCCAGCGCCCGGGAATAGTAGAGGCAAACGGCTAATCCAGTCAGCACCACCACCAGCGCCAGCTGGAATTCAGGCCAGCGTACGCCGCTGAAGCTGCCCAGCAGCCAGAACATCACGTCGCGCGCCTGCTGGGCGCTGGCGGAGGTGCTGATGGTGTAGGCAGTAATGGCGTTGAACAGCTGTGAGGCGGCAACGCCAGCCAGAATGGTACGTTCATTTCCCCCGCGCGCGCCGTTCGTCAGAAACGCGACAAACGCAAAGGCGGCGAACGCCCCGGCAAACGCGCCCGCAGAGAGCGACACCGCACCGGTGCCAATCCCCAATACGACGACCGACACCGCCCCGGTTGAGGCACCTGCCGACACGCCGAGCACGTAAGGTTCCGCCAGGGCGTTCTTCAGCAGGCTCTGCAATACGGCACCGCAGATGGCCAGCCCCGCGCCGCAGCAGGCCGCCACCAGCGCGCGGCTCAGGCGAAAGTCCCAGATCACGCTCTCATAGATGCGGGTGAGCGGAACCTCGGTGAGCCCCATTTTATTGCTGATGGCGTAAAACACCTTATCCAGCGGGATGGACAGCTCGCCGACGCTGACGCTCAGCGCGATCGTCAGAAATAACAGTACCAGGGCGAGCAAACCCGAGGTCGTCAGAACCAGGCTCTGCCGGGCCTGAAGAACGGCGGTTGTCATCAGTTCAGCCCCAGCTTTCTGAGCTGTTCGCCGACCTGCTCAGCCCCGTAAATCGTACGGATCGTCGGGTTCATCGCCTGGCCGTCCATCACCACGATATGGCCTTTTTTCACCGCGTCCAGCTGGCTGACCGCCGGATCGCTCTTCAGGAATTTGATTTTTTCTTCCGCGTTATCCAGCGCCCAGCGGTTGCGGTCCAGGCTGGACACCACAATGACATCCGGATTGGCGGCAATAATGCTTTCCCAACCCACGGTTGGCCATTCGGTCTCGGACGTAATGGCGTTATGGCCGCCCATCAGGCTGGCGATAAACCCGGAGGGGCTATTTTTACCGCCGACGTAGGCGTCAGCAGAAGGGGACGAACTGGAGAACCAGAAGACAAACGAAAGGTCTTTTTTACTCTTGCCGAATTCCTTACGCAGGTCGGCCTCGCGTTTTTTGAAATCGGCAATAACGGCCTGACCGCGGTCTTCAACGTTAAAGATTTTGGCGAAATCCTCAATCTCTTTATAGAGATACGTCATATCCCACAGCTTCTGGCGGCTGCCGTACATATCGCCTGTGGCTTTTTTGGTCGCGCACATGCCCGGCGACACGTAGCTGTTCACGCCCAGGGTCATCAGGTCTTCGCGTTTTGCGACCTTACTTTCAGGCCCCAGCAGCAGCGGGGACTGCGCCGGGACAAAGTCAGGATTTTGCGCAAGAACGGATTCAAGGGTCGGGATTTCGACCGTCAGGGTTTTGATTTTTGCGTTCTGCTCCGCCAGCTGCGGCAGCACTTTGGTCGGCCAGAAGGCGCTGGCCTTCACCTTATCTTCCAGGCCCAGCAGGAGCAAAATTTCGACGGTGTTCTGGCCCAGGGCCACGACGCGTTCCGGCGCTTTGGTGAACGTCTCTTTGTAGCCACAGTTTTCAATCGTCAGGGGATAGGTGGTTGCCAGAGCAGAACCGACCGACGCAATCGCTAGGCCTAACGCGCAGATGACCTTTTTCATGAAACGCTACCCTTCATTAAAATTATTATTGATGCAAATGAAACTCATTATTAAGGCGGAATTTTATACAGAGGAAACGATTTTGTGTCAATGAGGGACAATTACGCAGGGGAACAAAAGGCGGTGTCAGAAAAACACCGCCGGAATAAGGTCTTAAATGAGGCTCTCTTTATCAATCCCGAGACGCTTCATGCGTGACAGCAGGGTGGTGCGTTTTAACCCCAGTCTCTGGGCCGCACCTTTTGGCCCGGCGACCACGCCGTTGGTCTCTTTCAGCACGCGCATAATGAGCTGATATTCATCTTCTCCCTCTTTCGCTGTCTCGGCGGCGGGTGCGGTGACGTCAGGAAGCGTAACCTCAGGCAGGGAGAGTTGCAGCACGTTACCGCGCGTCAGCAGCACCGCGCGTTCGATGACGTTTTCCAGCTCGCGCACGTTGCCGGGCCATTCCATCGATGAAAGGGTGCGCAACGTCTCGGCAGGAATACTGTCGATGTTTCGCCCCATCCGGCGAGCGATCTTCGCGGTAAAGGCTTTGACCAGCAGGGGGATATCTTCCGGGCGCTCGCGCAGCGGCGGCAGGAAGAGCGGGAAGACGTTCAGACGATAGTAAAGATCGCTGCGAAACTCGCGGTCGGCGACCATTTTTTTCAGGTCACGGTTGGTGGCGGCAATCAGCCGCACGTCGGTCTGAATAAGCTTGTTGCTGCCCAGGCGCTCAAACTCCTGCTCCTGCAGGACGCGCAGCAGTTTCGGCTGTAGCTCAAGCGGCATATCGCCCACTTCGTCGAGGAACAGCGAGCTTTTGTCCGCCAGCTCAAAACGGCCCAGCCGCTGGCTGCTGGCCCCGGTGAATGCTCCGCGCTCGTGGCCGAACAGATCGCTTTCCAGCAGTCCCGCAGGCATCGCGGCGCAGTTCATCTTCACCATCCGTCGGCTGTTGCGGTTGCTCAGGTTGTGGATTGCGCGGGCTATCAGCTCTTTGCCCGTGCCGGTTTCGCCCAGAATCAGCACCGTGCTGTCGCTTTGCGCCACCATCTCAACCTGCTTAAGCACGCTGTACATAGCGTCGCTGCGCCCGATGATTTCACCAAACTCGCTGTCCACGTTGTTGAGCTGTTCGGTCAGGGCCAGGTTCTCATCCACCAGCCGCTCTTTCAGGCGATGAATTTCCTGATAGGCGAGGGCGTTATCCAGGGCAATAGAGATACGCTCGGCAATCTGGCGCAGCAGCTTCAGGTTAGCGGTGGTAAACACGCCCTCCTCGCACTGCGCCAGCTTTAGCACGCCCAGCATGGTGTTGCCGGACATCAGCGGCAGCAGGCACAGAGTCTGAATTTTATTGCCCCAGGTGTTAAACAGCATCCGCTCGTACGGCGCGACCGGGTCCTGCTCGTTCAGGTTGAGCAGAAGGATCTCTTTGCTCTTGAAGACCCGCTCGGAAAGGGTGCCCGCTTCGTCAACCTCGCTCTGCTCGTGCGCCGGGTTGGCTTCATCAAGATAGTGCGTGGAGTAGATGTTCAGCTTGCCCTTGCGATGGCCGCGCAGCGCAATGCTGATGGCGTCGATTTTGAAATAGTGGTGGATCTCTTTCGAGACTTCGCTGACCAGCTCGTCCATGTCCAGGCGGGAGAGCACGGCGTTGGTGATGGCGACCAGAATGCGGAAGTTGTCGCGCTCGCGGCTCAGCAGGTCGTAATCGACGTTATTGGTGACGCGGCTTTGGATCTGCTCCGCGACGACGGCCACAATCTGGGTAAAGGTGTGCAGGCGCTCGTATTCCGCCTCGCTCCAGGGCTGGTCGGTCGTGCGGATAAACTCGCAGCCGCCAAAAATCTGGCCCTCAGCCGCCAGCGGCAGCATGCAGTAATGCCCGAAAGGCTGATAGAGGTCGCTTTCCGCCAGCTTCGGCCACGCCTGGCGGAACTCCGCAAAGTTGCAGTGCAGCACTTCAGGCCGGGAGAGTATGCGGCGCACCGGGCCGTGCGCAAGATACGTTTCGTCTTCGTATTCAAACGTTTTGCCATTATCACGCGTCGAGTAGTAGCTCGCGCGCTGCGTTCCGCTATGCCAGAGCACAATCGCGGCGCTGTCCGCCAGCGCCGATTGCCTGACCAGCCGCGTCAGGGCATCGCTCAGCGCGCCGAGATCGGGCTGCTGTAAAAGTGTGCGCGTGATGTCAAACAGGCCCTGCTGTCCAAGATCGCTCATCGGTGTATACGGCATATTGCTTTCCAATAGAAACTGGCAAAAAAGAGATTCAGTGCTGACCGCTTTTGGCGCGGTTCTAGCAAATACGGGGTAAGGGTTCCGCATGCGGCAGATCCAGCGTCCGTTTAACGCCATACAGCCCGGCCAGGCGCACCCCTTTGCGCTCAACCACTTCACCAATCATCGCCGCCTCTTTTCCTGACGGATGAGCCCGCAACTGTTCAAGAACCGCTTCCGCTGACGCGCGTTCAACGCCAATAACCAGTTTGCCTTCGTTGGCGAAGTTAAGCGGGTCAAGGCCCAGCAGTTCGCAAAGGCCGCGAACGGCAGGCTTAACGGGCAGGCTGCGCTCGGTGAGTTCAATCCCGTATCCACAGCTTGCTGCAAATTCGTGGACCACGGCGTTCACGCCGCCTCGCGTGGCGTCCCGCAGGGCTTTCACGCCGGGAATACCCCTCAGCGTCTGGATCAGCGGGGTGAGCACCGCGCAGTCGCTGCGCAGTTCCCCGTCCAGCCCCAGACCTTCGCGCAGGTTTAGGATGGTCGCCCCGTGGCAGCCCAGCGTTCCGGTCACGATCAGCACGTCGCCCACGCTAAGCCGCTGCGCGCCCCAGTGAATATCGGCGGGGATCGCCCCCATGCCGGCGGTATTGATAAACAGCTTGTCGGCCGCGCCGCGCTGCACCACTTTGGTATCGCCGGTGACGATAGCTATCCCCGCCTCGCGCGCGGTCTGCGCCATGCTGTTGACCACTGCCGTGAGCGTCTCCATCGGTAACCCCTCTTCGAGGATAAACCCGCAGGAGAGGTAGCGCGGAATGGCGCCGCTGACCGCCACGTCGTTGGCCGTGCCGCAGACGGCGAGCTTGCCGATATCGCCGCCGGGGAAGAACAGCGGGTCAATCACGTAGCTGTCGGTGGAGAACGCCAGCCTGTCGCCCTGCGAGGTGAGGGTCGCGAGGTCAATGCGCGCCTGGTCTTCCTGTTCGGCGAGCCAGGGGTTGTTGAAGGCTTCCATAAACAGCCGGTTAATCAGCTGCTGCATCGCCTGTCCGCCGCTGCCGTGCGCCATTTCAACCGTATTCATGCTTCACTCTCCTGGTTGCGATACTGATACCACGCGGCGCACGCCCCTTCGGAGGAGACCATCAGCGCGCCAAACGCCGTTTGCGGGTTACAGGTATTGCCAAATAACGGGCATTGATGCGGTTTGCATTTACCGGTGAGCACGTCGCCGCAGCGGGCCCGGGGATCGTCGCAAACCTGCTGCGGCTGCGGGCGGAAATGCGCTTCGGCGTCGAACGCGCGATAGGCTGGCGTCAGGCGCACGCCGGATTCGGCAATCAGCCCCAGACCACGCCATTCGCTGTCGCCCTCAACGCTGAACACGTCAGCTATCGCCTGCTGCGCCCGCTCATTTCCCGCATCCGGTACCACGCGGCGGTACTGGTTTTCCACGGTACTCAGGGCCGCTATTTTCTGCTCAACCAGCATGGTGACACCTTGCAGTAGATCAAGTGGTTCGAAACCAGCGACCACTAACGGACGATTGTACTGTTCAGCGATAAAACCGTAGGCGTCTGTGCCAATTACCATGCTGACATGCCCCGGTGCCAGAAAGGCGTCAATGCCGTTTCCCGGCTCTTCCAGCAGGCTGCGCAGCGTGGGAATGAGCGTAATGTGCTGGCAGAAGAAGAAAAAATTCCCGACGCCGCGCGCTTTCGCCTGCTGCAGCGTGATGGCGGTGGCGGGCATGGTGGTTTCAAACCCCAGGCCAAAAAACACCACCTTGCGCGCGGGGTTGTCCTCCGCCAGCGTCAGGGCATCCATCGGCGAATAGACGATCCGGATGTCGGCCCCGCGCGCTTTCGCCTGCAGCAGCGAGCCGTTTTTCCCCGGCACGCGCATCGCGTCGCCAAAGGTGCAGAAAATGACGTCGGGCTGGCTGGCAATTTCAATACAGCTGTCGATGCGCCCCATCGGCAGCACGCACACCGGGCAGCCGGGGCCGTGGATAAACTCGATATTCTCCGGCAGCAGCTGGTCGAGGCCAAATTTGAAGATGGCGTGCGTGTGTCCGCCGCACACCTCCATGATCCGCAGCGGTCTCTCTTTGGTGTAGTCCAGCAGCGCCGCGCGCGTTTTCAGGTGCCCGATAAGCTGCAGCACCTGCTCGGGCGCGCGGTATTCATCAACGTAACGCATGGCTAACGCTCCTCGCCGTACAGCAGCGCGCCCACGTCAGGCTCCACGTCGAACATGTTTTGCAGGGCATCCAGCGTGTCGCGGGCTTCCGCTTCGTTAATCACGCTCATGGCAAACCCCACGTGGACGAGCACCCACTGGCCGAGACGCGATGCGCCCGTTTCATCGCTGCTGCCCACCAGCGTCAGGTCCACGTCGCGCAGGATGCCGCAGACCTCCACTTTGGCCTGGTTCCCGTCAATGGAATGGATTTGTCCCGGTACGCCTATGCACATCGTTCACTCTCCAGCCAGTTCAGCCAGGCGTCCATGCCGTCGCCGCGCGTGGCGGATACCAGCAGGATCTCAATCTCGGGATTCACTTCCCGGGCGCAGGACAGGCACTTATCCACGTCGAAGTTCAGGTACGGCAGCAGGTCGACTTTGTTCAGCAGCATGATGGAGGCGGCGGCAAACATATGCGGGTACTTCAGCGGCTTGTCTTCGCCTTCGGTCACCGAAAGCACCGCCACCTTGTGGCGTTCGCCCAGATCGAAGCTTGCCGGGCAGACCAGATTGCCGACGTTTTCAATAAACAGAATGCCGTTATGCGCCAGCGGCAGGCGCGGGGCGGCGTCGGCAATCATCTGCGCATCCAGGTGGCAGCCTTTGCCGGTATTGACCTGAATCGCCGGGGTGCCGGTTTCGCGAATGCGCGCCGCGTCGTTAACGGTTTGCTGGTCGCCTTCAATCACCGCGCAGGAGACGCGCCCGTTCAGGCGTTTGAGCGTTTCCGTTAACAGCGTGGTTTTGCCGGAGCCGGGGCTGGAGACCAGGTTCAGCACCAGCTGTTTGCGGGCGGCAAAGCGCGCGCGGTTGCGGGCGGCGATCTGGTTATTTTTGTCCAGCACGTTGATTTCCACCTCCAGCATCTGGCGCTGGCTGATGCCCGGCGCGTGGGTACCCGCTTCGCCGTGGCCGTAGTGCAGATCGCCCGCAGCGGAGCGTTGCGGGGCGAAGGTGATACCGGTTAAAGCCGCAGCAGGCCGCGGGGCAGGCGAAAAGGGCGCGGAGCGAAACGCGGAATGGGGACGGTGTTCATCCCCTTCTATATACAGGTTGCCTTCGGCGCAACCGCAGGTGCTACACATACTTTACTCCTTCTCGATTTCGAGGCGTTGGATCTGCATGCCGTCGTCCGCCACGATGCGAAGACCGGTGCTCTGACACTGCGGACAGCGCTGAACCTTTGATGACAGCAGGGTGACGTACTGCTGGCACTGCTCGCACCAGCACTCCGCCTGCTGCTCTTCGATATGGAGCTCGCAGCCTTCCGCCAGCGTGCCGCGACAAACCAGCTCAAAACAGAAATTCAGGGCGCTGGTCTCGACGCAGGAAAACGCCCCGACCTTCAGCCAGACGCCGGTGATGCGCTTCGCGTGGTTTTGCACTGCCTGCTGTTCGATAAGTTCCAGAGCCCGCTGGCAGAGGGTGATTTCGTGCATGACGCCTCCTCAATGAATTACGCCATTGAATGCAATAACGGTGCCAGCTTGATTTTTGTTAAGGCGTGACGATGTCAACGCTGTCGAAATGACACGTCGACACCGCGGCGTTGACAGCGGTTTTGTAATTAAATCTATTTAAAATCAGCAAGATAAAAACTGGCATGGAATCTGCTTAACAGCCGCTATCTCCATTAACCGGATACCTTCTATGACTATTTGGGAAATCAGCGAAAAAGCGGATTACATCGCGCAGCGTCATCAGCAGCTGCAGGACCAGTGGCACCTCTACTGCAACTCTCTGGTTCAGGGCATCACCCTCTCGAAAGCGCGTCTTCACCACGCGATGAGCTGCGCGGCGCAGGGCGACATGCGCTTCGTCCTGTTCGGCCATTTCACCATTAACGTTACCCTGGCGGATAACTTCAACAGCCACACCATTGAGTACCACCTCGAGACAAAAGACGGCGAAAAACAGTGTATTGCGAAGGCGCAGCTGATGGCCGATGGCATGGTGGACGGCCACGTCAGCAACCGCGATCGCCAGCAGGTGCTGGAGCACTATCTGGAAAAAATCGCGCCGGTCTATAACGGCCTGTACGCCGCCGTTGAGCACGATCTTCCGGTCAACCTGAAGCAGCTGATGGACGGAAACGCCTCAGCGAATGTGGCCTGACTCCTGCGTGTCGAGAAGTGTCGACAAGACAGTTTTTCGTCAAAAATGACTATCACCAGAGGATAACCCGGTGAACCGTTTTGTAATTGCTGACTCGACGGTCTGTATTGGCTGTCGAACCTGTGAGGCGGCGTGCTCGGAAACGCATCGCCTGCATGGGCTGCAGTCCATGCCGCGCCTGCACGTCATGCGTAATGAAAAAGAGTCTGCCCCGCAGCTCTGCCATCACTGTGAAGACGCCCCCTGCGCGGGTGTCTGCCCTGTGAATGCCATCACCCGCGTGGATGGCGCTGTCCAGCTGAACGAAAGCCTGTGCGTAAGCTGCAAGCTGTGCGGCATTGCCTGCCCGTTCGGCGCGATTGAATTTTCCGGCAGCCGTCCGCTGCATATTCCGGCGAACGCCAACTCGCCAAAAGCCCCACCCGCGCCACCGGCTCCGGCACGCGTAAGTACGCTGCTGGACTGGGTGCCCGGCATCCGTGCCGTTGCGGTGAAATGCGACCTGTGCAGCTTCGATGAGCAGGGCCCGGCCTGCGTGCGCACCTGCCCGACTAAGGCGTTGATTCTGGTTAACATTCGCGACATCGCCCGTACCAGCAAGCGTAAACGCGAGCTGACCATCAACAGTGATTTTGGCGACCTTTCTCTGCTACAGGCGCTTAACGAGGGGGCGAAATGAACGCGGCGATGATGATTACCAGCGCGGTAGCCTGTTTTGCTGCCGCCGCTGTTCTGGCGCTGATCTTCTCATTCCATAAAACCCTGAGCGGCGCGATCGCCGGGATCGGCGGGGCGGTTGCTAGCCTGATGACGCTGGCGGCAGGCGGCGTTGTCCTGCTCGGCGGCCAGTCCGCAGAGGCCGTGATGCCGCTGATTCGCCACACGGTTGAGATCACGCCGCTGAACGCCATCTGGCTGGTGACGTTTGGCCTGTGCGGGCTGTTTATCAGCCTGTTCAATATCGACTGGCACCGCCATCCGCACGCCAGGGCTAACGGCCTGCTGGTTAACCTGCTGATGGCGGCGGCGGTCTGCACCGTTATTGCCAGCAACCTCGGCGCGCTGGTGGTGATGGCGGAAATCATGGCGCTGTGCGGCGTGTTCCTGACGGGCTGCAGCGCCTCCGGCAAGCTGTGGTTTGCGCTGGGACGCCTCGGGACGCTGCTGCTGACGCTGGCCTGCTGGCTGGTGTGGCACCGCTTCGGCACGCTGGACTTCGCTGCGCTCAACGGCCATCCGCTGGGGAACGACGTCTGGCTGCTGGGCGTGATCGGCTTTGGCCTGCTCGCCGGGATTATCCCGCTGCACGGCTGGGTGCCGCAGGCGCATGCGAATGCCTCCGCGCCCGCCGCCGCGCTGTTTTCTGCGGTGGTGATGAAAGTGGGTCTGTTCGGGATTCTGGCGATTACGCTGACCGGCGGACAACCGCCGCTGTGGTGGGGCGTCGTGCTGCTGGTCGCCGGAATGATTACCGCGTTCGTCGGCGGCCTGTACGCGCTGATGGAGCACAATATCCAGCGCCTGCTGGCGTACCACACCCTGGAAAATATCGGCATTATCCTGCTCGGTATTGGCGCGGGCGTGACCGGGCTAGCGCTCAATCATCCGGCGCTGATTGCCGCCGGGTTTATCGGCGGTCTTTATCACCTCGTCAACCACAGCCTGTTTAAAAGCACTCTGTTCCTCGGCGCGGGCAGCGTCTGGTTCCGCACCGGTCATCGGGATATCGAAAAGCTGGGCGGGATTGGCAAAAAGATGCCGGTGATTTCGCTGGCGATGCTGGTCGGGCTGATGGCAATGGCCGCGCTGCCGCCGCTGAACGGCTTTGCCGGGGAGTGGGTGATCTATCAGTCCTTCTTCGCGCTCGGCCAGAGCGACGCATTTATCGCACACCTGCTCGGCCCGCTGCTGGCGGTCGGTCTGGCGATTACCGGGGCGCTGGCGGTGATGTGTATGGCGAAAGTCTACGGCGTGACCTTCCTCGGCGCGGCGCGCACCCGCGAAGCGGAAAACGCCTGCTGCGCACCCTTGTTGATGGGCATCAGCGTGGTCGCGCTGGCGCTGTGCTGCATCGCGGGCGGCGTCGCCGCGCCGTGGCTGCTGCCGCTGCTGGGCAACGCCATTCCGCTGCCGCTGACCGTGGCGAATACCACCGTCTCTCAGCCCATGATCGCGCTGCTGCTGATTGGCGCACCGCTGCTGCCGCTCGTCCTGATGCTGTTCTTCAAACGCGACCGACTCGCCTCCCGCTCGCGCGGTGCGGCGTGGGCCTGCGGCTACGAACACGAACAGTCGATGGTCATCACCGCCCACGGTTTCGCCATGCCGGTGAAGGAGAACTTCGCCGCCGTGCTGAAGCTGCGCCACTGGCTGAACCCGGTAGGCTGGGTACCCGGCTGGCAGAGCGCCGCCGCACCCGCGCTGTTCCGCAGTCTGGCGGTCATCGAGCTGGCGGTGCTGGTGGTCATTGTGATTTCACGAGGAGCCTGACATGAGTCTGTTACTGGCAATTCTTCAGGCGCTGGTGCTGTTCGCCGCTGCGCCGCTGCTGTCGGGCGTCACGCGCGTGGCGCGCGCCCGGATGCACAACCGTCGCGGGCCTGGGGTGCTTCAGGAATACCGCGATCTCTTTAAACTGCTCTCCCGTCAGAGCATCGCGCCGGACGCCGCAGGTTGGGTCTTCCGCCTGACGCCGTTTGTGATGGTGGGCGTGATGCTGACCATCGCCACCGCGCTGCCGGTGGTGACGGTGGCGTCGCCGCTGCCCGTGCTTGGCGATCTGATCACGCTGATTTACCTCTTTGCTATCGCCCGCTTCTTCTTTGCGATTGCGGGCCTGGACACCGGGAGCCCGTTTACCGGCATCGGTGCCAGCCGCGAGGCAATGCTCGGCGTGCTGGTGGAGCCGATCCTGCTGCTGGGGCTGTGGGTCGCCGCGCAGGTCGCGGGCTCTACCCACATCAGCTTTATCACCCACACCGTTTACCACTGGCCGGTGGCGCGCTCGATCCCGCTGGTGCTGGCGCTGTGCGCCTGCGCGTTCGCGACGTTTATTGAGATGGGCAAACTGCCGTTCGACCTCGCGGAAGCCGAGCAGGAGCTGCAGGAGGGGCCGCTTACCGAATACAGCGGCTACGGCTTCGCGGTGCTGAAGTGGGGCATCAGCCTCAAACAGCTGGTGGTGCTGCAGATGTTTGTCGGCGTCTTCTTCCCGTGGGGGCAGATGACGCACTTCTCCGCAGGCGGTCTGGTGCTGGCCGTCGTGATTGCCGCCCTCAAGCTGCTGGTCGGCGTGCTGGTGATTGCCCTGTTTGAAAACAGCATGGCGCGCCTGCGTTTTGTGGAAACGTCGCGCATCACCTGGGCCGGTTTTGGTTTTGCATTTTTAGCGTTCGTCTCCTTGCTGGTGGCGTGATTAAAGAGAGTATTTATGTCTGAAGAAAAGAAAGGTCAGCAGTATCTCGCCGCGTTGCATCAGGCTTTCCCCGGCGTGGTGCTGGAAGAGTCCTGGCAAACCAAAGACCAGGTAACCGTCACCATTAAGGTGAACTATCTGCCGGAAGTGGTGGAGTTTCTGTACTACCAGCAGGGCGGTTGGCTGTCGGTGCTGTTCGGCAACGACGAGCGCCAGCTGTGCGGCAACTATGCGGTGTACTACGTGATGTCGATGGAGCAGGGCGAAAAGTGCTGGCTCACCGTGCGCGTCGAAGTCGACCCGGCTAAGCCGGAATACCCGTCCGTCACGCCGCGCGTGCCCGCCGCCGTCTGGGGCGAGCGCGAAGTGCGCGACATGTACGGCCTGGTGCCGGTCGGCCTGCCGGACGAGCGCCGCCTGGTGCTGCCGGACGACTGGCCGGACGAACTCTATCCGCTGCGCAAAGACAGCATGGACTACCGCCAGCGCCCGGCGCCGACCACCGACAGCGAAACCTACGAGTTTATCAACGAGCTGGGCAGCAAGAAGAACAACGTGGTGCCGATCGGCCCGCTGCACGTTACCTCCGACGAACCGGGCCACTTCCGCCTGTTCGTC
Organism: Enterobacter sp. C3_dUdeg; assembly: GCF_057536195.1. Lineage (NCBI taxonomy): Bacteria > Pseudomonadati > Pseudomonadota > Gammaproteobacteria > Enterobacterales > Enterobacteriaceae > Enterobacter > Enterobacter sp. C3_dUdeg. Next base: position 79,109 of record NZ_BAAKFX010000011.1, read on the forward strand.
GACGGCGAAAACATCATCGACGCCGACTACCGCCTGTTCTACGTCCACCGCGGCATGGAAAAGCTGGCGGAAACCCGCATGGGCTACAACGAAGTGACGTTCCTCTCTGACCGCGTGTGCGGTATCTGCGGCTTCGCCCACAGCACCGCCTACACCACCTCGGTGGAGAACGGCATGGGGATCGTGGTGCCGGAGCGCGCGCAGATGATCCGCGCCATTCTGCTGGAGGTGGAGCGTCTGCACTCGCACCTGCTGAACCTCGGCCTGGCCTGCCACTTCGTCGGTTTTGACTCCGGGTTTATGCAGTTCTTCCGCGTGCGTGAAGCGTCAATGAAGATGGCGGAGATCCTCACCGGGGCGCGTAAAACCTACGGCCTGAACCTGATCGGCGGGATCCGCCGCGACCTGCTGAAGGACGACATGATCCAGACCCGCCAGCTGGCGCAGCAGATGCGCCGCGACGTGCAGGAGCTGGTGGACATGCTGCTCAGCACGCCAAACATCGAGCAGCGCACCGTCGGCATCGGCCGCCTTGACCCGGAGATCGCCCGCGACTTCAGCAACGTCGGCCCGATGGTGCGCGCCAGCGGCCACGCCCGCGACACGCGTGCCGATCACCCGTTCGTCGGCTACGGCCTGCTGCCGATGACCGTGCACAGCGAGCAGGGCTGCGACGTCATCTCGCGCCTCAAGGTGCGCATCAACGAGGTATTCACCGCCCTGAACATGATCGACTACGGCCTCGATAACCTGCCGGGCGGCCCGCTGATGGTGGAAGGCTTCACCTACATTCCGAACCGTTTTGCCCTCGGCTTTGCCGAAGCGCCGCGCGGGGACGACATTCACTGGAGCATGACCGGCGACAACCAGAAGCTCTACCGCTGGCGCTGCCGCGCGGCCACCTACGCCAACTGGCCAACCCTGCGCTATATGCTGCGCGGTAACACCGTATCCGATGCGCCGCTGATCATCGGCAGCCTCGACCCGTGCTACTCGTGCACCGACCGCATGACCGTGGTGGACGTGCGCAAGAAGAAAAGCCAGGTGGTGCCGTACAAAGAGCTTGAGCGCTACAGCATCGAGCGTAAAAACTCGCCGCTGAAATAAGGACTCGCCATGTTTACCTTTATCAAAAAAGTAATCAAAACCGGCACTCAGACCAGCCGCTATCCGCTGGAGCCGATGCCGGTGGATAAAAATTTTCGCGGTAAGCCGGAGCACAACCCTCAGCAGTGCATCGGCTGCGCGGCCTGCGTCAACGCCTGTCCGTCGAACGCCTTAACGGTGGAAACGGATCTCAAAACCGGCGAGCTGGCCTGGCAGTTTAACCTCGGGCGCTGCATCTTCTGCGGCCGCTGCGAGGAGGTCTGCCCGACGGTCGCCATTCGCCTGTCGCAGGAATTCGAGCTGGCGGTGTGGAAGAAGGAGGATTTTCTGCAGCAGTCGCGCTTTGACCTGTGCAGCTGCCGCGTCTGCAGGCGCCCGTTCGCCGTGCAAAAAGAGATCGACTACGCCATCGCGCTGCTGCAGCACAACGGTGACGCCCGCGCGGAGCACCACCGCGAAAGCTTTGAAACCTGCCCGGAGTGCAAGCGTCAGAAGTGCCTGCTGCCGTCCGACCGCATTGATATCACCCGCCATATGAGAGAGGCCAGCTGATGGAAAATTTACTCGGCCCGCGCGACGCTAACGGCATTCCGGTGCCGATGACGGTGGAGGAGTCCATCGCCAGCATGAAGGCATCGCTGCTGAAAAAAATCAAACGCTCGGCCTACGTCTACCGCGTGGACTGCGGCGGCTGCAACGGCTGCGAGATCGAGATCTTCGCTACGCTGTCGCCGCTGTTTGACGCCGAGCGCTTCGGCATCAAAGTGGTGCCGTCCCCGCGTCATGCGGACATCCTGCTGTTTACCGGGGCCGTCACCCGCGCCATGCGCTCGCCGGCGCTGCGCGCCTGGCAGTCCGCGCCGGACCCGAAAATCTGCATCTCGTACGGGGCCTGCGGCAACAGCGGCGGCATCTTCCACGACCTTTACTGCGTCTGGGGCGGTACCGACAAAATCGTGCCGGTGGACGTCTACATTCCGGGCTGTCCGCCAACGCCCGCCGCGACGCTGTACGGCTTCGCGATGGCGCTTGGCCTGCTGGAGCAGAAAATCCACGCGCGCGAGCCGGGCGAGCTGGACAACCGGCCTGCGGCCATCCTGCACCCGGACATGGTTCAGCCGCTGCGGGTGAAGATTGACCGCACGGCGCGCAGGCTGGCGGGCTATCGCTACGGGCGCCAGATTGCCGATGATTATCTGCGCCTGCTGAGCCAGGGCGACCATCAGGTGGCGCGCTGGCTGGAGGCGGAAAACGATCCGCGTCTCAATGAGATCGTGGCGAACCTGAACAGCATCGTGGATGAGGCGCGTATCCGATGAGTGAAACGGTGGTGTTCAGCCAGCTGAGCCGTAAGTTTATTGATGAGAACGATGCCACGCCGGATGCGGCGCAGCAGGTGGTCTATTACAGCCTGGCGATTGGGCATCACCTCGGGGTGATTGACTGCCTGGAGGCGGCGCTGAGCTGCCCGTGGCCCGAGTACCTGGCGTGGATCGCCACGCTGGAGGAGGGCAGCACGGCGCGGCGCAAGATGGAGGGCGTGCCGAAGTACGGCGAGATCGTCATCGACGCCAACCACATTGCAATGCTCGCCAACGCCTTTGACGCGGCGCTCGCCAGGCAAACCCCCGAGCAGCAGTCGTGGAGCAAAACGCTGCTCGGCATGCTGCACGATATTCACCAGGAGAGCGCCATCTACCTGATGGTGAGGAGATTACGTGACTGACGTTTTACTGTGTGTCGGCAACAGCATGATGGGCGACGACGGCGCGGGCCCGCTGCTGGCAGAGATGTGCGCCGCGAATCCGCAGGGCAATTGGGTGGTGATTGACGGCGGCAGCGCGCCGGAAAACGACGTGGTCGCCATCCGCGAGCTGCGCCCGGAGAAGCTGTTAATCGTCGATGCCACCGATATGGGGCTCAACCCCGGCGAGATCCGCCTGATTGATCCGGACGACATCGCCGAGATGTTTATGATGACCACCCACAATATGCCGCTGAACTACCTGGTCGATCAGATTAAAGACGACGTGGGCGAGGTGCTGTTTTTGGGGATTCAGCCGGACATCGTTGGATTTTATTATCCGATGACGCCGCCGGTGAAGGAGGCGGTGGAACGGGTCTATTCACGGCTTGCGGAGTGGGTTGGGGATGGAGGGTTTGAACCCCTCACCCCGGCCCTCTCCCCAGAGGGGAGAGGGTGAAAACCGCGCCGAGCAGTCCTTTATTCCCGGAGTAAAGAGGGTGAAAACCGCACCAAACGGTTCCCTCTCCCCTATGGGGAGAGGGTTAGGGTGAGGGGTAAGGACAGGCTACTCGAGATCCGCCCCGTTACTCGCAATCACCTTCTTATACCACCAGAACGATTTCTTGCGTTTTCTGTCCAGCGTGCCGTTTCCGGCGTCGTCGCGGTCAACGTACACAAAACCGTAGCGCTTGCTCATCTCGCCCGTTGAGGCGGCCACCAGGTCGATGCAGCCCCAGGTGGTGTAGCCCATCAGCGGCACGCCGTCCTCAATCGCGTCGCCCATCGCGCGGATGTGCTCGCGCAGGTAGCTGATGCGGTAGTCGTCGTTGATCTCGCCGTTTTCATCAATAACGTCTTTCGCCCCGAGGCCGTTTTCCACCAGGAACAGCGGCTTCTGGTAGCGGTCGTACATCATGTTCATGGTGATGCGCAGGCCGAGCGGGTCGATGCCCCAGCCCCATTCGCTCACCTGAATATGCGGGTTACGCAGGGACTTCACGATGTTCGCCGCGCTGGTGTTGCCCGCGTTCATATCCGCCGACGCGCAGCGCGAGGCGTAATAGCTGAACGAGACAAAGTCGACGGTGTTTTTTAACAGCTCGTCGTCGCCCGGATCTTTCACTATCACCACGCCTTTCTCGCGGAACACGCGTGCGGAGTAGGCCGGGTAGCTGCCGCGCGCCTGCACGTCGATAAAGAACAGGTTCTCGCGGTCTTTCTCCAGCGCCATCCACACGTCTTCCGGCTTGCAGGAGTACGGATAGAAATTTCCGCCCGCCAGCATGCAGCCCACCTGGTTTTCCGGGTTCACCTCGTGGGCGATTTTGGTCGCCAGCGCGCTTGCCACCAGCTCGTGGTGCGCGGCCTGGTATTTCACCTGGTCTTCGTTTTCGCCTTCCTCAAACACCAGCCCCGCGCCGGAGAACGGGCTGTGCAGCATGATGTTGATTTCGTTGAAGGTCAGCCAGTATTTCACCAGCCCGTTAAACTCTTCGAAGCAGGTGCGGGCGTAGCGGGCGAAGAAATCGACCATCTTACGGTTGCGCCAGGAGCCGTATTCCGTCACCAGGTGCATCGGCACGTCGAAGTGGCAGAGCGTCACCAGCGGCTCGATGTTGTACTTTTTGCACTCCTCGAACACCGCGCGATAGAAGGCAATGCCCTCTTTGTTCGGCAGCGGTTCGTCGCCGTTCGGGTAGAGGCGGCTCCAGGCAATGGAGGTGCGGAACACCGTAAAGCCCATCTCCGCCATCAGGGCGATGTCTTCTTTATAGCGATGGTAAAAATCAATCGCTTCGTGGCTCGGGTAGAACTCGTCGTCACGCAGCGAAAAACGCTTTTCCTTACCGATCTTCACCGCCAGGCGATTCGCGCCGTGGGGGATCATATCGACCGTCGTCAGTCCTTTGCCGCCTTCACGGTAAGCACCTTCACTCTGGTTGGCGGCAAGCGCGCCGCCCCATAAAAATCCTTGTGGAAAAACAGACATTCTTACCTCGCTTTCAATTTATGCTTTTGCTGCGTTGTTCTGTACCGGTGCGGTCTGCAGGGCGCGTGCTTTTTCAGCCTCATCTTCGACCGGGATATCCTCAAACCCTAAAAGCAGGGTCAGAACAAAGGACAGCACCACTGCCAGCCCCATCACGCCGAACACCCAGACGATGGTCATCGGGTTGGCCGGGTCAAAGAACTGCACGCTGGTGAACAGCCCCGGGGCCGCCATCGAGTGGCTGGCAAGACCGGCCATGCCGGCGACCGCCCCACAGATAAAGCCGCTGATCAGGCTCGCAATCAGCGGACGTTTCAGACGCACCGCCACGCCGTACAGGGCCGGTTCAGAGATCCCCGCCATAATGGCGGAGGCTGCCGCCGCCAGCGCCGTCTGGCGCAGCTCCGGGTTTTTGGTTTTCCACGCCACCGCCAGCGACGAGCCGCCGAGCGACAGGTTGGCGCCGATTTCCGACGGCATCACCATCCCTTCCTTGCCCGTTTCGGCAATGGTCTGAATGATGGTCGGCGTAAACACGCGGTGCATCCCGGTCATCACCAGCAGCGGCCAGAGCGCGCCCATGATGGCGACGGAGAGCCAGCCCAGGTAGCCGTGAATGGTGTAGACCAGCGCGGAGATGGCGCTACCGATCCAGATCCCCAGCGGGCCAATCAGCACGATGGCGAGCGGGGCGGCAATCAGCACGATCAGCATCGGCTTGAGGAAGTTTTTCGTCACCGCCGGGGTAATGCGATCCACCCAGCGTTCGATATACGACAGGCACCAGGTCATCACCAGCGCCGGGATGACGGTGTAGGTGTATTTCACCGCCGTCACCGGAATAAAGGCGAACTCAACGTGCTCGCCCTGCGCGGCTTTCGCCATCAGCTCGATAAAGCTCGGGTGCACCAGCACGCCGGCAATGGCGATGGCCAGCGACATGTTGGTTTTGAACTTCACCGCCGCCGAGGCCGCCACCATCAGCGGCAGGAAGAAGAAGGCGCCGTCGCCGATGACGGTCAGAATAGTGAGCGTCGGCGCGCCTTTTGGCAGCACGCCGGTCATCTCGAGGATCATCGCCAGCAGCTTGACCATCGAGCCGCCGATGATCGCCGGGATCAGCGGGGACATGGTGCCGATCAGCGCGTCGAGGATCCCGGCGCCAATGCGGCGTAAGGTCATCTTCTGCGGACCTTCCGGCACTGCGGGCTGCAGGTCCGTGGGCAGCAGGCTCACCACTTCGCGGTACGCCTGTGAAACCGTGTTGCCAATAATGACCTGGCACTGGTTGTCGTTGCGTACCACGCCGAGCACGCCGCTGATGCTTTTCAGTCGCGCAGCGTCGGTCAGGCTTTCGTCTTTCAGTACGAAACGCAGACGCGTCATGCAGTGGGTGACGGCGACGATGTTCTCTTTGCCGCCCAGCGCGCTGATAACGTCGTTCGCCAGCGCAGCGTAATTTTTGGCCATCGGATGTGATCCTGTTATTGTTGTGAGACATGTAGGAAACCGGTTCCACATAATCATCATGAGTTTCTGTGAATGAAACAAGATCGCTTTTTGACCATTTTTTCGTTTCGTGATGCAGATCGCAATGAGGTATCGAAAGCGTGATTTCACCGCTGCGACAATTTTTTTGCAGTGCAGTACACTGCGCTCCATCAGATTCAGACGGAATAACACTATGACCACGATGCTTGAAGTGGCGAAGCGGGCAGGCGTTTCGAAAGCCACGGTGTCCCGGGTGCTGTCGGGAAATGGCTACGTCAGCCAGGAGACCAAAGACCGGGTGTTTCAGGCCATTGAAGAGAGCGGCTATCGCCCGAATTTACTGGCGCGAAACCTGGCGACCAAACGTACCCAGACGCTGGGGCTGGTGGTGACTAACACCCTCTATCACGGCGTCTACTTTAGCGAACTCCTGTTTCACGCCGCGCGCATGACGGAAGAAAAGGGGCGGCAGCTGATCCTCGCGGACGGCAAGCACAGCGCGGATGAAGAGCGCGAGGCGATCCAGTACCTGCTCGATATGCGCTGCGACGCGGTGATTATCTATCCGCGTTTCCTGAGCGTGGAAGAGATGGATGAGATCGTCGAGAAGTGCGAACAGCCCATCATGGTGCTCAACCGCCGCCTGCGGAAAAACAGCAGCCACTGCGTCTGGTCCGATCATAAAGCCTCCAGCCAGGAGGCGGTGTCGCAGCTGATTGCGAAAGGGCACCGGGAAATCGCGTTTATCACCGGCTCGCTGGATTCTCCCACCGGGGTTGAACGTCTCTCCGGCTACAAAGACGCGCTGGCGCAGCACGGTATTCCGCTGCGCGAGGGGCTGATTGCGCAGGGAAAGTGGAACCCCGCCAGCGGCGCGGCGGCGGTTGCCGAACTGCTTGCGCGCGGTGAACGCTTTACGGCGCTGGTGGCGAGTAATGACGACATGGCGATCGGCGCCATGAAGCAGCTGCACGACAGCGGCGTGGCCGCACCGGACGCGGTGTCGGTGATCGGTTTCGACGACGTGGCCATCGCGCCTTACATCGTGCCGTCGCTTTCCAGCGTGCGTATTCCGGTGACGGAGATGATCAAAGAGACCATCAGCCGCCTGATCTTCATGCTCGACGGCGGTGAGTTTAAGTATCAGCAGACCTTCTCCGGCGAGCTTGTCCTGCGCGACTCCGTTATTGACGGCCCGCACCGCTGATGTCGACAGCTGTCATCGTCATAAGTGACGATGACAGCACCATCGTGATTTTTAAATTCATCTAAAATCAACAGGTTAATTATTGGCACGGTTTATGAATATCTCCGCGCATAACTGTAATGCTGGAGAAGCAGATGAACCGTTTTATTATGGCCGATGCCAGTAAGTGTATTGGTTGCCGTACCTGTGAAGTGGCGTGCGTGGTTTCCCATCAGGAGGAGCAGGACTGCGCGTCGCTCACCCCTGACACCTTCCTGCCGCGCATCCACGTCATCAAAGGCGTGAATATTTCCACCGCCGCCATCTGTCGCCAGTGCGAAGACGCACCGTGCGCGAACGTTTGCCCGAACGGGGCGATTAAACGCGAGAAAGGCTTTGTGCACGTCATGCAGGAGCGCTGCATTGGCTGCAAAACCTGCGTGGTCGCCTGCCCGTACGGCGCGATGGAGGTGGTTGTTCATCCGGTGGTACGCAACAGCGGCATGGGTCTGAGCGTACGTGCGGAGAAAGCCGAAGCCAACAAATGCGATCTTTGCTATCACCGCGACGCCGGTCCGGCCTGCATGGAAGCCTGCCCGACGCATGCGCTGGTCTGCGTGGATCGCGAGAAGCTTGAGCAGATGAGCGCCGAAAAGCGCCGTCGTGCGGCATTCGACACGTCGTCATCGCTGCTGTTCTGAACCGTATGTGCAGTAACGGTGTCCAGCTGCGCGTGCGGGGCAAGGTGCAGGGCGTGGGGTTTCGTCCCTTCGTCTGGCAGCTGGCGCAGGCGCTTCAGTTGACCGGCGACGTCTGCAATGATGGAGAGGGCGTGCTGGTGCGCCTCGCGGGTAATGGGGGGGCCTTTACCGCGAGGCTGCATCAGGACTGCCCACCGCTGGCACGCATTGACCACGTTGAAACGCAGCCGTTTACGTGGGCGCAGGTGCCGGAGGACTTTACCATCCGCCAGAGCGCGGGCGGGGCGATGGAAACGCAGATCGTCCCCGACGCCGCGACCTGCCCGGCGTGCCTGGCTGAAATGCGCGACCCCGGCGAGCGCCGCTATCGCTATCCGTTCATCAACTGTACGCACTGCGGGCCGCGGTTTACCATTATCCGCGCGATGCCCTATGACCGTCCGGCCACGTCAATGGCCGCATTTCCCCTCTGCCTGCCTTGTGAGACGGAATACCGTAACCCAGCCGATCGACGTTTTCACGCCCAGCCGGTAGCCTGCCCGGACTGTGGGCCAGCGCTGGAATGGCGTGCGGGCGTCATCACCGCTTCCCGTGAGGCTGCGCTGAGCGCGGCGGTGGCGATGCTGAAAAGCGGCGGCATAGTCGCGGTCAAAGGGCTGGGCGGTTTTCATCTCGTCTGCGACGCGCGTAATCCGCAGGCGGTCGCGACGCTTCGGGCACGCAAGCAGCGTCCCGCGAAGCCGCTGGCGGTGATGATCCCGAATGCGGACGGCGTGCCGGAGGCGATCCAGACGCTGTTACGCTCCTCCGCAGCGCCGATTGTGCTGACCCCAAAAGCCTCGCTTCCCGGATTTCCCGAAGGGATTGCACCCGGGCTCGATTGTATTGGCATCATGCTTCCCGCTAACCCGCTGCAACATTTGCTGATGATGGACTGCCGGCGCCCGCTGGTGATGACTTCCGGCAACCTCAGCGGCAGACCGCCTGCCATGACCAACCAGCAGGCGCTGGATGAGCTCGGCGACGTCGCGGACGGCTTCCTGCTGCACAACCGCGATATCCTGCAGCGGATGGATGATTCGGTGATGGATCGCGACGGCGCGATGCTTCGCCGCGCGCGCGGTTTTGTGCCCGATGCCGTCGCGCTGCCTGCGGGTTTTGAGAATATCCCCGCCATGCTATGCACCGGCGCGGAGATGAAAAACACCTTCTGCCTGGTGCGTGGCAGCCAGGCGGTGCTGAGCCAGCATTTTGGCGATCTCGGTGACGAGGGTGTCGAAGCGCAGTGGCGCGGCGCGCTATCGCTGATGCAGAAAATTTACGCCTTTCAGCCGGATCGCGTGGTGTGTGACGCCCATCCGGGTTATCACACACAACGGTGGGCGCAGGCGCAGGGGCTGCCGGTCGAAACCGTACTGCACCATCACGCCCATGCGGCGGCGTGCCTGGCGGAGAACGGCTGGCCGCTCGACGGCGGAGACGTGATTGCCCTGACGCTGGACGGGATCGGCATGGGCGAGGACGGCGCGCTGTGGGGCGGGGAGTGCCTGCGGGTGAGCTATCTCGCGTGCGAGCGTCTGGGCGGGCTGCCTGCCGTTGCGCTGCCGGGGGGCGATCTGGCGGCGCGGCAGCCGTGGCGCAATTTACTCGCCCACTGCCTGGCGTTTGTCCCTGACTGGCAGCAGTACCCGGAAACGCGCGCGGTTCAGCGCCACAGCTGGCCGCTGATGGCAACGGCGATCCGGCGCGGCATCAACGCGCCGCAGGCCTCGTCCTGTGGTCGCCTGTTTGATGCGGTCGCCTGCGCGCTGGGTATTGAAACCCAATCCTGGGAAGGTGAAGCGGCCTGCCGGCTGGAAGCGCTGGCCTCGCAGTGCGCGGGCGTCGACCATCCGGTGACGCTGGACGTGGATAACCTCGCGCAGTTCTGGCAGCAGTGGCTGAGCTGGCAGGCGGAATCCTGCCAGCGCGCGTGGGCGTTTCACGACGCGCTGGCAAAAGGGCTGGCGCAACTCGCCGCACGCCATGCCCGACGCCTGTCGCTGTCAACAATCTGTCTCAGCGGCGGCGTGCTGCACAACCGTCTGCTGCGCGCGCGCCTGCGTCATTATCTTTCTGACTTTACGCTTCTTTTTCCTTCGCGCCTGCCCGCAGGTGACGGAGCGATCTCCTTCGGGCAGGCGGCGATCGCCGCTGCCCGGTCATGTTCACAAAGGACTTAAAATGTTACGACTCTTACACAATGAACCTCGCGCCGCGCTTCTGCTGCTGGCTCTGGTAATGGCAAACCTGCTGGCCTGGGGATGGGCATGGCACGCTTTTAGCGGCAGCACGGCGCTGATGGCCGCCAGCCTGCTGGCGTGGTGCTACGGGCTGCGTCACGCGGTGGACGCTGACCACATCGCGGCGATTGATACCGTGACGCGTAAGATGATGCAGCAGGGCAAACGTCCTTCCGGCGTGGGGGCGTGGTTCTCGCTGGGGCACTCCACCATCGTGGTGCTGGCCTCTATTGCTATCGCCGCGACCGCGACGGCGTTTCAGAAAAACATGGAATGGTTCCACGAAACCGGCAGCCTGATTGGCACCGCCGTTTCCGCCACCTTCCTGCTGGCGATGGCGCTGGTGAACATGGTGATCCTGCGCGGCGTCTGGCGCAGTTTTCAGGCGCTGAAACAGGGCAGGCCCGTGCAGGGCGACATCACGCTCCCTGCCCAGGGCGGCGTCATGAACTGGCTGTTTGGCAAAACCTTCCGCCTGGTGAATAAAAGCTGGCAGATGTACCTGGTCGGTTTCCTGTTTGGCCTCGGCTTTGACACGGCCACCGAGATTGGCGTGCTGGGGATCTCTGCCGCCAGCGCGTCAAGCGGGATGTCGGTGTGGTCAATCATGGTCTTCCCGGCGCTCTTCGCCAGCGGCATGGCGCTGGTGGATACTCTCGATAACCTGTTGATGGTCGGTGCCTACGGTTGGGCGTTCAACAAGCCGCAGCGCAAGCTCTACTACAACATGACCATCACCGGCACCTCCGTGGTGGTGGCGCTGTTTATCGGCGGGCTGGAAGCGCTGGGTCTGCTGATGGACAAATTTGCCCTCAGCGGCGGCGTGTGGGATCTGATTGGCACGGTAAACGACAATCTGGGCAACGCCGGGTTTGTGGTGGTTGGGCTGTTTGTCGCCTGCTGGCTGATCTCCATGGTCAACTACCGCTGGCGCGGCTACGACGCGCTGGTGGTACGTTCCTGAACTGGCTCCTGCACGGCGCAACCTCCGCGACTTCCTCAATGGCTGGCGCATAGCGGCATACCGATAAAAAAGATGCTGAAAATGTAGAACTTTTGCGGAATAAATATATTCCGCATTCTTCGCTTGTGTGAAATAACGAGAAAGATAATTGAGTTATTTATAAAAATTCGCCATGATTCGCCTCCTGCTGATGATGTATTTTCAGACTGAGTCGGCTGACAATAATAAAGCTGGATGATGTTTTTAATCTGTTTCAGATTAAAGTATTTACGAAAATAATAAATAAGGGATTGATAGCGATGATATATCTACTTTGCATTTATTTGATGAATAGAATACGTAAAAAAAAGCCCCGGAATATCGGGGCGGTGAATAATAAAATCCAAAGATTAAGACAGCGTAGACTTGCTGTTGGCCGGGTAAACGAAGCGCTACCCGGCAAAACGAGGGTTAAGCAGGTAACAGTTTCAGCAGTGCGAAAGCCTCCTTCATCCGGTCTTCACTAACCACAAAAGCGCGAATCTGACCCTCGTTATCCGCGCCGCGCGCGACCATTCCCTGCGGTTCGAGGGTAATTTGCCAGTTCAGATCCTGACGCTGCGTTTCACCGGCAAGATGCAGCGGTAATTCCGGCGTTTTGACTTTAATCAGCATGGCGGGTAATTTCAGTGGCGCGTTGCCGCCGAGCAGGTTTTTCGCCAGATACATCGCACTTAATTGAATTGGCTGTAAAAATGGCAGCACATGACCGTTAATTTCAGCGCAGTCACCTAACGCGTAAATATCAGGTTGCGTGGTTTGCAGGTAGCTATTTACCTTCACGCCACGCTGTATTTCGGCGCCTGCGCGATGCGCCAGCGCGGTTTCCGGGCGCAGGCCCGTTGCAGCGATTACCACATCCACCTCAACGCTGCGGCTGCGGTCGAGCGTGGCACGAATGCCGCCTTCGGTTTTGCTCAGGCTTTGCAGCTGCGATTTCAACAGCAGATGCACCCCCATGTCGGTCAGGCGATGCTGTAAGCGACTGCTTACTTCTGCCGGCATCAGCGACGACAGAATGCTCGCCGCATGGTCGACCAGAGTCACGGATTTACCCGCCCGGCAGAAATCCATCGCCAGCTCGGTGCCTATCAGCCCGCCACCAACAATCATTACCCGCTGCGCGTCGCGAAGCGCCGTTTCGCTGGCCTGATACTCCTGCTGGCTGTTGAGGGTGATCGTCAGCTCGCGGCCCTCAACCGGCGGCACAAACGCAGAGGCACCCGTGGCCAGCACCAGTTTGTCGTACTGCCAGGTTTTCTCTTTTGCTTTTACCACGTGGGCGGCGGCGTCGATGTCGGTGACCCAGGTGTAGGGAAACAGACGCAGGTTAAACTGTTCCGCGAACTCCCCCGCCGTCTGGCGGGTGAGGTCCTCGGCGCGCTGATTCTGGCTAATGACGTGGCTCAGATCGGGCTTGTTGTACTCGTCCATGCTGTCGGCGGCGATCACCGTCAGCGGCACGCTGGCGTCCTGCTTGCGGATATTTTTCACCAGCTGGCGGGCGGCAAAGCCCGAGCCGATGATGACGATCCCGTTGCTCATTTTGCCTCCGTACCCAGTTCGTCAAAGACGTCTTTCCCGAGGGAACATTCCGGGCAGAGGAAATTGTCCGGCACGTCACTCCAGGGTGTACCTGGCGCAACGTCCTGCAGCGGCTCGCCCAGTTCAGGATCGTAAATCCACTGGCAGACGCTGCACTGCATGCGCGGTCCGGGATCGGCGGCTGCCTCGGCGGCGCAGGCGCAGGTTTCCTGCTGTTCGGATGGTTGTGCCGCTTGCGGAAGGGGGGCGAGCGCCCACTGGCGGGCAATGTCGCGGCCGTGCTGGCGGCAGACCTCCAGGGCGTCGATATCTGGGCGCCATTTCGCCTTCAGGCTGAGGGACATTTCAAAGCCCGCATCCTGTAAACGGGTGGAGAGACGGTCTACCGCGCCGCCGCTCCAGCCGTGGGAGCCAAAGGCGCTGGCGCGCTTGTTGCGAAAACGCAGGCCGGTCATCTCTTCTACCAGACCGGCAATTTTCGGCATCATCACGTTGTTCATGGTGGAGGTACCCACCAGCACGCCCTTAGAGCGAAAGACGTTGGTCAATACCTCGTTCTTATCGCTGCGCGCCACGTTGAAGATTTTCACCGCCACGTTGGGGTCCACTTCGTTGATGCCCTGGGCAATGGCGTTCGCCATCATGCGGGTGTTGTTGGACATGGTGTCGTAGAAAATAGTGATGCGGTCTTCCTGATAGTCCGCCGCCCATTTCAGGTACAGCTCCACAATCTGGGTGGGATTTTCACGCCACACCACGCCGTGGGAGGTGGCAATCATATCCACCGGCAGGTTAAAGCCGAGGATCTCGGTGATTTTCGGCGTCACCAGGCGGCTGAACGGCGTCAGGATGTTGGCGTAGTAGCGCTGGCACTGCTCGAACAGCTCGGTCTGGTCCACTTCGTCGTTGAACAGGCGCTCGTCGCAGTAGTGCTGGCCGAAGGCGTCGTTGCTGAACAGCACCGCGTCGCCGGTCATGTAGGTCATCATGCTGTCCGGCCAGTGCAGCATCGGGGTTTCTACGAAGATCAGCTGCTTGCCGTTGCCGATATCCAGCGCGTCGCCGGTTTTTACGGTGCGGAAGTTCCACTCCGGATGGTGGTGGTGGCCGTTGATCGAGTCGATGGCGTTGGTGGTGCAGTAGATCGGCGTGTTCGGAATGTAGGACATCAGCTCGGTCAGCGCGCCGGCGTGGTCCTCTTCCGCGTGGTTGATGATGATGTAGTCGATGGCGTCCAGGTCGATTTCACTGCGCAGGTTCTGCACGAACTCGCGGCTGAACTTGTGATCGACGGTATCGATCAGCACGTTTTTTTCTTCGCGGATGAGATAGCTGTTGTAGCTGCTGCCGCGCAGCGTTTTGTATTCCGTCCCGTGGAAATCGCGCACTTCCCAGTCACGTTGACCCACCCAATGAATGTTATTTTTAACCAGAATAGACATAGCAACCTCTACGTAATACAGCATTTTCAAATAAGATGGTTTGCCTATATCAAGTTGCGTGCCAGTTTTTAATTTATTGATTTAACTTAATTAATATTTTTATGATCCGTAGTGGGTAGTCATTATGACTATCAAAATCAGTGTCAATATGACAATATGAATTGTCAAAATGACAGCGAGGTCACTATGAGCTTTTCCGTAGACGTGCTGGCGAAGATCGCCATTGAGCTGCAGACCGGTATCGGCCATCAGGACCGCTTTCAACGGCTGATCTCCACGCTGCGCCACGTGCTGGCGTGCGATGCGTCCGCGCTGCTGCGCTACGAGGGGCGGCAGTTTATTCCGCTGGCTATCGACGGGCTGGCGAAGGACGTGCTCGGACGGCGTTTTACCCTAGAGGGCCATCCGCGTCTGGAAACCATCGCCCGCGCGGGTGACGTGGTGCGCTTCCCGGCGGACAGCGACTTGCCCGACCCGTACGACGGGTTGATTCCCGGACAGGAGAGCCTGAAGGTGCACGCCTGTATCGGCCTGCCGCTGTTTGCCGGACAAAATCTGATTGGCGCACTGACCCTCGACGGCCTGTCGCCGGACCAGTTCGACACCTTTAGCGACGAAGAGCTGCGCCTGATTGCCGCCCTGGCCGCCGGGGCGCTGAACAATGCCCTGCTGATTGAACAGCTGGAGAGCCAGAACATTCTTCCCGGCAGCCCGGCGGCGTTTGAGCAGGTGACGCACACGGAGATGATCGGCCTCTCTCCGGGCATGGCGCAGCTCAAAAAAGAGATTGAGATTGTCGCCGCCTCAGATTTGAACGTGCTGATCTTCGGGGAAACCGGCACCGGCAAGGAGCTGGTGGCGAAGTCCATTCACGAAGCGTCGCCGCGCGCGGTGAACCCGCTGGTGTACCTCAACTGCGCCGCGCTGCCGGAAAGCGTGGCGGAAAGTGAGCTGTTTGGTCACGTAAAAGGGGCGTTTACCGGAGCCATCAGCAACCGCAGCGGCAAGTTCGAAATGGCCGATAACGGCACGCTGTTTCTGGATGAAATCGGCGAGCTCACCCTGTCGCTGCAGGCCAAGCTGCTGCGCGTGCTGCAGTACGGCGACATCCAGCGCGTGGGGGATGACCGCAGCCACAGAGTGGACGTTCGCGTGCTGGCGGCCACCAACCGTGACCTGCGTGAAGCGGTACTGGCAGGGCAGTTCCGCGCCGACCTGTTCCATCGCCTGAGCGTGTTCCCGCTTACCGTGCCGCCGCTGCGCGAGCGCGGTGACGACGTGGTGCTGCTGGCGGGCTTTTTCTGCGAGCAGTGCCGTCTCAGGATGGGGCTTTCCCGCGTGGTGCTGAGCCCGGGTGCGAGGTCGCATCTGCTGAGCTACGGCTGGCCGGGCAACGTGCGCGAGCTGGAGCATGCGATTCACCGCGCGGTGGTGCTGGCGCGGGCGACGCGTTCGGGTGATGAAGTGGTGCTCCACGCGCGTCATTTTGCGCTGCAGGATGAAACCGCACCGGCTGTCGCCCAGGCAGTACCCGAGATAGCGAATGAAAATCTGCGTGAAGCCACGGAGACATTTCAGCGTCAGATGATTACCCGCGCGCTGGAGCAGAATAACCGCAGCTGGGCGGCGTGCGCGCGGGCGCTGGAGATGGACGTCGCCAACCTGCACAGGCTGGCGAAGCGTCTGGGACTGAAGGGTTAGATAATCCCGGCCTGATAGAAATCCTGCAGGTTGATGGCGCCGCACAGCCTGCCGGCGTCATCCACCACCGGTGCGGCGGTAATTTTGCGCTTCATCAGCATCTCTTTGGCTTCAATGGCGCGGCTCTCGGCGTTCAGCGTCAGCCCGCCTTTGGTCATGGCGTCCGACACTTTGGTTTCCAGCCTGCCGCCGCCCACCAGCCAGCGGCGCAGGTCGCCATCGGTGAACACGCCCTTAACGCTCCCGCCGTCATCGCACACCGCAACCAGCCCAAGGCCGGTGCGGCTGAGCTCCAGCATCGCGTCCATGACGCTGGTATCGAGTTTGACCTGCGGAATGGCATCGTCGGTGCGCATCAGGTGGTGAACCTTGTTGAGCAGGCGTGCGCCGAGCGCGCCCGCCGGATGCGAACGGGCGAAATCTTCTTCGTTAAAGCCGCGCGCCTGCATCACCGCCATTGCCAGCGCGTCGCCCATCATTAGGGTGTTAACGGTGCTGGAGGTCGGGGCGAGGTGCATCGGACAGGCTTCACGCTCAACGGAAATATCCAGCGTCGCCTTGGCGGCCAGCGCCAGCGGCGAGCGGGATTTTCCGGTCATCGCCAGCAGGGCGACCGATTTTTCCTGCAGGCGCGGAATAATCAGATCCAGCTCTTTGGCCGAACCGGAGTAGGAGATAAACAGCATCACGTCGCGGCTTTCAATCATCCCCAGATCGCCGTGCAGCGCCTCTGCCGGATGCACGAAGAACGCTGGGGTGCCGGTGCTGGCGAGCGTCGCGGCAATCTTTTTGCCGATATGGCCGGATTTACCGATGCCCGCCACGATCACTTTGCCTTCGCAGTGGATAATGGTGTTGGCCGCGCGGACGAAATCCTCGCCCAGACGTTCCGGCAGGCGGCTGGCTTCCTGCAGTTCCAGCATCAGCGTCTGGCGGCCCGTTTCTAACAGAAAATCACTCATCTCTCTCTCCGGTTACGATCACGTCGATTCCTTTCTCTTCCAGCGCTTTCTTGAACGCCGGATCGATACCCGCGTCGGTAATCAGCTTATCAACGCTTTCAAGGCTACAGACAATGTTGGGGCTTTTGCGGCCAAATTTCGACGAGTCTGCCATCAAAATCACTTCCCGCGCGGCGTTGCACATGGCTTTACTGACGCTGAACACCTCGTTGAACGTCGTAACGCCGGCGTTCAGGTCGATGCCGTCGGTGCCCATAAAGAGTTTATCAAAGCTGAAGTGCTCGAAGGCATTCTCCGCCAGCTGGCCGTGAAACGACGCCGATTTTTTGCGGAAGGTGCCGCCGGGCATCAGGATGGTCTGCTCGCTGTCGAACTCTGACAGGGCGTTGACGATGTGCAGGCTGTTGGTCATCACCGTGATGTTGTTAAAGCGGCTGAGCAGCGGGATCATCTGCAGGACTGTGCTGCCTGCATCCAGAATGATGGAATCGCCATCGTGGATAAATTTGACGGCGGCTTCGGCAATCAGCGCTTTCTGGTGGGTATTGATCAGCGTTTTGTGGTCGATAGGCGGGTCCGCTTCGTCCTTATTGAGCACCACGCCGCCGTAGGTTCGAATGACGGCACCAGAGTTTTCGAGCAATACCAGGTCCTTGCGTATTGTCGTGCCGGTGGTGTCAAAGTAGTGGGCCAGATCCTCTACCGAGCATTTTCCCTGCTTTTGCAGATGCTCGAGAATGGCCGCCTGCCGCTGACGAGGTTTCATAGGCGCTTCGTTCCTTAGGTTGCGAAATGATAATTTCGCAAGTCTATAGCTTTCACAACGAAATTATCCATGTTTCAGATTAAGCGCTAATGATAGTGCATTCTGACAGAGTGGATCATGGGGAAAGATCACATCAGGCCGTAATTCCTGCAGCGAAATGCCGTTGATTGCCTGGATTTTCATCGGTCGGGCAAAGACGGTCATGCCGCGCATGATGAGGGAATCGCAAACGTGATTGTTTTCATCCAGCGCAACGGCGACGACCACGCGCGGTTTGAAGCGTCCACCGGAACGCCCGACCCCGACGCGACCTTTCTGACACAGCGCGTCAAACGCGCGGTTAAACTGGTGGATCTGCCAGCCGCCAAACGCCATCTGGCAAATCCAGGCGAGGGCGGCGACGGTGATGAGTGCGGTGACCATATCGGCTCCTTGTTTTGTTCCCTCTCCCGGTGGGAGAGGGTTAGGGTGAGGGCATCAGGCCGCTCGATCAGAACATCACCTGCCCGCCGGTGACGTTAATCGACTGCCCGGTGCAGTACGAGGCTTTCGGGCTGGCGTAAAACAGCAGCATGTTCAGCACGTCCTGATAATCGCACCCGCGCTTCAGCGGCACTTTATCGATGTAGTACTGCTCCACTTCCTCAGCCTTGATGCCGAGCTTGGTGGCGTACTGCGGCAGCAGGGACTGGAACATCGGCGATTTCAGCAGATTGCCCAGCATCAGCGAGTGCACGGTAATGCCGTACTCGGCCAGATCCAGCGCCAGAGACTGCGTCAGCCCCACGCCGCCAAACTTCGCCGCGCTGTAGCCGGAGTTATGCTTGCTGCCCACTTTCCCTGATTTGGAGTTGATCTGAATGATGCGCCCCTGAACGCCGTCGCGGATCATCAGACGGGAAAACTCGCGGGCGCAGAGGAAATAGCCCACCAGATTCACCTGCAGCGAGCGGTCAAAGTCCCCCAGCTCGAAATCGCTGATAAAGGCCGCTTTCGCAATCCCCGCGCTGTAGACCAGCAGGTCGGTACGCCCAAAAATCTCGTCCACGCCGCGGGCCAGCGCCATCACGCTCTGTTCGCTGGTGGCGTCGGCGCCAAACCCGTACGCCATCCCTTCACCAAACTCGGTGTTAATGGTGTCCGCCACGCGGGCGGCTTTTTCACTCTGAATGTCCACTACCGCCACGCGGTAGCCCTCTGCGGCAAGCCCACGGCAGAGGAACTCGCCTAAGGTTTGTCCTCCACCAATGACAACGGCAACCTGACTCATGTGTTTCTCCTTAATTACGCAACAAATTTTAACGTGCAGCCTGGGGTGACAGCCTGCGGAACCGGGCCCGCCACGTGAACCGTGCCGGGATATTCGGCCTGCGGCTGGCCGTCGAAACGCAGGGTGATGTGGCCCAGCTCGCGCAGGTTTTGCTCGGCCACGTCGCCGACGGCGGTCACGGCATAGCGCGCCTCGCCCAGCTCCAGCTGGCTCCCGGCCTTCAGCTCGCCCTTCAGCTCGCCGTGACAGTGGATAAAGCAAAACTCTTCGATATCCGCCGGGGCGCCTTCGCGGAAGGTGATCAGCATCTGGTCGCTCAGCGCGTCAGCCGCGCTCTGGCCGATGCGGGTAATGGTGGTCTGGTAAATCACGGTCATCGCAGGAACCTCTTATTGATAAATAAAGCCGGAGACAAACCAGGCAATCAGCACCGTCGGCGCGCCCGTCAGGAAGCGGCTCACCAGCACGGACGGCACGCCCACGCGCACGGTGTCCTGGCGTGCTTCCGCCAGCGACAGCCCTACGGGGATGAAATCGCACGCCGCCTGGGCGTTAATGGCGAACAGGGCGGGCAGGGCGAGGTGCGGGGGAATGTTCCCCAGACCAATCTGCACGCCAATCAGCACGCCGATGACCTGGGCAATCACCGCGCCCGGGCCGAGGAACGGCGACAGCAGCGGGAAGGAGCAGATCAGCGCCAGCGTCACCAGCCCGAGCGGGTGGCTGGCGAGCGGGGCGAGGCCGTGGGCAATCCAGTCGCCCAGGCCGGACGCCATGATGATGCCGATCAGCGCCGAAACGAATGCCATAAACGGCAGGATGGTTTTCAGCACCGTGTCGATGGTGTCGCGCCCTGACTGGAACAGCACCGCTACGGCGGACCCCATGCCCATCCCGACCTTCGCCAGCAGGCCGTCGCTCTGCTCGGTGATTTTCTTGCTGGTGTCGTACTCGCGCGGGGCCGCTTTTTGCGGCGCGGCAGTGCCATTCACCAGAGTGATGTTGTCCTCCTTCACGCCTGAGACATAAATGTCCTCAATGATGTACTGCGCCAGCGGGCCGGATTTTCCGGTGGAGTGAATATTCACTGTCGGAATGCGGCGCTTCGGATAGATACCGCAGCGCAGCGTGCCGCCGCAGTCGATCACCGCCACGCCGATTTCCGCTTCCGGCGG
Organism: Enterobacter sp. C3_dUdeg; assembly: GCF_057536195.1. Taxonomy (NCBI): domain Bacteria; kingdom Pseudomonadati; phylum Pseudomonadota; class Gammaproteobacteria; order Enterobacterales; family Enterobacteriaceae; genus Enterobacter; species Enterobacter sp. C3_dUdeg. Next base: position 99,477 of record NZ_BAAKFX010000011.1, read on the forward strand.
CTCGCCCTCCTTGAAGCCGTCGACCGCTTCCCAGCCGGTTAGCTCGCGCAGCCTGTCGACGATCGCCGGGCGCGTGCCTGCGGTGATGTAGACGATCTTTTTGCCTTCGGTGGCGTCGAACTCCAGCGGGCCGCCCCAGCCGCCCGTGCCTTTCTCAATGCGGATCCGGTTCATGCTGTGGCTCCTGAAAGATGGACTTTCTGTTCAAGCTGGATGCCCATTTTTTTCTCAAAAATGGCGGTGGTGAGGTCGGTCACCCAACCGCGGAAGAAGTTGGTGACCAGGCCAACCAGCAGGTAGCTCACCGCCAGCGGGCCGAGCGGCAGGCCAAGGGTGGTGAGACCGCTGGCGATCCCGAGATAGACAAACAGCTCGCCGGGGTTAATGTGCGGGAACAGGCCGTTCATCGAATGGCAGCTGTAGGAGGCGGCGGCGTAGTAGCTCGGCTTGTACTTTTCCGGCATGAAGCGGCCGAGGCTTAAGGTCATCGGGTTGCAGAACACGAAGGTGCCGATGAACGGCAGTACCAGGTAGCGGGACAGCGGATTACCGGCACAGCGCTGGGCGAAGCGTTCGATGCGCTGCTGGCCGATAAAGTTAATCAGCGCGTTCATGATCACCAGCAGGCTGATCAGCAGGGGCAGGATCCCGGTCACCATGCCGGTGAACACTTCTCCGCCTTTCTGAAACAGCCCGATGAACCACTCGGCGCCGTGGGTGATGGTTTCTATCATTCTTCTCTCCTGTGAGGCTTTTTTGTTTTTGTGTTGCGGGGCTAATAATAATCACTTTGAAAGGTTTTAAAGTGTTAGTTAGATCTCACAATGAAAGAAAAATGGATTATTTTGAAAGTTTATTGATGGGGTCAATGATTTCGGTGGAAAAAAGGGCGGATTTGCGTGGGGGAGGCGCGTACCGCTTCCTTGAGGTGTTGCGAATGCTTTACCATACTGGGTTCTTATCGAACCCGTTAAATGGATGTCTCATGTTCAAGCGTCGTTATGCAGCGCTGTTGCCTGCGCTTATTCTGCTGTCTGCCTGTAGTAGCAAACCTAAGACCGAAGCCGTTCAGCAAACGGCGGGCGCGCCTTCCGGAGGATTCCTGCTGGAGCCGCAGCACAATATGATGCAGATGGGCGGCGACTTCGCGAATAACCCGGCGGCCGAGCAGTTCATCGATAAAATGGTGAGCAAGCACGGCTTTGACAGACAGCAGCTGCACGAAATTTTGTCTCAGGCCAGGCGACTGGACTACGTGCTGCGCCTGATGGACAGGCAGGCTCCAACCGCCCAGGTGCCGAGCGGGCCGAACGGCGCGTGGCTGCGCTACCGCAAACAGTTTATTACCCCGGACAACGTGCAAAACGGCGTGGTGTTCTGGAATCAGTATGAAGATGCGCTCAACCGCGCGTGGCAGGTCTACGGCGTACCGCCTGAAATCATCGTCGGGATTATCGGCGTAGAAACCCGCTGGGGCCGCGTGATGGGTAAAACCCGCATCCTGGACGCGCTGGCGACGCTCTCCTTTAACTATCCGCGCCGCGCGGAGTATTTCTCTTCCGAGCTGGAAACCTTCCTGCTGATGGCGCGCAGCGAGCAGGACGATCCGCTCGATCTGAAAGGGTCGTTTGCCGGCGCGATGGGCTACGGCCAGTTTATGCCGTCCTCCTATAAGCAATATGCCGTCGACTTTAACGGGGACGGTCATATCAACCTGTGGGATCCGGTAGATGCCATCGGCAGCGTGGCGAACTACTTCAAAGCGCACGGCTGGACGCCGGGCGGCCAGGTGGCGGTGCAGGCGAACGGTCAGGCGCCGGGGCTGGAAAACGGCTTCAAAACCAAATACAGCGTTGCGCAGCTGACGGCGGCGGGCTTAACACCGACTCAGCCGTTGGGCAATGTCGATCAGGTAAGTCTGTTGCGTCTGGATGTGGGAACCGGTTATCAGTACTGGTACGGCATGCCGAACTTCTACACCATCACCCGTTATAACCACAGCACTCACTATGCGATGGCCGTATGGCAGCTGGGGCTGGCGGTATCGCAGGCCCGCGTGCCGGCAGCGTCTCCGTTTAGTCAGTAAGTCATCTTATTCCCCCTCTCCCTGTGGGAGAGGGCTGGGGTGAGGGCACCCGCGCGCACCTATTTCCTGCAGAAACATTTCGCCACACTCCCTTTTCAAACCCGCCATTTACATCTTCACCGCCTTTCATTATTGTTATGTTATAACATTTAACGTGGTGTCAGAATGTCAACGTCCCTTTTTTCTCTGTCTTCTCTGGCTCGGCTTTTGCTGGCGCTGGTGCTTGTTGCCTTTATCGGGCTGGCCGTGCGCTGGGCGGTGGCATTGCCATGATTGTGATGAATGAACTGGTCGCGGGATATGAACGTCAGCCCGTTACGCGGCCCCTCTCGGGCACGATTGAGCGCGGCAGCATGACCGCCATTATCGGCGCTAACGGCTGCGGGAAATCCACGCTGCTGAAAACGCTGGCGGGATTTATTCCTCCCGTCAGCGGCGGCTTCCGTTGGCAGGGGAAGCGCCCGGTAATCGGCTGGCTGGCACAGCGTCACGCGCTGGAGGCGCAGTTTCCGCTGACCGTACAGGACGTGGTAAGCATGGGCTGCTGGCCGGGCATGTCGCTTTTTTCCGGGTTTCGTCGCGAAACGCGGTTGCGCATTGCCAGCGCGCTTGAGCGCGTCGGGCTTGAGTCCATGGCGTTATCCACCATCGATGAACTCTCCGGCGGTCAGTTTCAGCGCATGCTGTTTGCCCGCGTCCTGGTGCAGCAGGCGCCGCTGGTGATGCTGGATGAACCCTTTACCGGAGTCGATGAAGCTACCTGCAGCGTGCTGATGGATCTGATGCTGGAGATGTATATGAAGGGGCAAACGCTGCTCGCGGTACTGCACGACAGCGAGCGCGTGTCGCGCCATTTTCCGCAGACGCTGCGGCTGGATGCGGACGTTCCCCAGTGGAAAACCGAGCGGGTGAGGGTGGCATGATCTGGCATCTCTTTTTTCAGCCGTTTATTGAGTACGGCTTTATGCGTCGCGCGCTGGTGGTTTGCCTGGCGCTCTCGGTCAGCACCACCGCGCTCGGCGTGTTTCTTCAGCTGCGTCGGATGAGCCTGATGGGCGACGCCCTTTCTCACGCCATTTTGCCGGGTGTCGCCGTGGGGTATTTGCTCAGCGGTATGTCTCTGCTGGCGATGAGTATTGGCGGTTTTATCGCGGGAATTACCGTGGCGCTGCTGGCCGGTCTGGTCAGTCGACGCACGCCGCTGAAAGAAGATGCCAGCTTTGCCGGGTTTTATCTCGGCTCGCTGGCGCTGGGGGTCACGCTGGTGTCGCTTCGCGGGTCGAATGTCGATCTGCTGCATCTGCTGTTTGGTTCCATCCTCGCCGTGGACAACGACGCCGCGCTGTTCGTCACGGGCGTGTGTATGTTCACCCTTATCACGCTGGCGCTCTTTTATCGCGGGCTGGTGACAGAAGCGTTTGATACCGCCTGGCTGCAGGTGAACGCCCGCTGGCTGCCTGGGTTGCTGCACGGACTGTTTCTTGCGCTGCTGGTGCTTAACCTGGTGGCCGGTTTTCAGGTGCTCGGCACGCTGATGGCCGTCGGGCTGATGATGCTTCCGGCCGTGGCAGCCCGCTGCTGGGTGCGCACGTTACCTGCCTTACTCCTGATGGCGGGTATCAGCGGTATCTTCTGCGCATGGCTGGGGCTGAGCCTCTCCTGGTCGATGAGTCTGCCGGCCGGGCCGTCCATCGTGCTCACCGCCAGCGCGCTGTTCTTTATTTCCATTTTACTGGGCACGCGAAGCAGGCTCGCTGGCAGCCTGCGGGCGTATTTTTAACGCAAGGGGAAACGATGAAACGTACAGGATTTGTAGTGGCGCTCGCGCTGGGGATGATGTCGCACGGCGTGATGGCGAAAACGCTGAATGTGGTGACCAGCTTTTCGATTCTGGGGGATATCACGCAGGAGGTAGGCGGTGACCATGTGAACGTGACGACGCTGGTCGGGCCGGACGGCGATCCGCATACCTTTGAACCGTCGCCGAAAGACAGCGCGGCCCTGAGCAAGGCTGATGTGGTGGTGGTGAACGGCCTGGGGCTGGAGGGCTGGCTTGATCGTCTGGTAAAAGCCTCCGGGTTCAAAGGGCAACTGGTTGTCGCCTCAACAGGGGTGAAAACCCACACGCTTGAGGAAGATGGAAAGACTGTGACCGATCCCCATGCGTGGAACAGCGCGGCGAACGGGGCGCTCTATGCGCAAAATATTCTGAACGGGCTGGTGAAAGCCGATCCGCAAGATAAAGCGGCGCTCGAGGCTACCGGTAAGCCGTATATCGCGGAGCTGACGCAACTGGATAACTGGGCCAAAACGCGCTTTAGCCAGATCCCGCCGGCGAAGCGTAAAGTGCTGACCAGCCATGACGCGTTCGGCTATTTCAGCCGCGCTTACGGCGTGACGTTTATGGCGCCGCAGGGGCTGTCGTCTGAGAGCGAAGCCAGCGCGGCGCAGGTCGCTGAGATTATCAATCAGATCAAAGCCGACGGCGTGAAAACCTGGTTTATGGAAAATCAGCTCGATCCGCGTCTGGTGAAACAGATTGCGTCGGCGACGGGCGCACAGCCCGGGGGCGAGCTTTACCCCGAAGCGCTGTCGGCAAAAGGTGGGGTGGCAGACACCTACATTAAGGCGTTTCGCCACAATGTGAACACTCTCGCTGACAGCATGAAATAACCTTTCCACCGCCGGTGCGTCCGTACCGGCTTTTTCTGAAGCCCCCTCGTAAAACCGGAAGTCCATCCCCACATCTGACGAGAAAGTGCTATCTTGTGCAGCACGTTTTTCTGATGCCTGGAGCGAGAATGACTGACCATGAATTGATGCAGCTTAGCGAGATCGTTGGCCTTGCGCTGAAGCAGCGTGGCGCGACAATCACCACTGCGGAATCCTGCACCGGCGGCTGGGTGGCGAAAGCGATTACCGATATTGCCGGCAGTTCCGCCTGGTTTGAACGCGGTTTTGTGACCTACAGTAACGAAGCTAAAGCTCAGATGATTGGCGTGCGTGAATCCACGCTTGAACAGCATGGCGCGGTCAGCGAACCGGTGGTGATCGAGATGGCCATTGGCGCGCTCAAAGAGGCGCGGGCAGATTACGCCATTTCCATTAGCGGCATTGCAGGCCCGGACGGCGGCAGCGACGTGAAGCCTGTCGGCACCGTCTGGTTTGGGTTCGCCACCTCCAAAGGGGAAGGGATCACCCGCCGGGAGTGCTTCAGCGGCGATCGCGAAAGCGTGCGTCGTCAGGCAACCGTTTATGCGTTAAAAACGCTCTGGCAACAATTTCTACAAAACACTTGATACTGTATGACCATACAGTATAATTGCACCAACAGAACAGAAATCCACGGTGAAGCACAGTCGCTTCTCCCGGCATGACAGGAGTAATAATGGCTATCGACGAAAACAAACAGAAAGCGTTGGCGGCAGCACTGGGCCAGATCGAAAAGCAATTCGGTAAAGGCTCCATCATGCGCCTGGGTGAAGACCGTTCCATGGATGTGGAAACCATCTCCACCGGTTCGCTTTCTCTGGATATCGCGCTGGGCGCTGGCGGTCTGCCTATGGGCCGTATCGTAGAAATCTACGGGCCAGAGTCCTCCGGTAAAACCACCCTGACGCTGCAGGTGATTGCCGCGGCACAGCGCGAAGGTAAAACCTGTGCGTTTATCGATGCCGAGCACGCGCTGGACCCTGTTTATGCCCGCAAGCTGGGCGTGGATATCGACAACCTGCTGTGTTCTCAGCCGGACACCGGTGAGCAGGCGCTGGAAATTTGTGACGCGCTGGCGCGTTCTGGTGCCGTTGACGTTATCGTGGTCGACTCCGTTGCCGCACTGACGCCAAAAGCCGAAATCGAAGGTGAAATCGGTGACTCGCATATGGGCCTCGCGGCACGTATGATGAGCCAGGCGATGCGTAAGCTGGCGGGTAACCTGAAGCAGTCCAACACGCTGCTGATCTTCATCAACCAGATCCGTATGAAAATTGGTGTGATGTTCGGTAACCCGGAAACCACTACCGGTGGTAACGCACTGAAATTCTACGCCTCTGTCCGTCTGGATATCCGCCGTATCGGCGCGGTGAAAGAGGGCGAGAACGTGGTCGGTAGCGAAACCCGCGTGAAGGTTGTGAAGAACAAAATCGCCGCGCCGTTCAAACAGGCTGAGTTCCAGATCCTCTACGGCGAAGGGATCAACTTCCTCGGCGAGCTGGTTGACCTGGGCGTGAAAGAGAAGCTGATTGAAAAAGCGGGCGCCTGGTACAGCTACAACGGTGACAAGATTGGTCAGGGTAAAGCGAACGCGATCTCCTGGCTGAAAGAGAACCCGGCTGCGGCGAAAGAGATTGAGAAGAAGGTGCGTGAGCTTCTGCTGAACAACCAGGACTCCAAACCTGATTTCGTGGTGGATGCCGCGGATGCTGAAGAAACTAACGAAGACTTTTAATTGTTTCGTTTAAAAATGAAGGGCTGCTGATGCGGCCCTTTTTGCATTTCTGAATCAGCAGGTTTTTTATGAGTGAACCGACAACACGTCGACCCGCGTATGCACGCTTACTGGACCGCGCGGTGCGCATCCTGGCCGTTCGTGACCACAGTGAACAGGAGCTGCGGCGAAAACTGTCGGCTCCGGTGATGAGTAAAAACGGGCCGGAAGAGATTGATGCCACCGCGGAAGATTATGACCGCGTGATTGCCTGGTGCTATGAGCATCGTTATCTTGATGACGAGCGTTTTGCCTCACGGTTTCTCGCCAGCCGCGGCCGTAAAGGATATGGGCCCGCGCGCATCCGGCAGGAACTGAACCAGAAAGGGGTGGCCAGGGAGTCCATCGAAAAAGCGATGCGCGAATGCGATACTGACTGGTGCGAGCTGGCCAGAGAACAGGCGATTCGTAAATACGGCGAACCGCTGCCGCGTGAGTTTTCAGAAAAAGTTAAAATCCAGCGCTTTTTGCTCTACCGCGGCTTTCTGATGGAAGATATTCAGGATATCTGGCGTAATTTTGCCGATTGAACGCATGCGGGATTTTACTTCCCACTAAAGAAAACTTATCTTATTCCCACTTTTTCCAGTAGCTGGTCTGTCCAACGGTTTACCGATACAGGCTGGCTACGACATTTCGTTAGCTTGATTTCAGGATAATTATGAGCAAGAGCACCGCTGAGATCCGTCAGGCGTTTCTCGATTTTTTCCATAGTAAGGGACACCAGGTTGTTGCCAGCAGCTCCCTGGTACCGAACAACGATCCGACTCTGCTGTTTACCAACGCCGGGATGAACCAGTTCAAGGATGTGTTCCTTGGTCTCGACAAGCGTAATTATTCCCGCGCCACAACCTCACAGCGTTGCGTGCGTGCGGGCGGTAAACACAACGACCTGGAAAACGTCGGTTACACCGCGCGTCACCATACGTTCTTCGAAATGCTGGGTAACTTCAGCTTCGGCGACTACTTCAAACACGATGCTATTCAATATGCGTGGGAACTGCTGACCGGTGAAAACTGGTTCAACCTGCCAAAAGAGCGTCTGTGGGTTACCGTCTATGAAACCGATGACGAAGCCTACGAAATCTGGGAAAAAGAAGTCGGGATCCCGCGCGAGCGTATCATTCGCATCGGTGATAACAAAGGCGCGCCATACGCGTCTGACAACTTCTGGCAGATGGGTGATACCGGCCCTTGCGGTCCGTGCACCGAGATCTTCTACGATCACGGCGACCACATCTGGGGTGGGCCTCCGGGCAGCCCGGAAGAAGACGGCGATCGCTACATTGAGATCTGGAACATCGTGTTCATGCAGTTCAACCGTCAGGCCGACGGTACGATGGAGCCGCTGCCGAAGCCTTCCGTCGATACCGGTATGGGCCTGGAGCGTATTGCAGCGGTTCTGCAGCACGTTAACTCCAACTACGAAATTGATCTGTTCAGCACCCTGATCAAAGCCGTTGCGAACGTTACCGGCGCGACCGATCTGAACAACAAATCGCTGCGCGTTATCGCGGACCACATTCGTTCCTGTGCGTTCCTGATTGCCGACGGCGTAATCCCGTCGAATGAAAACCGTGGCTACGTGCTGCGTCGTATCATTCGTCGTGCCATCCGTCACGGCAACATGCTGGGCGCGAAGGACACCTTCTTCTATAAACTCGTTGGGCCACTGATTGGCGTGATGGGTGCTGCCGGTGATGAGCTGAAACGCCAGCAGGCGCAGGTAGAGCAGGTTCTGAAAACCGAAGAAGAGCAGTTTGCGCGTACGCTTGAGCGCGGCCTGGCGCTGCTGGACGAAGAGCTGGCGAAACTTAAGGGCGACACGCTGGATGGCGAAACCGCTTTCCGCCTGTACGACACCTACGGCTTCCCGGTTGACCTGACGGCGGACGTTTGCCGCGAGCGCAATATCAAAGTTGACGAAGCGGGCTTCGAAGCCGCGATGGAAGAGCAGCGTCGTCGTGCGCGTGAGTCCAGCGGTTTCGGTGCGGACTACAACGCGATGATTCGCGTTGATAGCGCGTCTGAATTCAAAGGTTATGACGCGCTGGAACTGACCGGCAAAGTGACCGCCCTGTTTGTTGACGGTAAAGCCGTGGACAGCATCAGCGCGGGCCAGGATGCGGTTGTCATTCTGGACAAAACGCCGTTCTACGCGGAATCCGGCGGTCAGGTTGGCGATAAGGGCGAGCTGAAAGGCAACGGCTTTAGCTTTAGCGTCAGCGACACCCAGAAATACGGTCAGGCGATTGGTCACCAGGGCAAACTGGTTTCCGGTTCTCTGAAAGTGGGCGAGGGCGTACAGGCTAACGTGGATGAAGCTCGCCGCGCGCGCATTCGTCTGAACCACTCTGCAACCCACCTGATGCACGCAGCCCTGCGCGACGTGCTCGGTAACCACGTTGCACAGAAAGGTTCTCTGGTTAACGACAAAGTGCTGCGTTTCGACTTCTCGCATTTTGAAGCGATGAAACCGTCTGAGATCCGCGCGGTGGAAGATCTGGTGAACGCGCAGATCCGTCGTAACCTGCCAATCGAGACCCACATCATGGAGCTCGAGGACGCGAAGAAAAAAGGTGCGATGGCGCTGTTTGGCGAGAAATATGACGACCGCGTTCGCGTGCTGAGCATGGGCGACTTTTCTACCGAGCTGTGCGGCGGTACGCACGCATCGCGCACCGGTGACATCGGCCTGTTCCGCATTGTTTCCGAATCCGGTACGGCGGCAGGCGTGCGTCGTATTGAAGCGGTGACCGGTGAAGGCGCAATCGCCAGCCTGCATGCGCAGAGCGATCAGCTGCACGACATCGCGCAGCTGCTGAAAGGCGATAGCCAGAACCTGGGCGAGAAAGTGCGCGTTGCGCTGGATCGCACGCGTCAGCTGGAAAAAGAGCTGCAGCAGCTGAAAGAGCAGGCTGCGGCGCAGGAGAGTGCAAACCTCTCCAGCAAGGCTGTAGACATTAAGGGCGTCAAACTGCTGGTCAGCGATCTGGCGGGCGTTGAGCCTAAGATGCTGCGTACTATGGTCGACGATCTCAAGAACCAGCTTGGTTCTACCGTTATCGTGCTGGCGACAGTGGCAGAAGGTAAGGTTTCTCTGATTGCGGGCGTCTCTAAGGATGTGACCGACCGCGTTAAAGCAGGGGAACTGATTGGTATGGTCGCTCAGCAGGTGGGCGGCAAGGGTGGCGGTCGTCCGGACATGGCGCAAGCCGGTGGTACGGATGCAGCGGCACTTCCGCAAGCTTTGGCCAGCGTTGAAAGCTGGGTAAGCGCGAAACTGTAATAACTACAAAGCACAAGCAGACGCCATAGCGGTAACGTTATGGCGTCTTGTTCACTGTGCTATCGATAACGATAAAGTCAGGTTGAGTTTGTGTATATCGGCTAAACTTACGTTTAACAGAATGTGATGCCGTGACTGCTTACACTTTACGTGTTTGTCATCGCTTACTTTTTGGCGTTATATGATGGATAATGCCGGGATACAAGAGACCCGACTCTTTTAATCTTTCAAGGAGCAAAGAATGCTGATTCTGACTCGTCGAGTTGGTGAGACCCTCATGATTGGGGATGAGGTCACCGTGACAGTTTTAGGGGTAAAGGGTAACCAGGTACGTATTGGTGTTAACGCTCCTAAAGAAGTATCTGTCCACCGTGAAGAGATCTACCAGCGTATCCAGGCTGAAAAATCCCAGCAGTCCAGTTACTGATATTGTCGCGTCTCGCTGTCGGGCGAGACGCAACCCTCCTGTCATTTTTCCTGCTCAACGTTACCGTTTAATTTCAAACGCTCTCTTTTTAACCACTCCGTTACCCTGAACTCGCCCTTACGCCGCTATTTCTGCAAAGGTTTTCTGTGAAGATGCCTGCAAAATCCGCTTATAAAACACCCTCTTTGCGGCTTTTACATGCGAATTGCGTGTGATTTGTGCAAACGATAAAAGCTTTTGGAAAATTGTTTGACTTATAAGTCCCAGAAAGTAATATATGCGCCACGCAGCGACGAGAAGCTCTTAACGAGTAACTCGAAGCACTCGAAAGAGGCGTTGTGTGGTGAGGTGGCCGAGAGGCTGAAGGCGCTCCCCTGCTAAGGGAGTATGCGGTCAAAAGCTGCATCCGGGGTTCGAATCCCCGCCTCACCGCCATTTTGCATCCGTAGCTCAGCTGGATAGAGTACTCGGCTACGAACCGAGCGGTCGGAGGTTCGAATCCTCCCGGATGCACC
>NZ_BAAKFX010000012.1:0-109453 GCF_057536195.1 Enterobacter sp. C3_dUdeg
CTTCCTTAAATTCAGGTGTAAATCGTGGTGTGCCCATACGCTCCTCCTATGCTCAAACTATAGGGCAGGATCGTCTAGCGGGGTCGGGTCAGACCACACAACAACTCAGAAGCGTCTAGATTATACGTGGCGATTCACTCACCTTTATTTTTCAATAGTAATCCAGTAATACTATTTTTTTAAAATTATCATTTCTCAGGTTGTGGATTTTTACTTTAATACCTCTGAAATGGAAATGCCCTTCATCAATATTACCCAAAAAAATCTCGTCCGAAATAGCAGGGTTATCTCTACATGCTAGCTTTATGTGTCCTGAAATGAAATGCCCCTTACACCCCGTGCTGGAAATGGAACCCGAGAAGAAGAGTAAATTAGCATGACCTACTGATATTGATGATGAAGCAATGAAAAACCAAAATGAAAGGACAATTAATTTCTGAACAAACATGAATACCAATCCATTAGAAAGTGAATAAACATTCTATAGCGGGGATTGAGCACCATCAAGGTCAAGAAAAGCGTTGTGTTATAATACAAACATTGTAGAAGTCAATAATAGATTGATTATAAAAGAAATTAAATTTTTCTTATTTAATTTTATTACTTTTTGTTATTAAAATAACGTGACAGACATCACATTTACTCAGCTAAAAAACCGATAGAAATTAAAAAAAACGCACAAAAAATGAATAAGAATTCACAATTGGCGTTAAGACGCTTCACCCTGGTAGTCAGTGTAAGTATTCCTGCAAAACGAACCATTCACTTCTAGAGATCTTCCGACATACTGATTATGTCCCCTGAAGAGATTGCTATGCGTAAGATCCGATTCACTGAACACCAGATCATCGCCGTATTGAAGTCCGTCGAAGCCGGACGTACCGTCAAGAATGTGTGCCGTGAAGCTGCTATTTCGGAAGCCAGCTATTACAACAGGAAGGCAAAGTATGGCGGGATGGAAGCGGCCGATATTAAAAGAATCAAAGATCTGGAAGATGAGAACCGGAGGCTTAAGCAGATATTTGCTGATCTCAGCCTTGAGTGCCGGGCACTGAAATATGTCTTCGAAAAAAGCTTTAAAACCAGCGATAAAGCGTGAACTCGTCAGCTATCTGACGACGCAATTTGCCATGAGTTTACGTCAGGCCTGCAGGACGTTATCGCTGAGCAGGACAGTCTATTTTTATCAGCCCGATACCCGACGTGATGAACCGGTGATCTGTGCGCTGACTGAACTGGCAGAACGCTATCCGCGCTACGGTTTTAAGAAGCTGTTCCAGCTGCTGCGCAGGCAGGGCCATACCTGGAACCACAAACGCGTTCACCGGATTTACTGCCCGCTGAAACTGAATTTTCGTCGTAAGGGAAAACAGCGGCTGCCGGTACGCAACCCGGTGCCACTGGTGACGTCTGAGGCACTTAACCAGAGCTGGTCGATAGACTTTATGCATGATGCGCTGGTCTGTGGCAGACGCTTTCGAACCTTTAAGGTGGTGGATGATTTTAACCGTGAAGCGCTGGCGATAGAAATCGACCTGAATATCCCGGCTCAGAGAGTTGTCTGGGTACTGGACAGGATAGTGAGAAACCGCGGTGATCCGCTAAAAATGAGGATGGACAACGGGCTAGAACTGGTCTCACTGGCGTTGGCACAATGGGCCGAAGAACATGGCGTGCAGCTCGAATTTATCAAGCCGGGTAAGCCAACACAGAATGCGTTTATCGAACGGTTCAACCGGACATACCGGACAGAGAACCTGTTCAGAACACTGAACGAAGCACGGAAAAATACATGATGTGGCCCCCTTAAAAGGCCCTCTGGTTTATGCCCTAACTGATACTCTTCGAAGGATAAGCCCAGTCTTTCGACGGGGCTTTTTTTTATTCAATTTCCAGCCATGCCCTGCGCCCTTCGAGGTGCAGCGCCTTGAGCATGTCGATCACCTCCTCAGAAGAGCGCCCGCCGTAGTTCAGTCGAGTCTGCCCGCCCTCAAACTCCACCACGATAATGGTGTCCAGCGTGACTGAAAGCAGCTCGCGCAGGTCGCGCAACATCTGCCCCGTGCTGCGCAGATGCATACAGCGGGTGATGGCCTCCTGACACAGCCCCTCAACGGCGTCGCGGTAAGCAAGACGCTGGCAGCGGTTGTTTTCTGTGTCACGGCCTGCTTCAGGGTTTTGATTTCAGACAATTTCGTTTTTGAGGAGCCTGACTGCTCCAGCAGGGATACGCTAGTCGCCGCTGCGGCATTAGGGGGGCTTGTCTATGTGTGCAGGTTCATCGTCATGGCTTGTTTCTCCGTCAGTGTGAATTTCGTCTTCGTATCGCCTGACGGTTCGGCCTCCCCGCCGTCGTTCCGGCCAGCAGGGGCGAGAAGCGTTCATATACCCTTGCGGGGCGGGTTGCGGTGGGGAACGATTACCGGAAGCCTGATACGCAGCCGAAAGGCAGCACAGGCGAAAATGACGATGCGCATGCGCGGGCTTAGCGCCCCTTATGCTGCGGTGCTGAAAAGGGTTGTAAGGTTAATGCCAGATAAACCTGAAAGTTGCCTTTCAGGTTTGCATATGATGTTAAGGAATAAATGATACGTTTTGCCTCGGCAGCGCGTTCCCTCATTGCATAAATCCCCTCATCATTCACACTGATTTTATATACAGTGTTTTGAGCGAATTTTTATGCCTCGACATTACGAAATCGATGCGGCCTGGCGCGCGGCAATCAGACGCGAAGCGAACGGGCACCAGACGGTCACAACCGGTGACTTTGTCCTTGAGCTGGAAAAGATCACGGGCACTGGTCGCCGCGACAGGCAAATCAGTGGATAGAAACATATGTGACGGTATTCCGGGATATCTCCACAGCGGAAGGGGAAAACCGCGCGTTTCAGCTCTTTAACCCCAACGGAGGGCGCTTACATATGACTCGAACGCATAATGCAGAGGGATGATTAAAGACTAAGCAGCCTCAGAAAAAATTTACTGTTCAATGCAATCTCTCAGTGTTTCATTTGCAAAAGTCATGAAAGTGCGGATTCTTGCCGAGTGATGTAAATCCTGATGTGTCAGAACCCATAAGCCTGTTTTAATCCTGTCAACCTCATGATTAGGTACACGCTGTAACCCAGCAGATGCATCACCAAGATAATGTGGCAGTATAGTAAACCCCATACCTGCTTCTGCAGCTTTTTTCAGACTGATTAACGAATCAGCCCGAACCGAGATCGCAGCGTCAGGAATATTTTTTTTTATCCAGTTAAAAATAGTCATACCACTTAATGTTATGTCAGGTATTACCCAGCGTTTATCTGATAAAATGCTTCCAGGACTATATTGTTGATTTAAAAATGGTGTGGCATAAACAGAAAAACCAGAATCACACGCTTTTCGTCCATAATACATCTCCTGTAGTGTGTCCCCAGTTCTGATAGCGACATCCGCGTCTCGTTGTGCACTGACAGAAACATAATTGCCGGTCGTAATGTCAAAAGTGATTTCCGGATTTGCAGCAGTAAACCTTTCCAGTAGAGTTGGAATCACTGAATCCATCAGCGTGTCACAGGTTGTCAGACGAATGCGGCCTTCAAGCCGGTGTTCTTTACCGGACAGACGGCGCTCCAAAGCTGAAACTGTCGCTTTGAGCTCCTGAGCGACCTGAAGTACTTCTTCCCCCGTCTCTGTCAGCGAACTTCCTGTTGCATTCCGTTCAAATAAACGGAGTCCGTTTTTTAGTTCAAAAGCGTTAATTCGCCTGAGCACCGTTGTATGGCTGACATGTAAAAATCTTGCTGCCCCAGACACGGATTTTTGCTCGACGACAGCCAGAAGGTATTTAAGGTCATCCCAGTTCCAGTTGTGCATTTTTGCACTCCAGATTCATTAAAGTTGCACATTGTCTGAAAGAAGTGACGAGTATAGCCTATGTTTCTGAATTTCCTGTAATGAGCACGGAGCTGTTTATGACTGATAAAAAATTAGCACCCTATGGAATATTTTTGCTGCGTATAGCCACGGGTATTGCCCTGCTGGCGCATTCTGCCTATTTAAAGATATTTATCTTTACCATGCCTGGAACCAGCAGTTTTTTCGAATCCCTGGGTTTGCCAGGCTGGATGGCATGGGCCACGCTTATAGTCGAAATTGTCAGTGGAACAATGCTCATTTTCGGTATGAAGCCAAGACTGGGCGCACTCATTGCTGTTCCGGGTATGTCAGGGGCCGTATGGGCACACGCCGGTAATGGATGGTTATTCAGCAATGTAAACGGTGGCTGGGAGTACCCATTATTCTGGACTTGCACCCTGATAGCTTTGGCGTTGCTGGGTGATGGGAAGTTTACCTTAATCCCGACTTTTACCAGACGTTGACATCCTCCCCGCCCGAAAGGGCGGGGATTCCTGCAACGTTCAGGCCGCGGCCAGAATCACCTCTGTGGGTTCCTGGTTCAACGGGCGGCCTGAGTGCGCCATCCCTCCACAGGCAAGCACGGCATGTCCTGCCACCATCGCTTTCACCACGTCAATTAAAGGGAACATAAATATTATGTTCTGATAATAATTAAAAAAATATGAGTTCACTTAATACTGAAAAATGAACATTCATTCAGAGTTCTATTTCTATATCACCTACTGGTAAACAACAACAGGGCAATATTTCATTTTCCTGAATAAATGCTAGCGGTTCTTGTACATAAATGATATCTCCTTTAAGAAGCTTCAAGCGGCATGCGCCACAAAACCCTTCCCTGCACTGAAACTCAACAGGTATTTTGTAAGATTCCAAGAGTGTAAGTAAATTAGAGTAAACTCCCGAGCAGTGCAGATTAGATCCGATATTACTCAGAGTTATAACAGATTTTTTTGTTCTAGAGTTTGAAATCATTAAATAAACTCTCATTTACTTCTGGATCTATTTGCCCAACCAGATATGAACTAACCTCAACCTCTTGTGGTGCCACTTGCACATTGTCAGAACTAAGCCATGAATTGATCCATGGGATAGGGTTAGAGCGAGCAGGAAAAGGACGTTCAAGTCCGACAGCCATCATTCTTTTATTGGTCAGGTATTCAATATATTGATATAGAATCTCTTTATTCAAACCAATCATTGATCCCCCACTAAAGAGATATTCAGCCCATTCTTTCTCCTGATTAGCAGCTTCCAAGAACAGGTTATAACAATCCTCCTCGCACTCCTGCGCGATAGTCAACATTTCGGGATCATCCTCTCCGGACCGCATAAGATTAAGCATATGCTGCGTACCTGTAAGATGAAGTGCTTCATCGCGTGCTATAAGCCGAATAATTTTTGCATTACCTTCCATGAGTTCCCGTTCTGCAAAAGCAAAGGAGCAGGCAAAGCTTACGTAAAATCGTATAGCCTCAAGGGCATTAACACTCATCAGACACATGTACAGCTTCTTTTTTATATCTCTCAAACTGACAACTATCTTTTTCCCTGAAATTTCGTGTACTCCTTCACCAAACTGGTGCCAGAGATTACTTGATACGATCAATTCATCATAATATTTAGATATATCTTTTGCGCGTGAAAGAATACGTTCGTTAGTTATTATCTCATCAAAAACAATAGAAGGTTCATTTACAATGTTTCGGATAATGTGAGTGTACGATCGTGCGTGTATTGTCTCAGAAAAAGCCCAGGTTTCGATCCATGTTTCCAGTTCAGGAATTGACACTAGTGGCAGAAGGGCAACGTTCGGACTGCGGCCCTGAATAGAATCCAGTAACGTTTGATATTTGAGATTACTGATAAAAATGTGCTTTTCATGCTCCGGCATTCCCTGAAAATCAATGCGATCACGTGAAACATCAACTTCTTCTGGGCGCCAGAAGAATGAGAGTTGTTTTTCAATCAATTTTTCAAAGATCTCATGTTTTTGCTGATCGAACCGGGCAACATTGACTGGTTGCCCAAAAAACATAGGCTCTTTCAGTTGATCATTCTGTATTTTTGAAAACGTGGTGTATGTCATCCCGAACTCCATCTACGTTAAATTGAAAGAAATCGCATATAGGTCACAACTTGCTTTGTAGTGAAACAAAAAACCACATAATGTGTGGATTCAACATCAATGGCACTATATGTTGCAATTCTTAACTATAAAGTGGATTGCGGCAAGTCATTTTAGTGCCCCTTATGACGGGGTGGTGAAAAGGTTTTTAAGACGCCGCGGCAGGGGCAGTAGAATGCGCGCTGGCTAGCCGGGGCGGCATCACCGGCGCTGACGCCAGGAATAATGCGCAAAAGGTTTATGCCGTGCAGAACGGGGGAAATGGTACGCTGTACATCCGGTCAGAGCGCCTTTCCCATAAACCGGGGGCGGTTTGTTTCCAGGGCGTTCTGGCCGGGTCCCCTTCCTCGCTTGCACAAAATCCCGCTTCAATTATACTGTGTTTATATACAGATCTCTTAGGTAATAATCCTATGCCCCGACGCTATGAAATCGACGCCGCCTGGCGTGCAGCCGTCACGCGCGAGCCGGACGGTCGCCAGACCGTGACGACCGGTGCCTTTGTGCGGGAGCTGCACAAATTCAACTGGCACTGGACACCACGGCAGAAACAGATGGATTGAAACTTACGTGACCGTGTTTACGCACTCACTGGAGTTTTATAGGGTGTGATGGGCTGATAGAGGTTCCGGTATCCAGCCGACTTATCGTCGATCATGGTGAGCCTCTTTTGCGTGCGGCGGTGGCTGGAATGGGGATACTGCTTCAACCCCAGGAACTTGTTGGACCGGCCCTAGCAAACGGACAACTTGTACAGTTGCTCCCTGACTTTAGTGTTCCAGCGCGACCGACTCACATTCTTTATGCTGCAGACAGGCAAATAACACCAAAACTTAGGAGCTTCATAGATTTTTCAGTTAATAGATTTGCCTGAGCATTTTGTCGCAGCTTAATAACAACTACCTTTCCAGTCGTCTTATCATTTGGTTAAGTAGCTGGATGATCATAAAGACCAGCTGGTAATTTCCACTCTTCGCTCAAAGCTTCCAGTCATCGTGGTTTATCTCTATTACCGCAGCCCAAAAGTACAAAAAACAACCTTAACGTACAATAATTTTCGATATCCAAACTGACCCCTTACTCTAAGCATCAGGTAGAACCGGCAGGCCATCAGTGGGTAATGCATTGCAGCAAACACCTTTTGACAGTTGGATAAGATGCACGAAATGGAAACTGGTAGCGCAGCGAAGCAAAAATATCGCCGGGGACGAAGGTGATTCCATTCTGGACACAAAAGTTTAACTTCACGTCGAGACTTGGTATTTCAGTTTATTGAAGACTACCCTGTTTTTTTGCAATATATGCAGGTATTAGTTGCTCTTTGCAAAACCGACAGGGAAGTTTTTTTACTGATTCAGTAAATGGTCCTCTGGAGTTGTGAGGACCATTGACCGGGAGGGAGACCGGTTGTTCGTCGAAATGCTTTATAAAAGCCTACCGATGAATGATATCCGACGTCAGCAGCAATTCGTTCTATTGGGCAGCCCCTTTGGATGAGTTTTTGAGCAACATTGATCCGTATGCGAGTCAGCATTTCATTTGGTGTGTACCCACTCAGCTCTTCGGTTTTGCGGATGAAGGTTGAGCGACTCATATGGACGTGCTCTGCCATAGATTCCACTGACCATGAGTTTTGTGGAGAGGCATGAATCGTCAGAATAAGGTCGAGAAAGTGCGCATTGTCAGATAGTTTTATGAGGTTGATATCCAGCGACTGTTTTTTGGTTGCCTCTTCAAGAAGATAAACCAACAGAAGATCTGTCAGGCGAGTGATTTTTATTTCGCAAGTATCATCTACCTCTATACATTCCATGCGAAGAAGTTGTAACAATGAGCTAAGACGATTATAGGCTGGGCAATGTGTGTTTATGATAATAAACTCAGGCATCAATGCGAAGAGAAGCTCAAGAGAACGTAGCTTGGCATTAAGAAAACCACAGATAAGTGATGTACTTTCTTCTTTCTTTTCTGCGAATGAGAGCATCTCACGAGCAGGTAACTCAGTAACGGGAGTTTTTTCAGAGGACATTATATAAAATGGAATATTGGTGAAGAAAAAGACCATATCACCGGCGTTTAGCTTCCTCCTTTTCTTATCATTATTAATCTGCAACCAGCAATGTCCATTCATTACGATATGGAAGCTGGGTTTTCCTGTATGGAAAGTAGATGCTTTCCATTGATGACAATAATTGCCCATGTGAAAAACAGAAGTAGCAGAATCGCTCTGCATGGCAAGCCATTTCTTTACATCCATCAATTAACCTTTTTTTGTGTTGTCGATAAAGTGTTTTGCACCGACAAAAGAATAATACCCACCATGTCATCGTTGATTTAACATTCTAATAGTTGACAATCGTTATTAACCATGACCTATCATTCCACATGGAGTCTAAATAATGGTATTTTTGTTAGTTGCCATGATGCGCCATGGCCCGTAAAGTAATCATTATTATCAATTGGTGCTTTTTATGGTTTTAGTCATCACCAGGGATTATTTCCTATTTACCGCAATTCAACATCTTTTACCAGACGAAAATGTTATTCAACTGAATGATACAAAAAAAATAAAAATCGCGCGCAATCAGAAAATAAAAATCATTATTGATAACTTCTATAATAACGTCATACATACATCACTAGTCAGGCAACTTGTATTTCTTTTTCCTGAAAAAGTAATTATTTTTTCAGGTTTCAAGATTAAGTTGTTATTTATGGGTGTAAATGTTACATGCCTTAACAGAAAAATAGCCCCGACTTTAATTGTCAATGCTATAAACGGTATTGACGTGTGGGAACAAAATCTAATTACACTGACTCGTAAACAGCATTATATTCTGACGGAAATTGTATCTGGAAAGCGGAATGATGAAATAGCAGATAAAATGAATGTTTCAGTTAAAACTATCGGAAGCCACGTCAGTCATATAAAGAAGATTATACAAGTTAGTCGTATGCACCTTATTACCAAAGTTCACGAGTATAAATACCTTATAACCAAATGAGTTAAAAATTGTATTACTTTATAGCTGAACCAATTTATAGCAATAATGGCCAGCTTTTTGCTGTGGAAATACTGACTCGCTTTACAAACCTTCTTTCTTCAAAGGATAGAGAGTCATTTTTTGCTAATATGTCAGCCACAGATAAACTATCCATTTTTATTGAACAGATTGATGCAATTAATAAAAAAGAAAATTTTTTCTCAGCTAACAATGTGTTATGCACCCTGAATATCGACTACGAATCACTGAAAAAACTTTGTAGATATCAGGATCTAGCTAAGACTATATTTTCCATTCCTCATTTGAGGATAGAGCTTAACGAAACCACAAATCCTTTTCAAATTAATTATCTCAACAACATATTAAGACCTCTAAGAATTAATCACTTAAGAGAATTTGTTTGGCTTGATGATTTTTGCAGGGAAAGATTCAGCCCTGAAATGTATTTGATATGGGGAAATGCCATCAGTTTTATTAAAATCGATAGATCTTTATTGCTGAATAAAAACTATAAAGAACTGGAGAAACAAATTGAACTGGTAAAGTCAAGGAATTGCAAGGTCGTAGTTGAAGGTGTTGAAACAAAAGAATGTGCCAATATTGCTTTTTCCTCCGGGGCTGATTATATCCAAGGATATTTATTCCCAAAGCATGAATTACAATACATTAATGGCATAATTCCAAAATATATATTTTAACCAACCTGTTTTCTTGATTAATAGAATATCAAGCTTGCATGTATAATACCTTGAGGTTTGCAATACACTGTCCTACATTAATTTGCAATGAATGTAGGACAGTGTATTTTAGAAGACTATATCACTGAGAGATGAAATATGTTTGTTTGATGAATCCTTAACTATATCCTCTGTATCCATTTTGGGTGATTGAAGGATAAGAGTGTATTAATGGAATTGAGAAGATATTAATTACCCCCCCACCCTAATTATAGGGCGAGGGAGCAATCACAGAATATTTAACAGATAATCATTATTTGTAGGTAACGGTATAAGTCATGCTGGAGCTTACACGCCCCGGAGCTAGATCACCCGACGTTCTGACCATTCTTGCACCAAAAGGAAATGTGTAAACCGGAGTATTAACTCCCGTGGTTGTATTCATCGATACTGTTGAAGCTAAATTTTGAGGCGTATACACATTACCTGATAATAAATAGCCAATTTGGATTCCCACTCCTGTTGCCGTGGAGCTTGAGTCGAGTCCAATTATGCCATTTTTTGAATCTATAATGCCGGCATTTGGGCTTAATGATACGTTCAGTACGACAGGTTGTTTCGCCCCTAATTCCTGCGGGTTTTGCCCATAGATATTAGTATATGTCCTACTGCCATTTGAGTTATTACCATAAAAGGTAGGGCAGTTAGTTAATTTAATTGGCGTATCTATCCACGGTGAGTTTTGTCTGTCTCCTGTAAAGCTCGTCAGACCCACAGTGAGCAAATCATAGGTGTAGTCAGGTGTCGTGCAGGTTGGTTGTTGAACACTAAATGAACCACCAGTAAAGTTAAATTGTCCAACTTTATAATTCACCCCATACTCAACAGCTTGAATGGTTAATACAGGGAATGCGCTGGTATTTACTACTCCAGGGCTGAGCGGCCCCATTATTATGAATTCAACATCCACTGATACTATATTATTTGGGATGAAACTATCAGCTAGTGCATATCTGGAACCAGAACCGTAGATAATATTAGGTGCACCCGTGACCTTGAAGCGAACACCTAATCCCTGAACGCCTGTCTGATATATATTTTCTGTCCCACTGCCATATAACACTCCTCCGATTGTATTAAATGTTAAATATGTCCCAGTATAACAATATACTGGTTGTGGTACACCAAAAAATCTCTGGAGCCTTATTACTGTTCCCGGTGACATATCCTGCCCTGCACTATATATACCATATTGCCCAGGCTGAAGTGTTGAGTTTGCATTAAATGCATTGTCTGTTGTGCAGGCGTAACTATTAAATGAAATAGTTGAAAGGACAACGCCCAGCAAAACTAAAGTTTTGATATTAAAAAAACCTCTGTATTTCTTTAAAGAAAAATGAGATCTATTTTTATTTTTGGTATTGCGAAATATATATTTTGTATATGACATTATATTCATCATGTTATATCTCAATAAAGCAGATTAAAAAAATAAATCTGCTTGATTTTTAAAGTGGTATGATTGGTAATCATGTGCTAATTACATGTGTATGTCGCCTTGTTAAGCTTATTGCCATCCAGGTTGATATGATATGGAATAATACATGTTTCTGGTTTACCATTATTTTGTACGACGGCAAAAAGTTTCCCTGAATACTCTTCCACTCTAGCATACAGCATTCCTCCCTGGCCGCTTAAACCGAGACTGTTACCCTGAGAGTCTGTAACATTTGTACCAAACGGTAATCCCGTTGTGCCCGGAGCAGGCTGCATCAATACTGCTTTACCTTTTTTCGACTTAAACTCAGCGATAACAACAGAGCCGGCACGGGGAATCACACTTTTTGTCGTTCCTTCGAGCTCTACATCATCAGAAAGACCGTTAGGATCGATATCTACACTGTTTCTCTGGTAGGCTTGTGGAGAAGGAGTGGCGGCATTACCCCAGCGATCAATTTTTAGCCCCGGATAGTTAGTGACATCGGCTCCTGATGCCCCCGGAGCATGAACTACAACCCACGTATCTCCCGTATAAGGTGTTAGTGTCACACCGTGCGGGTGCGCCACAACTGCTCCCATAACACCGGCAGAGTAAGTTTGATAATTCTGGCCAAATGAAGCTGCAGCGCTCGCGGTCGTCCACGGTGATATATACTGGCCACCCGCCCCCCCGGTATCACCGTTGATGCGATCGTGAGAACCTGAAACATTCCAGCTAAGTTGCTGTCGATCTCCTGCTGTTCCAGAGAGTGATGCCTGTTCGCCTAAATTGCCTGCATAATCTCTTTTTACACTGGTACTGAAGGTCACCGGATGCTCCTGTCCCAGAGGAATGCTTAGCGACAGCAGCCAGCTGGTATCCATAGAGCCTTCTACTGTCCTGCTCCTGTTTGCAGTAATTGAGTAGGTTACGGAATTCCATCGATTGGAATACCCCAGTTGGTATTGCACATCACTTTCCTGGCGATTCCAGTAGTTCTGAGCGATCCCGCTGGCATAAATGGTTCCCCAGCCCTCGAACAGACCCTGACTGAGGGTAACACTGTATCGATTTTTTGCTCGGTACAGCAGCCCTGAATAAACCGGTTTATTACTCTGGTAATTTTGATATTGTACGGCCTGACTAAAATCGAGATAATCTCTCGTTGAGAAACGGTAGGCAGCCAGCGCGATATTACTGTTTGTGTCAGAAATAAGTTTGTTATAAGACACCTTATAGCTTTGTCCTGTCAGACTGTCATTGACAGTCCTGGTCGTTGCCTGAGTGACATCGACACCCAGTGCGCCCAGAGGGGTGGATACCGCACTTCCAAGTTGGTAACTTTGATATCCGTCACTGAACTGAAAACCACCATAAAGCGACAGGAGGTTAGTAATCCCCTGCTGCCACGTTCCTTGATAGAAGGACTGGTCTTTTTGTCCCTCTGGAGCCCGGTATTTGCCAGCAACCGCTTCATAGCGATGTGCACCGGGTCGCAGTAAATCAGTCACAGAAGAATAGGGGACAAGGAATGTGCTTTCACTACCGTCCGATTCACGCACCGTAACCTGAAGATCACCACCGTACCCTGTAGGGTAAAGGTCATCTATCACAAAACCGCCCGCCGGGACGCTGGTTTCATAGATAATATTCCCACCCTGACGGACAGTGACACGGGCATTACTTCGTGCAATCCCGCGGACTTCCGGTGCATAGCCTCTCTGGGATTCCGGAAGCATCTGGTCGTCACTAAACACGGAAACCCCGACATAGGGCACGGTATCAAATTGACGTCCGGAAGTATTTGACTGACCCACGACCAGACGTCCCTTCACGGGGGTAATATCGTGTTGCACGTAAGTGTTAAGGCTCTGATAGCGACTTTTTGCATCTGTCTGCTGCGTCAGTGAACCATTATGGCGGAAGAACCATCCGCCAATATTAATTCCCGAATTAACGCTGACGTACTGTGAATCAAATGTGTTATTACCAGTTCTGGCCTGGTAAGCATTCGCATTGTATGACAGAAATGCGGCTGTACTACCATACTGCCATAAAGCGGGTAACACCGCACCACGGGCAGTTTTTTGCATATATTCCTGGGGAATGCTTAGCATGAGAGCCTGGCGTGCCCCATCAAATTTAACCTGCGCAGAAGGGATAACTGTCTGATAGGGGGTACAGGTTTCTGTAGACAACCGTTCTGTATTTCTCAGGGCTGTTGTCATCACATTCAGATGCGCCAGCACGTCAGGCGTTAGACAAGGCTCAACCACACCATCCGCACGTTTACTGAACGTGACTGTATCGGAAGCGATCAGCTCATTATTTTGATAAATATCTACGAGGTATTTGCCTGGTAACAGGCCATCTCCCTGACTGAATTGCTTAAGATCGAGATTTTTCGTATAGCTAGTGTTCAGAAATGAAGTATTGAATTCAACATTTTGTTTGGTGCTATCTTCAGCAGCATATGCATTCAGTGATAACAACGCAGGATAAAGAAAGTAAATAAAAGGCTTGCAGACCAGTGGTCGTTCGGTCGGCGAAAACACAGCAAGAGAAGAAGTGCGCATAACCTTTACCTGTATTTATCACGGTTGAATCGGTTGCGTAACAATCGCGCCGAAATCATTCATCGTTTTTACGCTGACTGTAGTGTTTGGGCCCAGTTTAAGTGTCTGAGGGATTTCAAAAGAAGCGGTGCTTTTCGGCGCGACCATATCCGCAGGAACAGAAACAGGCTTTCCATTCTGCATGGCTGAAATTTCCAGAATGGATACGTAAAACGGGGTTGGGTTATTGATAGTTATGCGGTTATTCTGCTCATTCCAGCGCAATTGAGCAGGCGCTTCCTGCGCACTTTTATCACTGAGGCTGGCTGGGCGATAAAATATTTTTATACGCGAGCGAAAAGCCACCTGGATGTTGTTGGTGTTTTTACCGGCAACCGGAGGAATTTCAAGCACATTCAACCAGTATACACTTTCACGATCTGCAGGGAGGGCGGTGCCGACAAAGGCAAGGCGTAACGTCTGTCCTTCACCTCCATTGACTCGGGTAAGAGGAGGGGTAAGAACAAATGGAACGTTTATTTGCTCAGGGCTTAATTGCGCATTTCCATCATCAATCCAGCTTTGCAGCAACACTGGATCTTTCCCTGGATTATTAACCTGAAGACTTACATTTTTGTCATCTGAATGGTAAATAACACGAGTGGCGCCTAACTGTACGCTGGCAATAGCAGGTATTGTTAACGCAGCTGTTATAACAATAGCAGCAGGGACATGACGGGTCAGAAACATAATATATAACCTTATTCAGGAAATTTTAGTATTATTTTTCCTGTTAATGTGTTGTGTTGAAAGGCAACCAGAAGAATCAATGACTGCCTTAGTAAAAGGCTGAAACTTTATAGCTTGGGAGAGATAAACTCTCCCGGCTATTATTACTGGTAAATTAATGAATAAGTGGCGCTGGAAGTAACCACACCTGCCGTTGCTGTGCCCGTAGCATAGTAACGTACGGAATATGGCAAAGTTGCTTTACCGCTGGCAATAGTCACAAAGTTACCGGTGTTTTGAGCAATGTCACCCGCTTTGATTGCAGAGTTGTCGTTACCATCAACCAGTTCAAGAGCAACATTTTTCGCTCCGTCTGTAGTCTGGTTAGTCAGACGACCGTTAGCATCTACCGTTGCACCCTTTTCAAAATAGGCTTTCACAGTACTGCCACCAGTAGGTGAAGTAGCTGCACAATTCGTGAGTGCAATATTAAAACTCGTCTGTCCAGCTGTACTACCAGCAGTACCAAGTACGTTTGCCTGAACAGTTGGAAGAGTCACTGAGGATGTGTTAGCAGCTCCATTTACTGCGGCATCACATGTCTGAGCAACCACTTTACCGGTGAAATTAATTGTGCCGTTACCTGCAGCCTGAATGCCAGTGGCTGCGAATGCTGTTCCTATTGCAATAACAATAGCGATTTTTTTCATTTTATTTTCCTGATGATAATTGTGTTACGTGTTTTTGATTTCCCATGGCAATTTTGCTGGGATAGGATTATTCTCCTTTTTGTTTCTTAATTATGCAATAGGTAACTGAACCGTTTTAGCAAGCAAGGCGAAAATGAAAGTGAATATCAAATAACCCAAAATGTAACTATAGTTTCACCATTTTCCAATTAATGACGTTTATGATTATTGTTAGGCGGTTGTATTAACGTGCTAATGAATTTTAATTCAGTAAGTATGAAGGTGTATGCGTGAGTTTTTTTTGAATTAATTTTAATAGGCATAGTTTTTATATGGTATTATCCGTGGTGTTATAAAAAACAAATGCGAGAGATTATCATGTAGAGCTTTCGACATTACAAATTTGCGCCGAAATGATGGGTGTGTGATACCTCAACTCCATGATTATAATCAATTACAATATATGTTTTTTCATGTGACACATAATTCAAATGGCGTGTGAAAACGATAATAACGCTTTACACTAAAATAACTGTCTGGGCTGTTTTTAAAGGTCCGCTTTCTGGCTGAATTGAGATGTCCGCGTGTGTGTTAAGGTTCAGCTTTTGCCGAAGATTTCCTGGTTCCGGGTCTGGAGTTGCTGCTGGGCTTCCAGCATGTCGTTCTTGTCCAGGCTTCGTTGTGACTTCTTGCCGGGCTGTTTCTTTCTGCGTGGGGTCTGGCCGTCAAGAGATGGCAGGGCCTATGAGCGGGTGTTATCCCGTTTGTCCTGAACCAGCTTTATCATCTCCAGAGCCCGTCCCAGGCGCTTGTGGTCGACGATGGGCCCTGGTACAGTTCTCCCAGCCGGTCGTACGTGATAAAGGGCAGGGAAGTACCGTTAGCCCGGAGCTCAATAGCGCTGTCCGGATACTGCCAGACATCAATGTATTTCCACTGAAAACGCCGGTTTTCTTCATTATCTTCAAGCAGATATAGCTTCTTATTGTAATGTAATGTCAGGTTTTTTGAGACCTTACGATGTTCACGCCATGTGAATGTTGCTTCCAGATTTTCATTATTCTCAAGCGGAAGGTGAACGTCGAAATCGTGACGAAGTGGCTTTGCAAAACGGCGGTTGTAGTCAGCCATAAACTCTTCGGAAAAGGCGTTTGCGGCCTCAGATGTACTGAAATCACAGAGCCGAAACTCCTTGACCAGGTGGTCCTATAACATGAGGTGAGCCCGTTCAACACGGCCCTCAGCTTAACTGGGGTTGGCACAGATGCCGGTGGCCTGCTTGTTGTTGATCCTAAGTCGGTTCACATCGTTCATTGAGAAAAATTCCGTTCCGTATGCCGTCATGAGTCTCATCCTTTGGAAGCAGTGATCGCTGTGGTGAAACTGTAGTGCAGACATGTCTTATATCTGGTCAGAGACGGACATCTCATTAGCTACTACATAATCACTTTGCATAACGTACAATATGTTAAATAGAGCCATTTTTGATGAAATTTCGTCGCGAACGGGCGGGGCATACTAACCACCCTTGGTTAATCGGAGCCCGCACCCGTCACGACACAATATATTGTACCCGCTCCAGCTGTACGAACCACGACATATTGATTATCCACAGATTCCGGGGATAACCCTGTGCGTTTCCTGGTACCTTCAGTAAATCTGAATGACCGCGCGCCGACCGGCGCGGATTTCGCCAGCTGGCCAGCGTCCTGCAGCAGCTGGCGCCCACAATCAGAAGTGAAGTAAAACAGTTACTTATCGCCACGCTTGGTGGGGTAAGTCAGACAAAAAACCTGAATGAATCCGGGCTGAGTATCAGCAAAATTGGTGTTTTATCGAACGGCGAAAAGACAGGCACGTCCAACTGCCAGCTCGACGCGAAGAACCCACAAGAGGAAGGAAAAGACACTTAAGTTGCACAATAGAACAAACACTCACAAGGAGTTCTAAATGGTTCTATTACTACTTGATGCGTTCCTTGACCTGCCCCCAGTATTAGATACAACCTTCAGTTAGTAATGTCGGTTGATTTTTCTTCATGCTTCCCGTTTCGCCAGCCTGCTGCAAATTCAGATGGCGTCTGGTAATTCAGCGATGAATGAGGTCGACACTCGTTATAATCCTGCCGCCAGTCATTAATGATTTTCCGGGCATGAAGAACATCGCTGAACCAGTGCTCATTCAGGCATTCATCCCGAAAGCGACCGTTGAAACTCTCAATAAATCCGTTCTGAGTTGGCTTGCCCGGCTGGATTAAGCGCAACTCAACACTATGTTCAAAGGCCCATTGATCCAGCGCGCGGCAGGTAAATTCCGGGCCCTGATCGGTTCTTATCGTCTCAGGATATCCACGAAACAGCGCAATGCTGTCCAGAATACGCGCGACCTGAATACCTGAAATCCCGAAAGCGGCGGTGATCGTCAGACACTCCTTCGTGAAATCATCCACACAGGTCAGGCACTTAATCCGGCGGCCGCTGGCAAGTGCATCCATGACAAAATCCATCGACCATGTCAGGTTCGGCGCATCCGGGCGAAGAAGCGGAAACCGTTCAGTCGCTAGACCCTTACGGCGGCGCCTGCGTTTTACACCCAGACCGTTAAGGTGATAGATGCGGTAAACGCGCTTGTGGTTGACGTGAAGGCCCTCCCGGCGCAATAACTGCCAGATGCGCCGGTAACCAAACCGGCGGCGTTCAAGTGCCAGCTCTGTGATGCGTAGAGACAGTTGTGCGTCAGCAGCCGGACGCTGAGCCGAATAACGGCAGGTTGAAAGTGACAGACCAGTCAGCCTGCAGGCACGGCGTTGCGACAAACCCGTTGTCTCACACATGACTTCCACGGCTTCCCGCTTCTGGTCTGTCGTCAAAACTTTCGGCCCAGGGCCACCTGAAGCGCCTCCTTATCCAGCATGGCTTCAGCGAGTAGCTTCTTGAGACGAGCGTTCTCCTCTTCAAGTGACTTGAGCCGCTTCACTTCGGGGACTTCCATGCCACCGAACTTCTTACGCCAGGTGTAGAAGGTGGCGTCTGAAATGGCATGCTTGCGGCAGAGTTCCCGGGCCGAAACCCCGGCTTCTGCCTCGCGGATAATACTGATGATCTGTTCGTCGGAAAATCGCTTCTTCATGGGGATGTCCTCATGTGGCTTATGAAGACATTACTAACATCGCGGTGTATTAATCAACGGGGAGCAGGTCAATCAGCAGTGCCCCCTGCTTAATGCCCTCCCTGAATGAGGTGCAGTCGCTGCGGAATAGGAACACGCCCGGACGGCCGGTTTTACAGTGGCTGTCGAGAGAAAGGCGACTTTCCAGGTAGTCCATTGCCGGTGACGGAAATCCCATATCAGCGCCCCCCGTTCGGGTTAAACAAGCAGAACGTCCGGTTTTCTCCCTCCGTGGGGGAGACGTCCCGGAACACCGTCACATACGTTTCTATCCACCGGTTAGCCTCGCGGGGTGTCCAGTGCCAGTTGAATTTGTGCAGCTCCCGGACAAAGTCCGCCGTCGTGACGGTCTGACGGCCATTCTGTTCGCGGGTGATGGCCGCACGCCAGGCTGCGTCTATTTCATAGCGTCGTGGCATCAGATTTCACCTTATTTGCACTGTGTATGCGTACAGTGTGAGTGGCAGGGGAATTTCTGCAAGCGAAGGGGGGAGCCGGTCAGCCCGTCCCTGAAAACAAACCGCCCCCGGTTTCAGGAAGGGCGAACTGACCGGCAGCGGCAGTGTAACACCGCACGTCACAAAGGCAGCTCTGACGTCGTCAGGGCGCTTTTTACCCGTCCTCCCGGACGCTGAAGGGCGGTTTCACCTGTGCAGCTAAAGGGGCGCTAAGTCCGGGTATGCACATCGTGCATTTTCTCCTGTGATGCCTTTCTCCCTCGTATCAGCTTCCGGTAATCGTCCCCCGTCACAACCTGGTCCGCAAGGGTAAATGGCACGCTGCGCGCCCCTGCTGACCAGAACGATTCCGGGGAGGCCGAACCGTCAGGCGACACGAAGACGAAATTCACACCAACGGAGAAACGACCATGACGATGAACCTGCACACCCCGACAACCGCCCCTAAAGCTGCACCGGCGACCAGCGTATCCCCGCTGGAGCAGTCAGGCTCCCCAAAAACGAAATTTCCGGAAATCAAAACCGTCAAAACGGCGGTGGTTAAACTTATCAGCGACATCGAGGCCAACCTCTGCCAGCGTCTGGCGTACCGGGAGGCTGTGGAGGGGGTGTGCCAGGAGGCGGCCAACCGGATCACCCAATGCATGCATTCACGCAGCACAGGGCAGACGTTGCGTGAACTGCGCGAGCTGCTGTCGGTGACGCTGGCATTATCGTGGTGGAGTTTGAAGGGGAGCAGACCCGTCTCAACTACGGCGGACGTTCAGCAGAAGACGTGATCGCCATGCTGAAAGCCCTGCATCTTGAAGGGCGCAAAGCCTGGCTGGAAGTGGAGTAAAAAAAAAGCCCCGTCCGCAGACGGGGCTGATTCAGTAAAGGGCATTCAGGGGAGTGCCCTCATCCCACAGGCGGTTGAATTCACGCTGGTACGCCTCCGCGAGTTGCGCGCGTCCTCGATCAGCAGCACGTTCTCCGCGTTGCGCGAGTCGGCGCTGGCTGCGTAGTTAAATGAGCCGGTCTGAACGTTTTTACCGTCGATCACCATAAACTTGTTGTGCATGATGGCATAACGGCCGTTGAGGTGTACGGGCACGCCCTGGTTTATCAGGTACGTCACGGCAGTGTAGCGGTCGCTGTTGGCCTTTTCGTCGGCCACCACGCGCACGGCCACGCCGCGCCGGTTAGCGTCGGCGAGCGCCGTCGCCACCGGCTTACTGGTGAAGCTGTAGGCCGCGACGTCAACGCGCTGCCTGGCGTTTTTTATGGCGCCGAGCACCACCTCAAGGGCGGAGCGCCCGTCAGACGGCGAAAAACCCGCCGAGAAGACGGGCGCGGCAGTGGCGAGAGCTGGCACAAAGAGGACGGCGGCCAGCACCAGAAGGGTGGTTTTACGCATAGTTTTCCAGCTCCAGGCTTTTCAGTTCGTCGAGGGTGTGAAAGCGAAAGACATCGCGGTGTTTTGCCTCCAGTGGCACATGCTGGTTATTAGAGATCACATGTGTGATGCTGTTAAAAATTACCTGGAGGGCGCGTTTTTTAGTTTCATCAGGTGTGACATAAAACACGTAAAACCAGTGCCGGTTTGTTCTGGCCGTCAGATGGCTGGTCATGATGGACTGATAGCGCGCCTTTGTCTTGATGCTGCGTTCGGTTTCAATGGCGATCTGTCTGCCGTCAGGGAGGGTGATTAATCCATCGGGCCTGTGTTTACTGCTGTACTGGTTCAGGAAGCCTGAGCGATCTCCATTTATCCAGTTTGATGCCCCGTCCAGCAAACGATAGTTTGATGGTGAAGGTTATCTGATAGCCTCATTTTTACATATATGCTAATGTGGGTTTGTGTATTCCAGAGGAGATAAGCTTGTGAGTCGGCTGACAATTGACATAACAGACCAGCAGCATCAGAGCCTGAAAGCGCTGGCTGCCCTGCAAGGTAAAACGATTAAGCAATACGCTCTCGAACGTTTGTTCCCCGGCGATGCAGACGCCGATCTGGCATGGCAGGAGCTGAAAAAGTTGCTGGGAAACCGTATTAACAATGGGCTGGAGGGGAAAGTTTCTACCAAAAGTATCGGAGACATTCTTGATGACGAACTGAGCGAAAATCGCACGTGACGGCTTATATACTTACAACTGATGCGGAAGTAGACCTGAGAGGCATCATCCGCTACACGCGTAAACAGTGGGGGACCGCTCAAGTTCGTCGCTATATCGCCAGGCTGGAACATGGTATTGCAGATCTTGCTGCCGGACGAGGTTCCTTCAGGGATATGAGCGAACTCTTTCCTGAATTACGGATGATGCACTGTGAGCATCATTATGTTTTTTGTCTGCCACGCGGGAGTGCGCCCGCACTGGTTGTAGCGATTTTTCATGAACGAATGGATCTCATGACCCGACTGAGTGAGAGGCTCAATATCGAAAGTTAGCGGTCAATGAAACCCTGGCCAGTTTCAACACTTCATCCAGCCGAGTAATGTTTAAATGGTCACTTTATCTGCGGCATCGATTATGTGGTCACATTGGCACGATCCTGAACATCAATTGTTGGTCCCTCAGAGGTATACCCCAATGTGACAGTCTGACGCGCCCGGCGGGCTTGTCCAACCCCTCCCCTGTTCAGAAACGAGTTCTGAACAGACTCACGGTTTTCGCTGCTAGTCAACAAAATTAAATACGATCATCAGAAATATTTTCTGGACACTTTTTCCGATAGTGCCTAAATGTCCAGGATGAACAGCATTTTTTGTTCGTTGCTCAAGGGCCGAGACGAATGGATGAAGATGGTAAACATAATGCTGGACAGAAATACCGGACTGTCCAGGTGGTCCGGGAATTACACTAGGGGCGTAAAAAAGGCCGCTGGCGCGGCTTTGTCTGAAAACTAAATTTCATCAAAAATCGCAAGGCGTCGACCAGGTTTTTTTCCCGCAAAGAAACGACCTCGGGGCAAGCGATCATTTTTATTAAGGCGCTCAATCCAGTCCTGAAAGGCTGGCCGAGGCTTATGTCGACCAAAGGAAGTTAAGGACTGAGTAGCCATAACGGTTTGACTGCTGTACTTTCTCATTTCGCTGAATGAGTTTTTCATAAGAGAACGGTAATCCATTATGACCTCCAATTGTAAAAATGAATGATTATCTCATTCGTTCACTGGCAAGATTATAAACGTCACTACGTTCACGTTTTCCTACAGCTACAACAGCGATAATTAATTGATCGTCAATCACCTGATAGACCAGACGAAAGCCAGAGGCTCGAAGTTTGATTTTGTAGCAGTCCTTTATCCCGCGCAGTTTTGCTGAAGGGATGTGCGGATTTTCACTGCACTTCTTTAGCTTTTTCGCAAATTGCTGTTGAATGACTTTATCCAGCTTCAGCCACTCTTTCAGCGCATCATCCCTGAATTTGACCGTATACGTCATAAATAACTATCCAGGTCCACGTCATGCAGCTGCTGGTTGCTGCGTTCGGCGACAAGCTTAACCAATTCCTGATCGTCCAGGGCATCGAGCATTTTCTCGTATAGCTCTGCCGGAACACAGTAAAAGGCGGGCTGGTTGCGGTTAAGAATAGCAACCGGGTAGCCATCACCGGAGCTGACAGTCGCCATTGGGTTTTTCTTAAGTTCGCTGACACTGGCGCTTGTGTCACTGAGAATGATGTTGGGCATAGATTACCTTTTGAGACCGTTTAACTAGTCTCTAAAATACACCCGCAAAGACCTGTTAACAAGTCTTTTGTCTCTTGCCTGCTCAGATGCAAGCTCTGAACAGACACACGGTTTGCGTTGTGGGCCAACAAAATTTAACACGACCCCAACGATTGAAAGCAAAACGAAAATATTATGATTTTTTTCTTGCAGTATGATGTTTTTTGTTCAAAATGACAAAAAACGTCATGAGGTGAAAGATGGAAAATATTGAGCAGTTGCGGAAAGTCGCCACACGTGCAGGTAAACTTCTGACATCCTTGAGCGAAAGTATCCGCCAGCAAAAAGAGGAATTGAAGCTTACCGAGTTCTATCAGGAATACAGCAAAGCCGCCCTATATAAGCTGCCTAAGCTCAGCAAAGGGAGTGTGGAGTATGCTGTGGCCGAAATGGAAGCCAGTGGCTACATTTTTAAAAAGAAACCTTCCGGCAATACGATGAAGTACGCGATGACGATTCAGAACGTCATCGATCTGTATTTCCATCGTAAAGTACCCAAGTACAGAGATCGCTTCGATAAAGCCTTCACTATTTTTGTATGTAACCTTAAAGGTGGCGGTTCCAAGACAGTTTCTACCGCTTCATTATCCCATGCTTTTCGGGCTCATCCTCAGCTTCTGTTCGAAGACCTGCGTATTCTGGCCATCGATTTCGATCCGCAGGCATCTCTGACAATGTTCCTGAGCCATGAGAATTCAGTGGGCCTGGTTGAAAATACGGCTGCTCAGGCCATGCTCCAGAACGTGTCTCGTGAAGAATTACTGTCCGATTTCATCGTGCCGTCAATTATCCCGGGCGTTGATGTTATTCCAGCTTCCATTGACGATGCATTCCTTGCTGAAGGCTGGAAGGGATTGTGTGAAGAACATCTGCCAGGGCAAAATATTCATGCAGTGCTTAAAGAGAACATTATCGACAAGCTCCGGTATGACTACGACTTTATCTTTCTTGATAGTGGTCCTCACCTCGATGCGTTCCTGAAAAACTGCATCGGTGCGGCAGACCTGATGTTGACCCCTCTTCCACCGGCAACGGTTGATTTTCATTCTTCCCTGAAGTTTGTAGCCAGCCTTCCTGCGCTTATTGATTCGATCGAACAGGATGGACACACCTGCAATCTCATCGGAAATGTCGGTTTTATGTCCAAAATCCTGAACAAGTCTGATCACAAAATTTGCCATAGTCAGGCCAAAGAGGTATTCGGTGCCGATATGCTCGACATGGTTCTGCCGCGGCTGGATGGCTTCGAGCGCTGCGGGGAGACTTTTGACACAGTTATTTCCGCAAATCCAGCAACCTATGATGGAAGCACCGAGGCGCTTAAAAGCGCAAAATCAGCAGCGGAAGACTTTGCGAAGGCCGTATTTGATCGCATTGAGTTCATTCGTACTAACGGAGGTATGTGATGTCGAATGAGAAAAGAAAAACCATTGGCAGACAGTTAAATACCCAGGCGTCAATGTTCGAGATGACTGACACCCAAAGAAGTCAGGTATTTACCCTAAAAACCGGCAGGAAGATAACGTTCAGGTTTGTTCGGGTACCTGCATCGGACGTTGAAAGTAAGACATTCGTAAACCAGGAAACCAACGGAAGAGATCAACTTGCTCTGACAAGGGAATCCCTGAAATCAATTATTCAGACGATTAAGTTTCAGCAGTTCTTCCCCTGTATTGGCATTCAGCAAGGTGAAAGGATTGAGATACTGGATGGTTCAAGACGTCGGGCCTCAGCGATCTATATCCGTACAGGCCTTGATGTAATGGTTACCGGTGAACATTTATCAGCTGATGAAGCTCGCCAGCTGGCTAAAGATATCCAGACAGCTAAAGAGCATAACCTTCGGGAGATCGGTCTGAGATTGATGGCTCTGAAAGAGTCCGGATTCAATCAAAAGGAAATTGCTGAACTGGAGGGGTTATCCCAGGCTAAAGTCACCAGGGCGATGCAGGCGGCGGCAGTACCGCAAGAATTGATTTCTCTGTTCCCGGTTCAGTCTGAGCTGTCGTTTAGTGACTATAAAATTCTGTTAGAGGTTAATGAAAAACTCAGTGAAAAGGGCTTAACGTCTGAAGGGCTCATTCAGTCTGTCTCAGATCAGCATGATGCAATTTTAAGTGACCACGAGCGACCAGAAGACGAACAGAAAGCCAGTATACTGAAATTGATTTCTCAGGCCTCTCAGGCATTGATAGCTCCGCCTCCTAAGGAAAAGTCAGTAATTTCCGCACTCTGGACTTTTGAAGAAAAGGACAAGTTCGCGCGCAAGCGTGTGAAAGGGCGTACGCTGACTTACGAGTTTAGCCGTATGTCAAAAGTGGTTCAGGATGAACTGGACAAAGCTATCAACGAGGTCCTCAACAGAAATTTGAGTCAATAATTTCGCCACGGCGATTTCATACCTAACTTATTGTAATCATGTAATTTACGTTGAGAATTTCAAGGTGAAATCGCCAGAATTTCAAGTCAGTTTCGCTGCAGGAATATCAGCCCAGCGTGTCGTATAAGCAGGTGAAAGCATTTCTCGTTTCATTTGCCATTCAGGAGCAATGCCTCGTCCCGCAAACCACACTTTCCCCAGACCGGAATGGTTAATGCCATCCACGACTTTCATCAGCTGGTTACTGTTGCTCCGGGGCTGAGTATCATCGAAGAGGTTCAGCTGTGAAACCCCGTCAGGAGTAAAATCGTTGAGCATGCAACCCGCTTTTGCATATCGATGCCCATTCACCCAGATCCGATCCAGTGCTTTCACCGCTGCGGCTATGATGTCCCTGGTATCCTGCGTGGGAGTCATCAACTTCTCACTGGCCACATTCCCGTAATACGGTTCGTTCACCGCGAACGGTGACGTCTTCACAAATACAGCAATATGCCTGCAGAACTGCCGCTCGCCGCGCAGCTTTTCAGCTGCACGCTCAGCGTACTGACAGACGGCCTGACGCATGGCTTCATATGTCGTGACTCGCTCCCCAAAGGACCTGCTGCAGACAATCTGCTGTTTCGGCGGAGGGGCTTCTTCAAGAGAAATACAGCTTTCTCCATTGAGTTCCCGGACGGTTCTCTCCAGCACAACGTTGAAATTTTTTCTGATAAATACAGGGTTCGCGCGCGCCAGCTGCAGTGCCGTAGTGATACCCATAGTGCCCAACTTTTTCGAAATTCTCCGGCCTACTCCCCAGATTTCTTCCACAGGCTGCAGGGAGAGCAGTTTCTCCGTTCGCTTCGGATTATTTAAAGTCAGGGCAAGCACCCCACCGAATTGTGGCCACTCTTTCGACGCCCATTGCGCGCTTTTAGCCAGCGTTTTGGTCGGCCCCATCCCGACGCCGATTGTCAGCCCGGTACCGGAGCGCACGTGCTCGCGCAGCTGCCGGCCGAAGTCCTCAAAATTAATGCAGCGGTCTGTGCCGCGAATGTCCAGAAACATCTCGTCAATGCTGTACTGCTCCACGCGCGGTGCCAGCTCCTCGAGATGAGACATAACCCTGTTCGACAGCGATGCATAAAGCTCGTAATTGCTCGAGAACGTGATGATCGGCTCCGGGAATTGTGCCGTCTTAAGCTGGAACCAGGGGACGCCCATTTTAATACCCAGCCGCTTCGCTTCGGCACTGCGCGCGATGACACAGCCATCGTTGTTGCTGAGCACCACAACGGGCCTGCTACGCAGGTCCGGACGAAACACCTTTTCACAGCTGGCATAGAATGAATTCACGTCAGCGAGCGCAAACATCAGTCCGTCCCCCGCGTCTTGTGTATGAATGCCGTCACCACGCCGAAGATCTGCAGTTCCTCCTGATAGAGAGTGGGGTAGGCGGGATTCATCGGCAGCAGGGCAATTCGGGGTTTAAGCTGCAGGCAACGGTGAATTCGCCATCTGTTTCTGCGATGACGATATCCCCCTGCACAGGTCTTTCGGCCTTGTCGACAATCATCAGGTCGCCGGAGTGCAGGCCCATATCTTTCATGGAGTCGCCAATGGCCCGGACAAAGTAGGTCGCGCTGGGGCGACGGATACAGTAGGCGTTCAGATCCAGTTCGTCTTCGGTATAGTCCGCGGCCGGTGAAGGAAAACCTGCCGGACAGCGCTCTGTGAAAAGTGGTGCGGTGAACAGTGCTGGCTCAGATGCGGGAGAGACAAAAAGGATCATGGCATACCTCTTAAAATGCCTGTTTTTATATACAGTATTATTTAAGATATTTTCCGTCTTGCAAGGAGAATTTTACCGGTTCCTGCCAGGTCATTGTTCTGGCGGATAAAACAGGCTCAGGGTTATCCACAGAAACGGTACATAACCCTGTGAGTGGATATCGGGTATCTCATCGTCTGCTAAGCCAGTGGCTCTATAAGTTCCCGGCCCTGGTTCCGGGGATTGCCAACAGCCCGGCTGACGGGGTGCCATGTGAAATCTTCGGCGGAAAGACTGCCCTCACGGGCAATGTCTTCCGCCTCTTTACCGGTTGTGTTTTCGCTGAGCCATTTACGTGCAGCAGCTGGTGAGTACACGAGCGGTCGCCGATCGTGAATGTCCAGCAGTCCCTCATCCGCAGCTGCCGTGACGATCAGGAATCCTTCCTGGTCATTGCCGTTCTCAAAAGGTGGTTTCCCGATGGCAGCGAGCAGGAGTGGATTTCCGTCCTTACGGTAAATGAAAAACGGCTGTTTCACGCCGTTTTGCTGTTTCCATTCGAACCAGCCGTCGGCAAAAACAATGGCCCGTCCGTGCTCCCAGAGTGGCCTGAACATCCGGCTGTCGGCCGCAGTTTCACTTCTGGCGTTGATGAGAGCAGGCTTGTTCCACCACTCCGGGGCATAACCCCAGTGAACAGGATCAAGCTGCAGCTGCGAGTGGCGTTCACTCAGCAGCAATACCCGGGTTCCGGGCGCGACGTTGTAGCGGCCTACGGGCTCCGGATCATACGGAATATCCCGTTCAGCTTCTTCTCCGAGAAAGGCCAGGTACTCCTCGCGGGAGTTGTATTGTGTAAACCGACCACACATTGTGTTTCTCCGCTGTGGATCTCTAATCAGGGTTCACCTCAGTTCTGAACATAGGCTGTATTTCAGGTTCCTGCCATCGTGTGGGCGCCGTGCCGCTACTGTAGCCGGGACGCTGCGAATGCAAGGGTTCGCTCTGCCGGTGTCCTCACCCGGTCGCAGTTAATTTCAAAGGCTTTACCCGCTGTCTTCCCGTCGTTTTCCGTCTCAATTTTCGCCGTCAAACCGTCCAGCCAGCGTCTGCTTTTTTACTGCGCTGCGGCTTGCGGCACCGCCCCTGCATTCTCCGCTTTTAACCCGGCTGTCGTATCGGCACGGCGTAACTGGCGCCGCATTTGAGAAAGGAGAACTATCATGTCACGATTTATCTTGGGTAATTGCGTCCATATCATGACCGGATTTCCGGATAATGCTGTCGATTTTATCCTGACCGACCCGCCATATCTGGTTGGTTTTCGTGACCGTCAGGGGCGTACCATCGCCGGCGATAAAACCGATGAATGGCTCCAGCCCGCATGTAATGAGATGTACCGCGTCCTGAAAAAAGACGCGCTGATGGTGAGCTTCTACGGCTGGAACCGCGTCGATCGCTTTATGGCCGCCTGGAAACATGCCGGATTCAGCGTTGTCGGCCACCTGGTGTTTACCAAAACCTACACATCGAAGTCCGCTTATGTTGGCTACCGCCATGAATGTGCCTACCTGCTGGCAAAAGGCCGTCCGACCCTTCCGCAAAACCCGCTGCCGGATGTGCTGGGCTGGAAATACAGCGGCAACCGGCACCACCCGACCGAAAAACCCGTAACCAGCCTGCAACCGCTGATCGAGAGCTTTACACACCCGAACGCCATTGTTCTCGACCCCTTTGCCGGAAGCGGCTCGACCTGCGTTGCGGCATTACAGGCCGGACGCCGATACATCGGTATCGAACTGCTGGAGCAGTATCACCGGGCCGGCGTTCAGCGGCTGGCCGCTGTCCGGCGTTCAATGTGCCTGCCCGCTGCCAACGGTGACTGGCTTCCGGAGGCTGCATGACGAATTACGCCGGAAACGAAGCGCTGCGTGCCGACGTTGCCGCCCTTGCAAACAGCATGTGCGATCTGCGCGCCACGCTCAATGCGCTGGAATCCCGCTACCGCTACGACGCGGAGAACCTGACGGAGCGCCTGGCCCGCCAGACAATTTGCCGCATCAACGCACTTTATCTTGAAGCATACCGGCAGGCGCTGGAGCTGGACGCCAGCTTTAAAGACTGACACGGGCGGGCAGAAACGCCCGCCAGAAGAAGACTCTGGAGAATCAAAATGTACGGAACACGCGAAGAACTCTGCACCCGGCTCGAAAACATGTTCACCCCCGACGAGCCGCTGGTACTGCTGGTCTGGACCGAAGAAGCTTTTTATGTCGCCTGTGGTGAACTTGATGTAAAGCCGGACCCTGCCGAGATTAAGGGACTGATGGAAACAACCGGTAATGCGGATATGGCTGTATATCGCAGGGAAGGCGTTACAAATTCAGGCGTATGCGACCTTCTGGTACGACACCGTGAGGCCGTGGCACGCGAGGTAAGCGTTCCCGCGGCGCTGCTCATGCGCGTACTGCGGCGACAGGAAAGCGACCTGGAAAATCTTGTCGGGCGGGCATGGAAGGCGGGCCGACCCACGCCTGCATCCCTCAAACAGGCACTGCACGATGTCAGAATGCTGATGGAACGAATCTGATGCAGCCACGGGGCCGGGAGCAATCCTGGCCCTGCCGGTCCAGCAAAGCAAAAGGATGTCGCCAGCTCCTCTGTTCCGGCGCGACCTCCACGGCGTTACGGCCGCGCGGTGAGTGACGTTCGTGCGGCCTGCGGCTTACGCCGTGCCTCTACTTTAGCCCGAACGCTGCAAATGCAAGGGTTCACTGACGTCGATGCTTTCACCCGGTCGCCGTATGTTTAAATGCCTGTCGCGCTTCTTCCCGTCGTTATCTCGCTCAATATTCGCTCGCTAACCGTCCAGACCCTCTCCGCTGTTTACCGGCGCCGCGGCTTCATGCATCGCCCCTGCATTTTTCGCTCCCTGTCGGGCTGTCGTGTCGGCACGGCGTTAGCCGGAACTCAGACAACATCGACTATGGAGGATTTTTTATGCGCACTACGACCACCACACCGGCTGTTTATGTGGGTACGTATCACAAATACAACTGCGGCAGCATTTTTGGCAAATGGTTTGACCTGACGGAGTTTGACGGCAGGGAGGATTTTTACGAGGCCTGCCTGGCGCTGCACGCTGATGAATGGGACGCAGAATTTATGTTCCAGGACTGGGAGGGCATTCCGTCGCAGTTCGTCTCTGAAAGCTCCATTGACTGGGATTTTATCGCCGCTTACAAACGCGCCGAAGAAGAGGGCAGGGAGGCTGCTTTTATCGCCTGGGCGGAGTATACCGGCGAGTGTGACTATGACGCGTTTGATGATGCGTACCGCGGCGAGGCGGAAAGCGAGGAGGACTATGCGCGGGTGATGGTTGAGGACAACGGCCTGTTAAATGAGGTGCCGGAGCCGTTGCGCAGCTATTTCGATTTTGAAGCCTGGGCGCGTGACCTGTTCAGCAGCGGCTATGTGTTCCATGACGGTTATGTCTTCAGTAACTGATTTTCCCCGGCAGGCGGTTCAGCCGCCTGTCAGTCTGCGCGCAAAACCCCGGCAGGCTCTGCCTGCATGCGAAGTACGCCGCGCCTGCGGCGCCGCGTATCTACGCCAGTGCCAGATGTCCCGGTGGTGTCAGAGTATGAATATCGATGTGGTGTAGCCGGTCGGCGATATTCCTGTTCTGTTGATAATCTCTGCGTTGTCGTTGTCGTTGTCGTTGTCGTTGTCGTTGTCGTTGTCGTTGCCAATAGTGGCCATACTGGTGGCGTACTGGCTGATATCGCTGTTCTGTCGGTTTTTCTTCCTGTTGTGTCTGCCTGTGGGCGACTTCCCTGACGGGAACCGGCGCTGTCGTAAACGGAGCCGGTAAACCGTCTCCGCCCTGTCGGGCTTCCATCGCACTGTCGCAGGTTCAACATCACGCTTGCGGCATCCGTCTACGGATGCGCCGCTTTCACCAGCCCGGCGGTAATGCTGCCGGGCCTCTTCGGGGCAACGCCGTTTCGCGCCCGCGCGTTCCGTCGTTGCGGCGGGTTCCTGCTCATTCCCTTGCCTGGTTTTTTCACCCTTTTGAGTCCTTTCGCCGGGGCTGAGACAAGCACAGCCGCTCTCAGCTGTCCAGGGTAAATGGCACGCGGTAAACCGCGCCCCGGACATCCGCCATCGCCCGCGCTGGTTTACGCCCCTGCGGCGAACGGCTCTCAAACGGGTGAAGGTAACAACCAGCGGGGGCGTTCAGCAGGTCCCCGCAAAACGTCAAAACCGCGGCCCCGGCAACTCAACGGGTGATGGTTTTTTAAAAGCAAAACAGGTTCAGAAGGAGGAGCAACATGAGCGAGGCGCTGGCTGTTTTACCCGACGACACCTTTACCCGCGAACAGGCTGAGGCCGTTGCGTCACAGTACACCAACGTGGCGATAGAGGACGATCAGGGGGCGCATTTTCGCCTGGTGGTTCGTCAGAACGGTGAAATGGTCTGGCGCACGTGGAACTTTGAGCCGGGCGGCACGTACTGGCTCAACCGTTATATCGCGGACTACGGTATCCGCAAGCCGCAGTAAGAAGGTGCCCTGCCGGAGTGGGCAACTCCGCAGGGCCGGACAATCATCAATCAGTGAGGTATTAACTATGTCAGTAACCGATGTTAAAGCAAAAGCACCCAAAAAAGCGAGCAGCAAAAAAATCACGCAGGCGCAGGAGGTTGCCCTGAAGGCCGCACTTGAGGCCGCCGTTATCGAGTACGTTCCGCTGTCCGATCTCGTTAAATCTCCGCTGAACGTGCGCACCATTCCGTATTCCGTGGACAGCGTACGCGGTCTGGCCGACTCCATTGAGGCTCTCGGGCTGCTGCAGAACCTGATTGTTCACACCCTCGCGGACGGACAATACGGCGTGGCTGCAGGTGGCCGCCGTCTTACCGCCCTGAATCTGCTGGCGCAGGAGGGGCGTCTGGATGAAGGCCATACCGTGATGGTCAAACGCGTCTCAGACGACATTGCGGCCCTTGCCTCCGTTGCCGAGAACGAGCAGCGCGCCGCCATGCATCCCGCCGAGCAAATCGCAGGTTTCCGTACGCTGGCAGAGCAGGGCAAAACCCCCGCGCAGATTGGCGACGCCCTCGGCTTCGGCTCCCG
This sequence comes from Enterobacter sp. C3_dUdeg, assembly GCF_057536195.1. Taxonomy (NCBI): domain Bacteria; kingdom Pseudomonadati; phylum Pseudomonadota; class Gammaproteobacteria; order Enterobacterales; family Enterobacteriaceae; genus Enterobacter; species Enterobacter sp. C3_dUdeg. Next base: position 31,779 of record NZ_BAAKFX010000012.1, read on the forward strand.
CCACGTGCAGCGCATGCTGAAGCTGGCAAACCTCGCCCCCTCCCTGATGGATAAGCTCGCGCAGGACGAACTGACCGTTGAGCAGTGTCAGGCGCTCTGTCTCGAGGACGATCCTGCCCGTCAGGTTGAGGTATTTGAAAGCGTGAAGGCCAGCTGGTCGAACGCGCCCGCACACCTGATTAAACGCGCCATTACCGAAACCGAGATGCGCACCGACAACACCAAATTCCGGTTTATCGGGCGCGAAGCGTATGAGGCGGCAGGGGGTTACGTCCGTGAAGATCTGTTCAGCCAGGACGAGGGCGACGGCACGGCAGACAGCGTGCTGGTTGAGCGTCTGGTGCAGGAAAAGCTGGAGCGTATCGCGCAGGACATTCAGCAGCGGGAGGGCTGGGCATGGAGTCGCGGACGCGCAGCCCGCATCTGGTACCACGGCGAAGACGGTAAGGAGTTCGTGCAGCCTGTTGAACCCGATCCGGTGTACACCCCTGAGCAGCAGCAGCGTCTTGATGCGCTGCGGGAGCAGTACGATACATATGACAGCGTTTGCGACGAGTCGGATGCGATCGAAGCGGACATCCTCGCCATTCAGGAAGCGGCAGAAGTCAGCGCGTGGACTGACGACATGAAGTCAGGTGCGGGGGTGATGGTCAGCCTGTACGAAGGGCGGGTGTACGTGCAGCGCGGTGTGCGCCTGAAAGCGGATATGCCGGAAGATACCGAAAACAGCAGCGTAACGGTACCGTTCACCTCACGCCAGCCCGACGCCGCAGAGGGGATCAGCGTCCCGCTGCTCACGAAAATGACCTCCGAGCGTACGCTGGCAGTCCAGGCGGCGCTGATGCAGCAGCCCGAAAAGGCGGTGGCGCTGATGGTCTGGCGCATGTGTACCTGCGTCTTCTCGGGCTGTCTGACCACGACGCATCCGTTCCGTATCAGCCTCACCGTGTCTCACGGCAGCCTGACGGAGAACGCCCCGTCCGGTAAGGATGGCGCAGCGTTTAACATCCTGATGACCGAACGGGCAAGGCTGAAAGCCCTGCTGCCGGAAGGCTGGGAGAAGGACTTCACCACCTTCTTTGCCCTTGACGGCGGGGTGTTGATGCCGCTGATGGCCTTCTGCACTGCCTGTTCCGTTGACGGGGTACAGACCCGCGATATGGGGCACACCTCGCGCAGTACCCTCGATACGGTCGAGGCGGCAATCGGCTTCCACCTGCGCGACTGGTGGCAGCCGACGAAGGACAACTACTTCGGCAGCCTGAAACATCCGCAGATTGTCGCCTCCCTGAAAGAGGCGGGGCTGACGGGCGCGGCGGGTGACGCGGAGAAGATGAAGAAGGGCGACGCTGCAGCACATGCGGAGCATTTCATGCAGCACACCCGCTGGGTTCCTGCCTGGCTGAAAGGACCGGAGTCAGCGGGTAAGGCCGATGCTGACGACGCTGCTTCAGATATCGCCAGCAGCGACACCACCAACACGGCACATGCCGCCTGATAACGGAGAGCCGCCCTGTGGGGCGGCAATAAGGAGATACCCATGCGCACTATTCTGACCCCCGATGTACTGAAAACGATGTCCTGTGATGAGTTTGAGGACTGGCGGGACAGCGGCGAGGACTTTCGCCGCGAACTGACCCACGCCGTCATGCGTGACCTGTCCTGCCCTGAAAACTGGGACATAAACGGCGAGTACCGCAGCGAGTTCGGCGGCTTCTTCCCCGTGCAGGTGCGCTTTACACCCTCGCACGGCAACTACCATATTGCCGTGTGCAGTCCGGGTGCCATCAGTCCGGCGTGGATGGTGGTGTTCGTTCCCGCCAGCGGTCGCCCGTTCTCCGTTATTCGTACCCTGAGCGGCTACCAGCCTGAGCTTGTCAGCCACACCGTCAGCCTGACCGCGCGTCTCGATGCGGACGGATACAGTCAGGCCAGCATCATCAGCATTCTGGCAGCGGAGGGCGCGGTATGATCCCTTCACATCTCTCTCTGGTTCCCTTCAGTCCTGAGCGACGCGCCGCGATGGAAGCCATCGCCGAGGTTGAGCGCAGGCGGTCTCGCGGCTCGCTGTCTGCGGCGTACCCATATGCCAGCGCCTTTTTTCGCCGGCTCACGGGCAGCACGCGCATCACCATCAGGGAAATCCATTATTTTGCGCCGGTGCTGACGGCGCGGGAGCTGCGGGGCAGCAGGGACAGCTGGCTCATTGCCATCGATGCGCTGATTGAAAGTCGCGGGACGCGTTGCTGGCTGCCGCTTCCTGTCGGTGCGGGTCAGCGCCTCTTTCCGGAGGTGGCCTTTCAGCAGACCGAGCGGGTTCGCTGTCAGGACGCCCTGCGGGATGAAAAATACACCCGCCAGCGCCGTAAGGAACAGTGTCAGCGTGAGCGGGCGTACCAGGCGCTGGCGGGGCAGGCGGAGATTGAGCTGGCATTCCATACGCCGGAAACGGTCAGCAGCTGGAGCGCTCGCTGGTCGGGGACTGAACTGCGCCAGTACGACCTGGAGGAGATGTTCTGGCGCTGGAGCGAGCGTTTCCCGTCACTGGCGCCAGTGGAGCGCTGGATGACGGAGAGCCAGCCTTTCTGGACGGTGATGGCTGAAACGGATGCGCTGGCGCGGGAAAGCACTGAGTCTGTCAGGCAGCTGGAGCGCTGGATGGTCCCCAACAAGCTGACCGCGCGGAGTCAGGTATGAAGTGGCGTTACTCGCTGCGCTGGAAGCGTCCCGATCCCTGTCCCGGTGAACCTGAACTGGCGTCAGAAGTGGTGGAGGCAGGGAAGCCCGCCCCTGAGTCCGTGATGTCACTTTGGGTGGCCGGAGCCGGATATGCTGTCTGCGTTGATTTTCTGTGTGACAGACAGATCAGACGCTGGACCGACGAGCGTAAGGCGGCCACCCGCCGACGGAATCTGGCGCGTCGTGTTAACAGAATTGCGCCGCTGTTTGCTTATGAACTCATCGGGCGGGAACTTGCGGCGCGACCGGACTATTATCGAGGGAAGTCTCACCGGTGAGTTTTGTTATTATCCCCTGGAAATCTTCAGGGCTGCAGGAGCCGGAGAGCAGTCGTGGTCTGCAGCCATAAAAGGAGGCTGATTCTGAATAAAGGACTGACATTATCGGCGCTGGTTGCCATGACGCCGGAGGATTATGAGCAGTTTCGCTCTGATGGCTGGTCTTCTCGTAAGGTGCTGACGCAGGCCGTGCTGCGGGAGTTGGTTTTGCCGGAGGGCTGGGTGGTTTCACCCGAGAATCACACTGAATACGGTGGCGTATGGCCCGTTAGCCTGCGGTATGTTCCACCGCATGGCAGACACTGGTTCATGCTGAGCAGCCCCGGCGAAGTCTGTGACCACTGGATGCTGTTGCTTCAGTCAGCCAGCGGACAGCTGATTAAATGTCTGCTCAGAATGCCGGTACTGGATACCTTTCTGATAAACAGCCTGCTGCTGCGGGCTGATGTGCTGGATAAAAAACGGTACACGCTGGCGGGGCTGGCTAATGAACTGGCTGGCATCACCGTTACGGCAATATCCGGGCGTCGTCCCTGACGGGACACGGCTGTCGTGAACGGAGCCGGTAAACCGTCTCCGCCCTCCGGGCATCCATCCTGACGCAACGTCAACCCCTGCGCTTGCTGCGTCCGTAAACGGACGCGCCGCTTCACCCTGTCGGCGGTAAAACTGCCGACAGTCCTCTGACGCCCCGTCGTTCCGCCGTGTCGGGTGTGTTCATCCTCTCCCCGTACCTCTGGCGAGCCCTCTCCCGTTAAGTCCCCGGGCGGAGGGCTGGTCGTAGCACCGCCGTGTCGTCATCCGAAGGGTGAAATGCACTCCGCCAAAACTTTTTGCGAAGGATCGCAAAAACTTTTGTCTCCGCCCTTCTCCTGCCGCCCCGCCGTTGCTCCTTTGCCCTTTGCCGCCAGGGAACTCACCGAGAGATGGATTAACCACCAGACAGGAGGAAAAGCAGGATGAACACACAGAACGTCAACGTCAAAACCGCCACCAAAGAATCTTCCGAAAGATGGGGTTCAGACCCAGAAGCGCGTCTGGCTTGCGTTATCGCAGAGCAAAAGTCATTCCTGCTGGAGCTGTGTCAGGTCTGGAACCTGCAACTGTCAGAGGACGACGAGGCGGAAGAAGTCTGCAAAATCCTGTGCGCCATGAGTAAAAACGTCTGGAACGAGGGCGTGATGGACTGGCACACCCGCAAGCCGCTTCTCTCATTCCACATTGTCCAGCCGTGGCTACAGGCTAAGGCTCAGGCGGTGCGGTTATACGGAGAAACAGGGCGGGCGGCATGGGCGTATGCAGACAAGAGCCTGAAAGACTGTATGGCCTTTGAATGCGCCATGCTCAGCGAGTAAGCCCCCTTAAATGTCAGCCACGGCGGCAGGGGATGCCGCCAGTCACAACGGAGAAACATCATGAGCATCAGCAACATGAACAGCACATTCAGCTTCAACGCATGGGAGAAAAGCGCGCTCAGCGAGCTTGATACCCTGCAAACCCTCGTCAGTAAAGCCCTCATGAAGTACCAGAGCAATACGGACAAAACGGCGCTGGGCGAGTCTGCAAACCGCTATATGGGCGAACTCAGAACCGCTGTCACGCGCATCCTGAAAGCCACGCCAGCCATTCAGCAGAAAGTCGACGAGATTGCCGACATGCTGCACCTGATGGCGCATTTTTCCGGCATCACGTTCGACGAATAACCACCACGGCGAAATATCAACGCCATTAACCAGAAGGAGATAAACCATGCACTTAAATCTGACCGAATCCTGCGCCGAAGCAGGTATTTACGCGACCAGTGAGGCCGAACGCGCGTACTGGCTGAGCCGCGAAAAGTCATATCTGACCGCGCCCGTCGAAATCGACGTTCACGCCTTCCATGATGCGCTGGGGCTGATGTACCCGATGAACTGGCGCAGCAGTGAAGACGGCGAGTGTGAAACCTTCATGCTGGCGGAAATAGTCTGCGGCAACGTGACCGAAATCTACGCGCGGATCGGTATCCGTTATTACCGGATGCGCGACTACAGCAACCTTGACCACGCGGAGATTCTGGCACGCGTTAAGGAGGGAGTGCAGCGCCAGAAATGAGAAAAGCAGGCTTTCGCCTGCCTTAACCCGCCGGATTAGACGCCTAGGAACGATTAATCCGGCCTTCACCAAAAGGAACAAACCAATGCAATTCAGTGAAGTTTCGATTGTTACACCGACCGCCCTGTATGTCCAGATGCTTGAGGCGGAAAACGCACCCGTAAAAAAACAGGTGCGTATTAAACGCAGTGATATCGACCGTGACGACATCAGCGCCGAAATGCGGGCGCTGGGCCGTCACATAGCGCACTGCCGGAAGAAGGGGCGCGCCGTTCGTATTCCTGCCATGCGCGGGAGTGAGTGGGGGCAGGTGTTACGCACGCTTGAACTGAAGCGGGCATTTAACTGATAACTGAGCCGCTCCTTACGGGGCGGCATTTAAGGAGGAAATATGTCTCAACTCAGTTTTGCCAGCTTCTTTGATCAGGCGAGAGAAGCCGCACCAGTAACACCCACTAAACCCGTATTGCCCGCCGTGAATGCGCAGCCGATACCGCACCGGATGATGACAATCGACCAGGCCCGCCGCCAGTTTATCAGCGTGTTCAGGGATACCGCCCGCAGCCTGCGCCGCTGGGAGGTGTTCAGCGACTTTATCACGCTGGCCGCCAGCGAGCTGGATATGGCGCGGATAAGAACGCCGGAGAATATTGAGCACAGCCGTGAAATCTGCGCGAAGTACAGCGAGAGCGATATCAGCAACCTGCATACGCTCTTCTGCCTGATGGTCTGCGCACTGGAGGCCAAATTCCACGACTTCCTCGGCGCGATCTTCATGGAGCTTGAGCTTGGCGACGACCGCAACGGACAGTATTTCACGCCGTATCACGTCCAGTCACTGCTGGCGAGGCTGCTGATGCCGGACGTCGACGAAACGATACGCCGTGAGGGATTCGTTACCGTCAGCGATCCGGCAAGCGGTGCGGCGGGAATGATTGTGGCGTATGCGGAATATCTGCTGGAGGCGGGCTATAACCCGTCTGAACATATGTTCGGAAGCTGCATCGATATTGATCCTGTTGCGGCCGATATGGCGTTTATTCAGCTTTCCCTGCTGGGTATTCCTGCCGAGGTGGTCACGGGCAATACGCTGACGATGCAGTTAAACAGGGTGCGGTATACGCCTGTGTACTACATCAACAACTTTGGTAAGCGCCTGGAAGACCAGCGCCGGGTGAGTGCCATGCGAGAATTTATGCGCGGCATGAATAAAGCCGCATAGCCAGCCTGAAGGGCAGGGGTATACCCTGCCTTTGGTGGCATCAAAGGCCGCGCGCCTGCGGCGCAGAATAAGCAGGCTGCGCTGACGCGCTGCCTGCTTATTCCGGCGCGAGGTTGTCTGAAGTTCCTGTCTTTTGGTTAGCTGATTACTATTCTTCATTCTCCTGCTGGCGATGGTCTTTATTATTCTGCCGCTGATATGGATATTATCCATTCTTTTCCGGGCGTCGTCCCTGAAGGGACACGGCTGTCGTGAACGGAGCCGGTAAACCGTCTCCGCCCTTCGGGCGTCCATCCTGACGCAAATTCAAATTCACGCTTGCTGCATCCAGAATGGATGCGCCGCTTTCACCGTGGCGGTAATAAATTACCTCCACTCTGAAGCCCGTAACGGTAATTCGTCTTACGCCGATTTTCCGTTACGGGATGTGTGCATTCTCCTGGTGTGACTATCGCCCGATTTCATCAGTTCGCGGAGGGCTGCTTTTAGCATCAGCCAGTAAGGAAATAAAGGGGTATATAAACGCTGCGCGCCCCTTTATTTCCTTACTGTCAGCTGCTCATTGCCCTTCGCCGCTCAGTGATGAAGTCGAACGATGTAATAACCCAATGAGGAGAAAACCAGAATGCACACATTAAACGTCAAAACCACCACTCGTGAATCAGCCGAACAATTTAAAGTTGATAAACGCCAGCGCTACTCTGTTACAGATGGTGATGAACGTCTGGATTTTATTCCTGCGCTCTTTTTTACGCCTTCTGCTGATAACATGATTGCCAGCTGGTTACGTCAGCATTCAGATTATGATGGTGGTTTCTGGCGTTACTGGATTATTCCGCAGGGCACCGGAGGAAACGTGGCTCCGAACTGTGTCAGATTCACAACCGCGCAAACAGGATATATCGCACCGGAAGGAGAACAGCGCTATAACATGGTTATTCCCGGTAATTACTTTAAAGCAGAGGTCAGTGCCGATGCTGCCGGAATTATTGCTACACTGATGATCATGAACTGGTTGTCCTGGCAGGTTGCAGATATGGGGCCTGAATATTCGAAAGTCTGTAAACACCTCGTCGCTCGTCAGGATGCACTGAAAGACTACATCAGTATCATAAAACACCCTGAAGCAGATTTAATTTATCGGGCTATTGATTGAAGACATAAATACTGGATGAATAAAAAGACCTCCTGTTGAGGTCTTTTTACTGTTTTGCAAGAGTCTGCGCTGCATTTTTATTATTCTTTATCGCCCGATATGTTGCCTCAATTTTTCTGGCATAGACATATCTTCTCTGCGCCTGTTCTTCTGTTTTCCTGAAACCTGCATTATAAGCGCCCACGGCCTGCCAGCTGACTCCCCACTTTTTGAATGCAATTGCAAGATAGTAAGCCCCGGTGTAGATATTCATACACGGATCGGAAATAAGGTGCTCCGGTTTTATTCCATAACGAGCCAGTTCGTTAAAGTGCTGGGAGTCCACCTGCATAAGTCCGGAGCCAAAACCCGAAACAGGATTGTAGCCTTTTACGTCTGTGCGGAAGTTCGATTCATTCCAGGAGATTGCCCGAAGCAGATCTGGATCTATATGATAATCCCTTCCTGCAAGATCAAAACAATCAGCAGCGTTCAACATTCCAGAAAAAGCCAACGTTAAAAACGTAAGAGCAATCCGTTTCATTTCTTCCCTCCGGGCGCCATGCCGGAAATACGTTAACCCATCCCATGCCCAGACTCAACTAATATGCACTCCTCACCACCAAAAGCACCACACCCCACGCAAAATTAAAATTTTGCTGATTGGCTCTTTAAATCATGCTGTTAGAGAAAAAGTAATGTGAAATAATTTATTTTAATGTGTGTAAACGACTCGGTAGTGAGTTTTATTCGACTCGGTAAAAACTCTGCTCAGAGTCATTTGTGACTATTTTTAATAAATCCATTGAGTTATGACTACGGGGGGTCTATATTCGAGTCGTGAATTTTTACAGTGTGTGTCGGCATGCAAGCCGTCTGTTTTCTGGCAGAGTGTCTGTGCCGAGTCGTGCATTTTTAGCTTTTCAAAATATTCTGTTGTACAGAAGTTTTGGAAATATAAATAAGGAGAAAATTATGGCCAGAGTTCAGGTCTATGTAAGCGATGAAGTGTCAGAGAAAATAAGAGTAATCGCTGAAAAACGTCGCGCTGAAGGAGCGAGAGATAAAGATGTAAGTTTTTCAAGCATTGCATCAATGCTGGTCGAACTTGGTCTTAGGGTCTATGAAGCGCAAATGGAAAGAAAAGAGTCTTCCTTTAATCAGGCGCTCTATAATAAAACTATCCTTGAAAATGTAATGAAAACTCAATTTATTGTCAGCAAGCTGCTGGCGATGGAGTCGCTGAGTCCACATCTCGCAGGAAATGAAAAATTTGATTTCAGGGATATGGTTACGTGTATACGTGAAGATGTGCAACAGATTGTTGAAAAATTCTTCCCACAGGAGGAAGAGTCTCAAGATAATTAGCTGAAAATGTTTGATAAATAGGATTTAGATCTGCTGTTTTTGAGTGACTTTGTCGTCAGTAATTGATATATTTTATGCAGACATAAGTAAAATTTGATGCCCGCCATTCAATTTGGTGGGTCGCCGGTACACCGGGCTACTACCCCGAGTGTACCGACTATACACAGAAACCTTCAGAGGAGGCTTCAATGCACCCGCGCGATCCTAGAGATCTCTCCCAATCAAGTCAATCATTAGATGATGTTCTAAGTCATTTTAATGGCCTTTATAATTCCTCATCACTACCTTTTTGTATTCGCGATCAATCCAGAAAAGTAATTTATAAAAATGATGCTTTTTCCGACCTCTTTCATCCACTTTCGAAATCATTTTCAGGTATAAGCTTCGATTCTGACGAGGTTGAACTCGAACTATCATCTATTGAATTAGAGGCATTTGTTATGGGACCTGAAACAGCACTATGTCGTACCTTTAACTTTAACGGTGAGTTTTATCAATTGAGAGTCGAAATACGTTTAATTGATGGGGATCTTTATGCTATATGGCTTATAAATTATTTTCCAGATTACCAGGCATTATTCAAGGTAAACACTAAGGTACTGAATGACAGCTTTGATGTGGACATTTTTCTTTCTGAAATGACAACGAAAAAAATGATTACTTTATGTTTTTCTGTTCTCGGATTTCAGCTTCATACTATGTCGAGGTGCCTTGGAGTTTCTGAATCTGCGATTACTAATAGGCTTGCTAGTGTTAAAAAAGAAATTAGAAAGCATTTCCCTGATTATGATGACTTCAGATTCTTTTGTCTGAAGAATGGTGTTTATATAAGAATGACGTCAGTAGTACTCAAGGTACTTAATGTTAAATCTTTGTTAATAAAATAGTGTAGAAAACTCGGTATTGAATAAATTGTATTTCACGTGTCACTATCCTGACGCAGGAATATGTTGAGAGGGAAAACATGATTAGACGTCACAGGCTTCGTGGCCCAACGGTAACTATGTCGATCTACCTTGACCCACAAACCGATCTTCTTATTTTGAAGGCGAAGGACAGAAGTGGTCGTTCTAAATCAGCTGAAGCGCTGATTCGGTTACGTGACCACCTGGAAAAATTCCCTGATTTCTATAACTCTGAAATGGCGGAGGTGATCCCAAACAATCTTGAACCCAAGTCACAAAACTAGTTTTTTAGGATTTTTATTTCAACAAATCTATCCGGTGTAATTAAAGGATTAATGAATATGACTGATGTGTCTGTTATTAACGCTGTACCCGCGACCCCTGCAAAGAAAAAATTCAGCAAAGTCGCGTTACTCAAAGCGCTGAAGTTTGCCCTGCCTGTCGCAGCCCTTGCTGCGTTTTTCCCTGAAACGGTTCTGGCCTCGACTGCGGGTAAAGATCTGATGTCCAGCGGCGATGCAACCGTTAAGGGTACATTTGGTAAAGATTCCAGCGTGGTTAAGTGGGTTATTCTTGCCGAAGTCCTGGTAGGGGCCGTGATGTATATGACGACCAAGAACCTCAAGTTCCTGGCGGGCTTTGCGATCCTGTCCGTATTCGTCACGGTAGGTATGTCTGTCGCAGGATACTGATATCCAGCGGCAGCCGTTCAGAGCCACTTCCGACTATTAAATTCCGGTTTAATTCTGAATGCCCTTCACGAGCATTCACGGGAGGGCTTTGCCTGTAATCCGGCTGGCAGGTATTTCCATACTGCCAGCTGTACCGGAGACGGAACATATATGGCAGATGAATCTCTCAAAAAATATCGCTTTCCCGAAACCCTGACGAATCAGAGCCGCTGGTTTGGCCTCCCTGTAGATGAGCTTATTCCGGCCATTGTCTGCCTGGGGTGGGGATTCTGGACCCAGCATTATATTCCCGGAATTATCGCTGCCGTACTGGCCTATCTCGGAATTAAAAAGCTCAAGAAAGGGCGGGGCAGTTCATGGCTGCGGGACCTGGTCTACTGGTATATGCCGACCTCACTTCTGAGGGGGATTTTTCATGATGTACCCGACTCATGCTACCGCCAGTGGATTAAATAGACAGGAATAATCAGATGGAACACGGAGCACGATTAAGTACACAGCGGGTTATTGCCATCGGCTTTATTGCCATGGGGGTGGTTATTCTGGGAAGTATCACCACCAATGTTATTCAGGCCGTCAACAACTACCGCCTTCAGAATGAGCAGAAGTCTATCGTCACGCCAATGCTTTTCAACGCGCCGTTTGCCGTGTCGCAGAACCAGGCGGATGCCTCCTACCTGCAGCAGATGGCCCTGTCGCTTATCGCCCTTCGCCTGAATGTCACCCCGGAGACCGTTGATGCCTCTCATGAGCAGCTGCTGGCCTATGTCAAACCTGCGGCGCAGAACGAGCTGAAAATCCGGCTTGCTGAGGATGCGAAGCGCATTAAGGACAACAACGTTAACTCGTCTTTTTATATGACCAGCGTGAAGGTTTACCCGGCAAGCAGCCGCGTGGACGTGCGGGGCCAGCTGAAGACCTGGATAGGCGACTCGAAACCGTATCCCGAGCTGAAACAGTACGTTCTCAAGTTCGAGCGTGAGGACGGCATCAGCTGGCTCAGTCACTTCGGAGAAATCACCGATGAACAAAAATAGTCGCCGTGCGCTGCTGGCGTTGCTGATGCTCGCGTCCGGTCAGACGGTCGCCGCACCCGCTGCGCTTTCTGCCACGATTGTCCCGTTGACGAACGGCGGACAGGCCAGCATCGCGGTCAGCAATACCGACCCGAACCTTTTTACGGTCGCAGGTGACCGCGTGACGGCCCTGACCAGCCTCGACGGTGAGCTGACACGTCAGGAACAGACGGCAAGCGGCGGTGTGATTGTCAGCACCCTCAACAAAAAGCCCTTCACGTTCATTCTGGAAACCGAACGCGGCCTCAACTTCTCGGTACAGGCCGTGCCGCGAGCGGGCGCAGGGCGAACCATCCGGCTTGTCAGCGAGCTGTCCGGCACGGGAGAAGCGGCGCGCACCTGGGAAGAGTCTTCCCCCTACGAGGCCACGCTGGTTTCCCTGAGCCAGCATCTGCTGGGCGGGCAGCTTCCGTCCGGCTGGCAGGCTATCCCCGTTACGCATGAAGCCCTCAACGCGCCCGCCGGACTATCAGCAGTCCCCGAGCGCGTCTGGGTGGGTAATCACCTTAAGGTGGTGCGCTATCGCGTCACCAACAATACCGGGATGGCCCGCAACATCGCGGAAAGCGACTTCTGGCAGAGCGGCATTCGCGGCGTGCTGTTTGGTGAAGCCTCGCGTCAGCTGATGGCGGGCGGCGCCCTGCAGGTCTTCATTATCAGCAGCGGAGGTGCGGCTGATGGCCAGCATTAATTCAGTTGTGAAGCGCAAGCAGTTTATCTGGCTGGGTATCGTGCTGGCGACCGTGGGCGTGGTGGGCGGCGGCGGCTGGTATCTGGCGGATGCACGCTACGAGGGCAGCAGCGATGCGGCAGCCGCCGGCGAGCCTGCGCCCGATATGACCGGCGTGGTGGACAGCACCTTTGACCAGAAGGTGCAGCAGCATGCCACGACCGAGATGCAGGCTACGGCCTCCGAGATGCAGAAGCAGTATGCCGAAATGCGCCGCGAGCTTGAGCTGCTCAGCAAGGGGCAGGCAGGCTATCAGCACCAGATTGACAAACTCAGTCAGGATAATGCGGCGCTTTCCGCTCAGGTCAGCGCGCTGGGGGCGAAACCCGTCACCGCATCGGGTGAGCCGGCCCCGCAGCCGCCAGTGCCTGCGCCGGGGCCTGAAGGTGAGCCGCAGCCGACCGGTTTCCCGCCGCAGACGGGGGCCGTCCCGCCGCCGACCGCGTTCTATCCGGGTAACGGCGTAACGCCGCCAGCGCAGGTACAGTACCAGCCCATCCCCGTGCCCAACCAGCTGCGCCGTCAGTCTTTTGCCCGCAGCGACGAGAGCAAATGTCCGTCCCTGCCGTACATCCCGTCGGGCAGCTTCGCCAAATCGATGCTGATTGAGGGGGCTGATGCCAACGCCTCCGTAACCGGTAACGAGTCCACGGTGCCGATGCAGCTGCGCATTACGGGCAGGGTGGAAATGCCCAACAGCAAAAGCTACGACCTGACCGGCTGCTTCATTGGGCTTGAGGCCTGGGGCGACGTGTCCAGCGAACGCGCCATCGTACGCACCCGCAACATCAGCTGCCTGAAGCACGGCGTCACCATCGACCAGCCCATTGCCGGACACGTGAGCTTCCGGGGTAAAAACGGCATCAAGGGCGAAGTGGTGATGCGAAACGGCAAAATCCTCGGCTGGGCATGGGGTGCGGGTTTTGTTGACGGCATCGGTCAGGGGGTGCAGACCGCGTCCCAGCCTTCGGTCGGACTCGGCGCCACGGCATCCCTCGGCGCGGGTGACGTGATGAAGATGGGGATTGGCGGAGGCGCCTCCAAAGCCGCCCAGACCCTCAGCGACTACTACATCAAACGCGCAGAGCAGTACCACCCCGTCATCCCGATTGGGGCGGGTAACGAAGTGACCGTTGTCTTTCAGGACGGTTTTCAGCTGAAAACCATTGAAGAGCTGGCGCTCGATAATGACAGACGCAAAGCGGAGAGCGATGAACGCAGTCCTGTTCCGCCGCCGTCAGTCCCGCAGGGCGGCATGAACGGGTTCAGTACCGACCAGATGCTCAACCAGCTGGGCAGGCTTAACCAGAGCCAGTTTATGCCGAAGGCCGACTCACAGTAACCCCACGTAAAGGAACCGCAAATGAACAAGACAGTGCCTGTTGCGCTCACGCTGGCCAGTCTCCTGACGCTGTCGGGATGTGCCGGTACAACGAGCGATTTTGAGTGTAACGCGACGACATCCGATACCTGCATGACCATCGAGCAGGCCAATGAGAAAGCTAAACGACTGGAGGAGGCCAGCGCGGTAAAGCCGGGTGCGACATCGCTGCCACGCCTGGCTGAGGGTGATTTCCGGACCCGGTCCGTGCAGCCCCTTACGCTGCCGGCTGAACCGGTGCATGCCGTCGCATCCAGAAATACGCCGCTGACGGGTACGCCGACTCTCCCCCGCCCGCAGCCGCACTCAGCCTCACGGGCGCCGCTCTCCACGGTCACGCCGGTTATTGCGCCGCCGCCAGGGCGCGAGTCCATCGTGGACCCGAGGCCGCTTCGCGTCGGTGAAAAGACGGCCGGGCTGTGGATCGCGCCCTATATCGATACGCAGGACGTTTATCACCAGCCGACGCGGGTGTTTTTTGTTGTGAAACCCTCAGCGTGGGGAACCCCGCGCGTTAACTGAAACCTGAACCGCCACCGCGTGTGGCACCCATTTTAACAATCTGTCGTTATCACGCGTGCCCTGAAACGTGAAAAGGGATGGGCGGTAGCGTGTCCGGACAGTGTGAGCAGGGAGCGTTGATGGCAGACGAACTCGATCTCCTGCAGGAGCAGGACGAATTGCTGAACCAGCTTCATATACAGGCCGCGAGGCAGCGGTTCTGCCTGGAGGGAAAAAGCCGCAACCGGTGCGAATGCTGTGGCAGTCGCATCCCCCTCAGGCGGCAGCAGGCCATCCCGGGCGTACGTACCTGTACGGAATGCCAGCGGGCTTTTGAAATACGACAAAAACAGTATCTGAGGTGAACGATGGGTAACGCAATCTCCGGGCAGGGCAATTTTATGGTCCCGGGCAGCACGGGAAGCGGTAAGACGGTTTTCTGCGCTCAGATAGTACAGGCGCTTCTGTCAGGACAGCGTTCTGACAGCGGGCGCAAACGCATTGAGAAAAAACACAACGATTCAGGAGAGCGCCATGACAACCAGGGATAACGGTGGTCCGGGGAAAACCCGTCACCTTAACGATATAGCGGCCTGCTGTGAGGCGCAGGGGATGCGCGTCATCTGTGTTAATGCCGCAGAGCATGACTCAGGTTCCGATATGGGCGTAACAAAACAGCATATGGCCCGGGTTTTCCTGGCGAAGTCTGACGTCAGCCGGATTAAAGCGCTGTATAGCGGAGAGGAAGGGCAGAGGCTGGCGGCGGCTATCAGAGACAACTGCAGCGTCTGGTTTCCGCTGAATCCCGGAGGTAACGGGAATGATGCTTAAGCTTCTTTCCGTCCTGCTGTATTGCCTTCGATGGCTTGCCTGGGCTTTTCACTATCTGATTGTCTGGCCTGCCGCCACGCTGATGCTGCTGGTTGCCATGCTTTTCTGGCTGGACAACAGTACACCTGGTCAGGTTGCGGCAGACGAAATAGCTGCCTCAACGCGGTATGTCAGTCACGGGGAATTCAGAATACCCGGACACTGTGGTCCAAATCCTGGGGGGCCTCTTTACGGAGAGCGTTGTCGTTCCACGGATGCTGCAGGTTATGCCGCTTTCGTACAAAACAGTGTTGATGAGTTATGGCGTGGAAACCTGAAAGCGCTTTGGGTCGTGATGGGCGTTGTGTTTTCAGGGGCGGCGCTGCTTATGGGATGCCGTCCGTATTTCTGCCTGTACGGTCAGATGCGCTCAGCGCGTTTTCGCTACGGTATCCCTGCCAGCCGCCCGGCCCCTGCGACGGAAACGGTAAAAACGGCCGACAATAAAAAGGAGGATAACCGTGAGTAATCCACTGGATACCGTCACCCGCACGGTCAACTCGCTGCTGACGGCGCTGAAGATGCCCGATGCGTCCTCTGAGGCGAACGATGTCCTCGGGCAGATGCGCTTCCCGCAGTTCAGCCGCGTGCTGCCGTACCGCGACTACGATGCGGAAACCGGCCTCTTCATGAACGAGAAGACGATGGGCTTTATGCTCGAGGCGCAGCCCATCAACGGCGCCAACGAAACTATCGTGTCGTCGCTGGAAAACCTGATGCGCACCAAGCTGCCCCGCGAGGTGCCGGTGGCCGTTCACCTGGTGTCCAGCCATCTGGTGGGTCAGGATATCGAGTATGGCCTGCGCGAGCTCTCATGGACGGGGGAAAAGGCCGATACGTTCAACGCCATCACCCGCGCCTACTATCTCAGGGCCGCAGAAGAAGGGTTCCCGCTACCCGATCACCTCAACCTGCCGCTGACCCTGCGTAACTACCGGGTGTACATCTCCTGCTGCGTCCCCCGCAAGCGCGGGAGCAAGGCCAGCGTAATGGAGATGGAGAACCAGGTCAAAATCATCCGCGCCTCGCTGCAGGGGGCGCAGATAGCCACCCGCAGCGTGGACGCGGATGCCTTCATCCGCATTGCGGGCGAAATGATTAACCACAACCCGGATGCGTTGTATCCCACCGAACGGGAACTGGACCCGCTCAAGGATCTGAACTACCAGTGCGTGGACGATACCTTTGACCTGAAGGTGAAGGCCGACTACATGACGCTGGGGCTGCGCGGTAACGGTCGCAACAGCACCGCGCGCATCATGAATTTTCAGCTGACCAAAAATCCGGAGCTGGCCTTTCTCTGGAATATGGCCGACAACTACAGCAACCTTCTCAACCCGGAACTGTCCGTTTCGTGCCCGTTTATCCTGACGCTGGTTCTCAGCGTGGAAGACCAGGTAAAGGCGCAGAACGAGGCCAACCTGAAGTTCATGGATCTTGAGAAGAAGTCCAAGACCAGCTACGCCAAGTTCTTCCCGGGCGTGGCGCAGGAGGCGAAAGAGTGGGGCGATCTGCGCCAGCGCCTGTCGTCCGGGCAGTCCTCGCTGGTGAGCTATTTTCTGAACGTGACCCTCTTCTGCCGCGATGACCAGGAAACCGCGCTGAAGGTCGAGCAGGACGTGCTGAACAGCTTCCGTAAAAATGGCTTCGAGCTGATTTCCCCGCGCTTTAACCATATGCGCAATTTTCTCGTGAACCTGCCGTTTATGGCGGGAGGCGGCCTCTTTAAGCAGCTGCGCGAGTCCGGCGTGGTGCAGCGCGCCGAGAGCTTTAATGTCGCCAATCTGATGCCGGTGGTGGCGGACAGCCCGCTGGCCACTTCCGGCCTGCTGGCACCGACCTACCGCAACCAGCTGGCATTTATCGACCTGTTCAGCCGCGGCATGGGCAACACCAACTTCAATATGGCGGTGTGCGGCACCTCCGGCGCGGGGAAAACCGGGCTTATCCAGCCCCTCATACGCAGCGTCATCGACTCCGGCGGCTTCGCCGTGGTGTTCGACATGGGCGACGGCTACAAGTCCCTGTGCGAGAACATGGGCGGTGTCTACCTCGACGGCGAGACGCTGAAGTTTAACCCGTTCGCTAACGTCACCGACGATACCATCGATGAGATGGCCGAACGCCTGCGGGACCAGCTGTCCGTGATGGCCAGCCCCAACGGCAACCTGGACGAGGTGCACGAAGGTCTGCTGCTCAAGGCGGTGAAGGCCACCTGGCTTACGAAGAAAAACCAGGCGCGCATTGACGACGTGGTGGACTACCTGATGATGGCCCGCGACAGCGAAGAATACAGCGGATCGCCGACCATCCGCAGCCGCCTCGATGAGATGGTGGTGTTGCTGACCCAGTACACCCGCGACGGGGTGTACGGCAGCTACTTCAACTCCGACGAGCCGTCCCTGAAGGACGAGGCCCGGATGGTGGTGCTTGAACTCGGCGGGCTGGAGGACAGGCCGTCCCTCCTGGTGGCGGTGATGTTCTCGCTCATTCTCTACATTGAGAACCGCATGTACCGCACGCCGCGCAGCCTGAAGAAGCTCAACGTGATAGACGAAGGCTGGCGCCTGCTGGACTTCAAAAATAATAAGGTCGGGGCGTTTATCGAGAAGGGCTACCGTACCGCCCGTCGCCATACCGGTTCGTACATCACCATTACGCAGAACATCGTCGACTTTGACTCGGAAACGGCTTCCAGCGCCGCCCGCGCGGCATGGGGTAACTCGTCCTACAAAATTATCCTCAAGCAGTCGGCTAAAGAGTTCGCCAAGTACAACCAGCTGTACCCGGACCAGTATTCGCAGCTGCAGCGCGACATGATTAAGGGTTTTGGCAGCGCGAAGGACAACTGGTTCAGCAGCTTTATGCTGTCGGTTGAGCACCTGACGTCCTGGCACCGCCTGTTCGTCGATCCGCTCAGCCGGGCAATGTACTCCTCGGACGGTCCGGACTTTGAGTTTCTGCAGCAGCGACGCCGGGAGGGGCTGAGTATTCACGAAGCCGTCTGGGAGCTGGCGTGGAAAAAATCCGGGCCGGAAATGGCCGCGCTGGAGCGCTGGCTTCACGAGCATGAAGGGAAGACCATCTCATGAAAAAACACGTACTCATTAACGCCGCGCTGATTGCCGGCATGCTGGCTGCGAGCGCAGGCGTCAGCTGGCTGGTCTGCCAGCTTAACCGTCCTGTGGTTGTGGCCTTCAACATGAAATCCACGGTGGATGCCTTCTTTGACAGCGCCGGTCGCCGTTCGCTGGACGAGGCGCAGACAAAAGCACTCTCAGACCGCTTTAACGCGTCACTGGAGGCCAGCCTCCGGGACTGGCAGATCCGCCATCGTGCCCTCATCCTTGTCGCACCTGCCGTGGTGCAGGGGGCGCCGGATATCACGCGTGAAATCCAGTCTGACGTGGCCCGCCGGATGAAGGAGGGGGCGTGATGCGCGCCCTTGCCCTGGGCCTGACGCTGCTGACCGGCAGCGTGACGGCCGCTGACCTCGGGACGTGGGGCGACCTCTGGCCGGTGGCGGAGCCGGATATGCTGACCGTTATCGAAAGCCGGCTGCAGACGCTGGCGCAGTCCGGCGAGATGGACAAAAAGATGGCGGAGTTTAAGGCACGCGTGGTGCGCAACAGCCAGCGCCCGCCTGCCGTTGAGGGAATAACCCGCGCGGTGCGCTACGAGCGGCGCTGGTTTGACCCGAGCGTGCGGGTGGACAAGGCGCTTGCCGACGACAGGGGCAACGTGTTTGCTCAGGCCGGGCAGGTCTTTAATCCGCTTGATGTGGTGCCGTTTAACGAAACCCTGCTGTTTATCAACGGCGACGATGCGGAGCAGCTCGCGTGGGTACAGCGACAGAAGCCTGACACCCTGATCACCCGCATCATTCTGGTTCAGGGCAACATTCCGCAGACGTCGGAGAAGCTCGACAGCCGCATTTTCTTCGACCAGAACGGGGTGCTGACCGCCCGGTTCGGCATAAGCCAGGTGCCGGCGCGGGTAACGGCGGCACCCAGCGGGAAGCGCCTTCAGGTGGAAATTATTCCGCCCGATATGGAGCAGTATGACGCAGGAGGTGCCCGGTGAAAATGCTGACTGCGTGTCTGTTCGGGCTGCTTCTGTGGGGCAACTGCCCCGTGGCTTCGGCGGACGCCGCCTGCGAAGGGCGTTTCGTCAATCCGATCACCGATATCTGCTGGCGCTGCATGTTTCCTCTGTCGCTCGGCAGCACAAAAGTCACGGGCGGAGATTTACCGGACACGTCCAATCCCGGGAGCCCGATACAGTTTTGTCCAATGCCGCCCCCGGTATTTCAGCGCATCGGCCTGGCAATAGGGTACTGGGAGCCCATGGCCATGACCGATGTGGCGCGTTCTCCGGGCTGCATGGTGAACCTCGGTGGATTCACCATTAACCTGGGGAAAATGGGGATGGGCACCGCCAAAAAAGATGACAAACAGGTCAATGGTGCGTTCTACCACGTGCACTGGTACAAATATCCGCTGACGTACTGGCTCAATATCATCACCTCCCTCGGGTGCCTGCAGGGCGGCGATCTGGATATCGGATACCTGTCTGAAATCGACCCGACATGGGGGGACAGCGCCCTGACCTCCATTCTGAATCCGGAGGCGGTCATTTTTGCCAACCCCATCGCGCAGGGCGCATGTGCGGCCGACGCGGTGGCCAGTGCAGCAAAAACGTCGGTTGACGCGCTGTTCTGGTGTGCCGGATCGCAGGGGTCAATGTATCCCTTTAACGGCTGGGTGAGCAATGAGTCCAGCCCCCTGCAGTCTTCCGTTCTGGTCAGCGAGCGCATGGCGTTCAAGCTGCACCGTCAGGGTCAGATAATGGAGAGCATCGGGGAGGATAAAAAGGTCTGCTTCGAGTATCCGTCACCCATTATTCCCAAAACGCGCTGGCGCTATCAGATGGTGAATATGTATCCGGACGTGGCGCAGTGCCATCCCTTCGGCCGAACGGTCATGCGCTGGGAAACGGGGCGCAACCCGCCAAACACGAAGAAAAACTACGGCTATCTGCTCTGGCGCAAGCGCAACTGCGTCTTCCTCTGAGAAAAAGGAAACTTCCATGAAAACTCTGTCCGGTCTGACGGTGGCGATGCTGCTGTCAGCATATTGTTGCACTGCGCTGGCTTCAGGGGCTGATGATGCGAACCGCGAGTTTATTCGTCAGCAGGAGTCTTTCAGCCAGCAGCTGAGGGGGCAGGACAACGCGCCGCTGCGCCAGATGCTGGAGCAGCAGGTGCGCCAGAACCCTCTTTCAGCAGACGACGCCCGCTTTATCGGGGAGCTGAAACAGAGCCAGCGCGAGGACCAGCAGGATAAACCCACGCACGGTGCCCTGTATTTCGTCTCCTTTGCCATCCCGCAGGCGGGGCTTAAACGCATGCTGACTGAGGCGCGCCGCTACGACATCCCCGCCACCCTGCAGGGTATGGTCAACAACGACATGAAAACGACGGCAACCGCCGTGATGGCGCTTGTTCAGGACGATTCAGCCAGCGGTGTTGCCATCGATCCCACCCGCTTTCGTGAGTACGGGATCACCAGCGTGCCGTCCCTGGTGGTGTACTGCGAGGCGGGCCACGACGTGATTCGCGGCAATCTTCATCTGAAGCAGGCGCTGGAAAAGGTGGTGGAGAAGGGCGAGTGCAGGGATGAGGCGCAACAGCTGCTTAGTAAAGGAGAGGCCCGATGAAAAGAGCAATACTGATGCCGGTGCTGGCCATTGCCACCACGATGGCAGGCGTAAATGCATTTGCCGATGCTGACGCGCAGTACAGGGCGGGGGCTGATTTTGCCCGTCAGGTACAGGGGCAGGGGGAGAGCAGCCTGAAAAACTTTAACCCCTCAGCGTCTATCCCCAACTATACCGCCTCACCCGGTGAGAAGAAGTACTATGGCGGCGTGACGGCGACCGGTGATGGTGCGCTGAAAGCGGACGGTACCACGGGCTGGACTACTAATGAGGCCACAAAGGCCGTCACCGACTCGTTTGTTAACAACCCGAAGGATCCCATTTCACCCGACGCGCCGTTTATTAAGGCCAGCCAGGATGTCCAGTCCCGCGCCGATACCATCATCGGCAAAACGGGGCAGACGCAGTGCGAAGCGCAGAACATCAGCCGCAGCGAGTTCACCAACTATACCTGTGAGCGCGACCTGCTGGTTGAGCAGGCCTGTACGCGCACGGCCAGCATTACCGGCCACTACGAAAACACCACGGTGACGCGCACCTACACGGTGCCCAATAGCGACTTTACCTATACCTACGACGGCAACAAGACGGTGAACTTCCGCTTCCGTGCACCCGCAACCGGTACCGTGCTGAGCGCGTCGGTTGCCGTCCACTTTAATGACAAAAATATGTACTACGGCTTCTCGTGGTGGGGCGTAAATGCGGATTCTGTGGCTAAAAGGGATAACGGATGGGCGCTGCCCGGTGCCGCGGGGGCTGCGCTGACCGCCGGACAGTACTCTCCACAGGGGGCAATGCTCAACAAAAACTGCCTGAGCGGTAAACAATCCCGCTGTCGGGAATATGCTCAGAAGACGCTGTCCTGGATGCAGGGCGGTACGCAGGCCTGGATGACCGCCACCCTGACCATGCAGGTGACGGACAAAAAATGGGTGCCGGACGTGGTCTGGAACGAATCCTGCCCGTTCAGCAAGAGCGAAGGCACGCTCAAAAAGACCGAATGTATTGAGCCGGGGAGCACAAAAACGGTGGTGGTTGACGGGGTGTCATACCCGGTCACGCAGGCTTGCTGGAAGTACAAAGACACGTATATGACCCAGGCTGCTGACAATGGCACCTGCAAAACCTACATGAACAATCCGGCCTGTACGCTTGCCTCACGCACCTGCGCCTTCACGGCAGAAGACGGCAGCGGCTGCCTGCATGAATACGCGACGTACTCCTGTGAAACACGTACTTCCGGTCAGGTGATGATATGCGGCGGCGACACCTTCTGTCTTGATGGTGACTGTGAGCGGGCGCAGAACGGTAAAAATAACGATTTTGCACCTGTCGTTTCGGCACTCGCCGCGCTGGCCGCGGCGGGCAAGGACGTGGCCGCCATTAACAGCGTTAACGTGCGCGCCTTTACCGGCAGCGCGAAGTTCTGCAAGAAGTTTGCGGCAGGATTCAGCAACTGCTGTAAAGACGGCGGCTGGGGCCAGGACGTCGGGCTTGCCAGGTGCAGCAGCGAGGAGAAAGCGCTGGGCAAGGCCAAAGAGAATAAGCTCACGGTCAGTATCGGTGAGTTCTGTTCAAAAAAAGTGCTCGGCGTCTGTCTCGAGAAAAAGCGCAGCTACTGTCAGTTTGACTCTAAGCTGGCTCAGATTGTGCAGCAGCAGGGACGTAACGGTCAGCTTCACATCGGCTTTGGCAAGGCCAGCAGCCCGGACTGTCGCGGCATCACCCAGACCGAGCTGCAGCAAATTAATTTTGAAGCGCTCGACTTCTCGAACTTTTTCGACGATCTGCAAAAGAACAAGAAAATCCCGGATAACGACACCCTGACGAAGCGCGTCCGAGAGGAAATCGCCGCGCAGCTGAAGAACAAACAGTAAGCCACTCATCACTCACTCAGGACTCTCCATCATGAAAATTAAAAGATTTACTGGACGCCTTATCATCAGCCTGATTGTCGCCTCACCGGTGCTTTACTGGTGTGGGAATATCGTTGATGAAACATCGCGCATCGATGTGTTTTTTATGGCACTGATGGTTGTGCTTTTCGTGGTGGGAGTTCTGCTGGCGTGGCTGTTAAACCCGCTTTTTAAACGATAACCGACCTGCTTCGGGATAAGGAAGGTTCCAGTGAAAAAGAGAATGACAGCGTTAGCGCTGCTGCTTCTTGGCTGCGTTTTTTCCGCCACAGGAAAAGATGCAGGCTGGCAGTGGTACAACGAATCGCACAGAACGCCGGAGGATGACAAATTCTCTTCAGCACAGCCTCAGCAGTCCTCGCCGGACATCATGGAGAAGCTTGCCACGCTCCAGCAGGCCACGAAGCGGGCCATGTACGAGGCCATTCTGTATCCGGGCGTGGAGAACTTTACCCGCTACTTCCGCCTGCAGAACTACTGGACGCAGCAGGCCGGGCTGTTCTCGATGAGCGCCAAAAAAGCCATGCTCGAGCACCCCGAACTGGACTACAACCTGCAGCACAGCCACTACAACGGTACCGTGCGCAACCAGCTGGCGGCGGACTTTGCCGACCAGCGCCGCGCCATTGAAACGCTGGCTCAGCACTATGGCGTGATGTTCTTCTACCGTGGACAGGACCCGATCGACGGCCAGCTGGTTCAGGTCATTAAAAACTTCCGCGAGACGTATCACCTCAGCGTCATTCCGGTCTCCGTGGACGGTATCGTGAATCCACTCCTGCCGGATACCCGAATGGACGGTGGACAGGCCAGCCGGCTGGGTATTCGTTACTTCCCGGCGCTGATGCTGGCCGATCCTAAAAGCGGGACGGTCAAACCCGTCTCGTATGGCTTTATCAGCCAGGATGACCTGGCGAAGCAGTTCCTCAACGTTTCCACAGATTTTGCCCCCAACTTTTAATACAGGGAGAGTTCGCATGCGCAAATTCCGTTTTCGCCTGCCTGAGTTCGACGTGCCCGGATTATGGGTGCTGAGCCTCGGGATATGGTTTCACATTGTTTCCCGCCTGGTCCGGCGCGAGCCGGAGATGGCCATTCTTCTGGCGCAGATAATCGGCGTCTCGATGGCGCTCTGGGGGGGATACCGCATCATCAACCGCTGGATAGATGCCGCCCGTGAGGCCGAAAAGGCCCGTGATGCCGGAGGATGCCGACATGAACCTTAGACATACCGTGTTTACCGTGGCGCTCATGACCCTCAGTCTGGCCACACAGGCTTCCACGATGGACGAGATCAAATCATTATGGCATCTACAGGGGGCGCGAGCGTCGGGATCTCTGCCAACATCCCCGGAAGACCCTGAAGCTAAGCCACTTCCGGCGAAGCAGCCGGTCTGGTACCGCCTCAGCAACGGGCGCCAGGTCAATCTGGCCGACTGGAAGGTCGTGCTGTTTATGCAGGGACACTGCCCGTACTGCCACCAGTTTGATCCGGTCCTGAAGTCGCTGTCGGCACGGGTGGGGTTTGGGGTGATGGCCTACACCATCGACGGCCTGGGGGATGCGTCCTTTCCCGATGCGCTGCCCGCGCCGCCGGAGGTAATGAAAACCTTTTTCCCCAACCTGCCCGTGGCCACGCCAACCACCTTTCTCGTCAACGTAAACACCCTTGAAGCCCTGCCCCTGCTGCAGGGCGCGACTGACGAACAGGGCTTTATGGCCCGCATGGATACGGTCCTTCAGATGCGCGGAGTGGGTAACAATGGCTGATCAGAACAATGCAGAGAAACACGACATGATGACTTCCAGAATGCTTCAGAGAGCTACGACGCCAGAGTTAATCGCGCTCAGGGCACGGAAAGATGACGCACGGTTCGGCGTTTATGCTGAGTGGGCGGGCATATTGCTCATTGCCGGCGTGCTGTCGCGCGTCTTTATGACATACGTTTTCAATGCCTGCGTCGGCGACTGGATCAGGGACGGTCACCTGCAGCTGAAAGATTTGTGGAACGTGTTGATGTACGCCATTCCACTGATATTTATCGCGCTGAGCGGCGGGCTTGCCGTTGCAGGTGGCGTTTATGCAATCCTGAACTCGCTTTATACTAAAGGGCAGATGTTCATACTAAAACGAAACATGGGAAAACTCGCCCTGCAGGCGAGCCGGGAGGGTGCCGATGTTCGTCCGTAAACCTCTCTCCATACTGTGTGGCCTCCTTCTTGCGTGTTCAGCGAGCGTGAGTGCCGACGTGAACAGTGACATGAACACCTTCTTTAATAAGCTGGGCTTTGCGTCCAACACCAGCCAGCCACAGGTCTGGCAGGGGCAGGCCGCGGGCTACGCCACGGGCGGCTCACTCTACGCGCGCACGCAGGTGAAAACCGTCCAGCTTATCTCCATGACGCTGCCCGACATCAACGCCGGCTGCGGCGGCATCGATGCCTATCTGGGCTCCTTCAGCTTTATTAACAGCGATCAGCTGCAGCGTTTCGCCAAGCAGATTATGTCCAATGCGGCCGGATACTTCTTCGATCTGGCGCTGCAGACCACGGTACCGGAAATCAAGACCGCAAAAGACTTCCTGCAGAAGATGGCCAGCGACATTAACAGCATGAACCTCAGCTCCTGCCAGGCGGCGCAGGGGATTGTCGGCGGTCTGTTTCCGCGCACCCAGGTCTCCCAGCAGAAGGTCTGCCAGGACATTGCCGGCGAGAGCAATATGTTTGCAGACTGGGCGGCATCCCGGCAGGGCTGCACCGTGGGCGGCAGCCTCGACAAGGTGCGCGACAAGGCCGGTACCGCCGATAAAGAGCGCATCACTAAAAACATCAATATCATCTGGAATGCGCTCGGCAAGAACGGCATGTTCAGCGGGAATAAAGAACTCAGGGAGTTCATCATGACGCTCACCGGCACCCTGATTTTTGACGAGAAGGGTAACATCACGCCGCTGCCTGCCCGCACCACGGATCGTGACATTATTAAGGCCGTGATGGAGGGCGGCACGGCGAAAATTTACCACTGCAACGACAGCGAGAAGTGCCTGAAGGTGGTGGCCGACGCGACCGTCACCATAACCGAAAAGAACGCGCTGAAGAATCAGATCAAGGACATTCTCTCCAGCATCCAGAACAAGGCTGCAACCGACACAAAGCTGACCGAGAAGGAGAAGGGCTTTATCTCCGGCACCACCATCCCGGTGTTCAAGTACCTGGTGGACCCGATGATGCTGGGCGTCTCGGACAGCCTCGTCTACCAGCTGACGGACTACATCGGCTACGACATTCTGCTCCAGTACATCCAGGAGATGGTGCAGCAGGCGCGCGCCCTGATGGCAACGGGCAACTATGACCAGGCCGTTATCGACAGCATCAATAACAACCTCAACGAGGCCACGCGACAGATAGCCTCATTCCAGGCGCAGGTGCAGGTACAGCAGGATGCGCTGCTGGTTGTTGACCGCCAGATGAGCTACATGCGCCAGCAGGTTTCGGCGCGGATGTTGCAGCGCTATCAGAACAACTATCACTTCGGGGGAGTGCGCTGATGCAGGCGATTTACGTTATCGCGGGCGGCGACTGGCTGAGCCAGACGCTGAACGCCATTGTGGCCTTTATGAACACGGACAACTGGGTCATTATCCGCCGGATCGTGACCGCGCTGTCTGTGCTCGTCGTGGCCATCACCTGGATACGCCGTCACAACGTGATGGATATGCTGGGCTGGATAGGTACCATCGTCCTGATGTCCCTTCTGGTGAGCGTGCGCACGCCGGTACAGATTATTGACAACAGCGATCTGACGAAGGTTTATCAGGTGGACAACGTGCCCGTCGGGCTGGCGTTGCCGGCGTCGCTGACGACCACCATCGGGCACGCGCTGGTGCAGGGCTATGAGATGGTCTTTTCTCAGCCGGACAGCGTGACCTACAGCAAGACCGGGATGCTGTTCGGCGCGAATCTGGTCGCGCGCAGCACCGACTTTTTGTCAAAAAATCCTGAAATCACCACGCTTTTTGCGGACTATGTGCAGAACTGCGTGATGGGTGACATCTTCCTCAACGGGAAGTACACCCTGGACGAACTGATGAACAGCACCGACCCCTACACCATTATCTTCTCTAAACCCAGTCCGCTGCGTCAGGTGCAGAACTATAAGAAGTTTACGACCAGCGGTGATAACGGACAAACGGAGATAAAGGCGTTTTTATCCTGCGAAGAAGCCGCAGTGATCCTCAAACAGAAGCTGGGCCTTGATACCCAGACCGGAGGAAAAAGCTGGAGCTACTACGCACGCTGGCTGTTTGGCGGACGTCCGAATCCCGACCTGCTCCTGAGCCAGATGCTCGGCGAAAGCTATAACTATTTTTATAACTCCGGGCAGAGCGCCTCGCAAATTATCCGCCAGAACGTGACGATGAATGCCCTGCGCGACGGTATCATGGGCTATGCGGCCCGCAACGGCGATACCTCGAGCCTGCTCAACATCGCCACCACGTCCTCAATGGAGAAGCAGCGGCTCGCGCACGCAACGGTCGGGCAGGTGGCCCTGCGCTCGTTGCCCATGTCCCAGACGCTGATAGTCGGTCTGATTATCGGGATATTCCCCCTGATGGTGCTGGGCGGGATGTTTAACGCCGTCACCCTTAACGTGCTGAAGGGGTACGTGCTGGCCATCATGTGGGTGCAGAGCTGGCCGCTGCTTTACGCCATCCTCAACAGCTGCATGACCTTCTATGCCAAAGCCAACGGCTCGCCGGTGGTACTCTCTGAGCTGTCGCAGGTGCAACTTAAATACTCGGATCTGGCTACCACGGCGGGCTATCTGTCGATGCTTATCCCCCCACTGGCATGGGGAATGCTGAAAGGTCTGGGCTCCAGCTTCTCGAATCTCTACAGCCACCTGGCGTCCTCGGCCATCAGTCCGGCTGCAACGGCGGCGGCAGGGTCAATCGACGGGAACTACTCCTACGCCAACATGCAGACCGAGAACGTGAGCGGCAACAGCTGGAATACCAACAGTTCGACCATGTTTGGCCAGATGAGTCAGCAGCTGGGCAACGGAGCGACATCCACACAGATGCGCGATGGCAGTACCGTGACTGACTCCACCCAGGCCGCGAGTAAGCTGCCCGTGAGTATTAATTTTGCCCGTCAACTGGCCTCAGCGCAGCAGGAGATGGCGCGCGAGGCCCAGACGCAGTCCCAGAGTGCGATGCAGAGCTTTAGTAGCAGCATGTCAAGCACGTGGCAGACTCTCAGCCAGTTTGGCACCAACCGGGGGAGCAGCGATTCGATGACGCAGGGCGCCGACAGTACCATGAGCGCGCAGGACTCCATGATGGCCAGCAAGATGCGCAGCGCGGTGGAAAGCTATGCGAAGGCGCATAACATCAGTAATGATCGGGCGACTCAGGAATTGGCGACCAGAAGCACACGTGATTCACTTGGGTTTTACGGTGATGCTCATGTTAAGGGAAGCATGGGGGTTAGTGTTCTGGGTACTGGTGTTCAGGTCGGAGGACAGTCCGGAGTTAAAGCAGGGCGAGATTTCGAAGATAATGATTCTCATAACGCATCAAATGGTTCTCGAGTTAGTCAGGATGCCCGTCATGATGTAGACGCCAAAGCCTCTCAGGACTTTAAAGAAGCCAGTGATTACTTTACCAGCCGCAAAGTCAGTGAGTCCGGCAGCCATACGGATAACAATGCAGCTTCACGCGCGGACCAGTTGTCCGCATCGCTGAGTTCTGCAAAACAAAGCCTTGAACAGTACTCGACCAGCCAGGCACGCAGCAAGGAATTTGCGGAAATGGCGTCCCGTACTGAAAGCATGAGCGGCCAAATTAATGAAGACCTGAACCAGCAGTTTGCTCAGTATGTTCGTAAACAGGCCCCACATGATGCCGACACACTGCTGACAAATACGTCTTCACCTGAAGTGGCTAATAAGCGCAGAGAGCTTGCCTGGTCGTTCGTTCAGGAGCAGGTTCAACCAAGTATTGATGCGGCCTATTCGTCAGGGCGCTCGGAAATTGGGGCTTCGATGGAGGGTATTTCCTCGGGCGGAAAAAAAGAGGCTGTTATGGCTGACCACCAGTCCCATAAAAATATTATCGACCAAAGAACGCAGGACAATAATATCCGTGATGATGTGAAAGATCAGGTTGAAGATACCATCTCGGGGTATCGTTCAGAAATTAATACGACGGGTAGAAATATTCGTGACGAGGAGCAAGACATAAAACAGCAGTATAGTGGGTTACAGAATCATCATAAAGAGGAAGAGTTATCCCAAAATCGTAAGTATCATGAAGAAAAAACTGCCCAAGAGCGACTGCCGGGGGCTGACACCCCGGATGAGCTTCTTAACAAGGCCAGAGAGTATCAGGATAAAAATAGCTGAATTATATATCCTCCAGTAGAACAGCATCACCAGTAGCTATTAGATAACTCGTAACAAAGGCATGTCCGTTTCTCTGATATGAACCAGAAATATACTGTAGATTAATGATTGCATTAGCCCCTAATTTTGTTGCTTCGGTAAAAAGAGCAGAAAGCAGTTCATCATCTTCATTACGGTATTTGGCGGTTATTTCTGATGTGGTGGCTTTTACAAGGCCAAAATTTTTCAAGATTTTAATTTGCGGTGGGACCGAAGTGAAAATCTGAAAATGAGTGGTGGTGCTGACATCTAGTTTTCTATCAAATAATCCCATAAATACCCTGCGCATTTTATTATGGTGAACAAAACTCATTATTTATTATACAACATTTCAAAAGTATATATAAACGACAACAAGGAAATTTTTATGAAAATGAAAAAATTAATGGTGATTGCTCTGGTCAGTTCCACTCTGGCTCTTTCAGGTTGTGGCGCGATGAGCACAGCAATCAAGAAGCGTAACCTTGAGGTTAAAACTCAGATGAGCGAAACCATCTGGCTGGAGCCTTCCACGGAACGCACCGTTTATCTGCAGATCAAAAATACCTCCGACAAGGATATGAGCGGGCTACAGGGTAAAATTGCCGAAGCGGTAAAAGCCAAAGGCTATCAGGTCGTCTCCTCTCCGGATAAAGCCTACTACTGGATTCAGGCCAACGTGCTCAAAGCCGATAAAATGGACCTGCGAGACGCCCAGAGCTGGCTGAGTCGTGGTTACGAAGGGGCAGCAGCAGGGGCTGCGCTCGGCGCGGGCATTACGGCATACAACTCCAGCTCAGCGGGCGCGACACTGGGCGTGGGCCTTGCTGCCGGGCTGGCTGGTATGGCGGCGGACGCGATGGTTGAGGATGTTAACTACACCATGATAACCGACGTGCAGATCGCCGAACGCACCAAAGCAGTTGTCACCACAGATAACGTTGCGGCCCTGCGCCAGGGTACCTCCGGCTCTAAAATCCAGACCAGCTCAGAGCTGGGAGATCAGCATAAGTACCAGACCCGTATCGTATCTAACGCGAACAAGGTTAACCTGAAGTTCCCGGAAGCACAGCCGGTCCTGGAAGATCAGCTGGCCAAATCCGTCGCCAATATTCTCTAACAGGTATCAGCAGGGCGGACCCACCGCCCTGTATTTCTGAGCACAACCTCTCGTTTTTCAACGCTAACGCTTTATGGCTGAGTAAATTCTTTGTGCGGTCATAAAGGGTTGCCGGCAACGCCGGAATAGTTTGCTTTTGCCGTCTGTGACGGCACACTCCATCGGACCTACATTATGAGTTTCAATGCTAAAGATATGACCCAGGGCGGTCAGATCGCGAGCATGCGCATCCGTATGTTCAGTCAGATCGCCAATATCATCGTGTACTGTCTCGTCATTCTCTTCGGCGTCATTGTCGCGATTACGCTGTCAGTTAAACTGACCTGGCAGACGTTCGTGAACGGCATGGTTTATTACTGGTGTCAGACGCTGGCCCCCATGCGCGATATTTTCAAATCCCAGCCTGTCTATACCATCCGTTATTACGGCCATGAGCTGAAGTATAACGCGCAGCAAATAATGCAGGACAAATATATCCAGTGGTGCGCAGACCAGGTCTGGACGGCCTTTATTCTTGCCGCCATCATCGCGGCCGTGGTGTGCGTTATTACCTTCTTTGTCACCACCTGGATTCTGGGCCATCAGGGTAAACAGCAGAGTGAGGACGAGATAACGGGGGGGCGCCAGCTGACTGACGACCCGAAAGCGGTGGCGAAAATGCTCAGGCGCGACGGTCTCGCATCCGAGATAAAAATCGGTGAGCTGCCGCTTATCAAGGACTCGGAGATCCAGAACTTCTGTCTGCACGGCACAGTCGGGGCCGGTAAATCAGAAGTTATCCGCCGCCTGATGAACTATGCCCGCCAGCGTGGCGACATGGTCATCGTGTATGACCGTTCCTGTGAGTTCGTCAAAAGCTACTATGATCCGGCCACGGATAAAATCCTTAACCCGCTGGATGCGCGCTGCGCTGCATGGGACCTGTGGCGGGAGTGCCTGACGCAGCCTGACTTCGACAACGTGTCCAACACGCTTATTCCTATGGGCACGAAGGAAGACCCTTTCTGGCAGGGGTCGGGACGTACCATCTTTGCCGAAGCCGCTTATCTGATGCGCAACGACAAGGACCGCAGCTACAGCAAGCTGGTCGACACGCTGCTTTCCATCAAGATTGAGAAGCTGCGCTCGTACCTGAAAAACTCCCCGGCGGCGAACCTGGTGGAAGAGAAAATCGAGAAAACGGCCATCTCCATCCGCGCCGTGCTGACCAACTACGTCAAGGCCATCCGCTACCTGCAGGGCATCGAAAATAACGGCGAGTCATTCACCATACGCGACTGGATGCGCGGCGTGCGTGAGGACGGTAAAAACGGCTGGCTGTTTATCTCCTCCAATGCTGACACCCACGCTTCCCTCAAGCCGGTTATCTCCATGTGGTTGTCCATCGCCATTCGCGGGCTGCTGGCGATGGGTGAAAACCGTAACCGCCGCGTGTGGATCTTCGCCGACGAGCTGCCGACCCTGCACAAGCTGCCGGACCTGGTTGAGATCCTGCCGGAGGCGCGTAAGTTTGGCGGCTGCTACGTCATTGGCATTCAGTCCTACGCCCAGCTGGAAGATATTTATGGGCAGAAGCCTGCGGAAACGCTGTTCGACGTGCTGAACACCCGTGCCTTCTTCCGCTCGCCGTCGCGCAATATCGCTGAGTTCGCCGCAGGTGAAATCGGTGAAAAAGAAATCCTCAAGGCGTCCGAGCAGTATTCCTACGGCGTGGACCCGGTACGCGACGGTACTTCGGTCGGCAAGGACATGGAGCGCGTCACCCTGGTGAGTTACTCCGACGTCCAGACGTTGCCGGATCTCTCCTGCTACGTCACGCTTCCCGGACCGTATCCTGCCGTGAAGATGGCGCTGAAGTATCAGCAGCGTCCAAAGGTGGCACCGGAATTCATTCCGCGCACCATCGACGGGAAAGCGGAGGAACGCCTGAATGCCGCGCTGGCTGCACGTGAGCATGAATCCCGCAGCATCGCCATGCTCTTTGAGCCGGATGCAGACGTTATCGCGCCAGAGGGCGGTGCGGAGAATGCTGGCCAGCCACAGCAGCCACAGCAGCCACAGCAGCCACAGCAGCCACAGCAGCCACAGCAGCCACAGCAGCTGGCGCCTGCGCCCCGTGCTGCAGACACGGCATCCGCTTCGGCATCTGTGGCGGGTGCCGCCGGCACCGGCGGCGTGGAGCCTGAGCTGAAGACAAAGGCGGAGGAGGCTGAGCAGCTGCCGCCCGGCATCAGTGAAAGCGGTGAGGTGGTGGATATGGCGGCATGGGAAGCGTGGCAGGCGGAGCAGGACGAACTGTCTCCTCAGGAGAGGCAGCGTCGTGAAGAAGTGAACATCAACGTTCACCGGGCGCCTGAAAAGGATCTTGAGCCGGGAGGATACATCTGATGATGAGCATCGGATCGGTAAAATCCGCCGGCAGCGCGGGCAATTATTACACCGACAAGGACAACTACTACGTTATCGGCAGTATGGGCGAGCGCTGGGCCGGAAAAGGGGCTGAAGCGCTGGGGCTCAGCGGCGGGGTGGACCAGAAGGTCTTTACGAAGGTTCTGGAGGGACGCCTGCCGGACGGCAGCGACCTCAGCCGGACTCAGGACGGGGCGAACAAACACCGTCCGGGCTACGACTTCACCTTCTCTGCGCCCAAAAGTGTCTCCGTGATGGCCATGCTCGGTGGCGACAAGCGTCTTATTGAGGCCCACAACCGCGCGGTGGAGACCGCCATTAAGCAGTTAGAGGCGATGGCCTCCACGCGGGTTATGACGGAGGGCAGGAGCGAGACGCAGCTGACCGGCAACCTGGTGATGGCGCTGTTTAACCACGATACCAGCCGCGACCAGGAGCCGCAGCTGCACACCCACGCGGTGGTGGCCAATGCCACTCAGCATGGCGATGAGTGGCGAACGCTCAGCAGCGACAAAGTGGGTAAAACCGGGTTTATTGAGAATATCTACGCCAACCAGATTGCCTTTGGCCGCCTGTATCGTGCCGCGCTGAAGGATGACGTCGCGGCGATGGGCTATGAGACTGAGACGGTCGGCAAACACGGCATGTGGGAGCTGAAGGGCGTACCGACGGAGCCGTATTCCAGCCGCAGCAGGACCATCAGCGAGGCGGTCGGGGATGACGCGTCCCTGAAGTCCCGCGACGTGGCGGCGCTCGACACCCGCCAGTCGAAGCAGAAGGTTGACCCCGAACAGCGCATGGCCGAGTGGATGCAGACCCTGAAAGAGACGGGGTTTGACATTAAAGCCTACCGCGAGGCGGCAGACCTGCGGGTTGTGCAGGGGAATATTCCCGCAACGGCGCCTGAAGCCATTGATATTA
This sequence comes from Enterobacter sp. C3_dUdeg, assembly GCF_057536195.1. Lineage (NCBI taxonomy): Bacteria > Pseudomonadati > Pseudomonadota > Gammaproteobacteria > Enterobacterales > Enterobacteriaceae > Enterobacter > Enterobacter sp. C3_dUdeg. Next base: position 65,278 of record NZ_BAAKFX010000012.1, read on the forward strand.
ACAGCAGCGTCGGACAGTCCATTGCGATGCTGAGCGACCGGCGGGCGCGGTTCACGTATTCCGAACTGCTGGCCACCACCCTCGGGCAGCTGCCCGCGCGGTCGGGCATGGTGGAGATGGCGCGTGACGGCATCGATGCGGCGATAAAAAATGAGCAGCTCATCCCGCTGGATAAAGAGAAGGGGCTGTTTACCTCGAACATCCACGTGCTGGACGAGCTGTCGGTGTCGGCGATGACCCGCGATTTACAGCGGACGGGGCAGGCCGACATTTTTCCGGATAAAAGCGTGCCCCGCAGCCGGTCATACAGCGATGCCGTAAGCGTTCTGGCCCAGGACCGTCCGCCGGTGGCCATCATTTCGGGTCAGGGCGGGGCGGCCGGTCAGCGGGAGCGCGTGGCGGAGCTGACGATGATGGCGCGCGAACAGGGGCGTGACGTGCAGATTATCGCCGCCGACAGGCGCTCACGCAGCGCCCTTATGCAGGATGAGCGCCTCAGCGGCGAGCATATCACCGACAGGCGGGGGCTGACGGAGGGCATGACCTTTACGCCCGGCAGCACGCTGATTGTGGACCAGGGGGAGAAGCTGACCCTGAAAGAAACGCTCACGCTGCTCGACGGCGCGCTGCGCCATAACGTCCAGCTGCTGATAGCCGACAGCGGCCAGCGCACCGGGACCGGCAGCGCCCTCACCGTCATGAAGGAGGCGGGAGTGAGCACGCTCGCGTGGCAGGGCGGTGAGAAGACGCAGGTCTCGGTTATCAGCGAGCCTGACCGGCGGCAGCGGTATGACCGCCTGGCCGCTGACTTTGCCCGAAGCGTCCGCGCAGGTGAACACAGCGTGGCGCAGGTCTCCGGCCCGCGCGAGCAGGCGGTGCTGGCAGGCGTTGTCCGCGAGGCGCTTAAGGCGGAAAAGGTGCTGGGCGAGCGGGAGGTCAGTATCACTACGCTGGAGCCGGTCTGGCTCGACAGCCGCCATCAGCAGGTGCGCGACCACTACCGGGAGGGGATGGTCATGGAGCGCTGGAATGCCGAAGCACGCAGCCGGGAGCGCTTTGTCATTGACCGCGTGACGGGCCGCAACAACAGCCTGACGCTGCGCAACGCCCAGGGTGAGACGCGGGTGACCCGCCTGTCTGAACTCAACAGCAGCTGGTCGCTGTACCGCACCGGCACGCTGCAGGTGGCCGAAGGCGACCGCCTGGCGGTGCTGGGTCAGGCACAGGGGACGCGGCTCAAGGGAGGCGATACGGTGACCGTTAAGGCGCTCGGGGAGGCGGGGCTCGTCGTCAGCCGGCCGGGGCGTAAGGCGGACGTGGTCCTGCCCGCCGGCGACAGCCCGTTTACCGCCGCGAAGGTGGGTCAGGGCTGGGTGGAGTCGCCGGGCCACTCGGTGAGCGACAGCGCCACGGTCTTTGCCTCGCTGTCGCAGCGCGAGCTGGATAACACCACGCTGAACAAACTGGCGCTCAGCGGCAGGGCGGTGCAGCTCTATTCCGCACAGACGGCGCAGAAAACGACGGAGAAGCTGTCGCGTCAGTCTGCCTGGAGCGTCGTGTCTGAACAGATTAAGGATGCGGCGGGGCACGACAGGCTCGATGATGCCCTGGCGCACCAGAAAGCCGGGCTGCACACGCCGGAGCAGCAGGCTATCCATCTGGCCATTCCGGTGCTGGAGGGGAACGGCCTGGCGTTCACGAAGCCGCAGCTGATGGCCGCCGCGAAAGAATTTGAGCAGGACAGCCTCAGCCTGCAGTCCATCGAAAAGGAGGCGGACCGGCAGATACGCAGCGGCGCCCTGCTGTCGGTGCCGGTATCGCCGGGAAACGGCCTGCAGCTGCTGGTCTCACGTCAGTCGTACAATGCGGAGAAAAGTGTCCTCCGCCACGTTCTGGAGGGAAAGGAGGCCGTCACCCCGCTGATGGATAAGGTTCCGGACGCGCAGCTGGCGGGGCTGACGGACGGGCAGCGGAACGCCACGCGCATGATACTGGAGTCCCCCGACCGCTTTACCCTGGTGCAGGGCTACGCCGGGGTGGGTAAAACCACCCAGTTCCGGGCAGTCATGTCGGCCATCGGCACGCTGCCGGAGCGGGAGCAGCCGCGCGTTATCGGCGTGGCCCCCACCCACCGGGCAGTGAGCGAGATGCGCGACGCGGGCGTGCCCGAAACGCAGACGCTGGCGGCCTTTATTCACGACACGCAGCAGCAGCTGCGCGGCGGCGAACGACCGGACTTCAGCAACGTGCTGTTTCTCGTGGATGAAAGCTCAATGGTCGGTAACGCCGACATGGCGAAGGCGTACAGCCTGATTGCCGGGGGCGGGGGACGCGCGGTCTCCAGCGGTGATACCGACCAGCTGCAGTCCATTGCCCCGGGCCAGCCCTTCCGCCTGCTGCAGAAGCGCAGCGCCATTGACGTGGCTGTGATGCAGGAGATTGTCCGCCAGACGCCGGAACTAAAACCTGCCGTCTACAGCCTGATTAACCGCGATATCGGCAGCGCCCTGACGACCATTGAGAGTGTGGCGCCGGCACAGGTGCCGCGCAGGGCGGATGCCTGGCAGCCGGACAGCTCGGTCATGGAGTTCAGCCGCGAACGGGAGGAGGCCATTGCGAAAGCCGTGGCGGCCGGCGACCTGATGCCCGGCGGGCAGCCCGCGACGCTGCTGGAGGCCATCGTGAAGGACTACACGGGGCGCACGCCAGAGGCGCAGGCGCAGACCATCGTTATCACCGCCCTGAACGCCGACCGCCGCCAGGTGAATGCCATGATTCATGACGCCCGTCAGGGTGCCGGCGAGGTGGGCGAAAAAGAGGTCACGCTGCCGGTTCTCACGCCTGCCAATATCCGCGACGGGGAGCTGCGGCGCATGGCAACGTGGGAGGCATCCCGCGACAGCCTGGTTCTGCTGGACAGCACCTATTACAGCATTGAGGCGCTGGACGGGGAGGCGCACCTGGTGATGCTGAAGGATGCGCAGGGCAACACCCGCAGCCTGTCGCCCGCGCAGGCGGCGACAGAGGGCGTCACGCTCTACCGTCAGGACACCATCACCGTGTCGGAAGGCGACCGGATGCGCTTTTCGAAAAGCGACAACGAGCGGGGCTTCGTGGCCAACAGCGTCTGGTCGGTCAGTGAGATAAAAGGTGACAGCGTCACGCTGTCGGATGGAAAACAGATACGAACGCTCACGCCGTCAGCGGAGCAGGCAGAGCAGCACATCGACCTGGCCTATGCCGTTACCGTTGAAGGCTCACAGGGTGCGAGCGAACCCTTCTCCATCTCCCTGCAGGGCACGGACGGTGGACGTAAGCGGATGGTGAGCTTCGAGTCAGCCTACGTGGCGCTGAGCCGCATGAAGCAGCACGCGCAGGTCTATACCGACAACCGGGATAAATGGGTGGCCGCGATGGAAAAATCGCAGGCGAAAAGTACGGCGCATGACATTCTGGAGCCGCGCGGCGACCGCGCCGTCGCGAATGCCGCCCGCCTGACGGCGACGGCAAAAGCGCTGGGTGAGGTGCCTGCCGGTCGCGCCGCGCTGCGCCAGGCCGGGCTGCAGCCTGAGGGCTCAATGGCGAAATTTATCTCGCCGGGGCGGAAATACCCGCAGCCGCACGTGGCGCTCCCGGCCTTCGACCGCAACGGCAGGCAGGCGGGCGTCTGGCTGAGTGCCCTGACGTCCGGAGACGGGCAGCTTAAGGGGCTCGGCGGTGAAGGCCGGGTGATGGGCAGCGGGGACGCGGCGTTTGCGGGCCTGCAGGCCAGCCGTAACGGCGAGTCGCTGCTGGCGCGGGATATGGAAGAGGGCGTGCGGCTCGCGCGGGAGAATCCGCAGAGCGGCGTGGTGGTGCGGCTCGAAGGCGAGGCGCGACCGTGGAACCCCGGCGCCATTACCGGCGGTCGGGTCTGGGCCGACAGCCTGCCCGACAGCACCGGTACGCAGCCCGCAGAAACGGTGCCGCCGGAGGTGCTGGCACAGCAGGCCCGGGAGGCTGAGGTGCAGCGGGAGCTGGATAAGCGTGCTGAAGAGGCGGTCCGCGAGATGGCCCGCAGCGGCGACAGGCCGGCCGGAGGGGCTGACGTCGCCGTCCGGGATGTGGTGCGGGATATGGCGCGGATAAAAGAAACGCCGGTATCTCCCCTCACGCTGCCGGATGCGCCGGAAGAACGCCGCCGGGATGAGGCGGTGTCTCAGGTGGTGCGCGAGAACGTGCAGCGGGACCGCCTGCAGCAGATGGAGCGCGAAACGGTGCGCGACCTTGAGCGTGAAAAGACCCTGGGAGGGGACTGATATGCGCGCTGAAAACCATCCGCTGTTCCCTCTTGTGGTGGTGGCCGACTGCTGGCTGCAGCGGCTGCTTGTGTGGACGCCGGGCCAGACTGACCTTATCAAAACCGTGGCGCTGCTCCTGATGGTGGCCGACCACATCATCATGCTGTGCGGACTGGATAATGACTGGCTGCGTCTTGCCGGTCGGGGAGCGTTTCCGCTCTTTGGCCTGGTCTGGGCCATGAACCTCGCCCGCCATCCGCAGATTCAGCAGCGCGCCCTGAACCGGCTCTGGATATGGGCCGGGGTGGCGCAGGGCGGCTGGATACTGGCCGGGCTGCGCCCGGACCTGGGCAATATCCTGTTTGCCTTTGCGGTCAGCGGACAGGCGCTGGCGCTGATGCAGCGGCACGGGCCGCGCGCGTGGCCGCTCTCCCTGATGCTGGTTCTGGCCTGGCTGCCGTTTTCAGAGGGAAGCTATGGGCTGGCGGGGGTAGTGATGCTGATGCTGGCCTGCGGCGTCTGTATGACGGGCCGGCGCACCACGCGCACGGGACTGGCGCTGTGTCTGGCACTGGCGATACTCGCGCTGAATGCCGCGGACAGCGCCGCCTTTGCCATCGCGGGTCTGGTAATACCCGGCATAACCCTGACGGTACTGAGCCGGACCTGTTGCAGTGTGCCGAGGTTCTGGCCGCGCGAATTTTTCCCGCTGTTCTACGCGGTGCACCTGGCCGTCATCGGACTGATGGTGATGTGATATCTGCCGTGTCAGAATAGGGTCAGTCAGGGGAATACACGTGAAACAGATTTATCCGGAGGCAGGATGAAAGAGCAGGGGCGCCCCACGCTGACGCTGCGCCGTAAGACAGAGCCAGAAGGTCAGCGTGCCGTAAACAACAGTGAACCGGACGGTGCGGGACCGGGCCGGGTCACGCGTAAAAAGACCGTGGTGGTGAACACTACGCCTGCCTGGAAGGTCAGGAAGCAGGCGGTGGATGAGAGCGCGAAAAAGGCGCAGGCAGATGAGAAGGCCGCCCGAAAAGCAGAGAAAGCCCGGCTGTGGGCAGAGCGACAGGCGCAGGAGCGGGAGGCCATGCGGGCGGCCAGGCGCAAGCCTGCCCCGGAGCCGGTGTACCGGAAGGTCATGCCGCTTGCGGACGCGCTCGCGCTCCTGAAGCGTTGCTGGCCGGCCCTGGTGACGGACGGTCAGCCGCAGCTCCTGGCGGTCAACATCCGGGAGGCGATGGTTAATGACATTCGTCAGCGCGGGCTGGAGATTTCAGTGAAGACGCTGAAACGCTGCCTTGCCGCAGTGACCCGCTCGGATGCGTATCTGGGTGCCATGACGGCGGGCGCGTGGCGTAAAAACCTTGCCGGACAACCGGTCGCAGCGGTGAGTCCAGAGGAGGCGGCGTATGCCGTGGAGCGCAGGGCCCAGGAGCATGCTAAACGACAGCGCAGGGCGGCCAGGGAAGCACCCGCGCCCGCACACGATACGAACTGATAACAACAGAGAAGAGAAAAACACAGGATGAACATGAATAAAACCCTTTCAGTCATGCTTGCCGCTGGCCTTCTGGTCTCCGGCGTGGCGGGGGCAGCAGAGAAACCTGCCGCTGCCTTTACCCCGGAGAAGGAAGCCCGCATTGGTGAAATCGCGAAAGACTACCTGCTGGCTCATCCGGAAGTGCTGGTTGAGGTCAGCCAGAAGCTGCAGGCTCAACAGCAGGAGAAACAGCAGCAGGCGATGACGGCCGCCGTGGTTCAGAATCAGGCAGCGCTGCTGAACGATAAAGGCACACCATCATATGGTCCTGCTGATGCGAAAGTGACGGTCGTTGAATTCTTTGATTACCAGTGCATCTACTGTGCCCGCCTGGCGCCGGAACTGGAGAAGGTAATAAAAGCTAACCCGGACGTGCGCTTTGTGTTCAAGGAATTCCCGATATTTGGCCAGCGCTGGCCGGCGTCGCTCACTGCGGCGAAAACCGGGCTTCAGATCTGGAAGCAGAAGGGGGCCGATGCTTACCTTAACTATCACAACGCGATTTACGCCACCGGCCACAACGAGGGTAAGCTGACCGATGCTGATATCAGCGCGGCCGCAAAAGCCGTGAAGTTCGATGCGAAAACAGCCCCTGAACGTCAGGGGACCCTGGATGGCATAAACACACTTGCGCAGCAGCTGGGCTTCAGCGGTACCCCGGCCCTGGTGGTTCTCCCGTCAGCCGGCGCCAGCGCTGATAACGTGACGGTTATTCCGGGATACACCAGCGCGGAGGCCCTGCAGCAGGCCATCAGTCATGCTGCCGGTGATACCAAAAAATAATCAGGCGTCCGCCACCTGATACCGCTAAAAGAGACTGACGCCTTCGCCGTGCTCAGTTGTCCAACCCCGGAGAAGAGTAAAAGCAAGTTTTCCCCGTCTCCGGCGTTTCTGGTTAACACATCCGAACAGTATTTCTGAGGTTATTTAATGCGTAAGTTCACCTTTCGCCAGCTGGCCGTGTCCGGTCTGGTATGTCTTTCGCTGAGCTGTATTCAGCCCGCAGCAGCGGCATCCTCCGTTCAGGTCGGCTTTTCACCTGAAGGCAGCGCGTTGCAGCTGGTCCTTAAGACGATTGAGTCAGCACAGCAGGAAATTCGGCTGATGGGTTACTCATTTACGTCTCCGGAGGTGGTTAGTGCGCTTGTCAGGGCAAAACGTCGTGGTGTGGATGTGAAGATAGTGCTTGATGAAAAGGGCAACCGGAGCAAAGCCAGCCAGGCGGCGATGAACGTCGTGGTGAACGCGGGAATTCCGCTGCGCACCAACGGTCGCTACGCCATCATGCATGACAAAGTCATTATTGTTGATAATCATACAGTTGAGGCTGGTAGCTTTAACTACACTCGCTCTGCTGCATCGAGGAATAGCGAGAATGTGCTGGTTATTAATGAGGTGCCGGAAGTGGCACAAACCTACCTTCAGCACTGGCAGTCGCGCTGGGACGGAGGAACGGACTGGCATTCTTCATACTAAGTCGCATCGTCATTTGATCCGCAATCTACATCCATCCAGGTGAGTCATGCGCCAACATGGCTCACACTTACGCGTAAAGTTAAGTCGCTGATTTCAGATATCTGTAGTATCCTCTGCGAAACGATCCTTGCTTGATCCTTGAGGAGGCAAATATGTCGCAGGTCGGAAATGCAGTAACTTCCTCATCGAAACGCGCTTACAGAAAGGGTAATCCCCTTAGTGAAGCTGAGCGACAGAAAATTGCTTCGGCTAAAAAAAGGGCTACGCATAAAGAACTGAAAGTATTTATTAAGCCCGAAATCAAAGAGTATCTTTCTAACCTTTGTGAAGAAGATGGTGTTACTCAAGCTGAAGTGTTAGAAAAGTTGATTGAAAGGGAAGCTTTTAGTCGAAAAGCATCGTGATGGACTCACTTTCTTGATACTTAAGATTTTGAGTGCTAGATTACTGATCGTTTGAAGAATTTTGGCTGGCCACGCCGTAAGGTGGCAGGGAACTGGTTCTGATGAGGTGTCTACCCGGGACCAGAAAAGACAAAACCCCGATAATCTTCACAAGGTTTGGCGACTCAGAGAAGACTAACGGGGCTTACCTAAACTGTATAGAAGCTGTTGCTCTATGCAGGGAGTATAGTTTTATGCTCAGAAAAGTTCAATACCTGTTTCTGTGCCATTTGCTCCTTCCGTGCAACATAAGTGCGGGAAGGTGTGACTGACGCTCAGACCCTGTTCTCCCATTATCGTCAGGTCAAAAACCCGAATCCGATATTCACGCCGCGAGAAGGGAAAAAGACCCTGCCGTTCTGTCGTAAGCTGATGGCGAAAGCTGAGGGCTTCACGTCCCGTTTTGACTTTTCCGTCTATGTGGCGTTTGTACGCTCGCTGGGTAAACGTCACCGGATGCCGCCTCTGCTGCGTCGTCGTGCCATTGATGCACTGCTCCAGGGGTTGTGCTTCCACTATGACCCGCTGGCCAATCGTGTACAGCGCTCCATCACCAATCTGGCCATCGAGTGCGGTCTGGCCACCGAGTCAAAAAGTGGCAATCTGTCCATCACCCGTGCCACGCGGGCGCTGAAGTTCATAGCGGAGCTGGGGCTGATTACCTACCAGACCGAGTATGACCCGCAGATTGGCTGCAACATCCCGACCGATATCACCTTCACGCCGGCACTGTTCTCCGCGCTTGACGTCTCTGACGTTGCTGTTGTGGCCGCGAGGCGCAGCCGCGTTGAATGGGAAAATCAGCAGCGTAAGAAGCAGAACCTGAAGCCGCTGGAGATGGACGAGCTGATAGCTAAAGCTTGGCGGTTTGTGCGCGAACGGTTCCGCAGCTATCAGTCCGAACGTAAACAGCATGGCCTGAAACGCGCCCGTGCACGTCGTGACTCGGACAGAACCCGTAAGGACATTGTGACCCTGGTGAAGCAACAGCTGACGCGGGAATACGCCAGCGGGCGATTCACCGGCGGTCTTGATGCCATGAAGCGGGAGCTGGAGCGCCGCGTGAAAGAGCGCATGCTGATGTCGCGCGGCAACAACTACACGCGGCTGGCCACAGTCCCCATATAACCCTTCCTGTGTGAAAAATCCGGCTGGCGCCGGAGGGTTTCGCACGTCAGCTACTCCCGGCTGACGGTTTTCTGCACGAAAGGACGGCCGTCCTTCCTGACATTCACTCTATTCCGCCATCAGAATGGCCAGAAATTGCCTCGCCAGCATCATGTCCGGTCGCTAAATTCAGTTACCCACAAATAACTGCAAGGGAACTTTCCATAAAGTTACAACCGTTATGCTTGCAGAGCGCCAAGCGGCCTGATTTCAAAGTGCGTGGTTTCCTTTAAAAACCAGCTCTGTACTTCTTTTAAATAAATAATCTTTCTCTCTTATAAATAAATAACCTATTCGTCGCCTAACCTGTGGACAGGCTCCCGAGAATGCCCGCCCTTGCAGCGGACTCTCGTCCGCGCCGGTTCGGCAACTACCTGAAGTAGCTCCCATCGCTACGCGACGGGCCCCAGGTACATTTATAGTTACAACATACGAAATAATTCTCCAAAAGCAGGAGCAGTGCCTACCTGAACCCTCACAGCCCCTCCCCACCACTGAAAAGCGAGGCCGCCCGGGCCAAAGGCCCGGAACACCGTCGCTTTTAATGATGGATGTTGTAACTAGAATTCTGAGTGGCTGTAAGTAGTGTCGCTGGAAGTTTTGAGTACACGCCCGTAAGCGGCCCTCACGGCCCGCTAACGCGGAGATACGCCCCGACTACGGCTTCGCCTTGTCGTGACCACTCCGACGTCGCAGAGATACTTCTGCACCGCGTTTAGCAGGTTATGGCTTTGCAGAGAAGGGGGGTTGATAGCGATCCTCTATAGATCAGCCGGCTGCGCCGGGCTACGGCGCCACTAACCATCAAAGCCACATTCAGCTCTAGCTGGCGCCTTTATGCCGCGATGCGGCATCAGTAAGTTCTGCTGGACAGCGTACCCATTTTTTGTTGTCAAAAATCGTTTCGGGAATATGCTTTCAGAAAAAGATAAACGAGGCGATAAAATGGACACGTTGCTTTTACCCGGCCAGAATCCCCGAGCCTGGGCGGAAACCATGATCAACCTGGAGGCCAGGAAACTGGTTGATACGGCCAACACGGTAGCGGCTATGCATCTTCAGGATGGTTTTACCCGAATTCAGTTTGTGGATGAGATCAGGGCATTCATCATGGCCCAGTTTGAGGCCGCGCGTCGGGCAAAAACGGATGATGACTGTTTGGCCTGCCTGCAGGCATTACGCGCAGAGAACACCAGTCTGCTCGAACAGTCCCGTTCGCTCAAAACCGGCTATGCAAAACTTTATGCCGAGGTGAAGGTTGTCCGGGACGAGAACAAAATTGTGGGTTACATCATTTCAGCGGTCGACGTCGTGGTGGCCGGAGCGGCCATCTTTGGTGGGATCGTCATGATGTCCTCGATGACGCCGGTGGGTGTTGTGGCCGGCGCGGTGATTGTCGTAAATGGCTTCAACACGATTTCACGGGAAGCCGCGCGCAATCTCCTTGGTGATAAACAAACGGAGGGGATATTTGCTGACGGATCGATGGAGTTCGCTGAATTTATGGGCTTCAGCCGGCAGCAGGGTCTGGGGACCTTCAAGGCTGTCACTCTCTTCAGCGAAGTCTACGGCGCTTATGGCCTGAGGCTTAAACCAGAAGCACAACGGCTGTGGTACTGGACCAGGCCCGATTTCTTCAGGAAAGTATCCGGCACACCTCGTCCCGCGATGGCGCTGAAAATTGCGGGATGGGGGGTTAAAGCCAAAGTGGCGCTTGATTTACTGACTATCGAGCCTTCCGGGACATAGTCTTCTGCAGGCGGAATGCTTTCCAGCCAAGCGCAGGTGGAAAGGTCACCCAGGCAATGATCAGGACTACAAGGGAACTCATGCCCCCGGAAAGAATGTGTGTCCGGCTGCCGGCAATGAGGGTGACCAGCATAACCAGAACCAGCGCGACAGTGATCCATATCGACACCCGGAAGCGCCGTGAAAGCGCATCAATGAGGTCTTGTATGGTGCCTCCGCCTGCTGAAAGTCGACCCTGTAAATTGTCCACTTCACTCTTGCTGAAACCTGCCTCAAGCAGGTCTTTCTCACTGATAACCATACGTCCTCCCTAATCAGGCGAAAGTATACTGCATCAGAACACTAATCCCCATGCGGGCAGCATAAGCATAATAAAAGAAATTATGCTGCATAAAACACATGCGGTCTGGTTCACTTCGCTTCATAAGGCTGAAGCCGTAATGCTTTTTTCGTTATCGCTTCGCTGCGGGGTTCTCCGGCGCTTAGCGCCTCCCATAAGCCTGTGGCGCATTTCCACGAGACTGGCCAATGCACCAAACGTTTATGTACTTCCCTGGAAAACCAGGTTATGAATAATAATCACTCAAATTTGATAAGGATATTGATATAAAATGAACAACCCATCAATAATCGACTCGATGGTTGACAGCATGCTGAGCATAGAGCGCAAAGACATGCTGATAGATACATGTCGTAAACTTTTCATTGAAAAGGATTTTTCATGCATGCAAACATCCGTTCAGAAGGAATTAAAAGCCATCTTCGATGAAGATAATATCCCTGTTTCTGAATCACCTCGATTAGCATTAGGAATGAGTGCTCTGCTTCTGGCAAAAGAATCAAACAATGACGCACTGGAACTATTAGCAACTCAAATTATGAATATATCCGATAAAGCAACGTTGCAGAAAGCATTCGAAATGGTCAGACAACAACTGCAAGATCCTCGCTAAGGGAGAGGTCTCCGGCGTACTGCGCATCTGTGTACAGTACGCATATCAGAAAATATCTGTGACCATCAAATGGTCGTAGTATTAAAGGATGGAAATCACATGGGTAAAGAATACGTCGAATTTTTTAAAATGCTGTCTCCGTTTATTATACTTGCTATATCAGTGATATTGATTCCCTGGATTAAAAGGATCTACTCTTCTTATATGTCTTTCTTCTCTTTACCTACAAGTAGAAAAATAGAAACATTGGAATATGTTAATGGGTACAAAAAAAGCAGCAACACCTTAAAAAAATAAAGCATAAAATAATAATGAGCGATTACAAATTACATGAAGATACAGAGCTTTCAAAATGTATTATTAGTTTTTACTATGAAGATTTAAGTGATAATGGATACTTCTCTAAGAGCTTGCTACGCATCAAAGGCATGTACCTCTTTGAAAAAAATAGAATTTATGTGAACGTGAAAAATGTTCTTTTTGCTCTGGCTTTTTGGCTGTTTACATTTTTAACTTACTACCTTTCTTATGATTTCTCGACGGACTGGAATAGTGGACTGCCTAATGCTGTTTTTTCCATTTCACTTATTGCAGCAGCAGTATTTTATACATGTATTATGATGATTGTTTCCACAAGATTTATATCTATCCTTAAGAATGAAAAACGTTTTAATAGATATCTTAGTAGTAAATTATAAATAAGTTAGTTATGCTTGTTTAAAGTTCTAATGTTATTTAATTTAAGGGGGGGGAATTGAATAGAAAACAGTTTATACAGAGTCAGGGAGCAACCTGTAAGAACTGGAACTGGAGCTGGTCTTTTATCAGCCACGACCGCCAGATAGTTATCTTTGGTGCCTGGGATACTGAGCGCGAACAGGATCGCGCTGTTATCCTGCGCGAAGAATGGGAGTTCAGTGCTAAAAATAAGAGGCTGCCGGGTTATACGCAGGCTATTGAACATCTCGGCTACCTGAACGAAGGATATGAGCTCTACACCTTCAACATGTTGCACTCTCCGAAGCCTGATAATCCTGACGTGGCGGCGATCAAAGGTTTCGAGCATCACATTGAAAAACGTTATCTCCGGAAGGAAGGTAGCGTCTGGTATGCCGATACTATCGGTCATGCTTATCCTGAAGAAATCAGCATGCCAGAGCAGTACACTGAAGGTGCCCGAAAGGTCATAACCGTCAATGCCTACGAAAGAAGTGCTGAAGCCAGAAAAGCCTGTATCAGGCATCATGGCACCGTCTGTAAGGGCTGCGGATTCGATTTCGAAAAAACCTACGGAGAACTGGGCAAGGACTTCATCCACGTCCACCACATCATCCCCCTTAAAACTATTGGCGAGAGCTATAAAATAAACCCGGTCAGGGATATGGTTCCGCTGTGCCCGAACTGCCACGCAATGGTGCACAGATCGAATGAATCCAGACCATTGTCCGTTGATGAGTTGCACAGCATAATCGATGAAGCCAAAAAACAGGCCAGTGCTATCGGCTAGTTATCGTTACACATTTGTCAGGGATGCTTAAGAATTGATAAACAGGGATAAGACCAGTCATCTGGCATGGTGCGCACTTGTCGCGCTGCAGCTGGCCCGCCAGGACGGGCTAATTAGCTCAGAGTCGCAGGAAAATCTTTTCATTACGCGCTGGTTTGCTCTGGCTAAAAAGCAGCGTCGTTTCTCGCGTGACCTGGCCACTGATATTGACTGGATACTGAATCAGGGACGGTCACTGGGTATACGCGCCCGCCTCAAGCATAAGCTTGATTACATCTGGCGCAGCTGCACCGGCGAACTGCTGGAGCAGAATGATATGTTCCGGCTGACCTATGCCATGGAACTGGCAACTCAGTATGACTGGATCTACCACGTACTTAGCGACAGAGACTGGAGTGGTCGGAACCGAATTCAGCTCTCAGCATCAGTAAACAGCATCTGCCTTCTGAAAAGCGCCCTGGACATCGCTTTCAGTGAAGACGGGAAACAAATATTACCGGTGCCAGCCAGAATTAGCGGGCAGGTTGAAGCGCTCAATGGATTGCTTAAAAGCTGTGGCTGGATAGCCCTTTCTGACGGAGATGTCTCCCTGCCCAACCAGTATTTGCTAATGGCCGGACAGGAAGTGCCAGGCAAGGGGGATTAGTGTCGGATCTGCGCCAGGTCGTCTTCAGTCAGAGCTGTCATTTTCATGACAGTATTGCGGTCAATGCCGTTCTGCAGCATTGTACGGGCTATTTTCAGAGTGGCCTGACGCTCACCTTCTGAACGGCCTTTTTCAATACCGCGCTGTTCACCGAGCTGTAGGCCTTCAGCCCTGCCCTTCTCGATACCTTTCTGTTCAAGCTGTTGTGCGATGGTCATAAGTGCGTCTCCGTGTTGCGGCACACGCTGTGCCAGTTCGCGTACAAAGGCTTCGGCGTCGGACGTTTCGCCTGCCTGCACTATATAGTGTACCAGCGATATTACCTGTGATGAAGACAGATATCCGGCCAGCAAGATGGGTGCCAGCCGGTCAACGAGTTCTGCAAGGTCCCGCTGATGAATATGTTTCTGTAGTAAGGTCAGGGCAGCCATGCTCCGATGACCTGCGATTTCATCATCCGGAATGACCGTAACGTCTACCAGCGGGAGAGCGCAGCTGTAGAGTTTGCCTGCCAGCGCCGGATCGTCAAATTCATCCAGCCAGCGGGTAGAGTACGGATACGGGCTGCGCTTACCCGTATAGAACAGCACCGGTATTACCAGTGGCAATTTTTTATGCCCTGCCTCCAGGTGGCGCTGCATGGCGGCCACCGCATAGCGTATCAGGCGGAAAGCCATATGTTTGTCCGGCGTTGACTGGTGTTCCACGAGGACATGAATATATCCGTCGCCGGTTGTGGTTTTCAGGCTGTAAAGGACGTCGCTGAAATACTGGCGGAGATCATCCTCGACGAACGAGCCGGATTCCAGCTTCAGCGTGCTGAGATCGCAGACTGCCCGCAACTCTGCGGGCAGGTGGATTTCCATAAAATCCCGCGCAACATCTGGTTGCGTCAGGAACTGCCTGAACGTGGCATCGTGGGGTGTGGGTGTGCTGCTTTTCTTCTTCATCAGCCCTGGCTCTGAAAACTAATCCTAAGATGCTATCACAGCCCGGAAAAAGCTAACATTGGCGTTGAACGGAATTTCCATTCCTTCGGGAGACTTTGCCGGGGTGGTTCGGTCCCCTTCTTATTGTTTATTTTTAAACTATTACGTGGCAAAGAGTTTGGTTTGAAGTGTTCACCTAACAATTCTACCCGAGGATTTACTCAATATGCAGCAGCTAAAGGGCGGAAGGGGAATCCATCGCGAAGAGTGGAAGAAGCGAAAGGCCCGCTTTGAGCGAGGAGCGGACGTTCGCGGTAGCGCAACAAAGATGAATATTTGAATCAGATAGTTCATATTAAACGGAAATAGGTTACTTCCTCTAAACGTATCAGAGTAACAAAGGCTGAAAATGGCAAAGCTTGAAGAATTAAAAAACATTTATCCCGGTGCACTGGCATGGAAATTTGGCGACAGCCCAGAACTTGCTAACGAACTCGTACAACTGGTTTTGAGTGGGAGTAAAACAGCGACATGCTCTTCGATAGCATCTTTTCACCATGAACATGAACGAGGCGAAGCTCCCTGCGTTGGAAGTTATAATATCATTCTTAACGGAGCCGGGCAGCCAATGTGCGTGATCAGAACTCTCAGGATGCAAGTTATCCGCTTCAATGAAATGACGAGTGAACTTGCCAGTAAGGAAGGTGAAGGTGATTTAAGTCTGGAGTATTGGAATGAAGGTCATAAGCGTTATTTTGAGCGTGAAGGCACTTATTCTGAAGAAATGGAACTTATATTTGAGGAATTTGAACTTACAGAGATTTTGTAACTGTCAGCTACTGGCACTAAGCGGACTTTTCAACATCAGGACATTTCTAACGAGCCAGTGATTAGACATTTTCACTGAGCTTTGACATGTACTGTAACTCCAATATTCTGATGTCACTTTTAACCCATTTAGTGATGTCACTTTTTCTGGCATAAAGGATCAAGCCTTTGTGTCATGGAGACATCTGGATTTTTGATGGGGGTTCCAGGTGTTGGGGTTTGAAGACCAAGGAACAAAAAGTACGTTAAGGAGATAATTAATTGTTTATATTAAGGTTTAATGCTCAGTTTCCCCTTAAGAATATCCTCCAGAATGCGCTTACGTTCAGCCTCTGCTAGGGCTACAAGGATCTGGATAATCCAGGCCTTCTGTACTGAACCCGTGACCAGGGAACCGGATACCGGTGCATCTCAAAGCTACGGGATTCACGATTTTTATAAGCTAGATTCCAGCTCCCTGCCCGTCATCTGGAAACCTCTGATTGATTTCATGTGATTGCGATCAAATTCTGAAAGTCTCCGATTGACAATATTTCCACTGAAAAATAACGTAGCAGCATTCTGATATCGATTTCATACATTATGACTGCAACCATTAAAGATGTGGCAGAGCACGCCGGACTGTCGGTAACCACTGTCTCGCGATTCCTGAACAATCATCCTTACATCTCCGAAGATAAGAAAGTGCGTATCCTCGCGGCGATGAAGGCGCTGGACTATGAGCCAAGCACCGCCGCCCAGCAGATGCGCGGGGTGAAGTCGCACCGCATCGGTATTCTGGTATCGCGGATCACCAACCCCTTCTTCGCCAATCTGGTGGATGCGCTGGAAGTCACGGCGCGTAAAAACGGCTATTCGGTGCTGATCGTGCAGAACCACGACAGCGTTGGGGAAGAAGCCAACTGCCTCGATCTGCTCAAGAAAAAGATTATTGATGGCCTGATCCTCTGCTCGGTGGAGAGCGATAAAGCGGTGCTGGAAAAATATCAGCAGCACGGCCCTATTCTGCTGTGCAACACCCGCGTCGACGGCGCGGATCTGCCGGTGGTACGGGTGGATGATGAAGAGGCAACGTTTAACGCGATGGGCTATCTGCTGGAACAGGGTTACCAGAAAATCGCCTACTGCACCGGCGGAGACTTCCTGCAAAAAGGCCATGGCGAGCGCCGTAACCGGGGTTTCCTGAGGGCGATGACAGCCGCTGGCAGAACCGTTGATAACGAGCTGATTTTCCGCAGACTGCACACCTACAAAGACGGCATCCGCCTGGCGGAACAGCTGGCGGAGCTGCCCTCTTCCGCACGGCCTGACGTGGTGTTTACCGGCAGTGACGATGTGGCCTGCGGCCTGGTCACTTGGCTGACCAACCATGACATTCGGGTGCCGCAGGATATCGCGGTCGTCGGCTTCGATAACCTGCCGGTTTCCGAAATGGTCAGCGTGCCGATTACCACGGTGAACCAGCCGGTGGACAAGCTGGGTCAGTTCTCAGTGGAATATTTGATTGCCCTTATCACCGGTAAACCCTACCGCTACAACAGTGACGATCTGAAAGCGGAACTGGTGCTCAGAAAGTCGGCGTAAATTTTTTTATCACAATGTGGTATCGATACCACACCCCGGAGGTGGACATGTTAAAGCAGCAAGCAGGCCAGGATAACGCCTGGTGGAAAGAATCCGTGATTTACCAAATCTATCCAAGGAGCTTTAAAGACAGTAATAACGACGGGATTGGCGATCTGCCGGGGATTATCGAAAAACTGCCCTACCTGCAGTCGCTGGGCGTGACTATGTTGTGGATTTCGCCGTTTTATCTGTCGCCGATGGCCGATAACGGCTATGACATCGCCGATTACTACGCGGTAAACCCGGAGTTCGGCGAGATGCGCGATGTGGATACGCTGATCGATAAAGCCGCAGCGCTGGGGATTAAAATAATGATCGATCTGGTGGTGAATCACACCAGCGATGAGCATCAGTGGTTCCAGCAGGCGCTGGCCGATGCGGATTCCCCCTATCGCGATTATTATCTGTTCCGCCCGGCGGTCAACGGCCTGCCGCCGAATAACTGGCGCTCGATTTTTGGCGGCAGCGCGTGGGAAAAAGTGCCGGGGGAAGATACGTATTACCTGCACGTATTCCATAAAAAGCAGCCTGACCTGAACTGGGAAAATCCGCAGATGCGCGAGGCGATTTACCGGATGATTAACTGGTGGCTGGAGAAAGGCGTGGCCGGATTCCGCGTGGATGCGATTACCTTTATCAAGAAAGATGCCGACTACGCCTCCGTGCCGGTCGACGGCGTTGACGGGCTGGGGTCGATCAAAAGCAAGGCGCGCAACCGCCCCGGCATTGACGTGTTTCTGAACGAGCTGAAGGAAAACACCTTTGATAAATATGCCTGCGTCACCGTCGGTGAAGCGCCGGGCGTTCCCTATACAGAGTACGGCCAGTTTATCGGGGAGAACGGCTACTTCGATATGATTTTTGACTTCCACGCGGCGGATATTGATGTGGAAAACGGCTCGGAGTGGTTCCGCCGCCGTGATTGGACGGTGGCCGAGTTCCGCGAGGCGCTGTTCGACAGCCAGAACGCCTTTGCACAGTGCGGCTGGGGTACCAGCTTTATTGAGAATCACGACCAGCCGCGAGCGCTGTCGAAACTGGTTCACCCGGATTACCAGAATGCGACTGGTGCCAAGTGCCTGGCGGCAATGTACTTTTTCCTGCGCGGCACGCCGTACATCTATCAGGGACAGGAACTGGGCATGACGAACTTCTGCCGCAGCAATATCAGCGAATTCGACGATATTTCCAGCATTGATAACTACCATCGCGCGCTGGCGGAAGGCTTCTCCGAGCGGCAGTCGCTGGCGTTCGTCAATCACCGCTCGCGTGACAACTCGCGCACGCCGTTCCCGTGGGACAACACGGTGAACAGCGGATTTAATCAGGGGGCGAAACCCTGGCTGGCGCTGTCGGCAGAGGACGCGTTGATTAACGCCGCCGCACAGCAGCAGGATGCGGATTCAGTGTTTGCCTTCTACCAGCAGCTGATTCGCCTACGCAAAAAATATTCCGATGCGCTGATCTGGGGCGATTTTATCCCGCTGGAAACCGCCTCGCCGGAAATCATCAGCTATCAGCGCCGCACGGCGAGTGAATGCTTTACGTCTGTCACTAACCTCAGTCACCACGCAGTTGATTATAAAATACCGGAGGGCGATATTATCGTTAATAACTATCCGCAGCTCAGTTCATCATTAAAGCCTTATCAAAGCATTCTTATCAAGGGAACAACCCAACATGAATAAATATAAAAACATTGCCGTTGAGCTGGTGAATATCATTGGCCGGGAAAATATTATTTCCGCCACCCACTGTGCCACCCGCCTGCGATTACAGGTAAAAGATCGCGGCCTCATAGACGATGAGAAAATAAGAAACGTCGATGAAGTGAAAGGCGTATTTTTTAACTCAGGACAGTATCAGGTGATTCTCGGCACCGGGATTGTGAATAAGGTTTACTCCGAGTTTATGCAGGCGTTTAATATCAGCGAAGTCAGCAAGGATGAAATGAGCCGCCAGGGCAGCAGCTCGCTGCAGGCGGGAATCCGCCATCTCTCGGATGTGTTTGTGCCGATCGTGCCAGTGCTGGGTGCAACGGGCCTGTTCCTTGGGCTGAAGGGCGTGCTGTTTAACGATACGGTGCTAGCGTGGTTTGGCGCCAGCACCCTCGCCCTGCCGGCGTCGGTGACTACCCTGATGACTGTGCTTTGCGATACGGCCTTTGCTTTTCTGGCGGCGTTTATCTGCTGGTCGGCGTTTAAGAAGTTTGGCGGCACGCCGATTATCGGTTTTCTGATCGGGTTGATGCTGGTTTCCCCCGCCCTGCCTAACGCCTATTCGGTGGCTTACGGCAATGCGCAGCCGATCTATCTCTTCGGTTTTATTCCACTGGTCGGCTATCAGGGATCGATACTGACCGCGCTTATCACCGGCATTATCGGTGCGAAGCTGGAGAAGGTTTTCCGTCGGATTATGCCTAACTCGATGGATCTGATCTTCACCCCGTTCCTGGTGATCCTCTGCGCCGTGGCAATTGCGCTGCTGGTGCTCGGCCCGCTGGTTCACGGCTTTGAGCACTATGCGGTGATGGCTATCCAGCAGTTCCTCGCGCTGCCTGCCGGTATCGGCGGCCTGCTGATCGGCTTTATCTATCCAATTGCGGTGATGACCGGGATGCATCATATGTTCATTATGATTGAGACCTCGCTGATCGCCGGTACCGGCTTCAACCCTCTGATTACCGTCTGCGCGATGTACGGTTTCGCCAATGCTGCCGTGTGCCTGGCGATCTCCCTGAAGTCGAAAAACGTGGCGTTTAAGACCGCCGGGATCTCGGCAACCATTACCCAGCTGCTGGGCGTTTCGGAACCTGCACTGTTCGGTATCGTCATGCAGTCCGGTATGCGGGCAATTGCCGTGATGCTGTGCAGCTCGGCGCTGGGAGGCATGGTGCTAGCCCTGCTGTCGATTAAGGCCAACTCCTACGGGCTGGCGGTGCTGCTGTCACCGCTGATGTATCTGTACGATCGCTATCAGTTTATTGCCTATATCACCGTCGGCGTGGCCGTGGCCGTCATCGCCTTTATCTGCACCCTTCTGTTGGTCAGGGTGGATAATAATAAACGATAAATATATCACAGACTGATGTTGTAAAAGCATTCTTCACCTTATTAATAGCAGCCCGTATGCCCTGAATATGTCTGTTCAGAGCAGGGGCACTCTCAGGTATTAATGATGAAAATAGCATTTCTAACTTTCTGTATCCTGGTCTGTACTTTACCTGCGCATGCAGCGGAATTAACACTGGAAGAAATTAACGCCAGGCTGGAAAAGGTGGAGGCGGAACTTAAGATTTCACAAAATAAATTAAAATTGGCCGAAAATAAAATTGCCGTAGCGGAGAAAAGAGCCAGCGATGCAGAATTAAAAAATAAAAACAGCAAGAGCGATATTATTAATGACGATACCGAAATTAAATTTGGCGGCTACGCCCGCACCGGCATCCTGAGCGGAAAAAAGGGCACCACCACCACCGTGGGTCCATCACTGACGCCGGCGGGCAGCACTGGCGGGAGCGTTGGTCGCCTGGGCAACGAGGCCGACACCTACGTCACCGCCGACTTCGACTATAAACACCATTACGCCAACGACTCGAGCTTCCGCTACTACATGAAAATTGCCGAGTGGGACAAAACCTATAACACCGACAGCGCGTTTAACGGCCAGATGAATCTGCGCCAGGCGTTTGTGGAAATGAGCGATCTGCCCACCTTCACCGGGGCGTTCAGCGGGTCAACGCTGTGGGCGGGCAAGCGTGAGGACCGGGATAACTTCGATATCCACTGGCTGGACTCGGATATGATGAACCTGGTAGGTACCGGTGCGGGGATTTACGATGTGAATTTCTTCGGCGATGTCAAAACCAACCTGGCTGTATATGGGCGTAATTTCAACGATATAGATGCAATGGAGAATGTTGAATACAACAACATAACCGGCGCGGAGAATACTTTTATCCAGAGCTACACCTTCTCGCTGAACAACCGCGTCGGTAACTTGCAGTGGATGCTGAACGGCCTCTACTCCAGAGAAAATGATAAGCGGATCAACGACGGTCTGGCACAGGATAACGCCGCCTCGCACGGATTCAATACCATGCTGGCGTGGCACGGCGACAGTTTCTACGGCCTCAATGAAGGTACGACCAAAACCGTGCTGCTGTACGGTAAAGCGCTTGGGGCAGAAGTGCGGGGGCCGGGATCGGATGGCTATCTGATCGACAATGCCTGGACAGTGAAGTTCGCCAGCTACGGCATGACCCGGTTGAGAGACAGGCTGAGTATTGCCCCTCTACTGGTAGCGCAAAGCAGCAACAGCCGCTACATCGAATCCGACCACTATGACTGGGTGACACTCAACTCACGGCTGATCCAGGAGATTAATCAGAACTTTGCCCTACAGTACGAGGCCAGCTATCAGTATATGGACATCGATCCGAAGGGCTTTAACGGCAATAAGCCGGTATCCGGCAGCTTCTACAAGCTGACCTTTGCGCCGACCTTTAAAATGCAGAACGTCACCGACTTCTTCGAACGCCCGGAGATCCGCTTCTTCGTCACTTGGATGAGCTGGGACAAAAATCTGGATAACTATTCATCGACCGATACCTTCGGCAGTACAGGCTATCACAGCAGCGGTTCGCTGATGTTCGGTACACAACTGGAAACCTGGTTCTGAGTTTAACAGGCTAGGCGATCAACAGGGCTGATGAACTGATATCAGCCCTGTTGATCGTGGCAATAATGTCCGCTTCTGGCACAAAGCGGACATTAGAACGGCCTCAATGTTAAATGGCTGAACGGGTAGCTAATGGGTGCCGCTTCGTCGTTAACACGCCGTAAAGATGTCTTGTTCATTAAGGGCAATAATCAACGCTTTCTGCTTACTAAAAGACAATTATCCATTCAGCGCAACAATCCTCAAATTTTTTTGTTAATAGGACAACAATCTCTCCCTTACTCTCTTGAGATCCGAAAAGGTTGTTCCGGTTCTGCCCTCTGGCCTGACCGGAAGAATGCAAGATTGAGATTTTTAAAGAAATACTCTGCTCACAGGACGTATGATGAAGAGGTTGACCACTCACCTATCAGGAAAGCTATGTCGGGAAAATTCCTCACACTCCTTTCAGCGAAAGTACGAGCCGAACTCAAACAAAACCTGAAGAACAATGCGGTTTATAAACGACATCGCTGGAGCCTGCCTGAGAGGGTACAGGTCTACTGCTCAACGCATTATATGAGGGCAATGTTGTTTCTCTGGACTGCGGCCGCTGGCGCAGTCATTGCTGCAGAATATTTTCGTCCCGTATTTCATTCTTTTGCCGTTACCTATCTGAAAGGCGTCACGGTACTACCGGCATGGATGTCAAACCTGCTGGGCGCGCAGTTGACGATTATCGGGATCGTTTTTCCACTGGTTGTGGGTCTTATCAGCGTACTCTTTCAGAAAAAATCGTCCCGGATACATATTCAGTCAGTTTATCAGCTGCATTCAGGTTACATGTTTGCGGGGCTCAGCGGACTGTCACTGGCCGCATTTATCGTGATTGGCGGATTGTTTTCATCAGCAGGCGATAAATACCGGACGACCGCCTTTGCCATTACGGCCCTCGTCTGGATGCTGTTCAATCTCGGGCTGTCTATATGGTTTTTTATATCAAGCCTGAACATTCTGGACGATAAAAAGCGCGATCGCCTTATGCTGAAGTACTTTCAGTCAGAGATTGTGGAAAATTTTATTTTACGTTCGCTGATTAATGCATGGCTCCGGCATCCGGGCAACTATCTTGATAGAAATCACATTAAAGGCATTGAGATCCTGCGCTGGTATGTTTCAGGTGAAGAAAAGATGCAGTTACTGCCTTACTATGTCGGTGAAGGAAAGGACATAACGGATGTCCGGCTGCGACCACTGAGTTTTCTTTTGCGATTTCTCCGGCCTGTTAAAAACAGTAATGGTGAACTTATTTTACTTCCTTCGCTTGGCCGTAAGCAGGATACCATAACGCTGATTGCATCTTCTGATGTCATTTTCCCCCGGGGCTGGCCATTCCTTTTGAGAAGGTGCTTTATCAGAGGCCGAAATAAAAACTGGAAAGAATACCGGTATATTACCCGCGATTTTTACGGTGAGGCCTACGATGCCCTTGAAGACGCAAATATCAGTTCTTTCATCAGCGCCGCAGACAGGCTGGTTGATACTTATACAACGCTGAAAAAAAGTTTCCGGTATGCAGACGGTAATTATCTTGATGAATGCGGTGACACGGGATTTATGCCGACATTCAGCCAGTCTTTCCACCGGGATTTTTATGCTTTCAGCCACACTACGGTAAAGTCGCTGGAAACCACGGGTGAATATTTTCGTCATGTAATGACCATCCCGTTCTCAGTATACCGGGACTCTGACAGCCGGCAGTTGAGTGATTTTGAGCAATATATTTCGTCTCTTTTCCACGTGTGGCATGCGCTGACAGACTGGAAAACAGGTTATGGTGATAATCTGACTGTCGCTCAGGAGCTGCGTCACCGCGAGCTTGTTAAGGTCTTCATCGGGGAATGGGAAAGCTGGTACATGTGGCGGCGTCTTCAGAACCGGGCCGGAGAACAATCTGACAGCGATCGTAACTGCCTTCTGGCTCATCTTTTTCATACCGCTCAGACTGTCATAACAGCAGTCATGAAAGATGATCGTTTTGCCTCTGAGCACAGCTCAGATATGCTGTTGCTCTGGTACGGACGGAACAACTTTGAAGAGCATTTTGAGTATTACCGGTGGCACAGTTTTTTATTCACGCCAGCTTTATTATCGCTGAAGCCTGACGGTTCTGACTGGCAGGGTGTATTACGGGGTCATGAATATTCAGCCAGCAAAACGCTGGCGACGGTATTTTATAACGCTCACGCTGACGTGCGTCTGCTGACCGCCGGTTATATTCTTTCGCATATCAGCCAGAAAAAGAATGTACCCCTGAAAGACATTGTCAGGCGACTTCTGAATTCAGACCTTGTCTATCCCACTGGCGCACACGATCGCCTGACGTTTTCGTTCAAGTCAGCCACGGATATTATTGACAGCATCATCAGGCTGGAACACCGTAATAACGGGCGTGAAGACGGCTGGTACGGAATGCTGACCGGACTCATAAGAAAATTTTCATCATTCAGTGATACCGAAACCATTTCCGGTCGTATTTATATGGGAACCTATGAAGATGTCAGGAATATTTACGGCAGTTACGCAGATATTGCTTTTTATCTTTCCGCTGGGCCTCTGACCGTCAGCAGGCGTGTACAGGATGCGCTGGATGATAATATCTTCACGTATTATACAAAGCAGCAAATTATCAATCAGCTCAATGGAATGAAGCGTCGTGAAGATGCCCCCTCTGACGGCTATTTAATGCCTGAGAAAGATTTCAAGGCGAAGATAACGGCTTTCAATACAACGCTTGATGCCTATATTCAGGCGTTCAGTCAGAGCATGCATGATGAACTTATTCATGCTGAAGTCGATACAGAACGCCTCAGAAAGACCGATCTGACTCTCACTCACGGGTTGCCCGATATGCTTGCTCAGGATGCCCTGCTTTCCCGTTTTTCCTTCATCACCATAGAGACCGTGGAAAAGGCATGGGAGGCCAGGTCAGTTTGCGGAACCATGCCCAAAAATATCATTGCCCGGGGAATTAACAGCAATGTTTACGGCGAACTGACACCTCTCTCAGAAGTGAAAAATTATCTGCTTCATGACGTTTACCGCATCCTGAGCTATCTGCCGCCGCAGCGGACCGAAACCGTCCGCAACGTGGACGAACTGCTGCAGCATGTCAGGGAGATGACCGCCGACAAGGACGGCTTTACGCTTATTTTCTTCGGAACCCGCCTGGGGAGCGAGCTGCGTAAACTGACCCACCACGCTGACAGGCATGCAGAGCTGGGGATCACAGTGGACCTGACGTCACCCCGCGACGGCCTGATGCCGGTCAGAATCAACGGCTGTGTTGTCTACCAGGTGTGGGGCTATGAAGGATGCTATTCCCTGCTCGTCAGGAACAGTATCTTCGGTAACCTCCATCTGCGAAGAGATCCTGAAGGTCTGCTGTTCAGTTCATCGTGGCAGACGGAAGGTAAAGATCCCCTGACCGGTTCGGTAACCACCACCTGGCATCAGATGCTGGAAATCAACGGTGCTGTGGTGGCCCGGTTCGAACATCTCTGATAAATCTGTCTGGGCGGGACACGTAATTCCCGCTCAGACAATATTATTGCTAATTTATTACACTTAACTCTCTATAATTGATTTAATGGCAATAATCCGATCATCGCAATAATCCTCAACTTTTTGTGTTATTAAGGCAATAATCCTTCTTCTCCGCCCCTGAGATCCGATTTCTGTTGAAACCGGATCTGGTGGTGCCTCCCTTTCGAAACATCTGTTTTAGATGACAGACTTATCGCCTGAATTAAGGTAATGTACCTGAGATTAGTCCGACTATTAAGATACGAAGGAACCGGTCAGAATGGCTGCCAGGCAAAACATTCCAGCACAATTACGCTTGAAGCAAATACAGATTCAGAGCTTGAAAGGGATATCGAACTGTACCATAAACTTTCCTGCTGATAAGAAAGTTACGGCTATCATGGGGATGAATGGTTCCGGGAAGTCGACAATCATCCATGCCCTTGCCTGCTGCTATAAACCCCTTACTGCTACTTCGAAAGAAAATAACCGATTCTCCGATTTTTTTACTCCGCATGATGATAACAACTGGCGCGACAGTGGTTTTACTGCCCATTTTTATGCAGGCTCCCTGAATAACCAGGGAAACAGAATCATATTTGTGCCCACGCCGGCACCGGATGACACCTTTACCCAGCTCTATTCTAAAGTCGCCCGCTGGCAGCCAGTATATGCACGTCGCCCGGTCAAGGAATCCATATACCTCGGACTTCAGACTCTCGGGACTTTATCTGATGATCTTGCTGCATCCCGTCATGCAAAGTATGTCAGCCATGTTTTCGGGCCTGCACACCTCAAACAAAAAATACTTGATTCAATGTGTAGGGTTCTTGAGGCTCATTACTCCGATTTGATGGTCTGTACTACCCAGAAGGGCTACACCTTCTATAAGTTTACCAAAAATGGTATCTCCTATACTGAGCACACCATGGGAGCTGGTGAGAAACGTGTATTTGAAGTGCTTAAAGCTGCACATGACCCCTCCATTATGCCAAATGGATTGCTCCTTATTGACGAACTTGATGTTCTCCTCCATGAGAAAGCCTTCAAAAAGCTGGTTACTGAGCTGATCGAAATAGCAGATGAATCTCTGCTGGAAATTGTTTTTTCAACCCACAGAGAATCTATCGTTCAGTTCAAGCGAGCAATCAATATCGTCAGTATATTTAACATGGGTACAGGGATCCGCGCATTTCCAGGTGTATCAGCTGATGCGCTACGCCAGTTGACTGATGTTCAGCCAGAAATGGTCAGTGTTTTCGTTGAAGATGAGCTGGCGCGTACGGCTATCAATGTACTTCTGGAGCGAGAGGCTCTGACCGATAAGGTGAATGTTGAGTTGTTCGGTGCGGCAGAAAACTCGGCGGTCGTTCTGGCAGGGTTGATGCTTGCCGGCAAGGATATTAAAAAGGTTATGTGTGTTCTTGACGGCGACGTTCATCGAACAGTCCCGGAGAGGCATAAAATAGTAAACAAGTGCCTGACTGGGACAGATAAAAGAGAACAACGTCGTGCGGTTATGACCCGGATTTTTGAGTTTAGTCTTGCTGCTTTCCCTCAAAAAGGTGCTCCGGAATATAATCATAAACGCTGGTTTGAAGCGATAGATCCTGCCACTATTTCGGCAGAAGAGTCTGCTGAATATATCAAGCTTAGAGGTTTTTCTATGTCAATTAACGGACTGGCAGACTGGCATGAATATTATGAAAGACTGAATCTTTTTGCCAGAAAATCCAATATAGAACATACCGTCCTGAGCTATATCAGCAAATACTCTCCGGAGTGGGATAATTATATTTCAGCGGTCCGTCAGGAAATTATCGTAAGAGCTGCTGAACTGGAATAAAAATCATCAGGGCAGCATTTTTGCTGCCCTACTTATCTGCCAATCAGTTTACTCTTCCTCTGGATCGCAGTTACTGCAATGTTCTTCCATCCTGAATCCACCGCATTCGCACGGCTCCATTGGAACAAATCCTCCCTCCTTGCTGTAATAACAAGTATGGCAAAGACATACTCCTGCCCTGTGTTCGGGTACGTATATTACTGAATACCAGCCACACTCCGGACACTCCTGAAAATCCCACACTTTCAGGTCGGTCAGGCTGAAATTACAGCAGATACAGTGAGAGCTTACGGGATAACTCTCACCGCCATAGACAATAAAATGCGACCAGCTCCTGCAGACCGGGCATAGCGCCAGCACATATTCTTCGGGTGTGGTTATCTCCATAAACCGGGATTCCAGCTCAATAAATTGTCTGCGCGCGGCTGAGTCCCAGGAATTATGCTCTTCATCGGCCTGTAGCAGGATGAACGCCGGCCGAAAAATCAATCTGTACAATTCAGACAGCTGCATCGCCAGACTTTGCGGACTGACGTCCAGCGCAAAATGCTGAAGGTTATTTCTCATCTGTGCTACAGAGCTCATCAGCTGTAACCCATGATCCGAAAATTCAGTCCGGTGATGTGTTTTTATCAGTTCACACAATTCGCTAATCTTCACAGACTGGCACCGGTGTAGCTCATCTTCTGTGGGGCATGCAGGATCCCTGCAATGCTTTACCAGGGATTTTTGCGTGAAAATCTTACCGGCATCCTCACGTGAAACGACAGCCTTCAGCAACAATTCTGCTGCCTGGAAGAGATTCAGCAGGCATTGTTTGTAATCACGTCGGCTCTGGCTTTCCCGGGATTTTCTGAAATATTCCAGTCCGATCTCAACAGAGTCCAGTGCATTTTCCAGTAAAGTAAAACGCACCATATCAGACATCTCCGTACAGGCAGCGCAGCCCGGTCAGGGCCTCCGCCAGCGGGCCTTCCGCGCATCGCGTGGTGAGCTCCCGGACCAGTGTCTCAAAGGCCTCTGCCGGGAGAAATATCCGCAGCCCGTCGATACCGTAGAATCCCTCTTTCGAGACGTGCCCGGGCGGGGAGAACATCACGCGCTCCCCCTGGTGACCGTGCGCCAGGGCTTCCGGATGACGGGCATACAGTGTGAACAGGCCCAGCAGTTCGGAGAAGGTTTCCCAGCCGTACGGCACCACGAAGTCCTGACCGGTGATCAGCAGGTGCAGACGGGGCGTGGTGTACCAGGCCCCCGGGCGTTCTCCGGGGTGCTGGCCGTCAATCCGGATCTCCAGGCGCAGCGTGCCGGCCTCGATGGTTTCCGTTACGGCCGGGATCACCGGGCGCAGCTCCTGAGCCAGATCTCTGGCCCTCTCCCCGCTCCAGTCCAGCCCGCGCAGCATCAGCGGGAAAACGGCTTTCAGACGCGACAGGGTAAAAATCCCGGCGAGCGCACTGTCGGGAATATCGGCGAGGTTAAAGCAGTCGCTCTCCAGCGGACGCAAAAGGTGTTCGGCATACACCTGATCCACGACCGGGCGCAGCTCTGCCCGGAAGGCGTCAAACTCCTGCGTCCAGTTTTCCCCGGCCAGGCGGAAGATCCCCTTCAGGTAGTGGCTATCCACCGGACGGTCATGCGCCACCTGCCAGGCCAGCAGGTTGCGGGTGATATCGAGCAGCGTGTCCAGGGCCGGGAGCGTGGCCAGCCTGCTCTGACCGCAAAGAAAGGCCTCCCGGGCATAGGCCAGGATGAAGCGCAGCTCATCCCGGGAAACCGGGGTTGTGCCGAAGGTCTGGCCGAGAATGATATGCCGGTAAAGCTGCCGGACCGTGCCATCCGGATCCGCGACCAGCTGAAAATACCCGTCGCCGGGCGCGACCGTTTTCAGTCCGTCATCGAGGAAGCGTTCGGCCAGGGCGTTGACCGAAGTATTTTCCCGACCGGCACGCACTTTCAGCGCCTCGATCAGCTTTTTATGAAAACGCAGGTTAAGCTGGCTGAGCATCATCATTCCTTTCATATTTGTTTTGTTCATTATGCTAACCTAGCATTTTATTATTAGCTATTAATCAGTTTACTTTGATGAAGAAAGTTGTGATGCATTATTAATTAGTGAAAGTGATGATTGTAGTGCTACAGCAACGCCTGCACTCTCTCATTTCTCTTCAGATCCGAAAACCCTGAGTTCCGGATCTTCTTTCAGTACACCTGCATGCAGCGGCGAAGAAACACAACATGTGCTACTCCTTAAGCTGAGTCTTAGTACATATGTTGTGTTTATCCCCTGCCCCGTGACCGCCCGCCCAACATCTTAAATGGGCGCTTTTCTTATTTTCCCTCCGTGGTATACTTCCGGAAAGTTGTAAATAAGCAAAAACTCGGATCACCATGAAACGGGCTTCCGATAATTTAGTGGCGTGGTTATATGTCTGCTACTTATCAGATCGGTGAAATTCACGACAAATAATATAAGCAAAAGAATATTAAGCTGAGTAACTAATTCGGCATTGTACGCAGTTTGTTGTGCTGCACGTCATAATTATCCAGAGTTACTATTTTTCAAGAAGGAATAACGCATGGGCTATGCGGAACTAGTGGATACCCTCATTGCTGATGCCCACAAAACAATATCGCTCGTTTCAAATAAGTGCAGTGCCTTACCGGTGATGAAGGAGTCATCATTGAGGAATTTCTCGTTCTTGATGCAGGCGGAGATATCGTTGCCAGAAAGATACGTATACTGGAAGGTTACGGCTGCGCAATGGTCGACTGGCCTGGGTATCGGCCGGCGATGAAGCTCAAGTTGTGTTCGGAGGGAAGAACTGAATGACGCAGATACGGCAAAAGGGTATTTCTTTCTGATGGACTATGGCTGACTGGTTTTACGATGATCGCTACGGGCTGACTCTTGATTCACCCCAAGAAGAATAAAGGAGGTAATATTGACGGGATTAACTTTGTATAGTGGCTTATCTGCACAGCCACAACTGCCTGTATCCATTGATTATCCTTCCGCTTTGGCCCTGCGTCAGATGGCTCTCGTTCAGGACGAATTGCCGAAATACCTGCTGGCGCCAGAAGTCAGCGCCCTGCTCCATTACATCCCCGATCTTCAACGCAAGATGCTTCTTGCCACACTCTGGAACACAGGCGCACGCATTAACGAAGCCCTGGCCCTGACCAGGAGTGATTTTTCCCTGGTGCCACCCTACCCGTTCGTACAGCTGGCCACACTTAAACAGCGAACGGAGAGAGCGGCCAGGACGTCCGGTCGTGTGCCTGTCGGCAGCCAGACACATCGCCTTGTTCCACTTTCAGATCCGAACTATGTTAACCAGCTGGAGATGATGGTGGCTACCCTGAAAATCCCCCTGGAGCGACGTAGTAAACGCACAGGCAGAACAGAGAAGGCACGAATCTGGGAGATTACCGACCGTACTGTCCGGAGCTGGCTGAACGAAGCTGTGGATGCTGCGGCCGCCGACGGGGTGAGGTTCTCCGTGTCGGTGACACCACACACTTTCCGCCATTCCTACGCTATGCACATGCTGTACGCCGGCATTCCGCTGAAGGTGCTTCAGAGCCTGATGGGGCACAAGTCCGTCAGTTCGACTGAGATTTACACGAAAGTGTTTGCACTCGATGTAGCTGCACGGCACAGGGTTCAGTTCACCATGCCTGAAGCTGAAGCTGCAGCGCTCCTGAGGAAACTTTCACGGGGTTAACTGAATCGCCACGGATAATCTAGACACTTCCGAGCCGTTGATAATACTGGTTTTCATATTCTGTCGGTGACATCTGATCGCTAGAACCATGCCGACGCTTACTGTTATAAAACATTTCGATGTAATCAAAAATATCGCTGCGGGCTTCCTCCCGCGTTCCGTAGATCTTTTTCTTTATCCGTTCTCGTTTCAACAACTGGAAAAAGCTTTCTGCAACCGCATTATCGTGGCAGTTACCGCGACGGCTCATGCTGCCCTCTAGGCCGTGTGATTTCAGGAACGACTGCCACTCATGGCTTGTGTACTGACTGCCCTGATCCGAATGAACCAGCACCTTTTTTTGGGGATTACGCCGCCATACAGCCATCAGCAGTGCGTTCAGGAGAATGTCTTTTGTCATCCGGGATTGCATGGGCCAGCCGACTATGTTAAGGGCGAAAAGATCAATGCCCACCGCCAGATACGGCCAGCCCTGCCAGGTGCGGATATAGGTATTGTTGGTCCCAAACCTGATTGGCCTGGACAATGGTAAACTGCCACTGTACACGATTTGGACAACAACGTAAGCCCTGCCGGCGATACGGCGTGGCGCTTAATAGCAGCGCACCGCTTTGAGTCGGTTCAGTTGAACAATACGGCACACCCGATTTTACTGCAGGTTAACCTGATTTCATTTAGATCGCCATGGGCCCGACGATAGTCATATATACCTCCGATCAGTGAATAGGAGCCACGGATGAGCGTCGGCAGACGCTGGTTATCTTTATCCTGGGCCGAGAC
Source organism: Enterobacter sp. C3_dUdeg (assembly GCF_057536195.1). Lineage (NCBI taxonomy): Bacteria > Pseudomonadati > Pseudomonadota > Gammaproteobacteria > Enterobacterales > Enterobacteriaceae > Enterobacter > Enterobacter sp. C3_dUdeg. Next base: position 97,026 of record NZ_BAAKFX010000012.1, read on the forward strand.
CGAGTTATACAGCCACACAAAGAAGCTGGCACGGGCGACGCACTATACCCGTTACATCGTCATGACACCCCATACAACGGTTGCTCATTGACAAAGCGGTACCTCAGTTGGGCTGAGCTTAACGACCGGCCAATAGATTACGGGCATACTGTTCACTGTTATCGGGTTTAATATCCCGTAAACACTTACAGAGACTGTGTCATGAAACGCCCAGTCGGTTAGAAACTTCGGCGACGTAATAACCGCGTTACGTTATCTGACCGACTGTTTTTCCTTAAATTCAGGTGTAAATCGTAGTGTGCCCATACGCTTCTTTTATGCTCAAACTATAAGGCAGGAGCGTCTGTCTTGGCGGGGTCAGTCTACCCCATCATATTCGGGTCTACTGTGGGGGCAACACATTGTCACCAAGCATGAGCCAGCCTAGAAACTCACGAGGAGAGGATACTTCTACTGTGATCGTAGTGGGGCGTATATTAATTATTTAAAACCAGTAATTAACTAAATTACCACATGCAAATTAATAATGAAATTAATGGTTATTGTGATTTTTCTGGGTTCGGTTTTATATTGTTCTTAGTTGATTTTATTGTAAAAAACTAGAGTTTAAGAGTTTGAGTTTTTTGTATCTATCTGTCATAATGGGCTCGAACCATTAAGATAATTTTTCCAACACTTAGGAGCAATAACCAAAGAAAATAAAAAGTGAAACTTTAAGGTTGATCTCATAAAAGCTCACGGGAATCTTTGTCTTTTTTAAACGGAAAAAAGAAGGTGGGTTGATTACTATAAATACAGTCATCAGGAACTTAATTTTCCTAACTCACACCAAGAAAAGATTAATACTTACTTACTTACTTACTTACTTATTTGACTGGCGTAAATATGTAGTAGGAAAAATACACATGATTAAATAACTTGATGGATTCACTCAAATTGTCACTTCGAGAGGGAATTTCTAATGATTTATGATGAGAAAGCTGAGGAGCTTGAAAAAAAAGGTTATTACAGACGTGCCGCAGCACGATGGTCGGAAGTTATGCATCTTTGCAGGAGTGATTTTGAACGTTCAGAGGCAAGATACAAGCGGGATATGTGTATAAAAAAGGTGAAAAAACCTGAAGTTAAACGCGAGAACTTTGGTGGTATACATAGAGCGGCAACAGAAACTCAGCATAGAATGGGAATAATAGAACCAAAAGGTATCTTTTTTAAATTGCGTAAAAAATGAATTTATTTTAAAGAGAAAGTGTCCAATAACTTATGTCAAGTTCTTGTCACCACCCTGGAATAATTTTCTATTACAGCGCTGATAAAGCATCTGGATAATCTTTTCCTGATGCAGTCAATGAGAAATGGGGGGGGCATGCAAAGGACCTCTCGGAGGTCATCATAAAATCAGCAGCAGAGATACGTTAAACAATTAATAATGAGTTTACTTAACCGGAAGTTATTGTAATATAACATATTTTAACTTGCCCTGATCTTCGGGATGCTATTTAGTTGCGTACTAACATCAAAAACTTGAATCTTCATGCGAGAATTAATTCAGACTAAGGAACCTAAGTTAAATATTTAATTTGATGAGATGCAGTAAATATTAGCATAAACCCAACATCCTCGATAATAAAACCATTGTAAATATTTTATATGTAAAAAATTTAATATTTTACACAAAAGTCGATGTGATTTATTTACTATAATAACAAGAGAAACTAGCGTTTGTGAGTTTGTAACTTTATTGCTCCCGCGTGAGCTGTTTATATGAATATATTGAAAAATCCAAATGCAAGTTAAAGTGATAGCGTCATTGATGTTCACTAATTAACCTACCTCTCTTTACATATTTACATTTCCCGCCAAAAGTTGGATGGTGACCTTAATGTTATTTTTTTAAAAGCTTTGTAAAACCCCACGGTTGATTTATATCCTATTTTAAAAGCTACGTCATCGGCATTATAACCCCGCCTTAGAAGATTGACTGCTATATTTATTCTTAGTGTTGTGATTAATGAATTTGAGCTCAATCCGCAAACATAATCTAGTTTTCTTATAAAGGTAGATCTGCTCATGTTCATTTTGTCTGCCATTATCTCAAGCGACCATTCCTGAGCAGGATTATGCATTATTTCGATAAGCAAGCGAGCAAAGCCTTTATGTTGTGATAATTTTAAAAGATTGACGTCGACGAGATACTCATCAATTAACTGCTCGACTACATATATAAGGAGCAAATCTGTTATGCGTGTTAATGCAAGTTCACAAGCGGTGTTAGTTTCCAGTTTTAACATTGAAATCACCTGAGTTATTTTCTCGCTTGCTTGTATCTCTTTATTAATGATAATGTATTCCGGCAATAAGGTGAAAAGAATTTCAGCTTCAATACCTTTTGGATGAAGAAATCCGCATAGTAAAGCTGTATCCCCTTCTTTTTTTTCTTTAATAGAATACATTTTTTTCTTTGGGGTAATATTTACATTTGTTGATGCCTCTGATGTTAGGTAAAATGGTAAGTTAAAAAAAAAGAAAACAATATCCCCTTCCTCTAATCTGATTCTTTTATTACTATCAGAAAAATTAAGCCAACAAAAACCATCCAATACAACATGAAAGCTGGGAAGGCCAGTTTCAAATGTAGATGCTTTCCATGTATCACAATAGCGACCAGAATGGAAAATCGAAGTGGCCATATTTGTTTGCTGAGATAACCATGCTTTAACATTCATGAGCCCTGTCCTTATAAAGCGACCATTATGGAATATACTTATATTACTTTATGTAACCATTTAATACACATACGCTACCAATCTAACACACTATCGTGTAACTATAATACTAAACTACCCATGCGAATACGATTAGCAAGGGTGAGGGACAATGGAACGAAAACACAGGGTAATCATGTAAGATATTGTTTATATTGATGTTTATCGCCGACAGTTATCCCTGCAGGATATCTTCCGATATGTGTACGTATAATGCCCCAGCAGATTGATGTGATCTTGACCCGCCATCTCCGAACAGCTTTTGTTTCTTAAGTTAACGATGCCCGCTGCCGCCGGTATTCCCTCGGAGAGTGATATCCCAGCGCACTGTGCGGGTGGTTTTCATTGTAATGCGTGAACGCTGCTGCCAGGTTTCGCAGGACTGTTCTCACATCCGGTTTTGGCATGAACGCGATATAGTCTTCTTTCATCGTCTTAACGAACCGTTCGGCCATGCCATTACTTTGCGGGCTGCTCACCGCTGTTGTACACGGCTCCAGATTCAGCTCTCTGGCGAACCTCCGCGTTTCATGCGCGGTATACGCTGAACCGTTATCCGTCAGCCACTGCAGCGGTGTGTCCGGCAGCCTGTCGCCGAAGCGCTTTTCTACCGACCTCAGCATCACATCCTGCACCGTCGAACTGTCGTAGCCTCCTGTGCTCGCCGCCCAGTCTATGGCTTCTCTGTCGCAGCAGTCCAGCGCGAACGTGACACGCAGCTTTTCACCATTGTCACAGCCGAACTCGAAGCCGCCTGAACACCACCGCATATCGCTTTCTGCTACTGCGATTTTGCCTTTATGCTCACGCTTCGGTCGCTCCGGTTTGTCATGCAGTAACAGCAGATTATGCTCGCTCATGAGCCGATAAAGCCGTTTGGCATTGACCGGCGGCAACCCCTCCGTCCGACGCTGCTTACGCAGGATGCCCCACACACGACGATAGCCGTAGCTGGGCATGTCGCTGATGATGTCGAGGATGTCCGACAGTATTTCAGTATCTGCACCGTCATTACGCCGGTTACAGCGCCCGTCCAGCCAGTCGGCAGAATGGTTAATCCGCAGTGACAACTGCGCACGCGACACGCCCATGGTGCGGCTGACCAGGGCTATTCCTCGTCCTTTGGCAACAAGGGCACGTGCGCTATCCATTTTCGCGACTGACCATACTCCGCGGCTTCTTTCAGGATCTCAACTTCCATCGTCTTCTTGCCCAGCAGGCGCTGAAGCTCCCGGACCTGCTTCAGAGCAGCAGTAAGCTCAGAAGCAGGAACGACTTCCTCTCCGGCAGCAACGGCGGTAAGGCTGCCTTCCTGATATTGCTTCTTCCACTTAAACAGCAGGCTGGGCTGAATACCGTGCAGACGGGCGACATGGGAGACATTCATGCCCGGCTCCATCGTCTGCTGGATAATGGCGATCTTCTCCTGAGGAGTTTTACGTTTACGGACTTCTTGCCCTAACAGGATCCCGGTCATCTCAAAATTGGCGTTAGTGTTAGACATATATTCAAGCCTATCTCTTATCTGGAGATACAGCTACTGTCTGGTGTTTCAGGGGCTACATCATGTTGATCCTAGGAACAACGTTGGCTGTGTTTGTTATTTGAGGGCCGCTTCGGAACGGCGCATTCTCAATGCTTACACGGTTGGGAAGAAAAGGGCCAAGTTTGTTCTCATCGTTCTGATAGTCAAACCGTTTAACCCGGTGCGGTAGTTGCTGACACAGCCCACCACCGCCCTGGCGCTCCTGCTGGATATAGCGGTAGAGCGAGTGACTGACCAAGTTCCAGGGCGTAATTCCTTTTCAGTCGCACTGACCCTCCTGTTTAGGACGGTCGTATTACATTGTCTGAAAGTTAACTTTTTTGTGATATTTCAATAAGTGAAAAATAACTTTGGTTTCATTTTTTGTTGTAGTTTGAGTTTTTGGTTTGTTTTCGGTGCATAATTTAAACGAAAATAGGGCGGGGTTTGTTAAGTTTTTTTTATGGCATCATTTTTGACTTGCTGTTTTTATAAAATTAGCAATAATTAACAAATGGCAGGTGGAATTGTCCTTTATAAAATGCAAATCTCGATTTGGATATATTTATGAGAGATCGTAGGTTCTTTGTCTTCTTCGGATTTAAAATAAGAATAGTATTTTATTGTTGCTTCTGGCTTTTCGGTTTTGCTTTCACTAAATAATACGCGACTGTCAATTATGGGTAGCATAACAATGAGTACATCATATCCATCTCCACTACATCCATTATGGTTACGTTGCTGCCACTGGGTTAATGCAGTAGCCATAGCTGGCATGATGTTTAGCGGCTGGCGCATCTATAATGCCGCGCCATTATTCCCCTTTGACTTTCCTGCGCAATTAACCCTTGGTGGCTGGTTGGGGGGGGCACTCCAGTGGCACTTTGCCATGATGTGGGTACTGATATTAAACGGCTCAATTTATTTCTTACTTGGCATGGCGAGCGGCCGTTTTCGGGAAAAGCTATTTCCGTTGTCGTGGTGTCAACTGAAAGATGATCTTTTGCAGGCGCTGCGGGGCAAACTCCAGCACTCAGACCTGAGTAAGTACAATATGGTGCAAAAAATAGCTTATTTGTTCATTCTTTTGGATGGCATAGTATTGGTGTTATCCGGTCTTGTGCTGTGGAAATCGGTACAATTCTCTTTTTTGCGAACCTTGTTTGGTGGATATGATTTTGCACGGAATATCCACTTCTTTTCCATGAGCGCACTTGCGTTATTTATTGTCATTCATCTGCTGATGGTGTTGCTGGTACCACGCACTTTGCTGGCAATGTTACGGGGACGCTAAGGAAATACATCATGAAAAAATCCCGATTTCTCTCCGATACTGACTCGCATTATTTGGTTAAAGAGGGGGAAAAATTACTCAGCCAGGACCGCCGTCGTTTACTGCGGCAGGGGTTGACGCTCGGCGGTATGATGATGCTTACCGGTTGTGATATCAGCGACAACGCTGATGTAGAAAATATTTTGTCACGCATGTCACGCTTTAACGACCGGGTGCAGGGATTTTTATTCAGCGATCGCGCGCTTGCCCCCGAATATATGCCTGCAGATATCACGCGTCCTTTTCCGTTTAATGCCTTTTATGGCCCGGAAGATATTCCGCAGATAGATGGCAGGAATTATCGCCTTGAAATTCGTGGGCTGGTACGAGACAACCGTAACTGGACGTTGGCGGAGCTGCATAACATGCAGCAGGTAAGTCAAATAACCCGTCACATCTGTGTTGAAGGATGGAGTGCGATTGGAAAATGGGGTGGCGTGCCGTTTCGCCACTTTTTGACGCTCATTGGTGCTGATATGCGCGCCAAGTATGTCAGTTTTCGCTGCGCCGATGATTACTACACCAGTATAGACATGGCCACGGCGTTACATCCGCAGACGCTGATGGCATTGACATGGGATAACCAGCTCCTCCCTGCAGAATATGGTTATCCCATGAAGTTACGCATTCCAACTAAGCTGGGATACAAGAACCCTAAGCATATCCAGGTCATTGAAATCACAAATCGTTTCCCGGGCGGTTACTGGGAAGATCAGGGTTACAACTGGTTTGGTGGCAGTTAATACTACAACATAAAGAGGAACTAGCATGAAAAAGATGATCATCGCGGCAACTGTACTTTCCGCTCTGTTTATGGCAAACGTACAGGCCGCTGATTCGATGAGTAAAGACAATATGGCCAAAGACAATATGGCTAAGACACATGACAATATGTGTAAAGATAATATGTGCAAAGACCATATGGAGAAAGACTCAATGAAGAAAGATCACATGGCAAAAGAAAATATGGATCACATGAAAAAGGACAACATGAGTAAACACGATTCAATGAGCCATTAAATATATTTTATATTCTCCGAAATGCCCTTTCTCATAAGAACAGGGCATTTCAATTCAACCCTATCTTTTATATGGCAAAGACTCTTTTCTCCCTTGAATCGCCACGGCATTAAATATCACACACCCTTCAATACACAGTGAAAAAAGTCCATTTTTCCAAATGTCATTGGGTGTACTCAATTCATCAGCCACATCAAATTGTAGAGATAAACAAACAGGATCGCCGTAAATCATTTTATTCTTACTCCCAACTGTTTCTGAACAGCATTCGGTATTTGATCGCTTGTTAACGTATTCTTATCCCCGGTACTCCCATTCCGGTGATACTGCCCATTCGTACCTTCAAATCGATGAATATTGCCTTGACTATCGACGGAAAAACGAACCTCTTTATTAGGGTATTGTTTCGGGCTGGGGATTGAATGCTCAAATAGGCTAAGGGAATCTTTAGGCTCGATACCTGCATTTGACCTGTTACCCTGCTGACCTAATGTATGCCTAGGGTTAGATTTATATACTAACCCATTACTAACCTTAATAGGTTCTGACACCGGAATTGCGCTGCTTTTTCCTGTGCTATTCCCTTTACCGCCTGCGCCCACAGACAGATGCGCACAGGATGACACTTCAGAGCCTTCACTGCCCGTATATCCCGCTTCGGGAGTGGCCGTTATCAGCCCGTCATTATTCCCCTTGGTGCTACTGGCAATGTTCTGCTTGAACTCGTCATAAGCTGCTTTAGCGTTGATGCCGCTGCGCTGCTGATTCCTGCTTTGCCGCCCTCGTTGCCTTTCAGCCCATAAAATATTCCAGCAATATCAGCTGCCTGATTGGTATTTATTGCCAGCGCAAAACGGTCTTTCGCTTCCTGGTAGCTGATGTTCTGTGATTTCGCGTAACCCTCTATTGCGTAATCCCATTTATCAGCTGAGGTATTCGTTGAGCGTAATCTTCGCGATTCAGCTCTTTATACGTCAGCATGCCCAGATAATCTTTGTAGCTGTCCTGTAGACCCTGTGCCAGAGCATTCGCATCCTGACAGGCGGGCGATGCCCGCCCCTGGAAACACGCATCCTGCACATACTGATCAACTTCGGCGTCAAGTTTGGTTAGCTGGTAGTGTCGCTCTTCCCTGCTTCAGCGTTTTTGCTTTCACCGCTGTTGATGCCCGCGATGACCGCTTTCTGGAGAGATTCTAGTTTCATCTGTTGCTCCCGCTCTTCCAGTGCCCGCAGTCCGGCACGGATAACTTCACTGGTATTGTTATAACGCCCGCTTTCTATCTGTTCACGGATGAACGCTTCGAAGTAAGGGCTGAGGGCGACGCTGGTTGGCATAACCATTCCTCCGGATAAATTACTATCAGTTAATAACTGTTAGTATTACAGGCACACGCTTTCCCATCAACCCTTGTCATTGCCGGACAGACCCGCCCGCTATTTCAGGGGGGGCATTTCATCATCGCTGATGTAGTCACCTTCACCCGCATCATATCGCCTGAACTCCTCGTTCATCTGTTCCTCAGTGTCACTCTCTGCCTGGTGTGTCGTGGCATGTACCGCCTGCAACGCCCGCACCGACATCAGCGTCTATATCTGCGTCGCCATCGCATGACGGAACAGGTGGCAGCTTCCGTGCGCAACCAGCCCACAGGCACAACCCTGTCCTGTTTGCCTTTACCCTGCACGATCAGTGCAGGACTGGGGAGCTTTTTTTTATTTTTACTACAGCATTAAAAAAGTAATACCCTAAAAACTAAGCATATCAGCATGATAGCCTCACTTTTTATTACCTTTTTAATAACGCCACGCTTCCCACCTTACGATATTTCATTATTTATCATTGTGTTAGGTCGATTTATCGTACTGCGTTAGGTGTATAGTGGATAATTGAGCAAAAAACAGACGATGAAGCAGACGTCTTTACACAGGTTAAGGGCGGCCTAAAATAAAATTGCGTCGATAATTACAGACATCATGCTTGCATGATGTAATACATCACTTTTACATCAAAAATACACCACTATTGCGTCACTATTACACCACATGAACGCCATTGCGTAATAATTACATCACTCTGGTTAATACGAACGGTGAGCGCTGACAGATTTTAATCTGGCAGTGTGAAGCGTTGGACAACGAGCATCGCGAGGCGTCAGGGGATATAAAGGGGCAACCCTTTAGCGCGCGACTGTATACAGTGGGTAACGTGCCTCTAGGATTAACCGGGGGAATAAAAGAGTTGCACTACATTGCATTAGATTGCACTGGCTTGTATTAAATTGCAATAATCTTGCCGGATTTCGCGGTTACGCCCTGAAAGGTATCATTGGACTGACCCCACGCCCGTAGACAAATTCTGTCCTCACGATGAGGCCTGTTCGAAGGCCTCCTGACTGACGCCGCCGAGGTGACTGTGGCACCGGGCCCGGTTGTAGAACGCTTCAATGTAATCGAAGATATCCGCCCGGGCCAGATCCCGGGTTTTGTATATTCTCTTCCTGCTGCGTTCTTTTTTCAGTGAACTGAAGAACGATTCGGCCACCGCATTATCCCAGCAGTTGCCACGCCGGCTCATGCTCGGTGCCAGGTGATTGGCCCGGCAGAAGCGCTGCCAGTCGTCACTGCCGTACTGACTACCTTGATCGCTATGTACGATGACCTCGCCGTCTGGTTTCGGCACCAAACCGTCATCATCAGCGCGTCGAGCGCCAGTTCGCGTGAGAGAGTGGGTTTCATCGACCAGCCCCGACCACATTACGGGCGAAGAGATCGATAACCACCGCCAGATACAGCCAGCCCTGCCAGGTGCGGAGTAGAGTAAGAGGTAGGGCGTAGTCGGACTATTTCCCTGCCTCTCCTCTCCGAACCGGACGTGCACCTTTCAGCGCATCCGGCTCTCCATTTAAACGCTGGCGAACGCCATTGCCACGTCAGTGTAGCGCGATGTATACGTGTTTCTGGTTTCCGTCCTCAGATAGGGATTACCTTCGGGTAGACGCCAGCGGAACAGCTTCTTGCCTTGCCCCACCAACCGGTACAGGATTTCGCCACTGAGCTTGCCGTGGTTGGTTTTACCAAATAAAACCCACGTTTTGCTCTGACCCGGTTTTGGTGATTTACACCACCACCTCATCAGGGATGCGATTCCTGTACGGTATTTGTGGGCCAGCCAGTGAGCCAGCTTCCAGAATACGACACGGTCGATATAACTGAAGACTTTGGCCTTAAAATCAACGAACTGATAGAACATGGCCCAGCCTTTCAGTTTTCGGTTGAGTTGTTCAGCCATATCGACTTTGCTTTCACTGTAGTTGCCTGATAACAGTGCTGTCAGCGATGCGGCAAAGTTTCTGGCTTTATCCTTAGGGATCGTTGAGACCACCCGCATATCGCCATAACGACTGTGTTTGCGGATGATCCGGTGACCCAGAAAGACAAAACCGTCATTAACATGGGTGATTCTGGTTTTATCCATGTTCAGCCTGAGCTTCAGACTGTCTTCGAGCACGCCACGGCATTCCTCCCTGATGGCTTCTGCCTGTGCTTTGGTGCCTTTGACGATAAGCACGAAGTCATCGGCATACCGGCAGTACGCTACAGCAGGTTTCCATTGCCAGTTTTCTCTGACTGCGGTGCTTCGGCCCCGCTGGATACTGTTATTCCAGTACCAGCGATCCTTTCGGGCTTTCCCGCTCAGGTAGCATGTATGCAGATACTGATCGAACTCATTGAGCATGATATTTGACAGCAGCGGCGATATTACGCCACCCTGCGGTACGCCTTCACTGGCCGCCCGAAAAAGACCGACATCAATGTGCCCGGCCTTGATGGTTTTCCACAACAGGCTCATAAAGCGAGCGTCACTGATCCTGCGGCGTACGGCCTTCATCAGCAGGCGATGATGCACGGTGTCGAAGTAGCTGGACAGGTCACCTTCAATCACCCATCGACCTCGTGTTTCCCCACAATCGGTGAGTTGTATTTTCACTGTGCGGATCGCATGATGGACGCTGCGTTCAGGTCGAAAACCATATGAAAGCGAATGAAAATCGCTCTCCCATATAGGCTCCATCGCCATCAGCATGGCCCGCTGAACAATACGATCCCGAAGCGAGGGGATCCCCAGAGGTCGCTGTTTGCCGTTGCTTTTGGGGATATAAACCCGTCTGGCTGGCAGAGGTTGGTAACGACCGGAGAGAAGTTCATCCCTGAGTATTTGCAGCTCAGCAGCCAGTCTGGCCTGTAGCGTTGTTTTGTTCACACCATCAACGCCGGGGGTATGCGCCCCCTTTGATGAAAGCGTGATCCGCGCCGCCTCAGTCAGCCATTCTGGTTGTGTTATCAGACGCAGCAGCCGTTCAATCCGTCGGGACGGATCGGTGGCTGCCCATGTGGCAAGCTTGCGTTGCATTTCGCTGATTATCAAAGGTCTTCACCTCGTTAGGTCAGTTAATTCACGTCGCAAACACATATAAACTGCTTCCCTTCGCCATGTAATGGGCTTTCCCCATCGCGGACTACTACGGAAGCTCCGCCAGCCAGCGCGTCATCGGAGCCATGCCCCCTTAACATCCGTCGCTGACCTTCCCCGGTTCACCTGTCTGGACTCAGACATACTGAGGAGGCTGCCCGTCGCACTCTTTATCCTTGCTTGCCGCAAGTTGGCAGAAGTCAGCAACGCGAGTGTGATAGACGCTGCTGCACCGGTGTTTTGCATACATGTCAAAACACCTTCGACGGGCAGTGCTTACGTATCACTGTCCGTTACTTCTGCACGGCCTGCCAGATCACGTAGGCCGTGGTGACATTTTCAACCCACAGAGGCGGATTAACGGGTTCATGTTCTTCAGCCTTTCAGCACTCAACCTTGAGGATCATCTTGGCTTAGTGATCTCGCCTCAATCCCCGTTGTCAGCGGGTTACATCACCCTGCGGGCATGCCACAGGTCACTGCCGCTCAGGTTCTCCACCGTCACACCCGGTGGGATTGTTCGGTTTCTCATCGTGAGTTACCGGTTCAATATTCCAGACAGACTCGTGGTTCATTTGAGCATCCATGCTCGCCCTGAACTCCGGGCACACTGTAAGTGATGTCTGTAACCCAGACCTGATTGGCCCGGACAACAGTAAACTGCCGCTGCACGCGATTAGGGGCAACCACTGAAGGCCGGCCGGCGATACGACGCGGCGCTTTATAGCCGCGCACGGCTTTGATCCGGTTCAGTTGCATAATACGACCCACCCGGTTTTTACCGCAGGTTTCCCCGATTTCGTTCAGATCGCCATGAACACGCCGATAACCGTATACGTCTCCGCTCAGGGAATATGAGTCGCGGATAAGCGTCAGCAGGCGCTGGTTATCGTTATCACGCGCCGAGACAGGGTTATGCAGCCACGCATAGAACCCGCCCCGGGCGACATTCAGTACCCGACACATCGTCATCACACCCCATACAGTGCGGTGCTCATTGATAAAGCGGTGCTTCAGTCGGGCTCCCTTGCAAAGTATCGCGCGGCCTTTTTCAGGATATCCCGTTCTTCTTCGGTGCGTTTTAGCTGCGTCCAGAGTTTCAGGATCTCGCTTTCCCGGGCATGCTGCTCGCTGTTATCAGGTTTGATAGCCCGTTGCCACTTGTAGAGGCTGTGTGTAGAAACGCCCAGACGGTCAGATACTTCAGCGACGGAATAACCGCGTTCCGTTATCTTACGGACGGCTTCTTCCTTAAATTCAGGTGTAAATCGTGGTGTGCCCATACGCTCCTCCTATGCTCAAACTATAGGGC
>NZ_BAAKFX010000013.1:0-101641 GCF_057536195.1 Enterobacter sp. C3_dUdeg
TCCGTAGCTCAGCTGGATAGAGTACTCGGCTACGAACCGAGCGGTCGGAGGTTCGAATCCTCCCGGATGCACCATCTTTTCCTTCTTTGTTTATTCCTTCGACGTTCCGTCAGTAATCACACTCTCAGTCAGCGACAAAAATCACCATTTACGATAAAGTAATGCTTTGTTAATCGTTTAGCGAGAGCACGATGTACGCACAGTATGACGGTTTGATCTTCGATATGGACGGCACTCTCCTGGATACCGAACCCACGCATCGTCAAGCCTGGACTGACGTCCTGGGTCGCTACGGCATGCGTTTCGATCTTCAGGCGATGATTGCCCTCAACGGATCCCCCACCTGGCGTATTGCGCAGGCCGTGATTGAACTGAATCAGGCCGATCTCGACCCGCACCTGCTCGCGCGCGAAAAAACCGATGCGGTAAAAGCCATGCTTTTAGATACCGTACGCCCTCTGCCGCTGATTGATGTGGTAAAAGAGTGGCACGGGCGCCGCCCGATGTCGGTAGGAACCGGGAGCGAAAGCGCGATTGCAGAAGCTTTGCTCAACCATCTTGGCCTGCGCCACTATTTTTCTGCCGTGGTCGCCGCCGATCATGTTAAACATCACAAGCCCGCACCGGACACCTTCCTGCTTTGCGCAGAATTAATGGGCGTCCCGGCGGCAAAATGTGTCGTGTTTGAAGACGCCGATTTCGGCATTCAGGCCGCGCGTGATGCCGGAATGGATGCGGTGGATGTGCGCTTACTGTGAGTGACGCGCTGTCACTTGCCTCATTATTCGCCAGCAGTTTTTTAAGCGCCACGCTGTTACCGGGAAATTCGGAAGTGGTGCTGGTGGCGATGCTGTTGTCCGGCGTGAGTCAGCCCTGGCTGCTTGTATTAATAGCAACAATGGGTAATAGCCTTGGAGGGCTGACTAACGTTATTCTTGGGCGTTTCTTTCCGCTGCGCGAAAAATCGCGCTGGCAGGAAAAGGCAGTCGGCTGGCTAAAACGCTATGGCGCTGCCACGCTGTTATTAAGCTGGATGCCTGTAATAGGCGATTTACTGTGTCTGCTGGCGGGATGGATGCGCATCTCCTGGGGACCGGTGCTCTTTTTTTTGTGCCTTGGCAAGGCGTTGCGCTATGTTCTCGTGGCGTGGGCAACACTACAGGGTATGACGTGGTGGCACTAATTGGTGGAATGAATACGCGACCTTCAATCGTCAACCATTACAATTATGCTGAGTAACATTACTTTGACAGGCGGGAGGTCAATTTGATCCCGGACGTATCTCAGGCGCTGGCCTGGCTGGAAAACCACCCTCAGGCATTGAAGGGTATTCAGCGTGGTCTTGAGCGTGAAACGCTGCGCGTTAACGCGGACGGTAGCTTAGCGACGACGGGTCACCCGAAGGCGTTAGGCTCGGCGCTGACACATAAATGGATCACAACCGATTTCGCTGAGGCACTGCTGGAGTTCATCACGCCAGTAGAGGGTGATATTGATCATATGCTGACGATCATGCGCGATATCCATCGCTACACCGCGCGCAACATGGGCGACGAACGTATGTGGCCCCTCAGCATGCCGTGCTATATCGAGCAGGGCCAGGAGATTGAGCTGGCGCAGTACGGCACGTCAAATATCGGCCGGCTGAAAACGCTCTATCGCGAAGGGCTGAAAAACCGCTACGGCGCGTTGATGCAGACGATCTCGGGCGTGCATTACAACTTCTCGCTGCCAATGGCGTTCTGGCAGGCGAAATGCGGTGAAACGGATAAAGACGCGATCTCTGAAGGCTACTTCCGCCTGATCCGCAACTATTACCGTTTCGGCTGGGTGATCCCGTATCTGTTTGGTGCTTCCCCGGCGATCTGTTCTTCGTTCCTGCAGGGGAAACCGACCACGCTGCCGTTCGAGAAGACCGAGTGCGGAATGTACTATCTCCCGTACGCCACCTCTCTGCGCCTGAGCGATCTCGGTTATACCAATAAATCGCAAAGCAATCTCGGTATTACGTTTAACGAATTGCACGAATATGTGGCAGGATTGAAGCGGGCGATCAAAACCCCGTCGGAAGAGTACGAGAAAATCGGCCTCGAAAAAGACGGCAAGCGCCTGCAAATCAACAGCAATGTGCTGCAGATTGAAAACGAGCTGTATGCGCCTATCCGTCCTAAGCGCGTAACGCGCAGCGGTGAAACCCCGTCGGATGCGCTGCAGCGCGGCGGGATCGAATACATTGAAGTGCGTTCGCTGGATATCAACCCGTTCTCACCGATTGGCGTTGATGAGCAGCAGATTCGCTTCCTGGATCTGTTTATGGTCTGGTGCGTGCTGGCGGATGCGCCGGAAATGAGTTCAGACGAACTGCTCTGTACCCGTACAAACTGGAATCGCGTGATTCTGGAAGGGCGTAAGCCGGGCCTGACGCTGGGTATCGGCTGCGAAACGGCACAGTTCCCGCTGACCAAAGTCGGCAAAGATCTGTTCCGCGATCTGAAGCGTGTTGCCCGCACAATGGACAGCATTGACGGCGGCGACGCGTATCAACAGATCTGCGACCAGCTGGTGGAATGTTTTGATAATCCGGAACTGACGTTCTCAGCGCGTATTCTGCGTTCTATGATCGATCAGGGCATTGGCGGCACCGGGCGTTCACTCTCAGCGGAGTACCGCGAGATGCTGATGCAGGAGCCGTTAGAAGTGCTGAGCGAAGCGGATTTTGTCGCGGAACGCGATGCGTCCGTGGTGCGTCAGAAAGAGGTTGAAGCGGCGGATACCGAGTCGTTTGAGGCGTTTCTGGCGAAGCAGGCTTAAGCAGAAAAGAAAAAGGCCACATCGCTGTGGCCAAAATATACATCTCTGAATTCAGGGATGATGATAACAAATGCGCGTCTTTCATATACTCAGACGTGCATTCTGTAGAAGAGTTCAGTTTATTTTAAAAAAAATCACTGTCGGAGGTGACGTATGCCGTTATTAGATAGCTTTACTGTCGACCATACCCGTATGGAAGCACCTGCAGTACGCGTGGCGAAGACCATGCACACCCCGCACGGCGACACGATCACCGTCTTCGATCTGCGTTTCTGCGTGCCAAATAAAGAAGTGATGCCAGAGAAAGGCATTCATACCCTGGAACACCTGTTCGCCGGTTTCATGCGTGACCATCTGAACGGCAACGGCGTTGAGATCATCGACATCTCTCCGATGGGCTGCCGTACCGGTTTCTACATGAGCCTGATTGGCCAGCCGGAAGAGAAACGCGTCGCTGATGCGTGGAAAGCGGCGATGGAAGACGTGCTGAAGGTGAAAGAGCAGAACCAGATCCCTGAGCTGAACGTTTACCAGTGCGGTACTTACCAGATGCACTCTCTGGAAGAAGCGCAGGACATCGCGCGTCACATCATCGAGCGTGATGTTCGCGTGAACAGCAACGAAGAGCTGGCCCTGCCAAAAGAAAAACTGCAGGAACTGCACATCTAGTGCACCTTTTCCCTCTCCCTCCGGGAGAGGGTAGGGTGAGGGTGGTTTAACCCCATGACCACAACCTCAACATTCTCCTTTACCCATCGTCCCCTCGTTCCGTTTGCCCATGATTACGTTCATGGTGACAGCGAGCCGTGGCATGAGCACGACTGCGCGCAGCTGTTGCACACCCTGAGCGGCGTGGTACGGGTCGATACGGCTTCGGGCTGTTGGGTTGTTCCTCCCGGTCGCGGCGTCTGGCTACCGGCGGGGACTCGCCACTCGCTTCGCATCACCGGCAACGTGGCGGCGCGAACGCTGTTTATCGATCCGCTGGCGCGGGCCGATCTCCCGGCCACCTGTCAGATCGTGCAGATCGCGCCGCTGTTGCGCGAGCTGATCCTCGTCTCCCTTGCTTTACCTGAATCGTACTCGCCCGGCAGCCGGGATGAACGCGTCTATGAACTCATTCTCGATGAAATCCGCACTATGCCTGTGCTGCCGTTTCATCTGCCGGAGCCGGAAAGCGAGGCGTTACGTCACCTGTGTTTGCAAATCCGGCAAAACGCGGGGGAGAGCTGGAGCAGCGCGCAGGCCGCGAGCATGATGAACGTGAGCGAGCGCACCCTGAACCGCCATTTTCAGCAGCAGACGGGATTAAGCTACGGCGAGTGGTTGAGAAGGGCGCGCCTGCTGGAAGCCTTAGTGCGGCTGGCGCAGGGCCAGCCAGTGCTGCGCGTGGCGCTGGAACTGGGTTACGGCAGCCACAGCGCCTTTACGGCAATGTTTCGCCGGGTGATGGGCGTGTCTCACCCAGCGATTACTTTAAGAACGACTGACGGCGTTTAAGAGCGCCTGAAGCGACGCGCGCGCCACGTCGCTGTCGATGCCCACGCCCCAGCGGCTGCTGCCGTCCTGGAACAGGCAGCGGATGTAGGCCACCGAGCGGCTGTCGCTGCGTTCGCCTAACGTATGCTCGTGATAATCCTTAATCACGAACGGGGCGTTGACCCAGCGGCTTAAGCCGTGAGCGGCGGCGGAGAGCAGACCGTTACCCTGACCTTCCAGCTGACGCGTTCCCCCCTGCGTAGCGATGCTTGCCGTCAAACGCAGCTGGCCGTCCTGCTGGCTGTCGCTGCGGTAGGATTGCAGCGCAAACTGCGGCGTGGCTACCAGGCCGTAGCGGGTGCGGAACAGCTGCCACAGCGCATTCTGCGTCATCTCTTTTCCGTGGCGATCGGTTTCCTGCTGCACGTGCTGGCTGAAATCCTGCTGCAGGGCGCGGGGTAATTTCAGGCCATGATTCTGTTCGATGAGCCACGCGCTGCCGCTTTTCCCTGACTGGCTGTTTACGCGGATCACCGCTTCGTAGGTGCAGCCGATATCCTGCGGATCGACCGGCAGATACGGCATCTCCCAGCGCTCGCCAGGCCTGCGGGCATCAAAACCTTTTTTGATCGCGTCCTGGTGCGAGCCGGAGAAAGCGGTATAGGCCAGCCGTCCGGCCCACGGGTGGCGCGGATGCACCGGCAGCTGGTTGCAGACTTCCACCACTTCCACGATCCGGTTCATATCGCTAAAGTCGAGATTCGGGCTGACGCCCTGACTGTAGAGGTTCATCGCCAGCGTCACCAGGCAGACGTTGCCCGTGCGCTCGCCGTTACCAAACAGACAGCCCTCCACGCGGTCTGCCCCCGCCATCACGGCCAGCTCGGCGCTGGCGACGCCGGTACCGCGGTCGTTATGCGGATGCACGCTGATGCAGACATCCCGGCGGCGGCTGAAGTGGCGACAGAAATACTCGATCTGGTCGGCATAGACGTTCGGCGTGCTCACTTCGACGGTGGCCGGTAAGTTGATCACCATGGGCCGTTCGTCGCACGGCAGCCAGATCTCCGCCACGGCTTCACAGATCTCCAGCGCAAACTCCGGCTCGGTAAAGCAGAAGGTCTCCGGGGAATACTCATACTGCCAGCGAGTGTCCGGGTTCTCTTCACACAGCTGACGAATAAGCCGCGTGGATCGCGTCGCCAGCTCAACGATTTGCGCTTTTTCCATGCCGAACACCAGGCGGCGGAACAGCGGGGCGGTGGCGTTATACAGATGGACGGTGGCCTGTTTCGCACCGCGCAGGGATTCGAAAGTGCGATGGATGAGATCTTCCCGCGCCTGGGTTAATACCTGAATCGTGACGTCATCCGGGATGCGGTTCTCTTCAATCAGCTGGCGAACGAAGTTGAAGTCGGTCTGCGAGGCGGATGGGAAAGCCACCTCAATTTCTTTGAATCCGCAGCCCAGCAGCAGATCCCAGAACTGCAGCTTGCGGGTGCTGTCCATCGGCTCGGCAAGGGCCTGGTTGCCGTCGCGTAAGTCGGTTGAGAGCCAGCGCGGCGCGCGGGTAATGCGTTGCTCCGGCCAGCGGCGGTCGGGCAGGGAAAGGGTCGGATAGGGTTGGTACTTGTCGGCGGGTGTGTTCAGCATGATGCGCTCCTGTTGTCTTTTCACTATCGTGAATGGATTTCAGGAGCGCTGCTTTATCGACACTGTCAATCGCTGTCGCGTTCTGGACACGGTGCGGTTTTTTGCCGGATGGCGGCTACGCCTTATCCGGCCTACGTTCGTAGGCCCGGTAAGCGAAGCGCCACCGGGCAACTGTCACAGGACTAGTGCGCGCCACCGCCGCCGCTACCGGCGCCAAACGGTGGTTTAGCAAACCATACCAGCCCCAGCAGGACGATAAAGATCCCCGCCGATATCCAGAAAATCTCGTTGGCCGAGATAATCAGCCCCTGGTTGGTGATCTGCTGGGCAATCCAGCCGGACGCCTGCTGCTCCGTCATACCCATTCCCTGCAGCTGGTTGTACATCTGCTGAGAGTTCGGGTTGAACGGGTTCACCGCTTCGGTCAGCTGGGCATGGTGCATCGATTCACGGTTCGTCCACAGGGTGGTGGTGATCGACGTACCTATCGAGCCCGCCAGCGTTCGCGTAAAGTTCGACAGGCTCGATGCGGCCGCCATGCGCTCAGGCGGTAAACCGGAAAGCGTGATGGTGGTCAGTGGCATAAAGAAGCACGCCACGGCAAAGCCCTGAATAAACTGCGGCCACGCGGACGCGCCAAAGTCCATTCCCGGTTCGAACGTATACGCGCGCCAGTAGAAGCACACGGCGTACATGATAAAGCTGAACGTCACCAGCCGGCGCATGTCGAGCTTGTGGGCGAAGCGGCCAATAATCGGCGACAGCAGAACCGGAATCAATCCAACCGGCGCCGAGGCTAAACCTGCCCAGGTTGCGGTGTAGCCATATACCTCCTGCAACAGCTGCGGCAGCAGTACAATCGCGCCGAAGTAGAGCATGTAGGCGAGGCTGATACACAGACAGCCTATGGTGAAGTTTCGCGACTTAAACAGCGACAGGTCGACTATCGGGTTATCGTCCGTCAGCTCCCAGACAATCAGGAAGCTCAGCGACACCACCGCGACAATCGTCAGGATGATGATCTCCCTGGAGTTGAACCAGTCCAGCTCTTTGCCCTGGTCGAGCATGACCTGCAGGCTACCGATGCCGACAACCAGCAGTGCCAGACCAATGGCGTCGATACGCCGCTGTTCCGTACGGGTTTCTCTGCCGCGCAGCGACTGGAGCGTCAGCATTACCACGAGGGCGCCAATCGGTACGTTGATGAAGAAGATCCAGCCCCAGTGATAGTTGTCGCTGATATAGCCGCCTAAGATAGGCCCGCAAATCGGCGCGACAATCACGGTCATTGACCACAGCGCCAGCGCAATCGAGCGTTTGGCTGGCGGGTAGTTGTTCAGCAGTAAGCTCTGCGACAGCGGGATCAGCGGCCCGGCGACAATCCCCTGAATGACGCGGAAGAAAATCAGCATCGTCAGGCTGCTGGACATGCCGCACGCCCAGGAGGCAAGAACGAACAATACCGTTGACCAGAGGAACAGCTTCACTTCACCGACGCGCTTTGCCAGCCAGCCGGTAATCGGAATGGAGATGGCGTTTGCCACCCCAAACGAGGTAATGACCCAGGTCCCCTGGCTCAGCGACGAGCCAAGGTTACCGGCGATGGTCGGGATCGCTACGTTTGCGATGGTGGAGTCCAGCACCTGCATGAATGTCGCCAGCGACAGCGCGATGGTCATAATGACCAGCTGCGCGCCTTCCAGCGGTTTTTGCGGCTTTTGCTGTTGCATAACGCTCACCTTCGGATTAACCGGCGTTTGCCTTCACGATGTCATCGATCAGCTTGTTGACCGGATCGAGGCTAATTTCACGGGCGTTACTTTCATAAGCCGGGCTGCTGCGCACCTGGCTTGCCAGGATCTGACCGTCGCGGTTGGCGGTGTCGACCGTTACCAGCGTAGAGAGGCCGATACGCAGCGGGTGATCCGCCAGCTGTTTGGCATCCAGCTCAATACGCACGGGCAGACGCTGAACCACTTTGATCCAGTTACCGGTGGCGTTTTGCGCAGGCAGCAGGGAGAAGGCGCTGCCGGTCCCCATGTCCAGGCCGACCACTTTACCGGTGTACTTCACGTCATCGCCATAGATGTCGCTGACAACCGTCGCGCTCTGGCCGATACGCATATGGGCAAGCTGCGTCTCTTTAAAGTTGGCGTCTACCCACAGATTGTCTGCCGGCACGACCGCCATCAGCGGCGTGGTTGGGCTAATCTGCGCCCCTGGCTGGACGGAACGACGGGAGACATAGCCGGTCATCGGGCTGACGATTTTGGTACGCTGCAGGGCAAGCCACGCGTTGCGCACTTCGGTCGCCGCCTGCTGTACGGCAGGCTGGTTTTCCAGGCTGGTGCCCAGCACCATCGCCTGGTTGGCGTTGTACTGCTGAATGGCCACATCCAGCTGTGCCTGAGCGCTGGCAACGGCATCGCGGGCGTGCTGCAGCTCTTCACGGCCAATCAGGTTAGCCGTGCCGAGCGGTACGCGGCGGTTCAGGTCGCTCTGCGCCTGCGCCAGCGCCGTTTTCTGCACGTCGATGTTGGCCTGCAGCTGTTTGCTGTTGATCATCAGCTGGCGGGTCTGACGGACGCTGGAGGCCAGCGCGGTCTGTGCTTTTTCAAACGCCTGCTGGGCGTCGGTTGGATCGAGGGTCACCAACACATCGCCTTTTTGCACAAAGTCGGTATTGTCAGCCCAGACTTTCGTCACGCTGCCCGACACCTGCGCCATAATTTGTACCTGGTTCCCTGCCACGTACGCGTCGTCAGTCTCTTCAGCATGACGCAGTACTAAAAACCAATAGATCCCATATGCCACGGCAATAATGATAAAGAGCAAGGTCAACAGAAGAAGGGCGCTCTTACGTTTGCCTTTCTTGTTGGCCGGTTGCTGCGGGGTAGTGCTCTCCGCATTTGCGCTCATTGTTGTTCTCCACGATCTTCTTATTTTCACATCGGCTGAGCCGACCTGTTGTCAGAAAGGCCAGCACTGTGACGTGCTGGCCTGTCGGTTTTCTTATGAATCTGGAATGGTGAGCGTGTCGTCGCGTTAGCGCAGCGCCTCAAGAACGGCGCCGTCTTCATCCATCTGGTCCAGACGGGTGAGCAGCTTGCGAGTGATGTGCTCAAGCTGGTCGCGCTCGGCGGTGCTGAGTACAGACCAGAGTTTGTGCAGGCAATTGTGCTGAGGTGGCAGCACCTCGCGCAGGAACTGGTGACCTTTATCGGTCAGTTGCAGATGCAGGCAGCGGCGATCGTTGTCGCTTTCACGGCGCTCAATCCAGCCGCGCTTTTCGAGTTCATCGGCAATTCGGGTCGCATTGGTACGGGAGGAGCCCAGCGCGCAGCTCAGTTCGGAAGGCTGAATGCTGTGATTTTCCTGAGACTCCAGCGTAATCAACGCCATAAACAACGTCTCGTTAATCCCTTGAGCTTTCAGCATTTTATTACGGTTTTCCAGTAGCTTACCCTGCATGTGCATGCACAGGCGAGTCAGCAGGATTTCCTGATACGGGAAGTCCTCATGGCGACTGGCGCGGAATTTAAGCATTTGTTCAATGGGCGTAAACGAACTATCCATTTGGGCATAACCTCATTAATTACAGCCGATATAGTAACGATAGTGACAAATAATGTAAATGAATTATTTGTGCGGTTATATCCGCCAAACTTATGTCACCATCAGAAAGCGCCGGGTAAGTCCGTGACCCGGTGAGCACAGAAAGCGTTGGGTGTGAACCCGCTGAAGAGAGGATGTGAGGACGGGGGTCTGAACTATTCATGCCGATTGTAAATATGTCACCCACATTAAAATTTCTGGGATAAATGATTACGTTTACATTAACAGAGTGAAGGGCCTCTTAACACCCTAAGAGGGCAACTCAATGTAAATGTTAGTTAATTGCATCCTGACGGTGATAACCGCGCCACCATACTAGCAGGTTGAGGGTGGCGACGATGGCCCCGATCGCGCATACCCCCGACCAGCCCGCATGCTGCCACGCCGACGCTGAAATGAGTGAACCCGCCGCGCCGCCGATGAAGTAGCTGGTCATGTATCCGGCCGTAAGGCGGTTACGCGCCTCTGGCTTCACGCGATAGATGACGGTCTGATTGGTGATGTGAACGCCCTGAACGGTGAGATCGAGCACCAGGATACCGACGATCAGCGCCAGCACCGAGATGTGTCCGTACCAGATCGCCGCCCAGGAGAGCAGAAGTAAAACCAGCCCTGCGGAGGTGGTCAGGTGGGATTTGCCCTTGTCGGCCAGCCCGCCAGCGGGGCGTGCCCCCAGCGCGCCTGCGGCACCGGCCAGGCCGAACAGGCCAATCACCCCTTCGGAATAATTGAACGGCGGCGCGGCCAGCAGAAACGCCATTGACGTCCAGAGAATGCTGAAGTTAGCGAAGGTGAAACAGCCCAGCAGGGCGCGGGTACGCAGAAGCTTGTCCTGCGTAAACAGGCTGAAAACGGAGGCCAGCAGCTGAGGATAGTTCAGGTGGTTTTCCTGCTTCACTTTTGGCAGCCCGCGCCACAGCGCCAGCGCCATGACGACCATCAGCACGCTCGCCACCCAGTATACGGTGCGCCAGCCGCCGAGGCTTGCCAGCAGCCCTGCAACGGTACGCGCCAGCAAAATCCCCAGCAGCAGGCCGCTCATGATGGTGCCCACCACCTTGCCGCGTTTTTCCGGGGAGGCGAGGGTCGCGGCGAGCGGGACCAGGATTTGCGCCACCACGGAGAACAGCCCCGTTAGCGCGGTACCGACGATCATCATCGTCAGCGACTGGCTGCTGGCGGTGATCAGCATCCCACCGGCGGCCAGCAGGGTCATGGAGACGATCAGCATTCGGCGTTCAAACATATCGCCGAGCGGCACCAGGAACAGCAGCCCGGCGGCATAGCCCAGCTGTGCAGCGGTGACGATAAAGCCTGCGGAGCTGGCGGAGAGATTGAACGCGCGGGCGATGGTGTCGAGAAGAGGCTGCGCGTAATAGTTGCTGGCGACCGCCAGACCCGTTGCCACGGACATTAAAAGGATGAGTGCGGGGCTAAGCCCTTGAGTTGTTTTTGTCATTAGTTTCAGGAATCGTTAGTTGAGTGATTATTTTTCCGGAAACCATAATAGCTAATGATTGTGAAAGTTGGGGGATTGTTGGGTGATGTATTGTGCGGTTTAGGGGGATTGTGCGGTTTGATCCCCTCACCCCGGCCCTCTCCCAAGGGGAGAGGGAGGTCATCGTGCCCTCTCCCTCTGGGAGAGGGTTAGGGTGAGGGGTAGGGTTTTGTTTTTACTTCTGCGCTTCAAGCGCCTCTTTCACCCAGCCGTCAAACTGCTGCTGGTGGGCTTTGATCCAGCCGTCAACGTGGCCTTTCACATCCGCTTCAGACGATTTGCCCGCATGCATCATTGCGTTCTGGGCATTGATGTCCGCCAGCGGCAGCTTCATCACCGAGAACAGCTTCGCCGCCGCCGGGTTTTTCTCCGCCCAGGCTTTGTTAGCCACGATATGCATGGTGTTCACCGGGAAGCCGTAGTTCATGCCGTTCGGCAGCTTGGTGTCGATATCTTTCTGCTCGCCCGGCAGGGAGGAGAACGGCACCTGCAGCCACACCACGTCTTTGCCCGGCTTCAGCACGTCGCTCACCCAGTACGGCGTCCAGGTGTAGTAGATCACCGGTTTACCCTCTTTGAAGCGGGCAATGGTGTCGGCCATCATCGCTGAATAGTTGCCGTGGCTCACGTCGACCGTTTTCGCCAGATCGAATGCTTTGTTCTGGTGGTTAATCACCGCTTCACAGCCCCACCCCGGCGAGCAGCCCATCATGTCGGCCTTGCCGTCACCGTTGGTGTCGAACAGTTTGGCGATCTTCGGATCTTTCAGCTGTTCAATATTGGTGATGTGGTACTGGTCCGCAGTTTTCTTGTCAATCAGATACCCCTGCGCCGCACCCGTCACGAAGGTCCCTTCGCGATAGAACTTCTTGTCACCGCCGGCGGCGGCATACATGTCGTCGTGCAGCGGCTGCCAGTTGACGGCGGTAAAGGTGGCGTCACCGGAGGCAATCGAGGTGTAGCCCACGTTGTAATCTACTTCGCTCGGCGTGTTAACCGTGTAGCCCAGCTTCTCCAGCGCGCGGCTGACGATCAGGGTCTGGAAGCTCTCTTCCGAAATGGTGCTCTGCACCGGCTGTACGGTAATGCCTTTGCCAGGCAGGTCAGCCGCAAACGCGCTGGTGGAGACAAGGGTGGCAAACGCTGTGGCAAGAAGTACGTTATGTCGCATCGTTGTTCCTTATTTTGATTTCGTGAAAGGGCGGGTGAGTAACCCGACAGGACCGGTCGTATACCAGCGACGGTTGCCGCGACTGCGTGAATCACGACCGACGGCCTGGGTCAGGCGGTCAAGGATAATGGCGAGGATCACAATGCCGACGCCGCCGACGGTGGCCAGCCCCATATCGAGACGGCCAATGCCGCGCAGCACCATCTGACCCAGTCCGCCAACGGCGATCATCGAGGCAATGACTACCATCGACAGGGCCAGCATCAGCGTCTGGTTAACGCCCGCCATGATGGTCGGCATAGCCAGCGGAAGCTGAACCTTAAACAGCATCTGGCGCGGACTGGCGCCGAACGAGCGTGACGCTTCGATCAGGTCCGCAGGTACCTGGTTAATCCCCAGAATGGTCAGACGAATAATCGGCGGCAGGGCGAAGATAATGGTCACTACCACCCCCGGCACGTTGCCGATGCCGAACAGCATCACGATAGGCACCAGATAGACGAACGCCGGGGTGGTCTGCATCGCATCCAGCAGGGGACGAATTATCTTCGCCGCTCGCGGGCTGCGCGCCAGCCAGATCCCCATCGGCAGGCCGATGACAATGCAAAAGAGCAGGGCGGTCAGCACCAGCGCCAGGGTGATCATCGCCTGCGACCACGCGCCAATCGCGCCGATAGCGATCAGAGAGATCAGCGTGGCGAGCCCCATGCCCGCGCTACCGAACTGCCAGGCGATCAGGGAGAACAGGATAATCGCCACCGGCGCCGGCATGCCCAGCATCAGCTGCTGGAAGCCGTTCAGGATGTAATCCACCGGGACGCGGATCCCCTGGAAGACCGGACGGAAGTGGGTGACCACCCAGTCGATCCCTTCCGTAACCCAGCTGTCCAGCGGGATCAGCGTTTTATGGAACGGATCCATGATGTTGAAGTGTTCTGGCGCAGGCACGGGTGCGCTGTTGAGCCAGTCTGCCGCGCCGCCGCCATCGGCAGGAGCGGGCGTGGAACCCCACGCGTCGGTGGATTGTGCAGCGCTGTCCGCTGCCTCAGTGGCGCCCCACGGGTTAGATTGATCGGTCATTGTTTGCCCCCTCGCGATCTAAAGCCTGCAGCAGCATCCTTTTTGAGATGATGCCGACGTACTGTTGTTCCTCACCCACGACCGGCACGGCGCACGGCGCCTGGCCCACGTGAGAAAGCAACTCGCTGAGCGGCGTTTCGGCGTCCACGGCAAGCGGAGCGTCAATTAACGCCGTATCGATTCCCTGGTTCTCAGTGAGAGCCGTTTTCAGGGAGTCGATGGAGACAATGCCAACAAATTTATTGCCGCGTTCAACCAGATAACCGTATTCACGGTCTTCATCCTGCAGCAGCTTCAGCGCCGAGCGCGGGCCGAAGCCTGGCGTTTTACGGATAATGCCGTTTGGCGTTCGACGAGCAATATCTTTGGCGCTAAAGACCTGGCTAATATCCACGCCGCGGAAGAAGGTGCGGACATAATCGTTCGCCGGATTATTGAGAATTTCATCCGGCGTGCCGACCTGCACCACTTCACCGTTTTGCATAATGGCAATGCGGTCGCCAATACGCATGGCTTCATCCAGATCGTGGGAAATAAAGACAATCGTTCGCTGATGTTTAGCCTGTAATTTTACCAGCTCATCCTGCATCTCGGTGCGAATTAATGGATCGAGGGCGGAGAAGGCTTCATCCATTAATAATATGTCTGGATTAATGGCTAATGCACGGGCTAATCCCACGCGCTGACGCATACCGCCGGAAAGTTCATCCGGGTACGCATGCGCATAATTTTCCAGCCCGACCTGACGCAGGGCATCAAGGGCTTTTTCCTGACGTTCCTGAGCCGGCGTGCCGGCTAATTCCATGCCGAAAGCGGCATTATCCAGCACCGTCAAATGCGGCATCAGCGCGAATGACTGAAACACCATCGCAATCTTCTTTCTGCGCACCTCGCGAAGCTCTGCGTCTGATATTCTGGCGATATCCACGCCGTCAATCAGCACCTGCCCGCGGGTGGGTTCAATCAGGCGATTGAGAAGGCGAACCATAGTGGATTTACCCGAACCGGATAACCCCATGATGACAAAAATCTCGCCTTCTTCAATGGCCAGACTGGCGTTTTTCACGCCAAGCGATAGCCCGGTTTTTTCCAGAATTTGCTCTTTCGTAAGGCCTTTCTCAATATATTTGAATGCGCGCTGCGGGTGCTCGCCAAATACTTTATAAAGATTTTTCACTTCTAATTTAATTGCCATGCAATAGAGAGTGTCCTGTTATTTGTTTATGCCGATATGATTACCATGGTAAATTGTTAACGGGCATAACCCTAACATACTGAGAATCTGAGGCAACCCTGAGTCGGGCTAAGGGCGGAATTTTGAAGTAAGCGAAACGGCTGAATTTCCCATGAATAAAGGGCTGAGGGCGGTTTGAATTTTTCTCAATTTTTTGCTGCTGCATCGGGAAATTTCGCCTGAACCGGAATCATTCAGGCGAATATGACGTTGAAATTACAGTGTAGTTGTTTTTTAAATATTGG
The DNA here is from genome assembly GCF_057536195.1 of Enterobacter sp. C3_dUdeg. Taxonomy (NCBI): domain Bacteria; kingdom Pseudomonadati; phylum Pseudomonadota; class Gammaproteobacteria; order Enterobacterales; family Enterobacteriaceae; genus Enterobacter; species Enterobacter sp. C3_dUdeg. The sequence goes on from NZ_BAAKFX010000013.1 coordinate 14,787, forward strand.
AGAGGGAATTGTTGGGATTATATTAAATTAACGAACGTTAGCGTTCATTAAAAATCCCAGTCTTCATCCTCGGTTTCCACCGCTTTGCCCATCACATACGATGAGCCAGATCCCGAGAAGAAATCGTGGTTTTCGTCGGCATTGGGCGACAGCGCGGCCAGAATCGCCGGGTTCACCTCCGCCATCTCCGGCGGGAAAAGCGCGTCGTAGCCCAGGTTCATCAGCGCCTTGTTGGCGTTGTAGCAGAGGAAGGCCTTCACGTCGTCCTCCCAGCCGGTGCCGGCGTAGAGTTCCTCCGTATAGCTCAGCTCGTTGTCGTACAGATCCATCAGCAAATCGAGCGCAAAGCCTTTAAGCTCCTCGCGCTTCGCCTCGCTGATTTTCTCCAGCCCTTTCTGATACTTATAGCCAATGTAATACCCGTGCACCGCTTCATCGCGAATGATGAGCCGAATCAAATCGGCGGTGTTGGTGAGCTTGCCCCGGCTCGACCAGTACATGGGCAGCCAGAAGCCGGAATAGAAGAGAAAAGATTCCAGGAACACGCTGGCGATCTTCTTCTTCAGCGGCTCGTCGGCGCGGTAATATTCCAGAACCAGCTCCGCCTTTCTCTGTAGTGACTCGCTCTCTTCACTCCAGGCGTAGGCCGCGTCCACGTCTTTGGTCTGGCACAGGGTCGAGAAAATAGAGCTGTAGGAGCGGGCATGCACCGCCTCCATAAAGCTGATGTTCGACATCACCGCCTCTTCGTGCGGCGTCAGCGCGTCGCTCATCAGAGCCGGTGCACCGACGGTATTCTGAATGGTGTCCAGCAGCGTCAGGCCAGTAAAGACGCGGATCGTCAGCTGCTGTTCGGCGTGGCCGAGCGTTTGCCAGGCCGGAATATCGTTGGAGAGCGGAACCTTTTCCGGCAGCCAGAAGTTGCTGGTCAGGCGGTTCCATACCTCCAGGTCTTTATCGTCCTGGATTTTGTTCCAGTTAACGGCACTCACGCGTGACAGTTTCATCCTTTCTCCTTACAGCGCGCAGGACACGCAGCCTTCGATTTCGGTGCCTTCCAGCGCAAGCTGGCGCAGGCGAATGTAGTAGAGCGTTTTGATGCCTTTCTTCCAGGCGTAGATTTGCGCTCTGTTGATATCCCGCGTGGTGGCGGTGTCCGGGAAGAACAGCGTCAGCGACAGCCCCTGATCCACATGTTTTGTCGCCTCCGCGTAGGTATCGATGATTTTCTCCGGGCCGATCTCATACGCGTCCTGATACAGCGCCAGGTTCTCATTGGTCATAAACGGGGCAGGGTAGTAAACGCGCCCGGTTTTGCCTTCCTTACGAATTTCAATTTTCGACACGATCGGGTGAATGCTCGACGTGGCGTGGTTGATGTAGGAAATCGATCCGGTCGGCGGGACGGCCTGTAGGTTCTGGTTATAAATGCCGTAGCGCATCACCTCGTCTCGCAGCTGCTGCCACATCTCGCGCGTCGGCAGGTTAATCCCCGCGCGGGCAAACAGTTCGCGCACTTTTTCGGTTTTCGGCTGCCAGTCGCCTTCCAGATACTGGCTGAAATATTCCCCGCTGGCGTAGCGGGACTGCTCAAAGCCCGCGAACCGCTGGTTGCGCTCGCGCGCCAGCATCATCGAGGTGTGCAGCGCGTGCCAGGTAATGGTGTAGAAATAGAGGTTGGTGAAATCCAGCCCTTCCGGGCTGCCGTAGGCGATGCCTTCCCGCGCCAGATAGCCGTGCAGGTTCATCTGCCCCAGCCCGATGGCGTGCGATGCGGCGTTGCCCGCTTCAATAGACGGCACGCTGCGGATGTGGCTCATGTCCGATACCGCCGTCAGCCCGCGAATGGCGGTCTCCACCGTGCGGCCAAAGTCGGGGGAATCCATGGTGTGGGCAATATTCAGCGACCCGAGGTTGCAGGAGATATCCTTGCCGATGTCCGCGTAGTCCAGGTTCTCGTCGTAGGCTGACGCGCTGTTGACCTGCAAAATCTCCGAGCACAGGTTGCTCATGTTGATACGCCCGGCAATCGGGTTCGCGCGGTTCACCGTATCCTCATACATGATGTACGGATAGCCGGACTCAAACTGGATCTCCGCCAGCCGCTGGAAGAAATCGCGGGCGTTGATGTTTTTTTTGCGAATGCGATCGTCGGCCACCAGTTCGTCATAAAGTTCGCTGATGGCCACGTCGCCAAACGCTTTGCCGTAAATACGCTCGATGTCGTATGGCGAGAAGAGCGCCATCTCGGCATTATCCTTAGCCAGCTTAAAGGCGATATCCGGGATCACCACGCCGAGCGACAGGGTTTTGATGCGAATTTTTTCGTCGGCGTTTTCGCGTTTGGTATCAAGAAAACGCAGAATGTCCGGATGATGCGCATGCAGGTAAACCGCGCCCGCGCCCTGACGCGCGCCAAGCTGGTTGGCATAGGAGAAGGCATCTTCCAGCATCTTCATCACCGGGATCACGCCGGAGGACTGGTTTTCGATGCGCTTGATCGGCGCGCCCGCTTCACGCAGGTTCGAGAGCAGAAACGCCACGCCGCCGCCGCGTTTGGAAAGCTGCAGCGCCGAGTTCACCGCGCGGCCAATCGACTCCATATTGTCTTCGATACGCAGCAGGAAGCAGGAGACCAGCTCGCCGCGCTGGGCTTTGCCGCAGTTGAGGAAGGTCGGCGTGGCGGGCTGGAAGCGTCCGGAAAGGATCTCGTCGGCGAGCTGTTCCGCCAGCGCTTCATCACCCTGCGCCAGGGTTAGCGCCACCATCGCCACGCGATCTTCAAAGCTTTCTAAGTAGCGTTTACCGTCAAAGGTCTTCAGGGTGTAGCTGGTGTAATACTTCCACGCGCCGAGGAAGGTCTGGAAACGAAAGCCGCTGGCGTGGGCGCGCTCGAACAGCTTCACTACAAAGGCGCGGTCGTAGCGGGTGAGCACGCGCGCGTCGTAGTAGCCCTCGTTAACCAGATAGTCGAGACGTTCATTCTGGCTCGCAAACGTCACGCTGTTGGGCCGCACGTGGGCGGCAAAAAAGGCGTCCACCGCCTCACGATCTTTATCGAACTGAATGCGCCCCTCCCGATCGTAGAGGTTAAGCATGGCGTTTAATGCGTGGTAATCCGGTGTCGCCTGAATCACCCGTTCTGCGGTTGTCGTTGCCAAAATTCGTTCACTCCTTTACGCACGTTTTCGACGTCCTGCTGTGTCCCCATCAGCTCAAAACGATAGAGATACGGCACGCCGCATTTTTGAGAAATGACATCCCCGGCGCGGCCAAAGGCATCGCCGAAATTGCGATTCCCCGCCGCGATCACGCCGCGGATTAGCCCGCGGTTATGAGGATCGTTCAGAAAGCGGATAACCTGGCGAGGCACGGCTCCTGCCGTACCGCCGCCGCCATAGCTGGGCACCACCAGAATGTAAGGTTCCTCTACCCGGATCCGCTCCCGCTCGTTCAGCGGAATGCGCACCGCAGGCAGCCCGACGCGCTCAATAAAGCGGAGCGTGTTTTCCGAGCTGCTGGAGAAGAAAACCAGCCCACTCATGCCCGGGCGGCCTGAGCGCTCAGGCGGTTAATCATGTCCGGGCGGAAGCCAGACCAGCTTGTTTCCCCGGCGACTACCACCGGAAGCTGACGAAAACCCTGCTTGCGCAGGGTGTCTGCGGCCTCGGGGACCTGGTCAACATTCACCATTTCAAACGCCACGCCACGGCTTTCCATTGCCCGTTTGGTCGCGTGGCACTGAACACAATCGTTACGAGTGTAAATAATAATGCTCATGATTCGTATTTCCATTTAAAATGAGGGTGCGGCGCGAATCATCGCGTCGGGTTGTGTATGTCTTGCTAAAAGGAATACTAGATGTAGTTGTCTTAATTTTCAACCATACAAGATATGGGAAATTTAGATTGATATCGCCCCTGTGATGAGCACAGCGGGGCAGGGCAGGCTGTACGGGTTTTTCAGGCTAACGGGCATAAAAAAGCCCCGGCGCCTGAGGCTACCGGGGCAGAATACGCGGGATTATTTACGCAGGCTGAGCAGGGCACCGACGAAGATGCCGACCGCCGCGACGGTTCCCAGAGTACATAGCGGTTTTTCACGCACGAAGGTCGTAGCACAGCTTGCCATGTCGCAGGCAGCCTGCGTGGCGCGTGAACGTCCGTTCATACGGGCGCGGGTTTCACGGAGCAGAGACTGAGCCTTACGCTTTGCGGCATCCGCTTCGTCCTTCGCGTCACTTCCCCAGGACTTCAGCACCTCTTCCAGCGTGTCCGCTAATTGGCTGACATCATTACGAATATCCTGAGCGTCGTCGTTAATATCGTTTCGGTTCGGTCTGTTAAACATACGATCCTCCGTAATTTTGTGTTCCCGTTCAGTTTAGTTCAGAAATTTAATATCTGAAGCGCATCACGCGTTATCCGGCAGTTTATGGACTATTCTGAAAGCCCTGCTATTGCTGAATACTGTAAGGTTGCCGGGCAGGAAAAGATAACGAGGAAAAGATATGTATTTACGACCTGACGAGGTGGCACGCGTTCTTGAAAAAGAGGGATTCACCATGGATGAGGTGACGCCAAAAGCGTATGGATATCGCCGCGGCGAGAATTATGTTTATGTTAATCGCGAAGCAAGAATGGGACGTACCGCTCTCATTATTCACCCGACGCTGAAAGACAGAAGTCTGTCATTTGCTGAGCCTGCCTCGGATATTAAAACCTGCGATCATTATCAGCAATTTCCGCTCTATTTAGGCGGTGAACGGCATGAGCATTATGGTATTCCGCACGGTTTCAGTTCGCGTATGGCGCTGGAGCGATTTTTGAAGGGACTGTTTGGCGACGTACAGTAAATCCGCGACTGGCGTGCGCCAGTCGCTTCACATCACGCTTTTGCCTGGCTGTACTGGCTGACCTTAAACAGGCGGCGACAGTAGTCGAGGAAATAGCCGTAAACGGCTCCCATCAACATCGAAATAACGATATTCGAACTCACCGCCGCAGCGATCTGGTGCCAGTCTGCACCGACTGTCAGGAGAATGGCTACGTAAACCGGCGACTGGAACGTCACATACGCCAGAACGTCCGCCAGGTTTTTCACCCAGCCTGTAGGACTGATACGACGCGCGAAACGCATTACCGCATCGCGGTATAAACCGTAAGGCCATGCAATAATAATATTGACCGGGATCGCCACCAGACGAGAAGAAAGCGACTGCTCGAAGGACATTCCGGAGAGGAATATTTCGATCAGCATGTTCACAACGGAACAGTAAACAACCATCGCGAAAGTATCCGCCACCGCGTGGCGCAGGCGAGATTGTGGCGAGAACATGTCTGAACTCCTTGAGAAGAACACAAAAGAAACGATTTTCCTTCAGCGGTTAGTGCTTTAGGTTGGTTTGTTTGTCGTGTATAGCGTATATCTCTGTGTTTGAACTAACAACTAGTGATTAATTTTTATTTAATCGCCTTTTGTCCACAAAATTCTCTAAAGTTGTTCGTTTTTTGTTCCGATCGTTATAATCTGTCTCGTTTGAGAGTTTTTATATTAAAATCAACAACTTGATTTTGTTGGTGGCGAGAAGCAGGAATCCCCACCTGATAGCGGTGGAGTATGCTGTGGTTTGGATTAAAGTTGGCTATTTATATTAATGTGGTGATTGGATTCACCGGTGTCCTGTCAGCGCCTTGCGCTATTATTAACAGCGAGTTCTAAATATATTAACGCTGATGCCCGTACGGACCCTTGGGTAGATATTTCAACTCAAATGAATTATTCTGTCGGCGATTTATCTATTTATCCCCCAAAGAAAAGGTTTTCAAATAATATGTCTTTGACGTTACAGAATCTTAATAATATCCGAACCCTGCGCGCTATGGCGCGTGAATTATCCCTGGACGTTCTTGAGGAAATGCTGGAAAAGGTCAGGGTCGTTACTGAAGAGAAACGCAGCGAGCTGACGGAATTAGAGCAGCAGCGTGCTGAGCAGCAGGAAAAAATTAATGCCCTGCTGGAGCGGATGAAAGCCGATGGTATTTCCCCGACTGACCTGCTGGGTTCTGAACTGGCGCAGGCGGGTAAGCCAGCGAAAAAGCGTAAGCCGCGTGAAGCAAAATATCGCTTTATTGACCAGAACGGCGAAGAGAAAACGTGGACCGGCCAGGGCCGCACGCCGAAGCCTATCGCCAGCGCGCTGGCAGACGGTAAATCACTGGATGATTTTCTGATCTAACGGATGAGCCGGGCGGAACACGCCGCCCGGCTGACTGTTCAGCAGACGCCGAAATCGCCTTCTTCGGTATAAGGCGCCACGTCGGCGGCTTTCAGCGTATATTTCTCGCCTTGCTCATTGCTGGCCTGGACCGCCACAATGCTGTCACCGTTCACTTCGAGCACTTTCAGTTTCGGGCCGCCTTTACGCGGTTGCACATAATCACCGACAGAAAACATATTACCTCCTCATCGTTTTAGCGATCTTCACCTTAGCCCACGCATGACGCCGGGTACAGCGTAATTCACCGATTACTGCTTATGAGGTACGCCGGTTCCATGGCATCACCTTGAGCAGTCGCGCCATGCCGCAAAAGCCCGTCACACCGGCGAACAGCAGCCCGGCTCCGACAAAACCGCTGAGCAGGAAAAAGCCGCTGGAGACGCTATAGCCCAGCACCACGCCGCAGAGTATCAACAGCCCGGCGGCAATTTGCACCTGACGCATCAGCGGCAGCGGCTGGGACTTGTCTTCGACGGTTGGCTGCCCCGCCAGCTTCCAGCCCTGAATCCCCCCCTCGACCACAAATGCCTCTGCGGGCGTGGCGGCCTGAGCAAGGCGTTCGGCATTCCCCGACGTCCGGGCGCCGGACTGGCAGTGAAAAATCACCGTATCGCCCGCCTGCGCGTTAAGTGCGCCGGGTAAGGTATCCAGCGGCACGGACCGCGCGGCGGGAATATGCTCGCGGGCGTACTCGTCGGCATCACGAATATCAATCAGTTTTGCGCCTTCAGCGACCCGGGCATTGGCCTGGCGCGGTGAAATAAGAGGAAGTGACATGGCGGCTCCTTACGGACAATAAAGGGTTTTCAGGGTGCTGATAAGCTGATGTACCGCATCGTTTTTAATGGAATAGAGAATGCGCTGCGCGTCGCGGGTGCTGTCGATAAGCCCTTCCTCACGCATGCGCGCCAGATGCTGCGACGTGGCGGAAGGACTTAGCCCCGTGGCTCGCGCAAGCTCCCCCGCGCTGGTGCCGGGCGCTCCGCACAGGGTGCAGAGGATCAGCAGCCGACGCGGGTTGCTCATCGCTTTTAAAAGTGTGGCGGCCTGCCCGGCGCTGGCCTGAAGCTGTTCGAGTTCGGTCATGATTGTTTAGTATTTGCTTAATTAAGTGAATGCTAAACTAATCCGGTGCATTAAACTAGCGTCAAAAGCGTAAAAGAGGGTAAACGCGAGGCCCGGAACTGGTACAGACGAATAAACTGGCTATGCTTACAACGTTCTCTTTATTATTTTCAATGGATTAGATTGAACGGAGTGTTTATATGGGATTTTGGCGTATTGTTTTTACGATCCTCATACCGCCGCTGGGCGTGCTGTTGGGTAAAGGGTTTGGCTGGGCGTTTATTATCAACATTCTTCTGACGCTGCTGGGCTACTTCCCCGGCCTCATTCACGCGTTTTGGGTACAGAGCAAAAGCTAGGCGCGCCACAGTAAATCGCTATAGATATCGGTCAGTACCCCCGCCGGACCAAACTGCTGCTTGATCCACCGCGTGACCTGGCCGGTTGCGGCATGCTGCGTGGCGAGCAGCATGCGCGAGTCCTGACGCGGGTTGTTAATCCGTCGGGTGACCAGCAGCCCCGTGTCTACCGCCTCGCGGACCATGTATTCCGGCAAAAAGCCAATCCCTTCGCCCAGGATCTGACACTGACATTTGGTGTTAAAGTCCGGGACCAGAATCGCCTCCTGCCCGTGCAGCAGCCAGCCAACCTTTTTGTTAATGGTGTGCGCGGTATCTTCCACCATGATGTTGGGATACAGGCGCAGCTGGCTTTCCGCTATTGGTTCCGGGGTGAATGCCAGCGGGTGTTCCGGCGCGATGGCAAACACCCAGCGAATGGCGCCGATCTCTGTGTAATCAATCCCGCCGCCGTCCAGCAGCGTGTCCGGCGCGCCAATCGCGATGTTGGCCTGGTTGTTGATGATGGAGTCCCAGACGCCGTTGTAGACCTCGGTGGTCACGGTGATCTGACAGGTAGGAAACTGCTTTTTCAGCACCTGCAGCAGCCGCGCCGTGTGGCGTGGGGTATACAAAAGCTGGTTGATACAGATGCGCACCCGCGCCTCAATGCCCTGAGAAATGGTATCAATCCCGCGCTTGATGGCGTGAAAGTCGTTCAGCAGGTCGGTGGCCTTACGGTAAAAGTAAAACCCGGACTCGGTCAGCTCGATGCTGCGCGTGCTGCGGACGAACAGCACCACGTCCAGCCCGGTTTCCATGCGCTTAATGGTGTAGCTGATGGCAGATGTCGTCACGCCCAGTTCGGCGGCGGCTTTGCTGAAGCTGCCGAAGCGTGCGGCGGTAGTAAAGGCCAGCAGGTTTTCCTCGGTAAAGATGGAATTCATATCTCACTCCCTTCAGCCATCAGTTTTGAACATATTTTAACAGCGTCGTTACAACGCATTTGAAGCCGATCACAGTTCTGACTCTTTGTCGAAAGCCGCACGCAGTAAGGCTTCGTCAGGCATAAGCATAATGCAGCCAGAAGCGCTAAAAAGCGGAGAAACATAAGAAAAAGGTTGCACAGACGCACGTTTTAACCAGTTTATTGAATTTACCTCAACAATGAATTGACTGTCGATGAATCATTTTTAAGCGGATTCTTTTATCACCAGGCTGTTGCTATTCTCAGGTCAACAGAAATAAAAACATCGGGAGTCTGGATATGTCTGCGAACGAACTCGTTACTGAATTTCTGCTGGCGGCAGAAGAGGGCAATAGCGATGCGCTAAAAGCCTGTCTGGAGAAAGGCGTGGATATTAACGCCACCAATCGACAGAAAAGAACCGCCGTTATTATTGCCAGCCTGAAAAAACATTATGACTGCGTGGCGTTATTAATTGCCGCCGGGGCGGATATTGATAAACAGGATCAGACCTGCTTTAACCCTTTCCTGATTAGCTGCCTGACCAACGATATCACCCTGCTGCGCCTTGTCCTTCCTGCAAATCCCGATCTCGACCGCCTGACGCGCTTTGGCGGCGTGGGCATTACCCCTGCCAGCGAAAAAGGGCACGTGGAGATCGTGCGCGAGCTGCTGGAGAAAACGGATATCAACGTCAACCACACCAACTTTGTCGGCTGGACGCCGCTGCTGGAAGCGATCGTGCTCAACGACGGCGGCGCAAAGCAGCAGGAGATCGTTAAGCTGCTGCTGGATCACGGCGCGAACCCGCACATGACCGATAAATACGGTAAAACCCCGCTCGAGCTGGCGCGGGAAAAAGGCTTCGATGCAATAGCTGACCTGCTGCTGGCGGCGGGCGCATAACGCATTCGGTCAGCCGCGTCCGGCTGGCCGTTAATTTAAAAAGCATTTTTACCGACGTGCATTTTGCACGACGGCGGCCCACTTTTATCCGCGTTCAGGAGAAAATAATGCCCACAAAAATCGTCATAAAAAAGAACACATATTTTGACTCCGTCTCATTAATGTTCGTTTCCACCAAAGCCAATAAATTACCGGGCGTCGAGCAGGCGTTTGTCGCGATGGCGACGGAAATGAACAAAGGCGTATTAAAAAACCTCGGGCTATTAACGCCGGAATTAGCGGAAGCCAAAAACGGCGACCTGATGATCGTAATTAAAGGCGACGCGGCGAAGGATGAAACGCTGGCGGCCATCGAAGCGCTGTTCACGCGTAAAGAGAGCGGCGGCACCCATGAAGCGCGCTACGCTACGATTGCCAGCGCCAAAACCCATCGGCCGGAGAGCAACCTCGCGGTGATTTCCGTCAACGGCACCTTCGCCGCCCGCGAAGCGCGCCAGGCGCTGGAAAACGATCTTAACGTGATGCTGTTTTCCGATAACGTGTCGCTCGACGACGAGCTGGCGCTGAAGCAGCTGGCGCATAAGAAAAGGCTGCTGATGATGGGGCCGGACTGCGGCACCGCCATCATCAACGGCGCGGGATTGTGCTTCGCCAACGCGGTGCGCCGCGGACCGATTGGCATCGTCGGCGCATCCGGCACCGGCAGCCAGGAGCTGAGCGTGCGCATTCACGAATTCGGCGGCGGCGTGTCGCAGCTGATCGGTACCGGCGGACGCGATCTCAGCGAGAAAATCGGCGGCCTGATGATGCTCGACGCCATCGACATGCTGGAAGCCGACGAGGGCACCCAGGTTATCGTGCTGATCTCCAAGCCGCCAGCGCCAGCCGTAGCGGAAAAAGTGCTGGCCCGCGCGCGCGCCTGCCGCAAGCCGGTGGTTATCTGTTTCCTCGGCCGCAGCGAACCGCCCGCCGATGAAGACGGCCTGCAGTTTGCGCGCGGCACCAAAGAGGCGGCCCTGAAGGCGGTCCTGCTCACCGGCATCAATAAAGAGTCCCTCGATCTGCATCCGCTCAACTGGCCGTTGATTGAAGAGGTGCGCGCCCGCCTGACTCCGCAGCAGAAGTACATTCGCGGCCTGTTCTGCGGCGGCACCCTGTGCGACGAGGCGATGTTTGCCGCGCTTGCGAAATTCGACGACGTCTACAGCAACATCCAGCCGGATCCGGCTAAGCGCCTGAGCGACATAAGCGTCAGTAAAGCCCACACCTTCCTCGACTTTGGCGACGACGATTTCACCAACGGCAAGCCGCACCCGATGATCGACCCGACCAACCGCATCAGCCGCCTGCTGCAGGAAGCCCGCGACCCGGAAGTCGGGGTAATTGTGATGGACTTCGTGCTGGGCTTTGGCGCGCACGAGGATCCGGTCGGGGTGATGATCGACGCTATCAAAGAGGCGCAGGCGATCGCGAAGGCCGATAACCGTCCGCTGGAGATCCTCGGCTACGTGCTCGGCACCGACCAGGATCCGCAGTCGCTGGCGCAGCAGTGCCAGCTGCTGACCGACGCAGGCGTCATCTGGGCCAGCAGCAGCACCAACACCGGATTACTGGCACGCGAATTTGTCTGCAAAGGGGAGAAAGCATAATGAAGACCTTATTCAACCAGCCGCTGAACGTGATTAACGTCGGCATTGCGATGTTCAGCGACGATCTTAAAAAACAGCACGTTCCCGTGACCCAACTCGACTGGACGCCGCCGGGACGGGGCAATATGCAGGTCGTTGAAGCGATCGACCAACTGGCGGAAAAACCGCTGGCGGAGAAAATCGCCGCCGCTAACCAAATCGCCCTTGAGCGCATTATTCAGTCTCATCCGGTGCTGGTGGGCTATGACCAGGCCATTAATGTGGTGCCGGGCATGACCCGCACCACCATTCTGCACGCCGGTCCGCCTGTCGCCTGGGAGAACATGTGCGGGGCGATGAAGGGGGCGGTCACCGGGGCGCTGGTGTTTGAAGGGCTGGCGAAAGATCTGGACGACGCGGCAAGGCTCGCCGCCTCCGGAGAAATTACCTTCTCGCCGTGCCACGAGCACGACTGCGTGGGCTCGATGGCGGGCGTCACCTCCGCGTCGATGTTTATGCACATCGTGGAGAACAAAACCTACGGCAACCGCGCGTTCACCAACCTCAGCGAGCAGATGGCGAAGATCCTGCGCATGGGCGCCAACGACCAGAGCGTGATCGACCGCCTGAACTGGATGCGCGACGTGCTCGGCCCGATGCTGCGCGACGCGATGAAGATCGTCGGCGAAATCGACCTGCGCCTGATGCTGGCCCAGGCGCTGCACATGGGTGACGAGTGCCACAACCGCAACAACGCGGGCACCACGCTGCTGATCCAGGCGCTGACGCCGGGGCTGATCCAGGCGGGCTACCCGGTGGAGCAGCAGCGCGAGGTGTTCGAGTTTGTCGCCAGCAGCGACTACTTCTCCGGCCCGACGTGGATGGCGATGTGTAAGGCCGCGCTGGACGCCGCTCACGGCATTGAGTACAGCACCGTCGTCACCACCATGGCGCGTAACGGCTATGAGTTCGGCCTGCGCGTTTCCGGCCTGCCGGGGCAGTGGTTCACCGGCCCGGCGCAGCAGGTAATTGGCCCGATGTTTGCGGGCTATAAGCCGGAAGACTCCGGGCTGGACATCGGCGACAGCGCCATCACCGAAACCTACGGCATTGGCGGCTTTGCGATGGCGACGGCCCCGGCAATCGTTGCGCTGGTGGGCGGCACGGTGGAGGAAGCCATCGACTTCTCCCGTCAGATGCGCGAAATCACCCTCGGCGAAAACCCGAACGTCACCATTCCGCTGCTCTCGTTTATGGGCATTCCGACCGCTATCGACATCACCAAAGTCGCGGGCAGCGGCATTCTGCCGGTGATTAACACCGCCATTGCCCATAAAGACGCGGGCATCGGCATGATTGGGGCGGGCATCGTTCACCCGCCGTTTAGCTGTTTTGAAAAGGCGCTGTTGACCTTCCGCGATCGCTACTTTTTATAAGGCATGCATCCATGAAAAACATGAAGCTGGAGTGGAAAAGAGGTGACTGGGCGGCGTATTTCGGGTTGATGACCAATAACCTGACCAATTTGCTGACCATGATGGGGCTGCTCATTTTTGTCGTCGGCATCCCGAAGGAGATTGTTTATGGACGCATCGCGCCGGCCTTCGGGCTGGCGGTGCTGGTCGCGAGTATTTGCTACGCCTGGTTCGGCATGCAGATGGCGCGCGCCACCGGGCGTAAGGATGTGACCGCGCTGCCGTCCGGCCCGAGCGCGCCGTCGATTTTTACCGTGACTTTCCTGGTGCTGATGCCGGTTTATCAGCAGACCGGCGATGCGGACTTCGCGATCCAGATTGGCCTGGTGTGGTGCTTCGTGGAGGCGATGATCCTCGCGGGCGGTTCGTTCCTGGGGGAAACCATCCGCAAGATGATCCCGCGTACCGTGCTGCTGTCGTGCCTCTCCGGTTTGGGCCTGCTGCTGCTGGCGATGAACCCGATGCTGCAGGCGTTCGAAGCGCCGACCGTGTCGTTTATCGTGCTGCTGCTGATCTTCATCAACTGGTTCGGTAAAAAGCCGATTTTCGCCCGTATCCCGACCGGTCTGCTGCTGTTGATTGCCGGTACGGCACTGGCGTGGATCTCCGGCCTGCAAAGCCCGGAAGCGATTAAAGCGTCCATGTCATCCTTCGGCTTTAACCCGCCGGAAGTGCACGTGGACAGCTTCATGCAGGGCCTGCCGCACGCGCTGCCGTATCTGGCCTCTGCCGTGCCGCTGGGGCTGGCGAACTACATCTTTGACCTGGAGAACATCGAAAGCGCCCACGCGGCGGGAGATGCGTACCCGACGCGTAAGGTGATGCTGGCGAACGGTCTGGCGTCGATGCTCGGCTGCCTGATGGGGAACCCGTTCCCGGTGACGGTCTACGTTGGCCACCCTGGCTGGAAAGCGATGGGCGCGAGCATCGGCTATACGCTGGCCTCCGGCGTGACCATGTTCATCGTGCCGCTGTTCGGGCTGGGGGCATTTATGCTCGCCATCATTCCGATGACCGCCATCGTGCCGATTCTGGTGTTTATCGGCGTCGTCACCGCCAACCAGGTGGTGAGGGAAACGCCCAAAGTGGAGGTGCCGGTGATCTTCATCTGCCTGTTCCCGTGGATCGCCAACTGGGCGCTGACCATGATGAACAGCGTGATGGGGGCGGCGGGCACCAGCGCGGCGAAGATCGGCACCGACGTGCTGCACAGCAAAGGAATTTACTACGAAGGCCTGGTGCATCTCGGCAACGGCGCGCCGCTCGCCAGCATGCTGTGGGGCTGTATCGCCATCTTCGCCATTATCAACAAGCCGCTGCGCGGAGCCGTTGCGGCCGCCGTCGGGGCGCTGCTGGCGCTGTTTGGCGTGATCCATGCCCCGGTGGTGGGCTTTGCCGAGGGCAGTTCGCTGATGTTCGTCACCGCGTATCTGATGATGGGCGGCATGTTTGTGGTGAAGCATGTGCTGGATATCTCTGTTACTCCCCCTTTCCCTGTGGGAGAGGGCCGGGGTGAGGGCACCAGAACGCACCTTCTAAAGGACACAAAATGAAAGAGCTTATGGTCGTCGCCATCGGCGGCAACAGCATTATCAAAGACAACGCCAGCCAGTCGATTGAACACCAGGCGCAGGCGGTGAAAGCGGTGGCAGAGTCGGTGCTGGAAATGCTGGCATCCGACTATGACATCGTGCTCACCCACGGCAACGGCCCCCAGGTGGGGCTGGATCTGCGCCGCGCCGAAATCGCCCACGAGCGGGAAGGGCTGCCGCTAACCCCGCTGGCAAACTGCGTGGCGGACACCCAGGGCGGGATTGGCTACCTGATCCAGCAGGCGCTCAACAATCGCCTGGCCGCGCGCGGGGAGCAAAAAGCGGTCACGGTCGTCACGCAGGTGGAGGTGGATAAAAACGATCCGGGCTTTACTCACCCTACCAAACCTATTGGTGCGTTCTTCACCGAGGCGCAGCGCGACGAGCTGCAGCAGGCACACCCGGACTGGCATTTTGTCGAGGATTCAGGCCGTGGCTACCGTCGCGTGGTGGCCTCACCGCAGCCGCTGCGCATCGTTGAGGCCGACGCCATCAAAACGCTGACGCAAAAAGGCTTTGTGGTGATCGGCGCGGGCGGCGGCGGAATACCCGTGATTCGCAGCGAGCAGGGCGACTACCAGAGCGTCGATGCGGTGATTGATAAAGATCTCTCTACCGCGCTGCTGGCACGCGAGATCGGTGCCGACGTGCTGGCGATCACCACCGGCGTGGAGAAGGTGTGCATCAACTTCGGCAAGCCGAACCAGCAGGCGCTGGACACCGTCAGCGTGGCGCAGATGACGCGCTACAGGGAAGAGGGCCACTTCCCGGCGGGCAGCATGCTCCCCAAAATCGTCGCCTCGCTGGAATTTTTACACCACGGCGGCAGGCGCGTGATTATCACCTCGCCGGACAGCCTGCCCGCGGCGCTGCGCGGGGAAACCGGCACCCATATTGTTAATGAAGGAAGATAAGATGAGTGAAAACAAAAGCCGCCGCGAATTTATCAGCCACAGCGGCAAAATGGTCACCGCCTGCGCGCTGTTTGGCGCCACCGGATCCGTCGCGTATGCTGCTGACTCCGCGAAGCCAACCTGCGAGACGGGCAAACCGATGAGCATCACCGCGAAACATTACTATCTGGACAACGTGCTGCTCGAAGCCGGGTTTAACGTCGACGGCGGCGTGGCGACGAGCACCCGCACCGAGCTGAAAACGCTGGAGATTAAAGACGGGAAGATCGTCGCCCTGCGCGATAACAAGCGCCACGCCGACGCCACGCTGCCGCACTACGATGCGGGCGGCAAGCTGATGCTCCCGGCGATGCGCGACATGCACATTCACCTGGATAAAACCTTTTACGGCGGTCCGTGGCGCTCCCTGAACCGCCCCGCGGGCACGACGATTCAGGACATGATCCGCCTTGAGCAGAAGCTGCTGCCGGAGCTACAGCCCTACACCCAGGAGCGCGCGGAAAAGCTGATCGATCTGATCCAGTCGAAAGGCTCCACCATCGCCCGCAGCCACTGCAATATCGAGCCGACCTCCGGCCTGAAGAATCTGGAAAACCTGCAGGCGGTTTTATCGCGCCGTAAGCCCGGCTTTGACTGCGAAATCGTCGCTTTTCCGCAGCACGGGCTGCTGCTGTCAAACTCAGAAAAACTGATGCGCGAGGCGATGCAGGCTGGGGCGCACTACGTGGGCGGGCTGGATCCTACCAACGTCGACGGCGCGATGGAGAAATCCCTCGACGCCATGTTCCAGATTGCGCTGGACTACGACAAAGGGGTGGATATCCACCTGCACGAAACCAGCCCGGCGGGCGTGGCGGCGGTGAACTATATGGTGGAAACCGTGGAGAAAACGCCGGAGCTGAAGGGCAAGCTGACCATCAGCCACGCCTTCGCGCTGGCGACGCTCAACGAGCAGCAGGTAGATGAGATCGCCACCCGCATGGCGGCGCAGCAGGTGACCATCGCCTCCACCGTGCCGATTGGCACCTTGCATATGCCGCTGAAGCAGCTGCGTGAGAAGGGCGTGTTCGTGATGACGGGGACCGACAGCGTCATCGACCACTGGTCGCCGTACGGTCTGGGGGACATGCTGGAGAAAGCGAATCTTTACGCTCAGCTCTACATCCGCCCGAACGAGCAGACGCTCTCCCGCGCGCTCGGTATCGCCACCGGCGACGTGCTGCCGCTGAACGACAAAGGCGAGCGCGTGTGGCCGAAAGCGCAGGACGACGCCAGCTTTGTGCTGGTGGATGCCTCCTGCTCCGCCGAGGCCGTGGCGCGCATTTCTCCGCGCACCGCGACGTTCCATAAGGGCAACCTTGTCTGGGGCTCGGTGGGTTGACGTGCATTTCTCCCTCTCCCTGTAGGAGAGGGTTGGGGTGAGGTGCATTTCTCCCTCTCCCTGTGGGAGAGGGTTGGGGTGAGGGCATCAGGCCGCACTTCCGTAGGTCGGGTAAGGCGAAGCCGCCACCCGACAATGCAGTATACTGCTATGCATATTCTTAAAGAGGGATCTGCCATGGCACAAAATATCTACGACAATCCGGCGTTTTTTGAAGGCTACGCCCGGCTTCCACGCTCGGTGCAGGGTCTGGACGGCGCGCCGGAGTGGCCCGCGCTAAAAAGTATGCTGCCGGATTTAACCGGCAAATCGGTTGTCGATCTCGGCTGCGGCTACGGCTGGTTCTGCCGCGCGGCCCGCGAGCTGGGCGCTGCTGACGTCACGGGGGTCGATATCTCAGAAAAGATGCTCGCCCGCGCGGCGGAGCTTACCGCTGACCCACAGATTCACTATCAGCGTAGCGATCTGGAATCTCTTAAGCTTAACGAGAATAGCCTCGATCTGGTCTACAGCTCGCTGGCGCTGCACTACCTGCCGGAACTGGATACGTTATTCGCCAGGGTTCAGCGCGCGCTCAAGCCCGGCGGCAGCCTGGTGTTCTCAATGGAGCACCCGATCTACACCTGCGCCACCCGTCAGGGCTGGCTGACCGACGATAACGGCGAGCGGTTCTGGGGCGTGAACCATTATCAGGATGAAGGCAAACGCGTCAGCAACTGGCTGGCGGACGGGGTGGTTAAATACCACCGCACGCTCGGCACCACGCTTAACGCGCTGATCGGGGCCGGATTAACGATAAACGACGTCAACGAGTGGGGGCCAGCGCAGGCGCAGATTGACGCCTGGCCCGCGCTGGCCGAAGAGGCGGAGCGCCCGATGCTGGTGCTGATCGCCGCCCGTAAGGCTCAATAACCCACCCTATACACCCGCCCGCTCTGCACGCCTTCCACGCTGCGGCGATAGGCCTGCGCCACGGTCGCGGCGGGAACGCTCTCAAAGCCCGGGAAGAAGCCGTCGTAGGTTTCGACGGATTCGGTGAGTACCGTCGGGCTAATCAGGTTGATGCGGATCCCGCGCGGCAGCTCGCAGGCTGCGGCGCGGACAAACCCTTCCAGCGCCGCATTCACCGTAGTGGCATTCACGCCCTGGGCAATCGGCTCGTGCGCCACGATGCCGCTTATCAGCGTAATCGAGCCGCCCTCGTTCAGATAATGCTGGCCGGTCAACGCCAGGCGCACCTGCCCGAGCAGCTTGTCCTGCAGGCCCAGGTTGAAGTCGCTGTCCTTCATGGTCGCGAGTGGGCCAAAGTAAAGGCCACCGCTGGCGGAGACAATCGCATCCACCGGGCCGATTTTCTCAAACAGCGCCTGGACGCTCGCCTGCGAGGTGATATCCACCTGCTCGTCGCCCTGCGTGCGGCCGACGCGGATGACCTCGTGGCGACGACTCAGCTCTTCCGTTACCGCACGACCGACCGTACCGCTGGCACCAATAATGACGATTTTCATAGCCGACTCCTTATGTTGTGAACCCCCATTCTTTAATAAATAAAAATGGAGATAAACTGGGCTAAAGTTAGAAGATTGCTAACCAGGAGTTTGGAATATGGATAAGCTTCGCAGCATGGAGACCTTTATTGCCGTGGTTGAAAGCGGCAGCTTTACCGGCGCGGCGGCACGGCTGGAGATGTCGGCGGTAATGGTGGGGAAATACGTTGCGCTGCTGGAATCACAGCTCGGTACCCGCCTGCTGGAGCGTAACACGCGGCGCCAGAGCCTGACCGACGCCGGGCGGGTCTATTTCGACGAGTCGAAGCGGGTGCTGGAGCAGGTCGCGATCGCCGAAAGCGCCGTGGAACGCCTGCGCGCCGCGCCGTCCGGCACCCTGCGCGTGACGGCGCCCACCTCGTTTGGCGGCAGCGCGATCGCGCCGCTTACGGCCTCTTTTTTACAACGCTACCCGGAGGTGCGCATCGAGCTGGATCTCACCAACCGGATGGTGGACCTGGTGGAGGAGGGCATCGATCTGGCCATTCGCATTGGCGACATTCACAACGACGATCTGGTGGCGAAATACCTCTGCCCTTACCGGATGGTGATCTGCGCCGCGCCGGACTACCTTGCGCACTACGGTACGCCGCAAACCCCTGCCGATCTGGTGGATCATCTCTGCCTGTCCCACAGCGTGTGGACCGCGCGCAACGAGTGGCGGCTGCCGGGCGTTGAGGGCGAAGTGCGCTGGAAGCGGGACGCGGTCTTAAGATGCAACGACGGCTACGGGCTGCGGATGGCCGCGAGAGCCGGGGCGGGACTGCTGCTGCAGCCGGAGGTTCTGGTGGCGGAAGATCTGGAAAGCGGCAGGCTGGTGCGGGTGCTGGAGGCGTATATTCCGGCGCCTAGACCCGTGCATTTGCTGTGGCGTCAGGATTTACGACCTCTCCCTAAGCTAACGGAATTTATCGCCCATATTCTGCTAAGATTGGGCACACTATAAAAAAAGAAGGTATGCAAAGAATGTCTGTGAATAAACTCGCCAGCAGCGCGCAGGGCCTGCAATCATCTGCCATCCGTGAATTGTTAAAACATAGCAAAATGGCCGGCGTCATTTCGCTGGGTGGGGGGATTCCTAACCCGGCCTTGTTCGATCACGAAGGGCTGAAAATTGCCGCTGATGCCGTATTATCACAGCATTTTGGTGAGGCCTTTCAGTACGGTCTGACCGAAGGCGTACCGGGGCTACGGGAAGAAATTCAGCGCATCTGTGAAGGGCGCGGGATCCGCTGCAAGGCGGATGATGTGATCGTGACCTCCGGTTCACAGCAGTCCCTCGACGTGCTGGCGCGTGCATTAATTAACCCGGGCGATACCGTTGTGGTTGAGCGTCCAACCTATCTTGCTGCGCTGCAGGTATTTGGCCTGGCGCAGGCGAATTTTGAATCCGTTGGCACCGATGGCGACGGCATGAAGGTCGACGAGCTTGAAGCGCTGGCGGCAAATAAAACCATCAAAGCGGTCTATATTGTTCCGACGTTTGGCAACCCTGGCGGGGTAACCCTTTCTGAGGCGCGTCGCAAACAGCTGGTGGAATTATCGAAGCGCTATGATTTCGTCATTATTGAAGACGATCCGTACAGCGAAATTAATTATACCGATGAAGTTTTCCGCCCGTTAATTGCCCATGCCAAAGATATCGGCAACGAAGAGAACGTGGTGTATACCTCAACCTTCTCCAAAATTCTTGCTCCAGGAACCCGCGTGGGCTGGGTGCTGGTGCCGGAATGGCTGAAGCGCGCAGTAGTCAACCTTAAGCAAACCACCGACCTGCACACCAGCACGCTGTCGCAGCTGATGACGTATGAATACCTGAAAACCGGTCGTCTGCCCGATCAGATTAAAACGATCCGCGAAGCCTATCGCCAGAAATACCAGACGTTCGCAACCGAGCTGGAGGCCGAGCTGGGCGATGTGATGTCGTTCCACAAGCCGAAGGGCGGCATGTTCCTGTGGGCGAATATGAAAAATGGTAGTAATACCACCCGCTGGCTGGAAAAAACGTTAAGTAACGGCGTAGTATTTGTGCCGGGCGAATTTTTCTACTGCAATGAGCCAGACCATTCTACGCTGCGTATGTCGTTTGTCACGCCAACGGATGAAGAGCTGAAGGAAGCGGTTCAACGCCTGAAAAAATCGCTGTAAAAGACCTGCGCATAATGGTTTTCCTGCCGTTATGCGCAATACGCGTTCAGGCGGCACGGGCCGCGATCGTCCATGGAGATCTCCATGTTTGAATTTCTGTTCGGTGTCGTTACGCACACGCCCGCCTGGGTGTGGGTGCTGTTTATCTTCCTTATCTCTCGCGGCATTAAAGCCCGCAGGCCTGCCACCGTTACGCTGGAGAGGCTTGCCATCATTCCGGCAATATTTCTAATCTGGGATATCTACGATCTGGTGGTCTACCGCACCCTGACGCCCGGAACTGTCGCATTGTGGACGGCGGGGATCCTCGCCGGGGCCGCGCTGGGGTATATCCTGATTAAGCAGGCGGTTATCACCCGCGCAGCCTTTACCGCCAGGCAGACTACACCGCGCTGCCGTTTATGATGCTGGCGTTCGGCGTGAAGTATGTGCTGGGCGTGATGAGCGCGGTCTCTCCCCAGACGATGCAGCAGCCCGCCATGAGCGCGCTGGCGATCGTCTCCGGCGGCGTGTTTGCCGGCGTGTTTCTCGGGAAATTTGCGCGTTACGTTGGGGTATATAACAGTGCCGCATCGCGCCCGGCGGAGTAAGGTTATTCTGTCGCGTGTGCCAGCGTGCGATCTGCAGCATCACCGCTGAGTGCTCGCGTGACTTCATGGATCCGCCAGATTTTCCCTTCACGCAGCGCGGCAAACAGGTAAACCTCGATCTCTGCCTGACGACCATCAGGATACGTGACCGTTACGATATGCCGGTCAGCCAGAAGTTCGTCATGGCAGGCTATCTCCACCACGGTAAAGGCGATTGCGCGGATCTGTGAGCTGACGTGGCTCAGATGCTGGACAAAACCCCGGTAGTCAAGCGCGTGACCGTCCGTAAACTGCTGGTAATCGGACGTAAATACCTCTGCCGGATCGATATCGCCGTTGAATAAGCGGGTTAACAGGCAGGCCATCTTTTCGCGCTGCGCGGCGTTGTCGGTGTGGGCTATCAGGGACGTGATAATGCTCATGCGGGCTCCTTATGTGGTTGAATCACCATTATCCTTGACAGCCGAAGTCGCAGTTTCTCTAATACGCCGAAGAATAACGATTTTCGGTCAAAATGATATGGTCAGTGTTGAAACGCTCCTTCATCCCGGCGGGTACCGAACGCCCCGGCACAGTCATCGCACCGGCCAGCTGTGGCGCATTGCAACGGGGCTGCTGGTCATTGAGACGCAGCAGGCGCGATCGGTCGTACCGGCAAAACACATCGGCTGGATCCCTCCGGATCGGCAGCACGCCGCTTTTTCCGAAAGTGCGGTAGAAGGCTGCGCTATCTTTCTTGACCCCGCCGTGTGCGCAATGCTTCCCGATGCGCCCGCGCTGTTCGAGCCCGACGATCTCACCCATGCACTGTTTTCCCGTTTATGCGATGCAGAGAGCGAGTACGATCCGCGAAAGCTTGCTTTGCTGCTGGATGAGCTTGCCCTGACGCCCCAGGCTCGCTTTTCTCTGCCCGTGCCGACGGATCCGCGTCTGAAGAACGTGGTCAGCCATTTGCTGCAGTGTGTCGATGATAACCAGACGGTCGAGAGCCATGCTGTTCATGCTGGGATGAGCGTGCGTACGTTCAACCGTCGGTTTAGCGCCCAGACCGGAATGAACTTTGTTAACTGGCGGCAGCTGGCTCGCGTCATGCGGGCAATGGAGTGGCTGGCGGCGGGGAAGCCGGTAGGGTGGATTGCGCTGTCCTGCGGCTACAGCAGCGTCAGCGCATTTATTGAGGTTTTCAGAGCATGGACAGGTAAAACGCCGGGGCAGTGGGTGATTAAAGAAGGCCCTTTTGGGCGAAGGTAATGCGCGTGGCTGCGTTGAGATCCAGCTCTTTTAACGACTCCGGATTAACCCAGGCGATCTCCTGAAACTCTTCATTAAACGTGACTTCCCGGTTGGCGCTGATGCAGTCGAAGATCAGATAGATCATGTAAATCTCCTCAGTGGTGCCATCGGCGTAGGTTTTCACCCTAATGTCATCGCGAAAAGCCCATGGCGTAACCGAGACAATCTCCAGCGCTTCGCCCAGCTCTTCGCGGATCTCACGGCGCAACGCCTGTTCCATGGTTTCGCCCGGCTCCATTCCACCGCCGGAGAGAGCCCACTGGCCGGGGAACACGCCGCGATCGTCGGCCATTTTACACAGGAGGTAGGCACCGTCATTCTGGATGATGGGGCAGACAATGGTTCGTTGGCGCATGATTTCTTCCTGAAAAAGTATTAATAGGTGAAGTGTTTACCGAATCAGGCTACATCCGGCTGGCCTGATTTTCGCTTAGCTATGACGTCCGCAACGGTCTTTATACGGCTTAGCTCCTCCTGCGTCCTGGGGTTGGATTGCGCTTCCCAGATATCGACGTTCAGCTGTAAGTTAAGCCAAAATTCAATCGTGGTATCAAAGGCTTTTGCCAGTTTGATCGCCATATCGGCAGTCAGCTTGCGATTGTTATTGACCAGCGCGCTGATGGTGTTGCGGTGAACATTGAGCATCTCCGCCAGATCGCTGATTTTCAGATTGAGCGGTTCAAGATACTCATATTGCAACACGTCGCCCGGCGTGGTGGGTTTGCGGAGTGCCTGTTGAAGTGTCATAGGTGATGCCTCACTTGTGTTGCGTGTACTTGTGTGGAGAGAGGTAGAGATCTTCTGCTTTACCCTCTGTCCAGCGAAATACGAGCCTGTATTGCCTGTTTACCCGGATTGAGGAATATCCCTTCAGCGGAGGATTCAATGCTTCATACATATTGCCCGGTGGCGATCGCAAATCCCTGTGCGAGGTTGCTGCCCTGATGATATCGAGCTTTCTCGCAAGCGCTGTTTCCAGATTTGCAGGAATAACATTGCTCGATCTGCCGTAAAGAAAAAAATCCTCAAGCCATTGATCCCGAAAATAACTAATCATAATGGTGCTGAGCTCCAGTCCTTGAAGCTGATTGAATAGTAATGCACTCCTGCACAGTGCGCAAGTGCGTTTTTGTCTGCGGTTAATATTACCTTGGCGATGGCTGAAGGGAAGTGGGATGCATGACTAAAGATTAATATTTCGAGGTAGGTTCCAGTTCTGACGTGCGGTTAAATACCCGGCGGCGCTGCGCTTGCAAGGGCCTCCGGGTATGTAGGCCGGGTAAGGCGGAGCCGCCACTCGGCGATTGACTATCGCTCCCTCAGCGCCTCTTTCGCCCGGTTAAACGGCTTGATCAGATAATCCAGCACCGTTTTCTCGCCGGTCTTAATGTCCACCGTCGCAATCATCCCCGGCACAATCGAGAAGTGCCTGCCGGCCTTATTCACCAGGTAATCCTGGCTGGTGCGGATAAACACCCGGTAATAGAACACCTCCGGCTTGGCCTCGTCCTGGATGGTGTCCGGAGAGATCGTTTCGACGACCCCGTGCAGGCCGCCGTAAATGGCGTAATCGTAGGCGGTGATTTTAACCAGCGCCTCCTGGTTCGGGTGGATAAAGGCGATATCGCGCGGCGACAGGCGGGTTTCAATCAGCAGGTGATCGTCCACCGGCACAATCTCCATCAGCTCGCCGTTGGGCGGGATCACGCCGCCGATGGTGGTGACCTTGATGTTTTTCACGATCCCGCGCACCGGGGATTTTACCGTCAGACGGGTGACGGAATCCTGGCGGCCTTTGAGGATCGCCGAAACCATATCCACCTCGGCGTTGGCCTTGGATAACGCCTCGCGCGCCTGAACGTAATACTGCGAACGTACGTCGGTGAGCTTCAGCTCCAGATCGCTTTTCTGCCGCTGCAGGCGCAGCACCTCCACGTGGCTGGCGGCGCCGGTTTTGACCAGCCGCTGGGTGATGGCCAGCTCCTTATTGGCGAGATCTAACGCGGCGCGCAGCTCCCGCTGGGTGTCCTCCAGCTGCGCGCGGCGGGAGTTGTAGAGTCGCGTTTCGTCAGCAATCAGATCCGGCCACTTTGCCAGCGAAGGGGGGAACTTCAGCGGGAGATCGTTCACCTCGGCGTACAGGCGGGCGCTGGAGGCCAGTGAAGCCCGGTAGCGCGCCGCGCTTTCGCCGACGTTCGATTCGGAACGCGTCGGATCGAGCCGCGCCAGCACCTGCCCGGCCTGCACCTGATCGCCCTCGTGGACGTTCAGCTCGGTGAGGATCCCGCCGTCGAGAGACTGTAAGACCTGCTCGCGCGAGCTGGGGATCACTTTACCCGAGCCGGTTGATACCTCATCCAGCACGCCAAACCACGCCCAGACGCCCAGCACCACAAACATCAGCAGCGAGAAGATCACGATCCGACGCGCGCCGGTGTAGCCGCTTTCGGAGTCGAGGGCGTTATCCAGATCGTCCATTGCCGCCACGTCACGCTGACTGATTTTCATTTTTCCACTCCCGTCCGGTTGCTGCCTGCTGCTGTTGCTGCTGCATACGGCTGTTGTTCAGCGCCTGGGCTTTTGGCGCATCCATCACCAGCATCCCCTCTTTTAACACCACGACGCGCTCCACCAGTTCCAGCACCGGTACGCGATGCGTGGCGACAATCAGGGTGCGATGCCCGAGCCAGTCGCCCAGACGCTGGATGAATTCCCGCTCGGTGTGCTCGTCCAGCGAGGCGGTGGGTTCATCCATCAGCACAATATTCGGATCGCGCAGCAGCATCCGCGCCAGCAGAATCGACTGGCGTTGCCCGCCGGATAATCCCACGCCGTTTTCCATGATCGGGTAGTCCAGCCCCTTGGGCAGCTTCTGCACGAAGCCTGCCGCGCCGGTCAGCTCCAGCGCCTCGAAAATCTCTTCGTCGGTGGCGCGCGGCATGCCGAGGGTGATGTTTTCGCGCAGGGTGCCGTAAAACAGACGGGCGTTCTGGGTCATAAAGCCGACGTTGCGCCGGACGTCGGCGACGTCGAGATGCGGCAGGCTGAAGTTATCAAGCCGCAGCTCGCCGGCCGCCAGATCCATTCCGCCCGCCATGGCCTGCAGCAGGGTCGATTTGCCCGCGCCGTTGCGCCCGAGGATCGCCACTTTCTCACCCGGTCTGATCTCCAGCCGGTTAATGCGCAGCGCCATGCGCGGATCGTCCGGCTGATAGCAGAACTGCGCCTGCTCGAAGAGGTAATGACCGCGCAGCACGTCCTGGCGGATCGGCGTCTCCTCGCGCTGATTTTCGGTGGGAAGCTGCATGATGCTGTCCAGCCCTTCTTTTGCCGCTTTGACCTGCTGCCAGCGCGCCAGCACGCCGCACAGCGTCGCCATCGGGGCGATCATGCGGGAGGCCAGCATCGACGCGGCGACCACCGAACCGGTGGTGAGGGTGCCGTCGATCACCATCGGGGCGCCGACCACAATCACCCCGGCGTAGACCAGGCTCTGAATGGTCATCCCCCAGCTAATCAGGTTCTGCGTCAGCTCGCGGGTGCGCAGGCCGGATTCCGCGGTGATCTGGATATAGCTGTTCCACTGCTGCAAAAAGCGGTTTTCCGCCTGCATCAGCTTGATGTCCTCCAGCCCCTGCACGCTCTCCACCAGCACCGCGTTGCGCAGGGTGGATTCATGGGCCGACTGCTTTGCCAGCTCCGCCAGCTTCTTCTGCAGCAGCAGGCCGGGCAGGACCATGATCACCGCCGCGACCGGGGCGATCCACGCCAGCTGCGGGGCGATGATCGCCAGCACCACCACGAACAGGAGAAAGAACGGCAGGTCGACAATGGTCGAAATGGTGGACGAGGTCACCATCTCGCGGATCTGCTCCAGCTCGCGCAGCTGAGAGATAAAGCTGCCGGTGGAGCGGGGGATCGCGCTGTTGCGCAGCCGAAGCGCGTGGCCGAAGACGCGATCCGAAACGCGCATGTCCGAGCGCTTGCCGAGCAGATCCATAATGTGCCCGCGCGCCACGCGCAGCACAAAGCCAAACAGGGTGGCAATCAGCACCCCGATGGTCAGGACGTAAAGCGTCGGGTAGGACTGCGCGGGGATCACCCGGTCATAGACCTGCATGGAAAAGACGATCCCGGAGAGCGACAGCACGTTGATAAAGAGGGCGGCCAGCATGACCCAGCTGTAGGGGCGCAGGTCGCGCATCACCAGCCGGTAGAGCCAGTCCGGACGGTATTTTGAGATATAGGCATCCACGCGGCTGTCCTTCAGCGCGGCGAGTGGACGCAGGGCAATGACGTGGCGGATAGCGGGCAACATCGCCGTCATCGACAGCCGGTTGGTGTAGGTCTCATCGTCGAAGAAGCTGATCTCCAGCGTATCGTCCCCGTCGAAATGCTCGATCACGCCGATCCTGCCGTCATGCATCGCCACCACCACCGGCAGACGCCAGCTGTTGATCGCCTGCCGATCGTCGGTAAGGAGCTGAAACGACAGCCCCGCTTCGCGGGCCAGCTGGGTGAGGGCGGGAACCATTGGTTTGCCTTTCAGCCACGGCGCGCCTGCGATCAGCGCGCCGGGAGAGCAGGCCACGCGGTAGCGCGTGGCGACAAAGCCAAAGGCCTGCGCCCACTGCGCCAGCGCCTCATCCGTCATCGTTTCGCCCTGCGGAATTTCGCGTTGCTTCATGGCTGGATCTCCACGGTCTGGATGGTGCGGTTATCTAGATCGAACGCATGACGCAGCTGCCCGGTGTTATACAGGCAGTTGAGCTGCAGCTGGTGCAGCTGACCGAGGGTCTGCTGCTGGGTGAAGCGCGCCTGGTAGACCTCCTGCTCGGCGTTGAGCACGTCGAGGAGCGGGCGCGAGCCGAGATCGAGATACTGCTGCTGGTACAGTTCGCGGGTGCGGGCGCTGAGGGCTTCCTGGCGACCCTGGATTTGCAGCGTGCTTTGCAGGCTCATCACCTGGCTGCGGGCTTCCAGCAGTTTCTGGCGGACATCAAGGCGCGTACGCTGAACGGTGGACTGCGCCGCCTCCACCGCGTGTCCGGCAGCGTTACGCCGGGCGGTGAGGCCGCCGCCCTGGTAGAGCGGCATCTGCACTTTCACCCATGCGGAATACTGGGTGCGATCCCGGGTTTCGCTCCCCGCGTAGCGATCGTTCATGTAGTGACGCACCTCCGGCTCCAGCGAGACGGTTGGCGTCATCTGCGCGTCGGCGTAGTCGAGGTTAGCCTGGGCGACGTTAGCCTGCGCCCAGGCGGCAAGCACCGCGGGCACCAGACGGTCATCCGGCTCGGCGATGTCGCAGCTCCGGCCCAGCTTTTGCGGAAAGTCATTGCTGATTGCGTTCAGGCTGTTCCAGCCGAGAAAGCTCATCAGCGTGGCGCGGGTGCTGTCCAGGCTGGCCTGGTACTGCATCAGCTGGGCGCGGGCGCCTTCGATACGGGCATCGGTCTGCACCACGTCAGAGAGCGACGTGGCCCCTTCGTCGTTACGCTGGCGGGTCAGAGAGCCAATCGAGGAGAGGGCGTCGAGCTGCTCTTTAGCGGTCTCGACCATCTGCTGCCAGGTTTGCACCTGCACCATGGCGATGGCGGTATCGTGAGCGATGGTGTCGATACTCACCAGCACGTTGGCCTGCTGCTGGGCAACGCCCGCGCTCTCGGCCCGCACCTGGCTGTCCACTTTGCCAAAGTCGTAGAGCATTTGTGACAGAGAAAGCACCAGCGACGGGGTAAAGCCGTTCTGGTCGCCGTCATGGGAATAACCGTTGTCCACGCCGGCATTAATCTGCGGATAGTATTTTGATTTAGCGACGTCCACCTCTTCGCTCTGCTGGTAGAGTTTCCCCACGGCTTCGCTGATGGCCGGGTGCCAGGTGACGGCGCGGTTGACGGCATCGCCAAGCTGCAGCGAACCGGGGGCGGCTTTGCCAGCCGCAGGTGCGACGCGGCCATTGAGCGAGGGGAGTTCCTGCGTTTCGCGAAGCTGTCCGGTATTGATGATTGCCGCCGGGTTCGCGCAAAGAGCGGGCACAGATATCAGGCAGCACGAGAGCCACCAGTGAGGCATCTTCATTCCCATGTCATGTCCCTATTAAAAAGAGTATGTCTTTATTATTTATGCCCGGGCGCTGTGCGCCCGGGTCATCTCTTGCAGGTGCTATCAGGTAATGATGTGTTGCTGGTTAACAAGCTCGTCGTAGGTGGTCTGAACGCCATCAAGCGTAACGAGCGTGGTATTAGTGTAGGTGCCTCCCGCACCGTCACGGTCGATGGAGATCACGGTATTGCCATTACTATTAGTGACATGGAGATAATTCCCCAGCGTCGCGGCGCTACCGTTCCAGCCCACCAGCAGATCGCCGATGTCGATTTTGTCCCCCTGCGCCAGCGAGAAGCCGGTCCAGTGATCGCCCGCGGTGCTGCTGACGTTACCCGCCGTGGCATTCCCCACGGTACTGTTCAGCACCTGGTAAATCAGCGTATCGCCGTAGGCCGTACCGGTGATGGCGTCGTTATGTTCCGAGCTGATGAACTGCGGCGCCATATTGATGGTCAGCGTGGCGCTGTCCGTTCTCCCGGTGGAGTCGGTCAGGGTGTAGTTGAAGGTCTCCTTCGACGTCATGGATGAGAGCGATACCCCGCTGTTGAGGGTATAGGTGTAATGGCCGTCAGCGCCGATCGCCAGGACGCCGTAATGGCCGGTGATGTTCACCGTTGCGCTGCCGGTATACGGATCCAGCGTGGTGGTCACGCCGTTGTACCCGGTCACGCTCAGACGGGTATCCACCGAGTGGAGCTGATCCAGCACGCCGCCAGAATCGGTGCCGTCAAAGATATTGCCGTTGACGGTGTGGCTGCCGGTGACGTCGAAATCACTCAGCGAGTAGGTGGTGCCGTTCACGCTTGGCGTAATGGTGATGTTCCCCACGCTCAGCCCCGGTACGCTACCGGTAAAGTTCAGCGTATAGGTCCCGGCGTTCAGATCCAGCCCGGTGAGCGGGATGTCGATACTGCCGCCCAGCAGTGAACCGCCGCTGAAGGAGCCGCTGCGTATCACGCCCGAGCCGTCGCTGATGGACCAGTTTACCGTCAGCCCGCCCAGCGCCAGCAGCGAAGCCACGTTAAAGTGGAGCGACACGTTGTGCAGCGCGGTGTTCGCGTCGACCACGAAGGTTCCGCTGCCGGAGCCCTGGGTTGACGAGAGCAGGGCCGTCGTCCAGCTGGCGGTGCCCACGGTCGTATCCGAGTATGCTGACGTGTGATGCACCGAGGTGAGGTCCATCGTGGCGCTGACATCGTTCACGGCATCCATCGCCCGGGGGGTTGGGGTGATGTTGAGCGATGCCGTATCCTTCGAGCCGTCAGGCGCGGTAACGGTGTAGACGAAGGTATCCGGCGTGCTGATATGGTCCGCCCCCACGCCGCTTCTCAGGGTGTAGGTGTACTGTCCGGACGAATTGATGGTCAGCGTGCCGTATTCCCCCTGAATGGTGGTGGTTCCACTGCTGTTGACCGCCACGCCGTTCACTTCGGTGACCAACGTGCCTGGAGGAACTGGGTCATTCGCCAGCACGTCGCCCGTGGTGGTTTCGCTGATGCTCGCCACGCTGTAGACATGATCCTGCAGGACGCTCAGCGTGTAGCCCGTCAGGACGGCGATCCCCGATGCGGTATTGAGTAAGAACAGGTACTCCCCGGCCGGCAGATTCAGCGTAAGCTGGGATGACGAGCCCCCCAACAGCGGAGCGCGCAGCCAGCCCGACTCGACGCGAACCTGCTCGAAGGTCTGGGTGGCGTTGTTGAACTTATAGACGTACAGATCGAATACCGACGCCAGCGCCACGCCGCCCACGGAGGCCTGGATGGTCATGGTGCGGGTCGTGCCTTCCTCCACGTTGTAGATAATCGGGTTGGTCATGTCGTCCAGCAGGTTAAGCCCCAGCGTGCTGCCGAGATTAATGCCCACCAGGGTAAAACCGTTCTGAGACGAGGCGCCGTTATTAATCTCGCTCACGGTGGTGTCAAAGGTCAGCGAGGCCGTATCGTCCACCGCCACAATGCCGTTGATTACCGTACCGGCACCCAGAGACAACACCAGCTGCGCCGACGCGCTGACGCCGTTATGGGTGATGGTGTAGGTGAAGTTCTCCGTCCGGCCAACGACCGCGGCGCTGGTGTCGGTCAGGTTGTAGGTGTAGCTGCCGTCGCGGTTGATGGTCAGCGTACCGTATTTGCCCTGGATCACCGTGCCGTCGGCGTTCACGCTGGTGGTGACGCCCTGGGCGTTAGTGACTGCGGAAACGGTGGTTCCGGCTGGCGCGTTGTCGCTGCCGGCTGTCGGGTCCGTATCGAGGATCACGTTGCCGTTGAGGCTGGTATCGCCCGTGACCGTACCCGGACCGGTCTCTTTCACCGCCACGTCGAGGCTGGTGTAGGAGCCGGTCGCCAGCAGGTTGGTGTTGTAGCTGAGCACGCGATAGTTGCCGTCGGCCAGCCCGGTCAGGTTCAGCGATACGCCGGTTGCGCCGAGGGTCAGGAGATCGGCAAACTGCGGTTGGCCGGTATCCACCACGGTGGTCCAGGCGCCGTTGACGTAATGCTGAACCACCAGCTCAAGGGTGTTGAGCAGAGAGAGAACCGCGCCCGTGGCGTTGGCGTTCACCACGATATCCGCACTGCCGCCGCTGCCCACCGTGAAGTTGACCTGGGCCGTATCATTGCCCAGCAGCGTCAGGACGTTGCCGACGGCGCCGACCAGCAGGAAGCCGTAATCGCTGTACTGGCTGTTGGTCACGGTTGCCGTGGTGCTGAGGTTCAGCTCTTCGACGTTATTGCTGGCGGAGAGCGGCACCACCGGCGCAAGGGCGGAGCCCGGCAGCGAGGTGTTGCCCGCGGCGTCGGTGGCGGTGATCTGCAGCGTCTGGCCTTCGGTCTGTTTGTTAATGAAGGTGTAGGTGTAGGTGCCGTTGCTGCCCGCAATGGCGGTCACCGTCGAGCCGTCCGCAAGGCGGATCGCGACGGTGCTGCCTGCTTCCGCAGTCCCGGTCAGGACGCTACCGTCAGCGTTGAAGGTCCCGGTCGGCGCCGTTGGAGCGGTCGTATCGACGATAATCGTCGTCACGGCTGACGCCACGCTGGTGTTGCCCGCCGCATCGGTGGCCGTGGCGGTGAAGTTATGCGTGCCTTGCGCCAGCGTGGTGGTTTGCGGCAGGGTCCAGTTGCCGCTGCCGTCGGCGGTCACCGTGCCCACCAGCGTAATGCCATCGTAGATCCGCACCGTGGCATTCGCTTCGGCGGTTCCGCTCAGCGTTGGGCGCGTGTCGTTGGTCGGATTCGTACCGGTCACCGGGCCGGTAACGCTGCCGACGTCATCAATCACTGAAATGATGGTCGGTGCGCCCGGCGCGAGGGTATCGACGTTAATCACGTACCCGGCGGTCGGCGCGCTCGCGTTGCCCACCGCATCGGTGGCGGTAAAGGTTAAATTGTGCGAACCGTTGCCCAGCGCCGGAGATGGCGTAAAGCTCCACGCCCCGCCGGTCGCCGTCACGCTGCCGATTTGTACGCCGTTATCGAAGATTTTCACCGTCGACCCGGCTTCCGCCGTACCGCTAAGGGTTGGCTGCGCGTCGTTGGTGAACCCGCCGTTCGCCACCGGCGTCGCCGCATTGCCCACGTCATCCAGAATGCTGGTCAGCACCGGCAGCGCAGGCGGCGTGGTGTCGACGGTGAGGCTGAAGCTGGTGGACGACACGCTGGTGTTGCCTGCCGCATCCGTCGCCTGCGCGGTGAAGCTGTGCGCGCCCGCGGTCAGCGTGGTGTTGAGCAAGATACTCCAGCTTCCGTTGCCATCCGCGGTGCCCGTTCCGACAAGGGTAGTTCCCTCATAGATCTTCACGATGGCAAACGGTTCGCTGGTTCCGACAAGGCGCGGAACGGTGTCGTCTGTTGTTTGCCCGGACGTAAGCGGGCCGGTGATGGTGCCCACGTCGTCTATCGCCTGGCTGATAACCGGCGCGTTCGGTGCGGTGGTATCCACAATCAGGGTAAAGTCCGGCGAGTTCAGGCTGACGTTGCCCGCTGCATCGGTGACCGTGGCGGTCCAGGTATGGCTGCCGTTGGTCAGCGGCGTTGACGGCGTAAAGCTCCATGCGCCGGTACCGTCCGCCTGAACGGTGCCGACCGGCTGCCCGTTCTCATACACGGTGACCGTGGCGTTGGCGGTCGCGGTGCCGTTTAGCGTCGGCGTGGTGTCGTCGGTGCTCTGCCCGGAAGAGAGCGAAGTTTGAATGCTGCCCGCGTTGTCACCCGCGGTCGAAATGACCGGCGCCGACGGCACGCCCGTATCCACCGTCAGGTTAAACGGTGTCGTCGTGCTGCCGGTATTGCCAGCCACGTCGGTGGCATTGAAGGTGATGGCGTGTGGACCTTCGCCCAGATCGGTACCCGGGGTGAAGGTCCAGCTGCCCTGGGCATTCACCACCGCAGTGCCAATTTCGTTGCCATCAACGATCACGTGCACGGTAGAACCCACCTCGCCCGTACCGTTGAAGGTTGGGCGCGCGTCGTTGGTGCTGTTACCCGACGTGAGCGCCCCGGTGACCGGACCGACGTCGTCAATCACGCTGGTCACCACCGGTACGCCGGGGGCTGCGGTATCAATGGTAAAGGCGAAGACCGATGAGTTAGCCGAGGCGTTGCCTGCGGTATCCGTTGCATACGCGCGCAGGGAGTAGCTGCCGTCGCCCAGCGGCGCGGTCGGCGTAAAGGACCAGTTCCCGCTGCCGTCAACGATCGCCGTGCCAATCTGCGTGCCGTTATTCATGATGTGAATCGTGCTGCCCGCCTGCCCGGTGCCGCTGATGGTCGGGGTGCTGTCGTTGGTCACCTGGCCGCTGGTGAGGTTACCCTGGACGCCGCCAGGGACGTTGTCGCTCACATTATCCAGCGTCGGAACCGTCGGAGCCGTCAGGTCAACCACCACGCTCCAGGGAGCTGAGACCGCGCTGACGTTGCCCAGCGGATCGGTCGCCCGGACGGTGAAGCTGTGCGAGCCTTCGCCGAGCGCGGTGTCAGGAGTAAACGTCCACGCGCCGGTGCCGTCAGCCGTTACCACGGCAATCTGGGTACCGCCGTCGAAAATGGTCACCACGCTGTTTGCGTCCGCTGTCCCCGAAAGGGTTGGCGTGGCATCGTTCGTCTCGGTGCCGCTGACCACCGTGGTGGCGGCGTTACCGACGTTATCCGTGACGTTGGTGATGACCGGCGTGGCGGAAACGGAGTCCACCACGACGGTGAAGCCCGCCGAAGGACCGCTCTGATTACCCGCCGGATCGGTCTCGCGGATGGTCAGGATATGGTTGCCTTCTGTCAGGACGGGCGTGGTGTAGCTCCAGGTGCCGGTATTGCCGACCTCCGCGGTCCCCAGCAGCACGCCGTTGTTGTAGATGGAGATGGTATCGCCGACCGCGCCGGTGCCGGTGAGGGTCGGCTGGTTGTCGTTGGTGGTCTGGCCGCTGGTCAGCGGGCCGGTGCCCGGACCGACGTCGTCAATCACCGCGCCGATAGCCGGCGTGCCCGGTGCTGTGAGGTCGACGGTGACGCTGGCCGCCGGAGAGCGGCCGCTGGTCTGGCCGTTGAGGGTCGCCGTCACCTCAAAGGTGTGCAGCCCCTCGCCAAGCGCGGCTGGCGTATAGCTCCAGTTGCCGCTGCCGTCGGCGGTCACCGTCGTCAATGGCGTCGCGCTACCGTCCTGATAGATGGTTATCAGGCTGCCCGCTTCGGCCGTACCGGTAAGCGTTGGCGTGGTGTCATTAGTGGTTTTGCCTTTCACATCGCCAGTGATCGGATCCGCGTCATCGACGATCGCCGTGATGACGGGCACCTGCGGCAGGTCGATCGGTGAATCGACGACGACAAAAGGCACGCCCGCGCTGGCATTCCCTGCGGCATCCGTAGCGGTCACGGTCAGCGTGGTCGGATCCAGCTGCGCCGGGCTCAGCGCAATGGAGAAGTTGCCGTCGCTGCCGACAACGCCGGTACCAATGACCGTGGAACCGTTTGTCACGGTAATGATGCTTCCCACTTCACCGGTACCGGTCAGCGGTGTTCCTTCATCAGCCAGCAGCATGTTGCCCGGATCTGCCGGGGCGACGGTGTCTACCGTCACGCTCAGCGGCGCTGAACTGCCTGAGAGATTACCCGCGGGGTCGCGGGAAGAGACGGTGAAGGTATGCGGGCCATCCAACAGCGTCGTGTCGGCAGTCCAGCTCCAAGTGCCGCCCGGCTGGACCGTCACCAGCACCGTAGATGGCGTGCCGTCTACGGAAACGATAACGGTGGTACCGGGTTCACCGGTCCCGGTAAGGGTTGGCGTGCCGTCCTTCGTGTAGAGCACATTATTAGACAGCTGGCTGTCAGCTACGGCGCTAATGACGGGGATCTCAGGCGCAACGGTATCGAGGGTAACGGTAAAGACCGAACTCGGCGCGCTGACGTTGCCCGCTGCGTCCACGCCCGCCACGGTAATGTTGAGCGGACCGTCCGTTTGCGTTGGAAGCGTCAGGTTCCATTCCCCGTTAGCCACCACGACACGGCCCACTTCGACGCCGTTGTTGTAGACGATCACCGTCTCACCGTTGACGCCGGTTCCGCCCACGGTCGGTGTGGTATCCGTGATGTAGCCACCGTTAGGCTCACCGCCCACTGCACTAATCACCGGCGTATCCGGCGCCAGGGTATCCACGATGATGGTAATCGCTGGAGAAGGGTCAGAGACGTTGCCCGCTTCATCGGTGGCGGTGGCGGTATAGGCGTGGCTGCCCTCGGCAATGTCGCTGCCAGGGCGCCAGCTCCAGTTGCCGCTGCTGTCTACCGTGACGGTGCCCACGACGGTCGATATGCCGTTGACGGTGTCAGTGATGTTGATGACGTCGTTCGGCGTGCCGGCGCCGCTCAGGACCGGGCGCGGATCGTTGGTGGTTCCGCCATCGGGTACGGGGCCGGTGATCTGGGTGACGCTGTCGGTGACGGTCGGTGCCGCAGGCGTAGCCGGCGCTTCGGTATCAATGGTGATGGTTACCGGCTGCGACGGGGCGCTTTCGTTGCCCGTGCCGTCCACGTTGGTGACGGTCAGGGTGATGTCATAGGTACCGCCGGGCAGCGGGGCTGATGGCGTCCACGACCAGCTGCCGGTATTGTCCACGACAGCGTCGCCGATTTTGGCACCGTTGTTGTAGATCGTCACGGTATCGCCCGCCGTGCCGGTACCGCTCAGGGTTGGCGTGGTGTCGCGGGTGGTTTCGCCCGGGTTTAGCGTTGTTGCTGTTCCGTCAGGATTGACGGTGATGGCCGGGACGTCCGGCGTGGCAGGCGCGACGGTATCTACCGTCAACACAAACGGGCTGGAGATGGTGGTATTGCCTGCGGCATCCGTGGCGTGAACCGTCAGCGAATGCGGGCCGTCGGTAAGCGGGGTAACGGGCGTAAAGCTCCAGCCACCGCTGCCGTCGAGGGTGGCGGTGCCGAGCAGGGTGGCGCCGTCATAGACGGTGATCGCCGCATCAGCCGGAGCGGTGCCCTGCAGCAGCGGTGTGGTGTCATCCGTGGTATCGCCGCTGCTGAGCGTGCCCTGAACGCCGCCGACGTCATCGGTCACGGTGGCGATGGTTGCCGCCGCAGGCGGCGTGGTATCGACGGTCAGGGTAAAGCCGCCTGACGGCTGGCTGGTGTTACCCGCCGTATCGGTGGCGACGACGGTAAAGGTATAGGTGCCGTTAACAAGCTGCGTGGTCGGGGTATAGGTCCACGTGCCGCTGCTGTCGATCACAATCGTTGTGACATCGACGCCGTCCTGGCGAATGGTGACGGTTGAGCCCGGTTCAGCCGTGCCGTTGAGCGTCGGCGTGGTGTCGTTGGTGCTGTCGTTGGGGTTGAGCGCGCCGAGGCGCTCCGGCACATCATCCAGCACCTGGGTAATGACCGGGGCGGCAGGCGCGACGCTGTCAATCGTCAGAGTCCAGGTGTTGGAGACGCCGCTGGTGTTACCTGCCGCATCGGTCGCGACGGCGGTCAGGGCGTGCGGACCCTCACCGATCGGCGAGGAAGGCGTAAAGATCCATACGCCAAGACCATTGGCGACGGTCGTACCAATAGCAACACCGTCCACGCGCACGGTGACCGTCGCGTTTGCTTCGGCGGTACCGCTGAGCGTCGGGGTGGCGTCGTTAGTGGTCTCATTAATGTCGAGCGAGCCGGTGCGACCGGGAACATCGTCCACAACTTGTGAAATCACCGGGGCGCCAGGTGCCGTGCCGTCGACGTTAATTGTCCACGGGTCTGATAACCCGCTTGGGTTACCGGCGGGATCCGTCGCCTTCGCGGTCAGCACCCAGGTGCCATCGGTCAGCGGTGCGGGCGGCGTAAAGCTCCACAGGCCGGAGGAGGGAACAACCGTCGTACCGAGGACATCGCTGCCGTTATAAATCGTGATGGTCGAGCCCGCTTCGCCCGTCCCGTTCACGGTCGGGGCCCGGTCGTTGGTGAGGCCGTTCTGGCCCACGGGGCCGGTGGTGGCCTGCACGTCATCCATCACCGACACGATAATTGGCGTCTGCGGTGGGGTAATATCCGGTGACGCCGCG
Source organism: Enterobacter sp. C3_dUdeg (assembly GCF_057536195.1). NCBI lineage: Bacteria > Pseudomonadati > Pseudomonadota > Gammaproteobacteria > Enterobacterales > Enterobacteriaceae > Enterobacter > Enterobacter sp. C3_dUdeg. The sequence continues at coordinate 51,561 of NZ_BAAKFX010000013.1, forward strand.
GAGGTTGCGGGCCCCGTGTTGCCCGCCGTGTCGGTGGCGTCAGCGGTCAGGATTTCGCCGTTGAGCTTCGGCGGGGTCAGCGTCAGGCTAAAGTTCCCTTCGCTGTCGGCAACAACAGTGCCAAGGGTGACATTACCTTCACGGATGGTCACCGTGCTGCCAGCTTCCGCGATGCCGCTGATGGTGCCGCCATCATTCGAAACCTCGAGATTACCTGGGGCAGACGGCGGCGTGGTGTCCACGGTGAAAATGACGGGCTCTGAGGTCGCGCTCAGGTTTCCGGCGGCATCGGTTTCAGTGACGGTTATAGAGTGTGTCCCGTCCGGAAGCGGGCCGTTCGGCGTGACGCTCCAGGTGCCGTTGGGCAATACCGTCGTTGTGCCAACCACCACGCCGTTATCGTAGATGGTGATGGTTCCGCCGGGCTCGCCGGTTCCCGCGAGGATGGGCAGTGAAGCATCGGTTGGCGCGACAGACGTGATGGTTCCCTTGATAAGGCCCGTATCGTCGGTCAACACAATCGCGCTCGGCGCGTCCGGCGGAGTAAGATCCACCGTAAGGGTAAACACCGGCGACGCTGGCCCGGTGTTGCCGGCGGCGTCGGTTGCCCGCACGGTAATCTGGTGAGTGCTTTCGCTCAGATCAACCGACGGGGTAAAGGTCCAGGTGCCGTTGCTGGTGACGACCGCTGTACCAATGGCGACCCCGCCGTCATAAATCGTCACGGTCGAGCCCGCTTCGCCGGTGCCGGTAAGCTGCGGGCGCTGATCGTTGGTGCTGCCGCCGTTGCTGACTGCTCCCGTCTGCGGGGCGATATCATCCGTTACGCTGGTGATTGCTGGCGCATCGGGCGCGGTGGTGTCCGGCGCGTTGAGCGTTGTGCCCGGGCTGGTATTCCCGGCGTTATCCGTGGCGGTGGCGGTCACCTGCTCGCCGTTAGTCAACGGTGTGCCGAGAGAGACGGTAAAGCTGCCGTCGCTGCCCGTTTTTCCTGTGCCAATGACGTTGCCGTTCGCGTCTTTCAGCGTGATGGTACTGCCGGGTTCTGCGGTACCGGTGACGGTTTTGCCATCTGAAGAGAACTTAAGGCCGGAAGGCGCGTTCGGCGCTGTCGTATCCGCATTGGCCGAATTGTTACTGCCGCCACTATCACCGCCGCCGGTGCTTGCCGCCGCCGCGATGCCGCCCGCTGCGGCAATTCCGCCCAGTGCCCATGGCCAGATGGCTGCACCACCGGCGTCGCTCCCGGAGGCCGCTAGCAGCACGTCCGTGGACGCGATAGATTCGTACGTGGCGGCTCCGGTCGGATCTTCAATCCACCATAATGCGCCGTTGCTGTCCTGCAGTACCAGCTGGCTCACGCCCTGCGCGTCCGTGACGTAGAAGTTTTTAAGGGTGATCACCTCGCCGGAGTGCAGCGTAACCAGCAGATCGTTACCGTTTCGCGCGAAGTGGGAGACGCTCGCTCGCTCGACATTAAGCTCAACGATAGAGGAATGGCTCAGGGTAACCTGTGTGCCTTCCGTGGTCGTTTCCACGCCAGTAAGTTTCGATATAACAGAGATTTGGCTCATTTAGGCATTACTCCAGCAGATGTGTCATGAACGGCGAGCAAGACGAGCCATCTCTGCAGAAGGTAAAGGGCGCCCCCGGCGCAGTCGCTGTTATTACGCAGCACTGACCGTTGTTTTTAGCGCGCACGATGCCCGCCAGAATTCAGAGTGGCAACATCAGAGCGAATCTAATGACTTATAAAAGTGAACAATTTTTATGGGTGTTTTGTATCGTGTAAAACCCTGTAATTAATAGAGGAATTATTTTTTAGAATATAAAAATGATATAGACAGAAAACGAAGGTTGTGCAAATTAAGCTTTCGTAAATAAGTGCCAAAACAATGAAGAGGGCATTAATGTATTGGGGTGGTTAATAATTTACTTGGCTCAACCTTTTGTTTTATATCATTTTAGTTTTAACCTGTGACGTTGATTCTGAATATGATTTACGCAGTATGATAATTGGTAGGGGACATTTTTAATATAATATAAAACGTTATTGTTTAAGCGCGCTTAATATGCATTTAAGTTAGGGTAACGTTTTTGATATAAGATATATTATGTCACTCACACAATAAAATATATTCTTATGCAGGCTTAAAACTCTGCTATCACGCGAAAATAATAGCGTTAAGTAAAGGGTAAAATAACCTGATTTATTTCCATTGGTGCTACGACGTCAGCATGATTTTGCGACAGCAAAAAATTCACGGGGAGAATGAATAAAAATCGTCAGTCGGGCGTTTACTGACGTCACTTCCTTCTTACCCTGGAGCTTTATATGAACACGATCTCGTTTCGTTTGATCCCGGTGCTGATTTTTTCCCTGCTGTCCCCCTTGGTGCTGGCAATGGGCAATAATAGTACCGAGAGCAAAACGCCCGATTGTCCTTCCGGACAGGTGTATGACAGCGCCACCCAGAAATGCGTGCCGGACAAGAGCAGCAGCCTCAGCGACCAGGACAAAACCAACTATGCGTACCATCTCGCGAAGAAAGGCGAGTACCAGGCGGCGCTGAACCTGCTTGATTCGCTGAAAAATGGCAATACGGCTGAAGCGTGGAACTATCGCGGGTTCGCCACGCGCAAGCTTGGCCGCACGGACGAAGGGATTGGTTACTACCAGCGCGCGCTGGCTATCGCACCGGATTATGCCAAAGCCCGGGAATATCTCGGTGAAGCGTGGATGGTAAAAGGACGTCCTGACCTCGCGAAAGAACAGCTGAAGGTGATTGCCGGTATTTGTGGCCAGTCCTGCGAGGAGTACCGTGACCTGCAGGCCGCCATCAACGGGCATCCGGAATCCTGATTTTCTCGTGGAGGGAAAACACATCGCTACCAGTGAGGTTCGTCAACAGTTAGCCGCACACCTGCCGCGCCTCTGGCGCTATGGGCTGGTGCTGTCGCGAAACAGGGATATCGCCGAAGAGCTGGTTCAGTCCACCTGCGTGCGTGCGCTTGAAAGGAGCAGCCAGTATACGCCGGGCACGCGCATCGACAGGTGGCTGTTCGCGATACTGCACTCCATCTGGATCTCTGAGCTTCGGGCACGACACGTGCGTCAGGGGCAGGGATTTGTGGCCAGCGACGAGCTTCTGGCGCCGGATACCCGCGAACAGGATGAGACGCGCCTGCATTACATGAAGGTGATGCAGCGCGTCAACGCGCTGCCTGAAGCCCAGCGCAACGCGGTATTTTTGGTTTATGTCGAAGGCTTTACCTACCAGGAGGCGGCGGACACTCTGGCGGTGCCTATCGGTACCGTGATGAGCCGGCTGGCGACGGCGCGGGCTCGGCTTGCCAGGTCCGCTGACGCACTGCCTCCGGCAAAGGAGAAACGCTCTTGAACTCGCACCGTTTTGCACCGCCCTATAACGACGACGCTATCGTGGCATGGATAGATGGCGAGATGTGCCGCGCCGACGCGCAGCAATTTGAAGAACAGTTGAAAAGTGACGAACGCCTCTCAGGGCGAACCGCCGAACTGATGAAAAGCAGCCAGGATTTCGCCGGGGCGTTTGCCCCCCTGCTGGATGAGGCACCTCTGGAGGCAATGCAGGCGCGTCTGGCGGCACTTCCCGATCCACAATCCTCCACGCCGGCTGGCGTCAGCAGGCGGGCGCTGATCGCCGCGTCGGCCAGCTTTTTGATGGTCGGATCCGGGCTGGGCTACCTGCTGCGGCCCGCTTCCGCGCCAGCGGATGAGAATGCCCATATTCGCGACCTCGAAGCGCAATATATGTCCCTGTACAGCGTTGAGACGCTGCTGGATATGGACAGCGCAACGCCGGTCCTGCAGCGCGGGCTGGAACGAGCCGCGCAGGACATCGGCATCAAGCTGCACATGTCGCAGCTTGTCCTGCAGGGGGCAGAGCTGAAAATGGTGCGAATGCTGCGCTATGAAACCACCTCGATCGCGCAGATTGCCTGGATTAACGCCGACTACGGCCCGATGGCGCTCTGTATCTCTCCTGTAGATGAGAAGACTATGGCCTCTCTGCGCCAGGAGCAGCGGCACGGCATTAACCTGGCGTGGTGGCAGGAGGCGGGCTACCAGTTTGTCCTGATTGGCCGCAACCCGCCGTCTCACCTGCGGGGAAACGCGGAGCAGCTACAGCGCCTCATCTCAGGATGACGGCACGTCGTTCGTCTGAATGGCAATAGCGATGGCAATACGATCGTCCACGACCAGCGCAAACTTATCCATCCCGTAGGCCGCGCGCGAGATCGCCGTCGTGGCATCCAGCGTGAGGGCCTGCGCGTGCGGGTCTTTCACGACAGCCTCCAGGATCACCGGGCGGGCGATGTTTCGTACGGTCAGCGTGCCGAACACCCTGAACCGCCCGTCGCCCTGGGCGACCACGCGAGAGCTGATGAACTCGATAGTTGGATAACGCTCGGATTCAAAAAACATATCGCTTTTCAGCTGCCAGGTGAGCAGCTTGTTTGAGGCTACGAGAGTCGCTACGGGAATGGTGACGTGAATATGGTCGTCGACGTCGTTTTCCGGGTTGAGCGTCACGGCGCCCGTCACGCCACTGAACGTCGCCCAGGAGAGGATGCCGCCGAAGGCATGCCACGACAGCCGAATGGCGGTGTTATTGGCGTCAATTATGTAGCTCTTCGGGGCAGCCATCGCCCACGGACAAACCAAAACAAGCACTATCACCAGGCGTCGCAGCATCTCAGGATCTCTTTTAGGGGGGCAGGGAGTAAACGCGTCACCCCCGGGATCTATTCGGCTTTGTTGACATTATTTCAACCGGAGCGCGATAACCGGACCTGGTGACAAGTGTAGCCTTGAGAACGCAGAGCTGCGGGGAATAAAAAAGGCCGCTTGCGCGGCCTTTCGAAGGGATTACTCAGTGACTTTCTTTTCCAGTTCGCTGGCACCTTCTTTGGTTTTGTTCCAGCCTTTCTCAGCGCCTTCTTTGGTGGCATCCCACCCTTTCTCGGTGCCTTGTTTAGTTTTATGCCAGGCTTTCTGGGAATCTTCGCTGACCTTGCTGCCCAGGCTTTCGCTTTTACCTTCCGCAGCATGTTTTTGCTTCAGCTTCAGCTCTTCACCTTTGTTCTGCTCTTCGTGCAGTTTTTGCTTCGCCTCGTTGGCGTTTGCGTTCGCCGCAGCGACGGTATCGTCAGTTGCATGTGTGGTCGCAGCAAATACTGGGGAAGCCAGCAGAACGGCAGATAATGCGATAATTGTTTTTTTCATAATATCCTCATTTAACGTTATCGGTTATGAGCGTGATTCAGCATGGCACAGGCGAAACGGGATGGCTTTAGGAAAAAACTGTAATGAGATCAATGTGCCCTGCTGAAGGATATTTCGCCTGAGGATTATCCAAAGGATAAAAAGCCTATTTCAGCAAGGGCGGCGAGAGTCAGGAGAATGAAGATAATAACGGTTATGGGTCTGTACATGGTGGGTTCCTTCCGGGTTGAGCGGCTATTCCGTAGCGCTGGGTGGTGTGGATAATTTTGCACAGGAGAAGGGGGAAGGGGTTGATGTTTGTCAAAGGGATGGAAGGAACCGTGGGCATGGGGCACAAAAAAGCCCGCAGGGCTTACGCCGTGCGGGCTTTTAGGACTTCATCAGTCGACTCTGGTGATCGCCGATGGAGAATTTTGGTGGGCTGGCGTCCCTGTAATTAACCATTCATTCCATTGAATTTAAATATTATTTAAACTTTGAATTTTATGTGTGGTTCTAAAAAGGAACCATAAATCTTAATGGTATGTGTTCTCACGATTAGCGGATTGGAGAATTGTATCAAAAGGAAACAAATTCTTCAGTTCAACTCCCTGCTGGTAGCTGAACTGCGCAAGCAGGATCTGCTTTTCACCGATTAGTGAATGCGGTAGTTTTTCTGCAAAACTGAATTCTATCCGTAGGGCAGTACCAGCATAGGTGGAGAATGGATTTTGAACAACTGGTCACCAGAGCATACAAAAGACATCAAGAGTTGGTTTAAGATTGATACATATCACAAATTTGAAGACCTCTCATTGCTCCAGTTCTACCATGAGATATGGGCTCGGAACTTGTTCTTTAAGGAGTATCGAGAAGAGTTTGAGAGCAGAACTCTTATGGGTTACTTCTCAAAAATTTTCAGCGGCAATCCTTTTTTAATTGAAGAAGGGCAACTGGGATACATGACTCCTGCCAACAAACTTTTTCAGCCACCCCATTTTTTTCTAACAACCCTTGATCGCCTTGCTGAAACGAGCATTATTGCAATGCAACGTGGAGGTTTTCTTTGGCATGAAGGTGACAATTATTCTATAAACGCAGAGCTTCGAGAGGAATCACTTTCAGACATTATGCCAGATCAGTTTACACGAACAGTCATGTTCGAGATTGATTTGGCAAGTGGCACAGACGAAGAGATTGCAGAGTCGCTTAAAGCTGCATTACCGCAATGGCGTAAAGTAAAGGGTATTGATGAAAACCCATTGGAATCTGTTCGTTTTGGATACGGAACTATCAAGAAACTCATCAGTTATCGTGTAATACCTATGCTGGATATCCTGGTGTGGGCAGCCGTTAAAAAAATCCGTGTCTCTGACGACAGGTTATCCAGACTACTATATACAGACGATGACGAAGAAAGCGAAATGAGGCAGTCCAGCCAAATCAAAGATACCGACAGGCCTTTGGCTCTTAAATCCTGCACAACTGACTTTATCCGACAATTCCATTACTTCATGAACAAAAATAGCCATTTGAAGCAAATGAAAGTCGCTGATGTAATGAAACTATCGGATTAGTTTATATCCATAACTGTTTGTTTTTCTTTATAAAAAAGAAACTCAAAGCATCATTTTAAATGATGCTTTTTTTGCGATTTTTACTTTAAACCGGCCATTTTGCCACTTGCTATAAAACAGGGGAATTTCAGCTACTCTCAAGTTCCCCTGTTTTGTACGGCACCAACTTCGAGAGAACCATCCTGCATAGCAGCAAGGAACCTCCGCTTCAGGAGTCTCACTCCTTTCTTTTCCCAAGTGTTCGTATAGTGACTTCACCGCAACGACAAGGGAAAACAAAATGAACAATCAACCAACCCGCCTCATACGCCTACCAGAAGTTCTCGAACGAACTGGCTACGGAAAAGCATGGATCTATCGTCTGATCAACGATGGCAAGTTTCCTGCTCCTGTCAAAATTGGAAGTCGTGCAGTAGCTTTCGTTGAAAGTGAGATTGATATCTGGATTCAGTCTGTAATCGAAACAAGTCGAAATAATGTTGCTTAGTTAATTTTGGGAGACATGTTATGAATATCGAAGAATTTGTGAGTGAAGATAACCATATGTGTAATCTGGGTCAGGAACTTTTTTGTGAAATTTTCGAACCCGGAGCGATTTACGATTTACCTGATAATGAGTTTAACAGAAAGATTGTTTACTGGTTAAGCCAGTATTTAGTGGGGAATCTAAGAGAACCCTTAGATTCGATCTCTGAGCTTAATATTTTCGAACAGTTTTATGTTTATGAGACATGGTTTTCGCTAATTAAATGCCCTGATGAAATTAGGAATTTATCGAAACGGATAATTCGATATCAGATAGGGCTGAAAACCATTCTTTGAATGAACTTATGTTTAGTACTATTTTGTAAATTGCATTCTTGAAATGATAGTGCTATTTACTATTTGATTTACAAAACATCTTTAATTCCTTTTAAAATAATGGGTTAACTATTTCAAGTGAAAAGAAAGGACTATAATATCCCTCTAGAGGGATATTATAAATTTTCGACCGGGATGCGTCATTGTAAAAGGGAATAATGTTAAATTCAGGAAAATATATTTGTAAATTGCTTATGTTATATGCTTTATTTATTTTCACTGACGATTAAATGTAAATAGAGGTGGTATGACTTTGAAATATAGAATAAAAAGATTGAAGAATAAGGATGGTATCAGAAGTTGCATTATTATTAATGAGAGCAATGGATTACCCTTGGTTTACCCTAACTTATATATGAGTGTTATTTCACGAACAAATAGCTATTCATTTTCAACAATGGAAGCAATAGCAAATGCTTTGCTTTTATTTGAAAGATATAATGCTGACATGAATGTGGGGGTTTTTGATATGGTAAATTCTGATATCGAAAAACTTGTCTCGAACAAAGGATATTTATTCGGGTTAATGAATGCCCTATCTTACAGAAACGACTTAGAGAATGTGACAAGCATTCTTAAAAAACAACATGTCTCTAAAAGAACCCTTTATTTCAAGATAATGACAATTGAAAATTACGTCAAATGGTTTTTTGATAACATTGCTATCAATAATATTGATTCTTCTCGTTATGAAACAATCAGTCGTGCATTTGATTTTATAAAGCCAAGAATAGAGAACGGAAAGAATTACAATATTGAAAGCGAAAGCAAATCATTGACAAATGAACAAGTCACAACTTTGACTGATATGGTAAGTGTTAAATCTAAGATTAATCCATTTTCGGCGCATGTAAGGTTTCGAAATAACCTAATAATTGAAATTTTGTTAGAGACAGGTATTAGGGGAGGGGAACTACTTAATATTAAGTTGGTTGATTTTGACTATGTCCACAAAAGTCTATGCATAGTAAGAAGGCCAGATGATCAAAACGAACCACGATTAAGGCAACCATTGGTTAAAACTTTAGAAAGAAAAATACCATTGAGTATAGAATTGACTGAGTTAATACAGAATTATATTAGTGATTTCAGAAGTAGGCAGTGTCATGCAGGGGAGCATGACTATCTGCTTGTTACTCATAGCAGTAAAGGTCAATTAGGTCATGCATTGACTATTTCAGGTTATCAGAAAATTTTCGAACAAATTAGGAAAAATAGTAATGTATTGAGCGATATTGTGGGGCATTCGCTAAGACATACCTGGAATGTGAAATTCTCAGAAATGATGCTCATGAATTCGAACTCTCAGGATTATATTACCTATGAGAAAGTAAGAAATTATCTTATGGGGTGGAAAAAGAATAGTACAACCTCAGATATCTATAACCAAGCATTTATAGCACAAGAAAGCCGAAAAATAATGGCTGTTATTAACCCACTCAAAAACATAGTAGAGGACAAATCCAATGTTTCAAACTCTAAGAAAGCTACAAGAAAGTCAATATTCGGTTTTTGAAACCAAGGATGGTAACTTCAAAGTGAACTTTTCTTATTCCAAGTGGAAGATAAGTGAAAGTATAACATTGAACATTGATTCTTTAAGAGTCGTCATCAGTGAATTTATACCTATCAAAACCACTTTGGCATATTTCGCTATAAATTATAGTGCCAGTTATACTAAGAAAATGTTTTATGCAATAAAGCATTACATTAAGGCCTGTAATAAGAATGATGGCTTGTTTTCTAAAGAATGCATGAAGTATTACTATAAAGTTGTGAGCTCATTAGATTACACACATGCAGAGTCAGTGAAATATTTTTTTATTAAGATAAGTGGTCTTTACCCTTCTTTATTTTCGACAGAAGCAATCATATTTTTAGAAAATATTAAAGTTAAAAAAGCAAATGCAAACAAGTCTATAAAGACACATGATTATAAAAAAGGTCCCTTCAGTGACTCGCAATTAAAGGTAATTATAGATTCTGTAGCGATAGCTTATAAGGAAGAAAAGGTAAGTCTGTCAAACTATCTGCTAACCTTCCTTGTTGCATATTCCGGGCGGCGACCTATGCAAATATCTCAACTTGAAGCTGGTGATCTCTTATCTTTTAATGGAGAGTACTTTCTCAATATCCCAAGAATTAAACAACGGAATGGATATAGAAAAGAGTTTAGAAAATTACAAATTCCAGAAGAGCTTTTCAGCCAATTGAAATATCTCGTTGAAGCTGTGAATTCGCTGGTCAGTGATACATTAAAAATCGATTTAAGTGAAAAACAAAAGAGAAAACTACCAATTTTTATAAACACATATCCATTCAAAAAAAGATGTGTTGAGCTAAACATGATTGAAAGTGGTGGATTAAAACTTAACCCCTATGCCATAACACTAAAAATAAGGAACACAATAAATCGTTCAATAAATGAATATCAAGCCTATCTGGGGGGTATAAATTCGCGCAGATTTAGATATTCATTAGGCACTAAGGTTGCACAATTGGGTTATAGTCCTTCACTGATAGCAAATGTTTTGGACCATTCTTCAATCAATTCTGTTATGAGTTATATAGAAAATACAGCGGAAAATGGCAAGAGGATTAATGAAGCTGTAAACGAACTAATGAAGCCACTGGCTAACAAATTTATTGAGGAAAAAGAGCTTCAGAAAGAGTTAGCTTCTTTGAAGCATATGATAGAAGAATACTGCGGTGGATATAAAACTAACTCTTTTGATAATACAGCAATATCGTTAGTAACTAATTCTATCGACGATATGATCAATAGCATTTAAAAGAAGGATAAAGTGATGAAAGAAATCCATGATAAAATGATCAATAACTTCATTATCGCTAATAAGGCTCATGCGAAAAATTTTGGAAATTTTGAGTGGGATAATTCAAGTTGGGGAGGCGGAATTACATTTTTTAGCGGAATCAAGGTTAGAATGGGGAACAAGAATAAAAAATTAATGAATTATAACATTGTAGAGTTCGCAAAAGCATATGTATGGCATGAGTGCTTTCATGATTTATCTGTAGCTTTCAGAGTGCTGAGATTATTTAGGATATTAGAAATTGCCATAGTTAAAGCAAATAAAGAAGTTAAGGTTTCAAGTATAGATCATAAAGTATTAGATGAAGTTATGACTATTGTTCAAGAAAATTTTGCAATATCCACTTCTTATAAAATATATTTAGATATTAGGGTATTATGTTCTTTTATGTCTAAGAACGAAATGTTGCCAGCATCCATTACACGATGGTCATATCCATTTAAGGCATATGATGCTTACACAAATAGCACAATGGATTCGATGGGAAATTTATCCAATCAGAAAAAACTTCCTGATGAAAAAGCTATAGATTTTATTGGTAAAATATTTAGCTCTAATCCAGTTAATGAAAGGGACATATTTACATCTTCTATTTTTGCATTGCTCTTATGTGCTCCATCTCGAATTAGTGAAATTATGCTCTTGGAAGAGGACTGTGAAGTTATAGTTGAAGATAGTAATGGCATATCAAGATATGGTTTGCGATTTCATTCTCTGAAGGGCTTTGGATACCATACCAAATGGATTCCAGACTGTATGGTTCCTGTAGCTTCAAAGGCTATCATGCGATTGAAAAAACTTACAAGGAATGCAAGGGTTGTTTCACGGTTGATAAGAGCAGGGGAAATTAATTTATACGAGTCATTAAACAGAAGTGCATTTGATTGTTTAACAATTGAAGATCTCCACAAACTTGGCTTTGTTATAAATCAATTAAATATCTCCCAAGAAAATCTAAAATTCTTGTCTAAGATAAAACATGGCACAGTCAGTGTAAAAGCATTTTGGATTTATATAGAGCGAAAGAATGTTAATTCTGAAAATATTAATGCTAATTTATGCTCCATAAATCATAATTTATTAGACTCTATCAAGGGTGCTGATATTTTCACAACCATTAAGGCATCTTCAAAGTATTTTAGAGCGGATTTTCGCACTGATAATATGAATAACATATTTCATAGGAATATACATTTTAACTTTGATGATTCTGTTTTAATTTTCCTAAGCCATCAAATTAGACATTTACTTAATACTATAGCTCAACGAAGCGTATTGTCAGAGATACAAATTGCCCAATGGTCTGGGAGAAGGAGTGTTAAGCAGAATTCAGTATATGATCATATGTCTCACGACGAGTTATCAGAACTATCAAAGAAACTATTGAACAGAAACACCTACGAAGAAACAAAAAATTCAGAATCTTCATTTAATGAACAATCGATTATTATGAATTTGATTAAAGATAAATTTGAAAAACTAGAATTAAAAATCCAAAATTCAGATCCAAGAAAAAGAAAATATATTCTGGAAAAAATTAAAGATTTAAGAATGGAAATTGAATGCATATTAATGTGAGGAGATTATATGGCAAGAAAATTTTATGATAAAGAAATAAAAGCTATTGTTAAACTTATTGAAACCTGGAGTAAGCCTGATTTCACTTGGGATTCTTTATGCGTGGCTTGCAAAAAAATTTTAGGTAAAGTACCTACACGGCAAGCATTAAGCCAGCATAGTGAGATTGTCATTGCGTATAGGACCAGAAAAAGATCTGGTATGGTTAAACGTCAAAATACGAAGTTACCCGGTAGCCTGAGCCTTGCGGCGAAAAGAATAGAACGACTTGAAAATGATAATTCGGCACTAAAATATGAAAATAATAATTTACTGCTTATGATTCAAAGAATGCACGAAAATGCTTACAGGCATAATATATTGGCTTCTATTCTTGAAGAAGAACTGCCACAGAGAGCAAGAAAATAATATCTTGATAGGTTTTACCTATTGACAGTGAATATTAATATGGTATTTGTATATGTAGTCAGGAAGACAAAACTAACTTGCAAGGATGCAATTTATGGACAAAAAAAACAACTTTCCAGTGGAAACACTGGAAGAGCAGCTTATCGTCATCGTAGATAAATATATCTCTAAGCGATATCAGCCGCATGATAAAAGTTTCTCATACCAGCTTTATTTAATTTTTGTGGGATACCATCTAAAATATTTTTACCCTAAAAATATTTATTCTAGATCTAATCGTAATATTGATAACATAATGGCTATGTTTATCTCGGTATACAAAAGTCTGACAAGCAATCTACTACAACGATTAAATAACAAAGAAGGGGTTCTAAGAGAGCTAAACTCGCTTGTTAATTTCATAGATAACAATCAGAAAAAAGCAGAACAAATCTATGCTACGGTCAGAGCACAATATGAAATGAAAGTAATTGAAAAAGAGTTAATCCATGAAGTTCGCGTAAGAACCGTCAGATTATAGACAATAAAAAGCCCCTATGCAGGGGCTAAAAGAGACTTCTCGATATAAACTACTACTGAACTTCTTTCCAGACACCATCAGCTTTCACAAGCTTAACAGGCTTTGTCTGTTTATTGTTGCTAATAGAAGCATCTACTATACAGTTATAAACATTATTAGCTTCTTTTGAACAGCTAACTTTTTTCACATAATCGATTGTTAAAAGATCATTTTCAGAAACTCTTGAATCAAAAGCTTTCATACTTGCGTTGGTTCTATCTACAACACTTTTGAATGCATTATAGATGTCTTTGTCTGATGGTTCAGAATTACAGGCGGTTAATAAAAAAATTGAAAGAATGATTGTTATGATAGCATAGGTTTTCATTTTAAATCCCTTTATTAATTTTGGTGCGTGAAAATTGCTCTATGTGCAAATTTTTTACGAATATACAATCTTGTCGAAACCATTAATACCAATAAAATAATGATAGCTACTAAAAAACTTTGACTTATATAAAGTATGATGTAGGCAATTGCTAATAAAATAAATCCTATGAACAACGATAACCAGGCTGAAACTTCGCCATATTTGATGGTTGAATGACAGCCAGTGCAGACACGGACACCAAACTGGCTCTCTTTGAAGCAGAACGGACACTTAATGGTTTCGTTATTCATATTAACTCCATTTTTACAATCGGTTCCTGATACTGCTATTGCTTAAAAATCATCAGGCTCTTTTCAGGGATTCTCGATGAATAATTATCTTTAGTAAAATCACTTGTACCGATCGATGTTTGAATCATGATAGGTTAAAGCTATCACAAATAGATTATTGATCTGTAATAACGATCAATATTTTGTTGACTTATCCTAAACCCATCACTTTCTAACTGATATCGCAGTCGGGTGTAAGCGGTAACTTGATGTCTATAAATGAATTTTTCTTCCTTTGTGTAGAGGTCGTGTGGCATGGAGTTTTGAGAATCCAGGGAGGGGCTTGTGAAGAATGCTCTTACCATAGCTTCGGAGAAGCTCTGTAAGCCTTCTAAGAAATGGAAGCCAGCCGATAAGCCTGAGATGCTTTTGCTGGTTAACCGCATTCTTTTGGAGAATCTTCTCAACGATCTCGTTTCGTCTGTCTTTTCTGAGTCGCAGTTCGAGTTCAGCAATTTTTTCACTGATACTTTCCTTTTGCTCCCTGGTTTCCAAAATTGTTGCAGGAGCAGGAGCAGGAGCAGGAGCAGGAGCAGGAGCAGGAGCAGGAGCAGGAGCAGGAGCAGGAGCAGGAGCAGGAGCAGCAGATTGGTCTTTTATCGATATGTCGCTTTGCAGAGCTTCTATGTGGTCAGGGTTGTAGTTAAGCTGCTTTTGAAGATTTACCCAAGAGTATGCCTTTCCAAGTTTAGATGCCTTGAAAGCTATATCGCGGTAGGAGAATGAGAACCCGTTCATTTTCCCGGTTGAAGCGACATTCGCCGTCCAGCCGACTTCTGCTTCTTCCAGTCGTTTTGTGAAAGTTAGAAGGTCCGGCTTATCAGATAAACTTTTATCAAGTATCTGCTGCAGAACTTCTTTAGGGGAGGGAAGGCCAGTCCGTTCTGAAAGCATCTGTTCATTACGGGAAACTTTTCTTCGCTTCTGTTGCTTTGGTGTAATGGAAGGTGCTGTCTTGGTCACTGTCAGACCGTGAGCGATTTCGAGTTCACTGATGATCCGTGTGCTTATAAGATTTTCGTTCCTACCCAAGTAGAGCTTCCCACCGGCCATGTCGATCCTGCTGGCAATGATGTGTATATGCTGGCCATCGTCGTCATGAAGCACATAGCAACGGAGATGAGTATCATTGAACCCCATCTTTTTCATATAGTCGTCTGCTATCCTTGCCCATTGGTCATTCGATAATGTTTCGCCGTCAGGCAATCTTAGCGAGTTGTGCCAAACTGGTTTTGCGATATCTTGGCGTAGATGCTTGGTGCTATCGAATTCTGCGATCAGTTCACAGGCTGAATCACCTAACATGTTCCCGCCAATGACGATTGGATCACTTTTATGATGTGAACCTGGCTTCAATGCATATTGGACCACACCAGCAAAGTTCTTACCCCTCTTGATCTTCCGCATACCCTTCATAGGGTTTGCTCCATATGTCAGCATTTAGCAGGTGCTGGCGAAGCTCTTCCAATTGTCGCTTCACAGCGAAAAGCTCTGTATGTGTAAGCTGGCTATCTTTACTCTTACTATCGATATGAAGAGCTATACGGTTTAGCTTCTGATTGATCTCACCCAGAGTCTTCCATGTTTCGATGTTTACAGGAGGTACATTCATAGGGAGCTTCTGCAAGGAAGCCATACGTAACCATTCGCCTTTAGATGTAGAACCTCGTTTTGTGTTGAGTAACTGAAGTTCTGAGTTATTAAGACGGACACTTACACAATGAGTTCTAAGTGTATTTGGCAATAGACTGGTAAAATTTGAAGATTCATTTGATAAAGGTGTGATGTTATCAGCAATGCAAGACATTGTTGGTTGTTTATCCATATAAAATCCTTTTCATATTGATGAGTATATGCTTTTATATAAGATGGATAGTAATTGTCAATAATCTTTGAAATAAAAATTCTATGTTTTGAGATGATGTTTCTATTCGTTAAGAACGTTGCTTTCTGGTTTAGAACCTAAATTACATAACAAATAAAGTTGAGTTATTTCTGGAGAAGTATAATGGGTAGTTCTAAATTTAAGGATGTTGGAAGTTATAAAATGGATGGATTTCATCTCACAATCAATACAGATAATTCTATGGAAGAATTAACTCCTGAGGAGAATCAAACTCTTGTCCATGAGTATACTCATTTCTTGCAAAGTATTTCGACTGTATATGGTTGGTATCGTATAAGTAATCTGGCAATTATTACTCAGCATTTAGTTTATGGCATATATAACAAGGATAATGGGTTCGTTAGACAATTTCCTTTTTTTAGTCCTTCCGGGAAAGATGGGGCATTAATTGAAAGTGCTATGTCTCTGAATACTATGCTCGAAGGAAGTAATGGTGAGGAGGGTGACATTAAAAAAATAAATCAATCCTCAGGATTTTATGTTGTACATGATGTGAAAGCTGAATGCTTTAGCAAGCATCCTGATTTTGATGAAGATATAATGGAGCTACCAGCAGGGGCAACATTATCAAAAAACATTAGAGTTACATATCTTTTTGACCCAACCGGTCAGAGGAAAGATAATCCTAATAAAATTGATGTTATGCTTGGTGCCGTTTGCATTTATGAATTTATGGCATATGCGATAGAGAAACATGTATCAGAAAAAAATGTTATCTTACCTCAAGTTCCATATTTTGTTGTAAAAGATGTTGCTGCATTCATTTTGGAAATGGAGGTTGATGATAAGATAATAGCTTGCTTATGTGAATTTGCTTTGCAAAGTCGAAGTCCAGGGGAAACATTTTATGATTTATTAATCGGATTGAAAAAACAAGGGTTTGACTACAATGTTCTTACTCCCGATCATATGAGAAAAATTTTTAATGCTTGCTATATAATGGAAACTGATGATGGTCCTATAAGTTATAGTTCAATTGAATTGCTACATAAGTATGCTGATGAAACTTTAGAAGAATATAAAACATTATTTTCGAGTCTTGAGGATTACAAATCGATCACAGATCTTCTTTCACATATCAATGATGCAGTTAATATATATCGAAACGGAGATTTGTATATGATTTCAAAGCTTCTTTTTAAAACACCAAAAGAGGCCATATCTGAGATAATTGAAATAATGAAAACTGTTGGCATACCACCTATTTTTAATAATTCTGGCTATATTGGTCATTCTATATCGGATCATAGGTATGACCGCTATTATCTTTTTTTGCCAATGCTAAATGAATTTGTGAACTTTACTTTGAAAGGAAATTTTCGATGCGAATTACTTGATACTTGTAAAAAACACTCTCCAGAAGTAATAAATGATAAGTGTCATTCAAATGTTTATCTTAAAGGAAAAGATGATTTGCTTTGTGGCGTAGGCCAAATTATAAAAATGTGGAAACTGAATGATTATACCTTTTTAGAATGAGTCAATTGTAAGATTTACTTTTCAAACCAAAGGGCGAAAAGCAAGGGTGCCAACAGAAGCGGAGCTTCTATTGGTTAGCCCTTGCTTGTAGAAAATAAAATTGACTATTATATATTTTGGCGTTAATGATATGAATGGGAGTGATTTTAATTAGAGGTGCTCATGAATATAAAAATGATATTGTTTATCTTAATGATTAATGTGATCTGTTGGGCTGATATTATAGTGTTTGGAAATAATAATGAAAACATCCATGTATTCATTAATAGCTTTTCCTGTTTTGTTATAGTTCACTCAGTTCTTATTTTTCCATTGTATATTATCAGTGAGATCAATAAGTTAGGAGAGTAATTTTAAAAGCCAGATCCAGCCTGTTTTTTTGTCGGTTGTCACTGTTTTCAATAGGTCAAAAGCACTGATATAAAATTTTACACTAATGAAAATGCAAAAGAGCTGAAGTATAAGAAAAATTATTGAGAGTTTTAGTATGTCGGGCAGGAATGAAAGCATCGTTATGTTGAGATTTGATAACTTTAAAGAGAGACTACATGCTGTGATCATTCCTAAGAAAAATGAAAAAGTATCAGCTTGCTTTTTAAGAAGATCTCCTAGGCAGGGATAACAACATTTAAAATACATAAAACCGAATAGCATAGGGGAGAAATAGATAATTTCATAAAATTTCCAGTTGTTGTGAACCCCCGCTATAAATAACATAGATAACAATGCATATACAGCGAAATATATCCATATAACAGGTGATTTGGACAAGCTTTGTTTATCACAAATATTATATGTATCAGAGAATGCTAATCCGTTGTTATAAGCTGTAATAGTAATTGAGTAATAAGATGGAGTGAAAAATCGCCTTATCCTTTTAATTTTTATTTTTAAATCTTCTTTAGCTGCTATATTACCGAATTGGTTATAAAATTTGGTGATAGCTCTATCTTTTGCTGTCTCTACATTCATACAATTAACTCCTGTCATCATTGTAAAAGACTAATTATTTATTCATCATTTCAGTATAATTAAAGTTCCAAATTTTCTTATCAATGCCATTTGGAGTCGATGTTTTAAAAAATAATTGTTGTAGACCATTATAAAAATAGGCGATAGATTGTTGATTTTCTTGCCGACCAAGCCAATTTCTAACCACCATTTTGAAGAACTGAGTGTTCTTATTAAACAATGCCTTGTTTTTCTTCCTTTTCAGACCATGTGTTGATTCTTCATTCTGAATTTTTGTATCGTATTCTTCTTTAATTGCAATAATGTGTGGTTGAATCTCTGTGAGATAATATTCTTTCACATACCCTTGATTGAATATGTCAGGATTACGCCAAAAAGTTGAATCATCTTCGTGTAAAATAGTTTCGGCGTGTTCGAAAAATAATTCTTCTGGAGCTTTTTTTCCTGGGAGAGAAATAGTGCTTTTTCGGATATCGCCCTCATGGTCGCCGTCGAATATACAAATCGATTTTAGAGATGTCTCCATAAGATGGGGATCATCGAAAATTGTTTTAAGATTATTAGCTCCAATTGAGCAGGCAACTAAATGGAAATAATTTCTTATTATAGCTAATTCTGGAGCTTTACTTATCCAATAGTTGAAAATTTCGTCGAAGAAAAAACGAGCTTCAGGATCTTCCATAAATACGGGAATCTTGTTTCTATTGTAAGTATCATCACGAGTTTGATTTTTTAAAAACATAGTGATTTTTAAATAATCAGGTTCTTCTAATTTGAAAACGCTTGTATAATCATTAATTAGATATAAGATATTGAACTTTTCTTTAAAAGCATACTCAAGTAAAGAAAGACTATGTGTGGTAAAAAATACTTGTATCTTGTAACTTCTTGCATATTCTCTAATCTTTGCTAAAAGTCTTAACTGTAATGAAGGATGTAGAGTTGCATCAAATTCATCGATTAAAAGTATGCTTTCTTTAATATCATTTGAAACTAAAAGAGACTCAAAATAATAACGGAGGCTTACTAAAGCCTTCACTATTATAAATAAATTATCTTCACCAGAAGAAATAGTGTTGGAATCAATTTCGGGATTGTCTGTGTCAAATAGTGGACCCGATTTAAAATCTCCAATATTATTGGATTCGATGTTGCTTATACTTATCCCTAAAAAATCCTTATATAGTTGGGATATATAATCAACATATTGATCTGGTAGATTAAGTGATATTTTCGTTAAGTCGTCATCTTTTGTTTCACCAATAGGAAACAATCTCGACAATCCAAGGTACAAAACAGGTTTTGCTGGGAGTGATTGTTTTGGTCCCCCTCTCGGATACAATGGTTTTATGGCATACCTTTGTGCTTCGTCAGGATTCGTTGAGTTGTGCTTTCTAAAATCAAGAGCACTTCCATCTAAATAGTTTATTGAGAATAAATTTCCTTTAGTTCCTTCCGCAGGATCTGTATAACTTTTGGATTCTCTTACAATAGCCTCCATTTTGGGGTTTGCAATTCTGTTTATAGTTTTTATTACTTTTAAGCAATTGTTATTGTTATAATTAGGAGACCTTACTTTTGGCATCTGAAAACCATTACTAATCAAGTGTAGTAATGTCGTTTTACATGTACCATTTGTACCTGAGATGATGTTAACATCCTTATCGAATGAAAAATCGATATCGATAAGTTTCTTGAATTTTTTGAAGCTAATATCTTTGATCATTTCAACTCATCCTTAAAATCAAATCTCAGGGATATTTACCCCGTCATTATAAATGATAACTTCAAGCCCTTTCTTCTTATCCTGAGCCGTATAACTTAATGAATAATCAGCCATGTTAAGGCCGCGATAGATTTCTCTTATTTCATTAACGTTATCGTAAGAAACAATCCAGGGAAGCGTGATATTTCGCAAGGTTTTAGCAATTTTAACATGGTCATCATGCTGATAAAAGTTGCGATATAGTTCGGCACCCTTAACATAGTAGGGAGGATCAAGATAGATTAAGCTTTTCTTAGGTAATGAACTTTTTTGAGCCATCAGAAAATCTACAGCATCAAGATTCGATACATGAATTTTATCTTTATAGGTGCCAATTAGTTTTATTCTTTTGGTTAAGTCCTGTTTATTAAATCTGGCATCTAATTTCCACTTTCCTTTTTGTTCTTTACCGCCAATAACTCCGGCTTTGAGAATGCCTGAGCGGTTTGTCCTGTTCAAAAAGAAAGTCGATAAAGCGACTTCAAGCATACTATATTTATCATTATTAAATAGTATATCTCTTTGTATATGCCAGTTCTCAATAGTTACAGGGATTTCGTTAATCATTTCGCATAATGATTCGTTATAATTTACAACAGCCGACCAAAAAGCATAAAGTGCTGGGTCTATATCATTAATAAAAATGTCCTCAACAAGACCGTTGAGTAGCAAACCTAAAGCAACACCTGCTCCACCAGCATAGGGTTCCGCATAGCAACCTCCGACTAAGTCGTTACAACGGAGAATTTGCTCTATATGTGGAGAGAATTTTGCTTTACCTCCAGGATAACGGAGGGGAGTTTTGAAATGAGAAGGCTTTGGCATCCGTTATCAACTCAGTAAAAAATAATCTCAATTTTACCATACTACCCACATTGAATCCATCAATTCTAGGTGTAAATATAAAGATGATCGGTGGATTCATTTTGTGAGTAAAGGATGTCGCAAATGCTAATGATTTACTCATTATTCTGTTGTTTTATTTTTTTAGCTAATTCAATCATCTCTTTCAGATATTGCAAATGATTTGCTACATTTTTAAGTGCTAATGCTCCAAGTGATAACCCTAAAAGGAAAGCCAGTCCAAATACGATTAATGTATTTGCTGTGCCGGAATTGAAGATCCCTTTTGATATGGTATCACTCAATTTGTCTAACCCACCAAAACCTTGAACTGCTGAGTATGCTAATCCAATTATTGATAAGACGGCAGTTTTTTCTCCAAAGAAATCATTTATTCTTGATTTCACTCTTTGTATCTTTATGTTCAACCAATCTATTGAATAGTTTAATTCAGTCAACGAGTAAGGCATCAGTTTTTCTATATTTTGTTCATCATTGTCAATTTCACAAATTAGATCATTGAAAATTTCTTTTTTGAAGTTGAGCATGAACTTCACACTTGGAATTATAGGTGTAAACAAATAAACTATACCGGCAACGGAATTGAGGACATACAGAACGAGTGCTGGTAAAACAAATGGCTCCTTGGGAAGGCCACAAATTTTATAGATAACTGCCATTATCACCATTAAAACAAGAGAAATGAGTGATGTGAGAAATGAGTGATGTGAGAAATGAAAATACTTGAACCTTTCTAAGTAAGTTGCTTTTTTTATTTATTTGATTATAGGGAGCATAAGAATTCATTTTACTTATTGTTTTGATGATTTGATTTACTCTATACATTTTTATTCTTCCATTAATAAAGTTAATTATTTTGATAATCAGGCTGCAATGGCTTTTAGCCTTTGAGCTTGCACATAGTTACTCCACCATTGCATTAGTATCCCTCTCTCTTTTAAGTATTCTGCACGATTATAAGCGGCAATTATTTCATCCTTCTTTGAGTGTGCAAGAGCAGCTTCGAGGACATCTGTCCTGAATTTACCAGACTCCTCTGCGGCCGTTCGCGCAATAGATCTCATTCCATGGGCTACAAGCTCACCTCCGAAGCCCATACGGATTATGGCCGCATTGGCTGTTTGTTCATGCATGTGATTGAGTGGAGCTTTGATACTGGGGAAAACCCACTCTCTATGCCCGCTGATGGCTTTCATTGAATCCAAGACTCGCAAAGCTTCTTTACTTAGTGGAACTTTATGAGGCTTCTTCATTTTCATGAACTCCGCCGGGATGTTCCACATTGAGTTGTCAGTATCTATATCGGCCCATCTGGTGCGAACAGCCTCACCAGGACGAACCCAAGTTAGTAACTGCCATTCAATCAGCAATCGTGTCTCCATACGGACTGAGGCGTTGTTTAACACTGTAAGGAAGCGGGGGAGTTCGGTTGGGGGCAGGGCTGGCATGTTCTGTTTCTTCGGCTTACTAAATCTCTGGGCAAGATTGTCAGCCGGATTGAATTCTATGAGTTCTTCTGTTGCTGCATAGCGGAAAATTTCATTCAGGCGGGATATGATGCGGCGAAGTGTTTCAAGGACACCTCGTTTTTCTATAGGGTCTAAATGCTGTTTAAGCATTTTAGGGCGAATCTCCTTAATGGGGGTATCACCCAACGTTGGAAAGATATTTCTTTCTAGGCTTCGCCAGATGTCGTTAGCATGATCCTGGGAGATGCCTGACGTTTTGACTTTCTCATCAAGCCACTTCTTGGCTACTGCTTGAAATGTATGTTCCGTTGCATCTTTTAGGGCATTGGCTTTCTGGGTGTTATGAACTTGTGGGTCTATACCATTTGCAAGCAACGACAAGTATTCATCACGTAAAGCTCGTGCCTTCGCAAGTGTAAGGTGAGGATAGGTTCCTAAGCTCACCTTAGTTCGCTTTTTGGTCACAGGCACTGCATATCTGAAATACCAATTTTTCTTCCCTCCCTTCGCCAGGGGAGCGATTCGCAAGAGCAAACCATCGCCGTCAAAAAGGTTAACCTCTTTCTCGGCAGGTTTGGTGCTTTTGATTTCAGTGTCAGTGAGCTTCTTAGCGATTTTTGCCATGTTTGGGACCCTCAAGTTTTGGACCCTTTGTGTTGGGTCCCAAAAAGGGTGCCATAACGAGTAGCTTCTAGCAATTCTCGGTAGACTACTATAGCCGTAAAAAAGCCCGCAAGGCTGGTTCCATGCGGGCTTAGTAGACTTCACTGTACTTCAAACAACTAAAAATTGGTGGAGCTGGCGGGAGTTGAACCCGCGTCCGAAATTTCTACATCCTCGGTACTACATGCTTAGTTTGTCTTTACATTCGCACGCCAGCTGCGGACAGACACGCCACTAACGAACTAGCCTGATTAGTTTTAACGCTTCAACCCCAGGCAGGGCTTCCACGCGATCTCTTTTGGGTTTGACCTCTCTTTGATCCCCGTCTTAAGAGCGGAAGCTAGGGAGAGAGGGCTCAGAGCAGGTTATTAAGCTGCTAAAGCGTAGTTTTCGTCGTTTGCGACTATTTTTTTGCGGCTTTTAACGAGGCAAACCGCCCCTCGGCATGCACCTTGGGTTTCGCAAATCCCGTCGAATCCAGAATCAGCCCCAATAGTGTTGAACTAAGTATACCAGATTTCACTTCCTGGATACCAGCCCGGAACGCTACCTTATTGAATAGTACAATAAGTGTGCAGAATCAACGTCCTGCGTTTTTCATGATGCGCGCTTTATCAAGCTGCCACTCGCGCTCTTTCAGGTCAGTACGTTTGTCGTGCTGTTTTTTACCCTTCGCGACGCCAATTTTCACTTTGCACCAGGCATTTTTCCAGTACAGGGACAGGGCGACCACGGTGAAACCTTCACGGTTGATGCGTCCGTAGAGGGATTCCAGTTCACGCTTGTTTAGCAGCAGTTTACGCGTGCGCGTTGGATCACACACGTAGTGTGAGGAGGCGACGGTCAGCGGCGTAAAATTCGCGCCGAACAGGAAGGCTTCGCCATCTTTCAGGATCACGTAGCTATCGCCGATGTTGGCTTTCCCGGCGCGCAGCGATTTTACTTCCCAGCCCTGCAACGCAAGGCCAGCTTCGAATTCTTCTTCAATGAAATACTCGTGGCGAGCACGCTTGTTGAGCGCAATGGTCGCCGAGCCTGGTTTATGTGCTTTTTTCTTCGTCATAAGTGTCGTAAAGCCGTCGGTAATCTGATTTCAAAAAGTCACCTCATTGCGTCCTGTGAGGTCTAACGCGCTATCTTAGCACGAGATGAGGCTTAGCGTTTTTTTAACAGGTGATAAATGTTATTATTTGTCCGTTGTGTGACCATGGGAAATGCTATGCCTCAGATTAGCCGTACTGCGCTCGTGCCTTACAGCGCGGAACAAATGTATCAGTTAGTGAACGACGTTCAGTCTTATCCAGAATTTATTCCGGGGTGCACCGGGAGCCGCGTTCTGGAGTCCGGCCCGACGCAGATGACTGCGGCGGTGGATGTCTCCAAAGCGGGGATCAGCAAGACGTTCACCACCCGCAATACGCTGACCAGCAATCAGAGTATTTTGATGCATCTGGTGGATGGTCCGTTTAAAACCCTGATGGGGGGCTGGAAGTTTACGCCGCTGAGCGCTGACGCCTGTCGCATCGAGTTCCAGCTGGACTTTGAATTTACCAATAAGCTGATTGAGCTGGCGTTTGGCCGCATCTTTAAAGAGCTGGCCTCGAATATGGTTCAGGCGTTCACCACCCGCGCCAAAGAGGTTTACAGTGTCGCATAAGATTGCTGTAGAAGTGGTGTACGCGCTGCCGGAGAAGCAGTATCTGCAGCACGTGACGCTGGAAGAGGGGGCAACCGTTGAGGTGGCTATCCGCGCGTCCGGCATCCTCGAACTTCGCAGCGATATCGACCTGGCGAAAAATAAGGTCGGGATTTATAGCCGTCCGGTGAAGCTGGGTGATGTGCTGAAAGAGGGCGACCGGGTTGAGATTTATCGCCCGCTGATTGCTGACCCGAAAGAGCTGCGACGTCAGCGTGCGGAGAAATCGGGTAAGTAGCGTGTTTTCCCCTCACCCTGACCCTCTCCCCAAAGGGGCGAGGGGATAAAAGAAAAACAAAAAAGGTGCTCAATGAGCACCTTTTTGCATTTCTGACTTCCGATTATTTGGTCAGGGCAGGCTTGTTGTCGATGTTGGTCAACACACCGGCGCTGCTGAAGGTCAGCGTCAGGGTCTGCTGGGTCGCATCTTCGTGGCCCGGCTTCTGACGGAATACATAGAACCAGGTGTTAGTGCCGAATGGATCGGACATCATCGGGGTTCCCAGTGCATAAGCGACCTGCTGTTGTGTCATCCCCACACGGATTTTGGACACATCGTTAGGGGTAAGGTAGTTCCCCTGGTTGATGTCAGGACGGTAAACCACTTTCTCCAGAGTGGAACAGCCTGCGGTCAACATCAGAAGAACCGCTGCGGCAGCGGTCAGCATTTTACAACGCATAGTGATTTGATTCCTTTTCGGGCCCGAGCAGAACGCGGCTCATATGTAATATGCCGATGATAATAGACCTTGTCCCACTTTGAAACCGGTCTGGCGGCGTTTTTGTTGTTCTGTATGACCCTGAGATCCCGAAAAAGTTTATGCCGCCAGCAGTTCTTTCGCGTTCGCGAGCGTATTGCGGGTGACTTCGCTGCCGCCGAGCAGGCGAGCAAGCTCCTGCAGACGCGCACGTTTATCCAGCGGCTTCATGTGCGTTTCGGTCATTTCACCGTCGGTTTCTTTGCTGACAATAAAGTGATGATGACCACAGCCCGCGACCTGCGGCAGGTGGGTGACACACATCACCTGCGTTGATTCGCCTAGCTGGCGCAGCAGTTTGCCCACCACCGCCGCCGTTGGGCCGCTGATGCCGACATCCACTTCATCGAAAATCAGCGCCGGGGTTTCCATTTTACGCGCGGTAATCACCTGAATCGCCAGCGCAATACGCGAAAGTTCACCGCCGGAGGCCACTTTGGAGATAGCCTGCAGCGGCTGCCCCGGGTTGGTAGTGACGCGGAACTCGATGCGGTCCGCACCTTCCGCCGTCAGGTGGTTCTCTTCAAAGCGAACATCGATGGTGAAGATGCCGTGCGGCATCGCCAGCGTGTGCATGCTGTCGGTGATGTGCTGGCTTAGCTCCTGGGCGTAATGCTGACGGATTTCATGCAGCTTTTGCGCTGTCGCCAGCGCCTGTTCATGGTGCAGGTTCACCGCGAGAGAGAGGGTCTCCTGCGAGTCAGCCTGATCGTCAAGCTGCTGCTGTTCTTCCAGCAGAGACTGATAGAATCCTGGCAGCTCTTCCGGCGTGACGTGGTGCTTGCGCGCCAGTGAAATCTGACGGGAGATACGCTGCTCCAGCTCAAACAGACGGTTCGGGTCGAGATCCAGACGTTCACAGTAGTGGCGCAGTTCGTCACTGGCTTCGGAGATCTGAATGGCCGCTTCTTCCAGCATATCCAGGACGCCAGAAAGCTTGCTGTCCATGCCGACCAATTCGGTAATGAGCTGGCGGACGTTATACAGCTGGCTTTGCAGGTTCACGTCTTCGCCGTCCGCCAGCAGGTTGAGCGCATTCTGGCTGGTTGAGAGCAGGTGGCCGCTGTTTGCCAGACGTTTGTACTCTTCGTCGATTTGCTCAAACTCACCCGGCTGCGGGTTGAATTCGTTGAGCTCTTTAAGCTGGTACGCCAGCAGCTCCGCACGTGCTGCGCGCTCCTGGCTTTGCTGCTGGTGCTGGGCAAGTTCACGGCAGCTCTGATGCCACTGGCGATAGTGCTCCGCCATAAGCTGAGTAAGCGCGTACTCACCCGCATAGCCATCGAGCAGCGCTTTCTGCTGTTCAGGTTTGACGAGTTGCTGGTGCGCGTGCTGACCGTGGATCTGGATAAGCAGCTGGCCGAGTTCGCGAAGCTGGGAGAGCGGGACCGCCGTGCCGTTGATAAAGCCACGTGAACGACCGTCGCTGCTGATCACGCGGCGAAGTAAACACTCACGTCCATCTTCAAGCTGGTTCTGTTCCAGCCAGCGCTGGGCGGCAGGGGTGTCTTTCAGGGAGAAACGGGCGCACAGGTCGGCACGGTTTGCGCCCATGCGCACCATGTCGCCCTCTGCGCGGCCGCCAAGGCACAAGCCGAGGGCATCAATGGCAATGGATTTACCTGCACCGGTTTCCCCGGTGATCGCCGTCATGCCGCTGTGGAAATCGATCTCAAGCTCACGAACAATGGCAAAGTTGCTGATGGTCAGTTGTGCCAGCATAATTGTTTTCCTGTATGAAAAACCATAACTGTGTTTTCATACAGTATAAACTGGTTTTTTATACAGTAAAGTACTGGATGCAAAATCAGAACAATTTTTTTGACCAGCCAAGCTTCGAGCTTAATGTGTTGAAATAGCTGTAATCTTTCGGGTGAATCAGATTCAGATGGTAATCACACCGACGAATAAGGACATCTTCACCTTCCTGGATCGGCAGCGCTATCTGGCTGTCGCAGCTGATCTCCAGGTCGTTACGGCGGTGCGAGAAGCGCAGGCGTATCGTGCTGTCGCCGTTGATGACCAGCGGGCGGGCGGAGAGCGTGTGCGGGAACATCGGCACCAGGGTAATGGCATCCAGCGAGGGCGTCAGGATCGGGCCGCCGGCAGAAAGCGAGTAGGCGGTTGAGCCTGTCGGGGTGGAGATAATCAGCCCGTCGGAACGCTGGGAGAAGGCAAAGATTTCGTCGATGTAAACTTCGAATTCAATCATGTGCGCCACTTTTCCGGGGTGAAGAACCACCTCGTTAATCGCGGTGCTGATGCGCTTCTGACAGTCCTGCTGGCACACCTGCGCTTCCAGTAAAAAGCGTTTTTCGCTGATATAGTGCCCTTCCAGCACGTCGGCCAGCTGCTGTTGGGCATTGTCCGGGTCGAGGTCGGTTAAAAAGCCGAGATTGCCACGGTTGATGCCGATGACCTTAATGTCATAACGCGCCAGCGTGCGGGCCGCGCCGAGCATGTTGCCGTCGCCGCCCACCACCACGGCGAGATCGGCCTGTTGACCAATTTCCGCCAGCGTGCCGGTTTTGACGCTCTTCAGCTGCAGCTCCTGCGCAATCTGCTGCTCGACCATCACTTCATAGCCTTTGCTACACAACCAGCGATACAACATTTCATGTGTCGTTAGTGCGGTAGGGTGACGCGGATGCCCGACGATCCCAATACACCTGAAATGATTATTCATTTTCTGGAGGTCCTTGTGCCTGATGAATGATGACAATCTGTCTTGTTCCCTTGAATCCCGGAAACTGATCCCCATAATAAGCGAAGTTAGCGAGATGAATGCAGAAAAACGCGGAGAAATTCATGAGTAGTAAAGAACAGAAAACGCCTGAGGGGCAAGCCCCTGAAGAAATTATCACGGAACAGCACGATGAAGTTGAGGCTGTAGAGCCAGACGCATCTGCTGAGCAGGTGGACCCGCGCGATGAAAAAATTGCGAATCTGGAAGCCCAGCTGGTAGAAGCACAGAATCGCGAACGCGATGGTGTTCTGCGCATCAAGGCGGAAATGGAAAACCTGCGTCGTCGTACCGAGCAGGACGTTGAGAAGGCGCATAAATTTGCGCTGGAGAAATTCGTCAACGAACTGCTGCCGGTAATCGATAGCCTCGATCGCGCGCTGGAAGTGGCTGACAAAGCGAATCCGGACAACGCGGCGATGATCGAAGGTATTGAACTGACGCTGAAATCCATGCTCGACGTGGTGCGTAAGTTTGGCGTGGAAGTGATTGCCGATACCAACGTACCGCTGGATCCAAACGTCCACCAGGCGATTGCAATGGTGGAGTCAGAAGAGGTGGAAGCCGGTAAAGTGCTGGGCGTGATGCAGAAAGGTTACACCCTGAACGGCCGTACCATTCGCGCTGCGATGGTGACCGTGGTGAAAGCGAAAGCGTAATTTGCCATTCGTAGTGCCGGGTGGCGGTTTCGCCTTACCCGGCCTACAGCCTTACTCAGCGATACTTTCGCGCAGGGGTTTTACGGGCAGGACTTTCACCTGCTTAATCATATTGTCCTGCACGTCCAGGATATCAATATCGTACTGCTCAATGCGCACCCGCGTGCCCGCCGCCGGGATCTCTTCCAGCGCTTCCAGAATCATCCCGTTAATCGTGCGAGCCTCATCTTCCGGCAAATGCCAGTTAAAGGCTTTGTTGAGTTCACGAATGTTCGCGCTACCGTCAATCAGCACCGAGCCGTCGTTTTGCGGGGTAACCTCTTCCGCGAGGGAAGGCGACATTGACGTAGTAAAGTCCCCGACAATCTCTTCCAGAATATCTTCGACCGTCACCAGTCCCTGAATATCGCCGTACTCATTGACCACCAGGCCGACCTTCTTCTTGTTGCGCTGGAATTTCACCAGCTGCGTGCTGAGCGGGGTCCCTTCCGGCACGTAGTAAATCTCGTCGGCGGCGCGCAGCATCACCTCTTTGGTGAACTCTTTTTTCTCGGTCATCAGACGGTAGGCTTCGCGCACGCGCAGCATGCTGATGGCGTCATCCAGCGAGTCGCGATAGAGCACAATGCGCCCGTGCGGGGAGTGCGTCAGCTGGCGAACGATGGCTTTCCAGTCGTCATTGATGTCGATACCGACGATTTCGTTACGCGGCACCATGATGTCGTTTACGCTCACCTTTTCCAGATCCAGCACCGACAGGAGCATGTCCTGATTGCGTCGGGAGATCTGCGAGCGGGATTCATGCACGATGGTGCGAAGCTCTTCTTTGCTGAGCGCGCTGCTGATGGTGACATCGGCTTTGATCCCCACCATCCGCATCAGGACGCGCGTCACCATGTTCAGCAGCCAGACCAGGGGCATCATCAGGATCTGCAGCGGTGCCAGCAGGAAGCTGCTCGGGTAGGCGACTTTCTCCGGGTAAAGCGCGGCGATGGTTTTCGGCAGCACTTCGGCAAACACCAGTACCACAAACGTCAGCACGCCGGTGGCAATCGCCACCCCGGCGTTGCCGTACAGGCGCATCCCAACGATGGTGCCGAGGGCGGAGGCCAGAATGTTGACAAGGTTGTTGCCGATGAGCACCAGGCTTATCAGGCGATCCGGCTTGCGAAGCAGTTTTTCAACGCGACGAGCGGCACGGTTACCCTGTTTAGCACGATGACGTAACCGGTAGCGGTTTAAGGTCATCATGCCGGTTTCCGAGCCGGAGAAATAGGCGGAGATGACCACCATGACGATCAGGATAACGATCAGCGTGGTGGTAGAGATGTGTTCCAGGGGGAACTCCTTTTGTTACTTAGCCAGCAAATTGCTGTATGAAGCGGCTGCCAAAATAGGCAAGGGTGAGAATGCCCGCACCCGCGACGTTGAACCAGACCACGCGACGACCGCGCCAGCCTTCATGATAATGGCCCCATAACAGGACAATATAGACAAACCACGCGATGATGGAGAGCACCGCTTTATCGATATTCTCCACGCTGAACAGGTTCTTCATGTAAAACAGGCCCGTGCAGAGCGTCAGCGTCAACAGCACCACGCCCACCTGGGTGATGTGGAACATCTTACGCTCAATGACCATCAGCGGCGGCATCTCATGGTTAAACGCCAGCTTTTTGTTTTTCAGCTGGTAGTCAATCCAGGCGAGCTGCATGGCATAAAGCGCGGCGATGATCAGCGTCGCGTAGGCAAAGAGCGACAGGCCGATATGCACCAGCATCCCCGGCGTCGCCTCCAGATGCGTAATAAATTCATTAGGCATAAAGGTGGCGAGGGCCAGATTGATCAGCGCGAAGGTATAGACAATCGGCAGCAGCAGCCAGCCGCGATTTTTAGACGCGACGATGGTCATTACCGTACAGATCATCAGGCTGACCAGCGAGCCGACGTTGAGGACGCTCAGGTTTTGCACGCTGCCGTCGCCGGGAATGATGCGTGATTCCAGCGCAAACGCGTGGCTGATCAGTGCGATCACCGCGGAAAGAATAGCCATGCGCCGCCAGCCGCTGTTTTTTTGCAGCAGTCCGGGAACGATCAGCGCGAGGCTGACAGAGTAGGCAACAAGGGCGATCAGTGCGAAAACAGGCATATAGGCATCGACAGTTGTCTTAATAAGAAAGAGAAGCAGTATAACGTTACGTGACGCCTGCTCCAACCGTTGCATAACAACAAAGGCGCCTTCATGTTATACTCCGGCAAAATTCTGTGTATGTGTCGCCCATGGCGGCCCAACGTTTCTACTCAGGCGAGAGACAATGTTTGATAATTTAACCGATCGTTTGTCGCGCACGCTGCGCAACATCAGCGGCCGCGGACGCCTTACTGAAGAGAACATCAAGGAAACGCTGCGCGAAGTGCGCATGGCGCTGCTGGAAGCAGACGTCGCGTTGCCGGTTGTTCGTGATTTTATCAACCGCGTTAAAGAGAAGGCGG
Organism: Enterobacter sp. C3_dUdeg; assembly: GCF_057536195.1. Taxonomy (NCBI): domain Bacteria; kingdom Pseudomonadati; phylum Pseudomonadota; class Gammaproteobacteria; order Enterobacterales; family Enterobacteriaceae; genus Enterobacter; species Enterobacter sp. C3_dUdeg. The sequence continues at coordinate 82,753 of NZ_BAAKFX010000013.1, forward strand.
TTGGTCATGAAGTTAACAAGAGCCTGACCCCGGGTCAGGAGTTCGTCAAAATCGTTCGTAATGAACTGGTTTCGGCGATGGGCGAAGAGAACCAGGTGCTTAACCTGGCGGCTCAGCCGCCGGCCGTGGTGCTGATGGCGGGCCTGCAGGGTGCAGGTAAAACGACCAGCGTCGGTAAGCTGGGTAAATTCCTGCGTGAAAAGCACAAGAAGAAAGTGCTGGTAGTTTCTGCGGACGTCTATCGCCCGGCGGCGATCAAACAGCTGGAAACCCTGGCCGAGCAGGTCGGCGTAGATTTCTTCCCGTCCGACGTGGCGCAGAAGCCTGTCGACATCGTTAACGCGGCGCTGAAAGAAGCGAAGCTGAAATTCTACGATGTGCTGCTGGTGGATACCGCCGGTCGTCTGCACGTTGACGAAGCGATGATGGACGAGATCAAGCAGGTACATGCCTCTATCAACCCGGTAGAGACCCTGTTCGTTGTCGACGCCATGACCGGTCAGGATGCGGCGAATACCGCGAAAGCGTTTAACGAAGCGCTGCCGCTAACCGGCGTGGTGCTGACTAAAGTGGACGGTGACGCCCGCGGCGGTGCGGCGCTCTCGATTCGTCACATCACCGGTAAGCCGATTAAATTCCTCGGCGTGGGCGAGAAAACTGAAGCGCTCGAGCCGTTCCACCCGGATCGTATTGCCTCCCGTATCCTCGGCATGGGCGACGTGCTGTCGCTGATCGAAGATATCGAGAGCAAAGTTGACCGCGCGCAGGCCGAGAAGCTTGCCAGCAAGCTGAAAAAAGGTGACGGTTTCGATCTTACCGACTTCCTTGAGCAGCTGCGTCAGATGAAAAACATGGGCGGCATGGCCAGCCTGATGGGCAAACTGCCGGGCATGGGCCAGATCCCTGACAACGTGAAAGCGCAGATGGATGACAAGGTGCTGGTGCGTATGGAGGCGATCATCAACTCGATGACGCTGAAAGAGCGCGCTAACCCGGATATCATCAAAGGTTCCCGTAAACGCCGTATCGCAGCCGGTTGCGGCATGCAGGTGCAGGACGTTAACCGTCTTCTTAAACAGTTCGACGACATGCAGCGCATGATGAAGAAAATGAAGAAAGGCGGCATGGCGAAGATGATGCGCGGCATGAAAGGCATGATGCCACCCGGTTTTCCAGGGCGTTAATCGCTTTTGAGATTGCTTTTTGCCCGAAAATGAGTAAAATTTTCGGGCTTTTAATATGACACCCGGGCTCCGTTCCTCGATGGGGCCCGGTTGTTTTATTCACACAAGAGGATGTTATGGTAACTATTCGTTTAGCTCGTCACGGCGCTAAAAAGCGTCCGTTCTACCAGGTTGTTGTGACTGACAGCCGTAATGCACGCAACGGTCGCTTCATCGAGCGCGTTGGTTTCTTCAACCCACTGGCCGCTGGCGCAGAAGAAGAAACTCGTCTGGATCTGGATCGTATCGCTCACTGGGTTGGCCAGGGCGCTACTGTTTCCGATCGCGTTGCTACGCTGATCAAAGCAGCAAACAAAGCAGCTTAATCTGTCACGGTGGTCATGATGAGCAATAAAGCACCTGTTGAACCGATCGTATTGGGAAAAATGGGTTCTTGCTACGGTATCCGTGGTTGGCTCAGAGTGTTTTCCTCCACTGAAGACGCTGATAGCATTTTTGATTACCAGCCCTGGTTTATCCAGAAAGGCGGTAAGTGGGAAGAGGTCGAGCTGGAAAGCTGGCGTCACCACAATCAGGACATCATCATCAAGCTGAAAGGCGTTGACGATCGTGATGCTGCGAATGCGCTGACTAATTGTGAAATTGTCGTGGATTCGTCGCAGTTGCCACAGCTGGAAGAGGGCGACTACTACTGGAAAGACCTTATGGGTTGCCAGGTAGTCACTACCGAAGGCTACAGCCTGGGGAAAGTCATCGATATGATGGAAACCGGGTCAAATGACGTTCTCGTCATTAAGGCAAACCTGAAAGATGCATTTGGCATCAAGGAGCGGTTGGTTCCGTTCCTCGATGGACAGGTTATCAAGAAAGTCGATCTCACTACTCAAACCATTGAAGTAGATTGGGATCCTGGTTTTTAAATTCTCCGGATAAACGGTAAAAGACGGCGCTATGTGGATTGGCATAATTAGCCTGTTTCCTGAAATGTTCCGCGCGATTACCGATTACGGGGTAACTGGCCGGGCAGTAAAGAATGGCCTGCTGAGCATCCAGAGCTGGAGTCCTCGTGACTTTACTCATGACCGGCACCGTACCGTGGACGATCGTCCTTACGGCGGCGGACCGGGGATGCTAATGATGGTGCAACCCTTACGGGACGCCATTCACACAGCAAAAGCCGCGGCAGGTGAAGGCGCAAAGGTGATTTATCTGTCACCTCAGGGACGCAAGCTTGATCAAGCGGGCGTGAGCGAACTGGCGACGAATCAAAAGCTGATTCTGGTCTGTGGGCGCTACGAAGGAATAGATGAGCGCGTAATTCAAACCGAGATTGACGAAGAATGGTCTATCGGCGATTACGTTCTCAGCGGTGGTGAGTTACCCGCAATGACGCTGATTGACTCCGTCGCCCGGTTCATTCCGGGGGTTCTGGGCCATGAAGCTTCGGCAACGGAAGATTCCTTTGCCGATGGGTTGCTGGACTGTCCACACTATACTCGTCCTGAAGTGTTAGAAGGGATGGAAGTACCGGCGGTGTTACTGTCTGGAAACCATGCCGAGATACGTCGCTGGCGTTTGAAGCAGTCGCTGGGCCGAACCTGGCTTAGAAGACCTGAACTTCTGGAAAACCTGGCTCTGACTGAAGAGCAAGCAAAGTTGCTGGCCGAGTTCAAAACTGAACACGCGCACCAGCAGCATGAACATGATGGGAATGCGTAATACGCTCCCGAATATCAGTTTACCCAGGATAAGAGATTAAATTATGAGCAACATTATTAAGCAACTTGAACAAGAGCAGATGAAGCAGGACGTACCTTCCTTCCGTCCAGGTGACACCGTGGAAGTGAAAGTATGGGTTGTTGAAGGTTCCAAAAAACGTCTGCAGGCATTCGAGGGCGTGGTTATCGCTATTCGTAACCGCGGTCTGCACTCTGCATTCACTGTTCGTAAAATTTCCAACGGCGAAGGCGTTGAGCGTGTCTTCCAGACTCACTCTCCGGTAGTTGACAGCATTGCTGTTAAACGTCGTGGTGCTGTACGTAAAGCTAAACTGTACTACCTGCGTGAGCGTACTGGTAAGTCTGCTCGTATTAAAGAGCGTCTGAACTAAGATTCGCTTAAGCGACATCCTGTTAGAAAGGGCTGGCCGAAAGGCTGGCCCTTTTTTTATCCCTGCGCACCTCTCGCGTTAACCCTTTTGTCATAAATCATTTACAATGCTTGCCTCTTGAAAGGAGGAGAAGTGGATAACGTACTGCATCAGCCTAACCGGAAACGCGCAGCGGCATTGACCGCGCTGTTTGCGATCCTGCTGATCGTGGTGGCGCCGCTTATCTCCGTCTCCTTGCAGAAAGATCCCATGAGCGCGATGCCGGGCATGCATCATGACATGAGCATGATGTCGATGGACGAGCATCAGGGCGATATGCCGCATACGATGCCTGTCGACCATGCGGAAGCGTGCGGCTACTGCGTGCTGTTAGCGCATGTCCCTGGCGTGATGCTGGCGCTGATCGTCCTGCTCAGCGCGGTATTACAGAGGCTTCGCATTAAGCCGCCGCGCCAGGCGGTCAGCCACTGGCACTTTTTCCCCTGGCTTTACCCTGATACCCGCGCGCCGCCGCGGCAGTCTGCTTTTTCCCTTTAAAACTAAATCGATAACTTTTTGCCTTAAAAAGGAAAAGCATGACTACCTGCACTCCGCGCGCGGCATGGGGAAACCTGCTGCGTCGCCTCCATTTCTACGTCGGGCTTTTTGTTGGTCCGTTTATCTTCTTTGCCGCGCTGACCGGTACGCTGTATGTGGCGACCCCGCAGCTGGAGAATGCGCTCTACCGGCACGCGCTCCACACGGATTCCGTGGGCGTGCCGCAGCCGCTGGCGGAACAAATTGCCGTGGCGGAAAAAAACGTTGGATCAGATGTGCATTTGCACGCCGTGCGTCCCGGGCTGGCTGAAGGCGAAACCACCCGCGTGATGTTTGCTGACCCGACGCTTGGGCCATCGGAGAACCGGGCTATTTTTATTGATCCGGTAAGCCTGGCGGTGCTGGGAGATATGACGGTATACGGCACCAGCGGGATTTTACCGCTGCGTCAGACCATTGATTATCTGCATACCTCTTTGATGCTGGGCGACGTGGGGCGGCTCTACAGCGAGCTTGCCGCCTCCTGGATGTGGGTTGCCGCGCTGGGCGGTGCTGCCCTGTGGTTTTATACCCGACCCAAACGGCGGATCAATAATCGCTTCCAGAATCGTCGTCGGATGCACGTGACGCTGGGCTGGAGTCTGCTGGGCGGAATGCTGTTGTTCTCAGCAACCGGCCTGACCTGGTCTCAATGGGCAGGCGGGAACGTTGATAAGGTGCGGGCAGAGATGAACTGGCTTACCCCGCAGGTGAACACGACGCTTTCCGGTCAACAGAAGATCGTGGATGAGCACGCCGAACACCGGGGCCATCACGGCGGCATGATGATGCCGGAAATGGCGATGGATCTGACGCAGTTTGACGGAGTATTAAGCGCGGCGCGTAACGCAGGAATTGATGCCAACAGGCTGGAGATCCGCCCGGCAAAAACGGCGGATAGCGCCTGGACCGTGACGGAAATCGATCGCAGCTGGCCGACTCAGGTGGACGCCGTTGCGGTTGATCCTTCAACGATGCAGATCCTGGACAGAACCCGATTCGAGGATTTCCCGTTAATGGCAAAACTGACCCGCTGGGGCGTGGATTTCCATATGGGGATCTTATTCGGGCTGGTGAATCAGCTGCTGCTGGTGGCGTTCGGCCTCGCCCTGTGCGTGCTCATCATTTGGGGTTACCGGATGTGGTGGATGCGTCGTCCGGCACGGTCGGCCGTGGATCCGGTGCAGACGCTTTGCCAGAGCTGGCTGGCGCTGTCAGGGTGGGGAAGAGGGATTACGGTGATAATCAGCATACTGCTGGGGCTGGCCTTGCCGGTCATGGGCGTGAGTCTGGCGCTGTTTGTTCTGGTGGACTGGCTGCGCTGGCGAGCGGCAACCAGGGTGACGCTCGCCGAATCATCCGCTAAATAACCCTATGGCGTGCTGATCACCACTGCGACGCGGCGGTTTTCAGCGCGCCCTTGCGGGGTACTGTTGCTCGCAACCGGATATTTTTGACCTAACCCCCGCGTGGTGAGATTGCTGCGCGGGATATTTGCCCCCTTCGCCCAGGCATCGGCCACGGCATTGGCGCGTTTTAACGACAGCGCTTCGTTGTAGCTTTCTTCACCGTAGTTATCCGTGTGACCGTCCATTCGCGCGTGGTTCAGGCCGGTTTCCGCCAGGCGAGAGGCCATGGACTGGATCTGCGTTTCACTTTCCGGGCGCAGTCTGGCGTCATTTTTATCAAACAGGATGGTGTCCGACATGCCAAGCGACCAGTCACCGTTCAGTTCGTTAAAACCGTAAGACTTCATCGCCGAAATTTGCTCAGGAGTGAATTTGCCTTCCGGGGGCGACTGACAGCCTGCCAGAACCAGTGAGGCCAGAACTATCGGCGCGAAGTAACGTTTTAACATAGTGTATCCTTTCTAACTTGTTGTTTTCGTACGCTGGTTTTTCACCTGATACATGTTGCGGTCAGCCCTCTCCAGTAATGCTTCCACGGAAGCATTTTCCCACGCCAGAGCAAAGCCAATGCTGAGTGACATCGATGCTTTTTGTCCGTTATGAAGATCAAACGGACGGATAAACTGCTGCGATAGCGCAGCACAAATGTGTTGAACCTCGAGCTCAGAGTGTACGCCGTACAGCACCATAGCGAATTCGTCACCGCCAAGGCGGTATGCATGGTGACGTTTGTCGCCAAACTCCATCATCCTGCTGGCGACTTCTATCAGCACGCAGTCACCTGCCGCGTGTCCCCAGGTGTCGTTAATAAACTTGAAATTATCACCGTCGAGGAAGAGCAGGGCCGAGTTTGTTTTGGCAGAAGGGTCGTTCATTAAGGCCGCAATGCTGTTACGAAACGCCGCGCGGTTGGCAAGACCGGTGAGCGGGTCGTGCATGGCGGTACGCAGCAGCTGGGCATTTTTCGCCTGAAGCTTCAGTTGCCACTCCTCCATCTCATCCAGAAGGCTGTTGAAGTCCTCACCAAACTGGTGAAACTCTTCAATACGGCCGTCTTTCACCCGGCGGGAGAAGTTGCGGTTAGTGCGAACGTCATGCACCACGTCGGTGATGTTTTGCAGGGCTGTGACCATCCCATGGTGCAAAGACTGGGTAATGGTGAGCGCGACGACGGTTGCAAAGAGAATACAGCCGGTCAGAACGGCAAACGACATCCAGATGAAATGGCCGATCAGACTGTCACGCGCGGTCAGGCGAATTTCGCCGATCGTTGCGCCGTTATGCATGATGGGCTGCGCAACCGGTACGGGGAAAAGCCAGCGGCTGACCAGTGCGCCCAGCGTGTCGTTGTTGTCCTCCGGGTTCCAGGACCAGTAGGCAAACCGCTTTTTATGCGCGTTAATAACCTCGGCCACGGCAAACTGCCCCTGTTTGCCCAGCGCAGCCAGCGTTTCGTTGGCCGCCAGCGAGTCGTTGAACACCAGCGAGGCTTCCAGGCTGTGGCTCATTGTTGCGCCGGTTAATTCGAGATTCTTTTGCGCGTATTGTTTTAACGTCACGACGGAAGCAAAACAGAGCAGCAGCCATATTAACGTCATCGTGATGATGACGCTTATCATGCTGTTTCGCCTCAACGTTCTTTTAAACGTCGGACGTGGCGTTGAAGTGAAATCTTTATCCATGCTGCTTATTCCGTGCAAGCATTAATACATCCGGATTGACTCTTACGCCACTGCGTGTCAATGCATCCAGATTGACGGCGAACCGTACCTGGCCGCGATCGATTATCAGGCAAAAGGCACTGCCAATTACACATTCCGGATTTTGCTCTGAGATTAATAGCAACGCTCTGCCCTGATATTGACTTATTAATTCAAGTTGTTTTGCCGGTGATTCAGACCCGAAATAGATCGCATCGCACGTCGCGGCCAGGGCTTCCTGATCGTTACGTACAATAACGGGAGTATAAGGTAACTCGCTATGCCCCTCATCGCCGCTGAGGGCGTGCGTATAGTGCGAAGTGGCGTAGACGCAGAGTTTAGGCTGACCGGAAAGTGACGGCCATCGCGTATAGCTCACGATGCCTGAGACAATCGAGCGTACCGATTTATCCGTTTCCGTAAGCGTGCCTGCCGCCGCAGGGCCCACCATAAGGAACAGCATTATCACCAGAGTGAGTCGGAAAAAAGAGATCAAGAATAAATTTCTCACCAGAATCCGCCACATCGCTCTGGAAATAGATGTCCTTAAGAGTTGCGGGCAGAATACCATTGTTTATCAGGGCCGTCATTATGTCAGAAATAGCATGAGGCCGACCTAAGCTAAATCCTACTGTTGTTTATTTTCCGGTGGATAAAAATAGATTAATTCAGTCTGCTGGAGCGCATACTTTCATCCATCCCTTGCTGCCATGACGAACGCAGTTTTGCCGCGTTTTCGGCTGTATCGCAACTGGCAGGGAAAGATTTGCCTGCTAATCCCCAGGCGTGAATAAACCCTTCTTCGCAGACTTTCTTCTGACCATCAGCATAGCCGCGAAGATATTCACTGCGATCAACGTGTGTGTCGTTAAAGCTATCGGCCAGGGTCTGGTTATCTTTAACCGGCAGGCCATTCATGGCGTCTTCTTTACCTGCATCAAACCAGGATGGGCTGGTCCAGTCTGGCTGGAAGGTGTAAGGATTGATCTGACAGCCCGTTAAAAACAGCGACAACAGCGCGAGAGCAATTGAACGCATAGCCATTCTCCTTTTTTCTTCAGCATAGCCTGGCTAAAGAAAATCTGTCTGTAATTTAAAGTTTACGTTTTTATCGGCTGATTTTTGCAATAAATTGGCTTGTGTAAACTAATGTGTACGTATTTTGGATTGAAATGTTTACTTTTTATGGTATCGTGGTTTCACCTCATTGAGGAATACAACTATCGCAAACGAGCTTTACAGGATCGCCATCATGCAAAAAGACGCGCTGAACAACGTACATATCACTGACGAACAGGTGTTAATCACTCCGGATCAACTGAAAGCGGAATTTCCGCTGAGCGTCGCGCAGGAGGCTCAGATCGAGCACTCTCGCCAGACCATTTCTGACATTATCGCCGGCCGCGATCCGCGCCTGCTGGTGGTATGCGGTCCTTGCTCCATTCACGATCCTGAAACCGCCATTGAATATGCTCGTCGATTTAAAGCGTTAGCGGAGGAGGTCAGCGATAGCCTCTATCTGGTGATGCGCGTCTATTTTGAGAAGCCACGTACGACCGTCGGCTGGAAAGGGTTGATTAACGATCCGCACATGGATGGCTCGTTTGATGTGGAAGCAGGCCTGAAGATTGCGCGTCGCCTGCTGGTGGAGCTGGTCAGCATGGGGCTGCCGCTGGCAACCGAAGCGCTGGACCCGAACAGCCCGCAGTACCTGGGCGATCTGTTCAGCTGGTCGGCGATTGGCGCGCGTACCACGGAATCGCAAACCCACCGCGAGATGGCGTCTGGCCTGTCAATGCCGGTTGGCTTTAAAAACGGTACCGATGGCAGCCTGGCGACGGCGATCAACGCCATGCGCGCTGCTGCGATGCCGCACCGTTTCGTCGGTATCAACCAGGCGGGTCAGGTCTGCCTCCTGCAAACGCAGGGTAACCCGGACGGCCATGTGATCCTGCGCGGCGGGAAAGCACCTAACTACAGCCCGGCGGACGTGGCGCAGTGTGAAAAAGAGATGGAGCAGGCGGGACTGCGCCCGGCACTGATGGTAGATTGCAGTCATGGTAATTCAAATAAAGATTACCGTCGCCAGCCTGCGGTTGCGGAATCCGTGGTCGCACAGATCAAAGATGGCAACCGTTCGATTATCGGTCTGATGATTGAGAGCAATATTCATGAAGGCAATCAATCATCTGAACAACCGCGCAGTGCAATGAAGCACGGCGTCTCCGTGACGGATGCTTGCATCAGCTGGGAAACCACCGATGCGCTGCTGCGTGAGATCCACAAAGATTTGAAAGGCCAGCTGGCGACGCGTCTGGCTTAAGAGGTTAGTTATGGTTGCTGAATTGACCGCACTGCGCGATCAAATTGATGAAGTGGATAAGGCGCTGCTGGACCTGCTGGCGCGCCGCATGGCGCTGGTTGCCGAAGTCGGTGAGGTGAAAAGCAAATACGGCCTGCCGATTTACGTCCCGGAGCGCGAAGCCTCAATGCTGGCCTCTCGTCGCAAAGAGGCCCAGGCGCTGGGCGTTTCGCCGGATTTAATTGAAGATGTTCTGCGTCGCGTGATGCGGGAATCCTATTCCAGCGAAAACGACAAGGGCTTCAAAACCCTCTGTCCGTCCCTGCGGCCGGTGGTGATTGTCGGCGGGGCAGGACAGATGGGGCGTCTGTTTGAAAAAATGCTGACGCTTTCTGGCTATCAGGTGCGCATTCTGGAAAAAGAGGACTGGGCGCATGCTCCGGAACTCATGAAAGATGCCGGGATGGTTATCGTCAGCGTGCCGATCCACGTGACGGAGCAGATCATCGGAAAGCTTCCTGCTTTACCGAAAGATTGTATCCTGGTGGATCTGGCCTCCGTCAAAAATGGTCCGCTACAGGCGATGCTGGCTGCGCATACGGGCCCGGTACTGGGTCTGCACCCGATGTTTGGCCCGGACAGCGGCAGCCTGGCTAAGCAGGTGGTGGTTTACTGCGACGGTCGTCAGCCGGAAGCCTATCAGTGGTTCCTGGAACAGATTCAGGTATGGGGCGCGCGATTGCACCGCATCAGCGCGGTCGAGCACGATCAGAACATGGCGTTCATTCAGGCGCTGCGCCACTTTGCGACGTTTGCCTACGGTCTGCATCTGGCGGAAGAGAACGTGCAGCTTGAACAGCTTCTGGCGCTCTCTTCGCCTATCTATCGTCTGGAGCTGGCGATGGTCGGGCGCCTGTTTGCTCAGGATCCGCAGCTTTACGCGGACATTATTATGTCCTCCGAGAACAATCTGGCGCTCATCAAGCGCTACTATCAGCGCTTTGGTGAAGCCATTACGCTGCTGGAGCACGGAGACAAGCAGGCGTTTATCGACAGCTTCCGCAAGGTCGAGCACTGGTTTGGCGATTACGCTCAGCGTTTCCAGAGTGAGAGCCGGACGCTGTTGCGCCAGGCAAATGACAGTCGCCAGTAATGCGATGATGTATATACTGAAAGCCAGCAATGCTGGCTTTTTTTATTTTGGGGAACTGTCATGGCCGAACCGCAGCTGCTGTTGAATTACACCGGGCATCTGCCTGAATGCCCGACGTGGAGCGCAGAAGAGCACGCGCTCTACTGGGCCGATATTCTGGAAGGGGAGATCCACCGCTACCATCTGCCGACGGCAGAACACACCGTACTCTCTTTCCATGAGGAGGTGGGCTGTTTCGCGCTGCGCGAGCAGGGTGGTTTTATCGTTGCGATGCGAACGGGTATCTGGCTGACCGATAAACACGGCCTGCTGCGCCGCAAGGTGTGCGATAACCCCTCTAACCCACAGCTCGCACGCTTTAACGACGGCGGCACCGATTCTCTGGGGCGATTCTACGCGGGCACGTTTTGGGGGCCGGGAGATTACAACGGTGCCCTGCTGATGCGCATCGACAACGACCTGACGCCGAAAGTGATCCAGTGCGATATTCACGGGCACAACGGCTTAGCGTTTAGCCCTGATAATCAATGGATGTTTACTTCAGATACGCCAAACGGCGTTATTTACCGAACGCAGCTTGATGAGAAGGGCGAACCCGGCAGGCGCGAGGTGTTTCGTCAGTTTAAAGAGGGCGAAGGGATACCGGACGGCGCTGCCGTGGATGTGGAAGGCTGCTACTGGAGCGCGCTGTTTGACGGCTGGCGTATTGCGCGTTTTTCTCCGCAAGGGGAGCAGCTGGAAGAATACCGCATGCCGGTGCGTTGCCCGACGATGGTCTGCTTTGGCGGCGATGACATGAAAACACTGTTTATTACCACCACGCGGGAAAATATGGACGCGGACGAGCTGGCGAAGTATCCGCTCTCCGGCGCCATATTCACCCTGCCGGTGAACGTGGCAGGGATGAAGAAAAGCCGGTTCATCGAACGTTAAGCCGGGTCAACCGGGACCACGTTTTCGCTCGGATAGCAGCCCAGCACCTTCATGGAACGCGTGATCTCGCCCAGTTCGCGCAGGGCCTTCTGCATGGAAGCAGATTCCAGGTTGGCCTGGATATCGAGGTAGAACATCTCTTCCCACGGGTTACCGTGGATTGGGCGTGATTCCAGCCTGGTCATGATCAGGTTGTGATTACGCAGCACCAGCAGGGCTTCAACCAGCGCCCCGGCCTGTTGGCCGGTCGCCATCAGCAGCGTGGTTTTGGCCGGCACCTGGTCTGACACATTGATCGCCTTGCGGGCCAGCACCACGAAGCGGGTGATATTTTGCGTCTGGTTCGCCAGGTTGCGTTCCAGCACCTGCAGGCCATACAGCGCCCCGCCTGCTTCGCTGCCGAGCGCGGCGACGGTTGGGGTGTTAGCCTGCGCCACTTTTTCCATCGCCGCCGAGGTGCTTTCGGTGTACTCAATTTTCCAGTTCGGATAGCGGTTCAGGAACTGGCTGCACTGCTGGAACGGCTGTGGATGACTGTAAACCGTTTCGATCTTGCTCAGGTCCGTTGAGCCGGAGACCAGCACGCAGTGATCGATAGGGATCGTCAGCTCGCCTACCAGCGACAGGCTGGTGTGCTGCAGCAAATCGTAGACGTCGTTGATGGCGCCGGAGCTGGTGTTTTCAATCGGTACGACGGCGTAATCCGCCTGGCCGGTCTCAACCTGGTTAAAAATGTCGGCAAACTTCGCGCAGCCGCTCTCAATAAATTCTTCGAAATGGCGTGCGGCATACTGACGTGCGGCCAGGTGAGAATAAGATCCCTTCGGACCGAGGAAGGCAATACGCGCAGAGTGTGGATTGGTTTTGTTCAGATGCTGCTGGAGCAGCGCTTGCTGAGTGAGAACGGAGTCTTCGATGATGAGCTGGAACAACCGGGTAATGTAGTGGGCATCGAGGTGATGCACTTTGCCGAGCTGAATGAGACGTTCCAGCAGATCGCGCTCGCGGTCGATATCTCGTACCGGGCGATGGGAGTCCAGCTTGGCTTTGCCCACTTCAACGGCAAGCGCGCGGCGTTCGGCCAGCAGCGCCAGCAGTTTCTCATCCAGCGCGCTGATTTTTACTCGCAGATCCAGTAACGGGTTTTCCGGTGTCATAGTGTTGCCTGTCTCATTTTATCGTTATCAATAAAAAAGGCCCCCCGGTGTGGGAGGCCTTGTTGTTCGTCTTCGCATTCTTTATCACACGACGAAACGCCTCCCGTTCAGGGGAAGGTAAAAAAGAATGCGAAGAAGAACGGCGTAAGTTTCATAAAGTCATCCTGTGATTGATACCGTTAAAGTACCCGTACTGTTTTCACCCTGTCAATAAAAAACAAAAAACGCGCCCGAAGGCGCGTTGGCGGTACACTCAATTTAAAGGATTACTCTTCTTCAACTTCTTCCGCGAAGCTGGCGTCTTTCACCGATGTTGCGGCGCGACGGGCTTCACCTTTGTGTTGCACTTTATTGAGCTGCCGTTCCAGCTTGTTGATCAAATCGTTAATTGCTGTGTACATATCCTCATGTTTTGCGCTGGCGACCAGATGGCCGTTTGGAGTATTGATAGTTGCGTCAGCGATGAAACCCTGCGGCTCCTTGGACAGGATGATATGTGGATTAATCAAATGAGTTTGCCATTTATCCAGTTTGGCGAGACGGTCTGCGACGTGCTGGCGGATTGCCGGAGTAATTTCCATTTGTTTACTGGTAATGTTCATTGTCATAAATTTTACCTCTTGTCTTTCCGTCTTGGTGATTCCAGCATACCCGACCTAATGTCAAAATGTGTGATTTAGATCACGTTATTTTGTCGGTTTTTGTCAGGGAATCTTTTTTGTGAGGCAGGGCAGGAAGAGGTGAGATTTACCTTGTCGAAGGTAAAAATTGGGGCCATAGTTGACTGGATGTGTTGAGGCTTAAGCGCTTCAGCGACGCGCTAAAATGAATAAAAAAACGGCAGCCTTCGGGCTGCCGTTTTGCATTGAGGCAATATCAGGTGTTGCTGCTGTTCGCGGCGATGATTTTCGCCACTTTTTCAGCCTGAGCGGTCATCTGCATCTGACGGTAAGCATTTTCCATCAGCTTCAGGCCGTCGCGCGTTGCCTGAGTATCCGGATAATCACGCAGCATACCTTCTACGCGGTTAACCACGGCAACCCATGCGCCACGACGGGTATAGTATTCCGCTACGGAGTATTCATATTTCGCCAGACGATCTTTCAGGAACACCAGACGTTTGGTCGCGTCGGTCACGTACTGACTGTTCGGATAGCCGCGCACCAGCTTGGAGAAGTCATTGAAGGCATCACGCGCATGCTGCGGGTCACGGTCAGAACGATCCACGCCGAAGAAGCCCTGAAGCGCACTGTCGTCCAGCGCCATGTTGGTGAGGCCGCGCATGTACATCACATAGTCGATGTTAGGATGAGTCGGGTTCAGACGCATGAAACGATCGATGGTTGCCTGAGCCAGCGGCAGGTCGGCATTTTTATAGTATGCGTAGATGAGATCTAACTGTACCTGCTGCGAATATGGACCAAATGGATAGCGATTATCCAACGCTTCCAGTTGCGTTATCGCCTGTTTCCAGTTACCGTCCTGCAACTTTTGTTGTGCAGTCGCATAGATTTCATTCGGCGGATTGTCAGGGACCTGTTCATTTGAACCGGAGCAGCCCACCAAAGCCAGGCTCAACGTGGCCGCTGCCACCAGATATTTCATGCGCGTCATGACGTTTTGACTTTCCTCAAATGTTTGTCCGGGAGAAACTCTGTTCCTGCTCCCGATTAAGACCAGCTACAATAGCACACTATATTAAACGGCAAAGCCGTAAAACCCAACGTTAAACGAAGAAGCAGTTTATGGCACAACGAGTAGAACTCACCGCAACAGTCTCCGAAAATCAGCTCGGTCAACGCTTAGATCAGGCTTTGGCCGAATTGTTCCCTGATTATTCGCGTTCACGCATAAAAGAATGGATCCTTGACCAGCGCGTGCTGGTAAACGGCAAGATCTGGGACAAACCAAAAGAGAAAGTGTTAGGTGGGGAAGCTGTCGCCATCAATGCTGAAATCGAAGAGGAAATCCGCTTCGAGCCGCAGGATATCCCACTGGACATCGTCTATGAAGATGATGACATTCTGGTGATCAACAAGCCGCGCGACCTGGTTGTTCATCCGGGCGCGGGGAACCCTGACGGTACGGTACTTAACGCACTTCTCCATTATTATCCGCCGATCGCGGATGTCCCGCGCGCGGGCATCGTGCACCGTCTGGATAAAGACACCACCGGTTTGATGGTGGTGGCGAAGACCGTTCCAGCTCAGACCCGTCTGGTGGAATCGCTGCAGCTGCGCGAAATCACCCGCGAGTATGAAGCGGTAGCCATTGGGCATATGACCTCTGGCGGAACGGTGGAAGAGCCAATCAGCCGTCACCCAACCAAACGTACCCATATGTCGGTGCATCCGATGGGTAAACCGGCGGTGACGCACTATCGCATTATGGAGCACTTCCGTATTCATACGCGCCTGCGTCTGCGTCTGGAAACCGGACGTACTCACCAGATCCGCGTGCATATGGCCCACATTACCCATCCGCTGGTCGGGGATCAGGTATACGGTGGTCGTCCGCGTCCACCTAAAGGCGCATCGGATGAGTTCATCAGCGTATTGCGTAAATTCGATCGTCAGGCGCTGCATGCAACTATGTTGCGTCTTTACCACCCTATCACCGGTATTCAGATGGAATGGCATGCGCCTATCCCGCAGGATATGGTGGACCTTATTGACGCCATGCGTGCTGATTTCGAAGAACATAAGGATCAAGTGGACTGGTTATGACCAAACTGATTGTCCCGGAGTGGCCATTGCCTGCAGGCGTGGCCGCCTGCAGTTCAACCCGTATTGGCGGTGTTAGCCAGGGCGCGTGGGAGTCTTTGAACCTCGGTGCGCACTGTGGCGACAACCTGGAACATGTTGAAGAGAACCGCCGACGTCTGTTTGCTGCGGGGAACTTGCCGTCGAAACCGGTCTGGCTGGAACAGGTTCATGGTAACGCGGTGCTGAAGTTGACGGGAGAACCCTATGCTTCTAAACGTGCTGATGCCTCTTACAGTAATACTCCGGGAACCGTTTGTGCCGTGATGACCGCCGATTGTCTGCCGGTTCTGTTCTGTAACCGTGCAGGTACCGAGGTGGCTGCAGCACACGCGGGCTGGCGTGGTCTGTGTGAAGGCGTGCTCGAAGAAACTGTCGCCTGCTTTAGCGATGAGCCAGCCAATATTATGGCCTGGCTTGGCCCGGCCATTGGTCCTCGCGCTTTCGAAGTGGGGCCAGAGGTTCGCGAAGCCTTTATGGAAAAAGATCCGCAAGCGGTTGAAGCCTTCCTGCCTTCGGGGGATAAATATCTGGCCGATATTTACCAGCTCGCCCGTCAGCGTCTGAATAACGTTGGCGTGATGCAGATCTTCGGCGGCGATCGCTGCACATTCACCGAAAAGGGTGATTTTTTCTCCTATCGTCGCGACAAGACCACGGGGCGTATGGCAAGTTTCATTTGGCTGATATAACCTAAAGAATCAAGACGATCCGGTACGTGCCGTTTTCTTTTCACATAATTCAGGTCATTAACCTTGAATAATTGAGGGATGACCTCATTTAATCTCCAGTAGCAAATTTGACCTGTTATGGGAGGAGTTATGCGTCTGGATCGTCTTACTAATAAATTCCAGCTTGCTCTCGCCGATGCCCAGTCCCTCGCACTGGGGCACGACAACCAATTTATCGAACCTCTTCATTTAATGAGCGCCTTGCTGAATCAGGAAGGGGGATCGGTACGTCCTTTATTAACGTCCGCTGGCATTAATGCTGGCCAGTTACGCACCGCTATCGATCAGGCGCTGAGCCGTTTACCGCAGGTAGAAGGTACCGGCGGCGACGTTCAGCCGTCTCAGGATTTGGTGCGCGTGCTTAACCTTTGCGACAAGCTGGCGCAAAAACGTGGGGACAACTTTATTTCGTCAGAGCTGTTTGTTCTGGCGGCGCTTGAATCACGCGGTACCTTGACCGACCTGCTGAAATCTGCCGGTGCGACCACCGCCAATGTGACTCAGGCGATTGAGAAAATGCGCGGAGGTGAAAGCGTGAACGATCAGGGAGCCGAAGACCAACGTCAGGCTTTGAAGAAATTTACGGTCGATCTGACCGAGCGTGCTGAACAGGGCAAACTTGATCCGGTTATCGGCCGTGACGAAGAAATCCGCCGTACGATTCAGGTACTGCAGCGTCGTACCAAGAACAACCCGGTGCTGATTGGTGAACCGGGTGTCGGTAAAACCGCCATTGTTGAAGGGCTGGCGCAGCGTATCGTTAACGGGGAAGTGCCGGAAGGCCTGAAAGGCCGCCGCGTACTGGCGCTGGATATGGGCGCGCTGGTGGCCGGTGCGAAATACCGCGGTGAGTTTGAGGAGCGTCTGAAAGGCGTGCTTAACGACCTGGCGAAGCAGGAAGGCAACGTCATTCTGTTCATCGACGAACTGCACACCATGGTCGGGGCGGGTAAAGCGGACGGCGCGATGGATGCCGGGAACATGCTGAAACCTGCGCTGGCGCGCGGTGAACTTCACTGCGTCGGTGCCACCACGCTCGACGAGTACCGTCAGTACATTGAGAAAGATGCTGCGCTGGAACGTCGTTTCCAGAAAGTGTTTGTTGCTGAGCCAAGCGTTGAAGATACCATCGCGATCCTGCGTGGTTTGAAGGAGCGCTATGAACTGCACCACCACGTGCAGATCACTGACCCGGCTATCGTTGCGGCAGCGACGCTTTCACACCGTTACATTGCTGACCGCCAGCTGCCGGATAAAGCGATCGACCTTATTGATGAAGCGGCTTCGAGCATTCGTATGCAGATTGACTCGAAACCGGAAGAGCTGGACAGGCTCGACCGACGCATCATTCAGCTCAAGCTGGAACAGCAGGCGCTGAAGAAAGAGTCTGATGAAGCCAGTAAGAAACGCCTGGATATGCTCAATGAAGAACTGGACGATAAAGAGCGCCAGTATTCTGAGCTGGAAGAAGAGTGGAAAGCCGAGAAAGCATCCCTTTCCGGCACTCAGACCATTAAAGCTGAACTCGAACAGGCCAAAATTGCCATTGAGCAGGCTCGCCGTGTCGGCGATCTGGCGCGGATGTCTGAACTGCAGTACGGCAAAATTCCTGAGCTGGAAAAACAGCTTGAGATAGCGACGCAGTCAGAAGGGAAAACGATGCGTCTGTTACGTAATAAGGTGACGGATGCAGAAATCGCAGAAGTGCTTGCTCGCTGGACCGGTATTCCGGTGGCGCGCATGCTGGAAGGCGAGCGTGAAAAACTGCTGCGCATGGAGCAAGATCTACACAATCGGGTGATTGGCCAGAACGAAGCGGTTGAAGCGGTTTCGAACGCTATTCGTCGTAGTCGTGCAGGGCTGTCCGATCCAAACCGTCCGATTGGTTCGTTCCTGTTCCTGGGACCGACGGGGGTCGGTAAAACCGAGCTGTGTAAAGCGCTGGCTAACTTTATGTTCGACAGCGACGATGCGATGGTACGTATCGACATGTCCGAGTTTATGGAGAAACATTCCGTCTCACGTCTGGTCGGCGCGCCTCCGGGATACGTTGGTTATGAAGAAGGGGGGTATCTGACGGAAGCCGTTCGCCGTCGCCCTTATTCCGTCATCCTGCTGGATGAAGTGGAAAAAGCGCACCCTGATGTGTTCAACATCCTGCTTCAGGTGCTGGATGATGGCCGTCTGACCGACGGACAGGGGAGAACGGTCGACTTCCGTAATACGGTTGTCATCATGACCTCGAACCTGGGTTCCGATTTGATTCAGGAACGTTTCGGTGAACTGGACTATAGCCATATGAAGGATCTGGTGCTCGGTGTCGTGAGCCATAACTTCCGTCCTGAGTTCATCAACCGTATTGATGAAGTGGTGGTATTCCATCCTCTGGGTGAGAAACACATTGCGTCGATTGCGCAGATCCAGCTGCAGCGTCTGTACAAACGTCTGGAAGAGCGTGGATATGAAATTCACATCTCCGACGAGGCCCTGAAGCTGCTGAGCGAGAATGGTTACGATCCGGTGTACGGTGCGCGTCCATTGAAACGTGCTATCCAGCAGCAGATCGAAAACCCGCTGGCGCAGCAGATCCTCTCCGGAGAGCTGATCCCTGGCAAAGTTATCCGTCTGGAAGCCAACGACGATCGTATTGTGGCAGTGCAGTAAGTCACAAAACGCAAAAACGAGCTGCTTGCGGCTCGTTTTTGTTTAAAAACCAGGCGAAAATTGAGGTCTGGAGTATGGTTTGCCTGGAAAGTGAGCAGTTAGTAAATAATTTTCACTTTACCCTTGCAGGTTCGGAATAACTCCCTATAATGCGCCTCCACTGACACGGAACAACGGCACACACGCCGCCGGGTCAGCAGAGAAAAGC
>NZ_BAAKFX010000014.1:0-101444 GCF_057536195.1 Enterobacter sp. C3_dUdeg
AGAAGTGAAACGCCGTAGCGCCGATGGTAGTGTGGGGTCTCCCCATGTGAGAGTAGGGAACTGCCAGGCATCAAATAAGTAGAGAGGCCATCCGAAAGGATGGCCTTTTTGCGTTTAAGCATCACAGAGATTTGTAGGCCGGATAAGGCAAAGCTGCCACCCGGCAAGTCAGATCGCACTCCACTCCACAATAAACTCCGCAATCCCATCCACATCATTTAAATCCAGCATCGGAACTTCAAGCGGCAATACAACATCACTGGCCACCGCAATCACATGCTCATCCAGCGTTAATTCGCTGAAATCATGCCCGGCATCGCTTCTGAACAGCAGGATCTTAGGCACGGCCTCATGCTTAAATCCCTCGACCAGCACCAGATCCAGCGTGGCGTGATCCATCCGGCTGACCAGATAAGCGAGATCCAGCGGTGCCTCATCCGGCGTTTCTGTCATCAGCGCCCAGCGTTGAGTACTTGCCACCATCGTTTGCGCTGCACCCGCTTTACGCAACGCATAGCTATCTTTGCCCGGTTTATCGACATCCATATTATGGTGGGTATGTTTAATCAATCCTGGACGGATACCTCTGGCACAAAGCGCAGGAATGAGCTTTTTCAGCAGAGTGGTTTTTCCGGTCCCACTCCAGGCAGAAATGGCGACAACAGGTATCATCTTTTCTCCTGCATCATCTGCAAATCGTCAGGCGTATTCACATTCACAAATGCTGATTTTAAATCGCTAAAATCAACGGGATGACCGCCAGACTCGCGCATAAAAGCCATCACCCTGCGCTCTCCCGCAGCCAGATAGTACTGCAGGGCTGGCGCCAGGGATCGGTGCATCAATGCGATAGCAGGATGATCACGCTCGCCGTCATGTACCCAAACCACAGGAGCCGTACCCCGAAGCAGCAACAAACGTTCGACAAGACAGGACGGAATAAACGGGGTATCGCAGGGACAGAAGATGAACCACTCTCCGTGAGACTGTTGCATGACCGAAAGCATGCCGGCCAGCGGTCCCGGGTAATCCTCAAGGATATCCTGATAAACGGCATACCCGCTGAGCTGGTAAGTGTCGATATGCCGGTTAGCACTGATGGCCATTGTCGACACCTGGCCTGCGAGCGTATCAGCGACACATTGCCACAAGGGTTTGCCGTTCAGGCGTTGAAGCCCCTTATCTTTTCCCCCCATTCGCGTCGCTCTGCCACCTGCTAGAACGACCCCAATGATTTCCTGGCTAAGATTCACGAATATCGCCTCTTTTATTGTGGGATTGACCCTGCTAACGTGTCACTCTAAATGAAAGGAGCACCACCATGAAATGTAAACGTCTGAATGAAGTTATTGAACTCCTCCAGCCCGCCTGGCAAAAAGAGCCAGAGCTAAATCTGATGCAATTTTTACAGAAACTGGCGAAAGAGTCAGGTTTTGACGGCGATCTGGCAGACCTTTCTGACGACATCCTGATCTATCACCTTAAAATGCGTGACTCTGCCAAAGATGCTGTTATTCCTGGTATTCAGAAAGATTATGAGGAAGATTTTAAGACCGCATTACTGCGCGCCCGAGGCGTAATTAAAGAGTAAAAGCTTGTAAGCGGCGGCACCGAAATCGCCACAAGATGATATCCTGAATCATTCGTATAATTTCCGGATGATCGGATGAACGACCAGGCTTTTACTTTCCAGACATTACACCCGGACACCATTATGGATGCCCTGTTTGAACAGGGTATTCGGGTGGATTCCGGGCTAACACCGTTAAACAGCTACGAAAACCGCGTCTATCAGTTTCAGGATGAGGATCGTCAGCGCTTCGTCGTAAAATTCTATCGTCCTGAACGCTGGTCCGCAGAACAAATTCAGGAAGAGCATCAGTTTGCTCACGATCTGCTGGATGACGATGTTCCCGTTGCCGCACCGCTAAAATTCAATAACCAAACGCTCCTCACGCACGAAGGGTTTTACTACGCTGTATTCCCGAGCCTGGGTGGCCGCCAATTTGAAGCGGATAATATTGATCAGATGGAGTGGGTTGCCCGCTATCTTGGGCGCATACACCAGACGGGACGCAAAAAAGCCTTTATTGCCCGCCCGACTATCGGGATTCAGGAATACCTTCTTGAGCCGCGCGGAATATTCGAAACGTCTGCCATGATTCCCACTGCGTTAAAGGATGATTTCCTCAACGCCACCGATAAGCTCATTGCTGCTGTTAAAACCTGCTGGCGCGACGATATTTCTGTCCTGCGCCTGCATGGCGATTGTCATGCCGGAAATATCCTCTGGCGTGATGGCCCGCTTTTTGTCGATCTCGATGATGCGCGTATGGGGCCAGCGGTTCAGGACCTGTGGATGTTGCTCAATGGCGACAAAGCCGAGCAACGCATGCAGCTTGAAACCATTATTGAAGCTTATGAAGAATTTAGCCCGTTTAATTCAGACGAAATTGCCCTGATTGAGCCTTTACGTGCGATGCGTTTTGTTTATTATCTCGCATGGTTAATCAGGCGTTGGGACGATCCCGCATTTCCCCGGAATTTCCCGTGGCTTACCGGAGAGGATTACTGGCGTAGCCAGATATCTACATTTACTGAGCAGGTCAAGGTTCTTCAGGAACCCCCTCTGCAATTAACGCCGATGTATTAATTGGACACACCCAGGAGAGAGTTAATCATGAAAAAAATTTGGCTGGCGCTGGCAGGTATGATTCTGGCATTTAGCGCTTCTGCTGCGCAGTTTACCGACGGCAAACAGTTCATCACGCTGGACAAACCGGTTGCTGGCGAGCCACAGGTTCTGGAGTTCTTCTCGTTCTATTGCCCACACTGCTATCAGTTCGAGCAGGTTCTGCATGTTTCTGACAACGTGAAGAAAAAGCTGCCAGAAGGCACCAAAATGACCAAGTACCACGTCGAGTTCCTGGGTCCATTGGGTAAAGACCTGACCCAGGCGTGGGCGGTTGCGATGGCACTGGGCGTGGAAGATAAGATCACTGCGCCAATGTTTGAAGCCGTACAGAAAACCCAGACCGTTCAGACCACTGCGGATATCCGTAAAGTGTTCGTTGATGCCGGCGTGAAAGGGGAAGAGTATGACGCAGCATGGAACAGCTTTGTGGTGAAATCTCTGGTTGCTCAGCAGGAAAAAGCGGCTGCTGACCTCCAGCTTCAGGGCGTTCCGGCGATGTTTGTTAACGGCAAATACCAGCTGAACATGCAGGGCATGGACACCAGCAGCATGGATATCTTCGTACAGCAGTATGCTGATACCGTGAAATACCTGGTTGAGAAGAAGTAATTTCGCGGATGTAAAAACGCCGGTCACTGACCGGCGTTTTTGTATGAAGATTTAATATTGTCTATCTGTTCGTCTTTCTCTTTCCAGAGCGTATTAAGCCACTGCTGGAAACGACGCTTGAAATTCTTATCGTTAACGTAATCACCGTGCAGCCCGGCATCTATCGGAACCAGATCGACACGCACAACAATGCGCGTCAGTTTGCCGCTGAGCATATCGTAGAACGGCGTCTTATTGTTTTCCGGATAGCAGAGTGTGACGTTCAGGAGTTTATCGAACTGTGATCCCAGCACGTTAAGCGCCATCGCAATACCCGCAGCCTTTGGCGGCAGCAAGTGCTGGTAAGGGGAGCGAGTTTGTTGATGCTTCTCTTCCGTAAACCGGGAGCCTTCAACAAAGTTCACGATGGTCGTAGGATGCGCGCGAAACTTTTCGCAGGAACGGCGCGTGGTATCCACATCTTTGCCGCGACGCTCGGGATGACGAATCAAATAGCTGCGCGAATAGCGTTTCATAAACGGCATATCAAGTGCCCAGCAGGCCAGCCCGATAAAAGGCACCCAGGCGAGCTGCTGTTTCAGAAAATATTTGTTCATCGGGATGTGTTTGCGAAAAAGTACGCATAACACCACGATGTCCGCCCAGCTGTGGTGATTGCAGATCAGCAGATACCAGTTCTTCTTGTTAAGACTCTCCAGCCCTTTGATATCCCACTTCAGATGCGAGTTCAGGCACAGCAGTATCGCCAGTCCTTCGCACCAGCAGTACATCATGAAGTTACAAAATGCGGACACGGCTCGCCACACCATGGGAACAGGCAGCAGCAGTTTAACGATCCCGGCGATGATGATCGGCACAGAGCAGGCGACAGTCACCAGGATAGTTAAAATGATGCTTAACAGTAATGTTATTGCTGCGAGCAATCTCGGCATGATGAGCTTTTTCAGGTAGTTAGCTGTAAGTGAGCGGTCGGCTATGCAACGCCGGGCGCTGATTTTACCAGAAAACAGACAAATTAATGGCGCTTTGACGTGATGATTTGGCCGCTTTTACCCTGTCGCAGACGATTTCTCTGTGATTGCGCGCTTAACAAGGCTTATATCCACATAGACTAAATTGCCATCAGTTGACCATATAGATAAGATCTAATGCTATAACAGCATGATAATTAAGATCTAAAAATTAACGCATATGTATTTTTTACGTCTGTTATTCATATGAAGTGAAAATATACACAAACTTATCCACAGTTTGATTTTTGCGAGCGATCCTCACGATCGCAAAATCTTTTCCTGTATCTGGCGCTAATACCTGATGTTTTCATCCTTCTGTGGCATCCTTTACCCATAAATTGATTAAAGGCACGGACATTATGGTTCAGATCCCAGAAAACCCTCTTATTCTCGTCGATGGCTCTTCTTACCTGTATCGGGCATATCATGCGTTTCCTCCTCTGACCAATAGCGCAGGGGAACCCACCGGCGCAATGTACGGCGTGCTGAACATGCTGCGCAGCCTGATCCTTCAGTATCAGCCAACCCATGCGGCTGTGGTCTTTGATGCGAAAGGTAAAACTTTCCGCGACGAACTGTTTGAGCATTACAAATCTCACCGTCCGCCAATGCCTGACGATCTGCGCGCGCAGATTGAGCCGCTGCACACCATGGTAAAAGCGATGGGGCTGCCGCTGCTGGCCGTCTCTGGCGTTGAAGCCGATGACGTCATCGGCACGCTGGCGCGTGAAGCAGAAAAGATGGGGCGTCCTGTGCTGATCAGCACCGGTGATAAAGATATGGCGCAGCTGGTGACGCCAGGCATCACCCTGATTAACACCATGACCAACACCATTCTGGGGCCAGAAGAAGTGGTCACAAAGTACGGCGTGCCGCCTGAGCTGATTATCGACTTCCTCGCGTTGATGGGCGACTCCTCGGATAACATCCCGGGTGTCCCTGGCGTCGGTGAAAAAACCGCGCAGGCGCTGCTCCAGGGGCTGGGTGGTCTGGATACGCTCTACGCGGAGCCAGACAAAATCGCCGGGCTCTCCTTCCGTGGCGCAAAAACCATGGCCGGAAAACTGGAAGAGAACAAAGAGGTGGCTTATCTCTCCTATAAGCTGGCCACAATCAAAACCGATGTCGAACTGGAGCTGGGCTGTGAGCAGCTTGAAGTGCAACAGCCTTCCGCTGACGATCTGCTGAGCCTGTTTAAGAAATACGAATTCAAGCGCTGGACGGCTGACGTGGAAGCCGGTAAATGGCTGCAGGCGAAAGGGGCCAAACCTGCTGCAAAGCCGAAGGAGACGATCGTCGTTGACGCAGAAGAGCAGGCGGAAGAAGAAGCCGTGGCGCTTTCCTTCGACAACTACGAAACCATTCTTGAAGAGTCACAGCTAATTGCCTGGATCGAGAAACTGAAAAAGGCGCCCGTCTTTGCCTTTGATACCGAAACCGACAGCCTCGATAACATCTCTGCCAATATGATTGGTCTGTCATTTGCGACAGAGCCTGGTATTGCCGCCTACGTCCCTGTGGCGCACGATTACCTGGATGCGCCGGAGCAGATCTCCCGTGAACGCGTGCTTGAACTGCTGAAGCCGATCCTGGAAGACGAAAAGGCGCTCAAGGTTGGACAAAACCTCAAGTACGACCGCGGCATTCTGCAAAACTACGGCATTGAACTGCGCGGGATTGCCTTCGACACCATGCTTGAATCCTACATTCTGGACAGCGTCGCGGGCCGCCATGATATGGATTCCTTGTCTGACCGCTGGCTCAAGCACAAAACGATCACCTTTGAAGAGATTGCCGGTAAAGGGAAAAATCAGCTCACCTTTAACCAGATTGCTCTGGAAGAAGCGGGGCGCTACGCGGCGGAAGACGCAGATGTCACGCTGCAGCTGCACCTGAAGATGTGGCCAAAACTGCAGAAGCATGAAGGTCCGCTGAACGTGTTCCAGCATATCGAGATGCCGCTGGTGCCCGTGCTGTCCCGCATTGAACGCAACGGCGTGAAGATTGACCCAACGGTGCTGCATAACCACTCCGGGGAGCTGGCGCAGCGTCTGACCGAGCTCGAGCAAAAAGCGCATGAGCTTGCAGGCGAGCCGTTTAACCTCTCTTCGCCGAAGCAGCTGCAAACCATTCTGTTTGAAAAGCAGGGCATCAAGCCGCTGAAGAAAACTCCTGGCGGCGCGCCGTCAACCTCTGAAGAGGTGCTGGAAGAGCTGGCGCTGGATTACCCGCTGCCAAAAGTGATTCTGCAGTACCGTGGCCTCGCGAAGCTGAAGTCTACCTACACCGACAAGCTCCCGCTGATGATCAACCCGAAAACGGGCCGCGTGCACACGTCGTACCATCAGGCTGTCGCGGCGACTGGTCGTCTCTCATCAACCGATCCCAACCTGCAGAACATCCCGGTACGTAACGAAGAAGGCCGCCGTATTCGCCAGGCTTTCATCGCACCAGAGGATTATCTGATTGTCTCTGCTGACTACTCGCAAATTGAGCTGCGCATTATGGCGCATCTGTCCCGCGACAAAGGCCTGCTGACCGCGTTTGCTGAAGGGAAGGATATCCACCGGGCAACTGCGGCGGAAGTCTTCGGCTTGCCGCTGGACAGCGTGACCAACGAGCAGCGCCGCAGTGCTAAGGCGATCAACTTCGGTCTGATTTACGGCATGAGTGCATTTGGTCTTTCGCGCCAGCTCAACATTCCGCGCAAAGAGTCGCAGAAGTATATGGATCTCTACTTCGAGCGTTATCCGGGCGTGCTGGAATACATGGAACGCACCCGCGCGCAGGCGAAGGAAAAAGGTTACGTCGAAACCCTGGATGGCCGCCGCCTCTACCTACCGGACATCAAATCCAGCAACGCGGCGCGTCGCGCTGGCGCAGAGCGTGCGGCGATCAACGCCCCGATGCAGGGTACCGCGGCGGACATTATTAAGCGTGCAATGATCGCCGTTGATGCCTGGCTGGAAAAAGAGAAGCCTCGCGTGAAGATGATCATGCAGGTACACGATGAACTGGTATTTGAAGTGCACAAAGACGACCTCGACGCCGTGTCGAAGAAGATCCACGAACTGATGGAAAGCAGCATGACGCTTGACGTGCCGTTGCTGGTGGAAGTGGGAAGTGGCGAAAACTGGGATCAGGCTCACTAAGGGTTCTTCGCATAACGCGCTTTTTATGTAAGTTTGCAACATAACAACGCGCGTTTTGTGACAATCATTAGAATTCCCTATGTAAAGAATGAAAAAAAACTACAAAAAGTGCTTTTTCTGCAGCACAAAAAGGGGTAGAGTTGTCGGCGTAGGGTACAGAGGTAAGATGTTCTATCTTTCAGACCTTTTACTTCACGTAATCGGATTTGGCTGAATATTTTAGCCGCCCCAGTCAGTAATGACTGGGGCGTTTTTTATTGCGGCAAAGAAAAATTCAGGCAAAAAAAACGCGGCTATCGCCGCGCTCGGTATTACGCTTCTTCCGCTTCCGTCGCGGGTTCCAGCTCGCTAAACCAGGTATCGAGCTTCTGACGCAGCTTGTCCACGCCCAGCTTTTTCAGCGAGGAGAACGGCTCAACCTGCACATCACCGTTGAACGCCAGCACCGCTTCGCGAACCATATTCACCTGCGCTTTACGCGCGCCGCTCGCCAGCTTATCGGCTTTCGTCAGCAGCACCAGCACGGCGATATCGCTTGCTACAGCCCAGTCGATCATCTGCTGATCCAGATCTTTCAGGGGATGGCGAATATCCATCAGCACCACCAGACCTTTCAGGCACAGGCGTTTTTCCAGGTATTCACCCAGCGCACGCTGCCACTTGATTTTCATCTCTTCCGGTACCTGCGCGTAACCGTAGCCCGGTAAGTCGACCAGGCGTTTGCCCTCTGCGACTTCAAACAGGTTGATCAGCTGGGTACGGCCAGGTGTTTTTGAGGTACGCGCCAGGCTCTTCTGATTGGTCAGCGTATTCAGGGCGCTGGATTTCCCCGCATTGGAGCGGCCAGCAAATGCCACTTCAATACCGGTATCAGAAGGAAGGTGGCGAATATCGGGCGCACTGGTGACAAAATGCGTCTGTTGGTAGTTCCAGGTAGTCACGTGGTCGTCTCCAAAATCGTAATCTGAAGGGGATTATACCCGAATGCAGCCAAAAGGCTTTTCTGATTGCTATGAGCTGTAGGCGAATGCCCCAACCGGTGTGAGAGATCGGCCAGTGATGCTATGGGAGATTTCAGAGAATTCGCAGGCGTCAAAAAAGCCAAACTGTTTTAAATCATAAGCTTATTTCCGGGTAATTGTCTGAAAAATCCTTTTTGTACCGTTTCGTTGCTTGTTAGTTTAACGGAACAAGGTAAAGTGTGCGTCAGGGCGAGGAAGCCAACAGGAAATCGACTTAAGGATTAGGGTCAGGAGCGCCAGGAGGCGAAGACGCAGGATTGTCAGGATGACCAACGCCTGGAGGCGTTTTAAAAGGAAATGGAACCGTATCACGGACGGTATTAGCCAAGGGATAAACAGGGTTTGTTGTTGGCAAACACGGAAAGTCTGACCCGCTAAGGGTTGTGAGTCAGGAAAAAAGGCGACAGATTGCTCTGTCGCCTTTTTTCTTTGCTTGCTTTCTGCTAGATTTCGCCGCAATTCTATACTGAAGAAAACGACTTAAAGATAAAACATCATGAAAAAACCAACCTCCGCTGCGGGCGCGAAACGCCCTGCAAAAGCACGCCGCAAAACGCGCGAAGAACTGAACCAGGAAGCGCGCGATCGCAAACGCGACAAAAAACATCGCGGTCACGCTGCGGGTAGCCGTGCCAACGGTGGTGGTGCAGCGGGTGCATCTGCAAAAGGCAAACAGCAGAAAGACCCTCGTATCGGCAGTAAAACTCCCATTCCACTGGGCGTGACAGACACCCCGGTCACTAAGCAGCACAAACCAAAGAGCGAGAAACCTATGCTTTCACCGCAGGCTGAGCTGGATTTGCTGGAGAACGATGAGCGCCTGGACGCGCTGCTGGAACGTCTTGAAGAGGGTGAAACCCTGACCGCTGAAGAGCAGTCATGGGTGGATGCCAAACTGGATCGTATCGATGAACTGATGCAGAAGCTGGGCCTGTCATACGACGATGACGAAGATGAAGAAGAAGACGAGAAGCAGGAAGATATGATGCGTCTTCTGAAGGGTGGAAACTAACATTTGCACCCGGCAGGCACGATAGTCCTGCTTATAACCCTTCCGGTTATATGTTATCTGGTGTGGTTATTCGTTAAACTACGGCGGTTGTCGCGGCGACAGAAGTGGCTGCGCACCCGAATGATGGCCCGCGATGGGGCCAGAACGGGCCGCCGTATACGAACGCGACACCAACGGAAGGAGTGAGCATGTCAGCACCAACTATCGACTGGGATTTGGCCCTAATCCAGAAATATAACTATTCCGGGCCGCGTTATACGTCATACCCCACCGCGCTGGAGTTCTCCGATGCCTTCGGCGAGGCTGATTTCCAGCAGGCTGTCGCGCGCTATCCTGAGCGTCCGCTGTCGCTCTACGTCCATATTCCGTTCTGCCACAAGCTTTGCTACTTCTGCGGCTGCAATAAAATCGTTACCCGTCAGCAGCACAAAGCCGACCAATATCTTGATGCGCTTGAACAAGAAATTGTGCATCGCGCGCCGCTTTTTGCTGGCCGTCACGTCAGCCAGCTGCACTGGGGCGGCGGTACGCCAACCTATCTGAATAAAGCGCAAATCAGCCGCCTGATGACCCTGCTGCGCGGCAATTTCAGTTTTAACGCCGACGCTGAAATCTCGATCGAAGTCGATCCGCGTGAAATTGAGCTGGATGTACTGGAACACTTACGCGCCGAAGGCTTCAATCGTCTGAGTATGGGCGTGCAGGATTTCAATAAAGAGGTTCAGCGTCTGGTGAACCGCGAGCAGGACGAAGAATTTATCTTTGCCTTACTCAATCACGCGCGCGAGATTGGTTTCACCTCGACCAATATTGACCTGATTTACGGCCTGCCAAAGCAAACGCCGGAAAGCTTCGCCTTCACCCTGAAGCGCGTGGCCGAACTCAACCCGGACCGCCTGAGCGTCTTTAACTATGCGCATCTGCCGACGCTCTTTGCCGCTCAGCGCAAAATCAAAGATGCCGATCTTCCTTCTGCCCAGCAGAAGCTGGATATCCTGCAGGAAACCATTACCTCGCTGACCGAAACCGGCTATCAGTTTATCGGGATGGATCACTTTGCCCGTCCGGATGACGAGCTGGCGATTGCGCAGCGTGAAGGCGTTCTGCACCGCAACTTCCAGGGCTACACAACCCAGGGCGATACCGATTTGCTGGGGATGGGCGTCTCCGCTATCAGCATGATTGGCGACTGTTACGCGCAGAACCAGAAAGAGCTGAAGCTTTACTACCAGCAGGTTGATGAAACGGGCAACGCGCTGTGGCGCGGCATCGCGTTAACGCGCGACGACTGCATCCGGCGCGATGTGATTAAGGCGCTAATCTGCAACTTCCGTCTCGATTTCAGCGACGTTGAGTCGCAGTGGGATCTGCACTTCAGCGATTATTTTGCGGAAGACCTGAAGCTGATTGCACCGCTGGCGAAAGACGGGCTGGTGGATGTGTCGGAGAGCGCGATTGAGGTCACGCCGAAAGGGCGTCTGTTGATCCGTAATATCTGCATGTGCTTTGACGCGTATCTACGTCAGAAAGCGCGACTGCAGCAGTTCTCGCGGGTGATTTAAGGCGCATTGCAAAATGCACAAAACGTAGGCCGGGTAAGGCGAAGCCGCCACCCGGCTTTTACGTTCAACTCGCTAGCTAAACAGCCCCACCAACGCCGCACACAACATAGCCGCAACGGCTGTCTGTGGCGTGTGGCTTTCAGCGGCTCCGCTAGAGAGCATATTTACGATTGTTTCCAGCATGATGTTCACCCCCAATTTCCGGGCACGATCATACAAAACTCATCGGAACAGTAAAGCGCAAAATAACGGCAATTTGCGCTCAATGAATAACCTTTACACAGCGGCGTACGATCACTCCATTCCCAGCTCTT
This sequence comes from Enterobacter sp. C3_dUdeg, assembly GCF_057536195.1. Lineage (NCBI taxonomy): Bacteria > Pseudomonadati > Pseudomonadota > Gammaproteobacteria > Enterobacterales > Enterobacteriaceae > Enterobacter > Enterobacter sp. C3_dUdeg. The sequence goes on from NZ_BAAKFX010000014.1 coordinate 11,380, forward strand.
TAAGCTTGCGCGTCAGGGTATTACGTCCCCATCCCAGCAGGCGAGCGGCTTCCTGCTTATGGCCCTGCGTATGACGAAGCGCGGTAGTTAACAGCGTACGCTCCATCTCCGGCTGAGCTTCAGACAGCAGGTTTTGATGACCGGAACGCAGCGCGCGGTCGGCCCACTGCGCCAGCAGCGTCGCCCAGCTGTCCGGCAGCGCGTGCCCGGTACTGCTTTCAGGCGCGGTCGCTTCAAACAGCTCGGCCGGTAAATCCTGAATCAGCACTTCCTGCCCGGCGGCCATCACGGTTAACCAGCGGCAGGTATTTTCCAGCTGACGCACGTTGCCCGGCCACGCCAGACGCGTCAGAGCGGCATCGGTTTCCGGGTGAAGCTGCTTGGCTTCCACGCCCAGCTCGCGGGCGGCTACCTGCAGGAAATGACGCGCCAGGCGGGGAATATCTTCCCGGCGTTCACGCAGCGGCGGCAGATGAACGCGAATAACGTTCAGACGGTGGAATAAATCCTCGCGGAATTTTCCTTCCTGCACGCGTTGCTCCAGGTTCTGGTGGGTCGCGGCGATAATGCGCACATCCACCTTCACCGGCGCATAGCCGCCCACGCGATAAAACTGCCCGTCGGCCAGCACGCGCAGCAGGCGGGTCTGGACATCCAGCGGCATATCGCCAATTTCATCCAGGAACAGCGTACCGCCGTCAGCCTGTTCGAACCGCCCCTGGCGAATGGTATTGGCGCCGGTAAATGCCCCTTTTTCATGGCCGAACAGTTCGGACTCAATCAAATCCTTCGGGATCGCCGCCATATTCAGGGCGATGAACGGCGCTTTTGCCCGTGGACTATGGCGATGCAATGCATGCGCCACAAGCTCTTTACCGGTTCCCGATTCACCGTTAATCAATACGCTAATGGACGAGCGGGACAAACGGCCAATAATGCGAAACACGTCCTGCATCGCCGGCGCTTCACCGATGATGTCTGTCGTTGGCCCAAAATCGGGCGCGTGGCGCGGCTGTTGCTGCTCCTGATAATGGCTAATCGCGCGCTCAACCAGCGCCACCGCTTCGTCGATATCAAAGGGTTTGGGCAGGTAATCAAACGCCCCTTGCTGATAGGCGCTCACTGCGGCATCCAGATCGGAGTGCGCAGTCATTATGATGACCGGAAGCATAGGGTGGCGTTGTTTGATCTGCTTTAACAGCGCCAGCCCGTCCATGCCCGGCATACGGATATCCGAAAGCAGAACATCTGGCGTTTTGGTGGTGAGTGCGTCGAGCACTTCGCTGCCGCTCTCAAACGTCGTGCAGCTTAATCCTGCCCCAGTGAGCGCGCGTTCAAGCACCCAACGGATGGAGCTATCGTCATCGACTACCCAGACTATCCCTCGTTGCATAAACGTCACCTTTATTTTTTAATCGGCAGGAAAACCGAAAACTCGGTATGTCCCGGCCAACTGGTAAATTCAATTTTCCCGGAGTGTTGATCGATCAAACTGCGGGCAATGGATAAGCCCAGGCCGGTCCCGCCTTCGCGACCGCTTACCATCGGGTAGAACAGGGTGTCCTGCAAATGCGATGGAATGCCGGGCCCGTTATCCTCAACGTCGATTCGGGCCGCCAGCCGGTAGCGCACGCCGTGTAACGTGAGCTGGAAGGCGGTGCGGGTGCGTAAAATAATCTCGCCGCCTTCAGGCCCAAGCGCCTGCAGGGCATTACGCACAATATTCAACAGGACCTGCTCAATCTGGTCCGGGTCGTGGGCCAGTTCCGGCAGGCTTGGATCGTAATCACGTACCAGCGTGACGTTCTCCGGCAGCTCCATTGAGACGAGCTTCACCACCCGCTCAGCCACTTTATGGATGCTTTCAGTAACGTGCATTCCCGGCTGCTGCGGACCGAGAAGACGGTCTACCAGATTCCGCAGACGGTCCGCCTGCTCAATGATGACGTTGGTATATTCCGCCAGCGCGGGATCGGGCAGCGCCTTGGTCAGAAGCTGCGCCGCGCCGCGTAATCCACCCAGCGGGTTTTTGATTTCATGCGCCAGGCCCCGCACCAGGTCACGGGCGGCAATCTGCTGCGCGTGCTGAAGCTGCTCCTGGCTCAGTCGACGCTGATTATCCATCGGCGCCATTTCCAGCAGGATCAGGCCTTCGGGAAGACGTTGCGCGGTTAGCGACAGAATGTGCGAGCGCCCGTCGATCACCAGCGTCACTTCGTTATCGGTAAACCCCTGGCCGGCCTGCAAACTTTCCTGCATCAGGCCAATATTCAGTGAAAAATAGCTCAGGAGTTCAGGAAGCGGGGTGCCGAACAGTTTACGTGCGCTTTGGGCGAGCAGCTGCTGCGCGGCCGGGTTGGCGTAATGAACGGCCAGCTCGTCATCGACCAGCAATATGCTGTTAATCAAAGAATTGAGGATCTGCCCAGCATCGGGCAGCGTGCCAGTTGCCATTCAGCAGTCTCCTGGAGTCGTTTGCACTAATTTTGTGCAGTATAGCGTTTTCGGCGTAAAAAGCGCGTGAGATCAGGTTGTTGGTGGAGAAAAAAGCCCATCCGGAGATGGGCTAAAAGTTTCCACGGCAACTACCCCCGGCGCTTATCACGCCGGGTAAAACAACTTTAATTAAACGCTGTAGTACAGCTCGAACTCTACCGGGTGTGGCGTCATACGCACGCGGTCGTTCTCTTCCATACGCAGGGCGATGTAAGCATCGATAGCGTCGTCAGTGAATACGCCACCTGCAGTCAGGAACTCGCGGTCTGCGTCCAGCGCCTGCAGGGCTTCTTCCAGAGAGCCAGCAACCTGTGGGATCTCTTTCGCTTCTTCTGGCGGCAGGTCGTACAGGTTTTTGTCCATCGCTTCGCCCGGGTGGATCTTGTTCTTGATACCGTCCAGACCGGCCATCAGCAGTGCTGCGAAGCACAGGTATGGGTTAGCCGCTGGGTCCGGGAAGCGAACTTCGATACGACGTGCTTTAGGAGAAGCCACCACCGGGATACGGATAGAAGCAGAACGGTTACGTGCAGAGTAGGCCAGCATCACTGGCGCTTCGTAGCCCGGGACCAGACGCTTGTAGGAGTTCGTGGTTGGGTTCGCCAGGGCGTTGATCGCTTTAGCGTGTTTGATAACACCACCGATGTAATACAGCGCCTGCTCGGACAGACCGGCATATTTGTCGCCAGAGAACAGGTTGGTACCGTTCTTGGACAGAGACATGTGGCAGTGCATACCGGAACCGTTATCGCCAAACATTGGTTTTGGCATGAAGGTCGCGGTTTTACCGAAACGGTGCGCAACGTTGTGCACAACGTATTTGTAGATCTGAATTTCGTCCGCTTTTTTGGTCATGGTGTTGAAGCGGGTTGCCACTTCGTTCTGACCAGCAGTCGCCACTTCGTGGTGGTGAGCTTCAACAACCAGGCCCATCTCTTCCATCACCAGACACATAGTGGAACGAATGTCCTGTGCAGAGTCGACCGGAGGAACCGGGAAGTAACCGCCTTTCACGCCAGGACGGTGACCTTTGTTACCGCCTTCGTATTTGGTGGAGGAGTTCCATGCACCTTCGATGTCGTCGATAGCCACGTGGGAGCCAGAAATAGAGGCACCGAAGCGGATGTCATCGAACAGGAAGAATTCTGGCTCTGGCCCGAACAGAACGGTGTCTGCGATGCCGGTAGAACGCAGGTACTCTTCAGCGCGTTTCGCGATAGAACGTGGGTCGCGGTCGTAGCCCTGCAGCGTGCCTGGCTCGAGGATGTCGCAACGGATGATCAGGGTTGGTTCTTCGAAGAACGGATCAATGACCGCAGTGGTCGCGTCTGGCATCAGAACCATGTCGGATTCGTTAATGCCTTTCCAGCCACCAATGGAGGAGCCGTCAAACATTTTGCCTTCTTCAAAGAATTCGGCGTTCACCTGATGAGCAGGGATTGTGACGTGCTGTTCTTTACCTTTGGTATCGGTGAAGCGCAGATCAACAAACTTCACTTCATGTTCGTTCAGCATCGTCAAAACGTGTTCAGCGGACATACTTAACTCTCCAGATTGGTCATTGTCGTCGTGGTAACGAGGTCTTCAATTTCTGTTTGTACTGGCTGGTGCCATGTATTTTTTATAAAGCGAAATCTGTGCCAACTTTTAAATCACCCCAAAAAGGCGTTATCATGCGCACCATAGTGCAAAAGGGCTGCACCACAATGGATTTGTTGCACCAGTATGGTGCTTCAATGTGAACATTGAGCACCATATTGGTGCAATTTACGTTAAAGTGCCCTTTTACCGCTCCGTGAAAGCGATCACAAAGCATCTCTGCAATACTTGTTTGCGGGGGATGTTTGTGATCCTGTTTTGTAGTGCGATTAATCCGTGTACAATAACGCGCTATTTCTAAATGCCTGAGGCAAAGTTGTGATCGAAAATTTGCGTAACATCGCCATCATCGCGCACGTTGACCATGGTAAAACTACCCTGGTCGACAAGCTGCTGCAGCAATCCGGTACGTTTGATGCGCGTGCCGAAACCCAAGAACGCGTGATGGACTCCAACGATTTGGAGAAAGAGCGTGGGATTACCATCCTCGCGAAAAACACCGCGATTAAATGGAATGACTACCGTATCAACATCGTTGATACCCCAGGGCACGCCGACTTCGGTGGTGAAGTTGAACGTGTAATGTCCATGGTAGACTCCGTTCTGCTGGTCGTTGACGCAATGGATGGCCCAATGCCACAGACGCGCTTCGTGACCAAAAAAGCTTTTGCCCATGGTCTGAAGCCAATCGTTGTTATCAACAAAGTTGACCGCCCTGGCGCGCGTCCTGACTGGGTTGTTGACCAGGTCTTCGACCTGTTCGTTAACCTCGACGCGACCGACGAGCAGCTGGACTTCCCTATCGTTTACGCCTCTGCGCTGAACGGTATCGCAGGTCTGGACCACGAAGACATGGCTGAAGACATGACCCCGCTGTATCAGGCGATTGTTGACCGTGTTCCTGCACCAAACGTCGATCTCGACGGCACCCTGCAGATGCAGATCTCTCAGCTCGACTACAACAACTACGTTGGCGTAATCGGCATTGGTCGTATCAAGCGCGGTAAAGTGAAGCCTAACCAGCAGGTTACTATCATCGATAGCGAAGGCAAAACCCGTAACGGTAAAGTCGGTAAAGTACTGACTCACCTGGGTCTTGAGCGTATCGAGAGTGACGTTGCGGAAGCGGGCGACATCATCGCTATCACCGGTCTGGGTGAACTGAACATCTCCGACACCATCTGCGATCCGCAGAACGTCGAAGCGCTGCCAGCCCTGTCCGTTGATGAACCAACCGTATCCATGTTCTTCAACGTCAACACCTCTCCGTTCTGTGGTAAAGAAGGTAAATTCGTTACCTCTCGTCAGATCCTTGACCGCCTGAACAAAGAGCTGGTGCACAACGTTGCGTTGCGCGTTGAAGAAACCCAGGATGCCGATGCATTCCGCGTTTCTGGTCGTGGTGAGCTGCACCTGTCTGTTCTGATCGAAAACATGCGTCGTGAAGGTTTCGAAATGGCGGTTTCCCGTCCGAAAGTAATCTTCCGCGAAATCGACGGCCGTAAACAAGAGCCGTTCGAAAACGTAACGCTGGACGTTGAAGAGCAGCACCAGGGTTCTGTGATGCAGGCTCTGGGTGAGCGTAAAGGCGACCTGAAAAACATGAATCCAGATGGCAAAGGCCGCGTACGTCTCGACTACGTGATCCCAAGCCGTGGTCTGATCGGCTTCCGTTCAGAGTTCATGACCATGACCTCCGGTACCGGTCTGCTGTACTCCACCTTCAGCCACTACGACGACGTTCGTCCGGGCGAAGTGGGCCAGCGTAACAACGGCGTGCTGATCTCCAACGGTCAGGGTAAAGCGGTTGCGTTTGCGCTGTTCGGTCTGCAGGATCGCGGCAAGCTGTTCCTGGGTCACGGTGCTGAAGTTTACGAAGGCCAGATCATCGGTATTCACAGTCGTTCTAACGACCTGACCGTAAACTGCCTGACCGGTAAGAAACTGACCAACATGCGTGCGTCCGGTACTGACGAAGCAACGGTTCTGGTTCCACCGATCAAGATGACTCTGGAGCAGGCTCTGGAATTCATCGATGATGACGAACTGGTAGAAGTGACTCCACAGTCAATTCGTATCCGTAAACGTCACCTGACCGAGAACGACCGTAAACGTGCTATGCGCGGTGCGAAAGAAGAGTAATACGGTCAATCCGTAGGCCGGGTAAGCGTGAGCGCCACCCGGCAACTAAAAAGCCGCTGATCTCTCAGCGGCTTTTTTATTCGATGATCGCCAGAATTCTTCATTACCTGGGGCGTTATGTCCCGAAGCTATCTCTTTCCTGCGAAATTCAGGGATTAGGGTAACTCTGCTCCATTTATCACGAACACCCGATCTGCCGATGCAATCGTGGTTTCGCGATGCGCGATAATAATCCTGGTGATGTTCATCTCCTGTATAGACTGATTGACCTGACTTTCACTGGTTTTATCAAGGTGGCTGGTCGCCTCGTCCATGAATAAAATACCCGGTTTGCGGTATAATGCCCGGGCAATATAAATCCGCTGTTTTTGACCCCCGGACAACCCTTCCCCAAGTTCACCAATCAGTGTCTCGTAACCCATTGGTAGCTTTAAAATGTCATTATGAATATGGCTTGCGATGGCGCATTGCACCATCCACTGCTCGTCAATGTCAGGCCGAAAACCGGCGATATTCTCTTTGATAGAGCCTGAAAACAACTTATCTTCCTGCATGATACAGGCAATGCGTTCAGCATAATGCTCAAAACCAAGTTGCTTAATATCAATGCCATTAATTCGGACGCAGCCGTTCGACGGTTCGAATAAACCGCACAACACTTTCATCAAGGTGCTTTTACCTGCACCCGATACGCCCGTAATAGCAATACTCTCCCCGGCATGAATGGTCAGATTCAGTTTGCTGAATATAGGGTCCGCATGGTTATCATAACGGTAGGTCAGATCCTGAGTTTCGAGCGTTAAGGCTCCGTGTGGTAAACGCAGCGGGCTGGTGGCCGTTGAAGAAGATGCTTCCTGCAGCGCAATATCGGCTACGCGTTCATTATGTAAGTTGATGAGCTTCAGCTGAATGATAAAGTTGATCAGGGCATTTATTCGGTCATAGAACTGACTCCTGAAGGTATTAAACGCGATAAACATACCGATGGTTAAATGACTATCCATCATCAGCCTGCCGCTAACCCACAGGATAACAATTTGGTCGCAGGCAGCGATAAAAGAGACGACACCACCAAAGAAGAGATCCATTCGCGTCAAACGAATGCCGGTATTGACCTTATCTGAAAAAAGATTAAACCAGTTATTGATTCTCAGGTCAGTCATCCCCTGAATCTTAATCGTCGCGATACCGTACAGGGTTTCCATAAAATAAGAATTAAGACGTGCTTCCTTGATTAACTCTTCTTCGGATAACTGGCGATAGTATCGATAGGTAGCAAACCGAATGAAGGTGTATATTGCGGTAAAAGAGACCACTATCATGCTGAGCTGAAGGTTGTATAAAAACATCATTACCAGCAAACCCATGAGCATTAGCGTATCAATAATGCTACCAGTTAAACCTGTGGTAAAAGTGGCCCGTATAACATCAAGTGAGTGGAAACGAGACTGAATGTCCCCCAGTTTGCGTCTTTCAAAATAGGTGGTTGGTAGCTTAATAAGGTGAGAAAAAAGGCTAAAACTCCACTGGACGTCGATGAGTGTTCCCAGTATCAGCGTGGTCCAGGAGCGAATGATACTGACCGTCAAACGTAACAGAATCAGAATAAACAGCCCAAGACAGATGATATTAAGTAAACCGTAATCTCCGGATGCAATGACATGATCCGTGACTAATTGTGTTCCCACAGGCAACAGCAGGCTGATCAACTCAATCACCAGCGATAAGAAAAATATCTTCGCCAGTGATGTCATCAGTCCGTTGATATTCTTTAATAACGTGGAGGCTTTTAACCTGTTTTTCTTCTTTTGAACTGAGAAAGTGGTTCCCGGCCATACCTCAAGCACAACACCAGTAAAATGTTGGGACAATTCAGGCATGCTAATCACCCGTCGTCCAAACGCAGGGTCGTGGATCACCGCGCTGTTCTTATCGACCTTAATCAGTACGACAAAATGGTTAAAATCCCAATGCAATATGCAGGGCTTACGCACGGCATGTAATTCCTGAAGGTCCACGGACAATGCGCGTGACGACATCTCCAGTTCACTGGCAATTGCTTTTATCGCATGAAGGTTGACCCCACGTGATGACAAATTGAATTGTTGCCGGAGTTGCAGTAGATCGACCTGCTTGCCATAAAAACTGCATATCATTGAAAGACAGGCCAGGCCACATTCAGACGCTTCAGTTTGAAAGACAACTGGGATGCGTTTAAATATCCTCAAATCCAACTTGTGCAGCAGCGTCTCAAGTGTATAAAGTTTATTCATTACCCGCGTCCGTTACGCTCATTTTCATTTCGTAAAAGGGCGATAATAACCACTCATAGATATGTCTCTTTTCAAGGAAAAGAGAAATCTGCGCTTTGGCTCCCTGGCTCAGTGAGAGTTGTTTTCCATGAACTTGCACAGACTGTAGGTCAGGTTTGATCATGATTTTGTACCAGGACTTTTTATCGTCATAGAATTCGTGTGCGATGGTCTGTTTTGACAGGAGTTCTGGCTTCGATGCCGGAAGCCTGGATATTGCTGATATTGATGCCCTGAACTGACCAAATTTTTCATAAGGAAAGGCGTCGTAACTGACATTAACGCGCTGGCCAATCGCCAGATAAGGAAGAACTTCATCGGGAACCCAGGTTTCGAGATAGCATGGTGAATGGATATTCTGCTGAACTCGCGCCAGTACATCGCCTGCGCCGATCATCTTACCTTGCGCCGTATTGATGGAGTCGATTAAGCCATCGGCTGTTGCCTCGATGACATAATTACCTTCCGCTTCTGTATTTAACTTTTCTTTTTCCAGCTCGTATTTTTGTTGCTCAAGCTGGTAAATCTGATGGTCATAATCAGCGCCCTGGGACTGGATCTGCTGATTGAGCGTATCGACCTGAACCTGGTCTTGTGATTTTCTGGCGACCAGGTCAGAAACATTGCTCTGCTGTTGATAGAGTAGTGCGTTTTGACTGCTCATCTGGTCTTTGGTGACCAGACCTTTTTCCTGATAACTACGGTAATCGTTAACGTTCTTCTCAATCTGATTCAGTTCCCGTTCAGCCTGCACGAGTAACCCAGATGAGGTATTAAAACTGGACTGATAATGATCTTTTTGAGTTGTTAGCGCAGCGAGAGTACGTTTTTTTGAAGCGTTCAAATTTGCCATCATTACGCTGATACTGTTTATCTGTAGCGCGATCTCCTTTTTTTTATTTTCATCAACCAGGCCTGATTGCGTCGATACACCCGAATGAATGAGAAAGAGGGCGTCACCTTTTTTTACGCGATCGCCTTCATTAACAAAACTCTTCACGACTGTACCCTGCATTGATGCAGAGATATTCACTGAGCCAGGGAAAGTGGTTACCTCACCGTGAACGATGACGCGACGGGTATAGGAACCTTTGGTAATAAAAATAGAAATGGAAGCAATAAAAACAATGCTGAGCAATATGATAAAAGCAAAAGGGATGCCCGGCAGAAGAACGGCTTTCCCTTCCCACCGGGTACTCTGATATTCAATAGCTTCCTTGCGAAACATATCTGGCCTCTTGCAGGGTGGAAATAGCCGCTAAATATCAGCGGCTATGAGTTATAATGATTCAGGAATTAATGTCTACCGTGATCATTACCCTGGCGGCCGCCACCACTTTTCGAACCACCATTACCTTTTGATGAACCACCGCTTTTACCACCAACGTTAACCGAGCAACCACCGCTAAAGGATGTGCTTTCAGAGTGAGAACCATCTTTATTAGTGGTGCTGGTGTGAGAATAGCTGCCATTACAACCAGCACTACCACCACCGAACATCCCACCAATCGCACTACCGATAGAACCCCACATTCCTGCGCCGCTGACGTTGCTTAATTCACTTTCATTGAGTTCACGCATTATTAATGTTCCTTGCAATAGTGAGCAAAAGGTATACCCATAATATCCATAGACTTTTTCCATACCATTTCACCATCCGTGAATGAAATGTTTTTTACGCCAAAACGCGTAAAATCCTTTTCGCTGTACGTCGACAGACCTGTGTCTGGATCACCAATATTTTCTTTTTGCCCGCAAAGTGGCATCATCCATGACACATTTATATCTTTGTAGAATGCTTTATCCGTTTTTCTTATTTCTGAGAAAATGCGATCTGTTATCGTTGTGTCTGTATTGATTTCTCCGTTAACTGTAGTTGTTAACTTATTGTCATCAGAATTAGGTGACCCATGGAAACCAATAATCGAACCATAGTTGATGATTTTGTTTTTTGCCGCTGGGAAAAGATAGTTAGCACAGGAAGAAAGGCATAATCTCCTGATCTCAATGTTAATTTCTTTATCATGAATAATTCGTGCTATATTGATTGCAGTTTCGACATCGCCGCCACCACTGTTTATCGATATTGTTCTGACAGGGATAAGGTTTTTTTTGATAAGTCCCACAATGATTTTGTCATCATCTTTGGATATGTTTCCGTCGATATATAACGTATCAAAAACGAGGTGGGTTGAAGATTTTGGTTCAAGCCCTTGCTTCACAATTAATTGGCTAGAGAGTTGATATAAAATATCTCTGCTGGCTTTTTTAAATTGGTAGGCATTGTATGAATAAATAGCGAATGCGCAGAGTATTGCTATTAAAACGGCACTGAGGACGTATCCCTTTTTAATCTTCACGAAAGTGCAGCTCCATGTGTAAAGTAATGTAAACTTAGCATTATAAAAAAGAAGATAAATAGAGTATTTGTATCTAAATGTAAATTTAAGTAAAGTAGACTTGTTGCAATTTCTCGCAAAGCCGCGAGAAATGGGATTGCCATGGCAAAAACTGGGGAATATGGTGATGAGAAAAAGTTTATGGAAGCGTTTTTCTATAATTTTTTGCAAAATGAACTAAAAAGTATATCCTCGCAAAAACGCACTTAAATAAAACCCATCCCAGCCTATCGCCCGAAAGCCAATATCATCTTCCTGGGCTAAATTTTTGTTTTTCATACTGCTGCCTCTCAGCTGAATCTCGTGCATAGCCAAACTTTATCTTTCCCGCTACAGTTACCTCTCCACGGCGAGCAGGAGATAAACATGCTTTATATCTTTGATTTAGGAAACGTAATCGTCGATATCGATTTTAATCGTGTGCTGGGTGCATGGAGCGACTTTAGCCGCGTTCCGCTGGCGACACTGAAGCAAAATTTCGCGATGGGCGAGACCTTCCATCAGCATGAACGCGGCGAGATCGACGATGAAGAATTTGCTGAACGTTTCTGCCAGGAGATGGATCTACCGTTAAGCTACGAGCAGTTTTCTCACGGCTGGCAGGCAGTATTTGTCGCCATCCGGCCTGAAGCGATCGACATCATGCACAAGCTTCGCGAGCAGGGCCATCGGGTCGTTGTGTTGTCAAATACCAACCGCCTGCATACCACGTTCTGGCCTGAGGAATATCCTGAAGTTAAGGCGGCGGCCGATAACATCTATCTCTCGCAGGAGATGGGCATGCGTAAACCTGAAGCACGCATTTATCAGGCTGTTCTCCAGGCGGAAGGATTCACCGCGGCCGATGCGGTCTTTTTTGACGACAACGCCGATAATATAGAGGGAGCTAACCAGTTGGGTATAACGTCAATTCTGGTGACCGGAAAAGAGACGATACCAAACTACTTTGCGAAGCAGCTATGCTAAAAACCGTTCATCAAAAAGCCACGCATCATACTCGCCCCCTAAGGGCCTGGCTGAAACTGCTCTGGCACCGTATTGATGAGGACAACATGACCACGCTGGCGGGTAACCTCGCCTACGTGTCGTTGCTTTCATTAGTGCCGCTGGTGGCGGTCATCTTTGCCCTGTTTTCCGCCTTTCCGATGTTTGCGGACGTCAGCCTGCAGCTTCGTCATTTTGTCTTCGCGAATTTCATTCCTGCAACCGGGGATGTCATTCAGAACTACATTGAGCAGTTTGTTGCCAATTCCAGCAAGATGACGGCAGTGGGGGCGTGCGGTCTTATCGTTACCGCGCTGCTGTTGATGTACGCCATTGATAATGCGCTGAACACGATCTGGCGAAGTAAAAAAGCGCGGCCAAAGGTCTATTCCTTTGCCGTGTACTGGATGATTCTTACGCTGGGGCCGCTGCTGGCCGGGGCGAGCCTGGCGATCAGTTCGTATCTTCTCTCCTTGCGCTGGGCGAGTGATTTAAACGGCGTAATTGATAATGCGCTTCGCATCTTTCCGCTGATCCTGTCGTGGCTTTCTTTCTGGCTGCTCTACAGCGTCGTGCCGACCACGCGCGTGCCTAACCGCGATGCGGTTGTGGGCGCGCTGGTGGCGGCGTTGCTTTTTGAGCTCGGTAAAAAAGGGTTTGCCCTCTACATCACCATGTTTCCGTCCTATCAGCTGATTTACGGCGTGCTGGCGGTGATCCCCATTTTGTTTGTATGGGTCTACTGGACCTGGTGTATCGTCTTGCTTGGTGCCGAAATAACTGTCACTCTCGGTGTGTACCGCGAACTTAAAAAAGCAGCAGAAGCTGAAAAACAATTAGAAGCAGACCAACCATGATTGCATTGATACAGCGCGTAACCCGTGCCAGCGTCACCGTGGAGGGAGAGGTGACGGGTGAAATTGGCCCAGGACTTTTGGTGTTGTTAGGTGTCGAAAAGGATGACGACGAACAAAAAGCCAACCGCTTGTGTGAGCGCGTGCTGGGCTACCGTATTTTCAGCGATGCGGAAGGCAAGATGAACCTGAACGTCCAGCAGGCGGGCGGCAGCGTGCTGGTGGTTTCCCAGTTTACGCTGGCTGCGGATACCGAGCGCGGCATGCGTCCGAGCTTCTCCAAAGGCGCCGCGCCGGATCGTGCAGAAGCACTTTACGAGTACTTTGTTGAGCGTTGTCGCCAGCAGGAAATGAATACACAAACTGGACGATTCGCTGCAGATATGCAGGTTTCGCTGGTGAACGATGGCCCCGTCACATTCTGGCTCCAGGTATGAGCCAACTGGCGGCGTGGCCGCGGGTAACAAGAGAGAGTACAGCTATGTATCACCTTCGAGTACCGCAAACGGAAGAAGAGTTAGACGCTTATTACCAGTTCCGCTGGGAAATGCTGCGCAAGCCACTGCATCAGCCAAAAGGATCTGAACGCGACGCCTGGGATGCGATGGCCCACCATCAGATGGTGATGGACGAAGAGGGTAACCTCGTCGCCGTCGGGCGTTTGTATATCAACGCCGATAACGAAGCGTCGATTCGCTTTATGGCAGTTCATCCCTCCGTTCAGGACAAAGGTCTGGGAACGCTAATGGCGATGACCCTTGAGTCCGTCGCCCGTCAGGAAGGCGTTAAGCGCGTTACCTGTAGTGCCCGAGAAGATGCCGTAGATTTTTTCGCCAAACTCGGCTTTGTGAATCAGGGGGAAATCACGACCCCACAAACCACGCCGATTCGTCATTTTTTGATGATCAAACCCATCGCCACGCTGGATGATATTCTTCATCGCGCCGACTGGTGTGGACAGCTGCAGCAGGCCTGGTATCAGCACATTCCGCTCAGCGAAAAAATGGGTGTGCGCATTCAGCAGTACACCGGACAAAAATTTATTACCACCATGCCGGAAACCGGCAATCAAAACCCGCACCACACTCTGTTTGCCGGAAGTCTTTTCTCACTTGCCACGCTCACCGGCTGGGGGCTCATCTGGCTGATGCTTCGCGAGCGCCATCTGGGCGGCACCATTATTCTTGCTGATGCTCACATCCGCTATAGCGCACCGATAAGCGGCAAGCCGAGCGCCGTGGCCGATCTGGGGTCACTGGGCGGCGATCTGGACCGCCTGGCGCGCGGCCGCAAAGCCCGCGTACAAATGCAGGTTGAACTGTTTGGCGATAAAACACCGGGTGCGGTGTTTGAAGGCACCTACATTGTTCTTCCAGCGAAGCCCTTCGGCGCGTATGAAGAGGGTGGGAACGAGGAGGAGTAATCTTCTGTTCACTCTCCTCGGGCGTGGTTAATCCGCCCGGCGATATCCCGCATAACGTCTCGCGCTGACTGGCTGACGCCGCCAAGCTGAAAGAAGCCATGGATGACGCCCAGCCAGCGCTGAGCGGTACACTTCACACCCTGCTCAGTCAGATGCTGATACAACATTTCTCCCTCATCGCAAAGCGGATCGTACTCTGCGGTAATGATATGCACTGGCGGAAGCCCGTAAAAATCATCGCGCCACAGCGGGCTGGCTTCCGGATGCTGGCGGTCAGTCTCTGCAAGATACATTTCATACCCGCTGAGCAGGGTATCGCGGGTGATAATATAATCCGTGCCATTGAGGGCATAGCTTTCAAAACTGGCGGTGGCGTCGAGCATAGGATAGATAAGAATGAGCTGTACGGGTTTCCATTGTCCTCTAGTGTTGAGCCGCAATGACGTCACCAGCGCCAGATGCCCTCCCGCGCTGTCTCCACAGAGGGTGAGCCGGTTCTTATCCACGCCTAATTTGTCCGCATACTTCCAGACCAGATCTGCACCTCTTTCAGCATCGTCATGTGCGGCGGGGAAGGTATGCTCCGGCGCCAACCTGTACTGAACCGCGATCACCCGGCAATTGCCGTAGCAGGCTAACTGACGGAGTTGGTTGTCATGGGTATCAAAGCCGCCGCTGATAAAGCATCCGCCGTGATAGTAGATGGCAGCAGGCAATATTTCAGGGGCATTAAGAGGTGAAAATACCCGAATGGTAAGGCCCTCAAGCACTAGCGTCTCTACCTGAACGCGCGTTTCTGTCTTCCCGGCAAGCCCCGTGCTGGCAATGTACCCTGCTCGTCGTACCTCAATGGTCTGTCGACGTGACGAAGGCCGGCCTGCAGCGATAAATCCCTTAACCAGCTGCGCAATACCCTGTTCCAGTGCCATGAAAATTCCCTTTAACTGTATGGATATACAGCTTTATAACCTGGTTTGATTCAAAAGAAAATAAGAAAATTGTCGAGGACTATAAATCTGGAAAGCGCTTCGCAAATAGCAGGAAAACTATAGCTACGGGCTTTAACCCTTCTGAATGAAAGCGTATGTTGCCTTGAAAATAGACAATAGTGATATACTAAGGTGATATATGATTCTTTCCGCGGATCTTGATATGGGCAGAATTCTGATCGATTTGTCTGATGACGTAATTCAACGACTGGATAATCTGAAGCAGCTGCGTAACCGGCCTCGTGCCGAATTGCTTCGGGAAGCCATTGAGCAATATCTCGACCAGCAGAGTTCATCGGTTATCCGCGATGCGCTTGGCTTGTGGGGAAACCAGCAGGAAGATGGGCTTGAGTATGAACGCAAGCTGCGTGAGGAGTGGTAATCATGGAGCGCATGGCGGTGTTCGATACCAATATACTCATCGATCTTTTTAATAATCGCGTTGAGGCTGCGGATGCAATTGATCGCACAGCTTCTCATCGAGCCATTAGTCTGATCACATGGATGGAAGTCATGGTGGGGGCCCGCAAACATGGTCACGAAGCGAAAACTGCGACAGTGATGGGCGTATTTGAGATTATTGATATCACCCGAGATATCGCTGAAAGAAGTGTAATTTTGCGCGAGAAGCATGGAATGAAACTGCCTGATGCTATCATTCTGGCCACAGCTCAGAGCAGAAGTTGCCCGTTAATCTCACGCAATACGAAAGACTTTTCGGGCATCACCGGGGTCGTTTCACCTTACCAGCTGTAGGCCAGGCAAGCTCGCACCGCCCGGCATTGTCAGAGGGAATTACTCCCCTTCACCCGGGAACAGGAACGGGTTGATCGAGCTGCGGGCAAAGCCCTCCTGCTCCATCTTCGCGTCCAGAATCAGCGAGGCGAGATCGTCGGCCACGGCTTCGACTTTCGGGTCTTTTTCCTGATACAGAATCTTCAGGTAAGTGCCGCAGTCGCCGCAGCTTTCGGCTTTCACTGCCGCTTCTTCATTTTCCAGCGACCAGTAGTTCAGATCGCGGGTCTGCTCGCAGTTGCTGCACTTGATGCGCACCACGTGCCACTCGGTTTCACACAGGTTGCAGTGCAGGTAGCGCAGCCCCTGAGTGGTGCCGATTTGCACCATGCTCGATACCGGCATGGAGCCGCAGACTGGGCAGAACTGGCGCGCCTCGCCGTATTCGGCGCGGGCTTTACCGGGGATCAGGCTTGCCATTTGCGCCCAGTAGAGCGACAGCGCAGCCCAGATAAACGGCGCTTTATCGCTGCTCACCAGAGCGAAGTCGGAGGCAAACAGCGCGCTCGCCATCTCTTCCAGCTCCAGGTCAGAGGCTTTTTCCAGATTCTCAATGACCGCCAGCGCGGTACCGCTCATCTCCGGCTTCAGCTCGGCAATCAGAGAATGCAGTAGTTTTTGCCAGTGCTTGTCGCGCGGCAGGACGTGAATGTCCAGCGGCGGCTTGCCCTGCGCGTTGGCTTCTTTAATGCGCGCGGTCAGATCCATTTGCAGCGGGTGGTCGTACAGCACCACTTCCTGCGCGTGGGCAACCAGCGCGGCAAAGCGCAGAAAATCACCCAGCGGGTTGTTCTCTGCCAGCTCGCGCAGACGCTCTGCGCGGCGGTTGTAGAGGTTCTTGAGTCTGGGGAATAACAACGGCGGAATATAATCCGCCGTGCGTTTCTCGCTCGACCCCAGCTCATCTTGCGGGATTATGCGAATACTCATTCAGATGACTTTTCCTGTTTCTGGCGGACTTCACGGTACCAGCGCGGGTGATGCTTCTTCGCCCACGTACTGGTTACCCATCCTTCCACCATCGCGGTAATGGTGCCTTTCACCCAGAGGGCGGCGTAGATATGCACCATGATAACCACAATTAACGCCACTGCGGCAAATGAATGCAGCATCAGCGCAAATCGGATCACCGGGATTGAGAAAGCAGGCGCAAAGTACGGACGCCAGATGATCACGCCGCTCACCAGCAACAGGACCAGGAAGATAATCGCCGCCCAGAATACGCATTTCTGGCCGAAGTTATAACGCCCGGTATCACCCACTTCCTCGTTGACGACGATCTTACGAATATTCTTCGCCCAAAAGATATCATCCCGATTGATTAGGTTATGGTGCCAGTAGCGGAAAAACATGATGATAAACGAGGCAAACATCACCACACCCACGAACGGGTGAAGGATGCGCGCCAGCTGCGGCGTACCCAGTACCTGCATCAGCCAGTTGAAGGACGGGAAGAAGAACCCCAGCCCGCTTATCGCCGCCAGCATGAAGCAGAAGGCGGTGACCCAGTGGTTGATGCGTTCCGGCGCGGTGTAGCGCACGATGGTGTCACGTTTTCTCATTTGCGCACCTCGTCTTTCTCTTCATGCAGGTTGTCGTCTTCCTCTTCCGCGCGGTTCGGACCAACGCCGACGTAGTGGAAGATGCTCGCTGCGAAGGTGGCAGCAAAACCGACCGCTGCCAGCGGTTTCCAGATGCCTTTCCAGAACTTCACGGTGGCGCTAATTTCCGGGTTCTCCGGCAGGCCGTGATACAGGTTCGGCTTGTCGGCGTGGTGCAACACGTACATCACGTGCGTACCGCCAACTCCTGCCGGATCGTACAGGCCCGCGTTGTCGTAACCACGGGTTTTCAGCTCGCCCACGCGCTCTGCCGCCAGCGTTTTCATATCCTCTTTGGAGCCAAAGTGGATTGCGCCGGTTGGGCAGGTCTTCACGCACGCTGGCTCCTGGCCGACGGTGACGCGGTCAACGCACAGCGTGCATTTGTAGACGCGGTTGTCTTCCGGGTTCAGGCGCGGTACGTCGAACGGGCAGCCCGCGATGCAGTAGCCGCAGCCGATGCACTGTTCGGACTGGAAGTCGACGATACCGTTGGCATACTGAATGATAGCCCCTTCTGACGGACATGCCTTCAGGCAGCCCGGATCCGCACAGTGCATACAGCCGTCTTTGCGGATAAGCCATTCCAGTTTGTCGTTCTGCTCAACTTCCGAGAAACGCATCACCGTCCAGGACTTGGCGGTCAGGTCCGCCGGGTTGTCGTACACCCCGACGTTGTGACCCACTTCGTCACGCAGGTCGTTCCACTCCGAGCACGCCACCTGACAGGCTTTACAGCCGATACAGGTGGTCACGTCGATAAGCTTCGCCACTTCCTGCTGGTGGTCCCGCGCCTGAGGCGCGGGCGTGAAACTGTTTGTCGCGGAACGACGGATAATGTCTTGAGATTGATAAGCCATAAGTCGTCTCCGTTACACCTTTTCCACGTTCACGAGGAAGGCCTTAAACTCCGGCGTCTGCGTGTTCGCATCGCCGACGAACGGCGTCAGGGTATTCGCAATGAACCCTTTCTTCGCCACGCCCTCATAGCCCCAGTGGATCGGAATACCGATGGTATCCACCTGCTGACCGTGAACGTTCAGCGTGCGAATACGCTTGGTCACCACCGCCTTGGCCTTGATATAGCCGCGGTTAGAGGAGACCTTCACGGTATCGCCATGGGCAATGCCGAGCTTGCCCGCCAGCTTCTCGCCGATCTCCACGAACTGTTCCGGCTGCGCGATGGCGTTAAGCAGCGCGTGCTTGGTCCAGTAGTGGAAGTGCTCGGTCAGACGGTAGGTGGTACCCACGTACGGGAACTTGTCCTTTTTACCCAGCGCTTCGAAATCGCCCTTAAAGATACGGGCTGCCGGGTTAGAGACCACATTCGGGTGCAGCGGGTTGGTACCCAGCGGCGTCTCAAACGGCTCGTAGTGTTCCGGGAACGGACCTTCCGCCATCTTATCGATAGCAAACAGACGTCCCATTCCTTCAGGCTGCATGATAAACGGCCCAACGTCGCTGCCCGGTGCGGCAGTGCTGTAGTCCGGAATATCAACGCCGCCCCATTTCGCGCCGTCCCACTTCAGAAGCTGACGCTTCGGATCCCACGGGTTGCCCTGCGGGTCAGCGGATGCGCGGTTATAGAGGATGCGGCGGTTGAGCGGCCATGCCCATGCCCAGCCCAGCGTATTGCCGAGGCCCGACGGGTCGGCGTTATCGCGGTTGGCCATCTGGTTGCCCTTCGGCGTCCAGCTACCGGCAAAGATCCAGCAGCCGCTTGACGTGGTACCGTCATCGCGCAGGTGCGCGAAGGTACTAAGCTGATCGCCTTTCTTCGCCAGCACGGTACCGGTGGCCGGGTCGATAACGTCCGCCAGCGCCTTACCGTTGCTCTCCATCGCCACTTCTTCCGGCGCTGGGTTTTCCGGCGTCGAGTAGTTCCAGGTCATGTTCAGCACCGGTTCCGGGTTCGCGCCGCCTTCTTCCGCATACATCTTACGCAGGCGTAAGAAGATGCCGGCCAGGATCTCGCCGTCGTTCATGGCGATGCCCGGGGCGTCCGCACCTTTCCAGTGCCACTGCAGCCAGCGTCCGGAGTTGACGATAGAACCGTTCTCTTCCGCGAAGCAGGTCGACGGCAGACGGAACACTTCGGTCTGAATCTTCGACGGATCGACGTCGTTCGATTCACCGTGGTTCTGCCAGAAGGTTGAGGTCTCGGTATTGAGCGGGTCAATCGTCACCAGGAACTTCAGCTTCGACAGAGACTCAACAACCTTGTTCTTGTTCGGGAACGAGGCAACCGGGTTAAAGCCCTGGCACAGATAGCCGTTCACTTTGCCCTGGTGCATCATCTCGAAATACTGCAGAACGTCGTAACCCTTGTCCCACTTCGGCAGCCAGTCAAAGCCCCAGCTGTTTTCAGCCGTCGCTTTGTCGCCGAAGAAGGCTTTCATCATCGAGACGAAGAACTTCGGATAGTTGCCCCAGTAGTTTACCTGGCCTTCGAGCAGCGGTTTAGGCGTGCTGGCAGTCAGGTAGGTTTGCAGATCGGTCTGTTTCTCGCTTGGCAGGTTCATGTAACCCGGCAGGCTTTGAGACAGCAGGCCGAGGTCGGTCAGACCCTGAATGTTGGAGTGACCGCGCAGGGCGTTGACGCCGCCGCCTGCCATTCCCATGTTGCCGAGCAGGAGCTGAACCATTGCCATGGTACGGATGTTCTGCGCGCCGATGGAGTGCTGCGTCCAGCCGAGGGCGTACAGGAACGACGCGGTTTTATCTTTCGCGCTGGTTTCGGCGATAAGCTCGCACACCTTCAGGAAGTCAGCCTTCGGCGTACCGCAGATATTCTCAACCACCTCCGGCGTATAGCGGGAAACGTGCTCTTTCAGCAGGTTCCACACGCAGCGCGGATGTTGCAGGGTGGTGTCGCGCTTCGCAAAGCCTTTTTCATCCAGCTCGTAGTTCCAGCTGGTTTTATCGTATTTGCGTTTTTCGGCGTCGTAACCGCTGAACAGGCCATCTTCGAAGTGGTAATCCTCACGCACGATCAGGCTGGCGTTGGTATAGGCTTCGGTGTATTCGCGGTTATATTTTTCGTTGGTCATCAGGTACAGCAATACGCCTGACAGGAAAGTGATGTCAGTACCTGAACGAATTGGGGTGTAGAAATCCGCCACTGACGCAGTACGCGTAAAGCGGGGATCGATCACAATCAGTTTCGCACCGTTGTGGATTTTGGCTTCCATCGCCCAGCGGAACCCGACAGGGTGCGCTTCAGCGGCGTTACCGCCCATCACCACAATGAGGTTGGCGTTCTTGATGTCGACCCAGTGGTTGGTCATCGCACCGCGACCAAATGTTGGAGCAAGACTTGCTACCGTTGGTCCGTGTCAGACACGCGCCTGGTTGTCGACCGCGAGCATACCGAGTGCGCGCGTAAATTTCTGGGTTAAATAACCGGTTTCGTTGCTGGAAGCAGAGGCACACAGCATCCCGGTGGAGAGCCAGCGGTTGACCGTGACGCCGTCGGCGTTCTTCTCAACAAAGTTGGCATCGCGGTCTTCTTTAATGTGTTTTGCGATGCGGTCGAACGCCTCTTCCCAGCTGATTTGCTGCCATTTATCGGAGCCAGGCGCGCGATATTCAGGGAACTTGAGGCGGCTTTCGGAGTGGATAAAGTCCACCAGACCGGCCCCTTTCGGGCACAATGCGCCGCGGTTGACCGGATGATCCGGGTCGCCTTCGATATGGAAAATAGACGCTTTGGCGTTTTTAGCACCGTCGCCGAGGCTATACATCAACAGCCCGCAACCGACAGAGCAGTACGTACAGGTATTACGGGTTTCACGGGTGCGCAGCAGTTTATACTGCCGCGTTTCCGCCAGCGCTACGCCGGGCGCAAAGCCCAGTGCCGCTGCCGTGGTGCCTGCCATACCGCCAGCGCAGATCTTAAAGAACTGCCTTCTGCTGACCTGCATGGGTCACTCCTTGTTTCGACATTGCTTACATATGTAGTTTTAACTTCGCGGTTGAGAATTGACCGCAAAGGAGAAAAATTTGCGTTAATCCCTCAATTCCACGAGGGATATCATCAGAATACCACAATGTCGGTACAGCTGTTCTAATGGCGTTAATACAAAGTGAACGTATTATCACCCTGTTGACTATAAAGTGTGATATTAATCACATTATTAACCCCGCATGTTAAAGGGGTGTAGCATGCGTTTTGTTGTACCTCTCACAAGTGAGTAGGTAAACTTGATGCTGAAAAGTTGATCCATACTATGCGTAAGCCCTGTTGTTTGTGATGCAATAGCAGGCTCACCTCCGTGGTTGTTCAGGAATACCGCTGTGTCTAAACAAAACCGTGATCCCCACTCGTCCCCCCTGCCTGCGGGCATTGTGGAACTGTCGGTACACAGACCGCCCCACATTACCCATGCCACGCCGGATTTTCTGGCGGAAGAGGTGCCCGTTGCGCTCGTTTACAACGGTATCTCCCATGTGGTGATGATGGCTTCGCCGAAAGATCTCGAGCTGTTCGCCATCGGTTTTTCCCTCTCGGAAGGCATCATTGACCATCCGCAGGAGATCTACGGCATGGATGTGGTGCAGGCTTGCAACGGCCTTGAAGTGCAAATCGAACTCTCCAGCCGCCGCTTTATGGGGCTGAAAGAGCGCCGCCGCGCGCTGGCCGGGCGTACCGGCTGCGGCGTGTGTGGCGTTGAGCAGCTGAATGATATTGGCAAACCCGTTGCGCCACTGCCGTTTACTCAGACCTTTAATCTGGCTCACCTCGACCATGCGCTCGAGCACCTGAACGATGTACAGCCCATCGGCCAGCTGAGCGGCTGCACGCATGCGGCGGCATGGGTGTTGCCGTCGGGCGATATTGCCGGGGGCCACGAGGACGTGGGCCGCCACGTGGCGCTGGACAAGCTGCTCGGTCGCCGTGCGCGTGAAAGTGCTGTCTGGATGCAGGGGGCGGCACTCGTTTCCAGCCGCGCCAGCTATGAGATGGTGCAAAAATCGGCGATGTGCGGTGTGGAAATTCTGTTCGCGGTGTCGGCGGCGACCACGCTGGCGGTGGAGGTGGCGGAACGCTGCAACCTGACGCTGGTGGGCTTCTGCAAGCCGGGAAGGGCGACGATTTATACCCATCCGCAGCGATTAATTGTTAATCAATAATTTTGAATGATAATAGCAAATCCTTCCGCTTTTAGTTGTTCGAGATGAGGTCTAGTATTTATCTCATCAAGGCACGGTGCCTTACCTAAACAACTTAATGAAAGGGTTTATATCATGAAAAGCATCAAAACTTTTGTCGCTGTAATCGTTCTGGCTACTTCTTTCGGTTCTTTCGCTGCACAGACCGTGACCGCAACCGCCTCTACCATTGATGGCGCAGAAGCTAAAATCGCGGCTCAGGCTCAGGATGCTGGCGCATCATCTTACAAAATTACCCAGGCGTTCTCAGGTAACCGCGTACACATGACTGCTGAACTGACTAAATAAGCTGTCACACCGTCGAAAGAGCGCCCCCGGGGCGCTTTTTTAGTTTATGCCCGCCACGCGCAGCAGCGCGGTTACCACTGCCGCCGCCACGATCACCACAATTAACGGCATTTTCCGCCAGGCCAGAAATACCGCAAACGCCACGCCCAGCACGCGCGCCATGCCGGCAAAGTGGTCACCTTCATAAAAGGTGGTCGCCAGCGCCACGGAAAACAGCAACACCGTTGCCGCATCTGACAGCAGCGCCTGTGAACGCTCTGACAATGCCAGCCTGCTGCCCAGTTTCGCCCCGCCAAGACGCATCAGATACGTTCCCGCAGACAAAATGGCGATGCCGAGAATAAAAAACGTCATATTTCCCATTATTTTTTCCTCGCAGCGAGACCCAGTAAGGAGAGCAGCACCGGTAATCCCACCGGGGCAAACGGCACGGCGGCCAGTGACAGCGCGGCGCCGCTGCAGGCGCGGATCAGCGTGGTACGGTTTTTAAACGCGGGAACCACTAGCGCCAGCAATATGGCAGGGAATACCGCATCCAGCCCGATGGTTTCCGGATCCGGCAGCAGCTTGCCGACCATAGCGCCCAGCAGGGCCCCCAGCGGCCAGACAATCGCCACGCCTAAACCACATAGCCAGTACGCCGCTTTGCGCTGTTCGGGCGTTTTTTGCGACAGGCCAAACACCACGCTTTCGTCGTTCATGATGTGGCAGCCCAACAGGCTCAGGCCACGTTTGCCGACCAGTTCACGCACCGTCACGCCAAACGGCACGTGCCGCGCGTTGACCAGCAACCCCGCGGCTGCGGCCGCCAGCGGGTTACCGCCGCTTGCCACGATGCCAATAAACATAAACTCTGACGCGCCCGCGAGTACGGTGATGGAGAGTACAAACGGTACCCAGACCGGGAAACCGTAGGCCATCGCCAGGGAGCCGTATGACATCCCGACCACGCCGACCGCGAGGCAGACCAGGATGATTGCTTTTATGGTGTCGCCTTTCAGGCAAGAGAGATGATGCTTCATACATTTTTAGCCATATCGAACGGGTATCCATTATAATGAACGCAACAGAAGTGTTTTTCAAGATGAACGATTCGTTCGATTTAAAGAACAAAGAGGCCGTTTTATGACGCAGCCAATCAGCGTAATCGCAAAAAGCTTGGTGCGAGAACGCCTGCGAACCGGGCTTTCACTGGCGGAAATCGCTCGCCGTGCCGGGATCGCAAAATCCACGCTTTCTCAGCTTGAATCAGGCAACGGTAACCCGAGCCTCGAAACGCTGTGGTCGCTTTGCGTGGCGCTGGATATTCCTTTCGCCCGCCTGCTTGAACCACAGCAGCCTACCACTCAGGTGATCCGTCGTGGTGAAGGTACGAAGGTCGTTGCCGGACAGGCCAACTACGAGGCGATACTGCTGGCAGCATGTCCGCCGGGCGCGCGACGCGACGTATACCTCCTGCTTACCCAGCCGGGCGCAGACCGCATTTCCCAGCCGCATCCGCCGGGGTCCGTTGAACACATTATTGTGACGCAGGGGCGCGCGTTAGTCGGCCTGATCGACGCGGCGGAAGAACTCGGCCCGGGAGATTACATCTGTTATCCCGCCGATCTGCCGCATATTTTTAAGGCGCTGGAGCCGGATACGCACGCGCTGCTGGTGGCGGAACAAAACTAACAGAGATACGGAAACTCATGTCGCTTAAAGCCATTGCTAAAGAACTGGGGCTGTCAGTCACCACCGTCAGCCGCGCCCTCAACGGATATGACGACGTCTCCGCCGAGACGCGCGCACGCGTGGAAGCAGAGGCTCAGCGCCGTGGTTACCGACCGAACACCTTCGCCCGTCGCCTGAAGATGGGCAAAATTGACGCCGTCGGGCTGGTGTTTCCCGTACATCCTGTTCCGCTCAATAACAGCGTATTTATGGACATGGTCGGCGAAATTAGCCACGAACTGGCACGACATGAGATCGACCTGTTGCTCATCGCCGACGACGATCTGGCGGATAAGCACAGCTATATGCGCATGGTGCAAAGCCGCCGCGTCGACGCGCTGATCGTGGCGCACACGCTGGATCACGATCCCCGTCTTGAGCAGCTGCAGGCCGCCGGTTTTCCTTTCCTGGCGCTCGGGCGCAGCCACCTTCCGCAGCCGTACGCGTGGTTTGACTTCGACAACTACGCCGGTACCTGGCAGGCGACCCGCTGGCTGATCGAGAAAGGCCATCAGCGTATCGCGCTACTTGGCGAAAGCAACAATCAGGCGTTTATCACCCAGCGCCGTCAGGGCTATCTGGACGCCCTGCGGGAAGCCGGGCTTTCCAGCGAATGGCTGCGCGCCATGCCGCCTTCGCGCCGCGTCGGGTATGCCACCACCAAAGAACTCCTTGCTCTGCCGCAGCCGCCCACGGCCATCATCACCGACTGCAACACCCACGGCGACGGCGCGGCGATGGCGCTGGCGCAGCTGGGGCGTTTATCCGGCGACAACGCCGTCTCGCTGGTGGTCTATGACGGCCTGCCGCAGGACAGCATCGTTGATATTGAGGTGGCGTCGGTGATCCAGTCCACCCGCCAGGGCGTCGGGAAACAGATTGCCGATATGGTGCGCCAGCTGATTAGCGGCGACGATATTGAACAGCTTCAGGTGCTCTGGCAGCCTGAATTCTCTCCGGGCCAGACGGCCTAAACCACTAAAATTCCAAACCCGATCACAGAACCGAAACGTTTTGGTTTGTATCCGAAACGTTTCGGATCAACACTCAGATCATCCCGATGACTGGAGATGTCTGATGCAAGATCCCGTTTTACGACTCGAAACCACGACGGTAGACGTGGTGATCAAAACCCATCCGTTCGCCGAAATTCTCTACTGGGGGCCTCACCTTCAGCACTTTTCGCCGCAGGATGTTGCTACGCTCGCGCGTCCTGTTGCCAACGGCAGGCTTGACGTCGACTCCCCGGTCACGCTGATGGCCGAGCTGGGGCATGGTCTGTTTGGTTCGCCTGGCATTGAGGGTCATCGCCAGGGGCTGGACGGTTCCCCGGTGTTCAAAACCACGCAGGTGCAGCAGGACGTAAACACCCTGACGATTACCGCCGAAGATGAGCATGCGGGCCTGCGCCTGACCAGCGAGCTGGTGCTGGATGCCAGCGGCGTGCTGGTGGTTCGTCACGGTTTAACGAACCTGAAAGCGATCCCCTGGCAGGTTGACCGTTTCGCCGTCACGCTGCCGGTGGCCGAGCGCGCGCAGGAGGTGATGGCCTTCCACGGACGCTGGATCAGAGAGTTTCAGCCGCACCGCGTAAAGCTTGAACACGACAGCTTCGTGATTGAAAACCGTCGAGGTAAAACCTCCCACGAGCACTTCCCGGCGCTGATTGCCGGTACGCCGTCGTTCAGCGAAATGCAGGGCGACGTCTGGGGCGTGCATCTGGGCTGGAGCGGTAATCACCGCCTGCGCGCGGAAGCGAAAACCGACGGTCGTCGCTATCTTCAGGCCGAAGCGCTCTACCTGCCGGGTGAAATGGCGGTTGAGGAGGGCGATACGCTCTGGACGCCGCGCCTGTACGCCAGCTACTCCACGCAGGGCCTGAACGGCATGAGCCAGCCGTTTCATCGCTACCTGCGCAACAACGTCATCCGCTTCCCGGAAAACAAACCGCGCCCGGTGCACCTCAATACCTGGGAAGGGATCTACTTCAACCACGATCCGGACTACATTAAGCGCATGGCCGACGAGGCTGCCGCGCTGGGCGTGGAGCGTTTCATCATTGATGACGGCTGGTTCAAAGGCCGTAACGACGACCATGCCGCGCTGGGCGACTGGTATCTGGACGAGAAAAAATACCCGAACGGCCTGACGCCGGTGATCGACCACGTCAAACGGCTCGGCATGGAGTTTGGCATCTGGGTTGAGCCGGAGATGATCAACCCGGATTCAGATTTGTACCGCGCGCATCCTGACTGGGTACTGGCGCTGCCGGGCTATCCCCGGGCGACCGGACGACACCAGCTGGTGCTCAATCTCAACATCCCGGAGGCCTTTGATTACCTGGTGGAGCGCATGAGCTGGCTGCTGGGCGAGCATGCGGTCGACTACGTGAAGTGGGACATGAACCGCGAGCTGGTGCAGCCTGGACACAACGGTAAAGCCGCCGCCGACGCCCAGACCCGCCAGTTTTACCGCCTGCTGGACGTGCTGGGCGAGCGCTTCCCGCATATTGAGTTTGAATCCTGCTCCTCCGGCGGCGGGCGCATTGATTATGAGGTACTGACCCGCAGCCACCGCTTCTGGGCGTCCGACAACAACGACGCGCTGGAGCGCAGCACCATCCAGCGCGGCATGAGCTACTTCTTCCCGCCGGAGGTGATGGGTGCGCATATCGGTCATCATCAATGCCACGCCACCTTCCGCCAGCATAGTATCCAGTTTCGCGGGCTGACTGCTCTGTTTGGCCATATGGGGCTGGAGCTGGATCCGCTCACCGTGGACGCACAGGAGCGCGAAGGCTATCGCCATTACGCCGCGCTGCACAAGCAGTGGCGGAATGTCATTCATCACGGCACCCAGTGGCGAATTGATATGCCGGACGCCACCACGCTGGCGCAGGGTATTGTTAGCGAAGATAAGGCTCAGGGGCTGTTTATGGTCAGCCAGCTCGCGATGCCGGACTACAGCCTGATGATGCCGCTGCGCATGGCGGGGCTGGAGGCCAGCGCGCGGTACCGCGTCACGCTGCTCGATCACCCGAATATTCAGATTACGGGTGAGGGAGGGCACACCATGCGCAAGCTGCCGGTGTGGATGGAAACGCCGCAAACGGTGAGCGGCGAGTGGCTGATGCAGGCGGGCATTGCGCTGCCGATTCTGGATCCGGAAACCGCCATTCTGATTGGCGTCGAACGCGTGTAAGGGTGACGGGCCGGGGAACCGGCCCTCCGTTGAGGATAAAAATAATGAACACAACAACCTGTACCCACAAAGACAACCCTAACTTCTGGATCTTTGGGCTGTTCTTCTTTCTCTACTTCTTCATCATGGCCACCTGCTTTCCGTTCCTGCCGATTTGGCTGTCGGACATCATCGGCCTGAATAAAACCCACACCGGGATTGTCTTCTCCTGCATCTCGCTGTCGGCTATCGCCTTCCAGCCAGTGCTGGGCGTGATTTCGGACAAGCTGGGGCTGAAAAAACACCTTCTGTGGATCATCGCGGTGCTGCTGTTTCTGTTCGCGCCGTTCTTCCTGTACGTCTTCGCGCCGCTGCTGAAAGCCAATATCTGGCTGGGCGCGCTGAGCGGCGGGCTGTATATCGGTTTTGTATTTTCGGCCGGATCGGGGGCGATTGAGGCCTACATTGAGCGCGTGAGCCGCAACAGCTTCTTTGAGTACGGCAAGGCGCGGATGTTTGGCTGCCTCGGCTGGGGCTTGTGCGCCTCAACGGGCGGCATCCTGTTCGGCATCGATCCATCGTACGTTTTCTGGATGGGATCGGGAGCGGCATTGCTGCTGATGCTGCTGCTGGTGGTGGCGAAGCCAAAGCCCAACCAGACGGCGCAGGTCATGGATGCCCTGGGCGCGAACCAGCCGCAAATCACCGCCAAAACCGTGTTCAACCTGTTCCGCCAGCGCAGAATGTGGATGTTTATCCTCTATGTGATTGGCGTGGCCTGCGTGTATGACGTTTTCGACCAGCAGTTTGCCACCTTCTTTAAAACCTTCTTCGCCACGCCGCAGGAAGGAACCCGCGCCTTTGGTTTCGCAACGACTGCGGGGGAAATCTGTAACGCCATCATTATGTTTTGCTCGCCGTGGATCATTAACCGCATCGGCGCGAAGAACACGCTGCTGATCGCCGGGGTGATTATGGCGACGCGCATTATCGGTTCATCGTTCGCCACCACCGCCGTGGAGGTGATTGCCCTCAAGATGCTGCACGCGCTGGAAGTCCCCTTCCTGCTGGTGGGTGCATTTAAGTACATCACCGGGGTGTTTGATACCCGACTGTCAGCGACTATCTATCTGATCGGCTTCCAGTTCGCCAAGCAGTCGGCGGCCATTTTCCTCTCCGCTTTTGCCGGGAATATGTATGACCGGATCGGCTTCCAGGAGACGTATCTGATGCTGGGCTGTTTCGTGCTGGCGATTACGGTGGTGTCGGCGTTTACGCTGAGCAGCAGGCAGGAGATCGCCGCCGCCGCGGGGGCAGCAGCGTTAACACATCAGTCCAGGTAAAAGACCTCTTTAAGCTCCGTACTCACCGGGCTGTTATCCGGGTTCGACGGCATGACGTCGCCCATATGTTTCCACCAGCGCTGGCAGACGTCGGTATTCGCTACCGCGCTCCAGCGCTCCTCCGATTCAATCTCTACGGTCGCAAACAGCAGGCTGCGGGCCCTATCGAGATAAATGGCGTAGTGGTGTGCGCCGTGGTCTTTCAACACCTTTTCCAGCTCCGGCCAGATCGGATTGTGTCGACGCGCGTACTCCTCGTGCGCGTCCGGGTTTACCTGCATCATAAAGGCTTTGCGGATCATAGTGCCTCCAGGTACAGCTCGCGGACCTCATCGCGGCTGGCGGCGCGCGGATTGCACGGCGCACACGGATCGGCGAGCGCTTTATCCAGCCAGCCTTCAATATCGGCTTTGGTCACGCCGAGCTGGCTAAAGCCCGCAGGGATGCCGACGCGAGCGCTCAGGTCGCGAATCGCCTGAATGGCGGACATGTTGGCGGCTTCATCGCTCATGCCGCGGGTATCGACGCCCATCGCCTGCGCCACGCGGGCAAAACGCGCGACCGCGTTCGGGCGGTTAAAGCTTTCGACGATCGGCAGCAGGATGGCGTTGCATACGCCGTGCGGCAGGTTGTGCGTCGCGCCCGGCTGGTGCGCCAGGGCATGCACAAGGCCGAGACCCGCACTGTTAAACGCCATGCCCGCCAGATACTGGCCAAACGCCATCTGCTCGCGCGCCTCAAGGTTATGACCGTCTTCGACCGCTTCCGGCAGCCACAGGTTGATCAGGCGAATTGCTTCCAGCGCGTTGGCGTCGGTGAGCGGGTGCGCGCCAACGGATACGTAGGCTTCAATGGCATGGGTCAGGGCATCCATACCGGTTGCGGCAGTCACGGAGGCGGGAATATTGAGCATCACGCTGGCATCGTCTACGGCGATGTCCGGGATGATGTTCGGGTCGATAATCACCTCTTTCACCTGCCGCGCGAAGTTGACGATCACCGCATTGCTGGTCATCTCCGCCGCCGTGCCTGCGGTGGTATTAATTGCCACCAGCGGCACGCCCGCATTTTTCACCTTGCCGACGCCGGAATAATCGGTTGACGGGCCGGGGTTGGCGGTGAGGATTTTAATCGCCTTGGCGGTGTCAATCGGGCTGCCGCCGCCAAAGGCAATCACGTAATCACACTCCGCGTCCCGGTAAGCCGAAATTCCTTTTTGCACAAGCGCTTCCGTCGGATTCGGGAACACCTCATCGAACAGGTGATACGACATCTGATGGGCGTCCAGCGCGGTAAACAGGCTGTCGAGCAGACCCAGCTTTACCAGCTGGCCGTCGGTGACAATCAGCGCTTTTCCCCACTGCTTGTTCGCAACCAGGTTGACCATATCGCCGATTGCGCCCGCGCCGTGAAGGCTGATTTTTGGAAGTGCCAACATAAAGCTCATGATAATTCTCCTTAACAATCAACGTTTTTCCTGCGAAGGCGTTATGCGTATAAATCCAGCGCGGATTGCAACGGGCTCACGCCAAAGCGCTTGCCGAGGGCGATGAGTTCTTCCCGGGAAATGGTCTGCTTCATGCCGCCCATGGAGTACACCTTCACCAGCACTTCCGCTGATTTTTCGGCGGTGTCGATCAGGCCAAAGGTTTCATCCAGCGTTGGGCCGCTGCCGAACACGCCGTGGAACGGCCACAGCACCAGAGCATGTTTTTGCATATCGACGGCGGTTGCCTGGCCGATTTCGTCGGTACCCGGCACCATCCACGGCAGAATGCCCACGCCGTCCGGGAACACCACCAGACACTCGGTACTGCCTTCCCACAGCTTGCGGGTGATGAAGTCGGCGCTGTTTTCCAGCACGTAGGTCAGGGCGATCAGGTTGGTGGCGTGGCAGTGCATGATCACGCGGTCTTTGCCGTTCGTCGCCCTGATGCGCTCGCAGTGGGAGAGGAAGTGCGCCGGCAGTTCGGAGGTGGGCACCGCCTCGTCGGTCAGTCCCCACAGAATGTGGTAGCCCGCGCCGTCGCTGTCCACTTTCACCACGCCGAGGTTGGCCTCCGGGTCGAGCTGGACGTTACGGAAGAACTTGCCGGAACCGGTGACGATAAACGGCGTGTTGGCGAGCAGCGGCATCGGCTGGCTCAGCGCGATATAGCGCGGCTTCTGGTGGAAATCGGCCGCGAACGGTTCAATATCCGCGTCGTCCAGGCGCAGCGTCAGGTTGCCGCCGTTGCGCTCGTCCCAGCCTTTCAGCCAGGCGTCGGAGGTGGCTTTGATCATGCCCTGGACGAACCAGGAAGTGGTGATGGTCTGCATAGTCTTCATTTTCCAGTTATCGCGGTGAGGTTGAACCCTCACCCCGGCCCTCTCCCACAGGGAGAGGGGGTAAAAGTTCCCTCTCCCTGTGGGAGAGGGTTAGGGTGAGGGCAAAATTACCCGCGCTGACTCAACACGTCTTTCTCGTATGCCCGCACGTTGTCCAGCCACTGGCTGCCCGCCGGGGCGTCGTTACGCTGACAGTACATCTCCCACACCGCCTGCCACGGCAGGGATTTCTGCTCTTCCAGCAGCGCCAGACGGGCGGTGTAGTCGCCGTTAGCCTCCAGCTGTTTCAGCGCGGCGACAGGCTCCAGCAGCGCGCGCAGCAGGGCTTTCTTCATGTTGCGGGTGCCGATAACCCACGCTGCGATGCGGTTGATGGAAGCATCGAAGAAGTCGAGGCCGATGTGTACGCGGTCAAAGAGGTCGTGACGGATGATTTCGCTGGCAATCGCCTGGGTTTCGTCATCCAGCAGCACCACGTGATCGCTGTCCCAGCGCACCGGACGGCTGACGTGCAGCAGCAGGCGCGGCACGTAGAGCATGGCGGCGGAGATTTTGTCGGAGATCACCTCGGTCGGGTGGAAGTGGCCGGCATCCAGACACAGCGCGGTCTGGCGGCTGGTGGCGTAACCCATGTAGAACTCGTTCGAGCCCACGGTGTAGCTCTCGGCGCCAATGCCGAACAGCTTGCTCTCTACGGCGTCGATGTGGTACGCCGGGTCCAGCTTCTCGCTGATGGCCTCATCCAGCGCGGCCAGCAGGCGCTGGCGCGGGGCCAGACGGTCGACGGTGATATCCTTCATGCCGTCCGGGATCCAGATGTTCATCACCGACGGCGTGCCGAGCTGCTCGCCGAAATACGCCGAAACGCGGCGGCTGGCCTTCACGTGGTCGATCCAGAACTGGCGGATGTCGTCGTCCGCGTGGGCGAGGGTAAAACCGTCCGCGCTCAGCGGATGTGAGAAACAGGACGGATTAAAGTCCAGGCCCAGCCGGTTGGCTTTGGCCCACTCCACCCAGTTCTTAAAGTGTTCCGGTTTGATTTCATTGCGCGCCACTGGCTCGTCGGATTCGAGGTAAATCGCATGCAGGTTCAGGCGTTTTGGCCCCGGGATCAGGCTCAGCGCCAGCTCCAGGTCGGCGCGCAGTTCGGTCGCGTTACGCGCTTTGCCGGGGTAGTTACCAGTGGCCTGAATACCACCCGTCAGGGAACCGCCTGGGTTCTCGAAACCGGCGACGTCATCGCCCTGCCAGCAGTGCATGGAGACGGGCAGACGGTCGAGCTGGCGCAGCGCCTCTTCGACATCCACGCCGACGGCGGCGAAACGCTGTTTAGCCAGGCCCCAGGCTTGTTCTAATTGAGTTGTCATGCGCAAAGCTCCTTAGTCAGTCGGTTTTGCTGAAACTGCGCCCGAAAGCGAGCAATTTCACGGCAGGGATTGGGGGTGAAGGTGGTCAGGCTGGCGTTAGCCGCCACCACCGAACGGAAGTCGTCAACGCTGGAAAGTTCGTCCAGGGTCATCAGCTGAATGCCGATATTCCCGAGCGTGGAGGCCTCCACGGGACCCGCCACCACGGTGATGCCGCAGGCATCGGCGCAGAGCTGGTTCAGCAGCTGGTTCTGGCAGCCGCCGCCCACGATATGCAGCTGGCTAAACGGTTTTCCGCGAAGGCTCGCCAGCTCGCTGAGGATGTCGGCATACAGCAGGGCGAGGCTGTCAAAAATGCAGCGCGCCAGTTCTGAAGGGCTCGACGGCACCGGCTGCCCGCCCTCGACGCAGGCGGCCTGAATTTCGGCGCTCATGTGCGCCGGGTTGATAAAGCGGTCATCGTTCGGGTTGATCAGGAACGTACAGGCCTTCAGCTTCTCGGTTTCGGCGATAAGCGCGGGCAGGTCGGTAATGTTTTGCTCTTTCAGCACCCGCTGGAGCAGCCACAGCCCCATGATGTTTTTCAGTACGCGGTAGCGGCCTTCGGCACCGCCTTCGTTGGTAATGTTTGCGGCCATCGCGGCATCGCTGGCGTACGGGGTTTTGCTCTCAAAGCCCATCAGCGACCAGGTGCCGGACGAGAGGTAAGCCGCGTCTTTGCTTGCAAGTGGGGACGCTATTACCGCGCTGGCGGTATCGTGGCTGGCGACGGCAACGACAGGGATTGCGTTCCCCTGGGGGCAAATCCAGTGACCGATCACGTTACCCGGGTGGGTGGGTGTGCCGAACCAGGAAGGCGACGCCCCCGTCCAGGCCAGCAGATGTTCATCCCAGCTATCCGAGTTGATATTGACCAGTTGCGTGGTGGTGGCGTTGGTATATTCCCAGTTCATGTTGCCGGTCAGGCGATAGCTCAGGTAGTCCGGGATCAGCAGCGCATGAGCCACGTCCGCGACCAGCTCCGGCTGTTGCTCGACCAGGGCACGCAGCTGATAAAGCGTGTTAAACGGCAGAAACTGAATGCCGCTGCGCCCGTAGATGTTGTCCTTGCCAAGCTGGGCGATAGCGTTCGCCATCAGGCCGTCGGTACGGCTGTCGCGATAAGAAACCGGCAAGCCGACGCGCTCGCCATGGCTATCAAGCAGAACGTAGTCCACGCCCCAGGTATCAATGCCGATGCTGTCGATGCGAATGCCACCGTTGCAGACGTTGTTCAGTCCGGTACGGATCTCTGCCTCCAGGGCATCGATATCCCAGGTATCAAAACCGTCCTGCTTTTGCAGGCAGTTGGCGAAACGGTGCATTTCGCGAAGCGAAAGCGCGTGCTGCTCACGGTCCCAGCTCGCGAGCATTACGCGGCCGCTGGATGCGCCTAAATCGACAGCCACACAATGGCGAAAAGTCATGGTCGGGTCCTTTCTTAAGTCATTAGCGGTGAGTGTAAAAAAGGGAAGAAAAAGTCACCTTCTCACCACTGACAGGCCAAATCTCGCGCTGGCAAGAAAGCAAAGGTGAATGTGAGGGCGTTCACAGTTTCCAGCAGTGACGGGATGCTCAGGCAGTGTGACGCTGGGCGCATTTCCCGATCTTTCCCCCTGTTTCTTGAAAAATGGACAGCTTTTGCGAGGTTTACTGCCAAAAATTGAAGGTGAGTGTGGGAGGCCTTAATTACTATTTTGAGAACATTTTTCATTGGTGGGGGCCGTTATGACCGTACTGCACTGCGTGGATTTTTTTCCTTCAGGAGGTTCGCCTGTCGCGATTGAGCCACGGCTTCCTCAGGCTGCGTTCCCGGAGCATCATCATGATTTTCACGAAATTGTGATTGTTGAGCGCGGGACGGGTATTCATGTTTTCAATGGCCAGCCTTATACCATCAGCGGCGGTACGGTGTGCTTCGTGCGCGACCACGACCGGCACCTGTATGAACATACCGACAACCTGTGTCTGACGAATGTGCTTTACCGTTCCCCGGACGCGTTCCAGTTTCTTTCGGGGCTGAGCCAGCTGTTGCCCCAGGAGCAAGACGGACACTATCCGTCGCACTGGCGGGTGAATCAGTCCATCCTGCAGCAGGTGCGTCAGCTGGTGAGCCAGATGGAGAAGAGCGAGGACGGGCAGGAGACGCACGCCATTGCCACGCGCGAATTGCTGTTTATGCAGCTTCTGGTGCTGCTGCGCCGCAGCAGCCTGGTGGAAGGGCTGGAAGATAACAACGCGCGCCTGAACCATCTGATGGCCTGGCTGGAAGAACATTTTGCCGAGGATGTCTGCTGGGAAACGCTTGCGGATGATTTTTCCCTGTCGTTGCGTACCCTGCATCGCCAGCTTAAACAGCACACCGGACTGACGCCGCAACGCTACCTTAACCGTCTGCGCCTGATCAAAGCGCGTCATCTTTTACGTCATACCGACGATAGCGTCACGGATATTGCCTATTGCTGCGGTTTTGGCGACAGCAATCACTTTTCAACGCTGTTTCGCCGGGAATTTAACTGGTCTCCGCGCGATATTCGCCAGGGAAAAGACGCGATGCTTCAGTAACGCGAGGGCAGTCACCGTTTTATTTCCGCAAAAAAGCTAATAGTGTCAGGTTATTCGGCGTAGAGGTCGTGGTGTGGCTGCTCAGTTAATTCTTCGCAAAGATGATTTTTTTGCCTCCGCGAGTCAGGCCGTCACGGTGGCCGATCGCTACCCGCAGGACGTCTTTGCCGAACATACCCACGAGTTTTGCGAGCTGGTGCTGGTTTGGCGCGGTAACGGCCTGCACATCCTCAACGACCGCCCCTACCGCATCACGCGCGGAGACCTGTTCTACATTCGCGCGGATGATAAACACTCCTACGCCTCGGTTAACGACCTGGTGCTGCAAAACGTTATTTACTGTCCGGACAGGCTCAAGCTTAACGTGGACTGGGCCGCGAGCATTCCGGGCTTTCTTGATGCTAAGGGTTCTCCGCACTGGCGCTTAAGCAGTAGCGGCATGGCTCAGGTACGGCAGGTTATTTCTCAACTGGAGCAGGAGAGCCAGAAGAACGACCCCGTTGCTAACCAGCTGGCGGAGTTGCTTTTCGCCCAGCTGGTGATGACGTTGAAGCGCCATCGTTACGCCACTGATAACCCCTCCGCCACAACGCAGGAAGCGCTGCTGGATAAGCTCATCACCCGGCTTGCGGGCAGCCTGAATAAAAACTTTGTACTGGATAAATTCTGCGAGCAGGAACAGTGCAGCGAGCGCGCGTTGCGCCAGCATTTCCGCACCCTGACCGGGATGACGGTGAACCACTACCTGCGCCAGCTGCGCATCTGCCATGCACAATATCTCCTCCAGCATACGGAGTGGATGGTCAGTGATGTGGCGATGCGCTGCGGCTTTGAGGACAGTAACTACTTTTCGGTGGTGTTTAACCGCGAGGTGGGGATGACGCCGGTACAGTGGCGTCATCGCAGTCGAAAGGGGGCGTAATCAGTTTGCCATGCCGAGGCCGACGATATTGGCAGCGATAATAATCACCACGCAGCCGAGGCTCAGTACGCCAACCGGACGGCGTCCGGCGTTCGTCCACTCTTTCAGCACCAGCCCAACCAGCCCGCCGCAAAGTACGTAGAAACTCATGTGCAGCATCCAGCTTATATAGTCGTATTGCGCCGGAATACTGGCGTGGCCCCAGGCGTAGAAGAAGAACTGCAAATACCACATCAGGCCGCCCAGAGCGGAGAGCAGCACGTTGGTGATGATGAGCGATGTTGCCAGCGAGAAATCGGTTTTTACCGACAGGTTTTTTACTTTTGTCAGACGAATGAAGCAGAAGCCCAGGTTAACCATCGCGCCGCCACCCATAATCACGACATAGCTTGGTAGCGCAACGTACAGCGGGTCGACGCCCAGCGCGGCCGCCGCTTCGTGCATCGGTTTGGCGGCGTTCATCGCGAACGACATGCCGGCCGAGAAAATGCCGCACATCACCGCCAGCAGCAGACCTTTCTTCAGGTTAAAATCTTCAGCTTTAATGCCCATCTTGCGCTCTTTCAACTGCCCCGCACGCGTCACAATTCCTACGCCAATGACCGCCACCAGCACGCCCAGGAGCGTCATCCGCCCACCCTGAGTATTAATAAGCACGTCGAAGTTGCCGTTGAGAATTGGCGTCATCAGGGTACCGACGATCAGCGTGATGCCAATCGCGATACCAATCCCCATCGACATGCCGAGATAACGCATGGTGAGGCCATAGTTGATGTTGCCGACGCCCCACATCGCGCCGAACAGGAACACTGGCAGCAGGGTGGCGGCGCTGAAGGAGGAGAAGTAGCCCCAGAAATCGGGCAGCAGCATGGCGCTAATGGTCCAGGGCAAAATCAGCCAGGACACGATACCGCCAACGGACCACATGGTTTCCCATGACCAGCCTCTCACTTTTTTAAACGGAGCATAGAAACAGGCTGCACTGGCAGCGCCTATCAAATGCCAGAAGATACCCATCGTAATCGCATGATTCATTTTTACACCCTCATCGTTTTTATCGTCAGTGGCTTCCCACCGACTTGAGGAGTGTAAAAATTAGGCGGTTTGGAGACCTTCAGAAGGTTGCCGCAGATGTGTTCTGGATGGCAATCAGCACGTTAACCGCGTGAGCAGACTCACAATTTCGCGATTAATCGAAAAACGAATAACCTTATAAAAACTACGGCATTGATAATCATTTTCAATATCATTTAATTAACTATAATGAACCAACTGCTTACGCGGCATTAACAGCTGTGCCGCCCGACAATAATGGAGAGGATTATGAGTTATACACTGCCATCCCTGCCGTATGCCTACGACGCACTGGAACCGCATTTCGACAAGCAGACGATGGAAATCCATCACACTAAACACCACCAGACCTATGTGAACAACGCGAACGCCGCGCTGGAAAGCCTGCCAGAGTTCGCTAACCTGTCTGCTGAAGAGCTGATCACCAAGCTGGACCAGCTGCCAGCGGACAAGAAAACCGTTCTGCGTAACAACGCTGGCGGCCACGCTAACCACAGCCTGTTCTGGAAAGGCCTGAAAACCGGTACCACCCTGCAGGGCGACCTGAAAGCGGCTATCGAGCGCGACTTCGGTTCCGTTGACAACTTCAAAGCGGAATTCGAAAAAGCCGCTGCAACCCGTTTCGGCTCTGGCTGGGCGTGGCTGGTTCTGAAAGGCGACAAGCTGGCGGTGGTTTCTACTGCTAACCAGGACTCCCCGCTGATGGGTGAAGCGATTTCTGGCGCATCCGGCTTCCCAATCCTGGGTCTGGACGTGTGGGAACACGCTTACTACCTGAAATTCCAGAACCGTCGTCCGGACTACATCAAAGCCTTCTGGGACGTGGTGAACTGGGACGAAGCAGCAGCGCGTTTCGCCGCTAAAAAATAAGGTTGCATTGACGCCTGTGAGAAGCGAGTCTTATGACTCGCTTTTTTTGTATCTGTATACCCGTCATACTTCAAGTTGCAGGTGCGTTGGCTGCGTTCGCTCACCCCAGTCACTTACTTGAGTAAGCTCCTGGGGATTCACTCTCTTGCCGCCTTCCTGCAACTCGAATTATTTAGGGCATATAAAGGAGCAGCAATGCATTACCCGGTGAACGTGTTTACAGGCAAGGTAAGGGAGTACGACGGCAGCCGCCCGAGTGCCATCGCCAAAATTCAGGTCGACGGTGAGTTGACGTTAACCGACCTCGGGCTTGCGGGTGACGAGCAGGCCGAAAAGAAAATCCACGGCGGGCCCGATCGCGCGCTGTGCCACTACCCGCGCGAACACTATCAGCACTGGAAAACCGAGTTTCCCGAGCAGGCGGACCTCTTCGTCGCCCCCGCGTTTGGCGAGAATCTCTCCACCGAAGGGCTCACCGAAAAGAACGTGTTTATCGGTGATATCTACCGCTGGGGCGATGCCCTGATTCAGGTGACGCAGCCACGCTCGCCGTGCTTCAAGCTCAACTACCACTTCGGTATTCAGGATATGTCGGCCCAGCTGCAAAAAGCGGGTAAAACCGGCTGGCTGTATCGCGTGGTGCTGGCTGGGCAGGTTTCAGCGGACGCGCCGCTTGAGCTGGCGTCGCGCCTGAGCGATGTGTCTGTTTATGACGCCTGCGCCATTGCCTGGCATATGCCGTTTGACGACGAACAGTATCACCGCCTGCTGTCGGCCGCGGGGTTATCCATCAGCTGGACAAGAACGATGCAGAAGCGGCGTTTAAGCAGCAAGATCGAGGATAATTCGCGGAGATTGTGGGGGGAATAGTCCTCCGCAGAAAGTAGGCCGGGTAAGGCGAAGCCGCCACCCGGCACTAACAGCTACGAACGCTTATACAACGGTAGCCACAGCGTTAAACGTAGTCCACCCAGCGGGCTATCGTCGGCTTTCACCCAGCCGCGGTGCTGCTGCATGGCGGTTTCAACAATCGCCAGACCCAGTCCCGTGCCGCCCGATTCCCGGTCGCGCGCCTCATCGGTACGATAGAACGGACGGAAAATCTGCTCGCGGTCTTCCGGGCTCACGCCTGGGCCGTCATCATCGACAATGACGGTGATCCCGTCTTTATCCACCGAGAACGCCACCTCAATCTTCGTATGCGAGTAGCGAAGAGCGTTACGCACGATGTTCTCCAGTGCGCTTTCCAGCGTGTTGGGGTTACCGTACAGCGGCCACGGGCCCGGCGGGAAGTTGACGGTAAAGGATTTACCCATCTGTTCCGCTTCGAACGCCGCGTTGTCCAGCACCTCGTGCCAGAGGTGATTCGCTTTCACCGTTTCGCTAACCAGCGCGTTTTTCTGCTGATTGCGCGACATCACCAGCAGGTCGTTGATCATGCTGTCCAGGCGGTGCGCTTCCGTTTCAATACGCTCCAGCTCTTTGCTCTCACCGCTGCGGCGGCGCAGCAGCGCGGTGCCAAGCTGCAAGCGCGTAAGCGGGGTACGCAGCTCGTGCGAGATATCCGACAGCAGACGTTGCTGTGCGGTCATCATGCGATCGAGAGCGCTCACCATCTGGTTAAAACTGGTTCCGGCGGCAAGGAACTCCTGCGGACCTGCTTCCAGTTCAGGGTGTTGTCGCAGGTTACCCTGCGCCACCTCATCGGCGGCATTCTTCAGTTTACGCGCCGGTTTTGCCAGGCTCCACGCCAGCCATAACAGCAGCGGTGAGCTGACCAGCATGGTGACAATCAGCAGCAGGAGAGGGCGGTCAAACAGCAGGTTGATAAAATCAGACTGGGAGTTGCTCGCCGGACGGATCAGATAGAGCTGATAATTATCCTCTCCGTCCCTGACGGAGAAAGGCCCTACCATCTCTACGCGGCCATATTTCTTCTTCTGGGGATGATCGGCATTATCCGCCTGGCCAATGAAGTTGCGGATAATCTGCATTTCATTGCGATCGGCCCCAATCACGCGGCCTTCGCTGGTCACCAGCAGCAGGCGTTGTCCGGGCGGCGCCCACTTGTCGATAGCGCGAAACAGCCTGCGCCACCACATTAAATCGTTTGGCGGATCGTTTGCCAGCTCGGCTTCCACGTGCTGCTCGATCATCACGCCCTGACGTTGCTCGCTGTCGAGAAGCTCCGTCATCTGGCGTGAGTCGAGTTTTGGCAACATCAAAACGAGCATTAAAACCAGTGCCAGCGTCAGCCAGAAGATGGCGAAGATGCGGGCGGTTAAGCTTCCTATCATGAAGCGGAAACCATCAGATAACCGCGACCACGCAGGGTTTTAAACCATGGGTGACCGTCTTTACGCTCCGGCAGCTTACGGCGCAGGTTAGAGATGTGCATGTCGATGGCGCGGTCAAACGGGGTGAGGCGTTTGCCCAGCACTTCCTGGCTTAGATGTTCACGCGATACCACCTGGCCGAGGTGCTGAGCCAGCAGATACAGCAGGGTGAACTCCGTGCCGGTCAGTTCCAGCGTCTGGCCATCAAAGCTCGCTTCCTGACGGCCCGGGTTGAGGCTCAGGGAGTCGACTTCAAGAGTAGGTGAGCTGTTGTCGGTATTTTGCTGCTGTTCGCTCCAGTGGGAACGACGCAGGATAGCGCGAATACGGGCAACCAGTTCACGGTCGTTAAACGGCTTGGGTAAATAGTCATCCGCGCCCAGCTCAAGGCCGAGTACGCGGTCAAGTTCGCTGCCGCGCGCGGTCAGCATAATAACGGGAGTCTGGTGTGTCTGGCGAAGCTCTTTCAACGTATCAATACCGTTTTTCTTCGGCATCATCACGTCGAGCAAAAGTAAATCGATGCTGTCGTCAAGGAGACTCAGCGCCTGCTCGCCATCATGGGCAACCAGGACGTTGAAACCTTCCATGTCGAGCAACTCCTTTAAAAGGGATGTGAGCTCTCGGTCATCATCAACTAACAGGATTTTATTCATTGTTTAAATACCTCCGAGGCAGAAATTACGACATCAAGGCTGTCTAATCCATGACTTTACGTTGTTTTACACCCCCTGACGCATGTTTGCAGCCTGAATCGTAGACTGTCTCTCGTTGAATCGCGACACGAAAGATTTTGGGAGCAAGTGATGCGCAAAGTTACCGCTGCCGTCATGGCCTCAACGCTGGCGTTCAGTGCGTTTAGCCAGGCTGCTGAAGCTATCATCAGTGATAACAGTCCCTTACAAGAGGGCGCAACGCAGAACAGCAGCCAAAGCCATATGTTTGACGGCATAAGTTTAACCGAACATCAGCGTCAACAGATGCGAGATCTGATGCAGAGGGCACGACACGACCAGCCCCCTGTTAATGTTAGCGAAATGGAGACAATGCATCGCCTTGTCACCGCAGAAAATTTTGACGAAAGCGCTGTTCGCGCTCAGGCCGAAAAAATGGCACAGGAACAGGTTGCCCGCCAGGTAGAGATGGCGAAGGTCCGCAACCAGATGTTCCATCTGCTAACGCCCGAGCAGCAAGCGGTTTTGAATGCCAGACATCAGCAGCGAATGGACCAGCTGCGTGAGGTTGCACGGATGCAGCGAAGCTCAGAAACGACGTTTTTCAGTAGCAATAGCAGTACCCGTAGTAACCAGTAAACCCTGTTTTCCTTGCCATAGACACCATCCCTGTCTTCCCCCACATGATGTGGGGGTTTTTTTTGCCCCGCATCCGCGCTGTTAACCGTTTATTCATCCTTAGACTCCCCATGCTTCCGTTATACTAGCGGCATGACATGACAGGAGCGTTTATGAATCAATCCTATGGAAGACTGGTAAGCCGGGCCGCCATTGCGGCGACCGTCATGGCCTCCAGCCTGTTGCTGATTAAAATCTTTGCCTGGTGGTATACCGGCTCGGTCAGTATTCTGGCGGCGCTGGTGGACTCGCTGATGGACATTGCCGCCTCGTTGACCAACCTGCTGGTGGTGCGTTACTCGCTGCAGCCAGCGGATGAAGAGCACACATTTGGGCACGGCAAAGCGGAGTCGCTGGCCGCGCTGGCGCAAAGTATGTTCATTTCCGGCTCTGCGCTGTTCCTGTTTTTAACCGGCATTCAGCATCTCGTTTCGCCGACACCGATGAACGATCCCGGCGTGGGCGTAGTTGTGACGATCGTTGCGCTTATATGCACACTTGTTCTGGTAACGTTCCAGCGCTGGGTTGTTCG
Source organism: Enterobacter sp. C3_dUdeg (assembly GCF_057536195.1). Lineage (NCBI taxonomy): Bacteria > Pseudomonadati > Pseudomonadota > Gammaproteobacteria > Enterobacterales > Enterobacteriaceae > Enterobacter > Enterobacter sp. C3_dUdeg. Next base: position 54,055 of record NZ_BAAKFX010000014.1, read on the forward strand.
CAAAACGCAAAGTCAGGCTGTACGGGCGGATATGCTTCATTATCAATCTGATGTTATGATGAATGGGGCTATTCTTATTGCGCTCGGTCTGGCCTGGTATGGCTGGCATCGCGCCGATGCGTTATTTGCGTTAGGGATTGGTATCTATATTTTATATAGCGCCCTGCGGATGGGGTATGAAGCGGTGCAATCACTGCTTGACCGCGCCCTCCCGGACTCAGAACGTAATGAAATTTTTTCTATCGTGACCTCCTGGCCCGGCGTCAGCGGTGCACACGATCTTCGAACGCGGCAGTCAGGGCCGACCCGCTTTATTCAGATTCATATTGAAATGGAAGACAACCTGCCACTGGTTCAGGCTCACGTTATTGCTGAGCAGGTCGAGCAGGCGATTTTGCAGCGTTTTCCTGGTTCAGACGTCATCATTCACCAGGATCCCTGCTCGGTTGTACCCGGTCATGTTGGGCTTTCGTAATTCGTTGTAAAAAAGTGAGCCAGGCCAGCATTTTGTGTATAAATTACCGCCGTTTGGTCTGACCTGAATCAATTCAGCTGGAAGGGATTGATATACTATTTGCAGTATTCGTTGGTCGATAAGTTTCTTCCGGCAACAGATTTCAATTTTGCATTCCTAAGTTCAGAGGTAGTCATGATTAAGAAAATCGGTGTGTTGACAAGCGGCGGTGATGCGCCGGGCATGAACGCGGCAATTCGTGGTGTTGTCCGTGCAGCGCTGACGGAAGGCCTGGAAGTTTTTGGCGTTTATGACGGTTATCTGGGCCTGTATGAAGATCGTATGGTTCAGCTCGACCGTTACAGCGTGTCTGACATGATCAACCGTGGCGGTACTTTCCTCGGTTCCGCGCGCTTCCCGGAATTCCGTGATGAACACGTTCGTGAAGTGGCTATCGAAAACATGAAGAAACGCGGCCTGGACGCCCTGGTGGTTATCGGTGGTGACGGCTCCTACATGGGTGCAAAACGTCTGACCGAAATGGGCTTCCCGTGCATCGGTCTGCCGGGCACCATCGACAACGACATCAAAGGTACTGACTACACGATCGGCTTCTTTACTGCACTGGGTACCGTTGTTGAAGCGATTGACCGTCTGCGTGACACCTCTTCTTCTCACCAGCGTATCTCTATCGTTGAAGTGATGGGCCGTTACTGCGGCGACCTGACGCTGGCGGCAGCCATTGCGGGCGGTTGTGAATTTATCGTCGTGCCGGAAGTCGAATTTAGCCGTGAAGATCTGGTGGCTGAAATCAAAGCGGGCATCGCGAAAGGTAAAAAACACGCGATCGTGGCTATCACCGAGCACATCTGTGACGTTGACGAGCTGGCGAAGTACATCGAAGCCGAAACCAAACGCGAAACCCGCGCGACCGTACTGGGTCACATCCAGCGCGGCGGTTCCCCAGGCCCTTACGACCGTATTCTGGCGTCCCGTATGGGCGCGTACGCTATCGATCTGCTGCTGCAGGGTCACGGCGGCCGCTGCGTCGGTATTCAGAACGAAAAACTGGTTCACCACGACATCATCGACGCGATTGAAAACATGAAGCGTCCGTTCAAAGGTGACTGGCTGGACTGCGCGAAAAAACTGTACTGATCGGCGTTTGTTTTGTGCCGGGTGGCGGCAAGGTAAATGCAAAACGGTAACCCCTGGGTTACCGTTTTTTATGGTTGCTCCCTCTCCCGTGGGAGAGGGTCAGGGCGAGGGCATCAGGCCGTTCATCCACTTCTTTTATTCCACTACGTTATAGCCAATCTTTTTTTATTCTTTAATCCTCGATTCGCTTTCTGGCACGCTGCATTCATCAAAACACTACACAAGAGAGCTGGGCGATGAATAAATGGGGCGTGGGTTTAACATTATTGCTGGCATCGACCAGCGTTCTGGCTAAGGATATCCAGTTACTGAACGTGTCATACGACCCGACGCGTGAACTGTACGAGCAATACAACAAAGCGTTTGCGGCACACTGGAAACAGGAAACCGGCGACAACGTGGTGGTTCGTCAGTCGCATGGCGGCTCCGGCAAGCAGGCGACGTCCGTGATAAACGGTATTGAAGCCGACGTGGTGACCCTGGCGTTGGCCTACGATGTCGACGCGATCGCCGAGCGCGGCCGCATCGACAAAAACTGGATCAAACGCCTGCCGGATAACTCCGCACCCTACACCTCGACCATCGTCTTCCTGGTGCGTAAAGGAAACCCGAAACAAATTAAAGACTGGAACGACCTGATCAAACCGGGCGTTTCTGTGATTACCCCGAACCCGAAAAGCTCCGGCGGCGCTCGCTGGAACTACCTGGGCGCATGGGGCTATGCACTGCATCACAACAATGGCGACCAGGCCAAAGCGCAGGAATTCGTGAAGGCGCTGTATAAAAACGTTGAGGTGCTGGACTCCGGCGCGCGTGGCGCCACCAACACCTTCGTCGAGCGCGGGATTGGCGACGTGCTGATCGCATGGGAAAACGAAGCCCTGCTGGCCACCCACGAGCTGGGCAAAGACAAATTTGAGATCGTGACCCCGAGCGAATCGATTCTGGCTGAGCCGACCGTCTCCGTGGTCGATAAAGTGGTTGAGAAGAAAGATACCAAAGCGGTGGCGGAAGCCTACCTGAAGTATCTGTACTCGCCAGAAGGCCAGGAAATTGCGGCGAAAAACTTCTATCGTCCACGCGATGCGGCGGTCGCCAAGAAATACGAAGGGGAGTTCCCAAAACTGAAGCTATTCACTATTGACGATGTGTTCGGCGGCTGGACCAAAGCGCAGAAAGAGCACTTCTCCAATGGCGGTACTTTCGACCAAATTAGCCAGCGCTAACCATTAGCCTGTGAAACGGTGACCCGGCGTGAGAAATCCGCCGGGTTTTTTATTTGGTCATCATTTTGCGTTACTCTTTTGCCTCTACTGAAAACAGGGAACGCGTTGTGAAAAAAATTATCTTATTGCTCCTCATTGTCATCGCCCTTGCCGCTGGCGGTGTGTACTGGATGAAGGCGGGTAATCCGAATGCGTTGCGACATATCGTTCTCGACCAGTGCGTGCCGAATCAGATCCAGAACCGTAACCCGGCACCGTGTGCGCAGGTGAAAACGGATGCAGGCTATGTGGTATTTAAAGATCGCAACGGGCCGCTGCAATACCTGCTGATGCCGACATATCGCATCAACGGCACCGAGAGCCCGCTGCTGACCGAAGCTCATACGCCGAACTTTTTCTGGCTGGCGTGGCAGTCGCGCAGCTTTATGACCCTGAAGCGTGGATCCGAGGTGCCTGACAGCGCCATTTCGCTGACGATTAACTCCCCGACAGGGCGTACGCAGAACCATTTCCATATTCATATCTCCTGCCTGCGCCCGGACGTGCGCGAGAAGCTCAACGCGGCACAGGGAGAAATCAGCACCCAGTGGCTGCCTCTTCCGGGGGGGCTGGAAGGACATGAATATCTTGCTCGCCGCGTGACGGAGAATGAACTGGTCCAGCGCAGCCCGTTTATGATGCTGGCTGAAGAGTTGCCGGAAGCGCGCGACCATATGGGGCGCTTTGCCCTGGCGATGGCGCAGCAGTCGGACGGCTCTTTTGTTTTGCTGGCGACCGAGCGTAACCTGCTCACGTTTAACCGCGCGTCCGCGGAGGAACTGCAGGATCATCAATGCACTATCCTGAAGTAACCCCACCATAAATCGCGTTTACTCGGGCTGCCTGTCACCGTAGACTTGCTGAAAAATTCTACAGGAGACAGGTATGTCGCTCTGGTTAACGTATCCTTTGCTGCTGCCCTCACTGATCGTTGGCGTCACCATCGTGCTGTGGGCGACGTCGCTATTGCCGGAATTTATCACCGCGCTGCTGTTCTTCACGGCGGCGATGACCGCCAGAATCGCCCCGCCGGAGGTCATCTTCGGCGGTTTTGCCTCGTCGGCTTTCTGGCTGGTATTCAGCGGCTTTGTGCTCGGCGTGGCGATCCGTAAAACCGGACTGGCGGACAGGGCCGCCCGGGCGCTGTCGGCAAAGCTCACCGACTCCTGGGTGTTGATGGTGGCGAGCGTGGTGCTGCTGAGCTACGCGCTGGCGTTTGTGATGCCGTCGAACATGGGACGTATTGCGCTGCTGATGCCGATTGTCGCGGCGATGGCAAAACGCGCCGGTATCGCCGACGGCTCCCGCGCCTGGTTCGGGCTGGCGCTGGCGGTGGGGTTCGGGACTTTCCAGCTTTCGGCGACGATCCTGCCTGCTAACGTCCCTAACCTGGTGATGAGCGGTGCGGCGGAAGGCTCGTACGGCATCCATCTGAACTATGTCCCGTATCTGCTGCTGCACACGCCGGTGCTCGGTATCCTCAAAGGCCTGATTCTGATTGGCCTCATCTGCTGGCTATTTCCCGGCAGCCCAAAACCGCCGAAGGAACAGGCGCCGTCTGATCCTATGGGGCGGGATGAAAAGCGTCTTGCCTGGCTGCTGGCGGTGGTGCTGGGGATGTGGGTCACGGAGAGCTGGCACGGCGTAGGGCCCGCGTGGACGGGGCTGGCGGCGTCGGTCATCGTTATGCTGCCGCGCATTGGGTTCATTACCGGGGAAGAGTTTTCTGCGGGGGTGAATATGCGTACCTGTATTTACGTTGCGGGCATTCTTGGGCTTGCGATCGTGGTGACGCAAACCGGTATCGGAACGGCCGTGGGCGAGGCATTGCTTCGCATTATGCCGCTGGATGCAGACAGACCGTTCACCAGCTTCCTGGCGCTTACCGGTATTACCACGGCGCTCAACTTCATTATGACCGCCAACGGCGTGCCGGCGCTTTACACCACGCTGGCGCAGAGCTTCTCGGACGCGACCGGTTTCCCGCTGCTGTCGGTGATCATGATTCAGGTGCTGGGCTATTCCACGCCGCTGCTGCCGTATCAGGCGTCGCCGATTGTGGTAGCAATGGGGCTCGGGAAGGTGCCTGCAAGGGCGGGGATGGTGCTCTGTCTGGCGCTGGCTATCGCAACGTATCTGGTACTGCTGCCGCTGGATTATCTGTGGTTTAGTTTGCTGGGGAAAGTGTAGTTCGGTGCGAGCGGTTTCCCCTCACCCCACCCCTCTCCCTAAGGGAGAGGGAGGAGAAGAGCGGCGGGTAAGCGCAAGCGCCACCCGCCACAAAGGCAATTACGCCTGTTTAGCCGCTTCTGCTGCCTTAACGATCACCGCGAAAGCGTCAGCTTTCAGGGATGCACCGCCAACCAGCGCGCCATCGATGTCTGGCTGGGTGAACAGCTCAGCAGCGTTGGAGGCGTTTACGGAACCGCCGTACTGGATAATCACTTGCTCAGCGACCTTCGCGTCGGCTTTAGCAATGTGGTCACGAATGAATTTGTGAACCGCCTGAGCCTGCGCAGGGGTTGCAGATTTGCCGGTACCGATCGCCCAGACTGGCTCGTATGCGATTACTGCGCCTTCGAACGCTGCCGCGCCCTGGGTTTTCAGCACTGCGTCGATCTGACGTGCGCACACTTCTTCGGTTTTGCCCGCTTCGTTTTCCGCTTCGGTTTCACCGATGCACAGAACCGGGATCAGACCCTGCTCTTTCAGCACGGCAAATTTCTTCGCGATGAACTCGTCGGATTCTTTGTGATAGGTGCGACGCTCGGAGTGGCCGATGATGATGTATTTCGCGCCGATATCTTTCAGCATTTCAGCGGAGGTTTCACCGGTGAACGCGCCAGACAGGTTAACGTCAACGTTCTGCGCGCCCAGAATGATGTGGCTGCCGTCAGCGGCGTGTTTAGCCAGATCCAGGTACATATCCGGCGGAGCGATAGCAACCGCGCAGCCCGTCACGCCAGCCAGCTCTTTACGCAGGTTCGCAACCAGTTCGTTTACCATGTGGCGGCTGCCGTTCAGTTTCCAGTTACCCATCACTAAAGGATGTCGCATTTCAATTCTCCACGCTAAATAAGCGAATTAAGGAATATGGCCACCCTGTCGGGCAGCATGGTCTGTGAATCAGTATAGAGATTTTCCCTCGAAAGGCTTTGCTTTTTGTCATTAATTCGCCCCGCCGAGGGTGTCAGATAGTGCCAGCTTAATCGGTTCAACAGCGAAGGTCAGTCCTTTTTCGCCGTTGTCCGCCACAACATAGCGGATCGCGCCTTCGGTATCGGCGTAATAACGCTTGTTTTTCCCGGCGGTAAGGAGTTTTTGCAGCTTTTGCTGGCTTTGCTTTTTCGTCAGCGCAGGGGTAAAGGCCTGCAGTACCGCGCTCATGTACTCCAGCGCTTTCGCCTTAGCGGCTTTCTGCTCTGGCCCCTGTATCGGCAGCCAGGTGATTTGCATGCTTTTGATTTTTAACGTACCGCGCTCCAGCGCCGTGGAAGCATACAAATTCTCGTTAATCTTGCTTGCCGCACGGGTCAATGTGGGGGTATCGCGTGAGCCATCAATGGCGCGAAACTCATCCAGCGGCAGCGTGGGGTTGGTCTGATTAAAGGTTTCACGAAACTGGCTGATGGACTGATCGAAGGACGGTGCGCCCGCCAGCAGATAGGGTGCTGTGGTCGGGGCTGTGGTTTCGGCGGCGTGCAGGGGATAACCCGCGCTGAGCAGCGCTAAACACAGGAAAAGAGAACGTGCCGAACTTTTCATCAACATTGCCCCTGGCCGTAAGTGCTCATGATTAAAACGATATCTGGTCGGCTTGTCAAAAGGTCACAACTCCAGGGTAAAATACGCGCTATACGATAATAAGGAACCTTACATGACCATACAGCAGTGGCTGTTTTCATTCAAAGGGCGTATTGGACGCCGTGATTTCTGGATCTGGATGGTGACGTGGGTTGTCGCCATGCTGCTTCTGTTTTTCGTGGCTTACAACGCCTGGCTGAGCACGCAAACGGCGGCCTTCGCGCTGGTCTGCCTGCTATGGCCAACGGCGGCGGTTGTCGTAAAACGGCTGCACGATCGCGGGCGTTCCGGCGCGTGGGCATTTCTGATTATTCTGGCGTGGATGCTGGTGGCGGGAAACTGGGCGATGCTGCCGTCCATCCTGCCATGGGTTGTGGGCAGGCTGCTGCCGTCGGTCATCTTCGTGATGATGATTGTCGATCTGGGCGCGTTTATTGGCACCCAGAGCGAAAACAAATACGGTAAAGATACCGTTGAGGTGAAATACCGCTGATCACCAGTAGTGTTCGGCGGTCATATGGCCCGGTCGGCGGCGAAGATGTTTCGTCATCTGCCGGGTATCCTTCAGAAGCTGCTGCGTGTCACGTACCATCTGCGGGTTGCCGCACAGCATGACGTGGCTGGTTTCAGCGTTCAGCGGCAAACCCACCGCATCTTCCAGGGCTCCACTCTCAATTAACGCCGGCACGCGGCCGGTAAGCGCTCCTGCTACGGTTTCGCGGCTGACCACCGTCTGAATCTTTAGCTTTCCGCCGTACTGCTGCTCCAGCGCCTGCATTTGCGGCAAATAGCTCAGGTCTGCGGCGTAGCGCGCAGCGTGAACCAGCACGATGTTTTTAAAGCGCTCCAGATCTTTGCCGTACTGCAAAATAGAGAGATAAGGGCCGATGGCCGTACCGGTTGCCAGCATCCAGAGCGTGTCACAGTCAGGGATCTCTTCGAGCACAAAGAAGCCTGCCGCTTCACTCACAATTTGCACCTCGTCGCCGGGCTTAAGAGCGGCAAGGCGCGGGCTGAGCTTACCGTCAGGAACGGTGACCAGATAGAACTCGAGATCCGGGTTATCAGGTGCGTTAACGTAAGAGTAGGCGCGCTGCACGCGCTCGCCGTCGACATCCAGTCCCAGCTTCGCAAATTGCCCGGCTTTAAACGGGTGAACGGGAGCATGTACGGTGAGACTAAATAGCGCATCGGTCCAGAACTGTACCTTTGTGACTTTACCTGTTACCCAGTCCGCCATGATCTTCTCCTGTGCTGTTTCTCTGTTCTATCTTCCGTACTTGTGGTGATAATTTCCAGCCCGTCAGGGCCGGAAAGCTCTATCGATCAAACGGTTTTACAGAATGTGCGTCTGCACGTCCGGGTCTTTGCGGTCGAGATAGTGGATAGACTGGATGCGGCGAATGGTGCGTGATTTACCGCGAATCAGCAGTGTTTCAGTGGTGGCCATATTGCCCTTGCGGGTGATGCCGTCCAGCAGATCGCCTTTGGTGATGCCGGTCGCCGAGAAGACAACGTTATCGCTACGCGCCATCTCGTCCAGAGCCAGCACTTTATTGGCCTCGATGCCCATCGCTTCGCAGCGCGCCAGCTCGTTTTCCCCGATACGGCGGTTCTCTTCGCTGTCGCCTTTCACCTCATGGCGGGGCAGTAGACGGGCCTGCATATCGCCATCCAGCGCGCGGATCACTGCCGCGGAGACCACACCTTCCGGCGCGCCACCGATGCCGTACAGCACGTCGACTTCGCTGTCCGGCATGCAGGTCAGGATCGAGGCGGCAACGTCACCGTCAGGGATAGCAAACACGCGCACGCCGAGCTTTTGCATTTGCGCGATAGTGGCGTCGTGGCGCGGTTTCGCCAGAATGGTGACGGTGAGTTCGCTAAGGGGTTTGCCCAGGGCTTTGGCGATGTTGTGCAGGTTCTCTTCCAGCGGCAGGCTAAGGTCGATTGCGCCTTTTGCGCCAGGACCGACAATCAGCTTTTCCATGTACATATCCGGCGCGTTGAGGAAGCAACCCTTATCGCCCACGGCCAGCACCGCTAACGCATTGGCCTGACCCATCGCCGTCATGCGGGTGCCTTCGATCGGGTCAACCGCGATATCCACGGCATCGCCTTTGCCGGTACCGACTTTTTCACCGATGTAGAGCATCGGCGCTTCGTCGATCTCGCCTTCGCCGATCACGATGGTGCCGTCAATGTTGACCTGGTTAAGTACAATACGCATGGCATGGACGGCTGCGCCGTCTGCGGTATTTTTGTCGCCACGGCCCAGCCATTTATAGCCTGCAAGTGCGGCCGCTTCGGTGACGCGGGAAAACTCGATAGCAAGTTCACGTTTCATGAGGTACTCGTGCAATCAAAAGGAATTGCACGAAGTTTATCACAGAGTGGGGAGGGGTGAGGGGGCCGGTGCGGTTGGAGCCCCTCTCCCCAAAGGGGCGAGGGGACTTAAAACACCCTCTCCCCTTTGGGGAGAGGGCCGGGGTGAGGGGAATTACTCTTCGTGCTCTTCCCACGCCAGGGCGCGTTTCACCGCTTTTTTCCAGCCGCTGTAGCGGAAGTTACGCTCGGTGGTTTCGATGCCCGGACGGAATTCGCGTTCGATAACCGCTTTTTCCTGCAGCTCGTCCAGGTTCTGCCAGAAGCCTACCGCCAGACCGGCAAGGTATGCCGCGCCCAGCGCCGTGACTTCACGCACTTCAGGGCGTTCAACGCGGGTGCCCAGAATGTCGGACTGGAACTGCATCAGGAAGTTATTCGCTACCGCACCGCCGTCCACGCGCAGGGCGTGCAGACGAATGCCGGAGTCAGCCTGCATCGCTTCCAGCACGTCGCGCGTCTGGTAGGCGATGGATTCGAGAGTAGCGCGAATAATGTGGTTAGAGTTCACACCGCGCGTCAGGCCGAAAATTGCGCCGCGTGCATACGGGTCCCAGTACGGTGCGCCCAGACCGGTGAACGCAGGCACCACGTACACGCCGTTGGTGTCTTTCACTTTGGTCGCGAAGTACTCGGAGTCGAACGCATCGCTGATCAGCTTCATCTCGTCGCGCAGCCACTGAATGGATGCACCCGCCATGAACACCGCACCTTCCAGCGCATAGTTCACTTCGCCGCGCGGGCCGCAGGCGATGGTGGTCAGCAGGCCGTTTTCTGATTTCACCGCCTTCTCGCCGGTGTTCATCAGCATAAAGCAGCCGGTGCCGTAGGTGTTCTTCGCCATCCCTTCCTTGACGCACAGCTGGCCGAACAGCGCCGCCTGCTGGTCGCCGGCGATACCGGCGATAGGAATACGGGTGCCGCCTTTACCGCCGATGTTGGTCTGGCCGTATACTTCTGAAGACTTACGCACTTCAGGAAGCATCGCGCGCGGAATGTCCAGCGCGTCCAGCATCTTGTCATCCCACTCAAGGGTGTTGATGTTGAACAGCATGGTACGCGAGGCGTTGGTGTAGTCGGTCACGTGAACGCGTCCCTGGGTCATCTTCCAGATAAGCCAGGTATCGACGGTACCGAACAGCAGCTCGCCGCGTTTAGCACGCTCGCGTGAACCTTCTACGTGGTCGAGGATCCATTTCACTTTGGTGCCGGAGAAATACGGGTCAACCACCAGACCGGTGGCGCTGCGCACATACTCTTCCATACCGTCGCGCTTCAGCTGTTCGCAGATCTCGGATGTACGGCGGCACTGCCAGACGATAGCGTTGTAAATGGGCTTACCGGTTTCACGTTCCCAGACAATCGTCGTTTCACGCTGGTTGGTAATACCAATCGCGGCAATCTCGTCGGAACTGATATCGGCTTTCGCCAGCACTTCGACCAGCGTGGAGCTTTGTGACGCCCAAATCTCCATTGGGTCATGTTCTACCCAGCCTGGACGAGGATAAATTTGCTCAAATTCGCGCTGTGACACGCTGACGATGTTCGCGTCATGATCCATTACGACAGCGCGGGAGCTGGTAGTGCCCTGGTCGAGCGCAACGATATATTTTTTTTCGGTCATGGTATGTGTCCCGTAGTCAGATTACAGCGAAGCTTTTTGTTGTGCGGTAGAAGTCGTTTCCTTCTCCTCTTCCACACAGGTGTCGCACGGTAAGTGGCGACCAATTAATTTGCGGTAGCTAAACGCACCCAGCGCAGCCCCGACAACCGGCGCAAACAGCGGTACCAGGAAGTAAGGAATGTCTTTGCCACCGGTGAAGGCGACGTCGCCCCAGCCAGCGATAAAGGCGAAGGTTTTTGGTCCGATATCACGTGCCGGGTTCATCGCGAATCCGGTCAGCGGGCCCATGGATGCACCAATCACCGCAATCAGCAAACCAATCAGCAGGGGTGCCAGCGGGCCGCGCGGAATGCCGTTTCCGTCGTCGGTCAGCGCCAGGATAACGCCCATCAGAATAGCGGTAATCACCATTTCAACTGCGAACGCCTGCACAAAATTGATATGCGGGTTAGGGTAGGTTGAGAAGATGCCTGCCAGATCCAGACTTTCGACGCTGCCGCGTACCATATGATGCGTCTGTTCGAAGTCGATGAAAAGATTGTAATAAAGCCCGTAAACTAACGCCGCTGCGCAAAACGCGCCGGCAAACTGAGAAAGAATGAAAGGAACAACTTTGCGTCCGTCGAAGCACGCGAACAGCCACAGTGCGATTGTCACCGCCGGGTTAAGATGTGCACCAGAAACCCCTGCAGTCAGGTAGATGGCCATCGCCACGCCCAGACCCCAGATGATACTGATTTCCCACTGACCAAAACTGGCACCCGCCACTTTCAGTGCAGCGACACAGCCCACTCCGAAGAATATCAACAACCCGGTACCAAGGAACTCGGCAATGCACTGGCCTTTTAAGGTTGATGTCTGACTCATAATCGGAATCCTGAAGAAATTGATGTTTATTGTTAGCATGGCCGCCCGTGACAGCCACGATGCCCTGTAGACATAGTGTTAATTTATCGTTAACGAGCAAAAACGAGAAATATCGAAATCAAAATGTGTGGTCTGTGTCAATAAAATGAGCGTTTTCGCGCCATAAAGCACATTTTTGCATCAGTACAGGATCAGTACAGGAATGTGAGCTGAATCATTTCATTAACGAATCAGTTAACAATTTAGGGGTATATGATGCGAACACACCAGGACCAGACCTAAAAGTGTTGCAAACCGCGATCTGCGCGGTGTGTCGCTGGACACAGAGCGCCGCGCTCCATACAATCGACGGTATATGTCGTGCGCGTTTATGTTAAAGCGTCGCCTTGCAATTCAGGAGAGGTAGCATCATGTCTTTAGAAGTGTTTGAGAAACTGGAATCGAAAGTACAGCAGGCGATTGACACCATCACCCTGCTGCAGATGGAAATTGAAGAGCTGAAAGAAAAGAACAACAGCCTGGCGCAGGAAGTTCAGAACGCTCAGCACGGCCGCGAAGAACTGGAGCGCGAAAACAACCAGCTGCGCGAACAGCAGAACGGCTGGCAGGATCGCCTGCAGGCGCTGCTGGGACGTATGGAAGAGGTCTAATTCCCTACGGGATGAATTGAACAGGCCGGGTAAGGCGAAGCCGCCACCCGGCTTTTTTATGATTTGATGTCAGCCGGGGCTCACCATAAAAAAGGCCGCCAAAGGCGGCCTTAACGCTACTTGTCCTGCGCTGTCATAGCAAAAGCAACGAACACATTCGGTTCATCACTCTTTACAACGAGTACGCTGGCGACAATGAACGCGATACATAAATAGCGTTTCATTATGCGGTCCCTGCAGCTAACCGCTCCACCGTTCACCACCGGTGATAAGTCGGTGGACACAAGCCCTGGTATTAGCCTGCTTTACGGTAGTGAATACACCTTTCCCTGGACCGATGCCCATTTGCGAGATGGCGGAAAGGGACGCTTCATCATAATGAGCATCAACCGTGGAGTTAAGGTATTCATAGACAATTAGGATTTTATAAAGGTTCTGAGGGGTTGCCCAAGGTTTGGACGAGAGTATGATGAAACTCCCTGGTGTTAGTCTGCAAAACTTCCCAACGGACCGCGAATCCTGAGGGGACAAAAAAACCGCCACATTGCTGTTGGCGGTTTTTTTATGGTTCTCGCTGACTTTTAACTACTCGATATCCAGCGCATCTTCCGACAGGATAATGCCGGTATTATCGGCGTAGAGATGGTCCCCGGAGAAGAAGGTCACGCCGCCGAAATTGACGCGCACGTCGCTTTCGCCGATGCCGTCACCCGCCGCCCCTACCGGTATGGCAGCGATGGCCTGAATCCCGATATCCAGGTCTTCCAGATCGTCCACCTGACGTACGGAACCATACACCACAAGGCCTTCCCACTCATTCTGAACGGCAATGCCGGCCAGTTCAGCATCAATTAATGCACGGCGCACGGAACCGCCGCCGTCGACCACAAGAACGCGGCCGCGGCCATTCTGTTCGAGCAGATCGTACAGCAACCCGTTGTCCTCGAAACATTTCACCGTGACGATTTGACCGCCAAACGACGACCTCCCACCAAAGTTGGAGAACAGCGGTTCAACGACGTTGACATCTTCCTGGTAGATGTCACAAAGCTCGGAGGTATCGTATTTCATAGGTTTAACGCTCAGTTGCTGCGAATGTGTTCAGTATATCGTGCGAAATGCGTTGTTGGCAAAATCATCAATTGTTAATTGATATTTGTCAGCTAACGCAGCGTCTGGCTTAAAACAATCCCGATGACGAACAACAGGTTAGTCAGCAACGCGCCTTTTACCGTGCGTTCCAGCATCGGCGGCATGGCGGACGGGCTGAGTTCACGCATCACAAAGCGGGCCTGCTTAATCAGCAGCGGCGCGGCAAGCACAAACAGCCAGCCCCACAGGCTCTGCAAGGAAATCAGGTTAAACAGCGCCAGGCAAACCAGCGCGCCAATGAGCAGACAGGCGTGATAGCGGCGCGCATTGACCGGCCCCAGACGAACCGCCAGAGTGTTTTTGCCGTTCTCGCGATCGCTGTCGATATCGCGCAGGTTGTTGATGTTGAGCACCGCCGTCGCCAGCAGACCGCAGGCGGTCGCGGGCAGGAACAGGGCAGGGATCACCGTATGCGCCTGCAGGTACCAGCTTCCCATCACGCTCAGCCAGCCGAAGAACACCAGTACGGAGATATCCCCGAGCCCAATATAACCGTAAGGACGCGTGCCGACGGTGTAGGTGATGGCCGCGATAATGGCCAGTAAACCCAGCACCAGGAAGCCAATGAAATCGCTGGTGGTCTTAGACGCCACCGTCACCAGCGCAAGGCCGGATACGCAGATCAGCGCTACGGTGATAATCAGCGCGCGTTTCATCTGCGCCTGGGTAATCACCCCTTTCTGCATTCCGCGCAGTGGACCTATGCGGTCCGGCTTGTCGCTGCCTTTTACCGCGTCGCCGTAGTCGTTGGCGAGATTAGAGAGAATTTGCAGCAGGCCGGCGGTAATCAGTGCCAGCGCGGCGACCAGCGGCTCAAAATAACCCTGCCACCAGGCAAGGGCGGTACCGACGATAATCGCGGCAAAGGCCAGAGGAAGCGTTTTAGGGCGCAGACTTTCGAGCCACGCCTGAGTACGGCTGATGTCAGTCATAAGTATTTAGCCAATAAAAATGGGGGCATTAGCCCCCATTAAACGTGATGAGAATCCAGTAACCGCGATTATAGGATAAAACGGCTCAGATCTTCATCTGCCACTAACGCATCCAGATGTTTACTCACATATTCTGCGTCAATGGTAACGGTTTGGCCGTTAAGGTCGCTCGCGTCATAAGAGATATCTTCTACCAGGCGTTCAAGCACGGTATGCAGGCGACGCGCACCGATGTTCTCGGTGGTTTCGTTGACCTGCCATGCGGCTTGGGCAATACGCTTGATACCGTCTTCGGTGAACTCGAGGTTCACGCCTTCGGTCGCCATCAGCGCTTTGTACTGTACGGTAGCAGAGGCGTTTGGCTCGGTCAGGATACGTTCGAAATCTTCGGTAGTAAGCGCCTGCAGCTCAACGCGGATAGGCAGACGCCCCTGCAGTTCGGGGATCAGATCCGACGGGCTGGCAACCTGGAACGCCCCTGAAGCGATAAACAGGATGTGGTCCGTTTTCACCATGCCGTGCTTGGTGGAGACTGTGCAGCCTTCAACCAGCGGCAGCAGGTCGCGCTGAACGCCTTCGCGGGACACGTCCGGGCCGGAGCTGTTGCCGCCGCGCTTACAAATTTTGTCGATTTCGTCGATAAACACGATACCGTGCTGCTCAACCGCGTCGATAGCGTCCTGCTTCAGCTCTTCCGGGTTTACCAGCTTCGCCGCTTCTTCTTCAATCAGCAGCTTCATCGCGTCTTTGATTTTCAGCTTACGCGCTTTCTGCTTCTGGCCGCCCAGGTTCTGGAACATGGACTGGAGCTGGCTGGTCATCTCTTCCATGCCCGGAGGCGCCATGATTTCCACACCCATTGGCGCGGCAGCGAGATCGATCTCAATCTCTTTGTCGTCCAGCTGGCCTTCACGCAGTTTTTTGCGGAATGCCTGGCGCGCCGCGGAAGGTTCCGCCTGCTGCTCTGCCTGGCCCCAGTTGTTTTTTGCCGGTGGGATCAGCACGTCGAGAATGCGCTCTTCGGCCATCTCTTCCGCGCGATAGCGGTTTTTCTCGATCGCCTGGACGCGCACCATCTTGATCGCCGAGTCGGTCAGATCGCGGATGATGGAGTCCACTTCTTTACCCACATAGCCCACTTCGGTGAACTTGGTGGCTTCCACTTTGATGAACGGCGCGTTAGCCAGCTTCGCCAGACGACGGGCGATTTCGGTTTTACCGACGCCGGTCGGGCCGATCATCAGAATGTTTTTCGGCGTCACTTCGTGGCGCAGCTCTTCATCAAGCTGCATACGACGCCAGCGGTTACGCAGGGCGATAGCCACGGAACGCTTGGCGTTATCCTGGCCGATAATGTGTTTGTTCAGTTCGCTGACAATTTCGCGTGGGGTCATTTCAGACATGGGAGATCCTTACGCTTTGGAGGTCAATTCTTCGATGGTGTGGTTGTGGTTGGTATAAATGCAGATATCACCTGCAATATCCAACGCCTTCACCGCGATATCACGCGCGTTCATGTCGGTATTTTCCAACAGCGCGCGGGCTGCAGCCTGGGCATAAGGGCCGCCAGAGCCGATGGCAATAAGATCATTTTCCGGCTGAATGACGTCACCGTTACCGGTGATGATCAGCGAGGCGGTTTCATCGGCCACGGCCAGCAGCGCTTCGAGCTTGCGCAGCATGCGGTCGGTACGCCAGTCTTTCGCCAGCTCAACGGCAGCTTTCACCAGATGACCCTGGTGCATTTCCAGTTTGCGTTCAAACAGTTCAAACAGCGTGAAGGCGTCCGCCGTGCCGCCAGCAAAACCGGCGATCACTTTGTCGTTGTAGAGGCGGCGCACTTTCTTCACGTTGCCTTTCATGACGGTATTACCCAGCGTGGCCTGGCCATCACCGGCGATTACCACATGGCCGTTACGGCGTACACTTACTATTGTTGTCACGAGCAGACCCCCTGGTTACAGAATCGGGAAACAGAAGCCCTGAGCCTGTGCTCAGGGCTGAATTAAATGATAGATGGGGGGGATTTTGGGGGTTTCAACCCCCGGAGGCGAGTCGAATGCAGTTTGTGTGGCCAGCGATTTTCAACCGCGAAATGGTGCCATCGGCATTTTCTTTGCCTTTGACCGGACCAATCACCACGCGATTCCAGCCGTTATTGGTGGTAATACGCGAATCAAACCCTTCAAAGGCCAGCTGAGCACGTACCGTTTCCGCCTGCTCTGCGCCTTTGAACGAACCGCACTGTACCATCCAGCGGCGCTCGTCTTTTTTCTCAGCCGTCTGCTTCGGCGCTTCGGTCTCTTTGGTCACCGGCGCGGCCTGCTGCGTTTTCGGCTGCTGCGCGGTGGTATGCGCTGGCGTCTGGAGCAGATCCTGATACGGCTGAGCCGCCTGTTTCTGCGGCTGCGTTTTCGGCTGCTGCTGGACAGGCTGAGACTGCGCCGTACGCGTCGGCTGCTGGTATGGCTGTTCCGTTACCCGCGGCTGTGCTTTCGGCTGCTGCACCGGCTGGGTTTGCGCCCACTGCTGCTGTTGTTGCTGCTGCTGGATCTGCTGTTGCGCCTGACGTCGCTGCAGCGTTTGCTGGCGCTGTGCCGGCGTCTGCTCATTCCACGGTACTTCGTTCAGCTGCGTAGGCTGCTGGCGCATATCGGCCTGCATTTGGGCCAGCAGCTGACGCTGTTCATCCGTCAGCTGATTCGCATTCTGCACTTCACCACCCGCAGAAGGTTCGGTTGGCGCACGCACCCCGGGCTGACGGCTTTCCAGCTCTTTGATATAGCGCCAGCGCTCTTCAGGCTTCGGAGGAAGGCCATTTCCGGCAACTTTACTGGCCTGAAGCGCCTCAGACTCTTCTTTTTTATGGTGCGTGATGAAGTACAGGCCACCAATAAAGGCGACGACTACAGCCGCAGCAATAGCGACCATTGCTGGCGAGACAGCAGGCAGGTTACGTTGCTTTTTCCTTGAGCTACTCTTTTTGCGTCGCGAAGGTGCCGGCTGGCCGCGACGTACATAATCTCGTTGTGCCACTATCGTTTCGCTGTATTTATTCGTTCGTCAGTCCGCCATGTTACTTAAGCGGCGGGGCTTTGACCAGATAAGGGTATCCGAAAGACGTTTACTTTAAGTCAATGCCTGGGTAGTGCCGCGGACAATCAGTTCGCAGTCCAGCAACCGCGAGCCGCTGCTAACTGTTTGACCGTGAAGCTGATCCAGCAGAAGGAGCATCGCTTCGCGGCCGATTTGGTAGCGCGGCTGAGCGACCGTTGAGAGTGGCGGATCGCAAAATTCTGAAAGCGAAATATTGTCGAATCCGATGATCGATAAATCTTTCGGTATGCGAAGGCCGCGGCGTTTGGCGTACGACAATGCGCCCAGCGCCATCACGTCGCTGTGACAAAATACGGCGGTTGGCGGTTCAGGCAGGTCCAGAAGTTTCTCAAGCGCTTGTCCACCCGCGGCGAAGGTAAAGTCACCGCGCGCAATGTAGTGCGGATCGACGGTGACGCCGGTACGGCGCAGCGCCTGAACGTAGCCCTGCAAGCGATAGTGACACAGCGGCATCTCTTCAGGCCCGGCAATACAGCCAATGCGCTTATGCCCCAGCTCCTGGAGATAGTTTACGGCGTTGAACGCGGCGGTGAGGTTATCAATGTGGACCGTCGGCAGCTCCAGCTCCGGCGCAAACTCGTTGGCCATCACCATCGGCGGTAAATTACGCTGCTCTTCAATGCTGGCATCAAACGGCAGGCGGGAGCCAAGCAGCAGCATGCCGTCGATCTGCTTGGTGATAATGAGATCGATGAAGGTTTTTTCCTGCTGGTTCTGATGAGCGCAGTCGCCAATCAGCACCAGGTAACCCTGTTCCGCTGCGGTGACTTCAATACCGCGGATAATCTCGCTGAAGAAGGGGTCGCAGATATCCGGCACAATCACCAGAATGGTGCGCGACTCATTGCGTTTAACGTTACGCCCCATCGCCTGTGGGAAATAACCCACTTCAAGCGCAGCCTGCTCTACCCGGTTACGGGTCGCCTGGGAGACTTTATCCGGGTTCATTAATGCGCGGGATACCGTTGCCGTAGAGACTTGTGCTTTCTGGGCAACGTCTTTCATGGTCGCCGGTGCAACCTCTTTCCTGGACTTCAACGTCTTCTCCTCGCCTGAACACCGAACTTCTGACATCACCATTTTTACAGATAGTTAATGGAATCGGTTACAGAATTTTCATAAAAAGTGTGAGGAGCGTTAAATTTTTCGATCCGTCTTCAGCCTTCAATGGGATCGACGTCCAGTATCCACTTCACTTTTCGCGCTTCCGGCAGCGTGTTGATGAGCGCCAGCGTGCCGCTGACGATATGCTGCAGGCGAACGCGTGAAGGGTGCTGAAGTAAGATTTGCCAGCGGAAACGTCCGCCGCGTTTTGGTGCGAGTGCCGGCACCGGGCCCAGGATCCACAGCTGATTATCCACCAGCGGGCTGGCCTGCAGGAGGTTTCTCAGCTGCTGCAGGAAAAGCGGTGCCTGCTGGTTGTTGTGATCTTCCGCGCGGATGATGACGTGGCTGGTCCACGGCGGCAGCTGCATGGTCTGGCGTTCGGCCAGCGCCTGCTCGGCAAAGGCGTCATAGCCTTTATGCAGCAGGGTTTGCAGCAGCGGGTGCTCAGGATGGTGCGTTTGCAACACCACTTCGCCCTGTTTACCGGCGCGACCGGCACGCCCTGCCACCTGGGTATATAGCTGGGCGAAGCGCTCGGCTGAGCGGAAATCTGCCGAGAACAGCGCGCCGTCCACGTCCAGTAGGGCGACAAGCGTCACGTCCGGGAAGTGGTGGCCTTTGGCCAGCATCTGGGTGCCAATCAGGATGCGCGCGCCGCCGCGATGCACTTCCGCCAGCTGCTGTTCCAGCGCGCCCTTGCGGCTGGTGGTGTCCCGGTCGATACGCGAAATAGGCACGTCCGGGAAGAAGGGGCCAAGCGCCTGTTCCAGCTGTTCCGTCCCCAGACCGACCGGCACGATATGCGTTGAGCCACACGACGGGCACTGGCGCGGCACCGGGCGCTGGCTGTCGCAGTGGTGGCAGCGCAAATGCCGCTGGGCCTGGTGGAAGGTATAGTAGTGGTCGCAGCGCGGGCACTCGGCAATCCAGCCGCAGTCGTGGCAAAGCAGGGCGGGGGCGAATCCGCGGCGGTTCAGAAACAGAATGACCTGGTTCCCCGCCTGCAGGTGCTGGCGCATGCGGGTAATCAATGCAGGCGCAAGCCCGGCCTGAACCTGCTGACCTTTCAGATCCAGCACGTGCTGAATGGCCGGACGGGCATTCCCCGCCCGACGCGTCAGGCGCAGCATGTGGTACTTACGCTGGCGCACGTTGTGCAGCGTTTCGAGCGCAGGCGTGGCGGAGCCGAGAATAATGGGAATCTGCTCACTGTGCGCGCGATAGACCGCCAGATCGCGGGCGTGATAGCGCCAGCCTTCCTGCTGTTTATAGGAGCTGTCGTGCTCTTCGTCGATCACGATAACGCCAAGATTTTTAAACGGCGTAAACAGCGACGAGCGGGTGCCGATCACAATCGCCGCTTCGCCGTTTTTGGCTTTCAGCCAGGCGCTGAGGCGTTCGCTGTCGTTCAGGCCGGAGTGCAGCACCTCAACCGGCGCGTTAAAGCGCTCGCGGAATCGGGCGATGGTTTGCGGCGTCAGGCCAATTTCCGGCACCATCACCAGCGCCTGTTTGCCCTGCGCGAGCACGTTTTCCAGCACGCTCAGGTAGACCTCGGTCTTGCCGGAACCGGTGACTCCCGCCAGCAGCCAGGCAGAGAAATGATCGGAGGCGCTATGAATCGCGCCCACGGCGGTGGCCTGCTCGGTATTCAGACGCAGGCGATCCCCTGAAACGGAGAAACTCTCCCGCCAGTCGTAAAGAGCGGGGGCTTCGCTGGCCAGTTCGCTCAGCCCTTTCTTTCTTAAGGCCTGTAGCGCCGTTTCGCTGACCTCAAGCTCGTCGACCTGATGTCGCCAGATTTTTCCCTGACGCAGCGCCGCCAGCGCCTGCTGCTGTTTCTGCGATCGCTTCAGGCTGTTGATGTCCACCGCCTGGCCCTGCTCGGTGGCAAACCAGTACCACATCGGCGCATGGCTGGCGCTTTTGCCCTGGCGCAGCATGATTGGCAGGGCATGGAACAGGACGTCGCCAATCGGGTGATGATAATAATCTGCCGCCCACAGCAGCAGTCGCCAGGTGCTGGTGGAGTAAACGGGCTCGCTGTCCAGCACCTCAACGACCGACTTCAGTTCATTGAGCGGCAGTTCACTTTGATCGCTGACGGAGACAACAATCCCCACGCGCTGCTGTTTGCCAAACGGCACGGTCACGCGGCAACCCGCTTTGGCGCTCATGCTGTCGGGCAGCAGGTAGTCAAAGGTGCGGGGAAGCGGAACGGGCAGGGCAACGTGAGCGACGGGCATCGAATCTTCCTGACTTGAAAAGTGGCGCGTTAGTATACACATTAGTAAAAGCGGCGTGCGGATCAGTTTGCATACGTTGGTCAAATTCTGTATGATTCGCCGCCTTTGGTGTACTTTACGCCAAAGAACTTACAATCAACATCGCGTGGTGTCTGGCGTTAGGGCTGGAAGAGCGACGCGGCCTTAACTGAGGTTCTCCCATGAAAAAAGATATTCACCCGAAATACGAAATGATTACTGCAAACTGTTCTTGCGGTAACTCTATCCAGATCCGCTCTACCGTGGGTCACGATCTGAACCTGGACGTGTGCGGCAAATGCCACCCGTTCTACACTGGTAAGCAGCGTGACGTTGCAACCGGTGGCCGTGTTGACCGCTTCAACAAGCGTTTCAGCATCCCGGGCGCTAAATAAGTTTCCCGAAAAAAAGGCACCGCAAGGTGCCTTTTTTGTATCCGCTTCTCAGTATTCCCACGTATCCGGGTCAATACCCAGTTCACGCATGATCACCTTCGCCTCTTCCGGGATTTCATCACTGCGCTCTTTGCGCAGATCTTCATCGTTCGGCAACGGTTGACCGGTAAACGCATGCAGAAACGCTTCGCACAGCAGTTCGCTGTTGGTCGCGTGGCGCAGGTTGTTCACCTGACGACGCGTACGTTCATCGGTGAGGATCTTCAACACCTTCAGAGGAATGGAAACCGTAATTTTCTTTACTTGCTCACTCTTCTTACCGTGCTCAGCGTATGGGCTGATATATTCGCCGCTCCATTCAGCCATGAGATACCTTTAATCCTCTCAGTCATTTATTTAAAGGTGCAAAACCTGTAACCACCCGTTTTGAACCGCAATCTTGTCTAGTTTACCGTAGAGACGATACCGTGGCACGGATATTGCCGCTGCAGCGTGCACTAAAGCATATAATTTTAACGGCTATTTGCGCATTGCTCAATCTATACGCAAAGAAGTTTAGATGTCCAGATGTATTGACGTCCATACTTTCAGTGTTTACTCTGGTGCCTGACTTTTCACCTCATTCGCCAGGAAGCCCTCACCATGACGCGTAAACAGGCCACTATTGCAGTGCGTAGCGGATTAAATGATGACGAGCAGTACGGCTGCGTTGTCCCGCCGATTCATCTTTCCAGTACCTATAATTTCACCGGATTTAATGAACCCCGCGCGCATGATTATTCGCGTCGTGGCAACCCTACGCGTGACGTGACCCAGCGCGCGCTGGCCGAGCTGGAAGGTGGCGCAGGTGCAGTATTAACCAATACGGGGATGTCCGCCATTCACCTGGTGACCACGGTGTTCCTGAAACCGGGCGATTTGCTGGTTGCGCCGCACGACTGCTACGGCGGCAGCTATCGCCTGTTTGACAGCCTGGCGAAACGCGGCTGCTATCGCGTCCTGTTTGTCGATCAAAACGACGAACAGGCGCTGAAACAGGCCCTGGCAGAGAAACCGAAGCTGGTTCTGGTGGAAAGTCCAAGCAATCCATTGTTGCGCGTTGTCGATATTGCGAAAATTTGTCAGCTCGCAAGGGATGCGGGAGCGATAAGTGTAGTGGATAATACGTTCCTCAGTCCGGCCCTTCAGAACCCACTCGTACTGGGTGCCGATCTGGTATTGCATTCATGCACTAAATATCTGAACGGCCATTCTGATGTGGTGGCGGGCGTGGTGATTGCCAAAGATCCCGACGTTGTCACCGAACTGGCATGGTGGGCCAATAATATTGGCGTCACCGCGGGGGCCTTCGACAGCTATCTGCTGTTGCGCGGCATCCGCACGCTGTCGCCGCGCATGGACGTGGCGCAGCGCAATGCCCAGGCGATTGTCGATTTCCTGAAAACCCAGCCGCTGGTGAAAAAGCTTTATCACCCGTCGCTGCCGGAAAATCAGGGGCACGAGATTGCCGCGCGTCAGCAGAAAGGGTTTGGCGCGATGTTAAGTTTTGAACTGGACGGTGACGAGCAAACGCTGCGTCGCTTCCTGAGCGGGCTGTCATTGTTTACGCTGGCGGAATCCTTAGGTGGGGTTGAAAGCTTGATCTCCCACGCCGCGACCATGACGCACGCAGGTATGGCACCGGAAGCTCGTGCCGCCGCCGGAATTTCTGAGACGCTGCTGCGTATCTCAACCGGCATTGAAGATTCTGAAGATTTAATTGCCGATCTGGAAAATGCCTTCCGGATCGCAGCCAAGGGGTAATCATGAGTGTGATAGCGCAGGCAGGGGCGAAGGGTCGTCAACTGCACAAGTTTGGTGGTAGTAGTCTTGCTGATGTGAAATGTTACCTGCGCGTTGCAGGGATCATGACGGAATATTCACAGCCGGGTGACATGATGGTTGTCTCGGCGGCGGGCAGCACCACCAACCAGTTGATTAGCTGGCTGAAACTGAGCCAGACCGATCGCCTTTCTGCGCATCAGGTGCAACAGTCCTTACGCCGTTACCAGAGCGAGCTGATTGCCGGCCTGCTGCCTGCGGACGTGGCGGACGGGCTGATCAGCGCCTTTACGCATGACCTTGAGCGTCTGGCTGCCCTGCTGGACAGCGGAATTACCGACGCGGTGTATGCCGAAGTGGTGGGCCACGGTGAAGTGTGGTCCGCGCGCCTGATGGCCGCCGTGCTGCAACACCTGGGTGTGGAAGCGGCCTGGCTCGACGCGCGTGATTTCCTGCGTGCCGAACGCGCCGCGCAGCCGCAGGTGGATGAAGGGTTGTCCTACCCGCTGCTGCAACAGCTGCTGGTGCAGCACCCGGGCAAACGTATTGTCGTCACCGGCTTTATCAGCCGCAGCAACGCGGGCGAAACCGTGCTGCTGGGCCGTAACGGTTCGGACTACTCGGCAACGCAGATTGGTGCCCTGGCGGGCGTGTCCCGCGTCACCATCTGGAGCGACGTGGCCGGTGTGTACAGCGCGGACCCGCGTAAAGTAAAAGATGCCTGCCTGCTGCCGCTGCTGCGTCTCGACGAAGCCAGCGAGCTGGCGCGTCTGGCCGCGCCGGTACTGCACGCGCGCACGCTGCAGCCGGTTTCCGGCAGCGATATCGACCTCCAGCTGCGCTGCAGTTACACCCCGGATCAAGGCTCCACGCGCATTGAGCGCGTACTGGCGTCCGGTACCGGGGCGCGTATTGTCACCAGCCACGACGACATCTGCCTGATTGAGTTCCAGGTGCCTGCAGGCCAGGACTTCAAGCTGGCGCATAAAGATATCGACACGATCCTGAAACGCGCCCAGGTGCGTCCGCTGGCCGTTGGCGTGCATAACGATCGCCAGCTGCTGCAGTTCTGCTATACCGCGGAAGTGGCGGACAGCGCGCTGAAAATTCTGGATGAAGCGGGCCTGCCGGGCGAGCTTCGCCTGCGTCAGGGGCTGGCGCTGGTGGCGATGGTGGGCGCGGGCGTCACCCGTAACCCGCTGCATTGCCACCGCTTCTGGCAGCAGCTGAAAGGCCAGCCGGTGGAGTTCACCTGGCAGTCGGAAGAGGGCATCAGCCTGGTCGCCGTCCTGCGCAAAGGGCCAACCGAGAGCCTGATTCAGGGTCTGCACACCTCCCTGTTCCGCGCGGAAAAGCGCATCGGCCTGGTGCTGTTCGGGAAAGGCAACATCGGTTCCCGCTGGCTGGAACTGTTTGCCCGCGAACAGGTGACGCTCTCGGCGCGTACCGGATTCGAATTCATTCTCGCGGGCGTGGTGGACAGCCGCCGCAGCCTCCTGAACTACGAAGGGCTGGACGCCAGCCGCGCGCTTGCGTTCTTTAATGATGAAGCGGTAGAGCAGGATGAAGAGTCGCTGTTCCTCTGGATGCGCGCACACCCGTATGACGATCTGGTGGTGCTGGACGTTACCGCCAGCGAACAGCTTGCGGATCAGTATCTGGATTTCGCCAGCCACGGTTTCCACGTCATCAGTGCGAACAAGCTGGCGGGGGCAAGCAGCACCGATAAATACCGCCAGATCCACGATGCGTTTGAAAAAACAGGGCGCCACTGGCTCTATAACGCCACCGTTGGGGCTGGCCTGCCGGTTAACCACACCGTGCGTGACCTGATTGAAAGCGGCGACAGCATTCTGGCGCTGAGCGGTATCTTCTCCGGCACGCTCTCCTGGCTGTTCCTGCAGTTTGACGGCACCGTACCGTTCACTGACCTGGTGGATCAGGCGTGGCAGCAGGGCTTAACCGAGCCCGATCCGCGCGTTGACCTTTCCGGCAAAGACGTGATGCGTAAGCTGGTGATCCTGGCGCGTGAAGCCGGTTATGACATCGAACCGGACGCCGTACGCGTCGAATCGCTGGTGCCTGCCGGCTGTGAAGAAGGTTCTGTGGATCATTTCTTTGAAAATGGTGAAGAGCTTAACGAGCAGATGGTACAGCGTCTGGAAGCGGCGAACGAGATGGGGCTGGTACTGCGCTATGTGGCGCGTTTCGAGGCCAACGGAAAAGCGCGAGTCGGCGTCGAGGCGGTGCGTCCTGAACATCCGCTGGCGGCGCTGCTGCCGTGCGATAACGTCTTCGCCATCGAAAGCCGCTGGTATCGCGATAACCCGCTGGTGATCCGCGGCCCTGGCGCGGGACGCGATGTCACCGCTGGAGCCATTCAGTCCGACATCAACCGTCTGGCTAAGCTGCTGTAAAGCCTGATTTTCCCTCTTCCTGTGGGAGAGGGTTAGGGTGAGGGCCTCAGACCGCACTCACCCTCATCCTGAATTTCCCTCATATTCCCTGAGCAAACCTCACCGTTATTGTTGATTATTTATGTTGACGTCCCTCCGCTTTTCCGTCATTTTTACATCTGGACGTCTAAACGTATAGAAGTTCACAACACAACAAATAACGACATGCGATTGATAGAGGTAAGGTATGAGCTTTTTTCACGCCAACCAGCGGGAAGCACTGAATCAGAGCCTGGCCGAAGTAAACGGCCAGATTAACGTCTCTTTTGAATTTTTCCCGCCGCGCACCAGTGAAATGGAGCAAACTCTGTGGAGCTCTATCGATCGTCTCAGCAGCCTGAAGCCGAAGTTCGTCTCCGTGACTTACGGTGCTAACTCCGGCGAGCGTGACCGTACGCACAGCATCATTAAAGGCATCAAAGATCGTACCGGTCTGGAAGCGGCGCCGCATCTCACCTGTATCGACGCCACCCGCGACGAGCTGCGGGCCATCGCTCAGGATTACTGGAATAACGGCATTCGTCATATCGTCGCTCTGCGCGGTGACCTGCCGCCGGGCAGCGGTAAGCCGGACATGTATGCCGCCGATCTGGTCGCGCTGCTGAAAGAGGTGGCTGATTTTGATATCTCCGTTGCCGCTTATCCTGAGGTGCATCCGGAAGCGAAAAGCGCCCAGGCCGATCTGCTGAACCTCAGGCGTAAAGTGGACGCCGGCGCGAACCGCGCCATTACCCAGTTCTTCTTTGATGTGGAAAGCTACCTGCGTTTCCGTGACCGCTGCGTCTCCGCGGGCATCGACGTTGAAATTATCCCGGGTATTCTGCCGGTCTCTAACTTCAAACAGGCGAAGAAGTTCGCCGATATGACCAATGTCCGCATTCCGCTGTGGATGTCCAAAATGTACGAAGGGCTGGACGACGACCCGGAAACCCGCAAGCTGGTGGGGGCCAATATCGCGATGGACATGGTGAAAATTTTAAGCCGTGAAGGGGTGAAAGATTTCCACTTCTATACGCTGAACCGCGCGGAGATGAGCTACGCCATTTGCCATACGCTGGGTGTTCGTCCGGCGTAATAAGCACAAAGCCCTCGTATTACGAGGGCTTTTTAGTTACGCGAATAGTTAAAAGGTATTAGCTATCGAATCTGTGGATTAATTCAACTATAACTTATTGCTAGTGGTGTATATCGTAACGGTAACACTGTAAAAGGGAGCATAGCGATGAGCACGTCAGACGAGACCAATAAAGCGGCATCGGTCGGCAAATGCCCGTTCCACCAGGGCGGCGTCGATCACAGCGCGGGGGCAGGTACAGGCAGCCGCGACTGGTGGCCAAAACAACTCCGCATCGATCTTCTTAACCAACATTCCAATCGTTCTAACCCGCTGGGTGAAGACTTCGACTACCGCAAAGAATTCAGCAAACTTGATTACTCCGCCCTTAAAAGCGACCTCAAAGCCCTTTTAACCGACTCTCAACCGTGGTGGCCTGCCGACTGGGGCAGCTATGCGGGCCTGTTTATCCGTATGGCCTGGCACGGCGCGGGGACCTATCGCTCCGTTGACGGGCGCGGTGGCGCAGGCCGCGGTCAACAGCGCTTTGCGCCGCTGAACTCCTGGCCGGATAACGTGAGCCTGGATAAGGCGCGCCGTCTGCTGTGGCCCATCAAGCAAAAATACGGACAAAAAATTTCCTGGGCCGACCTGTTTATCCTCGCTGGTAACGTGGCGCTGGAGAACTCCGGCTTCCGTACCTTTGGTTTCGGTGCCGGGCGTGAAGACGTCTGGGAACCAGACCTGGACGTGAACTGGGGTGATGAAAAAGCCTGGCTGACCCACCGTGACCCGGAGGCGCTGGCGAAGCGACCGCTGGCCGCCACCGAAATGGGCCTGATTTATGTGAACCCGGAAGGGCCAAACGCCAGCGGTGAACCTCTGTCTGCTGCGGCGGCCATTCGCGCCACCTTCGGCAACATGGGGATGAACGACGAAGAGACCGTTGCGCTGATCGCGGGCGGCCACACCCTTGGCAAAACCCACGGCGCGGGTGAAGCCACGCACGTCGGCACCGACCCGGAAGCCTCGCCGATTGAAGCGCAGGGCCTGGGCTGGGCCAGCACGCACGGCACGGGAATTGGCGCAGATGCCATTACCTCCGGTCTGGAAGTCATCTGGTCGCAAACCCCGACCCAGTGGAGCAACTACTTCTTCGAGAACCTGTTCAAATACGAATGGGTGCAGACCCGCAGCCCGGCGGGGGCGATTCAGTTTGAAGCCGTGGATGCTCCGGAAATCATGCCTGACCCGTTCGACCCGTCGAAAAAACGCAAACCTACTATGCTGGTCACCGACCTGACGCTGCGTTTTGATCCGGAATTCGAGAAAATTTCCCGCCGCTTCCTGAACGATCCGCAGGCCTTCAACGAAGCCTTCGCGCGCGCGTGGTACAAGCTGACCCACCGCGATATGGGGCCAAAATCGCGTTACCTTGGCCCGGAAGTGCCGAAAGAAGATCTGATTTGGCAGGACCCGCTGCCGCAGGCGGTGTTCAATCCGTCGAAAGAAGACATTGAAAGCCTGAAGGCGGAAATCGCTGCCTCTGGCCTCTCGGTGAGCGAACTGGTTTCCGTTGCGTGGGCGTCAGCGTCGACCTTCCGCGGCGGCGACAAGCGCGGCGGCGCCAACGGCGCGCGTCTGGCGCTGGCTCCTCAGCGCGACTGGGATGTGAACGCCGCAGCGGTTCGCGCGTTGCCGGCTCTGGAAGCTATCCAGCGCACCACCAACAAAGCTTCACTGGCCGATATCATCGTGCTGGCGGGCGTCGTGGGCGTTGAGCAGGCGGCGAAAGCGGCAGGCGTTTACGTCAACGTTCCGTTTACGCCAGGGCGCGTGGATGCGCGTCAGGATCAGACGGATATCGAGATGTTTAACCTGCTCGAACCCATTGCCGACGGCTTCCGCAACTACCGTGCGCAGGTGGATGTGTCCACCACTGAGTCACTGCTGATCGACAAAGCCCAGCAGCTGACGCTGACCGCGCCTGAGCTGACGGTGCTGATCGGTGGCCTGCGCGTGCTGGGTGCAAACTTTGATGGCGGCAAGAATGGCGTGTTTACCGACCGCGAGGGCGTGCTGAGCAACGATTTCTTCGTGAATCTGCTGGACATGAACACCCAGTGGAAGGCAACCGACGAATCTAATGAACTGTTTGCCGGAAGCGATCGCGCCAGCGGTGAAGTGAAATACACCGCCACCCGCGCCGATCTGGTCTTCGGTTCTAACGCCGTCCTGCGCGCGCTGGCAGAGGTTTATGCCAGCAGCGATGCCAGCGAGAAGTTCGTCCGCGACTTCGTTGCCGCATGGGCGAAGGTGATGGATCTGGACCGGTTTGACCTGCAGTAACCGTTGTGCCGGGTGGCGTTAACGCTTACCCGGCCTACGGGCAAAAAAATCCCCGCTGTTGCGGGGATTTTTATTCACGCTATTTACTCCCACTCCTGCAGGAACCGCTGCCCATACTGGTCGGCCACCAGCAGCGCCGCATATACCTGATCCGGCGTTACGCCGCCGGGCATGTTGTGGATAGTTTCCCCTTCGGCACAGGAGGCTTCCGCGATCAAACGCATTTTGGCCGGAATATCCTCTTTGATATTTAGCTGTGCCAGCGTGATCGGCAGCCCAACGCTGTGACAAAGCGCGGCGACGGTCTCTATTTCTTCTACCGGCGCGTTTTCCAGCACCAGCTGTGTGAGCGTGCCAAACGCCACTTTTTCACCGTGATAGAAGTGGTGCGCGTCCGGTACCGCCGTCATTCCGTTATGAATAGCGTGTGCCGCCGCCAGCCCGCCGCTTTCAAAGCCTACGCCGCTGAGATAGGTGTTGGCTTCGATAATGCGTTCCAGCGCCGGTGTAACCACATGCTGTTCCGCGGCCAGCATGGCTTTTTCACCCTCTTCAACCAGCGTGTTGTAGCACAGCTCGGCCAGCGCGAGTGCAGCCTGCGTACATTTGCCGCCCGCCATGGTGCTCGCGCCGCTGCGCGAGCAGGCGCGTGCTTCAAACCAGGTTGCCAGCGCATCGCCAATCCCGGCGGCCAGCAGGCGTGCCGGCGCGCCCGCGACCACTTTGGTATCGACGATTACCATGTTCGGGTTGTGCGGCAGCATCAGGTAGCGATCGAACTCACCGCTGTCGGTGTAAATGACGGAAAGGGCGCTGCACGGCGCATCGGTGGAGGCGATGGTTGGCGCAATGGCGACGGGTACGTCCATAAAATGGGCCAGCGCTTTGGCGGTATCCAGCGTTTTACCGCCGCCGATACCCAGCACTGCCAGGCAGTCGGCGCTGTCGGCCAGTTTTTTCAGGCGATCGATTTCATTTTGTGAACATTCGCCGCCAAACGGCGCTATTTCGGCGTGCAGTTCGGCTTTTTTAAAACTCTGGCGCAGGGTCTCTTCGGCAAAACCCAGCACAAATTTATCGCCGACAACCAGCCAGCGATTGGCCAGGGGTTTCAGATAGTCGCCGAGACGGGTAAGCACATCAGCGCCCTGGATATATTTTCCCGGCGATTGAATGATACGGTCCATAACAGTTCTCCCTTAGAGGTTGAGGTTACCAAACGCGTTTTTCCAGTCCTGCTCGAACTTCTCTATGGCTGACTCTACCGCTGGCGTGCCGAGCATTTGTTGCGCTACGTCTAAGGGAAGCGTGATTGCCTCGCATCCCGCCAGCAGGCAGTCCAGCGCCTGCCGCGGCGTTTTGAAGCTGGCGGCCAGCACTCTGCTTTCCGGCGCGTGCATTTCCAGCAGGGATTGCAGCTCCTGGACCATGCGAATGCCGTCACCGCCCTGCGCGTCAACGCGGTTTACGTACGGCGCGACATATTTCGCGCCTGCCAGCGCGGCGAGCAGGCCCTGTGCCGCGCCGTAAACGGCGGTCCCCAGCGTGGCTATCCCTTCTTTTTTCAACGCCTTAATCGCGATGAGCCCCTGAGCCGTCACCGGGATTTTCACCACGATGCCCGGGACGGCGTTTCTCAGACGTTTGGCCTCCGCCACCATCCCTTCGGCATCGCGGCTCATGGTTTGAGCAAACAGCGTGCCTTCCGGTCCGATGGCTTTTTGCAGACGCGGCAGCACGTCCCAGATGGATTCACGGCTGGCGGCAACGATGCTCGGGTTGGTGGTGACGCCCGCAATGGGGAAAACGCGCGCCAGGCGTTCAACTTCCGCCACGTTGGCGGTATCCAGGTACAGTTCCATTATTTTTCCTTAAGTCAGAAAGGTTGAACAAAGGATAAGGCGCGGGCAGGCAGGGCGGATACAGGCCAATTTTGCCAAATACTGGACAAATGTAATGTCCTTAGCGAAGTGCGAGAGCGATCACAATGCTATTTTTTGGCGGTCAGCTCGCTGTGATACTGGCGACGATATTCGGAAGGAGAGCGTTCGGTGTGCTTGCGAAAGAGACGGCAGAAGTAATTGCTGTCTGTAAACCCACAGCGTGCGGCGATATCTTTGATTTTAAGATCGTAGCCTTTCAGCAGCTGGCGCGCGTGTTCGAGTCGCGTTTGGGTCAGGTATTCGTTGAAACCCACGTTGCCAATCTTCTGAAAGAGGTGGGAAAGGTAGTTCGGCGAGACGTAGAACGCCTGCGCGACGGATTCACGGGTTAACGCCGAAGCATGATGTTCTTCGATGAAGCGGCGAATGGCCTCAAACAGGGCGCGGCTGCGGCTGGCGGTGTGGATATCGCTGCCAAGCAGATCCCGGCAGTGGCTGAGCAAGCTTAATACCACCAGTATCGCGGTCTCTTGCTCATCCGGCTGCATCTGTAATTCGGCTAGCGTCTGCAGAAGAAAAGCACCCGTTCGCGGACCGCGGCGGGCAACCTGGAGCTGCTGCACAAGCGTATTGTCATGCTGTAACTCGATAGTCAGCAGCTGCTTACCGAAATGTATGCTCAGGGCGTTAGACGATGGATGCGTTAAGTGTCCAAAGGATGAAAATATCGCCTCACAGGGGGCATCAAGGGTAATGACGAGGCAGGGAGATGTTCGGGAATGCTGTTCAGACAGCGCTGAGAAATGAATCTGGCCCAGCGGTAGCGTACGGTTTACCAGGTCTGCCAGGATTCGGGTGATATCGGAATGCATGAGAAGACTACCGAAATGTGCCGGGTGGCGCTAACGCTTACCCGGCCTACCAGTCACAGGTCCGGGCAAGCGCGGCGCCGCCGGGCATAGAGTATTAGCCGGTGTTACGCATTCCCGCAGCAACGCCCGCAATCGTCACCATCAGCGCCTGTTCAACGCGCGGATCCGGCTCTTTACCTTCTTCTTCCGCCAGACGCGAACGGTGCAGCAGCTCTGCCTGCAGGACGTTCAGCGGGTCGGTGTAGATGTTACGCAGCTGAATAGACTCGGCAATCCACGGCAGGTCCGCCATCAGATGTGAGTCGTTGGCGATGTCCAGTACCACTTTGATGTCGCCTTCCAGCAGTTCGCGCAGCTCTTTACCCAGCGCCCACAGCTCTGGTTTCACCAGACGCTGGTCGTAGTATTCCGCCAGCCACAGGTCAGCTTTCGAGAAGACCATCTCCAGCATGCCCAGACGGGTAGAGAAGAACGGCCAGTCGCGGCACATGGTTTCCAGTTCGTTCTGTTTACCGTCTTCCACCACTTTTTGCAGCGCGGCACCGGCACCCAGCCAGGCGGGCAGCATCAAACGGTTCTGCGTCCAGGCGAAGATCCACGGGATCGCGCGCAGAGACTCTACGCCACCGGTCGGGCGACGCTTCGCAGGACGTGAGCCCAGCGGCAGTTTACCCAGCTCCTGCTCAGGCGTGGCCGAGCGGAAGTAAGGAACGAAATCTTTGTTTTCACGCACGTAGCCGCGGTACAGATCGCAGGAGATATCAGACAGCTCGTCCATGATATGGCACCAGGATGCTTTCGGCTCCGGCGGTGGCAGCAGGTTTGCTTCCAGGATAGCGCTGGTGTAGAGCGACAGGCTGCTGATGGTCACTTCCGGCAGACCGTACTTGAAGCGGATCATCTCGCCCTGCTCGGTGACTCGCAGGCCGCCTTTCAGGCTTCCCGGCGGCTGTGAAAGCAGCGCTGCGTGTGCTGGTGCGCCGCCACGGCCAATCGAGCCACCGCGTCCGTGGAACAGGGTCAGCTCAATTCCGGCTTTCTCGCAGGTTTTGATCAGTGCGTCCTGCGCCTGATACTGCGCCCAGGATGCCGCCATCACGCCCGCATCTTTCGCGGAGTCGGAATAGCCAATCATCACCATCTGTTTACCCTGAATAAAGCCGCGGTACCAGTCGATATTCAGCAGCTGGGTCATGACGTCGTTGGCGTTGTTCAGGTCGTCGAGGGTCTCAAACAGCGGGGCGACCGGCAGGGCGTAGTCGATTCCCGCTTCTTTCAGCAGAAGGTGAACGCCCAGCACGTCGGACGGGGTCTTCGCCATGGAGATCACATAGGCGGCCACCGATCCTTTCGGTGCATCCACGATCGCTTTACAGGTGTTGAGCACTTCGCGGGTTTCGTTGCTTGGCTCCCAGTTGCGCGGCAGCAGAGGGCGCTTCGAGTTCAGCTCGCGGATCAGGAAGGCCTGTTTGTCGGCTTCGGACCAGCTTTCATAGTCGCCGATGCCGAGATAGCGGGTCAGTTCGCCCAGCGCTTCGGTATGACGGGTACTTTCCTGACGTACGTCGATACGCACCAGCGGCACGCCGAAACACTTCACGCGGCGCAGGGTGTCGAGCAGTTCGCCGTTAGCGATGATGCCCATCCCGCAGGCCTGCAGTGATTTATAACAGGCATACAGCGGCTCCCAGAGCTGTTCGTTCTGGCTGAGCAGACCCTCTGGTTTTGGCAGGCGCTGACCTTTCAGACGTGCTTCCAGCCAGGCCTGAGTGGCTATCAGCTGACCACGCAGTTTCTTCATCAGGAAACGGTACGGCTCGCTGGCGCCTTCTTCTCCGGCCAGCGCGCGCAGTTCCGGCGTCGCTTCAACCATCGACAGCTCGGAGATCAGCACCTGAATGTCTTTCAGGAACAGGTCGGTCGCTTTCCAGCGGCTCAGCAGCAGGACGTGACGGGTGATTTCTGCGGTCACGTTCGGGTTGCCGTCGCGGTCGCCGCCCATCCAGGAGGTAAAGCGGACCGGAACGAAGTCGACCGGCAGGCGGTAGCCGAGGTTCTCTTCCAGCTGTTCGTTCAGCTCGCGCAGGTAGTTAGGCACCCCTTCCCACAGGCTGTTTTCCACCACCGCAAAGCCCCATTTGGCTTCGTCGACCGGGCTTGGACGATGCTTACGAATTTCATCGGTGTGCCAGGACTGGGCAATCAGCTGGCGCAGACGGCGCATCAGCTGGTTGCGTTCGTAGTCGGCAATATCTTTATTATCCAACTGCTTCAGACAGTTGTTCACTTCCACCATTTTGTGGATCAGGGTGCGACGGGTAATTTCAGTGGGGTGTGCGGTCAGCACCAGCTCCAGCGAAAGCGATTCCACCGCTTTTTTGATGGTGGCTTCGTTGAGGTCTGGCTGGTCTTTCAGTTTACGCAGGGTGCGGGCAATGACTTCCGGGTTGCTTGCCGCTTCGCCGTTTGGCGAAATGCTGTGGTATTGCTCAGCGGTGTTAGCCAGGTTCAGAAACTGGCTGAATGCGCGTGCAACGGGCAGCAGCTCATCGTTTGAGAGGTTCTGCAAGGTGGTGAGCAGCTCCTGACGACTGGCCTCGTTACCAGCACGGGAAGATTTAGACAGCTTGCGGATGGTTTCAACGCGGTCGAGGATGTTCTCCCCCAACGCGTCTTTGATGGTATCTCCAAGCACTTTGCCGAGCATACTGACATTACTACGCAACGCGGAATATTGTTCGTTCATAAAAACCCAGTCACCCCATCATTTTTGTTTATGCCCAGGCGAAAATCATCTGGACATTATTTTGTCATCTCCCTTTATAAAGCCACGTAAAACCCCCGTCGTCAATTGCTGCGAAAACGGTTCAGCAAACGAATAAATGCGGGCAATTTACGAAATTTAATTCGCATTGCGTCAGATAAGAGATGCTTATGGGA
This sequence comes from Enterobacter sp. C3_dUdeg, assembly GCF_057536195.1. NCBI lineage: Bacteria > Pseudomonadati > Pseudomonadota > Gammaproteobacteria > Enterobacterales > Enterobacteriaceae > Enterobacter > Enterobacter sp. C3_dUdeg. The sequence continues at coordinate 88,604 of NZ_BAAKFX010000014.1, forward strand.
ATGTGACGGAGATCATGCGATTTGTTGGCCTCACCCTGACCCTCTCCCACTGGGAGAGGGGACTCTTCGGTGCGGTTTTAATGCCAGCAGAAGTGATGCACAACCTGGGTAATCAGTTCGCGGGTTGGCTTGATGAAGCGGGTTTCCAGATATTCATCCGGCTGGTGGGCCTGGTTGATGGAGCCGGGGCCCAGGACCAGCGTAGGGCAAAGCGTCTGAATAAACGGCGCTTCGGTGCAGTAGTTCACCACGTCGGTTTTCTCACCGAGCAGCTTTTCCACCACTTCAACCAGCTGATGATCCGGCGGGCATTCGTAACCCGGGATCGGCGGATGCAGTTCGGAGACCGTCAGGCGGCCCGGCCAGCGCTCGCTCACCGGAGCCAGCGCTTCATTCAGCAGGCCGTCGAGATCGCTCAGCGTCATGCCCGGCAGCGGGCGGATGTCCATATGCAGTTCGCAGCAGGCGCAGATACGGTTGGAGGCATCGCCGCCATGCAGGCTGCCGAGGTTCAGCGTCGGATACGGCACGGTGAACGCGTCGTAGTGGTAGCGCTCTTTCAGATCGTCGCGCAGGGTCATGATGCGGCCGATGGCGTCATGCATCAGCTCGATGGCGTTCACGCCGCGCGCCGGGTCGCTGGAGTGGCCGGACTGACCCAGCACGCGCACGGCCGTAGAGATATGGCCTTTATGCGCGCGGATCGGCTGCAGAGACGTCGGCTCGCCGATGATCGCGCAATCCGGGCGAATCGACGTGTTTTCAGAGAAGTAGCGCGCGCCCGCCATGCTGGTTTCTTCGTCGGCGGTCGCCAGGATGTAGAGCGGTTTTTTCAGCTTCGTCACGTCCACGTCACGCAGCGCGTCGAGGATAAAGGCGAAGAAGCCTTTCATGTCGGCGGTGCCCAGACCATAGAGCTTGTTGTCGTGCTCGGTCAGGGTGAACGGATCGCGCGTCCAGCGGCCATCGTCAAACGGCACGGTGTCGGTATGGCCGGCCAGCAGCAGGCCGCCCGCACCGGTTCCGGTGCTGGCGAGCAGGTTAAATTTGTGGCGTGTTCCGGGAACGGGCTGAACCTCAACGTTAAACCCAAGATCGCTAAACCAACCCGCCAGCAGATTGATTAAAGACTCATTGCTCTGATCCAGCGCTTCTTCCGTTGCGCTGATGGACGGAGTGGCAATCAGGGCGCGGTAGATCTCGATAAATGGCGGTAAGTTCATTTTCATTGTTGACACACCTTAGGTCGTGATAGTATCAATATTCATGCAATAAATGTGAATAAAAATACATTAACGTTGAGCATAAAGGAACCCGATGTTGAATACGCTGATTGTAGGCGCTAGCGGTTATGCGGGCGCAGAGCTTGTAAGCTACGTGAATCGCCATCCACATATGACCATAACCGCTTTGACCGTGTCAGCGCAAAGCAATGATGCAGGAAAGTTAATTTCCGATTTGCATCCGCAGCTTAAGGGTCTTGTCGATCTGCCGCTGCAGCCCATGTCTGACATCAGCGAGTTTACCGACGGCGTCGACGTGGTGTTTTTAGCCACCGCGCACGAGGTCAGCCACGACCTGGCGCCGCAGTTCCTGGCGGCTGGCTGCGTGGTCTTCGACCTTTCCGGCGCGTTCCGCGTGAACGACGGTGCGTTTTACGAAAAATATTACGGTTTCACCCATCAGCATCCGGATCTGCTGGAAAAAGCGGTGTACGGCCTGGCGGAGTGGAGCGCAGATAAACTGAAAGAAGCGGACCTGATTGCCGTTCCGGGCTGCTACCCGACGGCGGCGCAGCTTTCCCTGAAGCCGCTGATCGACGCAGGCCTGCTGGATCTGAGCCAGTGGCCGGTGATCAACGCCACTAGCGGCGTGAGCGGTGCAGGACGCAAGGCCGCTATCTCCAACAGCTTCTGCGAAGTGAGCCTTCAGCCGTATGGCGTGTTTAATCACCGTCATCACCCTGAAATCACGACGCATCTGGGCGCGGACGTCATTTTCACGCCGCATCTGGGCAGCTTCCCGCGCGGGATCCTCGAAACCATTACCTGCCGCCTGAAGCCGGGCGTGACCAAAGAGCAGGTGAACGAGGCCTTCACGCAGGCGTATGCGGATAAACCGCTGGTGCGCCTGTACGATAAAGGCGTGCCGGCGCTGAAAAACGTGGTCGGCCTGCCGTTCTGCGACATCGGCTTTGCCGTGCAGGGCGAGCATCTCATCGTTGTCGCCGCAGAAGATAACTTACTCAAAGGCGCTGCCGCACAGGCAATGCAGTGTGCAAATATTCGTTTCGGTTTCCCGGAAACGCAGGCTCTTATTTAAGGTGTGATGATGAACCCATTAATTATCAAACTCGGTGGTGTACTGCTGGACAGCGAAGAAGCGCTGGAGCGTCTGTTTACCGCGCTGGTGAACTATCGCGAATCACACCAGCGTCCGCTGGTGATTGTCCACGGCGGCGGCTGCGTGGTGGATGAGCTGATGAAAGGGCTCAACCTGCCGGTGAAAAAGAAGAACGGCCTGCGCGTCACGCCTGCTGACCAGATTGACATCATTACCGGTGCGCTGGCGGGTACGGCGAACAAAACGCTGCTGGCGTGGGCGAAGAAACACCACATCGCGTCCGTCGGCCTCTATCTGGGCGATGGCGACAGCGTAAAAGTGACCCAGCTCGACGAAGAGCTCGGCCACGTTGGACTGGCGCAGCCGGGTTCGCCTAAGCTGATTAACACGCTGCTGGAAGGAGGTTTCCTGCCGGTGGTGAGCTCTATCGGCGTGACCGAAGAGGGCGAGCTGATGAACGTCAACGCTGACCAGGCGGCGACGGCACTGGCGGCAACGCTGGGTGCGGATCTGATCCTGCTCTCCGACGTGAGCGGCATTCTGGACGGCAAAGGCCAGCGCATTGCGGAAATGACGGCTGAGAAAGCCGAGCAGCTGATTGCCCAGGGCATTATTACCGACGGCATGATCGTCAAAGTGAACGCCGCGCTGGATGCCGCACGCACGCTGGGCCGCCCGGTGGATATCGCCTCCTGGCGTCACGCGGAACAACTGCCGGCGCTGTTTAACGGCACGCCGATTGGCACGCGTATTCTGGCGTAATCGATTTAATGTTTTGTAGGCCCGGTAAGCGCAGCGCCACCGGGCAATGAAATTCAAAGATATTTAAGGAAGCATGTTATGGCACTTTGGGGTGGGCGTTTTACACAGGCAGCGGATCAGCGGTTCAAACAGTTCAACGACTCTTTGCGCTTCGACTACCGCCTGGCCGAACAGGATATTGTCGGCTCTGTGGCCTGGTCCAGGGCGCTGGTGACGGTGGGCGTACTGACCGCAGATGAACAATTACAGCTGGAAGAAGCGCTGAACAATCTGCTGGAAGAGGTGCGTCTTAACCCGCAGCAGATCCTCGAAAGCGATGCTGAAGATATTCACAGCTGGGTGGAAGGTAAACTTATCGACAAAGTCGGCCAGCTGGGTAAAAAGCTGCATACCGGCCGCAGCCGTAACGACCAGGTTGCCACCGATCTTAAGCTGTGGTGCAAAGATACCGTTGGCGAACTGCTGGCGGCTAACCGTCAGCTGCAGAGCGCGCTGGTAGAGACCGCGCAGAACAACCAGGACGCGGTGATGCCGGGTTATACCCACCTGCAGCGCGCCCAACCGGTGACCTTCGCTCACTGGTGTCTGGCCTACGTCGAGATGCTGGCGCGTGACGAAAGCCGTCTGCAGGATACCCTGAAGCGTCTGGACGTCAGCCCGCTGGGCAGCGGCGCGCTGGCCGGTACGGCGTATGAAATCGACCGTGAACAGCTGGCAGGCTGGCTGGGCTTTGCTTCCGCCACCCGTAACAGCCTGGACAGCGTGTCCGACCGCGACCACGTGCTGGAGCTGCTCTCCAATGCGTCTATCGGAATGGTGCATCTGTCGCGCTTTGCCGAAGACCTGATCTTCTTTAACTCTGGCGAAGCGGGCTTCGTCGAGCTCTCCGACCGCGTGACCTCAGGCTCCTCCCTGATGCCGCAGAAGAAAAACCCGGACGCGCTGGAGCTGATCCGCGGCAAATGTGGCCGCGTGCAGGGCGCGCTGACCGGCATGATGATGACCCTGAAAGGGTTGCCGCTGGCGTATAACAAAGACATGCAGGAAGACAAAGAAGGGCTGTTCGACGCGCTCGACACCTGGCTGGACTGTCTGCATATGGGCGCCCTGGTGCTGGACGGCATTCAGGTGAAACGTCCGCGCTGCCAGGAAGCGGCGCAGCAGGGCTATGCGAACTCTACCGAACTGGCGGATTATCTGGTGGCGAAAGGCGTACCTTTCCGTGAAGCGCACCACATTGTGGGTGAAGCGGTGGTGGAAGCCATTCGTCAGGGTAAACCACTGGAAGATCTGGCGCTGGCCGACCTGCAGAAGTTCAGCGCGGTTATCGGGGATGATGTGTATCCGATCCTTGCGCTGCAGTCTTGCCTGGATAAACGTGCCGCGAAAGGCGGCGTGTCGCCGAAGCAGGTGGCGCAGGCGATAGCGGATGCGAAAAACCGGTTGGTTTGAACCGTGCGGGCTGGTGTCCTCACCCCGGCCCTCTCCCACGGGGAGAGGGAGCAAACACTAAAAATGGCAACTTCGGTTGCCATTTTGCTTTTATCCCCGGGCTTTTTTACGCAAAAAAAAAGCGGACCACGGGGTCCGCAAAAGTTCACGTTGGCTTTAGTTGTTCGAGTTTTGAGAGAAACTCGCTGACGGTGCGGGGACGTCAAGGGTCAAACACGTGCCGCCTCGTCTATGTGGTGTATTATTCAACAGAATGCTTGATAGGGATAATCGTTCGTTGCTATGCTATCTATCGCCATGAACTATCGTGGCGACGGAGGATGAATAATGAATATTCGTGATCTTGAATACCTGGTAGCGTTAGCCGAGCATCGTCACTTTCGCCGCGCGGCAGATTCCTGCCACGTCAGCCAGCCCACGCTGAGCGGTCAGATCCGCAAGCTGGAAGACGAGCTGGGCGTGATGCTGCTGGAGCGCACCAGTCGTAAGGTTCTGTTCACACAGGCAGGTCTTCTGCTGGTGGATCAGGCGCGCACCGTGCTGCGCGAGGTCAAAGTGCTCAAGGAAATGGCAAGCCAGCAGGGGGAGGCGATGTCCGGCCCGCTGCATATCGGCCTGATCCCAACCGTTGGCCCGTACCTGTTGCCGCACATCATTCCGATGCTGCACCAGACGTTCCCGAAACTCGAAATGTACCTGCATGAAGCGCAAACCCATCAGCTGCTGGCGCAGTTAGACAGCGGCAAGCTCGACTGCGCCATTCTGGCGCTGGTGAAAGAGAGTGAAGCCTTTATTGAAGTGCCGCTGTTCGATGAGCCGATGATGCTGGCGATCTATGAAGATCACCCGTGGGCGAACCGCGATCGCGTACCGATGGCCGATCTGGCCGGTGAAAAGCTGCTGATGCTGGAAGATGGCCACTGCCTGCGCGATCAGGCGATGGGCTTTTGCTTCGAAGCGGGTGCGGATGAGGATACCCATTTCCGCGCAACCAGCCTGGAAACGCTGCGTAATATGGTCGCGGCGGGAAGCGGTATTACGCTGCTGCCTGCGCTGGCCGTGCCGCGCGAGCGTAAGCGTGATGGCGTGGTTTATCTGCCGTGCATTAAGCCGGAGCCGCGTCGCACTATCGGCCTGGTGTATCGTCCGGGTTCACCGCTGCGCAGCCGCTATGAGCAGCTGGCAGAGGCCATCCGTGGTTCGATGGATGGCCATTTTGACAGCGCGTTAAAACAGGCGGTTTAAGCCGTTCAGCGCGGCTACCCGATAGGCTTCCGCCATGGTCGGGTAGTTAAAGGTGGTGTTAACGAAGTACTCAATGGTGTTACCACCGCCTTTCTGCTCCATTATCGCCTGGCCGATATGAATGATTTCCGCCGCGCGTTCACCAAAGCAGTGAATGCCGAGGATCTCTTTCGTTTCGCGATGGAACAGGATCTTCAGCGTTCCCACGCTCATCCCCACGATTTGCGCCCGCGCCAGATGTTTAAACTGGGCACGTCCCACCTCGTAAGGCACCTTCATTGACGTCAGCTGCTGCTCGGTTTTCCCGACTGAACTGATTTCCGGGATGGTATAGATCCCCGTCGGAATATCTTCGATCAGGTGCGCCGTCGCTTCGCCTTTTACCAGCGCCTGTGCGGCGATGCGTCCCTGGTCGTAAGCGGCTGAGGCCAGGCTTGGGTAGCCAATCACGTCGCCGACCGCGTAAACGTGCGGCAGGGCGGTCTGATACATGCTGTTGACCTTCAGCTGACCGCGGCTGTCGGTTTCAAGCCCGATATTTTCCAGCTGCAGTGAATCGGTGTTGCCGGTACGACCGTTGGCGTACAGCAGACAGTCTGCTTTCAGCTTCTTACCGGACTTCAGGTGCATGATCACCCCGTCGTCGCAGCCTTCGATCTTCTCGTACTCTTCGTTGTGGCGAATCACCACGCCGCTGTTCCAGAAGTGGTAGGAGAGAGAGTCCGACATCTCCTGATCCAGGAACGCCAGCAGGCGGTCACGAGTGTTGATCAGGTCAACTTTGACGTCCATTCCGCGGAAGATCGACGCATATTCGCAACCAATGACCCCTGCGCCATAGATAATGACGTGGCGAGGCTCATGGTGCAGGCTCAGAATCGAGTCGCTGTCGTAAACGCGCGGATGCGAGAAGTCCACGTCGGCCGGATGGTAAGGGCGTGAGCCGCAGGCGATCACAAATTTTTCAGCCGTGATGGTTTCAACCGAACCGTCGTGGCATTCGAGTGCCAGGGTGTGTTCATCCACAAAATGCGCGTTGCCCTGCAAAATTTCACAGTGATTACGCTCATAAAATCCCTGACGCATGCGTGTCTGCTGGTTAATAACGGTATCCGCGTGATTCAGGATGTCAGCAAAGGATGAACGAAGAAGTCGGGAGTGGTCGCTGTAAAGAGGGTTCTGGTTAAATTCGATAATGCGGCTAACGGCGTGGCGGAGGGCTTTCGAAGGGATGGTGCCCCAGTGGGTGCAACCGCCGCCGACATTATGGTAGCGCTCGATGACCGCTACTCTGGCTCCCTGTTTCACCAGACCCATAGCAGCACCTTCGCCGCCGGGGCCGGAACCAATAACTATTGCGTCGTAATCGTAGGAATGTGGCATGGTAAGGCTTACCTGTTCTTATACATAAAAGCAACAGAATCATAACATCATTGCCAGAGTAACCCAATTATCGTTGTGCTTTTTTCGGGCAGTGGAGCACAAACCGCACGTAAACAATCATTCACAAAGCCAGGCAAACAGATTAATTTTATTCTCTGGTATAGTGCCATCAGGCCTTTGGAAGGATTCAACTATCGTGATGGGCGTAAGAGCACAACAAAAAGAGAAAACCCGGCGTTCGCTGGTGGAAGCCGCATTCAGTCAACTGAGTGCTGAGCGGAGTTTTGCCAGTTTGAGCCTGCGCGAAGTCGCACGCGAGGCCGGGATTGCGCCAACGTCCTTCTATCGTCATTTCCGTGATGTGGATGAACTGGGCCTGACCATGGTCGACGAGAGCGGTCTGATGCTGCGCCAGCTGATGCGCCAGGCGCGTCAGCGTATCGCCAAAGGGGGTAGCGTGATCCGCACCTCCGTATCGACCTTTATGGAATTTATCGGCAATAACCCCAACGCGTTTCGTCTGCTTCTGCGCGAGCGTTCGGGCACATCGGCGGCGTTTCGTGCCGCCGTCGCGCGTGAAATTCAGCACTTCATCGCGGAACTTGCCGACTATCTTGAACTCGAAAACCATATGCCGCGTGCGTTTACTGAAGCACAGGCCGAGGCAATGGTGACGATTGTTTTCAGCGCGGGTGCCGAAGCGCTGGATGTCAGCATTGAACAACGCAAGCAGCTCGAAGAGCGACTGGTATTGCAGCTCAGGATGATCTCCAAAGGCGCGTACTACTGGTATCGCCGTGAACAAGAGAAACTGGCACATCAAACCGAAGAGTGAAGGTGAGTAATGAAACAGTCAGGTCAGGATAAAGGGACGCTGTTGCTGGCATTGATCGCTGGCTTATCCATTAATGGTACGTTTGCCGCTATTTTTAGCTCAATTGTTCCATTTTCGATTTTCCCGCTTATTGCGCTGGTGCTGACGGTTTACTGCCTGCATCAACGTTACCTGAACCGCACCATGCCGGTGGGGTTACCGGGGCTGGCCGCTGCCTGCTTTATTCTGGGCGTATTGCTGTATAGCACGGTGGTTCGCGCGGAGTATCCGGATATCGGCTCTAACTTCTTCCCTGCGGTACTGTCTGTGGCGCTGGTGTTCTGGATTGGCTCGCGCATGCGTAGCCGTAAGAGCCAGTTACCGGAGTAATGAATTTATTTGTAGGGCAGGTAAGCGAAGCGCCACCTGCCAAAAACGCCGGATGGCGCTACGCTTATCCGGCCTACAGATCACCGTGCGGTAAGTAAAACGCCGCACTCCATATGGTGCGTATACGGGAACTGATCGAACAGCGCCAGACGTTCAACCTTGTGCGTCTGGCCTAATGTTTCGAGGTTCTTGCACAGCGTCTCCGGGTTACAGGAGATGTACAAAATACGCGGGTACGCCTGCACCATCTTCTCGGTTTCGCTGTCCAGTCCACTGCGCGGCGGGTCGACAAAAATCGTCTCACACTGGTAGCTTTTCAAATCGATCCCTTCCAGGCGGTTAAACTGGCGTACGCCGTTCATGGCCTGCGTGAACTCTTCCGCGGCCATACGAACGATCTGCACGTTATCGATATGGTTAGCGGCGATGTTGTACTGCGCGGCAGCCACCGACGGCTTGGCGATTTCCGTTGCCAGAACGCGATCGAAATTACGCGCCAGCGCCAGCGAGAAGTTGCCGTTACCGCAGTAGAGCTCAAGCAGATCGCCCGTTGACCCTTCCGTCGCCTTCAGCGCCCACTCCAGCATCTGCACGTTCATCGCAGCGTTTGGCTGGGTAAAGCTGTTCTCGACCTGACGATACACCATCTCTTTACCTGCCACCGGCAGGCGCTCGTCGATGTAGTCCTGATCCAGCATGATTTTGGTTTTTGTCGCGCGGCCAATCAGGTGAACGTTGATGTTCTGCGCGCGCAGCGCATCGCGCAGCGCTTCTGCCTGCTCGCGCCACTCGTCATTGAGCGCTTTGTGGTACAGCAGGGAGACAATCGCCTGATTGCTTTGCGTGGTCAGGTAGTCAATCTGGAACAGCTTGTTACGCAGTACCGGATTGTTGCGCACGCCGTCCATTATCAGCGTCATCAACTGGTTAATGAGCTCGCTCGCCGCCGGAAAGCTGTCCACGCGAATACGGGACTTCGTCTGCTGATCGAAAATGATGTGGTACAGGTCGTCGCCGTCGTGCCAGATGCGGAACTCGGCGCGCATGCGGTAGTGGCTGACGGGAGAGCGGAACACCTCGGGAACGAGCGCGTTGAAAGGCGTCATCATACTTTGCAGGCGGACGACTTTCTCTGCCAGCTGCGCGTCGTACTGTTCTGTCGGGAGGTGTTCTGGGGTCATGATGCGTCCTGAATGATAAAGAATTACGCGGGGATTGTAGGCATTGTTCAGGGGATGTCCAGATTTAATGGGCAATAGCTGTCTGGACATCCATACGTGTCTAATTGTAGCATTCTGTTTCCGGTCTCCTGAGAGTGAAAAGGGAATCCAGTGTAAATCTGGAGCTGACGCGCAGCGGTAAAGTCTGGCGGGATGAGTGTTGTAGACACTGTGAAAATGGGAAGTCTTCATCCTTATATAGCCACCTAGCCCGAAGACCTGCCGGGATCACGTCGCATTTGGTTTCATCATCGCGTGCTATCGATGAGGCCTGCGGCATCCTTCTTATATTGTGGATGCTTTAACAATGATTAAAAAAGTATCGCTGTTGACGGCGTTGTCCGTCACGGCATTTTCGGGCTGGGCGCAGGATAGCGCCGACTCGTTGGTGGTGACGGCAAATCGTTTTGAACAACCTGAAAAAACTATTCTGGCTGCAACCTCCGTTGTTACGCGTGCCGATATTGACCGTTGGCAATCAACCTCAGTCCTTGATGTTATGCGTCGCCTGCCCGGCGTGGATACGGCGCAAAATGGCGGGATGGGGCAACTCTCTTCTCTCTTTATACGTGGCACCAACTCCAGCCATGTCCTGATCCTTGTTGATGGGATCCGCCTTAACCAGGCGGGCGTTACGGGGTCGTCCGATCTCAGCCAGTTCCCGATCTCCCTGGTGCAGCGTATCGAATATGTTCGTGGACCGCGTTCGGCGGTATACGGCTCGGACGCGATTGGCGGAGTCGTAAACATTATTACCACTCGCGCGAAGGACGGTACCACGCTGAATGCAGGTGTAGGGTCGCATGGTTACCAGAATTATGGCGGCAGTACTCAGCAAACATTGGGCGACAGCACGCGCGTCACGCTTGCGGGTGATTACACCTATACCAAAGGGTTTGATGTGGTTGCGGACGGCAACAATGGTGGCCTTGCCCAGACCGATCGCGACGGCTTTATGAATAAAACGCTCTATGGTGCAGTGGATCACGCATTCTCGGAGCAGTGGAGCGGATTTGTTCGCGGCTTTGGCTATAGCAACCGTACTGCCTACGACGGTTACTACAGTTCATTTACCCCTGACGTACTGGTCGATACCCGCCAGCTCTATAGTCAGACCTGGGATGCAGGATTGCGCTTCAACGATGACATCTTCCATTCACAGCTGCTCACCAGCTATAGTCACAGCAAGGACTATAACTACGACCCAAATTTGGGCCGCTACGATTCGACAGCCACACTGGATGAAATCAAGCAGTACAACGTCCAGTGGCTGAACTCCGTTGATGTTGGCCATGGAAACATTGGCGCGGGCGTTGACTGGCAGAAGCAGAGCACCGAGCCGGGTACAAACTACGTGACCAACGGCTACGACCTGCGTAACACCGGCGTTTACCTGACCGGGTTGCAGCAGTTTGGTGACTTCACTCTGGAAGGAGCGGTTCGCAGCGATGACAACTCTCAGTTCGGTCGCCATGGCACCTGGCAAAGTAGTGCGGCCTGGGAGTTCGTGGAGGGTTACCGCTTCGTTGCTTCTTATGGTACGGCCTATAAAGCACCGAATCTGGGTCAACTCTATGGTTTCTATGGCAATGACCATCTTGATCCCGAAGAGAGCAAGCAGTGGGAAGGTGCGTTTGAAGGCCTGACGGCCGGCGTGAGCTGGCGCGTCTCCGGCTACCGTAATGACGTCAATAATCTCATCGACTTCGATAATAACCTTCAGCAATATTACAACGTCGGTAAAGCGCGCATTAAAGGTGTGGAAGCGACAGCATCGTTTGATACGGGTCCGTTGACGCATACTGTTGGCTACGATTATGTGGATGCCCGCAATGCCGCAACCAACGAACTTCTGGACCGTCGTGCTAAACAGCAGGTGAAATATCAGCTCGACACGCAGATCTATGATTTCGACTGGAGCCTGACTTATCACTATCTCGGTACGCGTTACGACACTGACTTTGGTGCTTATCCGTCTGAGAAAGTAAAAATGGGCGGTGTCAGCCTGTGGGATGTCGCAGTTTCGTATCCTGTCACCTCACATCTCACAGTTCGTGGTAAAATAGCCAACCTGTTCGATAAAGATTACGAGACAGTTTATGGCTACCAAACTGCAGGACGGGAATACACCTTGTCTGGCAGCTACACCTTCTAATCCGCGTCCCACCGTGCTGGTGTTTGATTCCGGCGTCGGTGGGCTTTCGGTCTATGATGAGATTCGGCATCTCCTGCCGGATCTCCATTACATCTACGCCTTCGATAACGTCGCTTTCCCGTATGGGGAAAAGAGCGAAGATTTTATTGTTGAGCGTGTGGTTGAAATCGTCACCGCGGTACAAAAGCGCTATCCCCTTGCGCTGGCCGTCATCGCCTGTAATACGGCGAGCACCGTTTCTCTTCCCGCCCTGCGTGAAAAATTCCAGTTCCCGGTTGTGGGCGTCGTTCCTGCAATAAAGCCAGCCGCGCGCCTGACGGCGAACGGCATTGTGGGTCTGCTGGCAACGCGAGGCACGGTAAAGCGTCCTTATACCCGCGAACTGATCGACCGTTTTGCCAACGAATGCCAGATTGCGATGCTGGGTTCGGCTGAGCTGGTGGAGATGGCTGAAGCGAAGCTGCATGGAAAGGCGGTATCACTCGACGAGCTGCGTCGTATTCTTCGTCCGTGGCTGCGGATGCCAGAGCCTCCGGATACCGTTGTGCTGGGCTGTACTCACTTCCCGCTATTACAGGAAGAGCTATTAGAGGTATTGCCGGAGGGGACGCGCCTGGTGGATTCCGGTGCGGCTATCGCCCGTCGTACGGCCTGGCTGCTGGAGCATGAAGCGCCGGATGCGAAATCTACCGATGCGAATATCGCGTTTTGTATGGCCATCACGAAAGAGACTGAGCAACTTTTACCCGTTTTACGCCGTTATGGCTTTGAAACGCTCGAAAAACTGGCGCTGTAGCACGGTTTTGAGCAAAAAAGAGACGGTTGAAAGTTTTTTTTAAAAGAGGGGTTGTCAACGTCTGAGAACTCCCTATAATGCGCCTCCACTGACACGGAACAACGGCTTACAGGCCGCCGGGTTAGCGGGGTTCAGAGATGAACGCCGGCAGAGAAAAGCAAAAATAATCGCTTGACTCTGAATGAGGAAAACGTAATATACGGGACCTCGCAACGGTGAGCGAAAGCCGCGTTGCACTGCTCTTTAACAATTTATCAGACAATCTGTGTGGGCACTCAAAG
>NZ_BAAKFX010000015.1:0-100786 GCF_057536195.1 Enterobacter sp. C3_dUdeg
TATTGTCCGAAGACATTAAGAATCCATGTCACTTTGAGTGCCCACACAGATTGTCTGATAAATTGTTAAAGAGCAGTGCCGCTTCGCTTTTCGCAGCGGCGCGGGGTGTGCATATTACGCTTTCCCGCTTCAGAGTCAAGTGATTAATTTCGCTTTTCTCTGCTGACCCGGCGGCGTGTGTGCCGTTGTTCCGTGTCAGTGGAGGCGCATTATAGGGAGTTATTCCGACGTGACAAGAGGAAATTTAAAAAAAGTTTCCATCCGCGTTTTTTTTCACCAACAGAGGTGAAATCAAGCTACAAATTGTTCTATTTGATGTATCTGCAACCACAATCACATTCGAGGTGGCATAATTATCAGCATGAATCTTTAAGGAATAAAAGCGATGCCATTAAGCGCACAACAGCTGGCCGCCCAAAAAAACCTGTCGTACGTGCTGGCAGAAAAGCTGGCTCAGCGGATTTTAGCGGGTAAATATGCCCCGGGCAGCATCCTGCCGGGTGAGATGGAGCTGGGTGAGCAATTTGGGGTGAGCCGTACCGCCGTGCGCGAAGCGGTGAAAACCCTGACGGCAAAAGGTATGGTGCTTCCACGCCCTCGCATTGGCACACGCGTGATGCCACAGAGTAACTGGAATTTTCTCGATCAGGAGCTGCTCTCCTGGTGGATGACGGAAGATAACTTTCATCAGGTCGTCGATCACTTTCTGGTGATGCGCAGCAGCCTTGAACCTCAGGCATGTCTGCTTGCCGCCACGCTGGGAACAGCGGAGCAGAAAGCGCAGCTTAACGCGCTGATGGAAGAGATGGTGTTCCTGAAAAAACACTTCAACCGCGAACGCTGGGTTGAGGTTGATATGGCCTGGCATGAACACATCTATATGATGAGCGCCAATCCGTTTCTCACTTCTTTTGCCTCTTTATTCCATTCGGTGTATCACACCTACTTTACCTCTATTACACAAAACGAAGTGGTAAAACTGGATTTGCACCAGGCGATAGTTGATGCCATCCAGGAAAGCGACGGGCAGCGAGCCCTGAGTGCGTGCCAGGCATTGCTGGCCGCACCAACCCACCAGCAGGTAAATAAATGACAACGAAAAAAGCGCGCAGCATGGCCGGATTGCCGTGGATTGCAGCCATGGCGTTTTTTATGCAGGCACTGGATGCCACCATCCTCAACACAGCGCTTCCCGCTATAGCGCAAAGCCTTAACCGCTCCCCGCTGGCGATGCAGTCCGCCATCATCAGCTATACCCTGACGGTCGCAATGTTAATTCCGGTCAGCGGCTGGCTGGCCGACCGCTTTGGCACCCGCAGAGTTTTCATGCTGGCCGTCACGCTCTTTACGCTTGGATCGCTGGCCTGTGCGCTCTCCTCATCCTTAACGGAGCTGGTTATCTTCCGCGTATTGCAGGGCATTGGCGGCGCGATGATGATGCCGGTGGCGCGCCTTGCCTTGCTGCGAGCCTACCCCAGGAGCGAACTGCTTCCCGTACTCAACTTCGTCACCATGCCGGGCCTGGTCGGCCCGATTCTTGGCCCGGTACTCGGTGGCGTGTTTGTCACCTGGGCAAGCTGGCACTGGATCTTCCTGATTAATATTCCAATTGGCGTTGCGGGGCTGCTGTATGCCCGCAAATATATGCCGAACTTCACCACGCCAAGGCGCAGCTTCGATATGGGCGGCTTTTTCCTGTTTGGCCTGAGCCTGGTGTTATTCTCCAGCGGGATGGAGCTGTTTGGCGAGAAGATCGTCGCGACGTGGTTAGCGCTCTCCGTTATCCTCGGCGGTATTCTGTTATTCCTTCTTTATATACGTCACGCGCGTCGTCACCCGACGCCGTTAATCTCCCTGGGGCTCTTTAATACCCGAACGTTTTCCGTTGGGATTGCAGGGAACATTGCGTCTCGTTTGGGGACGGGCTGTGTGCCGTTCCTGATGCCATTGATGCTGCAGGTGGGTTTTGGCTACCCGGCCCTGATTGCTGGCTGCATGATGGCGCCCACGGCAATGGGCTCGATTCTGGCAAAATCAACCGTTACACAGGTGCTGCGCTGGTTTGGCTATCGTAAGACGCTGGTTGGCGTGACGGTCTTTATCGGTCTGATGATTGCGCAGTTCTCGTTGCAATCCGCCGCGTTACCCGTCTGGATGCTGATCCTGCCGCTGTTTGTGTTGGGCATGGCGATGTCGACGCAGTTCACGTCGATGAACACCATCACCCTCGCCGACCTGACTGACGAGAACGCCAGCAGCGGCAACAGCGTGCTGGCGGTAACGCAACAGCTGTCGATCAGTTTAGGGGTTGCCGTGAGCGCAGCGGTGCTGAGGTTTTATGAGGGTTTTGACAGCGCGAATACCGTTGAGCAGTTCCACTATACCTTTATCACCATGGGCGCACTTACCGTGGTATCGGCGCTGGTCTTTATGCTGTTAAAACCAAAAGACGGCCGAAACCTGATTAAAGAGCGTCACAAAGAGAAAGCTAAACCGAACCGCGTTCCATCAGAACAGGAGTAAGCTGCAGCCGTTGCTGTTGCAGCGTGGGCTGCGCCATACGGTGGATCAACACATCGATGGCCAGCTCGCCCAGTTCATCCTTCGGCTGATGAATAGTGGTCAGCGGCGGCGTCATGTAGCTGGCCAGTTCGATATCGTCATAGCCAATCACCGCCATATCGTCCGGCACGCGTAGCCCCGCCTGATACAACGCCTGATAGGCACCAAACGCCATCGCGTCGTTACCAATAAAGACCGCCTGCGGACGCGGCTTTTGCGTTAGCAGTTTCTGCATTGCCTCGAAACCGCCGTTAAACTCAAAGTCGCCTGTGATCCGGTAGCCATCAGGAATGGCAAGCCCCGCTCGTTCCATGGCGGAGAGATACCCTTCCAGACGCAAACGCGCCGGGGTTTTATCCAGCGGCCCCGTAATACAGGCAATGCGAGTGTGTCCTTTATCAATCAGGTACTGAGTCGCCATATCACCGCCCAGCAGGGAGTTATCCTGAATGAGATCGCTGGTTCCGTCGAACGGCGCCCAGTCCATCATCACCGTTGGGATAGAAGGATAACGCTGGATGATCTCTTTCGAGGGCTGGTGCGTTTCGGTGCAGAGCAGCAATAGCCCGTCGACGCGTTTTTGCATCAGCGTTTCCAGGTTACGATTCATGCGCTGCTCGTCACCCTCGGTATTGCACAGCACCAGGCTGTAGCCACGCTCGAAGCAGCTGCGCTCCACGCCGCGAACCAGTTCTGAATAAAAGGGGTTGGTACTCGCGGTGATCAGCATACCGATGGTGCGCGTCTGGTTGAGCTTAAGGCTGCGCGCCAGCGCAGACGGCGCATAGTTGAGTTCTTTTACCGCAGCTTCGACTTTCTCCCGAATCGCCTCGCTGACGAAGCGATCGTTGTTTATAACGTGGGAGACCGTCGAGGTAGAAACGCCCGCCATGCGGGCGACATCTTTCATTGTGGCCAAGCGTTACCCCTGCTGACTTAAGAATTCATCGATCTCTTTACGCCACGGAACGGAAGGCTGGGCGCCTTTTCGCGTCACCGCAATCGCGGCAGCAGCGTGTGCGAAGCGAATAGCCTCATCCATTCTCTTGCCTTCCAGCAGCGCGGTGACCAGTGCACCGTTGAAGGTATCTCCCGCTGCGATGGTATCAATCGCTTTGACCTTAAAGCCCGGCACGCGACGGCCTTCGCCATTGACGCTTGCCCACACCCCACGGCTACCAAGGGTGATAATCACGGTACCGATGCCCTTATCATGCAGTGCACGCGCGGCTCGCGCGGCATCGTCATCATTTTCTACGCGAATGCCCGTCAGCTTTTCGGCTTCGGTTTCGTTCGGCGTAATGATGTCCACCAGCGCCAGCAGCTCGTCTGATAATACACGGGCTGGGGCCGGGTTAAGTACGACAGTGGTATGATTTTCATGCGCAATTTTCGCGGCGGCCAGCACGCTTTCAACCGGTGACTCCAGTTGCATGAGCAGGGCTTCCGCTCCGGCGATGATGGCACGTTGCGCTTCTACGCGCTCCGTCGTCAGCGCAGCGTTAGCACCCGCATGAATACCGATGACATTCTCACCTTCAGCGTTGACGAAAATCAGCGCCACGCCGGTCGATTCCCCTGCAACCACGCTGACCGGTGCGACATCAATGTTGTCGCTCGCCAGCTGTTTGCGTACGCGCTCACCGGTATCGTCATCACCCGTGCAGGCGATAAACGCAATATTCGCCCCGCTGCGACCGGCGGCGACGGCCTGGTTGGCACCTTTACCGCCAAATGCCACCTGATACTGGTTACCCGTGACGGTTTCGCCCGGTGCAGGGAACGATTCAAGGTTAAGAATGTGATCGGCATTGATACTGCCAAGGACGACGAGGTTGCCTGCGGTTTTCATGGTTGGGTTGTCCATCTGAGAGCGCCACCGGTGTTACCCGGTGGCGTATGCCACACTTTTCTTTATTGGTGTCCCTCAGGCAGCCAGCGACTGCCTGATTCGCCTTTTACTGCTTGATGACCAGCTTCAGGTCAACTGGGTATTTAGCCTGAACTTTTTCGCCCTTCAGCACTTTGTCGGCAGTTTCAACGCCAGTGGCGCCAATCTGCTCAGGCAGCTGAGCGATGGTCGCAGCCAGTTTGCCATCGTTTACCGCTTTTTCACCATCCGGCGTGCCGTCAAATCCGACAACCATCACATCAGATTTACCTGCGGTCTGCAGGGCACGCAGCGCGCCGAGCGCCATTTCGTCGTTCTGCGCGAACACGGCCTGCACGTCAGGGTGTGCGGTCAGCAGGTTCTGCATAACGTTCAGACCTTTAGTACGATCGAAGTCTGCCGGCTGGCTGGCCAGCACGTTGAATTTGTGCGCAGCCACAGCCTGCTGGAAGCCTTCACCACGCTCGCGGGCTGCGGACGTACCGGCAATCCCCTGCAGTTCGATAACTTTCGCGCCTTCGCCGGCTTTCTTCGCGATGTAATCACCCGCGATTTTGCCGCCCAGCACGTTATCAGACGCAATGTGGCTAACAACTTCGCCTTTCGTTGCCTGGCGGTCCAGAGTAATCACCGGAATTTTCGCCTGGTTTGCCATTTTAACTGCGTTACCTACGGCGTCAGAATCGGTTGGGTTGATCAGCAGAATTTTGGTGCCGCGAACGGTTAAGTCCTGAACGTTAGCCAGCTCTTTCGCCGGGTTGTTCTGTGAATCCAGCACCACCAGGTTGTAGCCCAGTTTGTCCGCTTCTTTCTGCGCACCGTCCTTCAGGGAGACGAAGAACGGGTTGTTCAGAGTAGAGACAACCAGCGCGATGGTATCTTTCGCCATGGCGTTAGCACTTACGGTTGCGCTCAGCGCGACAGCAGAAACCAGGGTAGCCAGTTTTTTCATGTTCATATCTAAGATGTCCTGTAGTGTCGTCAGTTACTGTTTTTTGTTGTCTACCAGTACCGCCAGCAAAATTACCACTGCCTTAACGATCATCTGGTAATAGGAGGAAACACCTAACAAATTCAAACCATTATTCAGGAAACCGAGAATCAGTGCGCCGATCAATGTCCCAACAATGCGACCTTTACCGCCCGCAAGACTCGTACCGCCCAGAACCACTGCTGCGATAGCATCCAGCTCATACCCCGTACCCGCCGTCGGCTGCGCAGAAGAGAGGCGCGCCACTTCGATGATACCTGCCAGCGATGCCAGCAGACCGCACAGGGAGTAAACGATAATTTTGACTTTATTAACGCTGATCCCGGACAGGCGCGTTGCCGCTTCGTTACCACCCAGCGCGTAAATATAACGGCCCAGACGGG
Source organism: Enterobacter sp. C3_dUdeg (assembly GCF_057536195.1). Taxonomy (NCBI): domain Bacteria; kingdom Pseudomonadati; phylum Pseudomonadota; class Gammaproteobacteria; order Enterobacterales; family Enterobacteriaceae; genus Enterobacter; species Enterobacter sp. C3_dUdeg. The sequence continues at coordinate 5,828 of NZ_BAAKFX010000015.1, forward strand.
TGTGGTGCAGCATGTACCACGCCGCCAGGAAGACGATAGCCATGATCCAGACCGGGGTCGGAACACCCAGCGGGCGACCGATACCGAACCAGCCAAACAGATCCGCGTTATCGGTAAAGCCGGTATTAACCGGGCTACCGTTGGTGTATACCATGGTCACACCGCGCAGCAGCAGCATCATCACCAGCGTGGCGATAAACGCCTGAACGCGGCCTTTTGCCACAATCACACCGGTTACGGCACCAATCGCCGCGCCTGCCGCCAGGGCAGCGGCCACGGCCACCAGCGCGTTGACTTCAATGCCGACAATCGAAGCGGCGATCGCACCGGTGAGCGCCAGCAGGGAACCGACGGACAGATCGATACCTGAGGTCAAAATCACCAGCGTCATGCCGACCGCCATAATGGCGTTCACAGACGTCTGCTGCAGAATGTTGAACAGGTTATTAACGGTGAAAAAGTTCGGGCTCATGGTCGATACAATCGCGATCAGCACCAGCAGGGCAATCAGCGATTTTTGTTCCATCAGCCATGCCTTTGTGAAATAGCGGCGACCAGAAACAGCCTGGGTAGTCATCTTCTTACTCCTGATTCACGCGATTAAGCTTGCCCACAGCGGCAGCCATCAGAACTTCCTGGGTGGCCTGCTCGCGAGTGAATTCACCGCCGAGATGCCCTTCATGCATGACGATAATGCGATCGCTCATGCCTAATACTTCTGGCATCTCGGAAGAGACCAGAATGATGCTCAGACCGTCGGCCTTGAACTGGTTAATCAGCTGATAGATCTCTTTCTTCGCGCCCACGTCCACGCCGCGGGTTGGCTCGTCGAGGATCAGCACTTTCGGGCGCGTCATCAGCCCGCGCGCAATCGCCACTTTCTGCTGATTACCGCCGGACAACAGGCCAATCGCCTGCTCCATCGACGGGGTTTTGACGTTAAAGAGACGGATAAAATCGCTGACCGCCTGCTGCTCATCTTTATGCTTCAGGCTACCGCCGCTATGGCTGAAATAGCGCAGCGCGGTCAGGGACATGTTCTCTTTAACCGACATCCCCAGCACCAGACCGTCGCGTTTGCGGTCTTCGGATATATAAACGATGCCGTTCGCCAGACCATCCTGCGGAGAACGGGTGACCACTTCATGACCGTCGAGGGTGACATAACCGCTGGTGCGCGGCAGTGCGCCGTACAACACTTTCATCAGCTCGGTACGTCCAGCACCCATCAGTCCCGCCACGCCCAGGATCTCGCCCTGGCGCAGGGTAAAGGTCACGTCGTTCACACCCGGACCGCAGAGGTTGTCCACCTTCAGGCGGATCTCACCCGGCGCTTTCTCCAGATGCGGATACTGATCTTCGAGCTTGCGTCCCACCATCATTTCGATGAGCGTATCTTCGGTCAGCGTGGCGACTTCGCGCTCGGCAATAAACTGCCCGTCGCGGAAGACGGTAACGTCATCGCAGATTTCGAAGATCTCTTTCATGCGGTGAGAGATATAGACAATCCCGCGCCCCTGCGATTTCAGCTCGCGGATCACGCGGAACAGGGATTCGGTTTCGGTATCGGTCAGGGCGTCGGTAGGTTCATCCATAATGATGACCTTCGACTCAAAGCTCAGCACCTTCGCGATTTCCACCATCTGCTGATCGCCAATGGACAGATCGCCGACCAGGCGGTCGCTCTTAAAGCGCAGGTTCAGCTTCGCCAGCAGCTTGTCCGCTTCGGCGTACATCGTTTTCCAGTCGATTTTGCCGAACCGGTTAACAAACTCGCGGCCGAGGAAGATGTTTTCCGCAATGGTGAGCTGCGGTATCAGGTTCAGCTCCTGGTGAATAATACCGATCCCGGCTTCCTGAGAGGATTTCGGACCGTTGAAGGTGGTCTCTTTCCCCAGCCAGACGAGTGAACCGGCATCGCGTTGATAGATACCGGTCAGCACTTTCATCATGGTGGATTTGCCGGCACCGTTTTCGCCCACCAGCGCCATCACGCGCCCGGGGTAGACGTTCAGCGCCGCGCCGGAGAGGGCTTTTACGCCCGGGAACGACTTATCGATCCCTTTGAGTTGCAGTAATGCGTCCATGATGGCCTCAGAATGTGACGCCAGCACAGAGAATGATATTCGCATACGGGGAACACTCCCCGCTGCGAATCACCGCCTGACTGTCTGCGGTTTGTTGTTTGAACTGTTCGTGCGTCGTGTAACGAATTTCTATGGTGTTTCCCTGGTGTTGTTGCAGTTGCTCAATATGGCTGAGCAACGTTTCGTGGAGTTGCGGATTATGTTGTTTGATTTCCGCCGCGAGAATGGCCGCCTCAACCTGCATCTCCGCGGTCACCACATCCAGTACCTGCATAAACGAGGGTACACCCTGCGTTAACGCCATATCGATACGGGTTGTGCTGCGCGGAACCGGTAAGCCTGCATCGCAAACCACCAGCGTATCGGTATGCCCAAGACGGGAAATAACCGATGAGATTTCTGAGTTGAGTACCGTGCCTTTCTTCATTTTCTTGCTCCACTAGCGAAACGTTTCGCTGACATCAGTTTAATCTCAAGAATGTTCAGAAAACCATCATGACGTAACAGATTTGTGATCGACGTCGAAACGTTTCGCTAAGTGAAATGCAGAGACAATTATTGTGGGTTGGCGAGGGGTTTGGTAGGCCGGGTAAGCGAAGCGCCACCCGGCATTTTCAGAAGGGATTAGATCTCGACCTGCGTCCCCAGCTCAATGACGCGGTTAGGCGGGATCTCAAACTGGTCAGGCGCGCGCAGGGCGTTACGCTGCAGGATGAGGTACAGCTTGCCGCGCAGGCGCAGATACCACGGGCGCTTGCCGATGATCAGCGACTCGTGCGACATAAAGAACGACGTCTCCATCATCCGGCAGCTCAGTCCTTCCAGGCCGCAGCGGTGGAACACCTCTTCCACGTTTGGCGTTTCGCGCCAGCCGTAGCTTGCCACCACGCGCCAGAAGGTCGGCGACAGCTGCTCAATCTGCACGCGACGGACGTTATGAACATACGGCGCATCTTCCGTGCGCAGCGTCAGCAGGATCACCCGCTCGTGCAGTACCTTGTTGTGCTTGAGGTTATGCATCAGCGCGAACGGAATGACGTTCAGCGCGCGTGACATATATACCGCAGTACCCGGCACGCGGACAGGCGGGGATTTCTCCAGAGAAGCGATCATCGCCTCCAGAGAATTGCCGTGCTCGTGCATGCGGCGCAGCAGGCGGAAACGCTCGCTTTTCCAGGTGGTCATGACGATGAACATCACCAGACCCAGCGTCAGCGGCAGCCAGCCACCGGAGACAATTTTATCGAGGTTCGCTGAGAACAGCGGCACGTCGATACACAGGAAGCCCACCAGAATCATCGCCACGAGGAATTTATTCCAGTGCCAGTTTCGGTACGCCACCGTGGTGGAGAGAAGCGATGTCAGCACCATCGTACCGGTTACCGCAATACCGTACGCTGCAGCCAGGTTACTGGAGTGCTCGAAGCTGACGATAACAATAACAACAGCGAAATAGAGGAGCCAGTTAACGAACGGGATGTAGATCTGGCCCGACTCCATCTCTGAAGTATGAATGATGCGCATTGGCGAGAGATACCCCAGACGCACGGCCTGGCGCGTCAGAGAAAACACGCCGGAAATCACCGCCTGGGAGGCAATGACGGTCGCCAGCGTCGCCAGGATCAGCATCGGCACCAGCGCCCAGTCGGGCGCCAGCAGGAAGAACGGGTTCTTGATCGCTTCCGGGTTTTTAAGCAACAGCGCGCCCTGACCGAAATAGTTCAGCACCAGCGACGGCAGCACCACAATAAACCATGCCACGCGGATAGGCAGTTTCCCGAAGTGGCCCATGTCAGCATACAACGCTTCCACACCGGTGATGGAGAGCACGACGGCCCCCAGCGCCACGAAGGAAACCACTTTGTATTCGAGGAAGAAATGCACCGCCCAGTAAGGGTTCAGCGCATGCAGCACTTCAGGGTTCGCAATAATGCTGCGCAAGCCAAGCGCCGCCAGGATCAGGAACCAGGCCAGCATAATCGGCGCGAACAGTTTGCCCACCAGCCCTGTACCGTGCTTCTGGATCATGAATAGCAGCGTCAGGACAATAATGGCCAGCGGAACCACCCATGAATCGAGCTGCGGAGCGATAATCTCCAGCCCCTCAATCGCCGACAGCACCGAGATAGCCGGCGTTATCACCACTTCCCCGTAGAAGAAACTGCCGCCAATCAGGCCGATAATGACCAGCACAGAGGTCATCCTGGCCGAGGTATTACGCCCGGCAAGAGACATCAGGGTCAGGATCCCACCTTCACCTGCGTTATCAGCACGCATAACGAAGGAGAGATATTTAACGGAAACCACCAGGATCAGCAGCCAGAAAATGAGGGACAGGAAGCCAAACACGGCATCGCGTTCAACACCAAAACCAAACTGGCCGGACAGACATTCACGAAGCGTATAAAGCGGGCTGGTGCCGATATCACCGTAGACAACCCCGATCGCCGCAAGCGTTATTGCGGGTAATGATTGCTTATTATCAGTGCTCATAGACTAGTCTTTTCGTTTAAATAACAAATGTGTTCCCGGTCCCTTGGCCCACAAAAAGCGCACAGTATGCACGATTCATTGCAAAATCGTACCCCTAAATGCAACCGCATTAATGTAGCGCAAAGAAAATTGCGCCGCACTTCAGTCTATTACCAGCCCTGACTGAAACGTCTATACTCGCTTCAATTGGCCGCCACGACGGCGAAAGGATGCAAAACTATTATGGCTCACTCACATTTATTAGCAGAAAGAATTTCCCGCCTCAGCAGCGCGCTGGAGAAAGGCCTTTTCGAGCGTAGCCACGCCATCCGCCTCTGCTTACTGGCGGCGTTGAGCGGTGAGAGCGTGTTTTTGCTGGGACCGCCGGGCATTGCCAAAAGCCTGATTGCCCGCAGGCTGAAATTTGCTTTTCAGAACGCCCGCGCCTTCGAATATCTCATGACCCGGTTTTCCACCCCAGAAGAAGTTTTTGGTCCGCTCTCCATTCAGGCATTGAAAGATGAGGGTCGCTATCAGCGTCTGACAGAAGGGTATCTTCCGGAGGCTGAGATTGTTTTTCTCGATGAGATCTGGAAAGCGGGGCCGGCTATTCTGAACACCCTGCTCACGGCGATAAACGAACGTCGGTTCCGTAACGGCGCCAGTGAAGAGAAAATCCCGATGCGCCTGCTGGTGGCCGCCTCTAACGAACTGCCTGAAGCCGACAGCAGTCTGGAAGCGCTGTATGACCGTATGCTTATCCGCCTGTGGCTGGACAAAGTGCAGGATAAATCCAACTTCCGCTCCATGCTGGTCAGCCAGCAGGATGAAAGTGAAAACCCGGTATCCGCTTCGCTGCAGGTGACGGATGAGGAGTATCACCAGTGGCAGCAGGATATCGGCAAAATCAAACTGCCAGACGCCGTCTTCGAGCTGATCTATCTCCTGCGCCAGCAGCTTGATCTCATCCCTTCAGCGCCCTATGTCTCCGATCGCCGGTGGAAAAAAGCGATCCGCCTGCTGCAGGCCAGCGCCCTGTTCAGCGGGCGTGACGCCGTTGCGCCAATTGACCTGATCCTGCTCAAAGACTGCCTCTGGCATGATGCAGAAGGCATGAACCTGATGCAGCAGCAGCTTGACGTTTTGATGACCGGACACGCCTGGGGGCAGCAGGCGATGCTCAACCAGCTGGGGGCGATTGCCCAGCGGCGCATCCAGCTCCAGCAGCAGCAAAGTGATAAAACCGCGCTGAAAGTGAATCGCCTTGGGGGCATGTTCGCCCGCAAACCGCACTACGAGCTTCCTGCGGACCTGACCGGCGCAACGCTAACGCTGCTGCTCCAGCAGCCGCTTAAACTGCATGATATGCAGGTGGTGCACATTACGATTGAGCGCGAGGCGCTGGCGCAGTGGCTGGATAAGGGCGGAGAGATCCGAGGAAAACTCAACGGCATTGGTTTCGCGCAGCCGCTGAATATGGAAGTGGACAGCAGCCAGCACCTGGTGATCCGCGACGTCAGCCTCCAGGGCTCGCGTCTTGCGCTTCCGGGCACCGCCTCTGACAGCGTCCCCGAAGAGATTAAGCAGCAGCTGGAAGCGCTGGATACCGAATGGCATCAGCAGCACACCCGCTTTAGCGAGCAGCAAAAATGCCTCTTTATTCATAGCGACTGGCTAGGTCGCATCGAAGCCAGCCTGCAGGACGTCAGCGCGCAGATCAAACAGGCGCGTCAATGCTAACGCTGGATACGCTTAACGTCATGCTGGCCGTCAGCGAGGAGGGATTGATCGAAGAAGTGGTCATTACCCTTCTGGCGTCGCCGCAGCTGGCGGCGTTTTTTGAAAAATTTCCAAAGCTTAAAAAGGCGATGACGGACGATCTGCCCCGCTGGCGGGAAAATTTGCGTCAGCGGTTCAGGGAGACCGAAGTTCCGCCTGAGTTAACGGAAGAGGTGGCCTGCTATCAGCAGTGCCAGCGGCTCTCCACGTCGCAGTTTATCGTCCAGCTCCCGCAAACCCTGACGTTGCTCGATAACGTCCACTCTCCGTTTGCCAGCCAGGCCCGGGCGCTGGTCACGGATAACGCCACCTTTACCCCCGCACTACATACCCTTTTCTTACAGCGCTGGCGCCTCAGCCTGGTGGTTCAGGCCACAACGCTGAACCAGCAGCTGCTGGATGAAGAGCGTGAACAACTGCTCAGTGAAGTTCAGGAACGGATGACGCTGAGCGGCCAGCTAGAACAGGTGCTGGTGGAGAATGAAAACGCCGCAGGGCGTCTGTGGGATATGAGCGCCGGCCAGCTCCGGCGCGGGGATTATCAGCTGATCGTCAAATACGGCGATTTTCTGGCGCAGCAGCCCGAGCTGATGAAGCTTGCAGAACAGCTGGGTCGCTCAAGGGAGGCAAAGTCGGTCCCAAAGAAAGATGCCCCGATGGAAACCTTCCGCACACTGGTGCGCGAACCGGCTACCGTGCCGGAGCAGGTCGACGGGCTCCAGCAGAGCGATGACATTTTACGCCTGCTGCCCACGGAACTGAGCACGCTGGGGATGACCGAGCTGGAGTATGAGTTCTATCGTCGGCTGGTGGAAAAACAGCTTCTCACCTACCGACTGCACGGCGAAGCCTGGCGTGAGAAAGTCAGCCAACGGCCGGTCGTCCATCAGGATTTTGATGAACAGCCGCGCGGGCCATTCATTGTTTGCGTGGATACGTCCGGTTCGATGGGCGGGTTTAACGAGCAGTGCGCGAAGGCGTTCTGTCTGGCACTGATGCGCGTGGCGCTGGCCGATCGTCGTCGCTGCTTCATCATGCTCTTCTCCAGCGAGGTGGTGGGCTATGAGCTGACGAATCAGCAGGGTATCGAGCAGGCAATCCGCTTCCTGAGCCAGCGCTTTCGCGGCGGCACGGATCTGGCCAGCTGCTTTCGCAGCATTGTGGAGCGTATGCAGGGAGGCGACTGGTACGACGCTGACGCGGTGGTCATTTCCGATTTTATTGCCCAGCGGCTGCCGGATGACGTGGTGAATAAGGTGAAGGAGTTACAGCGGGTGCACCAGCACCGATTTCATGCGGTGGCGATGTCAGCCCATGGAAAACCCGGCATCATGCGCATCTTCGATCATATCTGGCGCTTTGATACCGGGCTGCGTAGCCGCCTGCTCAGACGCTGGCAGCGTTAATTACAGAAGAGAACCGACGCTTTCACGTACCTGCTGCGGCCAGACGCCACACTGAACCTGACCGATATGGGGTAATTGCAGCAGCAGCATGGTCAGACGGGACTGGCCGATACCACCGCCGATAGTCTGAGGCATTTCACCGCGCAGCAGCGCCTGGTGCCACTCGAGTTTGAGACGATCTTCATCGCCGGTGACCGCCAGCTGGCGCTTCAGCGCGTCAGCATCCACACGGATCCCCATAGAAGAGAGCTCGAATGCGTCTTCCAGTACCGGGTTCCACACCAGAATATCGCCGTTCAGCCCAGCAAATTCGCCCTCACCCGCAGTGCTCCAGTCATCATAATCCGGCGCGCGAACGTCGTGGCGTTTGCCATCAGACAGCTTGCCGCCGATACCGATCAGGAATACTGCACCTAATTCTTTGGCGATCGCACGCTCCCGGCCTTTAGCATCGAGATCCGGGAAGCGGCTCAGCAATTCCTGACTGTGAACAAAGTGGATCGTATCCGGCAGGAACGGTGCCAGACCAAACTCTTTGCTTACGGCCGCTTCGGTCGCTTTGATCCCGGCGTAGATCGCCTCAACGGTGGATTTCAGCGTGCCGACGTGACGTTCACCATCACCCATTACGCGCTCCCAGTCCCACTGGTCAACGTAAACGGAATGAATCGGTGAAAGGCGGTCTTCATCGGGACGAAGGGCTTTCATGTGCGTGTAAAGCCCTTCCCCCGCGCTGAAGTCGTGTTGTCCCAGGGTTTGACGCTTCCACTTCGCCAGGGAATGAACCACTTCAAACTGAGCGTCTGGCAGTGTTTTCACTTTCACCTGTACCGCTTTTTCGCATCCAGAGAGGTTATCCTGCGTCCCGTCACCCACGCGGCTCAGAATCGGCGCCTGAACTTCAATAAGGCCAAGCTTCTCTTCCAGCTGGCGGGAAAAATGGGATTTTACGAAACTGATCTGGCGTTGTTTTGCGATGTAAGCGGTTTTCATTATTTATACTCCTGCGTCCTGTTGATATTGATTAAGCAACAGAAATGGCATCATATTCAATAACTCATCAACAAAAAGCCACCTTCACTTTTGATTCGATAAATTTAAACGCTAGAATAGAGTGATTCATTAATCTTCATAAGAAAAAGCTATGGAAAATTATCAGATCGACAATCTCGACCGCGGCATTCTGGAGGCGTTAATGGCCAATGCCCGTACCGCCTACGCCGAGCTGGCGAAACAGTTTGGCGTCAGCCCGGGGACCATTCACGTTCGCGTAGAGAAGATGAAACAGGCGGGGATCATTACCGGCGCACGCATTGACGTCAGTCCTAAACATCTCGGTTACGACGTCTGCTGCTTCATCGGCATCATTCTTAAAAGCGCCAAAGACTACCCTTCCGCTCTGGCGAAGCTGAACGCGCTGGATGAAGTCACAGAGGCGTATTACACCACCGGGCATTACAGCATCTTTATTAAAGTCATGTGCCGATCCATCGACGCCCTCCAGCAGGTACTTATCAACAAGATCCAAACAATCGATGAAATTCAGTCCACCGAGACGCTGATCTCCCTGCAAAACCCGATCATGCGTACCATCCGCCCGTGATCGGGCAAATTCATTCCCACATTTTCCACAGGTAGATCCCAGCTCGTTCACAGCGTACAATGGCCGTCTCTTTATCTGGGCGAGCGATCAATGGCGGACATTACCCTTATCAGCGGCAGCACCCTTGGTGGTGCGGAATACGTAGCGGAACACCTGGCTGAAAAGCTGGAAGATGCGGGCTTTTCTACAGAAACCCTGCACGGTCCGTTGCTTGAAGATCTCCCGACTGACGGGGTCTGGCTGCTGATCACCTCCACGCACGGCGCGGGCGATCTGCCGGATAACCTGCAACCTTTATATGACGAACTGCTGGAACAGCAGCCCGACCTGTCAAACGTCCGTTTTGGCGCGGTGGGGATCGGTAGTCGTGAATATGACACCTTTTGCGGGGCAATAGAGAAAGTTGAAGCCGCTGTTACCTCTTGTGGAGCAAAACAGCTGGGTGAAACGCTCAAGATCAACATCCTCGATCATGACATTCCGGAGGATCCAGCCGAGATCTGGCTCGCGGAATGGAAAAATTTACTCAAAAACGATTAAAGATCGCGCGAACAGATGTGGATAACTCTGGTTAAAAGCTCGTATTAACCCGTAGTTATCCAAAGAGAAACTGTTGTATCGTTTTTGACCTGTGCATAAAGTCGCGATCTGATCCCAGCTTATACTGTCCAGGATCACCGATCATTCACAGCAAACGATCCTTTCTAACTGCATGATCTTCTTTGTGAGATCGGACTTATCCACACAGGTTCGCGATCCTAATAAGAGATCACAATAGAACAGATCTCTAAATAAAAAGATCTTCTTTTTAATAGCCCAGGATCCCAATGCTTTCTCGAAAGACTAAAGTTGAGTAGAATCCACGGCCCGGGCTTCAATCCATTTTCATACCGCTTTACGCGAGGCAGACCACCATGTTTTATCAGGATCCTTTTGACGTCATCATCATTGGCGGGGGTCATGCAGGCACTGAGGCCGCAATGGCCGCAGCGCGTATGGGTCAGCAGACCCTGCTTTTGACACACAATATCGACACGCTGGGACAAATGTCCTGTAATCCGGCGATTGGCGGCATTGGGAAAGGACACCTGGTAAAAGAAGTGGATGCACTTGGCGGCCTGATGGCGAAAGCGATCGATCATGCTGGCATCCAGTTTAGGATACTAAACGCGAGTAAAGGTCCCGCTGTGCGTGCGACCCGTGCCCAGGCAGACCGCGTGCTTTACCGTCAGGCTGTGCGTACCGCCCTGGAGAACCAGCCGAACCTGATGATCTTCCAGCAGGCGGTTGAAGATCTTATCGTTGAGAACGATCGCGTCGTGGGCGCCGTGACCCAGATGGGCCTCAAGTTCCGCGCGAAAGCCGTGGTGCTGACCGTGGGCACCTTCCTGGACGGTAAAATTCATATCGGTCTGGATAACTACAGCGGTGGCCGTGCCGGCGATCCCCCGTCTATTCCACTGTCTCGCCGTCTGCGTGAACTGCCGCTGCGCGTCAGCCGCCTGAAAACCGGTACGCCGCCGCGTATTGATGCGCGCACCATTGATTTCAGCGTGCTGGCGCAACAGCACGGTGATAACCCCATGCCGGTTTTCTCGTTCATGGGCAATGCGGCACAGCATCCTCAGCAGGTACCGTGCTACATCACGCATACCAACGAGAAAACCCATGACGTGATCCGTAATAACCTCGATCGCAGCCCCATGTATGCTGGCGTGATCGAAGGGATCGGCCCACGCTACTGCCCGTCGATCGAAGACAAAGTGATGCGCTTTGCCGATCGTAATCAGCACCAGATCTTCCTGGAGCCGGAAGGGCTGACCTCAAACGAAATTTACCCGAACGGCATCTCCACCAGCCTGCCGTTCGATGTGCAGATGCAAATTGTTCGCTCAATGCAGGGGATGGAGAATGCGAAAATCGTTCGTCCCGGCTACGCTATTGAGTACGATTTCTTCGATCCACGCGACCTGAAGCCAACCCTGGAAAGCAAATTCATCCACGGTCTGTTCTTCGCGGGGCAGATTAACGGCACTACCGGCTACGAAGAAGCGGCTGCACAGGGCTTGCTTGCCGGTCTGAACGCCGCGCGCTTCTCCGCTGAGAAAGAGGGCTGGGCACCAGGCCGTTCTCAGGCGTATCTGGGCGTGCTGGTTGACGATCTCTGCACGCTGGGTACCAAAGAGCCGTACCGTATGTTTACCTCTCGCGCGGAATATCGCCTGATGCTGCGTGAAGATAACGCTGACCTGCGCCTGACCGAAATGGGCCGCGAGCTGGGTCTGGTCGATGACGAACGCTGGGCGCGCTTCAACGAAAAGCTGGAGCGCATTGAACAGGAACGTCAGCGCCTGAAAACCACCTGGGTGAATCCGCAGGCGGAAACCGCTGCCGAAGTAAACGCTCACTTAACAGCGCCGCTGTCGCGTGAAGCCAGCGGGGAAGATCTGCTGCGCCGTCCTGAAGTCACCTACGAGAATCTGGTCAAACTGACCGCGTTTGCGCCTGGCCTGGAAGACGCTGAAGCGGCAGAGCAGGTTGAGATCCAGGTGAAGTACGAAGGTTACATCGCGCGTCAGCAGGATGAGATCGAAAAACAGCAGCGTAACGAAAACACGCTGCTGCCGGAAATGCTGGACTACCGCCAGGTGACGGGCCTTTCCAACGAAGTGATCGCCAAGCTGAACGATCACAAACCGGTATCGATCGGCCAGGCATCCCGTATCTCCGGCGTCACGCCTGCGGCGATTTCCATTCTGCTGGTCTGGCTGAAAAAGCAGGGCATGCTGCGCCGCAGCGCATAATGCCAGAACATTGCCCGGTGGTGCTGCGCTTACCGGGCCTGATGAACCCGTAGGGCGGGTAAGCGAAGCGCCACCCGCCATCTAAGTTTTCCAACAGGTATTCACCGTGCTCAACAAACTCTCTCGTCTGCTGGATCAGGCAGGTATTTCGCTCACCGATCACCAGAAAAATCAGCTGGTGGCCTATGTCGATATGCTGAACAAATGGAACAAAGCGTACAACCTGACCTCAGTACGTGACCCCAACGAGATGCTGGTACGCCATATTCTCGATAGCATCGTGGTTGCCCCCTGGCTGAAAGGTGAGCGTTTTATCGACGTGGGGACGGGGCCAGGTTTACCGGGCGTTCCGCTGTCGATTGTTCGCCCTGAGAGCCACTTCACGCTACTGGACAGCCTCGGCAAGCGCGTGCGCTTTTTACGTCAGGTACAGCATGAGCTGAAGCTTGAGAACATCACGCCCGTGCAGAGCAGGGTAGAGGAGTTCCCGGCAGAGCCGCCGTTTGACGGGGTTATCAGCCGCGCGTTTGCTTCACTCAATGACATGGTGAGCTGGTGTAAGCACTTGCCTGCAGAGAATGGCCGCTTTTATGCGCTGAAAGGGCAGTTGCCAGGCGATGAAATTGAACAGCTCCCGGACGGTTTTGCTGTTGAATCCATCGAGAAATTACACATTCCTCAGCTCGATGGGGAGCGTCATCTGGTGATAATTAAGCCAAACAATTTTTAAAAAATTAATAAAAAATGTGGAATTTGTGCTGTTCTTCGCATGTTAAAAAACAGCACAAAGACAGAGGATTTACCGTCGGGCTTTTAACCTCTTTTTCACTAAGGTTTTTCTTATGGTTAACCTGGCGACTTTTATTCACCGAGAAGATAGTCATCTGTGAAAATATAAGTCTGCTAAAAGTGGAGGGCAGTAACCAGAACGCAATGTTAATTATTTATTAAGAATGTCAATAAAACGTTTTTATTGTGTACTGGGCTGTTTTGAAAATAGTTACGACATTTTGCGTTTAATTTCATAAAGATAAATTTTCGCGATTTGCGCCTTTGATAAATACAACCTTATCGCAAATGTGTGTTTTGTGATCTCGTGCACGCTTTATCGCCAACGTTTTCGCGCTGTTTGCAGTTTTGGTCGAAGGTTGACGCTTTCAGCGAAAGTTAAAAAATAGCGGTGGGGAAAAATATTTAAACATTTATTCACCTTTTCGCTACTTAATGTTTGAAATCACGGGTGCGCACCGTATAATTTGACCGCTTTTTGATGCTTGACTCTGAGCCTTAAAGGACGTTTTATACGACACGCGGCATACCTCGAAGGGAGCAGGAGTAAAAACGTGATGTCTGTGTCGCTCTTGAGTAGAAACGTTGCTCGTAAGCTTCTGTTCGTTCAGTTTCTGGCTGTGATAGCAAGTGGACTGCTGTTTAGCCTCAAAGACCCCTTCTGGGGCATCTCCGCCGTGTGCGGGGGTTTGGCGGTTGTGCTGCCAAACGTGTTGTTTATGATTTTTGCCTGGCGTCATCAGGCGCATACACCCGCCAAAGGCCGCGTGGCCTGGTCCTTCGCCCTCGGCGAAGTGTGTAAGGTGTTGCTGACCTTTGCTCTACTGGTGATGGCGCTGGCGGTTTTGAAAGTGGTCTTCATGCCGCTGATAGCAACGTGGGTTTTGGTGCTGGTGGTACAAGTTCTGGCTCCAGCTGTAATCAATAACAAAGGGTAAAAGGCATCATGGCTTCAGAAAATATGACGCCGCAGGATTACATAGGTCACCATCTGAATAACCTTCAGCTGGACCTGCGTACATTCTCGCTGGTGGATCCACATAACCCCCCGGCCACCTTCTGGACGATCAACATCGACTCCATGTTCTTCTCGGTGGTTTTGGGTCTTCTGTTCCTGGCCATGTTCCGCGGTGTTGCTAAACGAGCGACCAGCGGTGTTCCAGGGAAATTCCAGACCTTCATCGAAATGATCATCGGCTTCGTCCATGGCAGCGTCAAAGACATGTACCATGGTAAGAGCAAGCTGATTGCTCCGCTGGCCCTGACCGTGTTCGTTTGGGTCTTCCTGATGAACCTGATGGACCTGCTGCCAATCGATCTGCTGCCGTTCATCGGCGAGCACATCTTCGGCCTGCCTGCGCTGCGTGTTGTACCGTCTGCGGACGTGAACATCACCCTGTCGATGGCGCTGGGCGTATTTATCCTGATTCTTTTCTACAGCATCAAAATGAAAGGCGTAAGCGGCTTTGTGAAAGAGCTTACCTTGCAGCCGTTCAACCACTGGGCGTTTATTCCGGTCAACCTGATCCTGGAAGGCGTTAGCCTGCTGTCCAAACCTGTTTCACTGGGTCTGCGACTGTTCGGCAACATGTATGCGGGTGAGCTGATTTTCATTCTGATCGCGGGTCTTCTGCCGTGGTGGTCACAGTGGATTCTGAATGTGCCATGGGCCATTTTCCACATCCTGATCATTACGCTGCAAGCCTTTATCTTCATGGTTCTGACGATCGTCTATCTGTCGATGGCGTCTGAAGAGCACTGATTTTTTACCAACACTACTACGTTTTAATTGAAACAAACTGGAGACTGTCATGGAAAACCTGAATATGGATCTGCTGTACATGGCTGCCGCTGTGATGATGGGTCTGGCGGCTATCGGTGCTGCGATCGGTATCGGCATCCTCGGGGGCAAATTCCTGGAAGGCGCAGCGCGTCAACCTGATCTGATTCCTCTGCTGCGTACTCAGTTCTTTATCGTTATGGGTCTGGTGGATGCTATCCCAATGATCGCTGTAGGTCTGGGTCTGTACGTGATGTTTGCTGTCGCGTAGTAGTAGTTTTAAAACCCTAAGCCACAGAAATTAAAGAGGTATTGTGCTGTGAACATGAACGCAACAATCCTCGGCCAGGCCATCGCGTTTATTCTCTTTGTCTGGTTCTGCATGAAGTATGTATGGCCGCCTTTAATGGCAGCCATCGAAAAACGTCAGAAAGAAATTGCTGACGGTCTGGCTTCCGCAGAACGCGCTAAGAAAGATTTGGACCTTGCACAGGCCAACGCGACAGACCAGCTGAAAAAAGCGAAAGCTGAAGCTCAGGTAATCATTGAACAGGCTAACAAACGCCGTTCTCAGATCCTGGACGAAGCCAAAGCTGAAGCAGAACAGGAACGTACTAAGATCGTGACACAGGCTCAGGCAGAAATTGATGCTGAGCGTAAACGTGCTCGTGAAGAACTGCGTAAGCAGGTTGCGATTCTGGCTGTTGCTGGCGCCGAGAAGATCATCGAACGTTCCGTGGATGAAGCTGCTAACAGCGACATCGTGGACAAACTTGTCGCTGAACTGTAAGGAGGGAGGGGCTGATGTCTGAATTTGTTACGGTAGCTCGCCCCTACGCCAAAGCAGCTTTTGACTTTGCTGTCGAACACCAAAATGTCGATCGCTGGCAGGATATGCTGGCGTTTGCCGCTGAGGTGACGAAAAACGAACAAATGGCTGAGTTGCTTTCCGGTGCGTTAGCACCTGAAACTCTCGCCGCGTCGTTTATCGCCGTGTGCGGAGAGCAACTGGATGCCAACGGCCAGAACCTGATTAAGGTGATGGCAGAAAATGGTCGTCTCCGTGTGCTCCCGGATGTTCTCGAGCAGTTTGAGCACTTACGTGCCCTTAGTGAAGCAACCGCTGAAGTCGAAGTGACTTCTGCGACTGAACTGAGTAATGAACAGCTTGCGAAAATCACCGCCGCGATGGAAAAACGTCTGTCACGCAAAGTTAAGCTGAATTGCAAAATCGATAAGTCTGTAATGGCAGGCGTAATCATCCGTTCGGGTGATATGGTCATTGATGGCAGCGTACGCGGCCGTCTTGAACGCCTTGCAGACGTCTTGCAGTCTTAAGGGGACTGGAGCATGCAACTGAATTCCACCGAAATCAGCGAACTGATCAAGCAGCGCATTGCTCAGTTCAGTGTTGTGAGTGAAGCTCACAACGAAGGTACTATTGTTTCTGTAAGTGACGGTGTTATCCGCATCCACGGCCTGGCCGATTGTATGCAGGGTGAGATGATTTCCCTGCCGGGTAACCGTTACGCTATCGCACTGAACCTGGAGCGCGACTCCGTAGGTGCAGTTGTGATGGGTCCATACGCTGACCTCGCCGAAGGCATGAAGGTTAAGTGTACTGGCCGTATTCTGGAAGTGCCGGTTGGCCGTGGCCTGCTGGGTCGCGTTGTTAACACCCTGGGTGCGCCAATCGACGGTAAAGGTCCGGTTGAGCACGATGGCTTCTCCCCAATCGAAGTTATCGCACCAGGCGTTATCGACCGTCAGTCCGTAGATCAGCCTGTTCAGACAGGTTATAAGTCCGTTGATGCCATGATCCCAATCGGTCGTGGTCAGCGTGAACTGATCATCGGTGACCGTCAGACCGGTAAAACCGCGATGGCTATCGACGCCATCATCAACCAGCGTGACTCCGGCATCAAATGTGTGTACGTGGCCATCGGCCAGAAAGCGTCCACCATTTCTAACGTGGTTCGTAAACTGGAAGAGCACGGCGCACTGTCTAACACCATCGTTGTGGTAGCAACTGCGTCTGAATCTGCTGCACTGCAATACCTGGCGCCATATGCCGGTTGCGCAATGGGCGAATATTTCCGTGACCGCGGTGAAGATGCACTGATCGTATACGATGACCTGTCTAAACAGGCTGTTGCTTATCGTCAGGTTTCCCTGCTGCTCCGTCGTCCACCTGGACGTGAAGCGTTCCCTGGCGACGTATTCTACCTCCACTCTCGTCTGCTGGAGCGTGCTTCCCGCGTTAACGCGGAATACGTCGAGAACTTCACCAAAGGTGAAGTGAAGGGTAAAACGGGCTCTCTGACCGCTCTGCCGATCATTGAAACCCAGGCGGGTGACGTTTCTGCGTTCGTTCCGACCAACGTAATCTCCATTACCGATGGTCAGATCTTCCTGGAAACCAACCTGTTTAACTCCGGTATTCGTCCGGCGGTTAACCCGGGTATCTCCGTATCCCGTGTTGGTGGTGCTGCTCAGACCAAGATCATCAAGAAACTGTCCGGTGGTATCCGTACCGCGCTGGCACAGTATCGTGAACTGGCTGCGTTCTCTCAGTTCGCATCCGATCTGGACGAAGCAACCCGTAAACAGCTGAGCCACGGTCAGAAAGTGACCGAGCTGCTGAAGCAGAAACAGTACGCACCAATGTCTGTTGCTCAGCAGGGCCTGGTACTGTTCGCGGCTGAACGCGGTTACCTCGAAGATGTGGAACTGGCGAAAATCGGTAGCTTCGAAGCCGCTCTGCTGGCTTACGTCGACCGTGATCACGCTCCGCTGATGCAAGAGATCAACCAGACCGGTGGCTATAACGACGAAATCGAAGGCAAGCTGAAAGCTATCCTCGATTCCTTCAAAGCAACCCAATCCTGGTAATCGTCCGGCGGCTTGTCTCAGGACAAGCCGCCTGGCATTGAGGAGAAGCTCATGGCCGGCGCAAAAGAGATACGTAGTAAGATCGCAAGCGTCCAGAACACGCAAAAGATCACTAAAGCGATGGAGATGGTCGCCGCTTCCAAAATGCGTAAATCGCAGGATCGCATGGCGGCCAGCCGTCCTTATGCAGAAACCATGCGCAAAGTGATTGGTCACCTTGCAAACGGTAATCTGGAATATAAGCACCCTTACCTGGAAGAACGCGACGTTAAGCGCGTGGGCTACCTGGTGGTGTCGACCGACCGTGGTCTGTGTGGCGGCTTGAACATTAACCTGTTCAAAAAACTGCTGGCGGATATGAAAGCATGGTCTGAAAAAGGCGTTCAGTGCGATATCGCAATGATCGGCTCTAAAGGCGTCTCTTTCTTTAACTCCGTTGGTGGCAACATTGTCGCTCAGGTGACCGGTATGGGTGATAACCCGTCCCTGTCCGAACTGATCGGCCCGGTTAAAGTGATGTTGCAGGCCTATGATGAAGGCCGTCTGGACAGACTGTACGTTGTCAGCAACAAATTCATTAACACCATGTCTCAGGTTCCAACGCTCACTCAGATGCTGCCATTACCGGCATCAGAAGATGACGAGCTGAAGCAAAAAGCCTGGGATTACCTGTATGAACCCGATCCGAAACCGCTGCTGGATACCCTGCTGCGTCGTTACGTTGAATCTCAGGTTTATCAGGGCGTTGTAGAAAACCTGGCCAGCGAGCAGGCCGCACGAATGGTGGCGATGAAAGCCGCGACCGATAATGGCGGCAGCCTGATTAAAGAGCTGCAGTTGGTTTACAACAAAGCTCGTCAGGCCAGCATTACTCAGGAACTCACCGAGATCGTCTCGGGGGCCGCCGCGGTTTAACCAGGTTTACGAATTACGTAGAGGATTCAAGATGGCTACTGGAAAGATTGTCCAGGTAATCGGCGCCGTGGTGGACGTCGAGTTCCCTCAGGACGCCGTACCACGCGTGTACGACGCGCTTGAGGTACAGAATGGTAACGAGAGCCTGGTGCTGGAAGTTCAGCAGCAGCTCGGCGGCGGTATCGTGCGTACCATCGCTATGGGTTCTTCCGACGGTCTGCGTCGTGGTCTGGAAGTAAAAGACCTTGAGCACCCGATCGAAGTCCCGGTAGGTAAAGCAACACTGGGTCGTATCATGAACGTATTGGGTCAGCCAATCGACATGAAAGGCGACATCGGTGAAGAAGAGCGTTGGGCTATCCACCGCGCGGCACCTTCCTACGAAGAGCTGTCCAGCTCTCAGGAACTGCTGGAAACCGGTATCAAAGTTATCGACCTGATGTGTCCGTTCGCGAAGGGCGGTAAAGTCGGTCTGTTCGGTGGTGCGGGTGTTGGTAAAACCGTAAACATGATGGAGCTGATCCGTAACATCGCGATCGAGCACTCCGGTTACTCCGTGTTTGCGGGCGTAGGTGAACGTACTCGTGAGGGTAACGATTTCTACCACGAAATGACCGACTCCAACGTTCTGGACAAAGTATCCCTGGTTTACGGCCAGATGAACGAGCCACCTGGAAACCGTCTGCGCGTTGCGCTGACCGGTCTGACGATGGCTGAGAAATTCCGTGACGAAGGCCGTGACGTTCTGCTGTTCGTTGATAACATCTATCGTTACACCTTGGCCGGTACGGAAGTATCTGCACTGCTGGGTCGTATGCCTTCAGCGGTAGGTTATCAGCCTACGCTGGCGGAAGAGATGGGTGTTCTTCAGGAACGTATCACCTCTACCAAAACCGGTTCTATCACCTCCGTTCAGGCGGTATACGTACCTGCGGATGACTTGACTGACCCATCTCCAGCAACCACCTTTGCGCACTTAGATGCAACCGTGGTACTGAGCCGTCAGATCGCGTCTCTGGGTATCTACCCGGCCGTTGACCCGCTGGACTCCACCAGCCGTCAGCTGGATCCACTGGTTGTTGGTCAGGAACACTACGACACCGCGCGTGGCGTACAGTCCCTGCTGCAGCGTTACCAGGAACTGAAAGACATCATCGCCATCCTGGGTATGGATGAACTGTCTGAAGAAGACAAACTGGTGGTAGCACGTGCGCGTAAGATCCAGCGCTTCCTGTCCCAGCCGTTCTTCGTTGCGGAAGTATTCACCGGTTCTCCGGGTAAATACGTTTCCCTGAAAGACACCATCCGTGGCTTTAAAGGCATCATGGAAGGCGAATACGATCACCTGCCGGAGCAGGCGTTCTACATGGTTGGTTCCATCGACGAAGCCGTGGAAAAAGCCAAAAAACTTTAACGCCTTAATCGGAGGGTGATATGGCAATGACTTACCACCTGGACGTCGTCAGCGCAGAGCAACAAATGTTCTCTGGTCTGGTCGAGAAAATCCAGGTAACGGGTAGTGAAGGTGAACTGGGTATTTTCCCGGGTCACGCACCGCTGCTCACCGCCATTAAGCCTGGTATGATCCGCATCGTTAAACAGTTCGGTCACGAAGAGTTTATCTATCTCTCCGGCGGCATTCTTGAAGTGCAGCCTGGCAGTGTGACCGTTCTGGCCGATACCGCTATCCGTGGACAGGATCTCGACGAAGCGCGAGCCCTGGAATCGAAGCGTAAGGCTGAAGAGCACATTAGCAGCTCTCATGGTGACGTGGATTACGCTCAGGCGTCTGCGGAGCTGGCCAAAGCGATCGCGAAACTGCGCGTTATCGAGTTGACCAAAAAAGCGATGTAACACCGGCTTGAAAAGCACAAAAGCCAGTCTGGATACCAGGCTGGCTTTTTTTTTCGGCCTTAATTCATGATGAAAAAGATGTAGAATTTTAAGCATCAAACGTTTTTACTTCACACTCAAACTACCGTCAGGATGCGTATGTCAAACAGTGCGATGAGCGTGGTGATCCTTGCCGCTGGCAAAGGGACCCGCATGTATTCCGATCTGCCTAAGGTGCTCCACACGCTTGCAGGAAAGCCAATGGTGCAGCATGTCATTGATGCAGCGAACGAACTGGGTGCCGGTCAGGTCCACCTGGTCTACGGCCACGGCGGCGATCTGCTTAAAAAGACGCTGAGCGATGACAAGCTCAACTGGGTGCTTCAGGCCGAACAGCTGGGCACAGGCCATGCGATGCAGCAGGCTGCGCCTTTCTTTGCGGATGACGAAGACATTTTGATGCTCTACGGCGATGTCCCGCTGATCTCCGTTGAAACCCTGACTCGCCTGCGTGAAGCCAAACCGCAGGGCGGTATCGGTTTGTTGACCGTCGTGCTGGACGATCCAAGCGGTTATGGCCGCATCACCCGTGAAAACGGCAACGTCACGGGTATTGTTGAGCATAAAGATGCCAGCGACGAACAGCGCCAGATTCAGGAGATCAACACCGGTATTCTGATTGCCAATGGCGCGGACATGAAGCGCTGGCTGTCTCAGCTCAACAACAACAACGCACAGGGTGAATTCTACATCACCGACATCATTGCGATGGCGTACCAGGAAGGACGTGAGATTGCGGCGGTTCATCCGGCGCGCATCAGCGAAACCGAAGGGGTGAATAACCGTCTTCAGCTTTCCCGCCTGGAGCGCGTTTATCAGTCCGAGCAGGCCGAAAAACTGCTGCTGGCGGGCGTGATGCTGCGCGATCCGGCGCGTTTCGATCTGCGTGGTTCGTTATCTCACGGTCGTGACGTTGAAATTGATACGAACGTTATCCTCGAAGGTCACGTCACGCTGGGCAATCGCATCAAAATTGGCGCCGGCTGCGTGATTAAAAACAGCGTCATCGGCGACGACTGCGAAATCAGCCCGTACAGCGTGGTAGAAGATGCTCGTCTGGATGCGGCCTGTACCATCGGCCCGTTTGCGCGTCTGCGCCCGGGCGCTGAGCTGCTGGAAGGCGCTCACGTGGGTAACTTCGTGGAAATGAAAAAAGCGCGTCTGGGTAAAGGCTCGAAAGCCGGTCATCTGACCTATCTGGGCGACGCGGAAATTGGCAATAACGTGAATATTGGTGCAGGGACTATTACCTGTAACTATGACGGTGCGAATAAGTTTAAAACCATCATCGGTGACGACGTGTTCGTTGGCTCCGATACGCAGCTGGTGGCGCCTGTTACCGTGGGTAACGGGGTGACTATCGCCGCCGGAACAACCGTTACGCGCGATGTGGCCGAGAACGAGCTGGTGTTAAGCCGCGTGCCGCAGGTCAGCAAGCAGGGCTGGAAACGCCCGGTGAAGAAAAAGTAACGGATTTACCCCTCACCCTAACCCTCTCCCCATAGGGGAGAGGGGATCGTTCGGTGCGGTGTTTTTCTCCCTCGCCCCTTTGGGGAGAGGGCCGGGGTGAGGGGATAATATAATCCTCCCCCCACAAGCAGTACCCATAAAAATAACCCCACTCTCTACAAGGCTCGGGGTGCCCGGAAAGGGCGTTACCCAAAGGATTTCGCGTTGTGGCAAGGCGGCAAGCGTATGAGTCCATGGGAGCTTATTTAAGTAAGTGACCGTGGCGAGTACGAGAAGCCAACGCAGCCGCAGCGTGAAAGACGCAGGGAAAATACAGGTCAGCGACAACGCAGGCATAATGCCTAAATTCGGAATCTAAAATTATGTGTGGAATTGTTGGCGCAGTTGCGCAGCGTGATATTGCTGAAATCCTTCTCGAAGGTTTACGTCGTCTGGAATACCGTGGTTACGACTCTGCCGGTCTGGCTGTCGTCGATGCAGAAGGTCATATGACCCGTCTGCGTCGTCTCGGTAAAGTGCAGATGCTGGCCCAGGCCGCGGAAGAACATCCGCTGCACGGTGGTACCGGTATTGCGCACACCCGCTGGGCGACGCACGGCGAACCGTCTGAAGGTAACGCGCACCCGCATGTGTCTGAACACATCGTGGTCGTGCACAACGGCATTATCGAAAACCACGAACCGCTGCGCGAAGAACTGAAAGCGCGCGGCTACACCTTCGTCTCTGAAACTGACACCGAAGTGATTGCTCACCTGGTGCACTGGGAGCTGGAGCAGGGCGGTACACTGCGTGATGCGGTGCTGCGTGCTATCCCTCAGCTGCGCGGTGCGTACGGTACGGTGATCATGGATTCCCGCGATCCGTCCACATTGCTGGCCGCGCGTTCCGGTAGCCCGATGGTTATCGGTCTGGGTATGGGCGAAAACTTCATCGCTTCTGACCAGCTGGCGCTCCTGCCGGTCACCCGTCGCTTTATCTTCCTCGAAGAGGGTGATATCGCGGAAGTGACCCGTCGCAGCGTGACCGTCTTCGATACCAAAGGCGAGCAGGTGAAACGTCAGGAGATCGAATCGAATCTGCAGTACGACGCGGGCGACAAAGGCGCTTACCGTCACTACATGCAGAAAGAGATTTACGAGCAGCCAAACGCCATCAAAAACACGCTGACCGGGCGCATCAGCCACGGTGAAGTGGATCTGAGCGAGCTGGGCGCAAACGCGAACGAACTGCTTGGCAAGGTCGAGCATATTCAGATCGTGGCCTGCGGCACCTCTTACAACTCCGGTATGGTTTCTCGCTACTGGTTTGAATCCCTGGCGGGCGTGCCGTGCGATGTGGAAATCGCGTCTGAATTCCGCTATCGCAAATCCGCGGTGCGTCGTAACAGCCTGATGATCACCCTTTCCCAGTCCGGCGAAACGGCGGATACGCTGGCAGCTCTGCGTCTGTCTAAAGAGCTGGGTTACCTGGGCTCGCTGGCTATCTGTAACGTTCCTGGCTCATCGCTGGTGCGTGAGTCCGATCTGGCGCTGATGACCAAAGCGGGCACAGAAATCGGTGTTGCCTCCACCAAAGCGTTTACCACTCAGCTGACCGTTCTGCTGATGCTGGTGGCGAAGCTTGCGCGTCTGAAAGGTGAAGATGCGTCCGTTGAGCACGAAATCGTTCACGGCCTGCAGGCGCTGCCGAGTCGTATTGAGCAGATGCTGTCTCAGGACAAACGCATTGAAGCGCTGGCGGAAGATTTCTCCGACAAACATCACGCCCTGTTCCTGGGTCGTGGGGATCAGTATCCGATTGCGCTGGAAGGCGCGCTGAAGCTGAAAGAGATCTCCTACATTCACGCTGAAGCCTATGCGGCTGGCGAGCTGAAGCACGGCCCGCTGGCGCTGATTGACGCGGATATGCCGGTCATCGTTGTGGCACCAAACAACGAACTGCTGGAAAAACTGAAGTCTAACATCGAAGAAGTGCGCGCCCGCGGCGGTGTTCTGTACGTCTTCGCCGACAAAGATGCCGGTTTTGTCAGCAACGACAACATGCACATCATCGAAATGCCGCATGTGGAAGAGGTTATCGCACCAATCTTCTACACCGTTCCGCTGCAGCTGCTGGCCTATCACGTTGCTCTGATCAAAGGCACCGACGTTGACCAGCCGCGTAACCTGGCGAAATCGGTTACCGTAGAATAATCCCTTCAGGCTCCACCTTCGGGTGGAGCCTTTTTATCCTGCCCGGCTTGTTTTTAATCAATCCTTTCTCGTTTTTAATAATGACAATTTGTCATCTTCAGCTACTTTTTTCAGTGTCACATAAAGAAAATATTTCTGAAAACGTCCTGTCATAAAAGCGGCTAACGCGATGAAAAATAAGCTTTCTTTTGCTTGTTTTTAAGTGAAATTTACGTTGTCATAAAACTGTCATAATTCGTACATTTATCTGTCACCTGTTTGTCCTATTTTGCTCATCGTAGCCACTAAACAACGATTTACGAAAATCTTGCAGGAGACATTATGAAAGTTATGCGTACCACTGTCGCAACTGTTGTCGCCGCGACCTTATCTCTGAGCGCGTTCTCTGTATTTGCAGAAGCAAGCCTGACTGGCGCTGGTGCAACCTTCCCTGCGCCGGTGTATGCCAAATGGGCGGATACCTACCAGAAAGAAACCGGTAACAAGGTTAACTATCAGGGTATCGGCTCCTCCGGTGGCGTTAAACAAATTACCGCGAACACTGTTGATTTCGGCGCATCAGACGCTCCGCTGTCTGATGACAAACTGGCTCAGGAAGGCCTGTTCCAGTTCCCTACCGTGATCGGTGGTGTGGTTCTGGCCATCAACCTGCCGGGCGTGAAGTCGGGTGAGCTGGTGCTGGACGGCAAAACGCTGGGTGACATCTACCTGGGCAAAATCAAAAAATGGGATGACGAAGCGATCGCTAAACTCAACCCAGGCCTGAAGCTGCCTTCTCAGAACATCGCCGTGGTTCGCCGCGCGGATGGTTCCGGTACCTCTTTCGTGTTCACCAGCTACCTGGCAAAAGTGAACGAAGAGTGGAAATCTAAAGTCGGCTCCGGCTCTACCGTTAACTGGCCAACCGGTCTGGGCGGTAAGGGTAACGACGGTATCGCCGCGTTCGTACAGCGTCTGCCTGGCTCAATTGGTTACGTAGAATATGCGTACGCCAAGCAGAACAACCTGTCCTACACCAAACTGGTTTCAGCCGACGGCAAACCGGTTAGCCCGACCGAAGAGAACTTTGCTAACGCGGCGAAAGGCGCTGACTGGAGCAAATCCTTCGCGCAGGATCTGACTAACCAGAAAGGCGAAGGTGCATGGCCAATCACCTCTACCACTTTCATCCTGGTTCACAAAGAGCAGAAGAAACCTGAGCAGGGCGCCGAAGTGCTGAAGTTCTTCGACTGGGCGTACAAAAACGGCGGCAAACAGGCTAACGCCCTGGATTACGCCACCCTGCCGGACAACGTGGTTGAGCAGATTCGCGCTGCATGGAAAACCAACGTGAAAGACAGCAGCGGTAAAGCGCTGTACTAACAGGATATATTTAACGAAGATGGCGGGTGGCGCTATGCTTACCCGCCCTACGGTTTAAGCTGTAGGCCCGGTAAGCGTCAGCGCCACCGGGCATATTCGTAAAAACGTCTCAAACAGAAGAGTAATTTATGGCTGCAACCAAGCCTGCATTTAACCCTCCGGGTAAAAAAGGTGACATGATTTTCAGCGCGCTGGTGAAACTGGCTGCGCTGATTGTGCTATTGCTGCTGGGCGGCATTATCGTGTCTCTGATTTTCTCCTCATGGCCGAGCATCCAGAAATTCGGTTTTTCCTTCCTGTGGACCAAAGAGTGGGACGCGCCGAACGATATCTACGGTGCCCTGGTACCGATTTACGGCACGCTGGTGACCTCGTTCATCGCCCTGCTGATTGCGGTTCCGGTGAGCTTTGGTATTGCCCTGTTCCTGACGGAGCTGGCACCGGGCTGGCTGCGACGCCCGCTGGGTATTGCCATCGAACTGCTGGCGGCTATTCCAAGTATCGTTTACGGCATGTGGGGCCTGTTCATCTTTGCTCCGCTGTTCGCAACGTATTTCCAGGAACCGGTCGGTAACGTGCTTTCCGCCATTCCGTTTGTGGGGGCCCTGTTCTCTGGCCCGGCTTTCGGTATCGGCATTCTGGCGGCAGGTGTGATCCTCGCCATCATGATTATTCCGTACATTGCGGCGGTTATGCGCGATGTCTTCGAACAAACGCCGGTGATGATGAAAGAGTCGGCCTACGGCATCGGCTGCACCACCTGGGAAGTTATCTGGCGCATTGTCCTTCCGTTCACCAAAAATGGGGTGATCGGGGGCGTGATGCTGGGCCTGGGTCGTGCGCTGGGTGAAACCATGGCGGTCACCTTTATCATCGGTAACACCTACCAGCTCGACAGCGCGTCGCTCTACATGCCGGGTAACAGTATTACCTCGGCGCTGGCGAATGAATTTGCGGAAGCGGAATCGGGGCTGCACGTGGCGGCGCTGATGGAGCTGGGTCTGATTCTGTTTGTTATCACCTTTATTGTTCTGGCGATTTCCAAGCTGATGATTATGCGCCTCGCTAAAAATGAGGGGGCACGCTAATGGCAACTCTCGAAATGCAAGCTACCGCTGAACTGGCGGAATCCCGCCGCAAAATGCAGGCCAGACGCCGCATGAAAAACCGTATTGCCCTGTCGCTCTCTATGGCGACAATGGCGTTCGGCCTGTTCTGGCTGGTCTGGATCCTCTTCTCGACGGTCGTTCGCGGGATTGACGGGATGTCACTGTCGCTTTTCACCGAAATGACGCCACCGCCGAACACGGCGGGTGGTGGCCTGGCGAATGCCCTGGCGGGCAGCGGCTTGCTGATCCTCTGGGCGACGGTCTTCGGCACGCCGCTGGGCATCATGGCGGGTATCTACCTGGCTGAATACGGTCGTAAATCCTGGCTGGCCGAAGTCATTCGCTTCATCAACGACATTCTGCTGTCTGCACCTTCTATCGTCGTGGGTCTGTTTGTTTACACCGTGGTGGTGGCGCAGATGGAACACTTCTCGGGCTGGGCGGGTGTGATTGCCCTGGCGCTGCTGCAGGTGCCGATTGTTATTCGTACCACCGAGAACATGCTGAAACTGGTGCCGGACAGCCTGCGCGAAGCGGCTTATGCGCTGGGTACGCCGAAATGGAAGATGATCTCTGCAATTACGCTGAAGGCGTCTGTTTCCGGGATCATGACCGGTATCCTGCTGGCGGTTGCGCGTATCGCGGGTGAAACGGCGCCGCTGCTGTTTACGTCTCTCTCCAACCAGTTCTGGAGCACGGACATGATGCAGCCGATCGCCAACCTGCCGGTGACGATCTTTAAATTTGCGATGAGCCCATTCGCGGAATGGCAGCAGCTGGCCTGGGCCGGAGTGCTGATCATTACCCTTTGCGTACTGTTGCTGAACATTCTGGCGCGCGTCATTTTCGCGAAGAAGAAACACGGTTAATTTTTTACGGCGCGGCAGCTCGCGGCGCCGAATGAGGAAATGAGTCAATGAGTATGGTTGATACTGCCCCGGGTAAGATTCAGGTTCGTGATTTGAACTTCTACTACGGCAAATTCCATGCCCTGAAGAACATCAACCTGGATATCGCGAAGAACCAGGTCACGGCATTTATCGGTCCGTCCGGCTGTGGGAAATCCACGCTGCTGCGCACCTTTAACAAAATGTATTCGCTCTATCCGGAGCAGCGCGCTGAGGGTGAAATCATCCTGGACGGTGAAAACATTCTGACCCAGGCTCAGGATATCGCCCTGCTGCGCGCCAAAGTGGGGATGGTGTTCCAGAAACCAACGCCGTTCCCGATGTCCATTTACGACAACATCGCGTTTGGCGTGCGTCTGTTTGAAAAACTCTCCCGTGCCGATATGGACGAGCGCGTGCAGTGGGCTTTGACCAAGGCCGCATTATGGAACGAAACCAAAGATAAGTTGCACCAGAGCGGTTACTCTCTCTCCGGTGGTCAGCAGCAGCGTCTGTGCATTGCGCGCGGTATTGCTATTCGCCCGGAAGTGTTGCTGCTGGATGAGCCGTGTTCAGCGCTGGACCCGATCTCAACCGGCCGTATTGAAGAGCTGATCACCGAGCTGAAGCAGGATTACACCGTGGTTATCGTGACCCATAACATGCAGCAGGCTGCGCGTTGTTCCGATCACACGGCGTTTATGTACCTGGGCGAGTTGATTGAGTTCAGCGATACGGACGCGCTGTTCACCAGGCCCGCGAAGAAACAAACCGAAGATTATATTACTGGCCGCTACGGTTGATTTGCCTTAGTGCATGTGGAGAAACCATGGACAACCTCAATCTTAATAAACACATTTCCGGCCAGTTCAACGCAGAGCTGGAAAGCATTCGCACCCAGGTAATGACCATGGGCGGCATGGTCGAGCAGCAGCTTTCTGATGCGATTACGGCAATGCACAACCAGGACAGCGAGCTGGCGAAGCGCGTCATTGAAGGCGACAAAAACGTCAACATGATGGAAGTCGCTATCGACGAGGCCTGCGTGCGCATTATCGCGAAACGTCAGCCGACGGCGAGCGACCTGCGTCTGGTGATGGCGATCATCAAAACCATCGCCGAGCTGGAGCGTATTGGTGACGTTGCGGATAAAATCTGCCGCACCGCGCTGGAGAAGTTCTCTCAACAGCACCAGCCGCTGCTGGTGAGCCTGGAGTCGCTGGGCCGCCACACCGTGCAGATGCTGCACGATGTGCTGGATGCCTTTGCGCGTATGGACCTGGACGAAGCGGTGCGTATCTACCGTGAAGACAAGAAGGTCGACCAGGAGTATGAAGGCATCGTGCGTCAGCTGATGACCTACATGATGGAAGATTCACGTACGATCCCAAGCGTACTGACCGCCCTGTTCTGCGCGCGCTCTATTGAGCGTATCGGCGACCGCTGCCAGAACATTTGCGAATACATCTTCTACTTCGTGAAAGGTCAGGACTTCCGTCACGTGGGCGGCGACGAGCTGGACAAGCTGCTGGCGGGTAAAGATCCGAAAGAGTGATTTTACCCTCACCCTAACCCTCTCCCACAGGGAGAGGGGACAATTCGGTTTTCTCCCTCTCCCCAGGGGAGAGGGTCGGGGTGAGGGGAAAACTCAGCGAGTAATATCCCACCCGCGCGCCTTCCACAGCGCTGGCAGCTGCGCCAGATCGGTAAAGGTCGTGACATTGGGATGATCGATCGGCTTGTTGTGCGGGTCGGCGCAGAAGTAAAACACCTCCATCCCCGCATCAATCCCCGACTGCGCGCCCGCAGACGAGTCATCCACCAGAATACAGTTCTCTACGTTGACGTTCATCGCTTTTGCCGCATGGAACATCAGCGCCGGGTCTGGCTTCCAGCGCTGGATATCGTAGCCGCTGAACAGTTTTTCCGGGAAATGGTGCAACATCTCAAGCTTGCCCAGCGAGTGCTGCATTTTGCTGACCGGGCCGTTAGAGACGACGCAGACCGGCACCGTCATCGCATCCAGCAACGCGTTAGCTCCGGAGATAACCTCCAGTTCGGAGTCGAACAGGCGTGCGACCTCGGCGCGGTACACCGGTTCCAGATCGGCTTTCGCCAGATCAACACCGTGTTCTTCGTTAATGATGTCGATGATCTCGTAGAGCTTTACGCCCTTAAAGCGTTTAAACACCTCTTCGAGTTCCAGCGTAATGCCAAATTCCTGGAACATGGTGACATACGCGCGGGAACAAATGACCTCACTGTCGACCAGCGTACCGTCGCAGTCGAAAAATACCGCTTCAATTCCGGACATGCCTTTCCCTTTTAACAAGTTTAACGTTTACGTACGGCAGTTCGCCGGCACGCAATCGTTGCCGTATAAGCAAAATCAATGAAAAAAGTATCACGTAACCGCCACTATTGTCGCATTTTGGTATAGGATAGCGACGAATTTTCCCTCCTTGTTCGGAATTGATGATGAGTCAACAACACACTACCCAGACATCTGGTCAGGGTCTGCTTGAGCGCGTTTTTAAACTGCGCGAGCACGGCACAACGGCACGCACCGAAGTGATCGCTGGTTTCACCACCTTCCTGACGATGGTCTATATCGTTTTTGTGAACCCTCAAATTCTGGGCGTCGCTGGCATGGATACCAGCGCCGTCTTCGTGACAACCTGTCTGATCGCGGCTCTTGGCAGCATCCTGATGGGTGTGTTCGCTAACCTGCCTGTTGCGCTGGCACCGGCAATGGGCCTGAATGCGTTCTTCGCGTTCGTGGTTGTTCAGGCGATGGGTCTGCCGTGGCAGGTTGGCATGGGCGCCATCTTCTGGGGCGCGGTTGGCCTGCTGCTGCTGACCATTTTCCGCGTGCGTTACTGGATGATTGCAAACATTCCCGTGAGCCTGCGCGTGGGCATCACCAGCGGTATTGGTCTGTTCATCGGTATGATGGGGCTGAAAAACGCCGGCGTTATCGTGGCGAACCCGGATACGCTGGTGAGCATCGGTCACCTGACCTCTCATAACGTGCTGCTGGGCGTGCTGGGCTTCTTTATCATCGCGATCCTGGCTTCCCGTAATATTCACGCGGCGGTGCTGGTGTCCATCGTTGTCACCACCCTGCTTGGCTGGATGCTGGGCGACGTTCACTATAACGGTATCGTCTCCGCGCCACCGAGCGTATCTACCGTGATTGGTCACGTCGATCTGGCGGGTTCCCTGAACCTGGGCCTGGCTGGCGTGATTTTCTCCTTCATGCTGGTCAACCTGTTTGACTCCTCCGGCACGCTGATTGGCGTGACCGACAAAGCGGGCCTGGCGGATGAAAAAGGGAAATTCCCGCGCATGAAGCAAGCGCTGTTTGTGGACAGCGTCTCCTCTGTGACCGGTGCTTTTATCGGAACCTCGTCCGTTACCGCGTACATTGAATCGTCTTCCGGCGTGTCCGTGGGCGGCCGTACCGGCCTGACGGCGGTGGTTGTGGGTATTCTGTTCCTGCTGGTGATCTTCCTCTCTCCGCTGGCGGGTATGGTTCCTCCGTATGCGGCAGCCGGCGCGCTGATCTATGTGGGGGTGCTGATGACCTCCAGCCTGTCACGCGTGAAGTGGGATGATTTAACCGAAGCGGTGCCGGCGTTTATTACCGCCGTGATGATGCCGTTCAGCTTCTCGATTACCGAAGGTATCGCGCTGGGCTTTATCTCTTACTGCGTAATGAAGATCGGTACCGGCCGCTTCCGCGACCTCAGCCCTTGCGTCATCGTTGTGGCGCTGCTGTTTGTGCTGAAGATTGTGTTTATTGACGCCAAATAAACAGCAAGCCCTTTTCTTCGAAAAGGGCTTTAATGTTTGTTCCCTCTCCCCGTGGGAGAGGGCCAGGGTGAGGGCATCAGGCTGCAATAAGCTTAAGCCTTCACCCGCTTAATATAATCCCCAAACGCCGTCAGCTGGCCAGACAGATGATCGCGCGTGCTCTGATCCACCACTTCACCCGTTTGCGGGTCGACCTTGTTCTGAATCACACCACCCATAAATTCCGGCTTGTTCATGACCATCGCATCCAGGAACACCAGGATCTGGCGCAGATGATACTGGCAGCGCGCGCCGCCAATCGCGCCCATTGAGCTGGTCTGGATCAGCACCGGCTTGCCTGCCAGCGGCTGCTCAGGTAAGCGGGACAGCCAGTCGATGGCATTCTTCAGGCCACCCGGAACCGAATAGTTGTACTCCGGCGTGACGATGACCACGCCGTCGGCCTGGCGGATCTGCTCTGCCAGCGCCTCAACGCTCTGCGGAAAACCCTCTTCTTGCTGTACGTCAGCGTCATAGAGCGGAATATCGCCAATAGACGGCAGGGCGCTAATGTCCATTCCTGCCGGTGCCAGCTGTGGCAGCGTGCGGGCAACCATCCCGTTAAATGAACCTTTGCGCAGGCTTCCCAGTAACGTAACTACTTTCAACGTATCAGACATGATTACTCCTGTTTCATCATGATGACCCTGATTGGATCAGCTAAGGGTGAATGCTTTTTCTGCCGGTAAACTGGTTAAACGCATCAGGCGTGCGGCGGGCTCGTTGGCACGCTCGGGCACATCAGGAAGGCTACGCCATCCCTGTTGGCTGTCAAATTCCCAGATTTTCATGCGTTCGATGGCGGGGGTAACCGCAATGGACCAAATGAGCACATCCTCTGCGTCGCTGAGCGCCTCTACCAGTGTGGCCTGAGTGGCACGCAGACGTCCGGAGCCTGGCAGCAGCTGCAGCAGGCTGGCGTCGTCTGAGGCGCATCCACAGAGCTTGCGAATGCTCTGGCGCAGGGTAATGAGCTGGGCTCGGGCTTCGACAGGATCGTTCTGGTTGCGTACCCACAGCTTCTCATTGCTGGAGAGCGGATAGTCTTCATGCGCATTACCGCCATGGAAGCTGCGCGTCGCGCGCTGAAGTTCCATATCCAGCCCACAATCCCCTTCGGTGGTCAGCGCGACGCCAATGATATTGCCCGCGTAGGCAATCGAAAAACGAGGGAGGTCCGGGTCGGCAAAGACCGGGCGGCCTTCGGGCTGGGTAATGATGTCCGGCAGCTCGCTGGTGCCGTACAGCATAAACATCAGTTCTGCCAGAAGCGCTCTGGACGCTAAAAACCGCGTTCTGCGGTGTTCCGGGAGAGTAAGTGCTTCACTGTGACAGGCTGAAGAAATTCTTGCCGATACGAGACGTCCTTCCGTAAGTATCCCTCTTGCAAAGTGCGTAGCCATTTTTCGCTCCTTGATAATGGTCGTAATCGGTTAAACGGTTACATGATTATCGCTTAACTTGACTCCTGTTTTAATCAGTAAATGGGAGTAAGAGAAGCCTCAGGACCGAACTTTACATTTTCTTAGGCAAAAATTGGATCGCTGGCACCGTACAGCGCCTTGATGGTTTCCCGCAGCCAGAGGATTTTCGGATTATGGCTGTTTCGTTTATGCCAGATCAGCGTGAAGGGAACGGTAAGCTTTTCAGCCTGCGCTTCGTCAATGGGAATGGGCAGCGCGATCAGCTTCCGCTGGTGGAGTTGATTGTAGTGATGGCAGTAGTGCGGAGCCGTGGCGATATAGTTATGGCCGGGCTGCGCCGCCATAAACATCGACTGCTCAAAACCCGGCACGCTCATGGCAATGTTTCTCTCCCGACCCATCTCCTTTAGCACTTCGTCCAGTGCCCAGGTTTCGCTGCGTTCCCAGAAGATGCTGATGTGCGGGTAGCGCAGGAAGGTCTCGAGGTTCCATTCGTCCTGTAGCGCGGGGTGATCCTCACGCAGATACACGCACGGACGGTCGCTGAACAGGATCTCATAGTCGATGAACCACGGCATTAGCTTCAGCAATTCACGCGAGCGCGGGTGCGTTTCGCGTCCGGTGAATCCCAGATCCACCTCTCCACGCGTAATGGCGTCCAGCGAGTCGTAATCCCAGTGACGCATCTTCACCGTAGCCTGCGGATAGCGCTGGTTCACCTGCTCCAGCAGGGCGTTAAAGCGGATCAGCATCAACGGCGTTTCGGCGGCCAGCACGAACGTTAGCCCGCCCGGGGAATCATGGTGGAATTTATCGAGGATCTGGTTGCCGATTTGCATCCAGTCAGCCAAATCCTGCTCGAGGCTTACCGTCAGCGGGGTCGGCAGCAGCCCCAACGGCGTTTTGACAAACAGCGGGTCGTCAAACCAGTCACGCAGCTTGGCCAGCGATTTACTCACCGCAGACGGCGTCACGTTCATCCGCTTCGCCGCTTTGGTGACGCTGCGCTCCTGCAGCAAAAGCTGCAGGCAAAGCAGGAGATTAAGATCGAGACTGCTGATGGGCTTCTTCATAATGCGCCGCGGGCTGGATGACCATAAGTAAGGTGATGCACAGTATGCTACAGCCAATCAGAACCCCGATCAGCATATTCAGCGCGTTAAGCCCAATGACCGCCGCCAGCCAAATCCACAGCGACGAGCCGCAGACCTGAGCAATCCCCAGCACCGAGCTTGCCACGCCTGCCCGCAGCGAGAAGGGGCCAAGCGCCTGACTCATCGCCACGCCAAAGCCAACCGAGAACCCGGCGCAAATGAGGGTAATGCCGGCCAGCATCACCGCATGCGAGCTGGTGGTTGCCAGGATCGCGCCAGCCGTGAGGAATAAAACCTGTGAGGTCAGCATCAACGTGCGCTGGCTGAAAACATTTAGCGCAAAGGGAGTCGAGAACGAGACTGCCATACTGACCATGGCGGTTAATGCCATCACCGTTGAATACTCACCCCGATCGAAGCCCATGGTTTCCATCAGTAAAACCGGGGAAACGTTTACATAGGTCAGGATCACCGCCACGCTTAACGTGGTCACGGCCAGACGACTGAGGAAAAATCGGTTAAGCAGTTTCTCGGCTGGGTGAATGGTTGCGGTATGACCGGTATTCTGCGAGCCCGGGTGGGTCTCTTTCAGCACGGCGATGGACAGGATAAACACCAGCGCGCCCATCGCCGCCATGGTCCAGAACAGGCTCTGCCACGGGAATTTCAGCATGATCAGATATCCCACGACCGGGGCCAGCACCGGGATAATGCAGGTAATACCGTTCAGCATCGAAAGCACTTTGGCGCGACGCTGGGCGCTTAAGGTGTCGCGCAAAATGGCAAAAGCGACGACGTAGCAGCCACCGGCTCCAATGCCCTGAATAAACCGTCCGGCCAGGAACAAGGTGCTGTTTTGCGCCTGTGAGCAGAGAAGAGAGGCCAGGGCAAAAATGATGGCGCCGGTTATGGCGACGGGCTGACGGCCTGCCTTATCCGCAATCTTCCCGGCAAACACCATCGACGACGCCATCCCCGCGAGGTAGGCCGAAAACGCGATGTGCAGCTGCGCTTCGCTGGCGCCCAGATCGCGGGCGATGTGCGGCAATCCCACCAGATACATATCAATGCCGGACGGATAAAGCAGAACTAATGCGAAACTACAAAACAGAAAACGCGCCATAAACCCCCCATAGATGCAGGCATGCAGGATAGGGGGTGAAAAGAGATTAGGCGAGTTGCCATTTGGACAATGGTGATTTCCCAAGAGGAAATCACCATGGATTAGCGGGAATTACTTACCGATACAGAAGCTTGAGAAGATCCGTCCCAGCAGATCGTCCGACGTAAACTCCCCGGTGATCTCGCTCAGATTCTGCTGCGCCAGACGCAGCTCTTCCGCCAGCAGTTCACCCGCCCACGCGCCGATCAGCTGCGCTTTACCCTGAACAAGGTGGTTTGCCGCCTCTTCCAGCGCCTGCAGGTGGCGACGACGCGCGAGGAAGCCGCCTTCCATGCTGGTGTCAAAGCCCATGCTCTGCTTGAGATGGTTGCGCAGGTCGTCAACGCCTTCACCGGTACGCGCCGACAGGCGAATCAGTGAGTGACCATTCACATCGCTGATGCCCAACGTTTCGCCGGTGACGTCCGCTTTGTTACGCACCACGGTGATGGGCAGTTTCGCCGGCAGACGGGCGATAAAGTCTGGCCAGATTTCTGCCGGGTCAACGGCGTCGGTCGTGGTGCCGTCCACCATAAACAGCACGCGGTCTGCCTGCTCGATCTCCTGCCAGGCACGTTCGATACCGATGCGTTCAACCTCGTCGCTGGCATCGCGCAGGCCGGCGGTATCAATAATGTGCAGCGGCATCCCGTCGATGTGGATATGCTCGCGGAGCACGTCGCGGGTGGTGCCGGCAATGTCGGTGACGATTGCCGCTTCACGGCCCGCCAGGGCGTTCAGCAGGCTCGATTTCCCGGCGTTAGGACGTCCGGCGATAACGACCTTCATCCCTTCACGCAGCAGGCTGCCCTGGCGCGCTTCGGCACGAACGGCGTCGAGATCGGCCATCACCTGGTTGAGCTGCGCTTCGATTTTGCCGTCAGAGAGGAAGTCGATCTCCTCGTCCGGGAAGTCGATAGCCGCTTCCACGTAGATCCGCAGGTGAGTAAGTGCTTCCACAAGGTGATTTACGCGGGCGGAGAATGCCCCCTGCAGCGAGTTCAGGGCGGAGCGGGCCGCCTGTTCAGAACTGGCGTCGATCAGGTCTGCAATCGCTTCTGCCTGCGCCAGGTCGAGCTTGTCGTTGAGGAAGGCACGCTCGGAGAACTCGCCCGGCTTCGCAATGCGCAGGCCCGGCAGGGTCAGGATACGTTTTAACAGCAGGTCGAGGATAACCGGGCCGCCGTGGCCCTGCAGCTCCAGCACGTCTTCGCCGGTGAAGGAGTTCGGGCCGGGGAACCACAGCGCAATGCCCTGGTCCAGCGGCGTGCCGTCGGTATCTTTGAACGGCAGGTAATCAGCGTAGCGCGGCTTTGGCAGTTTACCCAGCACCGCTTCGGCCACCTCGCGCGCCTTCAGGCCGGAGATACGCAGAATGCCTACACCACCGCGTCCCGGTGGGGTTGCCTGGGCGACGATAGTGTCGTTATGGCTCATGGTTGGTCTCGTTCAATACAAATAAAAAAGGCGGTCAATCGACCGCCCTTATTTTAGCGTTAACTTACCGAATCAGGACTTTTTCTTTTCGCGGCTATGCAGGCCACGTTTTTCCAGACCACGATAAATCAGCTGCTGCTGGATGATGGTCACCAGGTTGCTGACGATATAGTACAGCACCAGACCTGACGGGAACCACAGGAAGAACACGGTGAAGATGACCGGCATAAAGGTCATGATCTTCTGCTGCATCGGGTCGGTCACGGTGGTCGGCGACATCTTCTGGATGAAGAACATCGTCACGCCCATCAGGATCGGCAGGATGTAGTACGGGTCCTGTGCGGACAGGTCATGGATCCACAGTGCGAACGGCGCATGGCGCAGCTCAACGGAACCCATCAGCATGTAGTACAGCGCAAGGAAGATTGGCATCTGAATCAGCAGCGGGAAGCAACCACCCAGTGGGTTGACTTTCTCTGCTTTATACAGGGCCATCATTTCCTGGCTCTGACGCTGTTTGTCATCGCCCAGACGCTCACGCATCGCCGCAATCTTCGGCTGCAGCATACGCATCTTCGCCATGGAGGTGTACTGCGCCTTAGTCAGCGGGTACATGATGCCACGAACGATGAAGGTGATAACGATGATGGAGAAGCCCCAGTTACCCAGGAAGCTGTGGATGAACTTCAGCAGCTTAAACAGCGGCTGAGAGATGAACCACAACCAACCGTAATCAACGGTCAGATCCAGGTGCGGCGCAACAGCGGCCATTTTGTCCTGAATTTCCGGGCCGACCCACAGGGTGCTTGCCATCTTACCGGTTTGACCCGGCTGAACCAGAACCGGCTGAGATTTGTAGCCGATGGCTGCAAGACCGTTACCCAGATTCGCGGTATAGAAGTTATTCGTACCGTCGTTGTTTGGGATCCAGGCCGTTGCGAAATACTGTTGCAGCATCGCAACCCAACCGCCTTTGGAACTAACGTTCAGGTTTTCGTTATCGGCAATGGTGTCAAATTTGTATTTCTCATACTTCGCGTCTGGCGTGGAGTACGCCGCGCCACGGAAGGTATGCAGCGCAAAGTTGCTGCTTCCGGTGTCACGGTGAGACGGCAGATTGATGGACTGCTTCAGCTGGCCAAAGGTCGACAGTTCCAGCGGTTTCGCACTGGCGTTCTGTACGCTGTAGCCCACGTTCACCGCATATTCACCGCGTTTCAGGGTGAAGGTTTTAGTGAAGGTGTTGCCTGCGGCGTCGGTGTACGTCATCGGGATCGCGAGTTCGTTCTGACCATCAGCCAGTACAAAGGTGTCGCTCTCGACGTTATACAGTGGACGCGCACCGTTAGCCGGGTTATCCGGGCCATCACGACCGGTCAGGCCGCTCTGCGCCTGGTAGATAAACTCAGGCGTGGTTTCCAGTAACTGGAACGGTTCGTTAGACTTCAGCTCTTTCGGGTAGGTCAACAGCAGCGCCTGCTCAACATCACCACCACGGGTGTTGATTGTCAGCTCAAGCACATCGGTCTTAACCGTAATCTGTTTCCCCTGGCCACTGGCCGGTACGCCCTGGTCGGCGGCGCTACCCGCTGCGGTGGTCGTAGTCTGCGTGGTCTGCTGCTGGGGTTGAGGATTTTTATCCTGCTCCCATGCCTGCCAGATCATGAAAGACACGAACAACAAAGCGATGATAAGAAGATTGCGTTGCGAATCCATCGTTAGTGTTCTCTGGTATCAAAGGGTCCTGGGGGGACGGGGTCGTCTCCACCGGGGTGTAAAGGGTGGCATTTTAATACGCGTTTCACCGTCAACCAACTGCCTTTTATCACTCCAAACCTGCGCAATGCCTCAATTCCGTAGCTTGAGCATGTTGGTGTGAAACGGCAGTGCGGCCCGAGTAGCGGACTAATCAGGCGTTGATAGACCCGAATGAGGGCTATCAGGACCCGTGAGCCAGGCGACAGTGGCGGCGCCATAATTTTTCCAACGCTTCCGAGAGAGCACGGTTATCGAGGTCGGCAACCCCTTTCTTCGCCACCACCACGAAATCCATTGAAGGCAGTTCGTGCTGACGTAAACGGAAGCTTTCACGCGTCAGACGTTTAATCCGATTGCGTTCATGCGCACGCTTAACATTTTTCTTGGCGACTGTGAGACCGATGCGGGGATGCCCCAGCGAATTTTGGCGGCCGAGGATGG
Source organism: Enterobacter sp. C3_dUdeg (assembly GCF_057536195.1). Lineage (NCBI taxonomy): Bacteria > Pseudomonadati > Pseudomonadota > Gammaproteobacteria > Enterobacterales > Enterobacteriaceae > Enterobacter > Enterobacter sp. C3_dUdeg. Next base: position 44,439 of record NZ_BAAKFX010000015.1, read on the forward strand.
TGATTTGCGGCGTGCCAGCCCGTAGTGGCTGCTGGAAGACGAAAGTGAAATGAGCGGGAGTTAACAAACGTAACTCCCTGGGAAATGCTAGCTTAACCACTCAGGGGTTAGCTTTATTACTTGGAAACGGTCAGACGAGCGCGGCCTTTAGCACGACGACGTGCCAGAACCTGACGACCATTTTTAGTAGCCATACGAGCACGGAAGCCGTGAGAACGGTTGCGCTTCAGTACAGACGGTTGAAAAGTGCGTTTCATGGCGATTTCTACCTAAACTTGAATAAATTCACTGACTTTTGCGTATACCCGAACGAGTTTCGAACGACTAACGCCTCAGCGTGGGTGATTAAAGAGGCCGGATTGTAATAATTGTACACTCCGGAGTCAATTCTCTTTCCTTATTTCCCGCGTATTTCCGCACGTTTTCGCGTGGAAAATGAGCAACGGACGACGCAGGAAGATGAGCATCACGCGCCGGGTCGAGGATTATACGGCCTCGCCAACAAAGCGCAAGGATCGTCCCGGATCTTCGTTAGATCATTTAAGCAATAAATTGTCTGTGCTCATTAATTTTTCCAATATGCGGACTAAATCGTGGGGCACTGGCGCCAGGATCGTTTACACTTATCCGGTTCCGGATCTTCCTGTGGATAAATCGGGAAGAATCTGTGAGAAACAGAAGATCTCTGGCTCAGTTTAGGCTATGATCCGCGGTCCCGATCGGGATCCAGCGATCCTGGCCGGGTATGACACAAAATCGTTCACGCTGTATCAAGGCGGCAAAGGAGCGAGTCCCCTGGAGCGTACACAAGTACGTGACTGGGGCGAGCGAGTGCAGCCAACGCAGAGACGGCTTGAACGATGAAGTGTATAACCGCAGATAGCGGTTCGCACATCACCCTTTTGCACAGGGTCATGTCGATGTGCGCCAACAATCATGAATATTCAATAGTTTTCTTTTATTGTTCGAGTGGAGTCCGCCGTGTCACTTTCGCTTTGGCAGCAGTGTCTTGCCCGATTGCAGGATGAGTTACCAGCCACAGAATTCAGTATGTGGATCCGCCCGTTGCAGGCGGAACTGAGCGATAACACGCTGGCTTTGTATGCGCCAAACCGTTTTGTGCTCGATTGGGTAAGGGACAAGTACCTTAATAACATCAATGGACTGCTGAACGATTTCTGCGGGTCAGATGCCCCGCAGCTGCGCTTTGAAGTGGGCACAAAGCCGGTCACCCAAACCGTCCGTGAAACCGTGAACGTAGCAGCGCCTGCTCAGGCCGCGCCTGCTCCGGCCCCTCGCGTCGCACCCGCTCGTCAGGGCTGGGATAATGTCCCTGCACCGGCTGAGCCAACCTACCGCTCTAACGTTAACGTGAAACACACGTTCGATAACTTCGTTGAAGGTAAGTCGAACCAGCTGGCGCGCGCGGCGGCTCGTCAGGTTGCTGATAACCCCGGTGGGGCCTACAACCCGCTGTTCCTTTATGGCGGCACGGGTCTGGGTAAAACGCACCTGCTGCATGCGGTGGGTAACGGCATTATGGCGCGCAAGCCCAATGCCAAAGTGGTGTATATGCACTCCGAACGCTTCGTTCAGGACATGGTAAAAGCCCTGCAAAACAATGCGATCGAAGAGTTTAAACGCTACTATCGTTCTGTTGACGCGCTGCTCATCGATGACATCCAGTTCTTTGCCAATAAAGAACGATCGCAGGAAGAGTTTTTCCACACCTTTAATGCCCTGCTGGAAGGCAATCAGCAGATCATTTTGACCTCGGATCGTTATCCAAAAGAGATCAACGGTGTTGAAGATCGTCTGAAATCCCGCTTCGGCTGGGGCCTGACCGTGGCGATCGAGCCACCGGAGCTGGAAACCCGCGTCGCGATCCTGATGAAGAAAGCCGATGAAAACGACATTCGCCTGCCGGGCGAAGTGGCGTTCTTCATTGCCAAGCGTCTGCGCTCCAACGTGCGTGAGCTGGAAGGGGCGCTGAACCGCGTTATCGCCAATGCCAACTTCACCGGTCGTGCGATCACCATCGATTTTGTGCGTGAAGCGCTGCGCGATTTGCTGGCATTGCAGGAAAAACTGGTCACTATCGACAATATTCAAAAGACGGTGGCTGAGTACTACAAGATCAAAGTGGCAGATTTACTGTCTAAACGTCGTTCCCGCTCGGTGGCGCGTCCGCGTCAGATGGCGATGGCGCTGGCAAAGGAGTTAACCAACCACAGTCTGCCGGAAATCGGAGATGCGTTTGGTGGCCGTGACCATACGACCGTGCTGCACGCTTGTCGTAAGATTGAGCAGTTACGCGAAGAAAGCCACGACATAAAAGAAGATTTTTCCAATTTAATCAGAACATTATCATCGTGACGCTATGAAATTTACCGTTGAACGTGAACATTTATTAAAACCGCTGCAACAGGTGAGTGGCCCATTAGGTGGCCGCCCAACGCTGCCTATTCTCGGAAACCTGCTGCTTCAGGTCGCGGACGGTACGCTGTCGCTGACCGGTACAGATCTGGAAATGGAAATGATCGCGCGCGTTACGCTGACGCAGCCGCACGACGCGGGCGCGACCACGGTTCCGGCACGTAAATTCTTTGATATCTGCCGCGGGCTGCCGGAAGGCGCTGAAATCGCCGTGCAGCTGGAAGGCGACCGTATGCTGGTGCGCTCTGGCCGCAGCCGTTTCTCGCTCTCCACGCTGCCTGCTGCGGACTTCCCGAACCTGGACGACTGGCAGAGCGAAGTTGAATTCACCCTGCCGCAGGCGACGATGAAGCGTCTGATTGAAGCCACGCAGTTCTCCATGGCGCATCAGGACGTCCGTTACTACTTAAACGGCATGCTGTTCGAAACCGAAGGTGAAGAGCTGCGTACCGTAGCCACCGACGGCCACCGTCTGGCGGTCTGTTCTATGCCGATTGGCGACGCGCTGCCAAACCATTCGGTGATCGTGCCGCGTAAAGGGGTGATTGAGCTGATGCGTATGCTCGACGGCGGCGACACGCCGCTGCGCGTGCAGATCGGCAGCAACAACATCCGCGCACACGTGGGCGATTTTGTCTTCACGTCTAAGCTGGTTGACGGTCGTTTCCCGGATTATCGCCGCGTATTGCCGAAGAACCCGGACAAAACGCTGGAAGCGGGCTGCGATAGCCTCAAGCAGGCCTTTGCCCGTGCGGCCATTCTCTCCAACGAGAAATTCCGCGGCGTGCGCCTGTACGTGAGTGAAAACCAGATCAAAATCACCGCTAACAACCCGGAGCAGGAAGAGGCAGAAGAGATTCTGGACGTCACCTACGCCGGAACCGAGATGGAAATCGGCTTTAACGTCAGCTACGTGCTGGATGTGCTGAATGCGCTGAAATGCGAAAACGTGCGCATTCTACTGACCGACTCCGTTTCAAGCGTACAGATTGAAGATGCCGCATCACAGTCGGCTGCTTATGTTGTCATGCCAATGAGACTGTAATGTCGCTCACCCGTCTGTTGATCCGCGACTTTCGCAATATTGAAAGCGCGGATCTCGCTTTATCCCCTGGCTTTAACTTCCTGGTTGGCGCAAACGGCAGCGGCAAAACCAGCGTGCTTGAGGCCATCTATACGCTCGGCCACGGTCGGGCGTTTCGCAGTTTGCAGATTGGTCGCGTCATTCGCCACGAGCAGGAATCCTTTGTCCTGCACGGGCGTTTGCAGGGAGCGGAGCGGGAAACCGCGATCGGCCTGACCAAAGACAAGCAGGGCGACAGCAAGGTGCGCATCGACGGCACCGACGGCCATAAAGTGGCGGAGCTGGCGCTGCTGATGCCAATGCAGCTGATTACGCCGGAGGGGTTTACTTTACTCAACGGCGGCCCCAAATACAGAAGAGCGTTCCTCGACTGGGGATGCTTTCACAACGAAGCCGGTTTCTTTAACGCCTGGAGCAACCTGAAGCGTCTGCTCAAGCAGCGTAACGCTGCACTGCGCCAGGTTACCCGTTACGCCCAGCTGCGTCCGTGGGACATGGAGTTAATCCCTCTCGCGGAACAAATCAGCAACTGGCGTGCCGAATACAGCGCAGGTATCGCCGAAGATATGGCCGACACCTGCAAACAGTTTTTACCCGAGTTCTCTCTCACCTTCTCTTTCCAGCGCGGCTGGGAGAAAGAGACGGATTATGCCGAGGTGTTAGAGAGAAGCTTCGAGCGTGACCGCATGTTGACCTACACCGCGCACGGCCCGCACAAGGCGGATTTCCGCATTCGTGCCGACGGTGCACCGGTGGAAGACACGCTGTCGCGCGGGCAGCTCAAGCTCCTGATGTGTGCGCTGCGCCTGGCACAGGGAGAGTTTCTCACACGCGAGAGCGGAAGACGCTGCCTGTACCTGATAGATGATTTTGCCTCGGAACTTGACGACGCGCGGCGCGGGCTGCTTGCCAGCCGCTTAAAAGCCACTCAGTCGCAGGTTTTCGTCAGCGCCATTAGCGCTGAACACGTTATAGACATGTCGGACGAAAATTCGAAGATGTTTACCGTGGAAAAGGGTAAAATAACGGATTAACCCAAGTTGAAATGAGCGAGAAACGTTGATGTCGAATTCTTATGACTCCTCCAGTATCAAAGTCCTGAAAGGGCTGGATGCGGTGCGTAAGCGCCCGGGTATGTATATCGGCGACACGGATGACGGCACCGGTCTGCACCACATGGTATTCGAGGTGGTAGATAACGCTATCGACGAAGCGCTCGCGGGTCACTGTAAAGACATCGTGGTCACCATCCATGCGGACAACTCCGTCTCCGTCACCGATGATGGTCGTGGCATCCCAACCGGTATTCACCCGGAAGAGGGCGTCTCTGCCGCGGAAGTGATCATGACCGTGCTGCACGCAGGCGGTAAGTTTGACGATAACTCCTATAAAGTTTCCGGCGGCCTGCACGGCGTAGGCGTCTCCGTGGTTAACGCCCTGTCGCAGAAGCTGGAGCTGGTTATCCAGCGAGAAGGCAAAATTCACCGTCAGCTCTATACGCACGGCGTGCCGCAGGCACCGCTGGCCGTTACCGGCGATACCGACAAAACCGGTACCATGGTGCGTTTCTGGCCGAGCCATGAAACCTTCACCAACGTCACCGAATTCGAGTACGACATCCTGGCGAAACGCCTGCGTGAACTGTCGTTCCTGAACTCCGGCGTCTCTATTCGCCTGCGCGACAAGCGTGACGGCAAAGAAGACCACTTCCATTACGAAGGTGGTATCAAAGCGTTCGTTGAGTATCTGAACAAGAACAAAACGCCTATTCACCCGAATATCTTCTACTTCTCCACCGAAAAAGACGGTATCGGTGTGGAAGTGGCGCTGCAGTGGAACGACGGTTTCCAGGAAAACATCTACTGCTTCACCAATAATATTCCACAGCGTGACGGCGGTACGCACCTTGCAGGCTTCCGTGCGGCGATGACCCGTACCCTGAACGCCTACATGGACAAAGAAGGCTACAGCAAGAAAGCGAAAGTCAGCGCCACCGGTGATGACGCCCGTGAAGGCCTGATTGCCGTTGTCTCCGTGAAGGTGCCGGATCCGAAGTTCTCCTCACAGACCAAAGACAAGCTGGTCTCTTCCGAGGTGAAATCGGCGGTTGAACAGCAGATGAACGAACTGCTGAGCGAATACCTGCTGGAAAACCCGTCCGACGCGAAAATCGTGGTGGGTAAAATTATCGATGCGGCGCGTGCCCGTGAAGCGGCGCGTAAAGCCCGTGAAATGACCCGTCGTAAAGGCGCGCTGGACTTAGCTGGCCTGCCGGGCAAACTGGCTGACTGCCAGGAACGTGACCCGGCGCTGTCCGAACTGTACCTCGTGGAAGGGGACTCCGCGGGCGGTTCTGCGAAGCAGGGCCGTAACCGTAAGAATCAGGCTATCCTGCCGCTGAAGGGTAAAATCCTCAACGTTGAGAAAGCCCGTTTCGACAAGATGCTCTCTTCTCAGGAAGTGGCGACGCTCATCACCGCGCTGGGCTGCGGCATCGGCCGTGATGAGTACAACCCGGACAAACTGCGCTACCACAGCATCATCATCATGACCGATGCGGACGTCGACGGCTCACACATTCGTACGCTGCTGTTGACCTTCTTCTATCGTCAGATGCCTGAAATCGTTGAGCGTGGCCACGTCTACATTGCACAGCCGCCGCTGTACAAGGTGAAGAAAGGCAAGCAGGAACAGTACATTAAAGACGACGAAGCGATGGATCAGTACCAAATCGCAATCGCCCTTGATGGCGCAACCCTGCACGCGAACTCGCACGCCCCTGCACTGGCCGGTGAGCCGCTGGAGCGTCTGGTTTCCGAGTTCAACGCCACGCAGAAAATGATTACGCGTATGGAACGCCGTTATCCGAAAACGCTGCTGAAGGAGCTGGTTTATCAGCCAACCCTGACCGAAGCCGATCTGAGCGACGAGCAGACCGTGACCCGCTGGGTGAATGCCCTGGTGACCGATCTGAACGAAAAAGAGCAGCACGGCAGCATGTGGAAATGCGATATCCAGCAGAACGCCGATAAGCAGTTCGAGCCTATTATTCGCGTGCGTACCCACGGCGTTGACACCGACTATCCGCTGGAGCACGAGTTTGTGACCGGTCCGGAATACCGTCGTATCTGCACGCTCGGCGAGACGCTGCGTGGCCTGATCGAAGACGATGCGTTCATCGAGCGTGGCGAACGTCGTCAGCCGGTAGCCAGCTTCGAGCAGGCGCTGGACTGGCTGGTGAAAGAGTCTCGTCGTGGTCTTGCGATCCAGCGCTATAAAGGTCTGGGCGAAATGAACCCGGACCAGCTGTGGGAAACCACCATGGATCCGGAAAGCCGCCGCATGCTGCGCGTGACCGTTAAGGACGCGATTGCCGCGGACCAGCTGTTCACGACCCTGATGGGCGATGCGGTTGAACCACGTCGTGCCTTCATCGAAGAGAACGCCCTGAAAGCGGCAAATATCGATATTTAATCGTCGTTATACCGCACGATAACTGGCCGCGCTTTTAGCGCGGCTTTTTTATGGGCGCTGGAAGGTCCAGTGACATCGCTGCCGGTAAACGGCTCGCCAGCGTATCTATCGCTATTCTTACCCTCAGCGGCAGATGCGGCGTCTGCTGCCACACCGCATGAACGTTGAAATGCACATCCGGTGCCTGCTTCAGGAGCGGGACGAGTTTACCCTGGTGAATATCTTTGACGACCATCCAGCAGGGCAGCCATGCAATGCCGTGTCCGGCCAGCGCGGCGTCGCAGATCGCCTGCAAATCATCCATATTGAGCGACGATCGGGGTGTAAAGGTGTGCGACGTTCCTTCGTTATCCATCAGCTGCCAGGACAACACTCTGCCTGCGCTCAAATAGTTAATGGCCGTATGCTGGGATAAATCATTAACGCTTTGTGGCTGGCCTTTCTTCAGCAGATACTCCGGCGCGGCGCACAGCACCATGCGGTGTTCTCCCAGCTTTCTGGCGACCAGCACGCTGCTGTCCTGAAGCGTGCCGTTACGCACCGCCATATCAAACCCCTCCTCAACCAGATCCACCACGCGGTCGCTGAATGACATTTCCAGTTCAAGCCCGGGGTGTTCCTGCGCCAGCGCTATCAGCAAGGGGGCGACGCACTGGCGACCAAACAGCACCGGCATGGAAACGCGCAGGCGGCCGCTGACCTGCTGTTTCCCCGTTTCAAGCAGCGATTCCGCACCCCGAATCTCCTCCAGCGCGCGCAGACAGCGTTCATAAAAAAGGGCGCCGTTATCGGTCAGACTCTGGCTGCGGGTGGTGCGCTGAAAAAGACGTACCCCAAGCCGCTGTTCGAGGCGAGCGATGCTTTTTCCGACCGCCGAACGTGACAAATGCAGGCGAATCGCGGCCTGCGCGAAACTTCCCGCCTCAACGGCGGCCACGAAAACAGGAATATCCTTCAGCGTATCGGTCATGGATTGTATCTGTTATGGCGTCAATAAAGAGAAAACTTATCGCCACTGGCGACCTTTAGTCAACGGTAGACTGTCAGGACTAAAGCTTATCTGATGGCAGGAGAAATAAAATGACAGAGACAATGCAACGCTGGTCCATGGATGCCCTCGGGCGCGAGAACCTCCAGCTGACTCAGGCGCCCGTTCCACAGCCAGGTCCGGGTGAAGTGCGCGTAAGGGTAAATGCCGTTGCGCTTAACTATCGCGATAAAATGGTTGTTGAAGGCACAATGCCGATCCCGCTTTCCTTCCCGTTTACCCCGGCGTCTGACATGGCGGGCGTGGTGGACAGCATTGGTGAAGGCGTTACGCGCTTCCAGCCCGGCGCGCGCGTCATCTCAACCTTCTTCCCGGAGTGGATCGACGGTAAGCCGCAGGCGGACGCGCGCAATCTGCCCTATAAAACGTCCGGTGGATACTTCCAGGGCATGCTGTCCGAGTATGTGATTTTGAAGGAAGACGCGCTGGTGGCCTCTCCGGAGACCCTGGATGACGCCGAGGCCAGCACCTTACCCTGCGCAGGGCTTACCGCCTGGTTTGCGCTGGTGGAGCGCGGCCAGCTGCGCGCCGGGCAATCGGTGCTGGTGCAGGGCACGGGCGGCGTGGCGATCTTCGCCCTTCAGATTGCAAAAGCGCACGGCGCGGAGGTGTTTGTCACCTCGGGGAGCGATGAGAAACTGGCGCTGGCCAAAACGCTGGGGGCCAGCCACGGAATCAACCGGCTGAAAGGCGACTGGGCTGAAAATACGCTGACGCTCACGCAGGATCGCGGTATCGACCATATTATCGAAACCGTCGGTGGAGAGAACCTGAAGCATTCCCTGCGCGCCGTTGCCGTTCACGGACGTATCTCCGTCATTGGCGTGCTCGCCGGGACGGAGATTACCCTCTCTGCTGGCGAACTGCTGCTGAAATCCCCCGTCATTCAGGGGATTGGCGTGGGGCACCGCCGGGCGCTGGAAGATTTTGTCCGCGCTGTTGACGTCACGGGGCTGAAGCCGGTGATTGAGCATCGCTACCGTTTTAACGAGCTTGAACAGGCGTTTGAACATCTGGATCGCGGCGCGTTCGGTAAAATTGTGCTCACCCGCGAGTAAGCCTTCGTTCCCCGGAATAAGCGTAAAAGGGGCATTCCTGTTGCGCAATATAGCTCTATTTTTGTGTGCTTAATCGCGTTAGCATGAGGCAGCACTCATTTATTCCGGGGAACTCATGGCTATCAAACTCATTGCAATCGACATGGACGGCACGCTGCTGCTGCCAGACCACACCATCTCTCCAGCCGTTAAAAACGCGATCGCCGCGGCGCGCGCTAAGGGCGTGAATGTGGTCCTGACCACGGGACGTCCGTATGCGGGTGTACACAGCTACCTGAAAGAGCTGCACATGAATCAGCCGGGCGACTACTGCATCACCTATAACGGCGCGCTGGTGCAGAAAGCCGCAGATGGCAGTACGGTTGCGCAAACCGCGCTGAGCTACGAAGACTATCTGTTCCTGGAAAAACTGTCCCGTGAAGTGGGTTCCCACTTCCACGCGCTCGATCGCAATACGCTCTATACCGCCAACCGCGATATCAGCTACTACACGGTACATGAATCCTACGTTGCGACCATTCCGCTGGTGTTCTGTGAAGCGGAGAAAATGGACCCGGCGACGCAGTTCCTGAAAGTAATGATGATCGACGAGCCGGAGATCCTGGATAAAGCGATTGCGCGCATTCCGGCGGAGGTAAAAGAGAAGTACACCGTGCTGAAAAGTGCACCGTACTTCCTCGAAATCCTCGATAAACGCGTCAATAAAGGCACCGGTGTCAAATCACTGGCCGATGCGCTGGGCATTAAACAGGACGAGATCATGGCGCTGGGCGACCAGGAAAATGACATCGCGATGATTGAATTCGCCGGTATGGGCGTGGCGATGGATAACGCGATCCCATCGGTGAAAGAAGTGGCTAACTTCGTGACCAAATCCAACCTCGAAGACGGCGTGGCTTATGCCATCGAGAAGTTTGTGCTGAACTAAAAACCCGCTTGCGATACCCTGATGCGATAACTGCGCATCAGGGTATCCTCATGAAACAAATCACCTTCGCTTCCCGCAACCACCAGCTGACCAACATCAATACCTGGACGCCGGATAGCCAGTGGCTGGTCTACGACGTGCGCCCGTCCGGTGCGTCGTTCACCGGTGAAACCATCGAGCGGGTCAATGTCGCGACGGGTGAGGTAGAGGTGGTATATCGCGCCACTGACGGCGCGCATGTCGGCGTGGTGACCGTTCATCCTGCAGAAGAGAAATATGTCTTTATCCACGGCCCGAAAAACCCGGATGCCGACTGGCACTACGATTTTCATCATCGCCAGGGAGTGATTGCGCAAAACGGTCAGGTGAGCAACCTGGACGCGATGGATATCACCGCGCCTTACACCGCAGGCGCGCTGCGCGGGGGTAGCCACGTCCATGTCTTCAGCCCGAACGGGCAGCTCGTCAGCTTTACCTATAACGACCATGTCCTGCACGAGCGCGATCCTAAACTCGATTTACGCAACGTCGGCGTGGCTGCGCCTTATGGCCCGGTGAATCCGCAGGGGAACCATCCCCGTGAATATTCGGGAACCTTCTGGAGCGTGCTGGTTAGCCGTACCACGCCCAACCCTCGGCCGGGCAGCGATGAAATCAACCGCGCTTACGAAGAGGGCTGGGTGGGCAACGACAGGCTGGCGTTTATCGGCGATACCCTCTCCGCGCAGGGCGAAAAAGTACCCGAACTGTTTATCGTCGACCTGCCGGAAGACGAGCAGGGCTGGAAGCGTGCGGGCGATGCGCCGCTACAGGGCACGACGGAGACCCAGCCAGCCCCGCCTGCAGGAGTGAACCAGCGTCGTTTGACCTTTACGCATCAGAGGGCGTACCCGGGCCTGGTGAACGTGCCGCGTCACTGGGTTCGCAGCAACCCGCAGGGGACGCAGATTGCGTTTCTGATGCGGGATGATAACGGCATTGTGCAGCTGTGGCTGATCTCTCCTGCGGGCGGCGAGCCGCGCCAGTTGACGCGTACCGGGAGCGATATTCAGTCAGCATTTAACTGGCATCCTGCGGGCGACAGTCTGGGGTTTGTGCTCGAAAATCGGATCGCCTGCTGCGACGCCCTGACTGGAGAGGTGACGTTTTTGACGTCCGATCATGGCAACCCACCGTCTGCTGATGCGGTCGTGTTTTCCCCGGACGGGCGCGTTATTGCGTGGATGGAGGAGACAGCCGGTTTCCGTCAGCTTTGGGTAACGGAAACCGCGCAGTACTAGCGTGGAGGCATTTCAGCGGGCGGGATGACGGCGTTTGTCGCCAGATTTTCCTGCTCGCTTTTCTCTACCCGTGAGCGTACGGAGTTGTCCTTACGAAACATATCCCACGGCAGCAGAAGCGTATCCGCCACGGCCGTAAACGGCATATCGAGGATAACCAGGGATTTGGTGCCCCAGTTTGTATCGTCATCGGAGAGCATCGCCGCGCTGGCGCGCGTCCCCGGATATGTTCCTTCTTTACCGCCGGTGTGAGACATCACGCTCGAACACCCGCAAAGTAAAACTACCCCGCTGAACGTCGTCAGCTTTATCAGAACATTTTTCATCATCACTCAGTCATCGTTAATGGCACTGCATAGACCTGCAACTCAGGGTTATAGCGAGCCTTATCCAAAATGGATAGCCCTATAACCCCGCACTGTGGCAGCCATCGCAATTTAACCCTTTGTGCTGTTGTCCCAGTCTATGCGAGATGCAGGAAAGTGCAAAAAAAAGTGCAGCTGTCGTTCTTGAAAAGCCCGATTGCAGACCCATTTTAAGAATGTAGCCCGATAACGAACTCGCCTGATGGGTGTTCGGGGGCGCAAAGGCCTGTCCATGGTGGAAGGCTACAATTTCTCGCTGATTTCAGGAGTTTTATTTATGCGTAACTTCGATCTTTCTCCGCTATACCGTTCTGCAATTGGTTTTGACCGCCTGTTTAATCATTTAGAAAATAACCAAAGCCAGAGCAACGGCTACCCTCCATACAATGTTGAGCTGGTTGACGAAAATCACTACCGCATCGCTATTGCCGTCGCCGGTTTTGCAGAAAACGAACTGGAGATCACCGCGCAGGACAACCTGCTGGTGGTGAAAGGTTCCCATACGGCCGAGCAGAAAGAACGTACCTATCTTTATCAGGGCATCGCCGAGCGCAACTTTGAACGCAAGTTCCAGTTAGCCGAGAACATTCATGTTAAAGGCGCGAACCTGGTTAACGGCCTGCTGTTTATCGAACTGGAACGTGTGATTCCGGAAGAGAAAAAACCGCGTCGTATCGAAATTAACTAATTACGCGGGTCGCGTAAGCGGCCCATCCAGACGTGCTTGCCGTAACGGGAGCATATGCGAATCCATCAGGATTTGCAGGAACAACTGCGCACAAAATTAGACTGTGCCGAACTCGCTTCTCAGAAGGAGATTTAGTATGCGTAACTATGATTTATCCCCTCTGCTGCGTCAGTGGATTGGTTTTGACAAACTGGCTAACGCCCTGCAAAGCACCACCGAGCAACAGACGTTTCCGCCGTACAACATCGAAAAAAGCGACGATAACCACTATCGCATCACCCTTGCGCTTGCCGGTTTCCGCCAGGACGATCTGGACATCCAGCTTGAAGGCACTCGCCTGACCGTGAAAGGAACGCCGGAAAAACAAGAGACCGAAACCAAATGGCTGCATCAGGGGCTGGTTAATCAGCCGTTTAGCCTGAGCTTTACCCTGGCAGACCATATGGAAGTGTCCGGCGCAACGTTTACCAACGGTCTGCTGCATATCGACCTGATCCGCAACGTGCCGGAAGCCATCGCGCCGCAGCGTATCGCCATTAGCGAGCGGCCTGCGTTGAATAGCTAATAGCGTGCGGGCTGATGCCATCACCCCGGCCCTCTCCTGTAGGGAGAGGGTGAAAAGATAAAGCCCTGCCCCGGCAGGGCTTTTTTGTGCGCCATCACCCATACAACCGCCTCCGGCTCTGAGAGAATCCTTAGCATAACTAAGGTTATGCTAAGGAAGTGGGTCATGAGTGATATCGCGTTAACCGTCAGCGTGTTGGCCCTGGTCGCTGTTGTTGGCCTGTGGATAGGTAATATCAAAATCCGTGGCGTCGGGTTTGGGATAGGCGGGGTACTGTTTGGCGGCATTTTTGTCGGGCACTTCGCCGACAAGCTCGGGCTGGTCCTCAGCGCCGAAATGCTCCACTTTACTCAGGAGTTCGGCCTGATCCTCTTCGTTTATACCATCGGTATTCAGGTGGGACCGGGCTTTTTCGCCTCACTTCGGGTCTCCGGATTACGGCTCAACCTGTTTGCCCTCGGCATAGTGGTAATGGGCGGGCTGGTCACCGCAATTCTGCACAAAATCTTCGATATCCCGCTCCCCGTGGTGCTGGGCATTTTCTCCGGGGCGGTTACCAACACGCCTGCGCTCGGTGCCGGGCAGCAAATCCTGCGCGATTTGGGCATCGAACCCGGCATCGTCGACCAGATGGGGATGAGCTACGCCATGGCCTACCCGTTTGGGATTTGCGGCATTCTGCTTTCCATGTGGCTGGTACGCGTCCTGTTTCGCATTAACGTTGACAAAGAGGCGAAGGACCACGAAACCACGCTCACCAACGGCCATATGCCAATTAAAACCATCAACATTCGGGTCGATAACCCCAACCTGAACAATATGGCGATTCAGGACGTGCCGATCCTCAACAGCGCCAATATCATCTGCTCCCGCCTCAAGCGTGACGATATGCTGATGGTGCCCGCGCCCGGCACCGTCATTCGGCAGGGCGATCTGCTGCACCTGGTCGGCCAGCCCGGAGATTTAAACAACGCGCGGCTGGTGATTGGCCAGGAAGTGGATACCTCGCTCTCAACCCGCGGCACCGATATGCGCGTGGAACGTGTTGTGGTGACTAACGAACACGTTCTTGGCAAGAAAATACGCGATCTGCAGGTAAAAGAGCGCTATGACGTGGTGATCTCTCGCCTTAACCGTGCGGGTGTTGAACTGGTCGCCAGCCCGGAGGCCAGCCTGCAGTTCGGGGATATCCTCAACCTGGTCGGGCGCCCGTCGTCCATCGACGCCGTGGCGGATATGGTGGGTAACGCCCAGCAAAAACTGCAGCAGGTGCAGATGCTGCCGGTGTTTATCGGTATCGGGCTCGGCGTGCTGCTCGGTTCTGTTCCTGTGTACGTGCCGGGCTTCCCGGTGGCGCTCAAGCTGGGCCTGGCGGGCGGGCCGCTGATTATGGCGCTGATCCTCGGGCGTATCGGCTGTATCGGCAAGCTCTACTGGTTTATGCCGCCGAGCGCCAACCTGGCGCTGCGCGAGCTGGGCATCGTGCTGTTCCTGGCGGTGGTCGGCCTGAAATCCGGCGGTGATTTTGTCGATACCCTGGTCAAGGGCGAAGGGATGAGCTGGGTAGGCTACGGCATCTTTATCACGGCGATCCCGCTGTTGACGGTGGGAATACTGGCGCGGATGTTCGCCAAAATGAACTACCTGACGCTGTGCGGGATGCTGGCGGGCTCCATGACCGATCCGCCCGCGCTGGCTTTTGCCAACAACCTGCACGCCACCAGCGGTGCGGCCGCGCTCTCCTATGCCACCGTCTATCCGCTGGTGATGTTCCTGCGCATCATCACCCCGCAGCTACTGGCGGTGCTGTTCTGGGGGATGAGCTAGCAGGTCATCCGGGTGGATGCGCCGCAGATGGTAGTCTACTTGGTAATCACTGGTATTTCGGAACATCACGGAATAATTGAGGAACTCGCCGCTGTCGCTGTAGGAGAGAGAGGTAATTCGCAGCAGCGGCGTCTGTTCCGGCAGGTTCATATAACCGGCCAGCGTTTTATCTGCCAGCACCGGCGTCAGGCTCTCGTAGTTGCCGCTGATGGTGATCCCGCACTCCTTCTCAATGTAATCAAACTTAGACCCCTCAAGATGCGCCAGCGACAGATTGCGGAACAGCTTCACCGGCATAAAGCTGTCCTCCAGCATCAGCGGCTTCCCGTCCACGTAGCGCACCCGCCGGGAAAAGTAGATCCGTTCATCCACCTGAATCCGCAGCTGGCTGGCGATGGCGGGCGGGGCGGGCATCACTTCAAACTGTAAGACCTTACTCTGCACCTCTTTTCCCTGTTGACGCAGCACCTCCACCAGCCCGGTCAGGTTGGTGGTTTCGTGGTGAACGTCTTTGCGTGAGACAAAGGTTCCGCTGCCGTGTCGACGCTCAACCAGCCCCCAGATCACCAGCAGATCCAGCGCCTTGCGGATGGTCATTCGCGCCACGCCGAACTCCTGCGCCAGCGCTTTTTCGCCGGGCAGCGGGCTGCCGACGTTGTAGTCCGACGAATTCAGCCGCAGCCGCAATCTGTCAGCAATGGATTTGTAGATCACCAGTAGACCTCTCTGCCGTTATCAGGGTGTGGATTGCGTTCTGACATGTCCATATTTACGTCAAAAAGTAGACCTGATTGGTCAAAATAAAACCATGAATGCGATCACGAATCGCAGCGGCACGCCATGTTCGCGCATCAGTAACTTCTTATGCTCACCTCAGGCCAGCAAAAAACCATAAAGGCCTCTACCCCTACAGGTTGTTTCATGAGGATTTAAAAATGCTCAGTCAAATACAACGTTTTGGCGGTGCCATGTTTACCCCGGTGTTGCTGTTTCCGTTCGCCGGGATCGTGGTGGGAATCGCCATCATGCTTCGCAACCCGCTGTTTGTCGGCGAAGCCTTAACGGCCCCCGATCATCTTTTCGCGCAGATTGTTCACATCATTGAAGAGGGCGGCTGGGCGGTGTTTCGCAATATGCCGCTGATTTTTGCCGTTGGCTTACCGATTGGCCTGGCGAAGCAGGCGCAGGGCCGCGCCTGTCTTGCGGTGCTGATTAGCTTCCTGACCTGGAACTACTTTATTAACGCGATGGGGATGACCTGGGGCCACTTCTTCGGCGTCGACTTCTCCGCCGAACCGACGGCCGGAAGCGGGCTGGCGATGATTGCCGGTATCAAAACGCTCGATACCAGCATCATCGGTGCCATTGTGATCTCAGGCATCGTCACCGCCATCCACAACCGCTACTTCGACAAGCCGCTGCCGGTGTTTCTGGGGATTTTCCAGGGCAGCTCGTTTGTCGTTATCCTCGCGTTCTTCGTCATGATCCCCTGCGCATGGCTGACGCTGCTGGGCTGGCCGAAAGTGCAGATGGGCATTGAGTCCCTGCAGGCGTTTCTGCGGTCCGCCGGTGCGCTGGGCGTGTGGGTGTATACCTTCCTGGAACGCATTCTGATCCCAACCGGATTGCACCACTTCGTCTACGGTCCGTTCATCTTCGGCCCGGCGGCGGTGGAAGGCGGCATTCAGGTCTACTGGGCACAGCACCTGCAGGAATTCAGCCAGAGCACCCTGCCGCTGAAAACCCTCTTCCCGGAAGGCGGATTCGCGCTGCACGGCAACTCAAAAGTGTTTGGCTCGGTCGGGATTGCGCTGGCGATCTGGTATACCGCGTCGCCGGAAAACCGCGTCAAGGTGGCGGGGCTGCTGGTGCCGGCCACGCTCACCGCCGTGCTGGTGGGCATCACTGAACCGCTTGAGTTCACCTTCCTGTTTATCTCGCCGCTGCTGTTTGCCGTGCACGCCGTGCTGGCGGCCACCATGGCAACGGTGATGTACGCCTTTGGCGTCGTGGGGAACATGGGCGGCGGCCTGCTGGACCAGTTCCTGCCGCAAAACTGGATCCCAATGTTCCACAACCACGCCTCGACGGTATTCACCCAGATCGGCATTGGCGTCTGCTTCACCGGGATTTACTTCGTGGTCTTCAAAACGCTGATCGAACGTCTGAACCTGAAAACGCCGGGCCGGGAAGAGAGCGAAATCAAACTCTACAGCAAGGCCGACTATAAGGCGGCGCGCGGGCAAACCACCGCCCCGGCGGCGGCCAGCCAGCAGGTAGGGCAGGCCGCCGGATTCCTGCAGGCTCTCGGCGGCGCGGCCAACATCGAAAGCATCAACAACTGCGCCACCCGCTTGCGCATTGCGCTGGTGGATATGGCGAAAACCCAAAGCGATGACGTCTTCAAAGCCCTCGGCGCCCACGGCGTGGTGCGACGCGGCAACGGCATTCAGGTGATTGTCGGCCTGCACGTTCCTCAGGTGCGCGACCAGCTGGAATCGCTGATGAAAACCCCTTTAACGAATGAACAAACCACCCTGACAGAGGCTATATCATGAAAAAATTCTCAGTTGTTATTGCAGGCGGCGGCAGCACCTTTACGCCTGGTATCGTCCTGATGCTGTTAGCCAACCGCGACCGTTTCCCGCTGCGCGCGCTGAAGTTCTATGACAACGACGGCGCACGTCAGGAAACCATCGCCGAAGCGTGCAAAATCATCCTCAGGGAGCAGGCACCGGAGATTGAATTCAGCTACACCACCGACCCTAAAGCGGCGTTTACCGATGTGGATTTTGTGATGGCGCATATCCGCGTGGGCAAATACCCGATGCGTGAAAAAGATGAAAAAATCCCGCTGCGCCACGGCGTGCTGGGCCAGGAAACCTGCGGGCCGGGCGGCATCTCCTACGGCATGCGCTCTATCGGCGGCGTGCTGGAGCTGGTGGATTATATGCAGCAGTACTCCCCGAACGCGTGGATGCTGAACTACTCCAACCCGGCGGCAATTGTTGCGGAAGCCACGCGCCGCCTGCGTCCGAACGCCAAAATCCTCAACATCTGCGATATGCCGATCGGCATTGAAGGGCGCATGGCGCAGATTGTCGGCCTGAAAAACCGCAAAGAGATGCGCGTGCGCTACTACGGCCTGAACCACTTCGGCTGGTGGACGTCGATTGAAGATCTCAACGGCAACGATCTGATGCCGAAACTGCGCGAATACGTGGCGAAAAACGGCTATGTGCCGCCTTCGGAAGATGCGCATACCGAAGCGAGCTGGAACGATACCTTTGCCAAAGCCAGAGACGTACAGGCGCTTGATCCGGATACCATGCCAAACACCTACCTGAAGTATTACCTGTTCCCGGACTACGTGGTCGCGCACTCCAACCCGGAACGCACCCGCGCCAATGAGGTCATGGATCACCGTGAGAAGCATGTATTCAGCGCCTGCCGGGCGATTATTGAAGCCGGTCACTCTGCCGCCGGTGAGCTGGAAATCGACGAACATGCGTCGTACATCGTCGATCTGGCGACGGCGATTGCCTTCAACACTCAGGAGCGGATGCTGCTGATTGTGCCAAACAACGGGGCTATCCATAACTTTGATGCCGACGCGATGGTAGAGATCCCGTGCCTGGTGGGTCATAACGGGCCGGAGCCGCTCACGGTGGGCGATATTCCGCACTTCCAGAAAGGGCTGATGAGCCAGCAGGTGGCGGTGGAAAAACTGGTGGTTGATGCCTGGGAGCAGCGCTCGTACCAGAAACTCTGGCAGGCAATCACCCTGTCGAAAACCGTGCCGAGCGCGTCCGTCGCGAAAGCGATTCTGGATGACCTGATCGAGGCCAATAAGGACTACTGGCCAGAGCTGCACTAATCGTCCTGACCGGCATCGCCCGATGCCGGTCTCCTTGTCCTTGTCGATTTACGCTATGCTGAAGCCTGCCTGGAGCACGACAAGGAACCTTCATGAAAATTTCCCGCCTCGGCGAAGCGCCGGACTACCGCTTCTCTCTGGCCAATGAACGCACTTTTTTAGCGTGGATCCGCACCGCGCTGGGCTTTCTTGCCGCAGGGGTGGGTCTCGATCAGCTCGCGCCGGATTTCGCCACGCCGCTGATTCGCGAAGTGCTGGCGCTGCTGCTGTGCCTGTTTGCGGGCGTGCTGGCGATTTACGGCTACCTGCGCTGGCTGCGCAATGAGAAGGCGATGCGTCTGAAACAGGATCTGCCCTATACGCGCGGGCTGCTGATTATCAGCACGATTCTGCTGACGGTGGCGGGCGTGGTGATGGTGCTGGTGTTCTATGGCGGATAGCCGCAAAGCGCGGCGCGAGGCGGACCCCGGCCTGCAGCCGGAGCGGACGTCACTCGCCTGGCTTCGCACGCTGCTGGGGTATGGCGCGCTGATTGCCCTGGCGATTAAGCACAACTGGCACCGCACGGGGGTGCCATTCTGGATTTCTATTGTTGTGCTGGCGCTGGTGGCCATCATTTTATGGCGCTATACCCGCAGCCGTAACCTGATGGACGTGGCGCAGAACGATTTTGTACAGCCGAAAGCGGTGCGGGATAAGTTCCTGATCGCGCTCGCTGTTCTCTCGCTGTCGCTGCTGTTTGCAGTAACCCATATTCAGCAAATTTTGAGCCTGTAAGCCCGGTGGCGGCTACGCCTTACCGGGCCTACGATTAACGGCCTTTTGCTAAATACTTCGCCATCTCGTCTTCCGGCACCATTCCGCCGCCGGTTGCCCACACCAGGTGGGTAACGTTGGTATGCGAATGAACGCGCACCGGCCCGGCCATGCCCGCCAGCGCCGACGGCTCCAGGCGGATCCCTTCCTCCTGCGCGAGCCAGCCGAGCATGTCATACATGCTCTGGTCGGAAAGGGTGTAGAACCCGTCGAGCAGGCGCTCCATCGCGCGGCCCACGAAGCCGGAGGCGCGTCCTACCGCCAGCCCGTCCGCCGCCGTGACGTTATCAATGCCCAGGTCCTGCACCGCGATCTCATCGTGCAGGCCGGTGTAGACGCCCAGCAGCATGCACGGGGAGTGCGTTGGCTCCGCGAAGAAGCAGTGGACGTTATCGCCAAAGGCCAGCTTCAGGCCAAACGCCACGCCGCCGGGGCCGCCGCCGACGCCGCACGGCAGGTAAACGTACAGAGGATGGTCCGCATCCACCACGCGGCCCTGTTCGGCAAACTGCGCCTTCAGCCGCTCGCCTGCAACGGCGTAGCCCAGGAAAAGGGTGCGGGAGTTTTCATCGTCAATGAAGAAGCAGTTCGGATCGCTTTCCGCCGCTTTTCGTCCCTGCTCCACCGCCACGCCGTAATCCTGCTCATATTCCACGACGATGACGCCGTGGCTGCGCAGTTTGGCTTTCTTCCACTCTCGGGCGTCGGCGGACATATGCACCGTCACCTTAAAGCCGATGCGTGCGCTCATAATGCCGATGGACATCCCGAGGTTGCCGGTTGAGCCTACCGCAATGCTGTACTGGCTGAAGAAGTCCTTAAAGCGCGGCTCCAGCAGAATGCTGTAGTCGTCGTCGATGCTCAGCAACCCGGCTTCCAGCGCCAGTTTTTCCGCATGGGTCAGCACCTCATAGATGCCGCCGCGCGCTTTAATCGAGCCGGAAATCGGCAGATGGCTGTCTTTTTTCAGCAGCAGCGTGCCGGGAATAGGCTTACCAGATTCTCTCTCCAGCCGCTTTTGCATCGCCGGGATCGCGACCAGCTCGGATTCGATAATCCCGCCCGTTACCGCCGTTTCCGGGAAGGCTTTCGCCAGATACGGCGCGAAGCGGTTGAGGCGCGCGTGCGCGTCGTCCACGTCGGCTTTGGTCAGCCCGACATAGGGCAACCCTTCTGCAAGCGTCGTGGTGCGCGGGTTAAGCCAGGTAGTTTCTTTCAGGGCGATCAGATCCTCAACCAGAGGAAACTGTGCGGTTAAAGTAGTGATAGTTGCGTTTTCCATAATACGTCTCTTCGCGCTCAGATAATGAAGGAAAGCAGGAATGTGCCGCCAAGTGCAAGCACCGAGGCGATAAACGTCGCCGTCGTATAGTATTTGAAGGTCTCATTCAGGGTCGCGCCGCAGTATTGCTTCACCAGCCAGAAGAGGGAATCGGTCACGATCGTGCAGCCAATGGCGCCGGAACCGATGGCAATGGTGATGATTTCCGGGCTCACGTTTGGATAGAGCGGCAGCATCGGCGCGACGATCGCCGTGGCGCCCATCATCGCCACCGTCGCGGAGCCTACGGCGGCATGCAGCACCAGCGCCACCAGCCAGGCGAGCAGGATAGGGTGCATGTGCAGGTTCGAGAGAATATGCGCCAGCGAATCCGCCAGCCCGCTGGTTTTCAGGATGGCGTTAAACGCGCCGCCCGCGCCGATAATCAGCAAAATGTTGGCAATAGAGCCGAAGCCGTGCTCGGTATGCGTCAGCATCGTGCCCATGCCCATATGCTGGCGTATCCCCAGCAGGTAGTAGGCGACAAACACGGCGATAAACATCGCGGTGATCGGGTTGCCGATAAACTCCAGCAGCGTATACAGCGTGCCTTCTTTTGCCATATTCAGCTCGGCAATGGTTTTCACCAGCATCAGGGCAATCGGCAGCAGCACCGTGAACAGCGTGGCGCCCAGCGACGGCAGGGTGTGCTCTTCCCGCACCTTCAGGTCTGAAAATTCCGCCGGAACCGGTTTAAACGGCAGACGGTTGCCGAGCAGTTTCAGGAACAGCGGGCCGCCGACCAGCGAGGCCATCAGGCCCACCATCAAACCGTAGACAATGACCGTTCCGACGTCCGCGCCTAATTTATTGGTCACAAACAGCGCGGCCGGATGCGGCGGCACCACGCAGTGCACCGCCATCAGCGCGGTACAGAGCGGAATGGCCAGCTTGAGTAGCGACGTGTTGGTCTTTTTGGCGATGGAAAACGCCAGCGGGATCAGCAGTACCACACCCACTTCCACGAACAGCGTGATCCCGCAGATAAGACCCACCAGCACCATAATCACGTCCGCCGACAGCCAGCGGCAGCGCTGCAACGCGATCCCGATGCGCTCTGCCGCGCCGGAGACTTCCATCATCTTGCCGAGAATGGTGCCCAGACCAATCACCGCCGCCAGGAAGCCCAGCGTACCGCCAATTCCGCTCTCAATGGCATTCACCATATCCAGCGGGCTCATCCCCATCATCGCGCCGACGAAAAAGCTCGCCAGCAGCAGCGCGAGGAACGGGTGAAACTTCAGCTTAACGATGGTTAAAACAATCAACACAATGCTGACCAGCAGCGTTGCCACAACCCAGACCTGAGATCCCATATCTCACCTCACCCTTATGTCATCTGTGGGTATTGGACGAAAAAACGGCGTGGGCTGACAAACGATATAAATTGGCGTTCAGATGAGCCAGATTGGATCAACTGAGTGACTGCGGTCTAAAAAGTGCACTTAATTCGTATTAGGTTCACATAAATTCACCCTTGAGCGGTATGCTGAGCGCAGAAAACCCGCGTGAGAATTGTGATGACCGATGCGAATGAAGCCAGAAACCGCCTGTTAAACGGCTGGCAGCTGTCGAAAATGTACACCTTTGAAGTGGCCGCCCGGCATGAGTCTTTCGCCCTGGCGGCGGAGGAGCTGTCGCTCAGCCCAAGCGCGGTGAGCCACCGCATCAACCTGCTGGAAGAGGAGCTGGGCATTCAGCTGTTCGTCCGCTCGCACCGTAAAGTTGAGCTGACGCAGGAGGGAAAGCGTGTTTACTGGACGCTTAAGTCGTCCCTCGACACCCTGAATCAGGAGATCCTGGACATCAAAAACCAGGCGCTGTCCGGCACGCTGACGGTCTACTCCCGGCCGTCGATCGCTCAGTGCTGGCTGGTGCCCATGCTGGGGGACTTTACCCGCCGCTATCCGTCGATTTCACTCACCATCCTGACCGGCAATGATTACGTCAATATGCAGCGAACGGGCGTCGATCTGGCGCTCTATTTCGACGATACGCCGCCAAACCACCTCTCTCATCACTTCCTGATGGACGAGGAGATTTTGCCCGTCTGCTCGCCGAAGTATGCCCGCGAGCATGAGCTGCTGAAAAACCCCGATAACCTCAGCCACTGCACGCTGCTGCACGACCGTCAGGCCTGGAGCAACGATTCCGGTACGGATGAGTGGCTGAGCTGGGCGCAACATTTTGCGGTGAATATGCCGCCATCGTCGGGTATTGGTTTCGATCGTTCCGATTTAGCGATTATTGCGGCCATCAACCACGTCGGCGTCGCGATGGGCAGAAAGCGGCTGGTGCAGAAACGGCTCGAAAGGGGCGAGCTTATCGTCCCGTTTGGTGAAAAGACCCTGAAATGCCATCAGCACTACTATATCTCGACGCTTTCTGGCCGGCAGTGGCCGAAAATAGACGCCTTTATCGGCTGGCTGAGAGAACTGGCAGGTTGAAGAATTATTACGCTTTCGCTCTACACGAAATGTGAAAAAGCGTGCTAAATACAGGTAATGCTTTCGATTTATCCAGGGTAAACCGTGTTAAAGCCTTTTATTGCCTGTGCATTACTGATCTCTTCCGGCTGGGCGATTGCCGCTGAGCCGCCGCTGACGGCTGCCCGTTATGCGCAGCAGCTGGGCGTCGGGATGGATGTGGACTGGGCACGCACCGAGCGCGGCATACGCGAATTCGACCCGCTGGTGGTGCGCGATTTTCGTGCAAAAGGCATTACCCACGTGCGCATTCGCGTCGCCGATGAGCCGACGGAAGCGCGGCTAATTCACCTGCGCAAGCTGGTGGAAGCCTGCGAACAGTATGGCGTGATCCCGATTATCGCCTATCAGGCTGATGAGTATAAAAACGACCCGAAAGCCGATAACGAGAAAGAGACGGTCAACTGGTGGATTGCCGTGGCGCACTATTTCGGTCAGAGCTATCCGCTGCTGGGTTTTGATCTCATTTATGAGCCGGCCGACAAGCTTAACCACAACCTCGCGTCGCTAAACCGCGTGTATGAAAAAACCATTAAAGCGATCCACGACATGGACCCGCAGCGCATGATCTTTATTGCGCCGCGCCTGCGCGCCGCGCCGGAGGATTTATCCAGCCTGAAGCTGCCCGCGCACAGCCAAAACTACCTGCTGGCAGAGTGGCATATTTTCCCGTGGGGGCCGCTGAAAAATAGCGGTAAATACCCGTGGACGTCCGGCACGGCGGCGGAGAAAGCGGCTATCCATAATCGCATTACTACCGCGCTACGCTGGCAGCAAAAAACCGGGCACGTGAGCTGGGTCGGGGGCTGGGGCGTGGGAGAGTCAAACCACCTTACGCCAACCGCTTCGCAAATGGCGTTCTCCACCTTTATGGCCTGCGAGCTGCAAAAGGCGAAAATCCCGTATGCGCTGAACGCGGATTTCCAGTTTTACGACGGGGAAGAGGGGGCCTGGCGGCCTGCGCCGGAGCCGTTGTTGCAGGCGATGATTGCGCCCGTTTGTGAAAAGCCCGGCGAGAAGCCGGGCCATCATGCGGTTAAACCGGCTGCTCGTGATGCGGAACACGCGACGCCAGCGGCAGCCAGCACAGTAAAATCAGCAGCCCCATCAGCGTCATCAGCAGGCCCAAACTAGCCTGCCCGGTCTGCGGCATCATGGCCGAGAGCCAGGCCAGCGCGCCGGAGCCGATATTCTGCAAACCGCCTACCAGCGCGCCAGCCGTGCCTGCGAGAAACGGGAACGGCTCCATCGCGCCGCTGGTCGCCAGCGGGAACAGCATCCCCGCGCCGAAGAAGAACAGCGCTGCCGGGATGAGCAGCGTCCAGACCGTCATCACGCCAAACAGCCCCGGTATCCACATCATCAGACCCGCCAGCAGACAGCTGATCACCGACTGCCACATCAGGGTGGAGAAGCGTTTATTTGGGCGTCCGGCAAACCACGCGCCGAAGAACGCCGCCGGGATCGGCAGAATAAACAGAATACTCACGACCATGCTGCTCAGGCCCAGACCCGCGCCCAGCAGCACGCCGGAACAGGCTTCAAACACCGCAATGCCCGCCAGGCCGCCGATCAGCATCAGCAGGTAGCAGGTAAACGACCCGTTGCCGAACAGCGTTTTATAGCTGGTGATAAGCTTCGTGCGCGGCGCGTCCTGCGGGCGCGTTTCCGGCATCCAGCGCGCCATGCTGAAGGTGACAATGACGCACAGCACCAGCAGGAAGGCGTAGCAGGCGCGCCAGGACCACATCGTGTCCAGCAGGCCGCCAATCAGCGGGGCGAGAAGCGGGCTGACCAGAATCCCCATATTCAACAAGCTGTTGGCATGACGGAGCTGGGTGCCCTGATACATATCGCGCGGTAAGGTTCGCGCCATCACCCCACCGACGCCGGTCCCGACGCCCTGCAGGGCGCTGGCGGCAATCAGTACGGTCAGGCTGTGCGTGGTAATGGCAATCACCGTCGCCACCATGAAAATGCTCATGCCCACCAGGATCACCGGGCGACGCCCGACGCGGTCAGACAGCGGGCCGTAGAAGAGCTGCGAAACGCCATAGGTCAGCAGGTAGGCTGCCATCACGCTCTGCACCGCGCCCTCGCGGACGTTCAATTCCTTTGCCATGTCGGCAATCGCCGGAATGTAGATGGTTTGCGCCATCTGACCGACGGCCACCAGTAACACCAGCATCAACAATAAGTTAACGTTCCTTTGTTTTTTCATGTCGCTGAATACTTTTGCCAAAAGAGAAAAATGAAGAATAAGTGACTGCGCATTCCCATAAATGCGCGAGGAATCTACCACAGAGAGATGACAATTTAAGCATTGTCGTGGTGAATGAAAAAACCGGGAAAGGCAGGATTTGTAAACAAGAACGGCAACTAATGTTGCCAGTGATTTACGCCAGGCGCAGCAGAATGGCGCCGCCGGCAATACCCAGCGCCGCCGCGATGCGCAGGCCCGCAACCTTCTCTTTTAAAAGGACAAACGCGATCAGCGCCCCGAAAAGAATCGAGGTTTCACGCAGCGCCGCGACCACCGCCAGCGGTGCCTGCGTCATGGCCCAAAGCGCCAGACCGTAAGAGCCCATGGTGCCCACCCCGCCGAGTAACCCCTTTTTCCAGTGCAGGCGCAGGTAGCCGGACGCCTCGCGCCGACGCGCCACCATCGCCCAGCTCAGCAGGCAGAAGCCGTTCATAAAGAAGGTCCACAGCGTGTAGCCCAGCGCGGTGTCCGACAGCCGCACGCCGGTGCCGTCCACCAGCGTATACCCGGCAATGAAGCAGGCGTTCAGCAGCGCCAGCCAGATCCCTTTGCGTGACTGCATGCGGCTATGCATCGCCATCGCCAGAATCGAAAGGCAAATTACTCCGATGCCGGACCAGGCGAGCCAGGAGAGACGATCGCCGAGCGCCAGCACGCCGATCAGCGCCACCAGCAGCGGGGCGGTGCCGCGCATCAGGGGATAGGTCTGGCTCATATCGGAGACCTGATAGGTTTTCGCTACCAGCACGGTGTACACAACCTGTAAGGCGCAGGAGACGATCAAAAACGGCCAGCTTGCAGCAGATGGCTGTGGGGAAAACGGCAGTAAGACCAGAGCGATAAGCGTGGCGGATCCGCTGACGCTTATCGCGGAATAGAGCTTGTCCGTTCCGGCCTTAACGATGGCGTTCCAGCTGGCATGCAGCAGCGCGGCGAAGAGCAAAATGCAGAAAACGGTGGTGGTCATGGCGTATCGGGTGATGAATTGTCACTCAACTGTAACATTCACACCCTGATGCTGCCAGCCGGTTACACGGCACAAAAAAGGCGGTGCGTCACCCGCGGTTCGTCCGAGACCAGCGTAAAACCAGCCCGATTATAAAACCCGTAGGCACTGTCCGGCGCGTGGGTATTCAGAAAATCAAACCAGATGCTGGCATCGGCCATCACCACGGTTAAAAGCTGTTTGCCAATGCCCAGCCCGCGGCACTTCTCGCTGACGTAGAGATGGCGAATACGTCCGGCGCGCGGCTGCTGGCTGAACGGATCGCGGTTGAGGCCGCATACGCCGACCAGCTTGCCGTTAAGAAACGCGCCCAGCAGCTTTTCTCCCGGTGCGTTAAAGCGGTTCTCGCCGCGCTGCCAGTTCTCTTCAAGCCTGCGCAGCATGTTGAAATTCAGTGCGATACTTTCAGCCTTCAGGGCGATATACCCCGGTTCATCCGGTGTGACAGGCTCAATTAACAGACGCGACATAGCATTCCCTCGTTATTAAAGAGGGGCGGTTTCCCGCCCCTCTCAGGTGCGACTTGAACCTGAATTACCGAAGGAATTTCAGGACAGCATCAAGCAGTTGCAGTACTGCAACAATGAGTTTGAGGATAAGTATCACCATATCCACTACGCTCATACGCGTCTCCTTTTGGTTAAAAGGAGCACGATGCTGGCGTACCTTTCCGCCGCCTGTTGCCAGCACCTGGATTGACGTAACACAGTGTGCTCACTTCAGGGGTTAAGGCACTGACGGCACCACCCGTTTCAGCCAGGACTTCGTTGCGCCGGTAAAACTGCGGCCCCCTCGCTCACTGCGAACACCCTCAGTATAGATAAATACTGTATGCATGAACAGTATTTTTTGGGCAAAATCAGGAAGGCGATCCATACTCAAAAGCGTCAAAATCCGTGCCGGAATTGCGCGTTCGTCTTCGATCGCGTATACTTTTTGCGTTGACGTAACACAGTGTGTTCTGCGGCGACCAACCGCAAACCCTGATAAAAACCTCGCTCCGGCGGGGTTTTTTGTTTTCTGATCTGCCTCATAAAAAACTGCTGGATGAGCGGGGGTTCTGCTGTTTGGCTTCGATGTGGGCTAGCCGGATCGCTTAAGCCACTCTGTTTAATGGAGAGGTATTAGATTCATTTTGTAAGATAACACCACTTAATATGTAAACTAATATAACTTACCAATACCTCTCAAGTAATTTAATTACTTCGCCTATAACACTAATAAATAAAAGTGAGTCAACTTATTTTTTACGTGAATGTTTAGTTGAAATAATTTCACTTGTTTGAAACTCAGCGCTTTTCAATGTATATTCCAGGAGTCGAAAATATTGTATGGATACATTATGCAATCATCTGATTATTAAAAAATGAAGTTCCAGAGTGACAGGCAGTTGGCTATTTATGGACAGCAAGGCGCTGCAGGGACATGGAGAGCATTAAAGGGGATCGGTTCTGATATTTACTCAGGAATCGAACGCGTAAGCTGGTACTCATCATGCTTAATCCCTAGCTATCATGATGTGTGTGATGAGCTTCTCTCAGAAGAAAAGAGGATGTATCTCTCAATTCTCTCGCTTTACCGTTATCGCGATGTAATAGAACACATGCTCTATCTTTATTTTGAACGTGTTATTACCGATTCTGAAAATGGAAATGAACAAAATCGCGTTCGTAAGATGGATTCAAAAGTCACCGGGCTTGTTAAAAACATACCAACAAACAAGGCCGCGCGTTTAGCGATAGCATTGGGGCTGGCCAAATCCCTTTCCGAATCTGGCCTGCTCTCTGAAATCGTCGTCGAACGGCTTGCACGCCGCGTACCTAACGTTGTCATGGCGCTTCAATTGATTGGAACGGAACAGAAGTGCGCTTTTGCTGCCCGTCGCCTGAAAACGTTGGACCCCAGGTATTACGCGACCCTGTATGCCGCACAACTGGAGATGCTTTACTACTTTTTTGAGCCTTTCCTGTCTGAACTCATTAAGAAGGTGCAAATGGGATTCTATAAGGATTTCGATGCAATTTATGACGACTTAAAGGACAAGGAGCATGTTTAAGAGTCTGCTATCAATTCTGTTTTCGGATGTTTTATTCCCCGTTTATATTTTTGCGTGCGCCTCTTTGTTCCTGTGGTTGATGCCTGACCACTGGGTATTACTAACATTCATTTCTATTGTTGTATTTATTATTGTGCATCCGATAATTTTCGTCCGCTTTGATAAGTACGATTAAATTTTATAAAAAGGATTTTATATGTCAAACCCAGCTTATTTGTTTCTAACAGATGAAAATGGTTCTCCCATGGTTGGACCTTGCCTTGTGTCAGGGCGTGAAGGTGCAATTGAACTCAAATCGTTCACTCATAATGTTAACATTCCAGTCGACGGGAATACCGGAAAATTGACGGGGACGCGCATACACATGCCCGTCATGTTTCAGAAGGAATTTGATCGTGTAACCCCGATTTTATTTCGGGCGCTGAGTACAGGAAGAACGCTCCAGTCAGCCACCATTAAGATGTACCAGATTAATGAGGCGGGTTTAGAACAGGAATATTTTAATATCCTCCTCGAGAATGTGAAAATCACCTCAATCACACCAGACCTGTACCCAGGCGCAAACACCGGAACACACCTTGAGACGGTTCTCATCCGCTACGAGAAAATCACCTGGAAGCATTGCGACGGCAATGTCATCTATAGTGACTCCTGGAATGAGCGAGCAACTTACTGAAACGTGATCCCTGGCGCATTTTTGCGCAGATGAAAATATTTCCATTGTCACACCCGAAAACCTGTGTTTGTATAAATTCCATCAATGATTCCAAACACAGGTCCCCAATGACTTCATCCATCTTCACTTCGACCCTACTAAAAACTGCGCAACCAGCCGCAGTGGTCGTCGTGCGTGTGGTGGTGGTCGTCGGCAATGCGCCGTAGGGACTGGATCAACACACGAATCCAAAACCCCGCCGGCGCAAACCGGGCGGGGTTTTTCGTTTAGGACCCTCCCCGGAACGTCGGCCCAGAAGAAAAGGACTGGAGCATGGCAAGTTCGGGCACAACATCCACCACGACGCGTTTTACTGGCGCGCAGCTGATCGTTCATCTGCTGGAACGGCAGGGCATCACCACGGTTGCGGGTATCCCTGGCGGCACGGTACTGCCGCTGTACGATGCGTTAAGCCAAAGCACGCAGATCCGCCACGTGCTGGCGCGCCACGAGCAGGGGGCAGGCTTTATTGCTCAGGGCATGGCGCGTACGCAGGGCAAACCTGCGGTCTGTATGGCCTGCAGCGGCCCGGGCGCAACTAACCTGGTGACCGCCATCGCCGACGCGCGCCTCGACTCCATTCCGCTGATCTGCATTACCGGCCAGGTACCGTCCTCGATGATAGGCACCGATGCGTTCCAGGAAGTGGACACCTACGGCATCTCTATCCCCATCACCAAACATAACTATTTAGTTCGCGACATCAGCGAGCTGCCTCAGGTTATCAGCGATGCGTTCCGCATTGCGCAGTCTGGCCGTCCGGGCCCGGTGTGGATAGACATTCCTAAGGATGTCCAGACCGCTGAGATCGAGATCGACGTCCTGCCTGAGCCGGGCGAGCGTGCCCCCGCGCCGGAATTCAGCGCTGAGAGCGTGCGCGACGCAGCCGCCATGATTAACGCCGCCAAACGCCCGGTGCTCTATCTGGGCGGTGGGGCCATCAACGCTGCGGATGAAATCCGCCAGTTTGCAGAGAAAGCCAACCTGCCGACCACCATGACCCTGATGGCGCTGGGCATGCTGCCTAAAGCGCACCCGCTCTCTCTCGGCATGCTGGGTATGCACGGCGCGCGCAGCACCAACTACATCCTGCAAGAGGCTGATTTGCTGATTGTTATGGGCGCGCGTTTTGATGACCGGGCGATCGGCAAAACCGAGCAGTTCTGCCCGAACGCCAAAATCATTCACGTGGATATCGACCGCGCCGAGCTGGGTAAAATCAAGCAGCCGCACGTGGCGATTCAGGGCGACGTGGCCGAGGTTCTGGCGCAGCTGATCCCGCAGACGGACGCAGCCGACCGCGCCGACTGGCGCCAGCTGGTGGCCGATCTGCAGCGCGAGTTCCCGGGCGCCATCCCAACCGAAGGCGACCCGCTGAGCCACTACGGACTGATCAACGCCGTGGCAGCCTGCGTGGACGACAGCGCAATCATCACCACCGACGTGGGCCAGCATCAGATGTGGACCGCCCAGGCCTACCCGCTGAACCGTCCGCGCCAGTGGCTGACCTCCGGCGGTCTGGGAACCATGGGCTTCGGCCTGCCCGCAGCCGTGGGTGCGGCGCTCGCCAACCCGGACCGCAAGGTCATCTGCTTCTCCGGCGACGGCAGCCTGATGATGAACATTCAGGAAATGGCCACCGCGGCCGAAAACCAGTTAGACGTGAAAATCATCCTGATGAACAACGAGGCGCTGGGGCTGGTGCACCAGCAGCAGAGCCTGTTCTACAAGCAGGGCGTGTTTGCCGCGACCTACCCGGGGATGATTAACTTCATGCAGATTGCCGCCGGCTTTGGCCTGCACACCTGCGATCTGAACGCCGAAGAGGATGCCCACGCGGCGCTGCAGGACGCGATTTCTCGCCCCGGCCCGGCGCTGATCCACGTGCGTATCGACCCTGAACAAAAAGTGTATCCGATGGTGCCGCCGGGAGCGGCAAATACCGAGATGGTGGGAGAATAAGCCATGCAGAAACAACATGATAACGTCATTCTGGAACTCACCGTCCGCAACCACCCTGGCGTCATGACCCACGTCTGCGGGCTCTTTGCCCGCCGGGCGTTTAACGTGGAAGGCATTCTCTGTCTGCCGATTCAGGGCAGCGAGCACAGCCGCATCTGGCTGCTGGTCAACGATGACCAGCGTCTGGAGCAGATGATGGCGCAGATCGACAAGCTGGAAGACGTCACCAGAGTGGCGCGCAACCAGTCCGATCCCACCATGTTTAACAAAATTGCGGTGTTTTTCGAATAAATCGCTTAAGGTAAGCGCCCTGGTCGGCCTGCAGGCGTCGCGCTTGCAGGCCGGATAAGCGCAGCGCCATCCGGCGCTTTCAGACCGCAGGAAGACACATGACCACCATCGCTCTCATCGACGACCACCTTATCGTCCGCTCCGGCTTTGCCCAGCTTTTAAACCTCGAACCGGATTTTCAGGTCGTGGCCGAGTTTGGCTCCGGTCGCGAGGCGCTGGCGGGCCTGCCGGGGCGCGGAGTGCAGGTCTGTATCTGCGACATCTCGATGCCGGATCTCTCCGGGCTGGAGCTGCTAAGCCAGCTGCCGAAAGGGATGGCGACGATCATGCTGTCGGTCCACGACAGCCCGGCGCTGGTCGAGCAGGCCCTCAACGCGGGCGCGCGCGGTTTTCTCTCCAAGCGCTGTAGCCCCGACGAACTGATCGCCGCGGTACGCACCGTCTCCACCGGCGGCTGCTATTTAACGCCGGATATCGCCATCAAGCTGGCGGCCGGACGTCAGGATCCGCTCACCCGGCGCGAGCGCCAGGTGGCTGAGAAGCTCGCGCAGGGGATGTCGGTGAAAGAGATTGCCGCCGAGCTGGAACTGTCCCCGAAAACCGTGCACGTCCACCGCGCCAACCTGATGGAAAAACTCAACGTCAGCAACGACGTCGAGCTGGCGCGCCGCATGTTTGACAGCTGGCAATGAGTTCCGCTTTTTCACGGCTGATCGCCGTTGTCGCCAGCTTTTTTATCTTCTCCGCCGCCTGGTTTTGCCTGTGGAGCATCAGCCTGCACCTGGTGGAACGCCCGGAGCTGGCGGTGCTGCTGTTTCCCTTCGGCCTGCGTCTGGGGTTAATGCTCCAGTGTCCGCGCGCCTACTGGCCCGTTTTGCTCGGTGCTGAATGGCTGATGCTGGTCTGGCTGGCGCAGGAGGTTGCCCTCGCGCACCTGCCCTTATTGATGACCGGAAGCCTGCTCACGCTTCTCCCGGTTGCTCTCATTTCCCGCTACCGCCACCAGCGCGACTGGCGCACGCTGCTGCGTCAGGGGGCGGCGCTGATGGCCGCCGCGCTGCTGCAGTCGCTTCCGTGGGTCGGTGAGAAGGAGATGCTCAACGCCCTGCTGCTGACCCTGACCGGCGGCCTGACGCTGGCGCCAACCTGTCTCGTGATCTGGCACTACCTCACCAGCACCGTCTGGCAGCCGCTCGGCCCGGCGCTGGTTTCCCAGCCGGTGAACTGGCGCGCCCGGCACCTCATCTGGTATCTGCTGCTGTTTGTGGTGAGCCTGTGGCTCCAGCTTGGCCTGCCCGCCGAGCTTTCACGCTTCACGCCGTTCTGCCTGGCGCTGCCGATTATCGCCCTGGCCTGGCACTACGGCTGGCAGGGGGCGCTGATCGCCACGCTGATGAACGCCATCGCGCTGATTGCCAGCCAGACCTGGCACGATCACCCTGTGGATTTACTGCTTTCCCTGCTGGCTCAGAGCCTGACCGGGCTGCTGCTCGGCGCGGGCATTCAGCGCCTGCGCGAGCTGAACCAGTCCCTGCAAACCGAGCTGGCGCGCAACCGCCGTCTGGCGGAGCGTCTGCTGGAAACCGAAGAGAGCGTGCGGCAGGAGGTCGCCCGCGAGCTGCACGACGATATCGGCCAGACCATCACCGCTATCCGCACCCAGGCGGGCATTGTCCAGCGCCTGGCGGCAGAAAACGCGAGCGTGAAGCAGGGCGGGGCGCATATCGAACAGCTTTCGCTGGGCGTCTATGACTCCGTTCGTCGCCTGTTAGGACGACTGCGCCCGCGCCAGCTTGACGACCTTACGCTTGAGCAGGCGGTGCGTTCCCTGATGCGCGAGATGGAGCTGGAAAGCCGCGGAATAGTCAGCCATCTCGACTGGCGCATTAACGAATCTACGCTCAGCGAAGGCCAGCGCGTGACGCTGTTCCGCGTCTGTCAGGAAGGGCTGAACAACATCGTCAAGCACGCCAGCGCCAGCGCGGTTACGATCCAGGGCTGGCAGCAGGACGACAGCCTGAAGCTGATAATTGAAGACGACGGCTGCGGCCTGCCGCCGGGTTCCGGCCAGCAGGGCTTTGGCCTGGCGGGCATGCGCGAGCGCGTGAAGGCGCTGGGCGGCACGCTGAACCTCTCCTGCACCCACGGGACGCGCGTCAGCGTCAGCCTGCCGCTACGGAGTTACCATGTTTAAAACCCCTGCCAGCGCCGCGCCGATTGGCGATAAAGCGGAAATCGACGCCCGCTACCGCTACTGGCGTCGCCATATCCTGATGACCATCTGGCTCGGCTACGCGCTGTTCTACTTCACCCGCAAAAGCTTCAACGCCGCCGCGCCGGAAATCCTCGCCAGCGGCGTGATGACGCGCACCGATATCGGCCTGCTGGCGACGCTGTTTTACATCACCTACGGCCTGTCGAAGTTCTTCTCCGGCATCGTCAGCGACCGCTCCAACGCGCGCTATTTCATGGGCGTTGGGCTGATCGCCACCGGGGTGGTGAATATCCTGTTTGGCTTCTCGACGTCGCTTTGGGCCTTTGCCCTGCTGTGGGCGCTGAACGCCTTTTTCCAGGGCTGGGGCGCGCCGGTCTGCGCCCGCCTGCTCACCGCCTGGTATTCGCGCAACGAGCGCGGCGGCTGGTGGGCAATCTGGAACACCGCGCATAACGTCGGCGGGGCGCTGATCCCGATGGTGGTGGGTGCGGCGGCGCTGCACTACGGCTGGCGCGCGGGGATGATGATTGCCGGTGGCCTCGCGATTGTCGCCGGGCTGTTTCTCTGCTGGCGCCTGCGCGACCGGCCGCAAACCGTCGGCCTGCCTGCGGTGGGCGACTGGCGGCACGACGAGATGGAGATTGCCCAGCAGCAGGAGGGCGCGGGGCTGACCCGCAGGGAGATCCTCACCAAGTACGTGCTGAAAAACCCGTACATCTGGCTGCTGTCGCTCTGCTACGTGCTGGTCTACGTGGTGCGCGCGGCCATCAACGACTGGGGCAACCTGTACATGTCCGAGACGCTCGGCGTGGATCTGGTGACCGCCAACTCGGCGGTGACGATGTTCGAACTGGGCGGGTTTATCGGCGCGCTGGTGGCGGGCTGGGGTTCGGACAAGCTGTTCAACGGCAACCGTGGTCCGATGAACCTGATTTTCGCCGCCGGGATTTTGCTCTCCGTCGGCTCGCTGTGGCTGATGCCGTTCGCCAGCTACGTGATGCAGGCGGCGTGCTTCTTCACCATCGGCTTCTTCGTGTTTGGCCCGCAGATGCTGATCGGCATGGCGGCGGCGGAGTGTTCCCACAAAGAGGCGGCAGGCGCGGCGACGGGCTTTGTCGGGCTGTTTGCCTACCTCGGCGCATCGCTCTCCGGCTGGCCGCTGGCGCGGGTGATCGACGTCTGGCACTGGAGCGGATTCTTTGCGGTGATCGCCATCGCGGCGGGGATTTCCGCGCTGCTGCTGCTGCCCTTCCTGCACGCGCAGGCGCCGCGCGAGGTGAGCGAAGCGTGATGCGTCTCACCTTTTCACCCCGAATGGCGCAAAACCAGGAAATTTTCCCGGTTTTACCTGGACGCTGTCTCAGGCATCTCTCCCGGCTGATTTTTACAATGCCTGCCATTCGCAGGTAAAAATCAGCTCAGGAGCAAACCATGCTGGCCTTCCTCAACCAGGTGCGCAAGCCGACCCTGGATCTGCCGCTCGACGTGCGGCGCAAGATGTGGTTCAAACCGTTCATGCAGTCCTATCTGGTGGTCTTCATCGGCTACCTGACCATGTACCTGATCCGCAAAAACTTTAACATCGCGCAGAACGACATGATCTCAACCTACGGGCTGAGCATGACGCAGCTGGGGATGATTGGCCTGGGCTTCTCCATCACCTACGGCGTGGGTAAAACCGTCGTTTCCTACTATGCGGACGGCAAAAACACCAAGCAGTTCCTGCCGTTTATGCTGATCCTCTCCGCCATCTGTATGCTCGGCTTCAGCGCCAGCATGGGCGCGGGCTCCGTCAGCCTGTTCATGATGATCGCCTTCTACGCCCTGAGCGGCTTCTTCCAGAGTACCGGCGGGTCGTGCAGCTATTCCACCATCACCAAATGGACCCCGCGCCGCAAGCGTGGTTCGTACCTCGGCATGTGGAACATCTCCCACAACCTCGGCGGGGCGGGTGCGGCAGGCGTGGCGCTGTTTGGCGCAAACTACCTGTTCGACGGCCACGTGATCGGCATGTTTATCTTCCCGTCGATTATCGCCCTGATCGTCGGCTTTATCGGCCTGCGCTACGGCAGCGACTCCCCGGAATCTTACGGCCTCGGCAAAGCCGAAGAGCTGTTCGGCGAGGAGATCAGCGAAGAGGATAAAGAGACCGAAGAAAACGAGATGTCCAAATGGCAGATCTTTGTTGAGTACGTGCTGAAAAATAAAGTGATCTGGCTGCTATGCTTCTCAAACATCTTCCTCTACGTGGTGCGTATCGGCATCGACCAGTGGTCGACCGTGTATGCCTTCCAGGAGCTGAAGCTCTCTAAAGAAGTGGCGATTCAGGGCTTCACCCTGTTTGAAGTGGGCGCGCTGGTCGGCACGCTGCTGTGGGGCTGGCTCTCGGATCTCGCCAACGGCCGTCGTGCGCTGGTGGCCTGCGTCGCGCTGGCGCTGATTATCGCCACGCTCGGCGTCTACCAGCATGCCAGCAACCAGTACGTTTACCTGGCGTCCCTGTTCGCGCTCGGCTTCCTGGTGTTTGGTCCACAGCTGCTGATCGGCGTGGCGGCAGTCGGCTTCGTACCGAAAAAAGCGATCGGCGCCGCCGATGGGATTAAAGGCACCTTCGCCTACCTGATCGGCGACAGCTTCGCCAAGCTGGGTCTGGGGATGATCGCCGACGGCACGCCAATTTTCGGCCTCACCGGCTGGGCGGGCACCTTCGCGGCGCTGGATGCGGCGGCCATCGGCTGTATCGTCCTGATGGCGATGGTCGCGGTGCTGGAAGAACGTAAAATTCGCCGTGAGAATCGCGCGCAGAAATTAAAAACAGCCTGAGTGTGCAGGTAACTTCTTTGCCCGGTGTGTGATGCCGGGCTTTTTTATGGCTGTCGCTGTCGACGCCGTGCGTTTCCCGCTATGATGAGCGGCTATTCATAGGAGAACGCATGGTCTGGATAATGCTGGCAACGCTTGCCGTGGTGTTTGTGGTGGGATTTCGCGTCCTGACCTCAGATTCCCGCCGCGCCATCAAACGTTTGAGCGAGCGTCTGGGGATCACCCCGATGCCGGTTGAGTCGATGATCGACCAGTTCGGAAAAACGCCCGGCAATGAGTTTATCCGTTATCTTGAACGCCCCGACGAGGCGCATCTGCAAAACGCTGCGCAGGTGCTGCTGATCTGGCAGGTCTGCATCGTTGACGGCAGCGAAGAGAACCTGCACGCCTGGCACCGCATGCTGCGTAAAGCCCGCCTTGCTGCACCCATTACCGATGCGCAAATTCGCCTGGCGCTTGGCTTCATGCGCGAGATGGAGCCCGATCCGCAGGAGCTAAACGCTTTCCAGCTTCGCTATAACCAGCTCTTCCTGCCGGAAGAGGGCGTGTTTTACCTGCACTGATCCCCTGTAAAAACGACAAAAGTTGTCAAATCGTTAAATCCGTCACACTTTTGATGATAAACTGCGCGACTTTTCCGCACGTTTTTATCTTCAGGTGACGCCATGACAGAACATATCCAGCCCACGACCAGACCGCAGACCAAAGAGGTTTCTCGCCCCAACTGGTCGGCCGTTTTCGCCGTGGCGTTCTGCGTCGCCTGCCTGATTACCGTTGAGTTTCTGCCGGTGAGCCTGCTGACGCCGATGGCGCAGGATTTGGGCATTTCCGAGGGCGTGGCGGGGCAGTCCGTCACCGTTACCGCCTTCGTGGCGATGTTCGCCAGCCTGTTTATCACCCAGGTGATTGGCACCATCGACCGTCGCAAGGTGGTCATTCTGTTCAGCGTGCTGCTGACGCTCTCCTGCCTGCTGGTCTCCTTCGCGGAAAGCTTCACCCTGCTGCTGCTGGGGCGCGCCTGCCTGGGGCTGGGCTTAGGCGGTTTCTGGGCGATGTCGGCCTCGCTGACCATGCGACTGGTGCCCGCGCGGACGGTGCCAAAAGCGCTTTCCGTTATCTTCGGTGCGGTCTCTATCGCGCTGGTGATCGCCGCGCCGTTAGGCAGTTTCCTCGGCGGGATTATCGGCTGGCGTAACGTCTTTAACGCGGCGGCGGTGATGGGCCTGCTCTGCATCATTTGGGTGTGGAAAGCACTGCCGTCCCTGCCGGGCGAAGCGGCGCACCACAAACAGAACATGTTCGCGCTGCTGAAGCGCCCCGGCGTGCTGGCGGGGATGACCGCCATCTTTATGTCCTTTGCCGGGCAGTTTGCCTTCTTTACCTACATCCGCCCGGTGTTTATGACCATGGCGGGCTTTGACGTGGACGGCCTGACGCTGGTGCTGCTGAGCTTTGGTATCGCCAGCTTTGTCGGCACCTCGCTGTCTTCCCAGTTCCTGAAACGCTCCCTGAAGGTGGCGCTGGCGGGTGCGCCGCTGGTGCTGGCAGCGAGCGCGGCGGTGCTGGTGCTGTGGGGCAGCGATAAGTGGGTGGCGTCTGCCATCGCGATTATCTGGGGGTTGGCCTTTGCCCTGGTGCCGGTGGGCTGGTCGACGTG
The DNA here is from genome assembly GCF_057536195.1 of Enterobacter sp. C3_dUdeg. Taxonomy (NCBI): domain Bacteria; kingdom Pseudomonadati; phylum Pseudomonadota; class Gammaproteobacteria; order Enterobacterales; family Enterobacteriaceae; genus Enterobacter; species Enterobacter sp. C3_dUdeg. The sequence goes on from NZ_BAAKFX010000015.1 coordinate 82,680, forward strand.
GATCACCCGCACGCTTGCCGATCAGGCGGAAAAAGCCGGGTCGATTCAGGTGGCGGTGATCCAGCTGGCGAACACCTGCGGCGCGGCCATTGGCGGCGTGGCGCTCGACCATTTGGGGCTGACGTCACCGCTGGTGATCTCCGGCACGCTGATGCTGCTGACCGCGCTGCTGGTGGCGGGGAAGGTGAAGGCGAAGTAGTGCTTTTCTCCCTCTCCCGTGGGAGAGGGTTGGGGTGAGGGCATCAGGCTACGCCGATGTCTGAACCCGTCTTCTCGAATCCATCGAAATCAGCACTACCGACGACACGATCAATAGCGTCCCCAGCCAGTCCGGCAGGGTGAACGCCACTCCCAGCAAAATCACCGACAGCAGCGCACTGCTCAGCGGCTCGGCGCAGCTCAGAATGCTCGCCTTCGGCCCGCCGATCATCTGCGCGCCTTTCAGATACAGGCTGAACGTTAGCGCCGTGCCAATCACCACCAGGTAGAAAAACGCCAGCAGCAGGCTGCCGTCAATCACAAAGGTGGTCCCGCGTCCGGCGTAGAACGGCGTCAGCATTAGCCCGGCAATCAACATGCTCCAGCCGACAATCGGCAGCGTGCCGTAGCGGGCGATCAGCGTTGACGGATACGTCGTGTAAAACGCGGCGGCAAACGCCGAGGCGATGCCGAAGAACAGCGCGGCAGGCGAGATGGAGAGCGAGGTCGGGTCGCCGTGGGTGACCAGCAGAAACGTACCGACAAGCGACGTCATGATGGCCGACAGCACAAAGACGCCGGGGCGCTTTTTCCGCGCCAGGGCGAACCAGGCCACGATAATGGTCGGCGAGAGGAACTGCAGCACGGTAGCGGTCGCCGCGTTGGATTTCTCAATCGTCAGCAGGAAGGTGAGCTGCACGGTGAGCGCGCCGACGAGTGAGAAAATCAGCAGGCTGAGGGCGTCTTTGCGATGTTTGATGACCGAGAAAATCTTATCGCCGTGAACGAAGGAGAGCGTCAGCAGGATCACGCCGGTAAACAGCAGGCGAACCATGGTCAGGTAAGGCGAAGAAATGTGGCTTTTCTCCATGATGTACTGCGCGCAAACGCCGGAACTGCCCCATAAAACGGCGGCGATCAGGACGTTTAGCATCCCTTTACGTGTGGAACCCATTTTCTCCCCTGCGATGTTGTCGTTAATTCGGTCAACAGCATAGCATGGTTGCGTGCGGCCTGATGCCCTCACCCCGGACCGTACACCCACGGGGAGAGGGAGCAAACACTAAAAACGGCAACTTGCGTTGCCGTTTTGCTTCTACCTTGCCTAGAACCACGCCTCCCACATCGCGCCGACGTTGAAGTCGTCGAGCGTTTCGTCTTTGGTGTTGTTCACGCGCGCGGTGCGTTCGTTATCCACCTTGCCGCCGGTCACGTAGAAGCGCAGCATCGGGCGGAACTCCGGCCCCATGGCGATAGACATGTTCTGCGACAGGGTCAGCTTCCAGCCCTTGTTGTCGCCGCCGTTGTCGTAATCCACATGCTGCCAGCCTGCTTCCAGCCAGGTGGAGTGAACGTCGTTCCACCAGTGCATCGGTCGCACGATGGCGTTGTAGTTTTTGCGGTTGTCGGTCTTATCGCGGCTGTTGTCGTAGTCGTGGAAGGCGAGGATGTACTCCACCTGCGTGGCCTGGGTGAATTTATACAGCCCTTCGAAGCTGGCGTAGACCGTGGTCAGATCCTCGGTTTTGTTGAACACGCTGTTGTCCGCGTTATCGGAGTAGCGGGCGATCACCTTGTTCACGCCGCTGTCGTTGGTGTGGCTCAACACCACGCCGCCCTGCCACGCGTTCAGACGCTCGTCGCTCTCCACCGCTTTGGAGTCAAAGCCGTAGTTGGCGTACAGCTCCATGTCGATCGGGCCAAGCTTCATGCCGTGGATTTTTGAGGTCGCGGCGTAGTTGCCTTTGTCGCCCGTGCCGGAACCGCCGGTACAGGTGATGCGCGACGGGTTGGCTTCATCTTCCATCACTTCCGGGCTACAGGATTCCACCGCCGCCACGGCGGCCACGTCGAACTGCACGCCGCCGATGTCGAAGTTCTTCACCCCGGCGCCCTGGCCGTCGTGGTTCATCCAGAAGTAATCGTTGATGCCCTGCTGCGGACGCTGGTGGAAGTCACGGCCTGCCCAGAAATAGGCGTTCGGGTTGGAGGCCATAATGTTGGTCACCCCCGCGTAGGCTTTTTTCAGGTTAACTTCGTCGCCCCAGTGATCGATCATCACGTTAACGTCCCAGATGGCGCCGTTTTCACCCTTGAAGGCCTTGGAGAGCTGGAATTCCCCGCCGTTGCCTTCGTTGCCCAGACGACCAATGGCGGACGCGCCGTTGTACGAGCCGTCCACCGCGACGTATTTCTGATCGGCGGCCTGGAAGTGCGCGCCGTAGCGGGCGTAGCCGGTAAATTTAATTCCGAACGGGATCGCCATATCCGGAGATTGCGCCGCGCTTTGCGGCTCGGTCACCACGTCCGCTTTTTTCGCGACCGCCGCATCCATTTTAGCCTGACGTTCGGCCAGGGCTTTATCCACCGCTTTCGCCACAATGGCGTCAATTTGCTCCTGGGTGAATTCCTGTGCGAGCACGGAAATTGGGCAAAGCGCGGCGATAACCGCCATGGTTAATGGAAGTTTTTTAATCGTATTCATGGTTATCTCAATATAGTTTAATTTTATTCAGACAATAACCATCCCGCTCCGATCTGACAGAGTATGTCGCTATCATCAGAACAAGTGGATCTCTATTTAGGGTACAGAGGTATTACAGTAATTATTTCGCCATAGACTATCTCTGATATAAATGAATAATTTCTTCGGACAGTTCACGCGCTAATAAAGAGTTCATTAAATGATCCTGCGCGTGCACCATAATTAACGTCATCGGCTGACGGCCTTCGCCCGCATCCTGCTCGATCAGTTTGGTCTGCATCTTGTGCGCCTGGCGCGCGTAGCCGTCGGCTTCGCGCAGCAGGCTTTTGGCTTCGTCAATATTGCCCTGGCGCGCCGCGTGCAGTGCTTCAAAGCACAGGCTGCGGGACTGTCCGGCATTGACGATAATTTCCATTACGGCTTCTTCTAATGCGATCATCATCATTACTCTTTTTCAAAACTATTATTTAACGCGGTAGCGGCAAACCACTCTCCGCTTTTCTTAATGGTGCGTTTCTGCGTCGCTAAATCGAGCTGGATAAATCCGTAGCGATTTTTATACGCGTTGCACCACGACCAGTTATCAATAAACGTCCACATATGGTAGCCGAGACAATTGCACCCTTCGCTAATACCCTTATGCAGCCAGGCTAAATGTTCGGAAATAAACTCGATGCGGTATTGATCGTTAATCTGGCCATTTTCAATAAAACGCTGCTCGTTTTCGACGCCCATGCCGTTTTCAGAAATAAAGCAGCGTGGGTTGCCGTAATTGTCGCGCAGGTTAACCAGAATATCGTAAATACCCGGCTCGTAGATTTCCCAGCCGCGGTACGGGTTCATCTTGCGGCCCGGCATCTCGTAATTATCGAAGAACCACTCCGGCATAAACGGCGCCTGCGGGTTCACCGCGCTGTCGCGACACTTCACGCGACGCGGCTGATAGTAATTCACGCCGAGCAGGTCGATTTTCCCTTCCGCAATCAGGAAGCCGTCTTCCGGTTTACAGGCGGGTAATTGATCGCAGGATTTCAGCAGCGCTACGAGATCTGCCGGGTATTCGCCGCGCAGGACCGGGTCAAGGAAGCTGCGGTTAAACATCAGATCCGCGATGTGCGCCGCCTTCACGTCTGCCGGGTTCTGCGAACGCGGGTACGACGGCGTCAGGTTCAGCACGATGCCAATCTCCCCCGCGTAATGCCCGGCGCGGTAGGCCTGGACCGCCTTCGCATGGGCCAGCACGGTGTGGTACGCCACGGTGGCTGCCCGACGAAAATCCACCACGTTCGGGTAGTGGAAGTCGTACAGATAACCGCCTTCCACCGGCACGATCGGCTCGTTGAAGGTAAACCAGTGCAGCACGCGATCGCCGAACAGCTCAAAGCAAATCTGCGCATAGCGGGCGTAGGCGTCCACCACGTCGCGGTTTTCCCAGCCGCCGATCTCCTGCATCGCCATCGGCATGTCGAAATGGAACAGGGTCATAAACGGCGTGATGCCCTGTTCATTCAGCTCATCAATGACCTGATTGTAAAAATCGACCGCTTCCGGGTTCACTTCACCGATACCGTCAGGGATCAGGCGCGCCCAGCTAATCGAGGTGCGAAAGCTGTTGTGGTTCAGCTGCTTTAACAGCTGAATATCCGTCTTCCAGTGCTGATAAAACGTGGAGGTCTGCTGCGGCCCCACGCCGCTGTGAAAACGGTTCGGCTCGCGGGCAAACCAGTAATCCCACGTGGTTTCCCCCTCTCTTGCCCCTTCCGTCTGGAGAGCGGAGCTTGCGCTGCCCCACCAGAAATTATCGGGAAATGCGTATTTCATGACTCTTCCTCTTTGACTTAATTGCTGGCGGTCTCGGCGGCGCCGACGGTTGCCTGGGCCTTCTGCTCTTCGTTTTTGATGAGCGTACGCTCATAGGCGCGCAGGAACGGCAGGTACATCAGCGCGGACATCACCATACAGACCAGGCACATCACCACCGGGCTCAGCGCCCAGTTTGCCGCCCACGAGGCGCCAATCGGTGCAGGGGTGGTCCACGGGGTCAACGAGACGACCTGCGCCAGCCAGCCGAGTTTGGTTGCCGCGTACGCCAGGCAGGCGTTGACCAGCGGAACGAACACGAACGGGATAAACAGCATCGGGTTCATGATGATCGGCGCGCCGAACAGAATCGGTTCGTTGATGTTGAAGAAGCTTGGCACCACGCCCATTTTGCCGATGGTGCGCAGGTGGGTAACGCGGCTGCGCAGCAGCAGGAACGCCAGCGGCAGCGTGGAGCCTACGCCGCCAATCAGCAGGTAGTGATCCCAGAAGCCCTGGAGGTAAACGTGCGGCAGCGCCGCGCCGGCCGCCAGCGCCGCCTGGTTTGCCGAGAGGTTCGCCATCCAGAACGGGTTCATGATGCCGGTGACGATCAGCGAGCCGTGAATACCGGCGAACCAGAAGATCTGGCACAGCAGCACGGAGAGCAGAATGGCGGGCAGGGAGTCAGAGGCGGACACCAGCGGCTCCAGCAGGTGCATGATCGCCTGCGGTATGATCATTCCGGTCTGCGCTTCAATGAACAGGTTCAGCGGGTGCAGCGTGCCGATCACCACCATCACCGGGATCAGGATTTCAAACGAGCGCGCCACGCCGGTTGGTACTTCCTTCGGCAGGCGAATGGTCACGTTGTTCTGCTTCAGCCACGCGTAAACGCGGGTGGCGTAAATGGCGGTGATCAGGGCGGTGAAGATGCCCTGGCCGGAGAGATACTGGGTCGAGATCTTGCCGTCGGCATACGGCGCGGCGACCAGCAGGAAGGCCATAAAGGCCAGCAGGCCGGACATCACCGGGTCGAGGTTAAACTGACGCCCCAGGCTCGCCCCAATTCCCACCGAAATGAAGAAGGTCATCACGCCCATGCTGAGGTTAAACGGCAGCATCAGCTGTTCACGATAGGTCTGGGAGAAATCCAGCCAGCCGCGGGCAAAGCTGTTGGTGGTATCCGCCGAGAAAGGCGGGAAGATGAACACCAGCATAAACGAGCCGATGATCATAAACGGCAGCGCGGCGGTAAAGCCGTCGCGGATGGCAATCACATACTTTTGCTGGCCCAGCTTGGCGGCCAGCGGGGTAATTGACTGCTCAATCACCGCGACCATGGATTGATATAACGAACTCATGTGAACACCTTTTAGTGTGCCGCTTCGATGAGCGACAGAGCATAGTCCAGTACTTTATCGCCACGCTGCATGCCGTAGTCCATCATATCGATGGGCTGCACCGGAATGCCTTTCGTAGCCGCCTTGTCTGAGAGTGTCTTTAACATGTATTTCACTTGCGGTCCGAGAAGGACAACCTGGTATTGCGGAAACTGCGTATCAAATTCGGAAACACCGTACGCATCAATCTTCACCGGCAAACCACGTTCTTTCGCGACATCGACCATTTTGCTGACCAACAGGCTGGTGGACATCCCGGCAGAGCAGCACAGCATAATCTTGAACATCGACAACCATCCTCTAAATGTAAAAAGTTATTGCGAGGATGATTGGACATTATACGGAAACCGGTTTCCATTCATAAAAGACAGAAGTGTGATACCCATCAAGATCCCTTACTTATGAGGCTAATTAACCGGATGTGGGTCACATAATTTGGCTGTTTTGACATCATTTTGAGTGGAAACGGAAAATCGGTTTCCATGGAAAACGGAAACGGATATACTCCGTTCTGGCTATAATGTGAGCCGAAGCGGTGATGGAATTTGCAGGCGCGAGGTAAGCCTGCCAGGGGAAAGAGATGTCGACAATCAATGATGTATCACGTCTTGCCGGGGTGTCTAAAGCCACGGTATCGCGAGTGTTGAGTGGGTCGCGTGGCGTTAAGGAAGCCAGCCGTCAGGCCGTTCTGAAGGCCGTGGATGAGCTGAACTATCGTCCCAACGTGATTGCCCAGTCGCTGCTGAGCCAGTCGACGGGCTGCATTGGAGTCATTTGCGCGCAGGAAAATATTAACCAGACCACCGGTTATCTCTACGCGCTGGAAAAACAGCTCAGCCAGCATCAAAAACACCTCCTGCTGCGCTTCGCGCACAGCAAAGCGGAAGTGATGCACGCCCTTGAAGAACTCTCCTGCGGGCTCTGCGATGATATCCTGGTGATTGGCGCCCGTTTCCCGCTGGACGTGGATATGGACAACGTCATTCTGGTGGACTGCATGGAGTCTGATAATTCCAACAGCATCCAGTTCGATCACGCCTTTGCCGCCGAAACCGCCTGTAACTACCTCACCAGCCAGGGGCGTCGCCAGATTGCGCTGATCCACCCCCACGGCAGCGGTTTTGCCGACCAGGTGCTGCTTGGCTACAAGCACGCGCTGGAGAAAAATTTCCTGCCCTTTAATCGCAACCTGGTCTTTATGGACGCGACTTCTTCGTCCGTTGCGCTGCAGGAGCTGCTTAACAACGCCAGCACCCTGAACTTCAACGCGCTGCTGGTGGCGGACGAGCAGGAAGCCCAGCGGGTGATCCCGCAGCTGCAGGCGTTTAATAAATCGGTGCCGGACGACATTATGGTCTTCAGCCTTGCCGGATCGCTGCACCTGCCGGGTATTCCGGTGATCCCGGCGATTGAATATTCCATGGACGCGATGGCGGCGCGCATTGTGAGCTGGCTGACGGAGAAAACGCAGATGCTCGGGTCCTATGTTCTGCGCGGGGATCTCATCATTCCGGATATGCGGAAGCGTTAAACATGTTTTCCAGGCCGGGTAAGCGCAGCGCCACCCGGCGGGAATTCAATAATCTTCCATACAATCCACCTGACCAATCGCCCCCCAGTAGGCATCCAGGTTGTCGCGCTTCACGGCGGTGATGGCATTTTTAATCAGCAGCTGATTGGCCTCGGACGACAAAATCATCTCCTGCCAGGCTTTATCGCTCTGCTTTTTCTGTGGCGTACAGGTTTTCTTAATATCTTTAAGGACCTGCTGCTTTATTTGCGCCTCTTTCGCGGGGTCATCCTTTTCCTGAGCATGGACAAACGCGGCGAAGAGCAGACAAACCAGCAGGCAGACCAGGTGCGCAGCTTTCATCAACAACCCCCTTTAGAAGTCACATGCTTCCCATGAAATATATCGTTACATTCAGTGTAGCGACGCCAGCCGAAAGTATGAATTTTCTCTTCACCGCCTGTCATGAACTTCCCGGCAAGCGCTACTGAATACCGCCCCCCAGCGACTGCCACAGCGTGATGCGGTTTTCCAGGTCGGTTTGCTGCAGCGCGATCAGCGATTCCTGCGCCGACCACAGCGACCGCTGCGCGGTCAGTACCGTCAGATAATCTCCCGCGCCCGCCTTATAGCTGCGCGTTGCCACATCCAGCGTTTTTTGCTCCGCCGCGACGTATTCGCGCTGGGCGTCGAGCTGCTCGCTCAGGGTTTCTCGTCGCGCCAGCGCGTCGGCCACGTCCTTAAACGCGCTCTGGATGGCTTTCTCATAGGTGGCGATCAGCCCTTTCTTCTCCGCTTCCGCGTAGCGCAGCTGCGCCAGGTTGTTCCCGCCGCTAAACAGCGGCAGGGTGATGGACGGCGCGAACGACCAGACCTTCATCCCATGGCTGAACAGGGAGGAGAGCGAGTCGCTGCCGACGCCCGCGCTGGCGGTCAGTGAAATGGTCGGGAAGAAGTTGGCCCGCGCCGCGCCGATGTTGGCGTTGGCGCTCAGCAGGTTATGTTCCGCCTCCTGAATGTCCGGGCGGCGCAGCAGAGCGCTGGAGCTGACGCCCGCCGGGATCAGCGTGATGGCGTTGTCGCTCAGGCTCTCCAGCGTGCCGGGCAGTAGGTTGTCCGGCACCGTATCGCCCGCCAGCAGATTGAGGGCATTTTTGTCCTGCATCACCAGCGTCCGGTAGCTCGCGACGCTGGCGCGCGCCTGCTGATACACCGCCATCGCTTCACTGACGTCCGTCGCCGCCGCCACGCCCACTTCCTGCTGGCGCTTCACAATCTTCAGCGAGTTCGCGGCGCTCTCCATCGTGGATTTCGCCAGCGCCAGGTTGCTGTTATCCGCCGCCAGCGTCACCCAGGCCGTGGTCAGCTCGCTGACCATCGTCAGGCGCGTGTTCTGCGCGGTGAACTCGCTGGCAAGCCAGGTTTCACGCGCGGCGCGGGAGAGGCTCTGGTTGCGGCCAAACAGATCCAGCTCGAAGCTGGAGACCGCGCCGTTGGCTTCGTCGCTTGTCGCGACGCCGCTTGCCAGCGTGCGGCTGCGGGTATGGCTCAGCTCGGCGTCCACCGTCGGGAACAGGGACGAGCGCGTTTCATCGTACTGGGCGCGGGCGGCGTCGATATCAGCAATCGCTTTTTGCACGTCGCGGTTGCTGTTAAGCGCCATCGTCACCACGCTTTTCAGCCGCGCATCGTTCATCACCTGCTGCCACTGGCTCACCACGGCGGTGGCTTCGCCGTGCGCGCCGGGCAAGGTTGCCGGGACGGGTGCGTCCGGGCGTTGCCAGGTTGGATCTAACGACACACAGCCCGCGCTCAGCAGGGCTAACGCTAAAACAGATACACGAAACATTATGACCTCCGGTTTGCGTGCTTACCGGAGAACAGACGTTTCACCAGTACAAAGAATAAGGGGACGAAGAAGATCGCCAGCAGCGTCGCGGCCAGCGTTCCGCCGATAATGCCGGTACCAATTGCCACGCGGCTGTTGGCGCCTGCACCGGTTGCCACGGCCAGCGGCGTAACCCCTGCGATAAACGCCAGCGAGGTCATGATGATCGGCCGCAGACGCGTCTGGGCGGCACGCAGTGCGGCGCGCGTCAGAGAGTACCCTTCAGCGACTTTGGCTTCGGCAAACTCGACAATCAGGATGGCGTTCTTCGACGACAGGCCGATGGTGGTGAGCAGCGCCACCTGGAAATAGACGTCGTTGTTCAGGCCGCGCAGCGAGGCGGCGACGGCCGCGCCCAGCACGCCAAGCGGGATCACCAGGATGACCGAAATCGGTACCGACCAGCTCTCATACAGCGCCGCCAGGCACAGGAACACGACGAGGATGGAGAGGGCATACAGGCTCATCGCCTGACCGCTCGCCAGTTTTTCCTGCAACGACAAACCGCTCCACGCCCAGGTGCTGCCGGACGGCAGGCTGTTTGCCAGCTGCTCCATTTTGCCCATCGCCGTGCCGGAGCTGGCGCCGCTGGCGTTTTCGCCCTGTATCTCATACGCCGCCGAGCCGTTGTAGCGCACCAGGCTTTCCGGGCCGTACTCCCAGCGGGTGGTGGCGAAGGCGGAGAACGGCGTCATGGTGCTGTCGCTGCCGCGCACAAACCATTTGTTGAGATCCGACGGTACGGCGCGGGTGTCGCTGTCGCCCTGGATGTAGACCTTTTTCACGCGGCCGCGGTCGATAAAATCGTTCACGTAGGTCCCGCCCCAGGCGCTGGAGAGGGTGTTGGTAACGTCGCTCAGGGACAGCCCCAGCGACACGGCCTTGTTGTTATCGATATCCACCTGAAGCTGCGGCATCTGCGGCAGATCGTTGGCGCGCACGGCGTGCAGCGAGCTGTCCTGGTTGGCTTCGCCAATCAGCTGGTTACGCAGCTTCAGCAGCGCGTCGCGGTCGGTGCCGCCGCTGGCCATCAGCTCAAAGGTAAAGCCGTTGCTCTGGCCCAGGCCGTCCACCGCAGGCGGCGTCATGGCAAAGATGGTCGCATCGCGGATGGCGCTTAGCTCCTGCGTGGCGCGCAGGGCGATGGCCTGCGCGGTGTTTGCATCGCCTTTACGTTCGGACCAGTTTTTCAGGGAGACAAACGCCATCCCGGCGTTCTGGCCGCTGCCGCTGAAGCTGAAGCCCTCAATGGTGAAGATCACGTTGGTATTGGCTTTTTCTTTCGTGAGGAACCACTCGCGCACCTGGCGGCTGACTTCGGCGGTACGTACCGTCGTTGCGCCCGCTGGCAGGGTGTACTGCACCATGATTTCGCCCTGATCTTCCGTTGGCAGGAAGCTGCCCGGCAGCTTAAGCATGGCGAAGCCCATCGCGCCGCAGAGCAGGGCATAGATAACCAGCATGCCGCCGGAACGGCGCAGGGCGCGCAGCACCTTGTTCTGATAGCCGCGCTCGGTCCTGCTGTAGAAGCGGTTAAACGCGCCGAAGAAGCCCTTTTTGTGCGGCGCCGTGTGGCTCAGGATCGAGCCGCAGAGCGCCGGCGTCAGGGTCAACGCCACCACCACGGAGAGGAACATCGCCGAAATAATGGTGACCGAGAACTGACGGTAAATCACCCCGGTGGAGCCGCTGAAGAAGGCCATCGGCAGGAATACCGCAGAGAGCACCAGCGCAATGGCAACCAGCGCGCCGGAGATTTCGCCCATCGATTTCTCAGTAGCTTCCCGGGCGGGCAGCCCCTCGTCGCGCATAATACGCTCGACGTTTTCCACCACCACGATGGCATCATCCACCAAAAGCCCGATCGCCAGCACCATCGCAAACAGCGTCAGGGTATTGATGGAGTAGCCGAACAGCGCCAGCACGCCGAAGGTGCCCAGCAGAACGACGGGCACCGCCAGCGCCGGGATCAGCGTCGCGCGGATGTTTTGCAGGAACAGGTACATCACCACCACCACGAGGATAATGGCTTCGAACAGGGTCTGAATCACGTCCTCAACGGAGATCTTGATGAACTCGGTGCTGTCTTTCGGGTAGGCCACGTCGTAGCCTTCCGGCATCGACTTTTTGAACTCGGCGATCTTGTCTTTTACCGCCGTCGCCGTGTTGAGCGCGTTCGCGCCCGGTGAGAGCATCACCGCCATACCCGCCGCCGGGTGGCCGTTCAGCTTCGCAGTGGCGGTATAATCTTCGCTGCCCATCTCCACGCGGGCGACGTCGCTGATGCGCACCACCGCGCCGCTGGACTGGCTCTTCACGATAATATTTTTGAACTGATCGACCGTCTGCAGGCGCGACTGGGCGCGGACGGTGGCGGTCAGCTGCTGGGCGTTCGACGAGGGCAGCGCGCCGATTTTACCGGCGGAGACCTGTACGTTCTGCGCTTCAATCGCGCTCTGCACGTCGGACGGCATCAGCGAGTAGGACGCCAGCTTCGCCGGGTCAAGCCAGATGCGCATGGCGTATTCCGCCCCGAACACCTGCAGGCTGCCGACGCCCTCCACGCGCGCCAGCGGGTCCTGCATATTGCTCACCAGCCAGTCGGCGATATCCGAGCTGCTGGCGGTGTCGGTTTTGTCGTACACGCCCATGATCAGCAGGAAGTTGCTCTGCGATTTCTCGACGGTAATGCCGGACTGCTGCACCTCGGTCGGCAGGCGCGATTCTGCCTGCTGAACTTTGTTCTGCACCTGCACCTGGGCTGTGTCCGGGTCGGTTCCCTGCTCGAAGGTGACGGTAATGCTCACCGACCCGTCCGAGCTGCTGGTGGAGGTGAAGTAGAGCAGGTTATCCAGGCCGGTCAGCTGCTGCTCGATCACCTGCGTCACGCTGTTTTCCAGCGTCTGCGCGGAGGCACCGGTGTAGGTGGCAGAGATTTTGATCGACGGCGGGGCGACGTCCGGGTACTGCGCGACCGGCAGCGTACGGATCGCCAGCATCCCGGCGAGCATGATAAGAATGGCGATAACCCAGGCAAAGACCGGGCGACGCACGAAGAAGCGGGAAAACATCAGGCTTTTCCTCCCGCAGCTTTCATCTCTTCGGCCTTCACTTCCTGCCCGGGAGTCACTTTGTCGGTACCTTCCACAATCAGCCTGTCGCCCGCCTTCAGGCCGCTCAGCACCAGCCATTTGTCGCCGTAGGTGTCGCCCGTCTCCAGCTGACGCTGCTCGACCTTATTGCTGGCATTCACCACCAGCGCGGTGGCGGTGCCTTTGGCATCGCGGGTGATGCCCTGCTGCGGGGCGAGGATCGCGTCGTTCATGATGCCTTCATCCACCCTGGCGCGAACGAACATCCCCGGCAGGAGCTGATGCTGCGGGTTCGGGAAGACGGCGCGCAGCGTGACCGAGCCGGTTGATTCATCCACCGCCACTTCGGTTAACGCCAGGCGGCCTTTCTCACCGTAGGTGCTGCCGTCTTCGAGGATTAAGGACACGCTTAGCGTATCGCTATTGGTGGCAAGGGTTTGCCTGCGTAAACGCAGCAGATCGGCGCTGGAACGCGTGAGATCGACGTACATGCTGTCCAGTCCGCGAACGGTGGCGAGCGCGGTATCCTGCTGCGCGGTCACCAGCGCGCCGGGCGTGACGGAGGAGATGCCGATGCGTCCGGCAATCGGCGCGGTAACGGTGGTCCAGTTGAGGTTAATGCGCGCGCTCTCCTGCGCGGCCTTCTTTGACTCGACGCTGGCCTTGTCCTGCGCGCAGGTGGACTTCGCGTCCTCTGCGTCCTGGCGCGACACGCCGTCGTCTTTCACCAGCTGCGCATAGCGCCGGGCCTTCTGGCAGTCGGTCGCTACCAGCGCCTGAGCCTGCTTCAGCGCCGCGGCGGCTTCATCAAACGCCGCGCGGTAGCTGGAAGGGTCAATTTGATACAGCGCCTGTCCGGCTTTCACGGTATCGCCTTCGGTGAACAGCCGCTTCTGGATAATGCCGCCCACCTGCGGGCGCACTTCGGCGCTCATGGCGGCGGTGGTGCGGCCGGTCAGCTCGCTGACGACGGACACCGGCTGGCTCAAGAGGGTGACAATCCCCACATCCGGAAGAGGACGCTGGGGAGCAGATGTTTGCGCATTATCGCACCCGGTCAGGAGAAATAATGCCGCGATGGAGGTTGTTATGTTTTTCATAATCTTTTTCCAGGGTGAACGACACCAGCCCCGTTAATGGCTTAACGGGGAGGAGGGCTATTTAAAGGCACAGCGATACCGCATCTCCGGCTGAGCCAGAAATGTAAAAAAGGGGAATTACTTATTCCCGCTAATTATTCATATGCGATTACTTCGCAGAGAAAAGCATATTTAAAATATCCTGGTAAAGGGGTTCTAATTGTTCTGACGGGACTTTTAAGGGGGTTAATCGACGATAAATCGTCCCCTCAATCATCACGGCGGTAATCTCCACGCAGCAGCGAATATGCTCGTCGCTCAGGTGGGGAAACTGCTTTTTCAGGTGCGCACAGGCGTTGGCGAACATGCGCGATTCGGCTTCGATCAGCATCGTCGCCACCTGCGGATTACGCGTGGCCTCAGCGGACATTTCCAGCATCAGCGCATCGTCATCTTCGTTGAGGGTCTGTCGCCAGGCGAGCGCCTGCGGCATCCCTTCCACCAGGGTTTTACCCTGCATCTCCTCAATGCGTGAGTCGATGATTCGGCGGATCATCTCTTCGATAATCGCGTCTTTGTTGCTGAAATAACGGTAAATTTGCCCGACGCTGAGCTTCGCTTCGCTGGCTATCTGCGACATGCTGGCGGCGTGAAATCCGCTGGCGCGAAAGCAGCGACGCGCGGCGGTGATGATTTCGTCCTGACGTTGTTTTTGTCGTTCTTCCAGTTTCGTACTCATCGTCGGCTACCGTGTAAAAGTGAGAATGATCGTTCTCAGTATACGTTTTGGGTGCGTATTGGAAAGGCCTTTTTTATTTAGATATTGAGGGAATGTTTCCGTATTTAAAAAATGGAGGGAATGAGGAGTTTTTGTGGAGGTTAAGCTATGAGATATTCAGATTGCATAGAAAATAAGGAGAGAAAAATGCACCTGAGCATAACAAATAATGTAACGCCCGCTGAAAAAGAAGAGTTATTTGTGGGGTTAAGAGCCTATAACGGGCAATTTTTGGATATGGCGACCTTTAGCTGCGACATTGGCGTTTACGTACGAGACGATAAAGGCGTCATGCTCGGCGGGCTAATTGGGGTGCGTAAAGGCGACTGGCTGAATATCGACTATCTCTGGGTCAGCGAGACCGTGCGCGGATCCGGCGTGGGCAGCCAGCTCATCAAAACGGCCGAAGAGGAAGCCAGACGCAAAGGCTGCAAGCACGCGCTGGTCGATACCGCCAGCTTCCAGGCGCGCCCGTTCTATGAAAAACAGGGGTACCAGCTGCAGATGTCGCTACAGGATTACCCGTATGAGGGCATGCAGCGGCATTATCTCGCGAAAGCGCTTTAAGCCCCGGATCTGTAGGCCGGGTAAGCGCAGCGCCACCCGGCAAAACCCGCATATAACTTATCCTTCTTATTGATTCTTTTTCGGTTTTTATTTCACCGCCTCGTTGTCGATATAGTCACTACAACATTTAGCAAAAGGAACTGTCTTGTGAAACGTCGATTGGGTGCTCTGGTACTTGCTGGCCTGCTGCTGGCAGGGTGCGATCAAAGTGGCAGCGATGCCAAACACATTAAAGTGGGCGTCATCAACGGCGCTGAACAGGACGTGGCGGAAGTCGCCAAAAAGGTGGCAAAAGAGAAATATGGCCTGGACGTGGAGCTGGTCGGCTTCAGCGGCTCGCTGTTGCCCAACGATGCCACCAACCAGGGGGAACTGGATGCCAACGTCTTCCAGCATCGCCCGTTCCTCGCTGAGGATAACAAGGCGCATAACTACAAGCTGGTGGCCGTGGCGAACACTTTTGTTTTTCCGATGGCCGGCTATTCCCGCAAAATTAAATCCGTCTCTGACCTGAAGGACGGGGCGACGATTGCCATTCCAAACGACCCGACCAATCTTGGCCGCGCGCTGTTGCTGCTGCAAAAGGAGAAGCTCATTACCCTGAAGCCGGGCACCGGGCTGCTGCCGACGGCGCTGGATATTACCGCCAACCCTAAACAGCTGAAAATTATGGAGCTGGAAGGGGCGCAGCTGCCGCGCGTGCTGGACGACCCGAAAATGGATGTCGCCATCATCAGCACCACCTATATTCAGCAAACTGGGCTGTCGCCGGTGCATGACAGCGTCTTTATTGAAGATAAAAACTCGCCGTACGTGAACATCGTGGTGACGCGCGAAGACAACAAAGACGCGGAGAACGTGAAGGAATTTATCCAGTCGTATCAGTCGCCTGAGGTAGCGAAAGCGGCGGAGACGATCTTTAACGGCGGGGCGGTGCCGGGCTGGTAAACGATCTGACGGAAAACGGGTTGCTTAAATTGGCCCGATTCCATCGGTAATCGCCCTTTAACCCACTGCGGCAAGTGCGACGGCTGGCTATCCTCCTTATCACACCCACCGGAGGATAGCCCATGAACATTACCCACATTCGCAACGCCACCCAGCTGATTACCTACGCCGGAAAACGTCTTTTAATCGACCCGATGCTGGCCCCGAAGGGGGCTTATCCGGGCTTTCCCGGCACGGCGTATGCCGAACGTCGTAACCCGACGGTCGAACTCCCCGTTGACGTCAACACGCTGCTGGATACCGACGCGGTGATCGTCACCCATACCCATGACGATCACTGGGATCGCACCGCGGCGGAGCTGATCGCCAAAGACAAACCGATCTACGTGCAAAACGATCGTGACGCCGCGCTGCTGCGAAGCCAGGGATTCAGCAACCTGACGGTCATGACCGACGCGACCTTCTTCGGCGATATTCAGATTACGAAAACCCACGGCGGGCAGCACGGCACCGATCGCGCTTACGCCGTGCCGGAGCTGGCGGAGCGGCTGGGCGAGGCCTGCGGCGTGGTGCTGCGTCATCCCGATGAGAAGACGCTCTATCTTGCCGGGGATACCGTCTGGCGTGACGAGGTGGCGGCCGATCTGCAAAAGCACCAGCCGGACGTGGTGGTGCTGAACGCTGGCTATGCCCACGTCATTGGTTTTGGGCCCATTATTATGGGGCAGGAGGACGTGCTCAACGTTCATTTCCTGCTGCCGCAGGCCAGCATTGTGGCGATCCATATGGAGGCGATTAACCACTGCCTGTTGACCCGCAGCGCGCTGCGTGAGTACGTTGAAGCCAATCAGGTGAGTGACGCAGTGAGCATTCCCCAGGATGGCGAAACCGTTATATTCTGAGTGCGTTAAAGGGAAAGGAGGAACTGATGTCGCTAATCAACGTCGCGATTGTCGCGGTAGACGGGTTCAGCCCGTTCCACTACTCCGTTCCCTGCATTCTGTTTGGCGATTCGGTCTCCGGCGAAAAGCGCTTTAGCGTGACGATCTGCGCCGAAATGCCGGGTTTTCTCACCTCAAAAGACGGATTTGCCCTCAACGCCACGCAGGACTACACCGCCATTGGTCAGGCCGATATTGTCGTCGTTCCCTACTGGCAGCACGTCCTTGAACGACCGCCCCAGACGCTGCTCGACAGCCTGGTGCAGGCGAGAGACAACGGCGCGGAAATCGTCGGGCTGTGTCTGGGGTCGTTTGTGCTGGCCTGGGCGGGGCTTCTCGACGGCAAACGTGCGGCCACCCACTGGGAGTTCGAACATCAGTTCCAGTCCCTTTTCCCGCACGTTCAGCTGGATATCAATGCGCTCTACGTGGATGACGGCAATATCATCACCTCCGCCGGAACCGCGGCGGCGCTGGACTGCTGCCTGTATATCATTCGTCAGCGCTTTGGCAGCGTGGTCGCCAACCAGATTGCCCGTCGGATGATTGTTCCGCCCCACCGCGAGGGCGGTCAGGCGCAGTTCATCGCCCAGCCGGTACCCAAAGATACCCGCGACGGACGCATTAACTGCCTGATCGATTATCTTCAGCAGCACATTACCGAACCGCATAGCCTGGACTCACTGGCGGAGGTGGTTTCGATGAGCCGCCGCACCCTGACCCGTCATTTTATTCAAGCCACGGGGATGAGCGTCGCCGACTGGCTTACCGCCGAACGCCTGCGGCGCAGCCAGCTCCTGCTTGAAGCCGGAAATATGCCGATTGAGCGCGTGGCCGAACTGGTGGGATTTAATTCCGCCGTCACCTGGCGACAGCAGTTTAAGGCGCGTTTTGGGGTGAGCCCTGCGGAATGGAGAAAAACATTCCGTCTTCACAGCTAGTGTATTACGGCTAACTCAAGATTTAAGGGGTAGTTAAATCACTTCTTATTTTTTCTTAATCCACCTCTCATTTTTCTGAAAAAATATTTTATTTGCTTCGCCTTAACGCAAATTAGATATACTCGCATTAAGAATGCTCTTATATTTCGAAAATATTAATTGCGAATAAATTTTGTGGCATGGATGAATAGCAATAAAATAGAAAGAAGAATAATTTCATTAGCAAATTATATTATTTTTATCTTATCGGGTGCGCTTTTTTCAGCAAGCATTAACGCTGCGCCCTTGTCGCCAGCCGATCGCGATACTATTCAGCAGCAACAGCAGCAGCTTTTATTACAGAACCAGCAACAGCGTGAAGAGCTGGAGCGGAGTATCCCTCGCCCGGCGCCTGACAGGCCTCTGCCTGCAGCCGGCACCGGGCCCTGCTTCACCATTGATACCATTACCCTTTCCGGCACGACCCTCATTTCCCCG
>NZ_BAAKFX010000016.1:0-99865 GCF_057536195.1 Enterobacter sp. C3_dUdeg
CCCGGTGATGCATTAAACACTACGGCGTCCGCATCCCAGATCGAAACCCTGCTGTATTCGATGAACCTGGGACCATGGTCCCACACCAGTTCCCGGTGATGCATTAAACACTACGGCGTCCGCATCCCAGATCGAAACCCTGCTGTATTCGATGAACCTGGGACCATGATCCTAAAGAACAAATTTAAATGGAAATCAAGTAGGGTGAAATGACTAAGTATAGTGAGTTGAATCAGGTAGATCTCTAATCCATACATATTGGTAATTTGAAATCAAAAGGTATAGTTTAATATGTTCTTTTAGTGTGGTGTGTCTTTAGATTATGTCTGTTCTGTTACTTGGTGCTTCCTCGCTCACTCGCGTGCTTCGCCCTGTCGTTCGGCTGCGGCGAGCACTACTTGCTCTATCTGAAATACAGAATTTAACTGAGGAGATATCCATCCAGTGGACGGTGTATGCAGAGAACATTCTATTGCGTTTCATCTGCCAAGATTGCGTTATCAGAAGAGCTAAACACCATATGTACCCTAGTCCGGGATGGTTTATGCCGACAAATGCCTTCATTAGTTCCGTATTGCGGGGCCAGGTGTGGGCGTTCGTCGAATATTTGCAATTGAAACGCACCGGAGCTGTGGAAGTCATTGAGTGTCACACCTGATTTGGTATATCGGTGGACATACTTTTATCTGTTGTGAGGGGCGGTACCATATGGAACTGTTTTAAGCTCACTAAGCTGACTTTTCGGGGTTGCGACCTATCAGCCAACGTTTACAAATGACAAACACATATGAATTTCACTAAGGTTAAAGGTGAAGTACATGGTTATGGATATCTATGTGCGGCGACGTTCCACTATCAGGTAAGGCCACTGAAATACACTTGGGACAGCGTCAGCTGTGATGCCATCCCGACAACAAACTGGAATATCAGTACGGTGATCTCAACCTGCTGGCAATGTATCATGCGCTGCTGAACAGCGGACTTGAGACGCAGACGGTGAGCCTGACTGTGACGCTGCCATTGAGCGAGTATTATGACGGGGACTGCCAGCGGAACAAGGAGAACATCCGACTCAAACGGGAAAAACTAATGCATGAGCTGGTTCTCAATAAGAGCAGGGCATTTACCGTAACGGACGTGAAGGTGATCCCGGTGTTCTTTGACGGGCATCTGAGCGCCATCCGGCTTTGTGCCTTGATGGCGCTGGTATCCGGCACCTGGTCTTCACTCTCAGGACTACCTGATGAGCCTGATGGTGGCGTGGCGGCTCTGGCCATGTCACCGGAGACGGAATACCAGCGCCGGCGTTACACCCTGACGCTCCTGGATGATCGGAGCAGTTAAAGGGTTGAGCGTGTGCTGACGGGCGTGTCATCCCGCCTGCGCGGAGAGCTGCTGAGAAACCTGATTATCACCGATCTGGCTCTGCATACGACCGCACCGGAGCTGCCGTGTCTGCTGGCCAGTATGCCTGTACCGCCCGGCACGGTCAGCGAGTTGCAGGTTCTGGTTCAGCAGATGGCCGGTACGGCTGACGTGAGTATGGCTGCAGTGCCGGAGAAACCAGCAGAGCCTGCCGCACCGGTATCCGCTGAAGCGACCAGAATAAAGAAAAATATGCGACGGGCATTCGGAGACTAGAAGATGTCAGTGATTAAACAGAAGGCAGAGCAGTGCATTCATAACTTTCTGCACGCCCGGAACGTTCCTGAATCTCAGTGGCCGGAACGGGTCAAAAAGACCTGCAGGGGAATGATACTGGCAGGCGTGGCCGTCGTGGTTCCCGGCGTTCTGGTTGATAATATCTCCCTGCCGGTGACAATCGCGATGCAGGTCTGCTATGCCTCGCTGATCGGCCTCGGGGTTCTCCTGGCTTTTGACGATAAAAAGTCGAAGAGCCGCTCCTGAGCAAGAACATCATTCAGAATGGTAACCAGACAGCCTGGGAGGGACTGATGCAAAAGGTTAAGAGAGCGGGGCTGACGCTGGCGCGGCCAGCGAGCTGTTGAACTGTCAGGACATAAGGGAGATGAACACAATGAGGAAGACAAATGAAGTGTAATACTGCAATTTTGTTTGCGGCGCTCACACTGGCAATACCTGGTGCGATGAATGCCGCAGCCACAGTGGCGGTTCTTGACCAGATGGCCACGCAAAAGCAAAAGGAACGTGAAGACCAGCTCGAAGCCGTGGAACATGATGCTTTGGCACAGCCAGATGCATGGAAAGCGTATCTACAGGTGTCTGACGCAGTGCCTGCTGATGCCCCCATCATGCTGCAAAACCGCTACCGCAGCCTCGCCATTTCACTGGCACTGAAGGCTGCAATGGCATGTTCCCCAGACGCCCTCAAGCTCCTCGGGCGTAACGACGTGATAGAGTTTCGCGTACTCCGATCATCGTTAGTCTCAGTTTGCAGAACAGCTAAATAAGTTTCGTGCCAGCTGCCCACTTCCAGATTCCAATCTTCAGCTGGCATTGTCTCATTTTCTCAATCCTGTAACCCTCTGTCCTGCATTGTTCTCTTCAGAACTAAAAAAACGGCAGGGTGACATCTCATCCCTGCCGTCAAATAAAAGGATGTCGGTTCCCTCCTCTTTAATGGCCGCCAGTCGGCGGCGTGTTCCACGCCGTGCCTTCACGCTAACCCGGCCGCTGCGGTCGCAAGGGTTCACGGTTCGAACCTTTCACGGTGCATTCAGCCCGTGAAAGGCTTGCGCTGCGGCTTGCGGCGTCGCCCCTGCGCCCTCCGCTCAGAGCCGGGTTTTTGTGGCGGCACGGCGCAAGAGGGTGCCGCATATCAGAGAGGAGTGTGTCTATGTCCCGTTTTATTCTGGCTGACTGCGTGCAGGTGATGTCCCGTTTTCCTGCGCGTGCCGTCGATTTTATTCTTACCGATCCGCCGTATCTGGTTGGCTATAAGGACCGTACCGGCCGCACCCTGGCCGGGGACAACTCAGCAGAATGGCTCCAGCCCGCCTGTCATGAAATGTACCGCGTGCTGAAAAATGACAGCCTGATGGTGAGTTTCTATGCCTGGAACCGCGCGGATCTGTTTCTGAATGCGTGGAAAACGGCCGGTTTCCGGGTGGGTGGCCATATCGTCTTTGCCAAGAGCTACGCCTCAAAATCGACGTTCGTGGGTTACACCCATGAGAGCGCCTACCTGCTGGCGAAGGGAAGGCCGCAAACCCCGGACCGTCCCATCCCGGACGTGATCCCCTGGAAATACACGGGCAACCGACATCACCCGACGGAGAAGCCGGTGCAGAGTCTGCGGCCGCTGATTGAATCGCTCACGCGACCGGGGGCCATAGTCCTTGACCCGTTCGCCGGCAGCGGCTCCACCTGCGTGGCCGCCGCCGAAGCCAGCCGCCGCTATATCGGGATCGAGATGCTTGAGCAGTACCACGCCGCCGGCGTCCGACGTCTGGCACAGGTTGAACGGGCGAGAAGGATGCCGGCGGCCAATGACGGCGCGTTTTACCCTGACTGGCCGGAGGCGGCATGAACTACCCGGGCCTTGAACACCTGCGCGCGGACGTGGCCGCGCTCAGCAATGCCATGTGTGACGTGCGGATGCTGCTGAACCGCCTCGAATCGCAGCACCGGCACGACGCGGCAACGCTTACCGAACGTATGGCAGCGCAGACCCTGCGCCGGATCAACACCCTGCTTCTTGAAGCCTACCGCGAAGCCCTGGTGCTGGACGAAACCTTTCAGGACTGACTGACCCTGCCGGGCTGATGCCCGGCATGTAACCCCTTACAAGAGAGAAAAAACGATGTACGGAACCCGCGAAGAACTTTGTGTACAGCTTGAAAACATGTTCACCTTTGACGAACCCCTGGTCCTGCTGGTCTGGACGGAAGAGGGGATTAGCGTGGCCTGCCGTGAAGCCCAGCCAGAACCGGACGGGACTGAAATCCGGAATCTGATGAAGGCGATCGGCGAAATGAAAATGACGCAATACCGTCAGGAGGGGGTAAATAATCAGACTGTCAGCGATCTCCTGGCCCGTCAGCGCGAAGCGGCAAACCGTCAGGTGAGTGTTCCGGCGGTACTCCTGTCCCGCGTCCTGCGTAACTATGAATGCGAGCTGGAAAACCGGATCGGTATGGCCTGGGAAGCCGGGCGGCAGGAGCCTGAATCTGTCAGGGATGAGCTGAATAACGTTCGCGCCCTACAGGAGGCGCTGGCCGCCTGAGAGAACGCCGGGGTAACGCCCCGGCAACCGGTGGCCATCCACTGCGAATAAGGATGTCAGTGCCTTCCGCTTCTATCCGCCGCTGCCCTCCGGGCAACGTCGGGACAATGAAACTCCCCTGAAGCTCCGTGCGGTGACGGCATGCGCCGTGACTTCACTGTAGCCCGGCCGCATCGGCCACAAGGGTTCGCTGACGCCTCCGTCCTTGTATGTTTTGTTTGACATAGAGGTATACACTCTATGTGTTTTTCCTGATGCTGCAGCGTGACCGGTGTCCAGGGATATAAAGCCCGAGGGTGAGCATTTTTGCGCAGTGTCAGTTTCAGAATTAGCCCGAACAATTGCCGGGGCTGAAGGGTAAGCCCGTATCTACAAGGTAGGGAGAACTGAAAAATGAAAGAAACTACAACAGTCGGAATTGATGTATCGAAAGACAGCTTTGATGTCCACATTGATACAACATCCCAGTTTCTTCATCTGGAAAACACACCGACAGGCATACAGTTATTGCTGGAAGCGTTGAGGGAGTTATCGGTTTCGCTTGTTGTCATGGAGGCTACAAGTAAGTATCACTATCTTCTGGCATCTATGCTCACTGAAGCAGGATTGGCAGTCGCTGTCGTAAATCCCCGCCAAGTGAAAAACTTTGCCAGAGCATTGGGCAAAATAGCGAAACGGATGCTGAATGGCACCCGTCATTGGTAAAAGGAATGGTATTAGACGTCAACTAGTGAATGCCTTGCTACGCTGGAATTTCTCGACTATCTGATTCTTTCTAATCAGTTTTCCGTCAAAGAGTTTTGTAGTTTTTTCCTTTATCCTCCGTAGTCGCAGGTTGACATGCCCATCAGTTGAGACTTTTGCACCTGTAATAGCCATAATTGCTCTGGTTGCGAGGAACTCCTCTTCATAGTTTCCGCAAACGAAGATAAGTAGCTCTAGGTTTCTTGTATCAATGAATCGCGCTACTTCCTGGCTTAGAGATGTGGCTGATTTGATTAGATCGTCCTTGTCGTTGAGAGTCTCAATGATCCGTTTCAGTTTTGGTGTTGATACATCTTCTGGATTCAGGCTGCAGGCCTCGGAGAATTTTTCTGCGAGCGATTTTGCCCGGGTCATTAAACTAATGACCTCATACATATAAGGTAGTGACTTTAAATTGCCTAATGAACTGGTAACCCATATGGGTTTATTGTCATCATTAAATTTGTGCAGGACATCAATTTTGATATCCCAGTTGCGAGTCTTCTGCGCATCAGTGATGAATGACAATACTGTATTTGGAAATGATTTAAGTATCTGATCTAAAATGACTCTTGTATTAATGATAGTAGTGCGAAGACGGGATAGTTCTTCATTGATAATCAGAGCGTTATCACGAAAATCCTTTAGCTTATGAAGGGCTTTCTTTCTGTCGAGCTGCTTGCGAACCCGCTTTCTTTCATTGGTAAAGGATTTATCAGCTTTGAAGTATTTTCTTGCACAATGCCCGCCAATCAGGACTTCAAAACCATCCGCGGTCACGCCTAACCAACCACTTTTATGTTTTTGATGGCACATGCCATTTAAAGCTTTTACCTGACAACTCACATCTTCAGTGAATTTGTATTCACCTATTAGTTTTTGGAAGTTTTCAGGACTGATCTCATGCTCTGATGAGAAGGAAGGACGCTTATCAATATCAATGAAACTAGAAAAATACTCTGAATCTTCAGCCATTAGCCCGCCTTTACGAGTAGTTAACTGTTTTAATATCCAGCATGTTTAAATATACAACTCAATAACCATTAGATCAATGCTGTTTTTTTATTCTTCTATTGACAGTAAACACAACTGCTCACCCGTTCGCACCCTTCACGGTGCATTCAGCCCGTGAAGGCTTTGCGCTGCGGCTTGCGGCGTCGCCCCTGTATCCTCCGCTTTTCGCCGGTCTGTCGTGTCGTCACGGCGATGCCGGAACCGAGAATATGTTAACCGTAGAGGATCTATGAACCAGACCGTGACCTGTGATGCTGTTCGTCTTGAGGGTGCGCAGCGCCTGACTTTCCTGCCTGATTTGTTTGGCGGCGATTTTATGACGTCCGAGGCATCCGTGTACGCCTATGCCCAGCGTTACTGCCCTGAGTATCAGGGGGGATTCTGGCAGTTTTACCGGCTGCCGGAAGGTGGCGGATATATGGCGCCTGACGTGGAGAGCCTGACCCTGTGCAATCCGGACAACTGGTTTGAGCAGACTGTCAGCGGGGAAGTGGCGGGGATCATTCTCACGGCGCTGGTACTGAATCACCGGAGCTGGCACCACAACAACCATGACCATGAAGAGCTGTGCCGCCACTTCTGCCGTCGCTATGAGCAGCTTATGGCATTTGCTGACACCCATCCGGAAAGCGCCACCATCTGGCGTGCCCTTGACTGACTGACCACGGGCGGCGATGCCGCCCGATAAAAGGAGAAAAACATGATTGGTACAGCAAGAGAAATTGCCCTTGAAATGTTCAGACATTCCGACCTCGATGGCGAGAAATACGTTTTCGCCTGCTGGAATCGAAATGACATTCGTTGCGTCTGCCTTGACTGGGATTTAACCGATGAGGAACTGGATGAAGTCCTGCGTCGGCTAAGTTCATGCCTTGAAAGTGGCGCGGATATCGGCCAGATACGGGCGATTGTCGAAACCATGCTCGATGAGCGACGCGAGAAGCGAACCGTGACTATTCCCGCGAAATCGCTGGCCTTAGTCATGCAGCTTGCAGGACGGGAGATGCAACGTATCGCAGTATGCGCGGAGGATGGCGGCGGATCAGCTGAAGAAACCCTGAAAGAAGAAAACGACGTCATGATGCGCCTGCGCGAGGCGCTCGATGCCTGACAGAAAAGCCGGAGGCATTGCCTCCGGAAACAGAACAAAAGGAGAACACCATGCAACTGTCACCGGAAACCCGCAGCATCCTGCGCAAGTATAAAACGCTCATCAACGAGCGACGTCGCGAATCAGGACTCAGCCCCGTAACCACAGCGAAAGTGCTGGATGAGATCTGCGAATCGGCTACCCGCCAGTGCGCCGTCTATCTTTGCGGCCACTTCATTCTCCAGGGCGGTCAGGGGGATGGAAAGTAAATAATCCGGGCGGGGCATAGGCGCCGCCTGTTCGCGCGCGAAAACCCTGTCATCCCTTCGGGCTGACGGACGGCAAGACCAGCGCCTGCGGCGCTGCCCCCTACCGCCCAGATGTAAGCCCGGAGAGATGCAGATGAAAGGCATTGTGAGGGCAAATTGTCACGGATACGGTCCTGCGTGGCGTGGTGCAGTTGCCGGCTCTGAAACCCGATCAGCAAATCCTCTGAAAGCACCTGAATCCTACTTCTGGCCCCCCTTCGGCTCCCGGCCAGCGTTGCTGTCCGGTCGTCGAGCCCCACTCCGCCAGGGCGGCTGCTGACGCACCCGCCGGGCTCCGCCGAATCCCTGCGGGTTTCGGGCTGACGCTAGGGTCTGATGGCGAAGGTCAAAGGCTGCGGCTTCTCCGGCCGTGCCGTCCGGAACGCCTTCACCGCGCCGGCTGATGTCGTCGCTTTAATGGCGCCACGCCGTTCCGACGTGGCGGGTGTGTGCATCCTGTTCCCCCGGTGAAGCCATCCCCCGTGTGTCCTCACGCGGAGGGCTGCTTGTAGCACCGTCGGGTCGTCATCCAAGGGGTGAAATGCACTCCGCCAAAACTTTTTGCGTGCCGCAAAAACTTTAGTCTCCGCCCCTTTCCTTCCGCCCTTCGCCGTTGCTCCTTTGCCCTTTGCCGCTAGAGAACTCACCAGGGAGATGGCCAGCCATCACCACAGGAGAAAACCAGGATGCACACACGAAACGTCAACGTCAAAACCGCCGCTCAAGAATCTTCCAGGAAGATAGGGGAAGAACAAAACCCTGTTTCTGTCGCACGGGAGTGGGTGGCTCAGGCCACTTCGCTGAAAGATGGTGTCACCGTCACCCTGTCCGATGTGTCCCGATACGGAGACGTTCAGGTGGAGATCAGAACCTACGGAACGCTTAACTGGCGCGCCTGGTCATTTGACCCGGATTTTCTTTTGGAACTGAAACGCAATCTGCAATACGTGCAGCTTTAACCGGAGGCCGGATGTCCGGCCTTAACCCAGAGAAGGAGGAAACATGCAGAACCTTAACACCCGTCCGGCGACCCGTAAGGTCGGGCAGAGCACTGAAATCGTGAAGCTGCTGCGCATTCAGGCCAGCGACACCCACGTGGTCGAGTTTGACAACGTGGACACCCGATTTAATGACTGCAACAACTGGCAGGTGATGGCAGGAGGCAAACGCGTCCTGTACAGCAACCGCATGTATGAGAGTTTTTCAGATGTGAAATCGGGGATCGTGGCAACGATCAACGTGTGTGAAAACAGCGGCAGCGTAACGGATAAAGCGATGCTGGAAGGGGCAAAAGTCATGATGCAGGTTCTTGATGCCTATCCGTCCTTTGCAGCACTGGCAGCACACCCGAAACGCATTACCGGTTAACCGAGTGCCGTGACCGGAGGGCAATCCGGCCACGGCTAACCACAACTATCACTGAGAGGTAAAAATCATGGTCGCCACCAATTCTACGGCAAAAAAACCAGCCAAGACCACCCGTCAGACAAAATCTGCGGAAAAAATCGCGCAGTCTACCGAGCAGAAGCTCGTCCAGCTGCTCGCTGATACGCCCGTGCAAATCTTCCCGTACTCCCGCCTGTCACGCACTGACTTAAACACGCGCATCATTCCGCATACCGATCAGGAAGTGGAAGAGATGGCAGACAGCATTCAGGCAATGGGCATCCTGCAAAACCTGATTGGTGCAGAACTGCCGGACGGTACGATCGGCATTGTCGGCGGGGAAGGTCGTCGCAGAGGCACAGGCATTCTGGTGATGCGCGGTGTGCTCGATGCGGACACGCCGTTTGTTCCGGTGAAAGTCCTGCCCGTTGAGATGGCGGTAGCGGCCTCGATGATCGAGAACGGTCGACGTAAAAACATGCATCCCGCCGAGCAGATTATCGGTTTTCGTACCCTTCAGCAGGAAGGTAAAACGGCCTCTCAGATCGGCGCACTGATGGGCTACCACCCGCGCCACGTTCAGCGCTGCCTGAAGCTGGCGAATCTTGCCCCCTCCCTGCTGGATGCGCTGGCGCGGGATGAAATCTCCCTTGAACAGTGTGAAGTCCTGACACTTGCTGATACCCATGAGCGTCAGGAGCAGGTCTGGAAAGAGGCTGTTGTACAGTGGCGCGATCCTGCTGTACTGACTCTGCGCAAAATGGTGACCGACGACAAGATGGCCATCAGTCACCCGATGTTTGAGTATGTGGGTGAGGAAGCCTATACCGCCGCTGGCGGTACGCTGACCGCCGACCTGTTCAGCGACAAGGACAGCACCTTTGCCGATGCGGCGCTGGTGAAATCTCTGCTGGCTGGCAAGCTCACCGTGCTCGCCGCCCGCGTTAAGCAGGAGCAGGGCTGGGGCTGGGGCTGGGCTGAGTTCCGTATGACGGAACTGCGTGCCAGCGGTGAGGACGGTGAACAGTACCGTTTTGCGATGCCGAAAGCTGTCCTGACGGAAGAAGAACAGAAACGCGTCAGTGAGCTGGAAGAACAAATGGAAGCCACTGAAAGCTACGATGACGAATACGAGCTTCAGCAGGATATCGATGACATTTACTGCGAGGCGCAGTACCGCGAAGCCACGCCGGAATTTCGCGCCGCGCACGGAATCTGGGTGTCATGGGACGGTAGCAATTTTCAGGTTCAGCCTGGTATCCGCAAGCTGACCGACGAAGACCGGGTAGCTGAAGAACAGGCGCGTCAGGAGCGTGAAAGCAATGTGATCAGACACACCACGCCTGAAATTCCCGCCGACGCCTATCCGGCAACGCTGGTAAAAGCTATGTCAGCCGAACGGACTCTCGCCGTTCAGGCCGAACTGGCAGGTCGTCCCGACGTATCGGTGGCGCTGCTGACGTGGACACTGTGCCTCAGTATGTTTGACCGCAGCTACGGTAAACGCAGCGAACCGCTGAAAGCCTCCGTGTCCTCGAATCAGTATCACCTTGCATCACTGGCTCCATCCGGTGAAGAAGGGAAGGCGCTGACGGCGCTCAAAGCGCAGAAAGAGGCGCTTCAGGCAACGCTGCCCGAAAACTGGCATCTCGATTTCACCTGGCTGCTTTCATGGTCAGCGGAGCAGGTGAACACCCTGCTGGGATTCTGTGCCGCGCACGGTATCAACGGTATTCAGGAACGTATGTACAACCATACGCAGAAAAGCGAACTGGACGGGCTGGAAGCGGCGCTGGACTTTGACCTGCGCAAGTGGTGGCAACCGGGTGCTGAGAGTTACTTCGGGAAGCTCACGATTTCCCAGATTGGCAAAGCCTATGAAGAAGCCGGACTCAGCGCCCGTGCGGGTGAAGTTGTGAAACTCAAGCGCCGCGATGCGGCGAAGGCCGCCGAACAGGATCTGAATGCTCAGGGCTGGCTGCCTGACTGGATGGTGCGCCCTGCGCCAGCCGCTGAGGCTGAAGAAGCCACTGAATCCGACGCTAACACCACTGACCACGCTGCATAATACCGGAGGCCGCCGCCTTCGGGCGGCGGGAACAGACATGACCATGCAATATGACCTGAACCGAATCAACACCCTGACCGCCACAGACCTGGAGTTTATCCGTCAGCAGGGGGAGGACGCGCGCCGCGCCCTCAGCGATGCCGTGACCGGCCTCCTGTCGACACCTGAAGGATGGCGCGTCTGCGCCGAATACCGCAGCGAGTTCGGCGGCTTCTTCCCTGTCCAGTGCCGCTTCAGCGCGGACGGCAGTGATGACTGGCATCTGTGCGTGTGCAGCCCGGGCGAAGTCTCGCCTTACTGGCTTCTGGTGCTGCTGTCCTCCGGCGGTGAAGTGGTGCGTACTCTTTACCAGAGCGACACGCTTCAGCCTGAACGGATAAACCAGCTGATCGCGCAGCTGGCAGGTATGCGCCGCTTTAACTGCACTGCCCGCACCGTGGCGAAGCTGATGAATGTGGAGGTGACAGCATGA
This sequence comes from Enterobacter sp. C3_dUdeg, assembly GCF_057536195.1. Lineage (NCBI taxonomy): Bacteria > Pseudomonadati > Pseudomonadota > Gammaproteobacteria > Enterobacterales > Enterobacteriaceae > Enterobacter > Enterobacter sp. C3_dUdeg. The sequence continues at coordinate 11,290 of NZ_BAAKFX010000016.1, forward strand.
TCCCGTCCTCACACGCGCTCGTTTCCCTGAAGCCCGCCCGTCAGGCTGCAATACAGGCTATCAGCCATGTTGAGTCTGCCCGCGAACGCGGCGCACGACTGCCCGCCATGCCGTATGTGCGTACCTTTCTGCGTCTTCTCACGGGCAGCGGACGCCTCAACGCCACGGTGGCCAATAAAATACCTGGTCTGCACTGGGTGCCAAATAACCGTCATTCGAACCTGAAACAGGTCGAGGAGGCGCTTAACACGATGATCGCCACCAGTGGCGAAGCCTGCCCGCTGCCGCTCACAATTGACGTACAGGCCGAACTGTTTCCTGAGGTCATGCACACCCGCACGGGTCGACGGCTGCACAGGTCCGGCATTAAGACCACGCGTCAGATGCGCCGCCAGTCTCGTGAGTACGAACAGCGCTGGAAACTGCGCCAGAACCTGCTGGAGCAGGCGAAAATCGACCTGAATTTTCAGTCACCGGAAACCGTCTGCACCTGGTACACCCGGTGGAGCGACGAGTTTGACGCGGCAGAGCTTGCCGGACCGTTCTGGCGCTGGCAGTCGCGGTTCGCGTCGCTGAAGGAACTTGACTGGCTTCGCATCAGCGGTGAGCCGCTGTATACAGTGATGTATGAAATCCCGTTTATTGTCCGGGAAACACCTGAGCATGTTCGTGTCGCTGAACGCTGGCAGGTGCCAAATAAGCTGGCTGACCGGAGCGGTGTATGAAGTGGCGCTATTCCCTGCGCTGGAAATTGCCGCACAAGCCCTGCCCAGGTCCACTGGAGCTGGTTTCAGTTGTCGTGGAGGCAGGGCAGGCGGCACCTGAAGAGGTAATGTCACGCTGGGTAGCTGGCTCAGGTTACGCTGTATGCGTGGATTTTCTCGGTCAGAAACAGATCCAGCGCTGGAGCGATGAACGGAAAGCAGCGGTGAGAAGGCGCAACATGCAGGCACGGATTAATCGTGTTGCCCCTTTGTTTGCCGATGAGTTAATCGAGCGGGAACTGGCAGCGCGTCCGGCGTATTTCAATGGCAAGTCTGCCCGATGAATCAGATACAATGCTGTCTGACTGAACAGATGGCCATACAAAAGGAAAGCAGGACTATGAGGTACTGGTTGCTCGTTATATTACTGTACGCGCTGTTCTTTTTAATCGTCAGGCATGCTGCGCCAGAATGGGAAGGCACGACAGGCTATTATGCTGGCCTGTTCATATGCAGTCTGATAGCGATGGTTATCACATGGCGTGATACGCCAGGCTGGTTCGATAAAGTCCTGCTCGGCGTAATGAAATACGGCGTTCTGAGTGCCGGGATTATCTTCTTTGTCTGGGGCGTCGGGTACAAGCTGGCATTCTGGGGGCAAGGTAATTCTGAGGCCGTATTTGTAAGTGCCGGGGACGTGATTTTGCCCAATCTTGCGCTGGTCATCGGCGTAGTGATCGCGGCATGGGGATACGTGAGATATTTCAGGCGTTAAGCAGCATAAAGCGTGGATATACCTGGTAAGAAAGAGCACCTGCCCGGTATAATCGACGTGGCGCTTGAGGCTTTTTGCCTCATGACGTGAAGGTGGTTTGTTGCCGTGTTGTGTGGCAGAAAGCAGAAAGCCCCGTAGTTAATTTTCATTAACCCACGAGGCCACCTGTATGCCTAGACAACATCAGGATAGCCTCTTAGATGCCGCAAGGCAAGGAGAAGAAGGCCATGAAACTGCCACGAAATACCCTGCTCTGGTGCGTATTAATAGTGTGTCTCACACTGCTGATATTCACTTACCTGACACGGAAATCGCTCTGCGAAATCCGATACAGGGACACGAACAGGGAGGTGGCAGCTTTTATGGCTTACGAATCCGCTAAGTAGCTAACCCCGGCGGGGGGAAACCCCCGCCATTCAGGGGCTGAGACTGTGTGGACATGCCTGAAGCGCCTTTATGAAGGGGTTGCCGGTTCGCCGGTAGCCCCTTTTTCCATCCCGAAGGGTGCAGTCGCATGCATGAACAACCCGGAAGGTCTGTTCCCCTGCGGGGAACGGGGGAAGGGGGACGCGCCTTCGACGCTGCCCCTCTGCTCCCTCCGCCTTGTCCACATTCCTGCCTTTCCTGCTTGATTTTGCTGAAGTCAGAGCGCCATGAGTTACCTGCCTGTACCTGGCTTCAGCCTGGTTTTTCCTGTGTTCTTCATCCCGGGCGTCATATCCGGCGTCCTGCCGGTTAACTTTCTCAGCTGCAGCTCAGTGGCCATAACCCGAAAACAGGGCAGGGCGATGGCCCCCTTCGGCTCCCGGCCAGCGCTGCTGTCCGGTCGTCGAGCCCCACTCCGCCAGGGCGGCCGCTGCGCACCCGCCAGGCTCCGCCGAACCCGCAAGCGGTTTCGGGCTGACGCTAGGGTCTGATGGCGAAGGTCAAGGGCTGCGGCTTCTCCGGCCGTGCCGTCCGGAACGCCTTCACCGCGCCGGCTGATGCCGTCGCTTTAATGGCGCCACGCCGTTCCGACGTGTCGGGTGTGTGCATCCTGTTCCCCCGGTGAAGCCATCCCCCGTGCGTCCTCACGCGGAGGGCTGCTTGTAGCACCGTCGGGTCGTCATCCAAGGGGTGAAATGCACTCCGCCAAAACTTTTTGCGTGCCGCAAAAACTTTCGTCTCCGCCCCTTTCCTTCCGCCCTTCGCCGTTGCTCCTTTGCCCTTTGCCGCGAGAGAACTCACCAGGGAGATGGCCAGCCATCACCACAGGAGAAAACCAGGATGCACACACGAAACGTCAACGTCAAAACCGCCGCTCAAGAATCTTCCAGAAAGATGGGGGGAAAACCGTGTCGTACACGATCCTCGTCGCTGAGACGAAAAAAAACTCTGAGGAGGAATCGGACGTTCTGGAGTTCAGCAGCCTTGCTGAGCTGAAGAAACTGCGCAGAAGCAGCCCCGAAACGATGCGCTGCACCTATTTCTACGCCCTCAGCAGCGGCGTCGATAAACAGTTCCGCCATATCCATGTGGCTGAAGCAGACCACTTCAAACAGTTTGTGCGCCTGATCGAGCGCGCAGGTATCGACATTTAAATCCGGTTCACCCCGTGCGGCAGCTGTCGCACGGAACCTCATCAGACAGGAGCATGAAAGATGAACGTTAACACCCCGACTGCTGCACCAATGGCCTTTTTCGTTCCGTCTCATAACGCTGTTTATGACCGCGCAACACAGCTGGACGGGCAGTGGGTGACTCAGCGTGAAGCGAAAACGCTGGAATCCCTGCGCCGTCTCTATCCGGACGCGGAGCTGATCCCCGCGACTCAGGTGCAGGAAAAGCAGAATGACGGCTATCGCCGTCCCTGGGTGGAAATCACCGAGGCCCGGTACATCGACCAGCTGGAAACGTTGCCTCCAGTGGACTGGTGCAGAGGGTATGGCGGGGAGTCGTTCAAGTCGATCGAGTTTACGGGCGGGGATGTGACCGCGATTTTTGTCCGGTACGGCGCGCGCTTCTTTGAGTGCCACGACCTGCACACCCGCCATCACCGGGAGCTGATTGGCGACGTGATCGCCCGTTTCTGTCTCGATGCGCCGCTGAATTCCGCGCATTAAAAAAGCAGGGTTGCCCCTGCTTTCTCAACGCCGGGTAGCCGCTGTAACGGTGAACCGGCAATCACAACCAAAGTAAGGAGATTGATCGTGAAATTTGACCCGCAAACTGTCGCACAGGCGAAGGCATTTGTAAATGCCCTCCGCGCCGGAAAACGCGCTCGCGTACCCGCGCTGCGCTTCTAACAGTGGCAGCCGTTCCTGTCCGTGGTAAATGCCGAAACGGGCTACGCCACCGATGCTGACTGTGGTCTGGCTGTCAGCGTCTACCCGGCACTTGGACTGGCTTAACAGGAGACGGCCGCCTGCGGGCGGCCGGTAAGGAGAAACCATGTCACAACTGAGTTTTGAATCCCTGTTCCTGGCAGACCAGGCTGATCCGCAACCGCGGGTTTCCGCTCCTGTCCGGGTGCAGTCGCCAGCTGAGGCGCGTAAGCAGTTCGCCAGTGTGTTCCGTCAAACCGCGAAATATATGCGCCGTTCCGAAGTGTTCTGCGACTTTATCACCCTGGCCGCCAGCGGGCTTGATATAGCGAGCATACGATCGCCAGAAAGCATCGAAAACAGCCGACGAATCTGCGGGCGGTATCAGCCGGAAGATTTAGACGCCATGAGACAGCTGTTCTGCCTGTTGGTGGAGGGGCTGGCGGGTGAAATGCATGATTTTCTGGGCGCACTGTATATGGAGCATGAGCTGGGCGCGGACGAAATGGGGCAGTATTTCTCCCCGTCCTGCATCTCCCGCCTGATGGCCGGACTACTCATGCCCGGCGCTCAGGAGACGATAAAGCGTGAGGGTTGGATGACGCTAGATGAGCCTGCCTGTGGTAGCGGCGGTATGGTCATTGCCTTTGCATACTGGATGGCTGAAGCGGGATATAACCCCTCAGAACAGCTGTATGCCACCTGCACAGATATCGATCCGATGGTGGCTGATATGGCCTTTATCCAGCTGTCACTGCTGGGTATCCCTGCGAAAGTCGTGACCGGTAATACGCTGACTCTGAAAGCAAATCGCGTGCGTTATACCCCCGTTTATTACTTCAATGACTGGCAGGGGCGTCTGGAGTTTCGCAGTCGTTTCGAAGCTATGAAAAACTTTCTGGCCACCGTGGCCGCCTGACTGACAGAGCGGCAGGGCAGACCTGCCGCAGGGAGAGAGAAAATGACAAGCAACACACTGAACGCTGTTCCGGCGACCGTGCTGGAGACGATGGCAGAACGCCTGCAAGGCCAGGCTGAACCGCTAAAAATCCGCAGCAACGATGATCACGCCGCGCTGGCTGCAGATGTGCTCTGGAAATTTGCCCGTAAAACCGGGCTGAACAGGGAAAGCGAAAGCGTGCAAACTGTCATCACGGATTTTCTGGCCAATCTGCTGCACCTGTGCGAACAGTGCGAGCCGGACGGGGCTGGCATCGAGGGATTTAATGCCCTGCTGAATATGGCCATGATGCACTATGAGCAGGAAAACGGAGGTGACAGCGAAGAACCGATCTGAGCGGAAATCCTGGCCCCGGTGCATATCATCGGGGCAACCGCAAAAAACGCTACCCCTTCGGGGAAACGGGGAGGGCGAAAGCGCCTCCGGCGCTCCTGCCTTTCCCCGTTGCAGTGATTCTCTCCTCTCTTGCGATCATAACCGGCGTCCTGCTGGTTAACTTTCTCAGCTGCAGCTCAGTGGCCATAACCCAAAAAACGGGCAGGGCGATGGCCCCCTTCGGCTCCCGGCCAGCGCTGCTGTCCGGTCGTCGAGCCCCACTCCGCCAGGGCGGCCGCTGCGCACCCGCCAGGCTCCGCCGAACCCGCAAGCGGTTTCGGGCTGACGCTAGGGTCTGATGGCGAAGGTCAAGGGCTGCGGCTTCTCCGGCCGTGCCGTCCGGAACGCCTTCACCGCGCCGGCTGATGCCGTCGCTTTAATGGCGCCACGCCGTTCCGACGTGTCGGGTGTGTGCATCCTGTTCCCCCGGTGAAGCCATCCCCCGTGCGTCCTCACGCGGAGGGCTGCTTGTAGCACCGTCGGGTCGTCATCCAAGGGGTGAAATGCACTCCGCCAAAACTTTTTGCGTGCCGCAAAAACTTTAGTCTCCGCCCCTTTCCTTCCGCCCTTCGCCGTTACTCCTTTGCCCTTTGCCGCGAGAGAACTCACCAGGGAGATGGCCAGCCATCACCACAGGAGAAAACCAGGATGCACACACGAAACGTCAACGTCAAAACCGCCACTCAAGAATCTTCCAGGAAGATAGAGGGGAAAATTGCACGGGTTATAGGCCGGGGATATTACAACATGTTCTGTTTGAAGCAGGTCCATGAGCATTACGGCGATAAGTTCACCCGTACAGATGCCTGTCTGTATTTCATCCGTGGCGCACTGTCTGAAATTGCTAAGAAATCCTGAGTCGGAGAGAAACGAATATGACACATAAAACAACGCTCCTGCGCACTGATGGTTTTGTACGCAATATTCACTCACGTAATCCGTTCGACGTCATTCGTGCTGATGTGGTTCTGGCTCGTATGGAAAAGCGGGCTGGTAAAACATGCGGCGCGTACTACGAAATCTATGATGTCACTTTGCTGGGAATGGCGCTGGACTACCTTGCTAAATTACCTCTTAAAGACCGCCCGGTATTCATGGGCGCAGCGTCGATGCGCGGCTTATTTCTGACGTGGGCTGAGGAAGAACGTGCGAAGGAGGCATACGACGATTTAATGACCGAGATGGCCATTGAGGCGGGTGAGATTTAGCCCCTGATACAGTATTCGGTCCAGCCCTGGTGGCATTCATCAGGGCAACCGCACAAACCCTCTTTCCCCTTCGGGGAAACGGGGAGGGCGAAAGCGCCTCCGGCGCTCCTGCCTTTCCCCGTTGCAGTGCTTATCTCCTCACCTGCGATCATAACCGACGTCCTGCTGGTTAACTTCCTCAGCTGAAGCTCCGTGGCCATAACCCGAAAACAGGGCAGGGCGATGGCCCCCTTCGGCTCCCGGCCAGCGCTGCTGTCCGGTCGTCGAGCCCCACTCCGCCAGGGCGGCTGCTGCGCACCCGCCGGGCTCCGCCGAACCCCTTCGGGTTTCGGGCTGACGCTAGGGTCTGATGGCGAAGGTCAAGGGCTGCGGCTTCTCCGGCCGTGCCGTCCGGAACGCCTTCACCGCGCCGGCTGATGCCGTCGCTTTAATGGCGCCACGCCGTTCCGACGTGTCGGGTGTGTGCATCCTGTTCCCCCGGTGAAGCCATCCCCCGTGTGTCCTCACGCGGAGGGCTGCTTGTAGCACCGTCGGGTCGTCATCCAAGGGGTGAAATGCACTCCGCCAAAACTTTTTGCGTGCCGCAAAAACTTTTGTCTCCGCCCCTTTCCTTCCTCCCTTCGCCGTTGCTCCTTTGCCCTTTGCCGCGAGAGAACTCACCAGGGAGATGGACAACCATCACCACAGGAGAAAACCAGGATGCACACACGAAACGTCAACGTCAAAACCGCCGCTCAAGAATCTACCGGAAGATGTGATTCGAACCTCACCAGGTCCCAGTTCACGGATCTGTTTTGCTGGGTCCTGGCAGCATCGGAAGGGGAGCCACAACCGGTAATTTTTACGCCGCCAGTGAATGCCACGGAGCTGACGTTAATTAATGACGAATGCCCGGATTATATCTCTGTCTGGGTTGTAGATGGTCGCCCTGTGGCAGCTGCAATGCCGCTGGATAATTTTCACCGCGTTATTTCTTCATCTTTAACTAAATAATCAGGAGTAAATAAAAATGGTCAGTTTCGCAAGCCGCTATCGTATGCCTACCTCGATCCGCAAAGACCGTCCGCTGACGAATGATGAATTACAGCGCATCGTTCCGAGCGCGTTCTCATCGGATAAACACGATTCACGCTCTGAACGTTATACGTATATCCCGACCATTAACATTCTTGATCGCTTACGTGATGAAGGTTTTCAGCCATATTATGCAACTCAGTCACGTACACGTGACCAAGATAAACGCGACTTTACAAAGCATATGCTTCGTCTGCGCCGTCATGACCAGATTAACGGAAAAGAAGTACCGGAAATTATTCTGCTGAATAGCCATGATGGTTCAAGCAGCTATAAAATGATCCCCGGTATGTTCCGTCAGGTTTGCAGTAATGGTCTGGTTGCATGGAAGGATTTTGGTGAAATCCGTGTGCCCCACAAAGGGGATATTGTCGGGCAGGTTATTGAAGGCGCTTACACGGTGCTGAAAACATTTGACGCGGTTGATGAAAATATTGACCTCATGAAAAGCATTCAGCTCACTTTGCCTGAGCAGCGCCTTTTTGGTAAGACCGCCCTGGAACTTAAATACGATGGAAAACCAGCGCCGATTACACCGGAGCAAATTATTAACCCTCGCCGTGTGCTCGACAGAGGCCAGGATTTATGGACCACGTTTAACGTGGTGCAGGAAAATGTGATCCGTGGGGGAATTCGTGGCAGAACGGAAAAAGGGAAGATGACCAGAACGCGGGAAGTCACCGGAATAGATGGTGACATCAAATTAAATCAGGTGCTCTGGAAAATGGCTGAGGAGTTTGCAAAACTGAAGGCCTGAAAATTAAGCCGCTCAACAGAGCGGCTTTTTACTGCCCGGTGTTAAGCGATGCTGTTTCTGTAGTTTTTATCTCATGCTCCTTACCCGCAGCTGGCGCGAGACGTTCAGTAAGTAACTTTTTTCTGGCCAGTAATACGCGATATATATTTTTGATATCCTGTGCATAGGCCTTGCGCTGCGTAATGAGCTTTTTGCTCGGCCCCGTATTATACATCCCCACGCTGTCCCAGTTTTTTCCGTATGACCTGAAGTTGTGCGCCAGTACCCATGCACCCGTATAAACGCAGATACATGGATCATTTAACAGGCGCTCACGGGTAATATTGAAGTTTTTAAGTTTACCGTAATGTGAGCTGTTCACCTGCATCCCACAGACATCTTCTGTCCCATTCCTGTTTGATCCATTTATCGCATCTGGTACCAGATGGCTCTCTTTAATCGAAATTGACATAAGCAGAAGCGGATCAATTTGATAATCTTTCCCGGCCTGATCAAAGCACATCTGCGGAGCTGCGCCAGCAGATAGTGAAAGAGTCAGCAAAGCAGCAGGCAGTAACGATATTTTCATGGTTTGGCCTTTTAGCGAAATAAACGGACCCTGGAGAGGCGCTTTAAAAAATACCCCGGCGGATCGTCGTAATCAAGTAAATTCACTACAAACGCGCGTGAGCGCTTTCCTGCGGGGATTTAACACCTGCCAGAAATAAACATGTCAGAGCAGTAGCCGGTATTAACATGCCGCTCTTTTCTAACCCTTTAAAACATCACACCCCACGCAAGACTTCGTCTTGCAGATTTTTCCTTTAGTTTCATGATGATGTCTGCAAGAATTTTGCGCGTTGTTGGATTAAGACCGTTAAATGTCGCACATACCGACACTACACTATCGTATAATCCTGATACCTGTTAGTGTCGGTATGTCACACATGTATCGTACAATTGTAGATATGCTTTAATTCCATTGAATTATATATCGCACAGTGTCACACTGTCGCACATCCTGGTGCTGGATTGTACTACTGTATAGAGCGTAAATTCACAGCAGTATCAATCCATTGCACCTTTGCACAGCAATCTGATAATCCACCAACAGGCTATATGTAGTGTCGGTTCCGACACTAACTTAAAACAGGTAAGAAATATGGGAAGAGTCGGCATCTACCTTAAAGATAAAATTGAACGTGAAGTTCGTGATATTGTTCAACAAGACCTGCAAAACGGCGCCAATGCTGGAGAAGCAAACATATCAGCCACCTGCAACGAATTAATCAGGCTTGGACTTCTTGTTTATAAGCGCGATGGCGAGGATGGTAACCAGTTTGATATTGAAGGATATCGCAGAGACCTCATAAGAAAAGCAGCCGGCTCACGTGAAGGCACAGTTCTCATTGCAACACTACTCGCTGAAATGTATTTAAAAATGACAGGAAAAGACGGCGAGGGCAGCCTGGAAGATACGCTCGATATGATTATTAGCGGCATAAATACAGCCGAGAACGAAGCGGAAGCAAGGCACTTCATCAACGAAAAAGAATAAATCTGCGAGCCGGACACTCCGGCTCGCATCGATCACTGAGACGATTTTTCATCCCAGGAGAGGTCACTTTTTTCTACCTCTCTTATTTTTTCCTTCAGGAAAACTTCAAACTCCATACAGAGAACTTTAAGCGCCTGCGCATCCTCGTTCTGGTCAAGTAACCTTTCCGTAAAATAACCCAGCGTATTCATCAGACGGGTGAGCATTTCGTCATTCAGACTACGGTTATGCACCTTCGCCATTGCCCTGATTTCATCAGCAAGATTCTCGGGAATACGCATGCTATATCCGGTTGTTTTCCCCGGAAGCAAAATCCGCTCACCCTCACGCCACATCCACAATTGTTCCTGCTTGAGTGGGGTTTTAACTTCAGCCACAACCTCAGCGGATTCACTATCAAGTAATTTTCCAAGCCACTCCTCGAATCTTACCGCTAGCGCTATGAGCCGCTCACCCTCCGCAGTTTTAATGACTGGCTTACCCGGCTGATAATTTAGCGACAATAAAAGCCTGGCAATAATTTCCTCATTCACACTCCTGTTGCCAGCTCTGGCACATATTCTCAGCTCCATAAGCAAATTATCCGGAGCACGCAATCGCCACTCCACCGCTTCACCTGGCTGGAACTTACGCGGACGGCCGCGACCATCCCACATTTTCTCTTTAACTTTCATAGCTATAGATCCCGGAGGCCATTTCCGAACTTTCTGGTCAACAAAGCCTACTCACTTACATATTCGGATAAATCTGAATGATTCCAAAAAGTGTGACATGCATCACAGTTTTTTTTTTTTAGGGTCATGGGACAATTGCGCCCGCGTAAACAAGCACTTACGCGATTCACTTTTGTTTACTTCGGAGAAAACAAACATGTTAACCAAAGGCAGTGCCCTTAACGTCGGTAAGGGATGGGCGGTAGCGTCTTTATTCCGCAAAGCACGCGAAAATCGCAAAGCTAAATTTTACTTAAAGTCAGCAGGCGCTTTTTTAATTGCACTTATGGTCACTCACCCGGCATTCGCATCTGGTACTGACCTTCTTTCCTCACAAAACACCACGGTTAATTCAACCTTCGGTTCTGGTTCTTCACTGGTTAAATGGTTCTACATCGCCGAAATCATCATGGGCCTGTTTATTTACATTAAGGCCCGCTCACCACTGGTGTTCGTCGGTATCGTTATGGCAATCATCTTTACCCGTGTCGCCTTCGGCATCGCGAGCTAAATGATGAATGGGGAAGGAGATAAATATAACTTCCCGGAAACAATGAACCAGCAGGACCGTTATTTAGGCTTACCGATTGACGAGTTAATTGTTACCGCACCCCTATTAATTTTGGGGGTGCTTAACAACTTGTCACTTGAACTTGGTGTAATCGCGGGAATCCTCTGGTTTATCGTCAGATATCTGAAAAAAGGGCAGGGGTCATACTGGTTGCTTAATTTCTGTTACTGGCACCTGCCATCACTTTTATTCAAAGTAACCTTTCGCCAGATACCTGATTCAAGTTTCCGGCACTGGAGGGCATAGTTTTTCATGAAACTGAATATTAAAGGAGAGCGCGATAAACAACTCCGCTATGCGTTTATTGGTCTTTCAGCTTTAACTTTACTCATGGGCGCAGGGAATGTACTGACAGGGTCACTGGCATGGTATTTCGCCACAACCCAGAAAACCATCACCACGCCGTTAACGTTTAACCGCCCATTTGCATCAGATTCTAAAAGTGTCGATGCGACCGGTCTGACACAGTTCGCCGCTTCCTTTATTTACTGGCGACTCAACGTTACCCCGGAAAACATCGAACATAACCAGAAAATGATTCTTGGATTTGTCCCATCCGCCGAACGGGACGTACTCAAGAAAGCCCTGGACATAGAAACTGAGCGCATCCAGAAAGCGGGCATCACCACCCAGTTCGACACGAAAGAAATTCGCGTCATGGATGATGGCTCCGTGCAGTACAGCGGGGTACTGAAATCCTCCACCACAAACGGCGCAATCATCACGCCACTGAAAGACCAGGAAAAAACCTACCGACTGAAACTGAGTTATGACAACGGTGTGATTAACCTCCACAGCTTTGAAGAACTCAAGCCGGTATCTTCCACTAACTGACAGGACTGCCCATGAAATTTCGCATTTCACCGGCAGCTGCTGCTGTGTTTCTGGCAGCGGGATTATTTACCAGCGGCCTCCGGGCCGCTTCCGCACCCGCAGCCATTCCGTTTGAGAACGACGCCGCCTTTAACGTCACCCTCAGCAACACCAACCCGAGCAAGGTTGTTGTAGACGGAGAACTCATTACCAGCATCAGCGGACCAACCGGTGCGTATGACCAGAGCCAGACCGAGGACGGAGCGCTTATCCTGTCTCCGCTTGTCGGCCAGAACTTCACCCTGTTTATCCAGACTGACCACGGTTCATCGCTGAGCCTGAACGTCAGGCCGCAGCCGGGTAACGGCAAAACACTGCGCTTCACCCCGATGTCACCACCACTTCGCAAGAACGATGATGCGAAGGCATGGGAAGAAGGGCAGACCTATGAAAAAACGCTGGTTGCGCTATCCCGCGCCGTAGTCAATGGTCAGGTGCCGGACGACTACCGGGAATACCCGGTCAGCCGCATGCCGGCTTACACACCCGCCAGTGATGTACGCCTGACGCCTGAACGCCAGTTTGTGGGCAACCACCTGCGGGTTGTTCGCTTCCGGATGAGCAACCCTGGCAGCATCACCCGCAGCCTCCGCGAGCGCGATTTCTGGCGCAAGGGCGTCCGGGCCGTAATGCTGTCGCAGAATCAGCTCTACGCTGGCGGCGAAGGCTATGCCTGGATTGTGTTTTCAGATGACGGAGACGCCCGCCCATGACCATAAGCCTGAATGAAAACCTGAAAACCCGCCGCAAGCAGCTGGCCATCCTGGCCGCCGTCATCATTGGCGGCGCAGCTGCAGCAGGCGGCGTAATGTGGTACGGGCAATACCAGCAAAAACAAAAGCAACCCGCACCGGTTGCAACACCAAACCTGACCGGCGTTGTGACCGCGACGTTTAACGAGCAGGTCAACGATGCCGCGCTGACACAGCAGCAGGCAAAGACCTCCGCTCTTGAGCAAAACCTTGCCACGCTTGCTCAGCAGTTCGCACAGAACAAGCTCACCACCGAGCAAAAGCTGGCTGAAAAGGATGCTGAAATTCAGCGCCTGAATGACCAGCTTACGAAAGCCCCCGGCAGCAACCAGACCACTGGCCAACAGACACCACCTGCTGGCCAGAACGGAACACCACTCCCCGGTCCTGTTGCTGCCGGCCAGGCCCGACCACCCGAATACAATGTAACCCCCGCAGGTGCACCGGCCGCCACTGGTGTGAATATGGGGCAGGGCGCAGCGTTCTATCCGGGCGGCTCTGGCCAGCGCATGACAGGCGGTCTCTCGACAACAAAGTTCAGCTACGACAGCCTGAAGAAAAGGCCAACCAGACTCCCCTGGATTCCATCCGGCTCATTCTCTGATGCTGTTCTGATTGAAGGTGCCGACGCGAACGCCAGCGTCACCGGCCAGCAGAATACCAGCCCTGTTACCATTCGCCTGCAGGGCAACATTCAGATGCCCAACAACAAGGAGTTCAACGCTGACGGCTGCTTTATTGTGGGTGAGATGTGGGGCGATATCTCCAGCGAGCGCGGAAACGTCCGCACCCAGTCCATCAGCTGCATCCTGAAAAACGGCAAGCACGTTGACATGGAGTTTCAGGGACATGTCAGCTTCCAGGGTAAAGGCGGCATTCGCGGCAAGCCCGTTATGCGAAACGGCATGATTGTCGGCTACGCCGGTGCAGCAGGCCTCCTGTCAGGCTTTGGCGAAGGTATCAAATCTGCCGCTACACCATCCGTCGGCCTCGGTGCAACAGCGGATGTCGGAGCCGGTGACGTGTTTAAGCAGGGCATAGGCGGCGGGGCCAGCAAGGCGGCCGACACGCTGAGCCAGTACTGGATTAAACGCGCTGAGCAGTACCACCCGGTAATTGATATCGGCGCTGGCAATCAGGTGACCGTTGTATTCCAGAAGGGTTTCCGCCTTGAAACCATCGAGGACGCCGAGGACGCGAAAGCGAAAGAGGAACTGCAGAAAGCCGGCAACGCCGCGCAGAATGCCGTAACTCCGCAACCGGCGAGCCAAACCACCGCATCCAGTACCACCTCAGTCGGCAATATCAACCCGGATGACGTTCTCCGTCAGGCCAGTCAGCTGCGCCTCGGTGACACCATCAACTAAGGGAGCTGCATATGTCGTTTAAAACTGAGCTGGATGCTATCGAAGAAGACCTGAAGAAATGGCGTGCCGGGAAAAGGCTACATAAGTACCGGATATTTTGGTGCGCAGCAGCCATCCCGGGCAGCATGTTTCTCTACAGTGTTTTTTATCAACAGCCTGGATTTATCTTTATGGGCATGGTCCTCGGTTTCCTCTTGTTCGTGGCAGCGTCAGGCAAAATGGACGCTCCCGATAGCTGGGAAGGCCGAATCAATCAGGCATTACAGTCGGTTAGCCCGAGAGATAAAGACGCGTTCGAAAAACTGTGCCGCACAGTGAAAGAGAAGAGGGCAATAGAGCCTGATGACATTGCTGCATGGCTCAAAGACGAAAAAGAAGCGCGTGCGCTTTTCGAGCGTCAACGAGATGAGCAGCAACGCTACAGCTTCACTGAATGGCTGGATAAACGGGAGTCTGGCCAGAAGGCCGAATGTAATGGAGAGGGCAAATGAAAACGCAAGCGCAGGGGGGCGGGCCAAACTGCAAAGCAAAGGATGTGAACCGTCGAATAAGGATAACAGTTAACTGGCTCTATTCGTTTTGTTGGGTCCTCTGTTGGGTGGCGGTGATTGCAATCATTATCAAAGGAGTACGGGAGGAATACGCATTTCGCATCTTTGGTGCAATCTTCATGGCCATCGTCCTGACTCGTATACGCCCCCCCATCTGGCCAGATAACTAAGGAAGCCGAAATGCGTGACGACGAGCGTAATAACAGCCTGCTCAGGAGCATGCGGATACACATTGCTGAATGGGAGGCAGGACGCGCCACTCCGGAAGGAAGCCGGTTCATGTTTATCTGGCTTGTCATGTACCTTGGGACCGCGTGGCCGGTTCTCGCGTACTGCCAACTACTATGGGCGCTGGGTTTCCTGGTTATCTGGTTCTTTTCGAGTCAATGGATATGCAGGCGAATTGTCCCTCACTACAACGAAAGCTGGGCGGAGGTATTCGACAGGAAGCTTTCTGCTTATGAACCCCTGAACCTTTCTGCCTGGGAACACCTGAAGCACCAGGCTGAAACAGAGGGGCTGACGGCCAGCAACGTCAGAAACTGGTATCAGTTGGAAGCAATGAGCGTCTGGCCAGAAAAGAAACCAGACCTGAAGTTTCTCCATAAAACTACTGACCGTCGCGGGAAAACGGGAGAGGAGTGAAACGTAATACGCCAATCCCCGTAATTACCCCGCCTCCTGCATCAAAACTGAAATCAATATCAATGGTGGCTATATGAGATACACAACCGATTCAGAAACAGGTCTTAACCCCCGCGGTCTTTTCCTCATTATGGGGGGAGCTATCGTCATCGCCAGCCTGCTTATTGCCTGGCTCTCATTTTACAGTATTAACGAAGGCGAAAGGGGAGTGCTGCTGCGAAACGGGCGTATTGTTAAAGTCGCTCAGCCCGGCCTGGGACTGAAATGGCCGATCATCGAAAGCGTGGAGAAAATAACCGTAAGGAATGAGGCCATGCTTTATGAAGGTATGAGCGCCTACAGCTTCGATCAGCAACCCGCAAAAATGACCGTATCCGTGAACTTCCATGTTCTGCCGACTGAAGTGGAACGCGTCTACAGTGGCTATCAGACGGTTGATAACATGAAAACGCGGCTGATTGCCCGGCAGATACCTACACAGCTGGAAAACGTTTTTGGACGATATACCGCAATAAGCGCGGTTCAGGACAGAGCGAAGCTGGTACAGGATATGCAGGCCGCGCTGCGGAAAAGTGTTGATGGACCGGTGGTGATTGATACCGTTCAGATTGAAAACATCGACTTCTCGCCGGCATATGAGAAATCCATTGAGGACAGAATGAAAGCTGAGGTGGCCATTGCCACACGGACGCAGAACCTCCAGACAGAGAAAATTCAGGCTCAGATAGCGGTCACTCAGGCTCAGGCCCAGGCAGACAGTAAACTGGCGGCAGCAAAGGCAGACGCTGAATCAATACGCCTTCGCGGAGCCGCAGAAGCTGAATCCATCCGCCAGCGCGGTGATGCACTTCGGGATAATCCCGGTCTGGTCAGTCTGACGACGGCTGAACGCTGGGATGGAAAGCTTCCGGCATCAATGATCCCCGGAGGTACCGTACCTTTCCTTTCGGTGAAGTAACCTCTGACATGCTGTGCAGCTAGTTTTCACTGTGCTTCAGTGCAACTGCAAATAATCGAAACTGAGTATTACCCCTCCCTGAATACCCCTTAAATTAAAACCGGAGTTACCCCATGAAAAATCTACTGGGTGCTGCACTGCTGTGCAGCGCACTGACCGGCTGCGCCGGTCTCAATTCTGATTTCGACTGCAACAAGACCGCGACCGACCAGTGCCTGACTACCGGTGAGGCCAACAAGCTGGCCGCTCAGGGTAAAAGTCTGGATGACCTGACGGCAGAGAAAACCGCAAAAAAGCCTGCGGGTGAAACCCTGCCGGCACTGCGCAATTCAGCACCGGTCGTGAATCCCTTCCGTCCTGTCTCCGCCGCAGCAACCGGAACCACTGCCGCTAAGCCTGCTGCACCGCGCCCTCTGACCACTGCGCCGGCGAAATCGTCTGGCTCGCTGGTCACGCCGCTGACCACGCCAAGTCATGCGACCCCTGTGCCGGTTAACACTGCAGGCCGCGTTCCGGTTCAGCGCATTCCTGACGCCACGCAGCGCCTGTGGATTGCTCCCTGGGTGGACACGGACGACAACTTTCATCAGCCGGCTGTGGTCGAGTTCGTGAAAAACAAATCCCACTGGGATGAGAGCTATCGCGTCATCGGGGAGGGCGGAGAATGAGCAGCCACTACATTTCCGGCATGAACGGCGTCGATCATCTGGCGAAATCGTTAGTCCATTCACGGAAAGGAACGACGCAAATCACCGCCACACAGTCAGTCGATACCGACGATGAAACGCTGGCCGTTCTGAGCGTGAGCTGTGACTGGCAGATTAAAACTGCCGGTGATGCACCGCACTCCGGCCAGATGAACGAAGAGAAGCTGCGTCGCCTGGAGTTAATCCGGGCCGCTGCGGAGGGCCGAAAATGAGTTTTGTCGACAGCCTGATGGATATGCTGAAAAACGGGAAAGAGGAAGACGGTGCAGCAACGGCACGCAACAACCTTTCCCAGACCTGGGACTATCCGTCCCTGGTCGCTGCGCTGCCGTACCGGTATTACGACGACAAGAATGAAATTTTCGTCAACGCCGGCTCTGCGGGCTTCATTCTGGAGGCCGCCCCGCTTCCTGGAGCGAACGAGCAGGTGATGGCCGCGCTCGATGACATGCTGCGTAAGAAGCTTCCCCGCCAGACCCCTGTGACCGTCATTATGCTGGCCAGCAAGTGTGTCGGGGAACGTATCGATCGCGGCGTGAGTAACGACATGTGGAAAGGGGGGATGGCCGAACACCTCAATAAAATTACCCGTGCGTTCTGGCAGCGCTCCGCGCTGCACGGCCTGGCCAACGAACGGGAATACCCGCTCTACCTGCGTAACTACCGTATCTTTCTTGTTTATGGTCAGCCCATTAAGCGCGCTTCCCAGATGCAGCGGGTGATGGATGACCTGATTCAGATACGCAACACCATCCGCGTCTCCCTGGGGGCCGCGCGCATCGACAGCATGAATACCGATGTGCACGATTTCCTGTCTGCGGTACGCGAGCAGATGAACTACCGTCAGGAGCAGGTGCTGACGTCCTCCGGGGATTACAACGAGGATGAAAAGCTCAACCGCCAGGTGGTTGATCCGGGGATTGACCTTAAGGTTCATCCATCGCATATCCGGATGGCGCTGCCGGAAACCATCGACGCGCGCGGGACACGCCTGCCTGCATCGGCATGCCGCATCATCAACATGCAGCTTGCCAAAACGCCTAAACGTTTCGCCCTCTGGCAGGGGGCTGACAATCTCCAGAACCTGCGTTTTCCCGACCTCGGGATACCCTGTCCCTTTATGCTGACCTGGACGACGGAACTGGAGGAACAGACCAAAAGCCAGAGCGAGTCTTTCCGTAAAGACCAGGACTTGTCGAAAAAAGCCAACTCAGCATATGCAGCACTCTTTCCCGGTACCAAAAAAGCGGCAGAAGAATGGCGCCGTACCCGGGAACAGCTGCACAGTAATGAAATCGCGCTCTGCAATACCTACTTCAACCTGACCCTGTTCGCGCCGGACAACAATACCGAGGCGCAGAAGTGTGAACTGGCCGCCGTCAACGTGTTCCGAAAGAACGAGCTGGAAATGGTGACGATACAGTATCAGCAGATGCGTAACTGGCTGGCCAGCTTCCCGTTCGTCATGCAGGAAGGGATGTGGGAAGACCTGAAGATAACGGGAGCAACGCTGCGCGCCAAGTCATGGAACGCGGTGAGCCTGATGCCGGTCGTCGCCGAACGTCAGCTGTCCAACGTGGGGATGCCGCTGCCGACCTACCGCAACCAGGTGGCGTTCTATGACATGTTTGGTGAGGAGAACGGCAGTACCAACTTTAACATCGCGGTCACCGGCACTTCAGGGGCAGGGAAATCGTTTCTGATACAGGGGGTGCTGCGCGATGTTCTAAACGCCGGTGGTTACGGCTGGGTTATCGACATGGGGGACAGTTACAAGAACTACTGTCACCAGGCCGGCGGGGTCTACCTCGATGGCTCCAAGCTGCGCTTTAACCCGTTCGCCAACGTTCAGGACATTAATCATTCTGCAGAAGGGATTGTGCGCCTGCTGACGGTACTCGCCAGTCCGACGCAGCCGCTGGATGGCGTCTGTGAAGCGATCCTGCAGAAAGCGGTAATGGATGCGTGGGAGAAAAAGGCAAACAAAGCCCGTATCGACGACGTTCATAATTACCTGACCAATGAGGACGTGAATCAGGCGTTCGCAGATAAGCCGACCATCATCGCGCGTCTCGCTGAGCTGGCCATGCTGCTCGATACCTACTGCACCTGGGGGCCTGATGGAGAATACTTCAACGCCGACACCCCGACGCTCGATGGTGAAACCCGCTTCGCGGTGCTGGAGCTGCTGAGCCTGGAAGACAAGCCGAAGCTGCTCTCGTCCATCCTGTTCTCGCTCATTCTGGCGATTCAGGAAAAGATGTACCACAGCCCGCGCGACCTCAAAAAAGTCTGCATCATCGACGAGGCATGGCGTCTGCTGGGTGGCTCCAACCCGCACGCGGCAAGGTTTATCGAAACCGGCTACCGCACCGTGCGTCGTCACCGTGGCGCGTTTATCACCATCACCCAGGGCATTAAGGACTTCAGCGCCAGTAAGGAAGCCGAAGCCGCCTGGAACAACAGCTCCACCAAAATCACCCTCTTGCAGGATGCGAAGGCGTTTAAACAGTACCTTGCCGATAACCCGGATCAGTTCTCGGACATGGAAAAAGAAGTTATCCGTGGCTTCCAGCCAGCCCTGCAGACCGGCTACAGCTCCCTGCTGATAAACGCCGGTGAATACAGCTCCTTCCATCGACTGTTCGTCGATCCCGTGACGCGTGCCATGTTCAGCTCGCGCGGCGAGGACTTTGCTTTCATGCAGAAAGCGCAGAAAGAAGCGGGGGCAACAGCGGAAGAAGCGGCGTATCTGCTGGCGGAGAAAAAATACGGCAGTGAACTTCGCGAACTTGAAGAGTGGGTGAAAGCAGCATGAGTGAACAACAGGACAAGCCGTATGACGGCGACACCGTCCGCGACGGTGTAACGATAGCCAGCAAGACATCCCGCTGGGTTAAAGCCAGCATGCTGGGGCTGGCGGGACTTCTGGTTATGACAGGCGTGGCATATGTGACGGCGAAAGCCGTCACCCCGGAGGTGGTGGTCTTCGACATGAAGGGGACGGTGGACCTTTTCATGCAGCAGTCCGCTCAGCTGCAGCTCGATGAAAACAGGGCTAAAGCGATGACTCAGCAGTTCAACGCGGCACTGACCGGCAGCCTGGATGCATGGCAGTCCTCACACAACGCCATCGTTCTGGTGAAACCGGCGGTGATGAGCCCGCAGCGCGATATCACGAATGAAATTCGTGCTGATATTGCCCGACGCATCCAGGGGGGCCAGTGAAAAAACGACTGCAGCTGACGGCCATGATGCTGCTGATGCTTTCCGCCGGCAGCGGGGCGAAAGATCTCGGTACCTGGGGCAACGTCTTCGAGCCTGCAGAGCAGGACATGCTGGCGTTTATCCAGAATCGCCTGAAGGGAATGGAGCAGACGGGCGAGCTGGACCGCCTTCGCAAAGAGGCAACGGAAAGAGTGAAGGAGCATGCGGTACGTCCGACACCGGTGGAAGGGCTCACGAAAGCGAAGGAATACCGTAGCTTTGCCTGGGACCCGACATTTACCGTGAAGGAAACTATCACAGACATGCAGGGCAACGTGATCGCCCGCAAGGGCGACACGGTCAATCCTCTGGATAAGGTGCCCTTCAGCCAGGTGCTCTTTTTTATCGACGGCGATGACAAGGAGCAGGTGAACTGGACCCGACAGCAGCTCGCCGGCCAGACCAGCGTGAAGGTCATCCTGGTGAACGGCAACATCAAAGAAACCAGTGATGCGCTGAACGAACGTATCTACTTCGACCAGTCTGGCGTACTGACCCGTAAATTCGGTTTTGAACACATCCCCGCGCGGATATCGCGTGACGGCCGCGTGATGAAAGTGGAAGAGATTCCGGTATCAGGAGCGAAAAAATGAGTGCAACAACGTTAGGTGACCTGTTTCCCGAAATGCGTCAGGCGGTCACATCCCATCGACGTTACTGCAGAAAACCGCGCAAACCCGCTGAGATAACGCCGCGCATGGGAACAGCAGAACGACTGAAGACGCTGTACCCCGAAATTGACTCCTGGCATCCAGTACTGGTGACCAAAGCCTGGCTCCACTGGTGTGAGGAGAACCAGCAGGACAGCCGGGAGCCGTCAAGGCGTGATGAACGCTTCCCGGACTACATCATTCACCTCTTACTGGAGAACATGCGGGCCGAGGACAGCGCGAAACGTAAAAAGGGCCAGACGATGTCACTTTCTGAGCGCCTCGACAGGTTGTTTGCAGGCGAAGGGCAGGAGAACGCCGAATGTCACTGATACACAATAACTCTGTGTCACCTGCGTCTCAGCACATGACAGGCCACAATGCTGATACCAGGGGCTGCGACGAAACCGTGAATCAACTCTGTCAGCTGTACCCTGAAATCGCTTCATGGCAACCGGCGCTGATCGCCGGTGCCTGGCACCAGTGGTGTGCGAATAACCAGCGTCAGCCTATAGCGCCGGAAGAACGGGATGAGGCGTTTCCCCTGTACCTCGTCAGGCTTATCCGTAACAGAATGGAGGAGATGAACGCATGGCGTTAATCAGCTGCTTCACCGGCCCTCAGGGGCTGCAGGGGATGCTCACCTGTTTGCGTGATACTGAGGGCATGGCCGGTATTCTGGTCGTCGTTGCGCTACTCGCTGGCTGGATTGTTGTTCAGCATCTTGCAGATGCACGCCGTGAACGCCGTGCGCGGGAGAGCAGACCGGGAGTACCCGTCCCTCTGGCGCAATTTGGCGGTGCCCGACATGCCGAAGCGGTTCACGCCTTTGCTAACCGGGAATGCTATCAGGTGATGCTGGCTGAGCTGGAGAAAGGCCTGACTGAAGCAGGTTACCTACTGACGCGGGATAAATCACAGCGCTGGATATTGCCAGAGGCAGACCGGCATAAGCTCAGCCGCCGGGTTTTCCGGGCGCGTCTGCTGGAGATGACGCCGAGAGTGACTGAGCAGCAGGTAAAAGACAGTGAAGACGCGGCGGTGAACGATGGTTATGCCGGCATGTGGCTTAGTGTGTTGATTCGCGGAAGTGAAAGTGCAGGGTGGTACATCACAAAACCGATGCCTGGATTTGTCCCGACGAACTTTCCGTTAAAACAGGTCACCATAACTGTCAGTGCAAAACAGTCTGTCCTTACGCGGGATGTCGTCAGAATCATCAACGATGTGGCTGAAAAAGTGAAAAAACAGCGTTCATTTCCTGAAACACCTGAACGTATTGCAGGAAAGGTAATTAACAGTGAACTGTGTTATGGGGCCGATCAGAGACAGGTAAAGGTGGCGCCAGGCTGGTTTAGTTCACCGTCTGGAAATGATGTTCCTGACGATATCTCCGAAGGCCAATTCCCTCCGGCGGGGATGTCAGAATACCGGCATTTCATTGTCCGGGCGCAGGCAGGAAGGTTTTATACCCCGGCTGCACTTGCCTTCTATATTGATGAAGCGGGACGCAGGATAGAACAGGGGGAATCCAGCGGAGCATGCTACGAAGATGACAGCGGCTACGCTTTCGCCGTGACGCCTGCAAAAAACACGCCCTGATACAACCGCGCTGCCCTTCAGGATGTTCGGTGCTCACTGCGTTGCGCTCCGCCTCAGCCTGAATGTCATCCCGGTTTCCGATTAACCCCGACCAGGTAACGCCATGAAAAAAGACCCTGTTACTGAAAAGGGCCGGAATGTCACCTCAGTACGTCACGATGAGGGTTCGGCCCGACAGATGGATGAAATCCTCAACGATAATCCACTGTACAAACCCTCGCATGTTCTGCGCGGCGCCATTCTTGCCCTGTACGAAATGAGCCAGGAAGAACGTCTGGCCATCATCATGAAAGCGGCCGGTAAAGCCAATAACCACTGATCCTTTTTAAGCCCTTCCGCCGTCCGGTGGCTGCGGCACTCCCGGAGATACCCCATGACTCACCCTGAACCTGTCAGGCCGGTGACGGTTACCCGTGACCGCAACGGCTTCTGGACGCACCCTCATTATTTTGCACCCGCCAGTGATAAGGCCACACAGACTGAATTTGGCGACTGGATGCGCCAGCACAATCTGACCTGCGCCACCCGTTGGATGGAAAACGACGCGCCTCCCCAGGTGATCGCCGACTGGGAGAAAGGGAAACAAAACATCATTGACTGGATCCCCTCAGCGCCAGAGGGCGATGGCTGGTTCATTGGCTCCATTCATGACACTGAGGACGGCCCGGTCTGTGTGTGGCTGCGGGAGGTGAAATGAAGCGTTTCTCATGGCTTGCCGGCGTGATGCTGGTCCTGCTGTCCTGGATGCCAGCTCAGGCAACGGCCGCAGCCAGCAACGCGGGTGATGGCCGCTGGGTTAACCCGATAAGCGATGTCTGCTGGAAGTGTCTGTTTCCGATGACGCTCGGTAATATTCAGCTGGCCGCCGGTCCACAAAAGGATACCAACAACCCGGCTTCTCCGATCCAGATTTGTCCATATGGTGTGTTTTATCGTATCGGTCTGGCCATCGGGTTCTGGGAGCCAATGGCGATGGTGGACGTAACCCGTGAGCCTGGCGTCATGGTCAACATGGGTGGCTTTAAAATCGATCTCGGACGAACGGGAACGGGAACCGCAGGGCAGAGTGACCGGCCCGCTGCCGGCACGTTCTACCATGTTCACTGGTACAAATACCCGCTGATTTTCTGGCTGAACATCATCACCAGTCTGGGGTGTCTGCAGACCGGCGACATGGATATTGCCTATCTCTCCGAAGTTGATCCTCTCTGGAATGACAGCACCCTCTCGATGCTGATTAACCCCGAGGCAGCGCTGTTCGGCAACCTGATCGCTCAGGGGGCCTGTGCTGCTGACGCAGCTGCATCATCAGCTGGTCTTCCTCTGTCGCCGCTGTTCTGGTGCGCAGGTAGTCAGGGTTCTATCTACCCGCTAACAGGCTTTACCAGCGGTGAGTTTTCTCCGCTCGAGGCGTCTCTGCTGGTTGGAGAGCGAATGGCCTTCAAGATGCATCGTGAGGGACTGGTATGGAACTCCGTGGGCGCGGACGTCGCCGTATGTAACCAGTATCCATCCCCGATCATCCCGAAAGAGCGATGGCGATACCAGATGGTAAACATGTACCCCGAACCGGGCAACTGCCATCCCTTCGGGGCCAGCACGCAGCTCTGGGGCACAACGCATAACTCTCCATCCTCCAAAAAGAACTTCGGCTACCTCTTCTGGCGCAAACGTAACTGCGTATTCCTTTAAGGACATGACAATGAAAAACGCTTATCTCCGGGCGCTGACGATCAGCGTCATGATTGCTTTCGCGCCGCTGGCCCTGGCGAGCGCCCAGACCGATATCTCCGTCTCCGACCATAGCTGGATCAAAGGTCAGCAGGATGCGCTGACAGCGATGAAGGAAGACCTGCAGGGGCATCCGGCGGCCGCACCCGTCTTACCGCAGCAGCAACTGGACCTGATTAACCGCCTGCAGGGCGATATCGCAGCCCGGACCAACAAGATGGGGGAAAAAGACACGTTCCCGGCTATTTACTTTGTGAGTCTCGGTATTCCACGTGAAGGTCTGCTGCCCATGCTGAAGGATGCCCGCCGTTACAACATTCCGCCAACGCTGCGCGGCCTGGTTAATAACGACATGCGACAGACCGCGGCGGCAATGTTTGAGCTGAGTAAGGAGGACAAGGACGCTGGCGTGCAAATCGATCCAACGTTGTTCACTCAGTACAACATCACCACAGTACCCGCCCTGGTGGTGACTTGCCCTGGCCACTATGACGTCATCAGGGGAAGTCTGCCCCTGCAGCAGGCTCTCGAAAAAGTAGCTGAAAGTGGTGATTGTGCGGCAACGGCACGCCATCTTCTGGAGGCCGGCAAATGAAAAAACTGCTTTCAACGGTGCTGATGCTTTTCCCGCTTCTGGCTGGCGCAGCTGATCCTGCCTTTGAGGCGGGAGCGAGCTTTGGCAAAGGCAATGCTTCCGCCGGGACGGGAGCCCTGAAAAATCCGGGGACCGTCACAGGCGCAATACCAGGCTATACCGCTAACCCACCGGAGAAAGGGTATTACGGTGGCGTGGATGGCGGCGACGGCGGGCTGGCCAACAAAGGGCAGGCCGCGCTGCAGGGCAATGACGCAGCGCAGTCGGTTATCAACTCCGGAAAAAAGAACCCGACGCCCGCCATTGACCCGAACGCACCTTTCATCACTATCGGTAAAAATGCGGAAGCTGGCGCTGACGGTGTGCTAAACGGGACCGCGAACCAGTGTAAGGAGGTGACGGTATCGAAAACCACCTTTGAAAATTACACCTGCGATAAAGATGTGGCCTCAGTTGAGGCCTGTACCCGCACAGCAGTGGCGGGAGGGCATGTAGAAAAAACAACTGAGCAGAAGACCATCACAATTGATAAACCGATGTGGAACTGGACCTATGACAATGACAAACGCGTCTATTTCACGTTTACCTCCCCTTATTCAGGACCGGTTATCAGTGCTTCACTGGCCATACATTTCAACGATAAGAATATGTATTACCAGTTAACCTGGTGGGGTGTTGATCAAGAGTCAGTTGCCAAAAGAGACAACTCGTGGGTTCTTCCAGGTGCTGCAGGTGCAGTGCTGGCAGAGGGACAGCCTTCACCGCAAGGTGTGATACTCAATAAAAACTGTCTTAATGGAAACCAGGGGCGATGCAGAGATTACGCAAGAAAAACCTATGACTGGCTGAACAGTGGTGAGGCCACCATGACCGTAACATTGACCATGATCGCGACAACAGAGAAGTGGGTTCCGGAAGTTAACTGGTCCTCTTCCTGTGGCCTGGATATGTCGAAGGCGCAAAAAACCACGTCAACATGCACCTCTCCGGGGGGAAATAAAACCATTGTTAAAAATGGCCAAAGCTATGACGTTTACAGCGACTGCTGGCAGTACACCGATAACTATGTCGTGCCGTCAGACTCAACGGGAACCTGCGGAACGCTGATGACAAACCCGTCCTGTACGGCGGCAGGCAACACCTGCACCGAATCGACCGATGGGCAGTGTACCCACATGAGCTACACCTACCAGTGTCAGACCACGCATCAGTCGGGTGGCCTGGTCTGCGGCGGCGACTACATCTGTAAGTCAGGCGAGTGTGACGACACCAATGGTGCCGGAAGCAGCGGTTTTGATACGGCGGTGGCCAAACTGGCCGGCCTTGCCTCGGCGGCTGAAGATGCAAAAGACGCCAGCAGTACCATTGAAGTTAAAGCCTTCACGGGGAAAGCCATGCGCTGCCGTAAGGCCTTTGCCGGTTTCTCTAACTGCTGCAAAGACTCTGGCTGGGGACAAAGTGCCGGACTGGCCGCATGTGATGATGAAGAAAAGGCTATAGGGAAGGCGAAGGCGAAGAAAATTACCGTCAGCGTCGGCGAGCGGTGCGATCGCAAGGTGCTGGGTGCCTGCATCCAGAAAAGTCAGGTCTACTGCGTCTTTGACGGCAAGCTTGCCCGCATCATTCAGGAGCAGGGGCGTCGCGACCAGTTGGGCGTTAAGTTCGGCAGCGGCGACAGTCCGAACTGTCGGGGGATCACCGTCCCGGAGCTGCAGAGTATCGACTTCGACAAAATCAACTTCTCTGACTTCTACGAGGATTTGATGAAGAACCAGAAAATCCCCGATACCAGCACGCAGGTCCAGCAGATTAAGGAGCGTATCGCCGCGCAGGTGAATCAGCAGGGAGGTGGTAAATGAAGCGTGCCCTCTGTGGTCTGCTTATGGCGCTGACGAGCCATACGGTGATGGCCGAGGAGATTGTGACCCCGGCAGAGCCGTTCACCGGCTGGTCCTGGTACAACGAGCCGAAAAAACCGCCGGAGCAGTCCAGAAAGCCACAACAGCCTGCACCGCAGGCCATTCCGGATCTCAGCAAAATGTCCCCTATGGAACAGGCCCGGGTGCTGAAAGGGTACACACAGGAGGCGCTTAACCGCGCCATCCTGTTTCCCTCCCGGGAAAACACGGCGACGTTCCTGCGCTGGCAGAAATTCTGGACCGATCGGGCATCGATGTTCAGCCAGTCCTTTGCGGCTGCGCAGCTGAGCCACCCGGACCTCGACTACAACCTGGAGTATCCGCACTACAACAGCATGGCGCCGTTTATGCAGACCCGCGACCAGCAGACGCGGCAGAGCGCCGTGGAGCAGCTGGCGCAGCAGTACGGTCTGTTCTTCTTCTACCGGGGCAGTGACCCGATTGATGTGCAGATGGCCGGCGTGGTGGCGGACTTTGCGAAAACCAACGGGATTTCGCTTATACCGGTATCGGTTGATGGCCAGGTGGCAGCCTCCCTGCCGCAGAGCCGTCCGGATACGGGGCAGTCCCGGTCGATGAATATTACGCACTTCCCGGCGCTCTACCTTGTTGACCCCCGGAGCAAGAATTACCGCGCGCTGTCATACGGCTTCATGACGCAGGATGACCTGTCTAAGCGATTCCTGAACGTGGCCACCGGCTTTAAACCCAATTCCTGAGAGATTCTTATGACAAAAACACTTTTCACCCTCATCCGTGATGCAGGGCGGGTCGCCATGTATTCCTTAGTCTTTGGCCCGGCACTGGCGCTGTATGTGTTTGTGATGCTGGCTGCATCAGACGGCTCACTTTCCCGGCAATTCCTGACGACCTTTCATGACCTGACTGACGGTGCGCCTGCCGGCAAGGTCATGGGGTGTGTTAATGAAAATGTGATGGCAGGACGCTTCTTGCCACCTGAACCCGGAGAGTCATTAAAGCCTGTGCCTCCTGCCTTAGCGAAAGCACCGCCTGAAGTGTTGTGTCGGCGTGGCCCTGTGGACAGCGATTCGTGGGCGCGTGCGACAGATGCAACATTGCTCAACACCTGGCTTCTCTCGGTGATGTTTGGCTTTGGCGTGTGGTTTGTATTCCGAGGCCTGAACCTTGCCGCCCGAAAGAAAATTTCACCAGACTCGCATTCGGTTCTGGCACGGCAAAACATGGAGACACACGAATGAAACCCGCTATTCTCGCAGGACTGATTTTCTGGGGCACGATGGCGCGCGTACTGAGCGAGCTGATGACCTGGTCGGTTGAGCATACGCAGCAGGGGCTCTTATGGCTCTGCAATGGTATGTGGGCCGGGGCGGCTGGCATGGTGGTGTATGCCGTGTATCGCTGGTTCCGTGACGAAAGAGGGCATACGCATAAGGAAGGCGATCATGAACATTAAAACCGGACTCACGGCTCTGCTGATGTGCCTGCCCCTGCTGGCGAACGCCGGGGCGCGCGAGGAGTTAAAGGCGCTTGAAGCGACAAAAACAGCTTCTTCCGCTGATGCTGCAGCCATCACCGCTTCCACCATTCCGGTACCCACGCCAGCCAGCCTGATGGCGCTGCCGGACGGACGTCGGGCTAACATGAAAGATTATGCCGTGGTGCTCTTTATGCAGGCGCACTGCCAGTACAGCGCTAAGTTTGACCCGCTGCTGAAGGGCTGGGCTGATGAGCATGCCATCAGGGTGTACCCGTACACCCTTGACGGCGGCGGGGACGTATCTTACCCGACCCCGATGATCCCGCGTAAGACGGACCCTAACTCTCCCATCGCAGATGAGATTGTCACCTTCTTCGGAAACGGTTTGCCAATTGCGACACCGACGGCCTTTATGGTCAACGTCAACACCCTGAAAGCCTATCCACTCACCCAGGGCGTGATGGACATCCCCGCACTTGAGAGCCGGATGGCCAGCCTTATTCAGGCTGACATGGATAACGTTGATCCAAAAATGTTGCCGCCAATGCCGGCAAGCGCGCAGGTCACCCCTCAGTAATACAAACGGACTACAAAATGACGACAAATACGTATGCGTTATCGCGTACCGAGCGCGTGTGGCTGTTATTCAGCGTGACGCTGCTTGTCTCCGCAGCATTCTACGGGGTGCTGGCCCACCGGGTGGTCAGCGTCATGGATCGCCCTGAACTGACAACCTGTCTGCAGGACTTCCCTGTGCTCCTGCTTATTTCGCTGAGCATCGGGTTCTTTTTCACCGTCACCGGGCTGTACGTCTGCCGACAGACCCTTGCCAGGAAACCCCGGGAGGAGATTGCATGAGGCTTACCAGACTAAAGACGTTTATCCGAAACCAGGCTTTCGCGATAGTGAAAGACTGTAGTGCGGATACTGAAGCCCGAAAATGGACGGATTTGTTAACCCTTAAACTGTTTTATGCCTTAATTTTTACCGCCGTAGTCGAAAGGGTATACGTGACGTGCGCCATCACAACGCTCAGTGCGATGTCCGTTGACCGCGCCGAACAGTTCACGCTCTCGCTTCTCATCCACTATCCGCAGTACCTGTTGTGGGGCGTTATGGCCGCGATTATCGCGCTCATTGCGGTGAATTTACTCGTCTGCAGCTGGCTCAGTCTGGCCAGATATCTTTGCCGCAAAATTAACCGTGCTGACAGCCCGGCAGGCAAGAATACGCAAGCTGTGGAGGTGCCAAATGATTAAGGCGCTTATTACGGCAGGGGTCGTGTTCTTCTCAGGCGTGGCTGCTCTGCCTGCTCAGGCGGACGTCAACGGCGATCTCAACGGTTTCTTCAATAATCTGGGCTACAGCGGCAACGTGACTCAGGCGCAGGCCTGGCAGGGGCAGGCGGCAGGGTACTTCTCCGGTGGCTCGGTATACCTCCGGAACCCCGTAAAAAACGTCCAGCTGATCTCGATGCAGCTGCCTTCCCTTAACGCCGGCTGCGGCGGTATCGATGCCTATCTCGGATCGTTCAGTATGATCAGCGGCGAGGAAATCCAGCGATTCGTGAAGCAAATCATGAGCAACGCCGCCGGCTATGCTTTCGACCTGGCCCTGCAGACGATGGTACCGGAGCTGAAGCAGGCTAAAGACTTCCTGCAGAAACTGGCCAGTGATGTTAACTCCATGAACATGAGTTCATGCCAGGCTGCTCAGGGCATCATCGGCGGGTTGTGGCCAGTGACGCAGGTCTCCCAGCAGAAAATCTGCCAGGACATTGCCGGCGAAACCAACATGTTCTCCGACTGGGCGGCTTCCCGTCAGGGTTGTACCGTCGGAGGACAGGGCGACAAAGTCACGGCTAAAGCCGGTGATGCTGAGAAGGATCAGGTGCTGAAGAACAAAAACCTTATCTGGGACACCCTCAGTAAGAATGGCCTTCTCGGCAACGACCGCGCGCTGAAGGAGCTGGTCATGAGTACCGTCGGCTCCATCATTTTCAACAAGAATGGCGATGTGACAATTCTGACGCCACTGGTTGATAACCGCGACCTGATTAAAGTCCTGATGCGCGGGGGAACGGCGAAGGTATACGGATGTGACGAATCCACACTGTGTCTGGGGCCTGTTGTCACCAATCTGACGATTTCCGAGTCCAACGCTCTGGTTACGCTGGTTAAAAACCTGATGCTCTCAATGCAGAACAAGCTGGTCGACGATACTGCGCTGACCGATCAGGAAAAAGGCTTTGTGAACACCACCTCTGTACCGGTGCTGAAGTACCTGACTAACGCCCAGAGTATGGGGATGAGCGCCACGTACCTTCTGCAGGTCTCCGACTTCATTGCCCAGGACCTGATGATTCAGTACCTCCAGGAGCTGGTGAAACAGGCAAGCCTGTCTCTGGCTGGCAAGAACTTCCCTGAAGAAGCTGCCGCAAAACTACGCGACAACATTATTCATGCGCAGGGACTGCTGGCCGACATGAAGCTGCAGTCTGCGGCTGACCAGAACGCGCTGGACGGTATCGACCGCAACATGCAGTACCTGCAGCAGCAGGTGTCCACCATTGTTTCAGGCTCCTATCAAAGCAACTATCACTGGGGTGATCGCTGATGCTTGAGATATACACCATTTATGGCGGGGGAATGTGGAAAACGGCGCTGGACGCCGTAGTCACCCTTGTCGGTCAGAATACTTTCCACACTTTACTGCGTATTGCCAGCACCTTTGGGGTGCTGGCCGTACTGCTTACCTTCATCAAACAACGTAACCCGATGGTTTTCGTCCAGTGGCTGGCGGTCTTCATGATCCTGACATCCATCCTGCTGGTACCGAAACGCTCAGTGCAGGTCATTGACCTCTCTGATCCGGGGGCGGTCTGGGTCACAGATAACGTACCGGTTGGCCTGGCGGCTATAGCGTCTCTTACTACCAGTATCGGGTACAAGATGGCGTCGGTTTACGACATGCTGATGGCCAGACCCGACTCAGTGACCTACAGCAAAACCGGGATGCTTTTTGGCTCGCAGATTGTGGCGGAGACGAGTGACTTTTCCACGCAAAACCCGGAGCTGGCGCAGATGCTGCCGGATTACGTGGAAAACTGTGTGATTGGCGATATTCTACTTAACGGTAAATACACCATCAATCAGCTGCTCAATTCCACTGACCCGCTGACGCTGATAACCAGTAACCCAAGCCCGCTGCGGGGCATTTTTAAGATGACCTCCACCTCGCGCCAGTTCCTGACCTGCCAGCAGGCCGCAACGGAGATCCAGAAGCTGGCCAATACTGACGTTAACCCGGGCAGTGCGACGTTCACCTGGCTGACCAGAAAGGTTTTCGGCAACAAGCTGAATGGCGCGTCGCTTCTGGCCAACTCAATGGGGGACAGTTATGGGTTCTTCTATGCCGGTGGTATGACTGCTGCGCAGATCATGAAGAACAACATCACGAACAGTGCAGTTAGGCAGGGTATTAAAGGTTTTGCGGCTCGCTCATCCGATACGGCTAATCTGCTTAATCTGGCCACCGAGAACGCTGCAACCAAACAGCGTCTCGCCTGGGCCGCAGGTAACGAGCTGGCGACCCGCACGCTGCCGTTCGCACAGTCCCTGCTGATGCTTATCCTTGTGTGCCTGTTCCCGCTGATGATTGCGCTGGCCGCATCCAATCACACTATGTTTGGTCTGAACACCCTGAAAATATACATTTCCGGGTTTATCTACTTCCAGATGTGGCCGGTTATGTTCGCCATTCTTAACTATGCCGCCAACTACTGGCTGCAGAGCCAGTCCGGGGGCACGCCCCTGGTGCTGGCCAATAAGGATGTGGTTGCGCTGCAGCATTCGGACGTGGCGAATCTGGCAGGGTATCTGTCCCTTTCCATTCCGGTGCTGTCGTTCTATCTGACCAAAGGTGCAGCGGCGATGGGCTCTCAGGTGGCAGGGAGTGTACTCAGCTCGGGCGCCTTCACGTCAGCTGGTGTGGCAGCGACCACAGCGGACGGAAACTGGTCGTTTAACAACATGTCGATGGACAATGTCAGCCAGAACAAGATGGATACCAACCTGATGCAGCGTCAGGGTCAGCAAACGTGGCAGGCAGATAACGGCTCCACGCAGACTCAGACGGCCGGTGGCCATACGGTTATCGACGGCTCGGGTGCAATGTCGAACCTGCCGGTGAACATGAAGCTCAGCCAGCTGGCAAGCAGTGGATTCCAGGAGTCCGCCCGTCAGTCGCAGGTACAGGCGCAGACTGCACTCGATGGCTACAACCACAGCGTTACCAGTGGCTGGTCGCAGCTCTCTCAGCTTTCTAATCAGACCGGTACCAGCGACAGCCTGATCAAAGGCAGTGAAAACAGCCAGGCCACTAATGCAACACGCGGTGCTGGCATGATGTTGTCTGCCGCTGAAAGTTATGCGAAAGCAAACAACATCTCGACGCAGGAAGCCTATAACAAACTGATGGATATTAGTAATCAGGGGTCTATATCTGCAGGCATTAAAGGAACGGCCGGAGGGGGGCTTAATCTGGGCGTTGTTAAGTTAGGTGCTGAAGGAAGTATTTCAGGCGATTTGCGGCATTCGACGGGCAGCTCAAGAGGAATCCAGAATTCAGATTCCCATTCGCAGGATATGCGGCATGATCAGAACAGCCAGGCAGTTAATGACTTCCGCCAGGGTATGGATATGGTTAAAAGCAGCCGTATCACCGATGGTGCGAATCATTCCGAAAATGCTGCAAGCAGTAATGTTCAGCAGCTGGCAGCAACGCTTAATGATGCTGAAAGCCAGTACCATCAGTACACCACCAGTTCGACGCAGAGTAATGAATTCAGTCGTATGGCCACCGTTGCGCAGAATCAGAGCGCAAGCCTCGATACGAACTATACGCAGGAGTTTGTGGACTGGGCGGCGAATAAATACGGTGATAAGGCTCAGTCCATGCTGACAAGTGCGCCGTCGGCGCGAGAAGCAGCGATGGAATTCGTAAATGAACGTCTCAAACCTGAAATTATGGGGGATTATCAGCAGGGTCGTTCAGATCTCACCAGCGGCCAGGAGCATGCAGCATTCAGTGGTGAGCATATTGTTCAGCCAGCGCGTGGCAGTCAGCAGGTATCAGGTTCATCTGGTCATGATGCTGGAGTCAGTTACAGCTCTCAGGATGGCGGTACTCGTAGCTCGGGAGGTGTTAGCAGTACCCAGCCTTACGGAACGACTCAGGTCGCTGAATATGGAGGCCAGCAGGGTGGGAATTATTCTGCCAGAACAGACGATTCTGTTTCGCCGGGTATTGAGCATTCAACTGTTCATCAGGGACAAGCAGCCGGACAGAGAAGCAGCTCGGGTAATATCACCTCGTCGGCAGGCATGGTTGTTTCCGGTGGACGCACCACTACAGATGAAAGGGCCGGTCACATTGCAGAATCGCACCCGGAGTTCAATCATTCAGGAGCCATTAGGGAGAAAGGAAACACGTATGGCCAGGAGAGTGAAGTTACTCATAGCCGTTCAGGAATTAATGTTGGCGGCGAAAAAGTACGTGGTGATGCTATGCAGGAGTCCTACAAAGAAAATCAGGCTAAGTTGCATGAACATTCTACGCAGGGTTTTGGTCCCCAGAATGAATTACAGCGTAGAGTGGCGGAACAAAGATCTGAAAATGAGCATAAAATCAACGAATCTGCTGGAGAAATTGATAAAAAACAATCCACTGTTCAGGCATCCAGTGATATCCTGAAAGGAGAAAACTTAATCGGTCAAGGGCGATTCAAGCTTGGTCGTGCTGAAGCTGAACTGGATCAATCAAGTAAACTCAATCCGTTTAATGATCTCCAACCAGATGAACTGCAACAGAGAGTGGCAGAATTAAGGAAGAAAACTGGAGGGTAAAATGAACAAAAAAGTAAGTGCTTATTGTTGTTTCATTCCAATCGGCATTTATGCAGCTTATTCTTTAAGCATGCAGGTACTTTTTGACGTGCCATTTATGGCTAAGAGCATGCTCTTATCAATTATCCCCAGCGCTATCTATCTGCTCTGTTTTTGGAAGTTACGAAGCAGCCAAAGAGGGATGGGTTTAAAAGCAACTTTCCTGAGTAACGGGGTGCTTGCAGTCTTGCTAACCTTCCTGATGGTGTATGTAGGCAATGATACAGAAAGTGCTTTAATAGCAGGCATAGCTGTTCACTCGTTAATAGCTTTTATCCTAGTGGGAGCAGTATTGCGGCCTATTACTTACAAGGATAATACCCTTCTTAAGGATGAAGATAATGGGCGGATATACGTTATCCGGAACGGGATAGCTCATGTGTTACCAGATAATGAGGCTCAACGCCTTAGCGCTAGTGACAACAAAATTATCAGCTTTTCAGGCAGCCAAATGAGTATCCAGGATGCCGGTATAACCCCTGTTCCTTTAAATACTTCCTTCAACGATTCGTTCAGTAATGGAATAACGGTGAACCCTGCATCAGGAATGCCAATGGTTGGTGGCATCTCTGGCCTGGATATACACGGAAACAGTTGGGGAACAAACTTCAACGAACCTTCAAATACGTATGACCCTAACCGGGGATACTGAGAGTAAGGGGGCATTGGCCCCCTTAATTTTTGTAGTAATCTAAGTAAGCCATCTATTTAACCTAAATTCCCTTTCAAATCAGCCGATAACGTCTCTGTTAGCTATATCTCGCTAACGGGGACGTTTTTCTATGCACAGGATGAATTCATGAAATTAAAACAATTAGCCGTTGTTGGTCTGATCGCGTCTACTCTCGCTCTGTCTGGTTGTGGTGCCATGTCCACAGCGGTGAAGAAACGTAACCTCGATGTCAAAACCCAGATGAGTGAAACCATCTGGCTGGAGCCATCATCAGAGAAGACTGTTTATTTGCAGATCCGTAATACCTCTGACAAGGATATGTCTGGTCTGCAGGCACAGATTACAAATGAACTGGCCGCGAAAGGTTACCGCGTCTCCAGCTCTCCGGACACGGCCTACTACTGGATTCAGGCAAACGTGCTGAAAGCCGAGAAAATGGATCTACGTGATGCCCAGGGCTTCCTTAAGACCGGGTATGAAGGTGCGGCAATGGGTGCGGCACTGGGCGCGGGTATTACGGCGTATAACTCGTCGTCTGCTGGCGCAACGCTGGGTGTAGGGCTGGCCACCGGGCTGATTGGTATGGCTGCTGATGCAATGGTCGAAGACGTTAACTACACGATGGTGACCGATCTGCAAATCTCCGAGCGCAGCAAAGCTGCCGTCACTACCGACAATATTGCCGCCCTGAAACAGGGCACGTCAGGTATTAAGCTGCAGACCAGCACGGAGCAGGGCAACCGTGCTAAATACCAGACTCGTGTGGTATCCAACGCCAACAAGGTGAACCTCAAGTTTGAAGAGGCAAAACCTGTCCTGGAAGCGCAGCTGGCCAAGTCCATCGCCGGCATCATGTAATACCCGCGGCTGCGGCGATCGTCGCAGCCGTTCTCCCTCACAGCTGATTTTTAACCGTGTTCATTCCGGGCAGGGTGCGTCAGTGCTTTCTGTCAGTTACCAGTAATTACGCTTCCTCGCATGACTGCGCCTGGCGCAGCCCTGTCTGCGGCGAGCGTTGCGTCCTTAATTTCAAAGGAGTTCGTCCATCATGATGCATCAGATATATGAACGTGCAGATTACTCAGCTGAATTCTGGTCGCTTATCCATCTTGAAAGCGAGCTGATGGTAGCGAAGGCCTGGATTAATGTATTTGGTTCACTTCCTGAGGGGCAGGGAATGACCATCATTGCTTGCTGGGCTGGCTATGAATTCACTCTTTATGGTCTGGAACCCCGGGAGTGGCACTCAGCGGCTTATAGGGATGTGGCCACTTCAGTCCGTTCTGTGGCTGCATACATTAATGAACAGGACTGGGAGGACGGGTGCCAGCAGGCCAGATATGAGCTGAGCCTGATGCAATAAACCGGCGCTTTACCCTCGCGATACCACGTTTTACAGCAACCTTTTCAACGTTTCTTCTCTGATAACACACATCACCGCGCAGGTGATGCGATAACGGCCGGACAACACTCTATGAGCTTCGCAGGAAAAAACCTCACCCAGGGCGGGCAGATGACCGCCTACCGCTGGCGCATGTTCATTCAGGTGAACAACTGGATAGGATTCTGGATCTTCATCCTGTTCGCCGTGCTGACTACCGCCATTTTTCTCTGGCGAATTCCACAGGAAGCCCTTGATAACGGCTCCCTGTGGTGGTTTGCCAGCATCAACAGCAGTTTTATCGATCTGATGCCGGCAACGGGGACGCCAAAAATTTACGACGTCCACTACTGGTATGCGCCAACCGCGACGATGATGGTGCTCAAAATGACCCTGCCGCAGATCTATACCGACCTGTACATGCAGGAGATGGGCAACCAGTGCCTGACTGAGCTGCAGTGGGCGGCCGGCGCCAGCGGGTTGTTCAGTATGGTGGTGTTTATCGCCGTGACATGGTTTATCGCCAATATCGGTCGAAAGGAAAGTGAAGACGAATACATTTCCGGGATGCAGCTGACTGACAAGCCTGCTGAAGTGAATAAGCTGCTGCGTAAAAACGGTGAGTTCTCTGACCTTCGCGTGGGTGATCTGCATATGGTCAGGATGGCGGAGGTACTGAATTTCCTGATGCATGGCACTATCGGGGTGGGGAAGTCGACGCTAATACGCTGGTTACTCGACTACATCCGCAAACGTGGTGACCGGGCCATCATCTACGACTCCGGCTGTACCTTCACCGAAACCCACTATAACCCGTCTACCGATATCATCCTTAACGCCCACGACGAGCGCTGTGCCAACTGGCAGATGTGGGGTGAGTGTGTCGACGCGGTCGATTACGACAACCTGGCTGCTAGCCTCATCCCGGTTGAAGGGGAGTCCGATCCGTTCTGGGTATCCAGCTCGCGAACTATTTATGCCGACCTTGCAATTCGTATGTCGACGGACCCGGAACGCAGCATTGAGAAGTTCCTCAAAACCCTGCTGTCCCTCAGCATGAAAAATCTGCGTGACTATCTGGCCAACACGCCCTCAGCCAACCTGGTTGAGGAGAAGATCGAGAAAACGGCCATTTCCATTCGCTCTGTGGTAACCAACTACGCCAAAGCCCTTCGCTACCTGCAGGGGCTGGATGACGGAACGAAGCCGCCGTTCACCATCCGGGAGTGGATGACGCAGGAACGCTATGACAGCAGCTGGTTGTTTATTTCAACACAGGCTCGTCACCGCAAGAGTGTACGCCCGCTGATCTCGCTGTGGGTATCTCTGGCCACGCTGATGCTGCAGAGCATGGGGGAGAACAGCGACCGCCGCGTATGGTTCATTATCGATGAAGCCCCCAGCCTGCAGCGTATCCCCGAGCTGGCCGAGACGCTTGCCGAGGCGCGTAAGTTTGGTGGCTGTTTTGTGCTGGGGATGCAAAACATGGCCCAGCTGGTTCACGTCTACGGCCGCGAGCTGGCCAAAAGTATCTTCGACCTGATGAACACCCGTATGTACGGTCGATCACCTAGTGCGGAGATGGCCAAAGTGGTGGAAGAGGAGCTGGGCAACCAGCGTAAGCGCAAAATCCGCGAGCAGAACAGCTACGGTCTGGACCAGGTGCGTGACGGTGTGTCCCTCGGTAAGGACGAGGTCAATAACCCGATTGTCGACTACGAGCAGATCATGCGTCTGCCGAATCTCAACTTTTATGTGCGCCTCCCGGGTGAGTATCCGGTCGTCCGTCTTAAGCTGAAATATCGCGCGCCGAAGAAGCGGCAGGCAGGCCTTCTCGAGCGCAATATCCGAGATTCACTGAGTCCGGAGCTGGAGAGGGTTATTCAGGAGAACGAGCGCGCAGCTGCAGCTGCAGGTCTGACGTTCCCAACCGGTGATGAAGTGCTGGAGAAGGGGAGCGAGACATCCTCTGCAGATGACGGTCCTGCTCCGGTTTCGTCTGCAGGGGCATCCGGCTCGCCGGCAACATCGGCCGTCGAAAAAGTGGCGCGTACTCCGGCGGAAGAAAATAAACCTTCGCGCAGCGCTGCACCTGAACGGAAGCCAGTACCAGCCAGGGAGCCCGTCACATCGCGAACAGCGCCTGTGGTTACGCAAGTCGTAACTGAAAATCACAGCACGGTGACAGACACTGTCACCGAAGACAAAAAAGACAACGTCGTTTCACTTCGGTCTTCTCCTCCTTCAGTAACTCGTCAAAAAGAGACTGCGCCCCTCAAACCGGAAATACCTGCAGCACTGCAAAAAATCCGCAGCAGAACCCAGCTGGATGCTCCCTCCGAGCCAGCTGCAGTCGGCGCACTGGGGATGCTGAAACGGCGGCTCAATACCGGAGCCACCTCAGGCGGAGGCGAAGATCAGGCCAGCGAGAATGCGGGCGAATCAATGAACCTGGATATGAAGGTGACGGCACTGCCTGACGGCGGCCTGAGTCTGACGACGGCAGGGAAGTCAGTGACACCGCAGACCCAGGATGAAGCCCACAGCACCCACCGTCAGCTGGCGCAGGAAGAAGAGAACATTTTACTTCACCGTCACGCGGACGACCCGGGTTACGACGAAAACGACCATCACTATTACGAGAGAGAGCATGACCTATGATGTCTGTCGCCCCAGTAGCGTCAGCCGGTGAGGCTGCAGGCTACTACAGCAATTCCGATAACTACTATTTTCTGGGGAGCCTGCAGAGCCTCTGGATGGGGGAAGGTGCAAAAGAGCTGGGTCTTGAGGGCAATGTTCGTGGCGATGATCTGACGGCCGTGCTCGAGGGCCGCCTGCCGGACGGCTCACGGCTTGGCAAGGAGGTTAACGGACAGCACGTCCACCGCCCCGGCCATGACCTGACTTTTTCCGCCCCCAAAAGTGTGTCCATTCTGGCACTCATCGGCAACGATAAAGAAATGGTGGAAGCACATAACCATGCCGTCCGCGTGGCGGCCGGCTATGTGGAGAAGCTCATCTCGGCCCGCGACACGAAAGACGGCGTTACGTCCATCGTACACACCGGCAAGATGGTGGCGGCCGCCTATACGCATGATACCTCGCGCAATCTTGATCCGCAGCTGCACACCCATCTCCTGATTGCCAACATGACGGAGTATGCGGGCAAATGGAAAGCTCTGGCCACGGACTATATCCATAACGCCGGCTTTATCGAAACCGTCATGAAGCACCAGGTCACCCTCGGGAAAATCTATCGCAGCGCGCTGCGCGAGCGGGTTGAAGCGCTCGGCCATGAAGTGGAAGAAGTAGGCAAGCATGGGATGTGGGAGATCAAGGGCGTTCCGGAAGAAGTCAGGGACGAATATTCATCACGGGGCCGGGAAATTCAGGGGGCCGTGGGGGCTGAAGCTACGCTGCGCAGCCGGGATGTGGCCGCCAAAGACACCCGCAGGGCGAAAGTTGACCCTTCGAGGATGCGCCTGATGGAACGCTGGCTGGGCCAGATGAAGGAGAAAGGATTTGACCTGAAGGCGTATCAGGAAAGCGTGGTGCCGCGTGATGCAGGTCTTCGTGAGACCGCACCTCAGCCGGAGCGAGATCACCAGGCTAAAGCGGTTCCCGCCGTGCCTGAACAGGCTTCTTTGCAGACGTCGTCCAGGGCAGAAAAGAGCGTCGATACACCAGCTCAACCCGCAGAACGGGAGAGCCTCTCCCGTCAGCCAGTACCACAACAGACTGACACGCTGAGTCAGCCGGCACAGACCGGTCCCGAAAAGACGCCGGCGACCAGGAGCTTACCTGCCGCGCAGCTGGACACTGAAATACCCCGCCCGGAACTGACTGAGGCTGTCCGGCTGGCCATCTCGCAGCTCAGCGACAGTAAAACGCGCTTCACCTTTGGCGAGCTGATGATGACCACCGCTGAGCTGAGTGAACGGCTGCCGGAGATTAAGGATATTCGTGTGGCCATTGATGCAGCGCTGAAGGACGGCATGATTGTGCCGCTGGACAGTGAGAAAGGGGTTTTCACCTCCCGTATTCACCTGCTGGATGAACTCTCGATCCAGGCGCTGAGTCAGGAGCATCTCAAATCCACAAAAGTCGTCAGTTTCACCCGCCCGGCGCAGTACGCGCCGGCGGCGCTTGAAGTTGTGGAGAAGGACGCCCTGGTGCTGATGAATGCCCCGTCAGGCGTGGCGAGCATCCGTGACCTGACCGCGCAGCTGGCCGGTATTGCCGGCGCGAATGGTCGTGATGTGCAGGTGCTGGCCAGCTCTGCCGAGCGCGCCATTTCGCTGGCAAAATCCGACGATTTGCGTGAACGGATTATCAGCCGGCAGCATGTTCTGAGCGGTGATTTCCACCTTAAACCCCAGAGCACGCTGATTATAGAAGGGGCAGAGCGTCTGGGGCTAAAGGAGACGCTGGTTCTGCTGGGCGAAGCGCGCGCGCAGGACGCACAGCTGGTCTTTCTCGACAGTGCCGGACGGCAGGCGAACGGTAACGCCATGTCCGTGCTGGAGTCCGCGGGGGTTGCCCGCTCCCGCCGCACGGAGCCTGCGCCCGGGCTGGAGGCCGAAGTGGTCAGTATTCCGAACAAACGCGACCGTTACGAGGCGCTGGCCAACCGGTTTGCAGAGCTGAGCGGTGGAACTGATAACGTCACCGCCGTCGTGGTCGGCAAACGTGAACAGGCGCAGCTGACGGGCCTGGTACGTGAGGCGCTGCAGAACGCAGGGCAGCTGGGGCGTGACGGCGTGGAGATAGAGGCCCGGCAGCCGGTGTGGCTCGACAGCAAAACGCGCCGCATGCCAGGTTCGTACCGTCCCGGCATGGTGTTTGAAGATCGCACGGACGCAAAAGAGCGTAAGTCCTATGTGATTGACCGGGTGCATGAGGACACGCGAGTCCTCTCGCTAATCGACGGTGACGGCGTGCTGACCCGGATGAAAATCGGGGATATCAGCGCTGACTGGCGTCTCTTCAGCCGTGAAACCCTCAGCGTGGCCACCGGCGAAAAACTGCTGTCCGTGGCGGGCGACCGCGAGCACAGCCTGAAGGCCAAAGATCGTCTTGAGGTGACCGGGATAAGTGAAAAGGGGATTGAGGTTAAACGGGGGGAAGACACACTGACGCTGCCAAAAGACCAGCCGCTCTATCTGTCACATGCTTACGTGACCGCGCCGGGCGGACGGGATAACGACACCGGCGTGGTGCTGGCCGCGCTCAACAGCCGCGACATATCGACCCAGACCATGAACTCGCTGGCACAGAGTGGCCACCGGGCGGAAGTGTTCACCGCCGAAGTGCAGGACCGGGCTGAAGCCCGGCTGCAGCGCATGAAGACCAATGCCTCTCCCGTGCAGCTGGTCAGAAACCTGAGCGGTCACCAGGACGTCAGTCAGGCGGTTGATTCACTGCATCACAGCGTCCGGACGGACGCGGGTCTGGCCGTGTGGCGTGCCATTAACGACCAGCGCACCGTGGTGATCAGCGAGCTTAAGCTGGCGACGGAAGCGCAGAAATATCATCCCGACCTCGAAGCCATCGGGAATGAAATTGGCGCGATGATTAAAAATGGCGAGCTGTTGTCCGTATCCGCAGGGGGAGAGCCGGTACTGGTGTCCCGGTCCACCTGGGAGATGGAGAAAGCCATTCTGCGCGTGGTGGAGGAAGGGAAAGGTACGCAGCAGCCGTTGCTGGAACAGGTACCGGAGGCCGTGCTGAACGGACTCACCGATGGCCAGAAAAAGGCGACCACCCTGGTGCTGGGTACCACCGATCAGTTTATCGGGATTCAGGGCTATGCCGGCGTGGGGAAAACCACCCAGCTGAAGGCGGTGATATCTGCACTGGAGACCCTGCCGGCGGACGTTCGTCCGGTGATGACGGGGCTTGCTCCTACGCACCAGGCGGTGAAAGAAATGAGCGACGTCGGTGTACGGGCGCAGACCATCAAATCCTTTGTCGTTGAGCATGACCAGGCGACGGCCGCAGGCGGGAAACCTGACTATAAAGGACAGGTGTTTCTTATCGATGAATCATCAATGGCAGGCAACCAGGATACGGCGGCATTGTTCCAGGCCATTGCCAGCGGTGGCGGACGTGCAGTCTCGATGGGGGATATCGACCAGTTTGAAGCGGTCGACGTGGGCGCGCCGTTTAAGCTGATGCAGGAGCGAAGCCCGATGGATGTGGCCATCATGAAGGAAATCGTCCGTCAGAAAGACATGCAGTTGCGCGGCGCCGTTCACGACATCATCGATAACCGGATCGATGCGGCCCTGCAGCGCATTGAAACCCAGCCGGCTGACCGTGTGGCGCGTAGCGCTTCAGCCGCGCTCCCGGAAAGTGCGATTCAGGAAACGGAGACGCCTGTTAACGACATCGTGGCGGACTGGAAGGACCGGACGCCGGAGGCGCGGTCCCGTACGCTCATCATTGCGCAGCTGAACGCCGACCGTAAAGCGATAAATGCCGGCATTCATGCCGCGCTTGCAGCGCGGGGAGAACTGGGGGAGAAGGCCATTAAGGTGCCTGTGCTCGATAAAATCACCCATACGCGCCATGAGTTCAACAAAACAGAGGCCTGGGAAGCAGGGATGGTGGTTAAACGCGGTGACCGCTACCAGGATGTGGTGGCTGTTGACCGTAACGGCAGAACGGTGACGGTACGTGATGAGGAAGGGAAGATTGCTCTGATTTCACCGAAGGAGCTGATCACCGGTGACGTGCAGCTGTTTCGCCGCAGCGAGATGGAAGTCCGTTCCGGCGATCTGCTTAAGTTCACGGCGACCGATCGCGAACAGGGGCAGATGGCCAACCAGCGCTATACGGTGGAGTCGGTCAGCGAGGAGGGGAATATCCGTCTGAAAGGGGAGAACGGTCGCGTCACCATCAATCCGGAGAAGGTCCGGGCGCAGCAGCATATCGACTACGGCTGGGCCGTCACCGGCTACGGCGCACAGGGGGCCAGCAGTGATTATGTCATTGCGCTTGAGGGCACGAAAGACGGACGTAAGGCACTGGCTTCCCGTCGTGCCTTCTACATTTCAGCCTCACGCGTGAAAGAGCACGTCCAGATATACACCGACGGGAAAGCGGACTGGGTTAAGGCGGTAAAAACACCGGAGCGTGATATCAAAACTGCGCACGATGCGCTGGCACCGGAAACGCAGCGCAAACAGGCGAAAGCCATCTGGGCAATGGGGCAGCCGGTGAATAAAACGGCCATCGGTCGCGCCTGGGTGCGCCATCAGGGCATGCAGGATGCGTCACTGACGGCAAAAATCATCCCGGCCACCCGGCGCTTTCCTGAACCGGCGCTGGCGCTGCCGGTGTATGACAACAATGGCAGGAGTGCGGGCCTGGCCCTGGTTTCCCTGGTTTCCAGCCCGGAAGGACGGATGACTCAGGGGGAGACACGAATGGTCATGACAGAGCGCGCCCGTGGCGCCGTGCTGCAGCGGAGTCAGTCCGGAAACACGATTGTGGCCAGCGACCTGACGGCTGCACTCGATGCAGTACGAAATCATCCAAAGGACGGCGTGGTCTGGCTGACCGGTGATGAACCGCCTTCAGCATGGCTGCTTAAGGTAAGCGGCGACACAAAACAGGATGTGTCGCCGGGTATTGTCTCCACGCTGACGGACGAACAGAACGTACAGCAGCTGCGCGAGCAAATGCTGGCAGACCAGGTTCGCAATGAAGAAGCCGGACGGAGCAGGCAGCCGGAGTCGTTGCTGGCGGAAGTTCCACAGGAAGAGTTGATCAGACTGAAACCGGAAGACATTAACCCGCGTAAACCGGAACCACTCAACCCGGATGCGGATGTGATCGCCAGGGTCA
The DNA here is from genome assembly GCF_057536195.1 of Enterobacter sp. C3_dUdeg. NCBI lineage: Bacteria > Pseudomonadati > Pseudomonadota > Gammaproteobacteria > Enterobacterales > Enterobacteriaceae > Enterobacter > Enterobacter sp. C3_dUdeg. Next base: position 55,194 of record NZ_BAAKFX010000016.1, read on the forward strand.
GAGGTGAGGAAAACACCGATGGACAGGAAATAAAAGCCGCTGCAGGCGTCAGAAGCGAGCTGGAAGGTGCTGACAAGACCGCTGGTGAACAGTCGCGGGCATCGCGTGTGATTGCAGATCTGGCAAACTCTGAACGAGACATGCTCAGGGCGGCAGAAAATACTGAACGCGGCCGCATGCCGGAGCGTGAAGAACAGACCCTCACCCGAACCATTCAGAAAGAACGTTAATCCCCCTTTTAATCATGAGAATCAGGCTATGAAAGCAAACAAATTAGCAGCATTAATAGTTACAACATACATTGGCTTTATTTCAATGGCACACGCTTCGGCCCCTCAGCCCTTATTCAGCCCGGAGCAGGAGGCACGTATCGGCGAAATCGCTGCTGACTACCTGGTGTCGCACCCGGAGATACTGGTGACGGTCAGTCGTAAGCTGCAGGAACAGCAGGAGACACGTAAGCAGAAGATGTTTGCACTCAGCGTGATGGAGTATCAGGCGAACCTTCTGCATGATCCGGACACCCCGGCTTACGGGCCTGATAATGCAAAGGTCGCTGTGATTGAATTCTTTGATTACCAGTGCGTGTTCTGCAGCAGCTTCGCGCCGGAGCTGGAGAAGGTCATGAAAGCGCAGCCGGACGTCCGCTACCTCTTTAAGGAGTGGCCAATATTTGGTGGACGCTGGGAAGCTTCACTTCAGGCTGCGCAGCAGGGGCTGACGGTCTGGCAAAAGAAAGGGCCGCAGGCCTATGTCACCTATCACAATGCCATCTACGCCACCGGCCATAATGAAGGCAAGCTGACGGCGGAGGATATACTCGCGGCAGCGTCAAAGGCAGGGCTGGCCGCCTCTGTGCCGGGCGACCATACCGCGTCCCTTGAGAAAAACAGTAACCTGGCAGAGGAACTGGGGCTCACCGGAACGCCGGGGATCGTCGTCATGCCCGTTAGCGGGGCGACTCCCGACACCATCACGGTTTTCCCCGAAGCCGTAACCGCTGAAAGACTCCAGGCAGCAATCCGGAAAGCCACCAGAGTGAAATGATCCTCAGTCCGAAGAACGTCTCCCGCCAGAGACTGTTTTTCATGTTCCGCGCGTAATTGCCATCTTCCCGTTCCGTTCTCCTGCGCTTCCTCGATCAGGCCTGCCGGCCTGATACTGCGGCGAGCGCTGCCGGTTATAGTCCCTTAAGGATAGTTAGCATGCAAACTACGGACGGTTATCTGGTCTAACATCTGGAAAAATTACTGACGAGAAGGTAGTATTCGGATCGTCAGCGATCGTCTTGTGGTGGGACAGATTGTTGATTCAGATTACTTTTGTGACCTAACTCAAACTGACGGTTTGACTGCTTTGTGGTGAGGCAGGCGGGTGGCAGAAGATGGTTTTACGGAAGAAATGCGGACTTCCGGAAACAAACAAGGACAGGACGTGTCCAGTAAAACGTTCAGGAGCAGGTTACGGGATTTCCCGGAGCCTGAATGCACAAACCCCCCGATAACTGTCATCATCTTGGCGGAAGACACAGGTATCAGGGGGTCCAAAAGCAGGCGCGTTGCCTGTGAAGGATTATAACGCATGCACCATAGAAAACAACACCCGGCCGCCATAAGAACAGGCCGCCGTGAATGACAATCAGATTTCTGTTCACTGGTCAGATCTACCGAAAGATGAGCTAACCCGTTTCTGGCAGGATGTCGATGCCGGCACTCAGGGTAATTTCCTCATTGCACCGGTCAAAAAACTGACCCGCCGCAAACGCGGTGAGCATTCCACAAAAGCCAAATGTGAGAACCCGGCCTGGTATCGCCCGGAGCATTATAAAAAGCTCTCCGGACAGCTCGGTCATGCCTACAATCGCCTGGTGAAAAAAGATAAAGAAACCGGGCAGGTCAGCCTGCGCATGCATGTTTCTCGTCACCCTCTCTATGTCGCCGGCCGCCGTAAGGCGGGACGTAAATATGGCTTCCGTCCGGAACGTCAGCGCCTGCTCGATGCGCTCTGGCCAGTGCTCATCAGCTTCTGTGATGCCGGCAAGCATACCGTCGGCATGTGTATCTCCCGTCTTGCAAAAGAACTCAGTGCAAAGGACGCAAAAGGCAATGTCATTCCTGAAACGGAGGTGACGGTGTCACGCCTTTCACGGCTTATTGAGGAACAGGTACGGTTTGGCGTTCTGGGTCTCGCGGAAGAACGCGTCTGGGATCGTGAATCCCGCACCTGGCTGCCAATGTATGTCTATATCACCCCTGTGGGATTCCAGATGCTGGGCGTCGATATGGACAAGCTGTTTAAAGAACAGGAGAAGAAGCTCCGTCAGAGCGCCGAGCGTGAGCAGCTGATCCGGGAAGGGGTGATGAGCGAACATGATGATGTTCAGGCCCACTCTGCGCGGAAATGCTGGTCTGGCCGTAAGCGTCAGGAGGCACTCGTTTACCGCCGCAAAAAAGGCGCGGAGCGTAAACGTGCCAACAATCTGATTAAGCTGCCGGCAGATGAACGACTCCATGCAATGTCTGAATGGATTTATCGCACCCTGCCGCCTGACGAAGCGTACTGGTGCACATCTGAGCGCCTGAAGGCGCTGGCCATCCAGCATCTTTACCAGCTGGATCTGGCGCTTTCTCCACCGGAGTAGTCACAGACGACACAACAGTCTTCTTGTTTACAGGCCCCTCACCGGGGCTTTTCGTGCTTGTTTTTTTCGGCCATTCTGCTCATTTTTCATCCTTCACTCCTTTCTTCTTCCGGTCACCATGACGTTCGGCCGGTCGTTATGGCCCGCAATGACCACAGTCTCTTTTTTTTCACAGAAACCCGCAAACGAATAAGTGAAGTAACCCGGAAATGAATAAAAGACATTCCGCAAAACAGTCTTACTTCACCTTTTTTATCTCTCTGTTCATTACATTCCAGAGTGGATCTTTGTCTTCGGCCACTCTGTGGATAACGTAAAATGCCTTCGCATGCAGCGGCCTCACGGCCGCGCGCTCAGAAAGAAATCAAAAGTTCCTCCCGTCGCAGGCGCCGGGCGCCGTTCTGGCCACAACCCGGCACCGCATACATACCTGACCCCTGCTAAACCGATGCCGCCCCGGCCCGTAGGGCCGGAACACCCTCGCTTTAAGAGGGATGTTGTAACTAGAAGTAAGAGCTGATGCAGTTAGCGTCGCGGCAAGCCCGCTGTACACGCTCGTAAGCGCCTCACGGCGCTAACGCGGAGATACAGCCCGTCAGCGGCCTCTGGCCTCGACGGGCTCACTCCGACCGCGCACATCACTACCAGGCGTGGCGGTTAGCGGGTATGGCTTTGCAGGGTAAGGGATGGGACAGGCAGAACCTTTCAAACCGCAGCGGCTTACGCCGGTCACGGCGCCCGTCGACTTCCTCTCCCTGTCTGGCTTCAGCTGGCGCCTCCATGCCGCGATGCGGCATCAGTGAGTTCTGCAGGACAGCGTGCCCATTTTTTGTTGTCAAAAAACGTTTCGGGAATATGCTTTCAGAAACAGATAAGCGAGGCTATAAAATGGACACGTTGCTTTTACCCGGCCAGAATCCCCGTGCCTGGGCCGAAACCATGATCAACCTTGAGGCTCGGAAACTGGTGAATACGGCCAACACGGTGGCGGCTATGCATCTCCAGGATGGTTTTATCCGGATTCAGTTTGTGGATGAGATCAGGGCATTCATCATGGCCCAGTTTGAGGCCGCGCGCCGGGCGAAAACGGATGATGACTGTATGGCCTGTCTGCGGGCCTTACGGGCTGAAAATACCAGCCTGCTGGAGCAGTCCCGATCGCTCAAAACCGGCTATGCAAAACTCTATGCTGAGGTGAAGGTTGTCCGGGACGAGAACAAAATTGTGGGCTACATCATTTCAGCGGTCGACGTCGTGGTGGCCGGTGCGGCCATCTTTGGTGGGATCGTCATGATGTCCTCAATGACGCCGGTGGGCGTGGTGGCCGGCGCGGTGATTGTCGTAAATGGCTTTAACACGATTTCACGGGAAGCCGCGCACAACCTCCTCGGTGATAAGCAGACGGAGGGAATATTCGCTGACGGCTCGATGGAGATCGCTGAATTTCTGGGCTTCAGCCGGCAGCAGGGGCTGGGGACGTATAAGGCTGTCACACTCTTCAGCGAAGTCTACGGCGCGTATGGCCTGAGGCTGAAACCCGAAGCACAACGGCTGTGGTACTGGACCAGGCCCGATTTCTTCAGGAAAGTATCCGGCACGCCACGTCCCGCAATGGCGCTTAAAATTGCGGGATGGGGGGTTAAAGCCAAAGTGGCGCTTGATCTACTGACTATTGAGCCTTCCGGGAAATAGTCTTCTGCAGGCGGAATGCTTTCCAGCCCAGTACAGGTGGGAAGGTCCCCCAGGCAATGATCAGGACTACAAGGGAACTCATTCCCCCGGAAAGAATGTGTGTCCGGCTGCCGGCAATGAGGGCGACCAGCATAACCAGAACCAGCGCGACAGTGATCCATACCGACACCCGGAAGCGCCGTGAGAGCGCATCGATAAGATGCTGCATGGTGCTTCCGCCTGCTGCAAGCCGGCCCTGTAAATTGTCCACTTCGTTTTTGCTGAAACCTGCCTCAAGCAGCTCTTTCTCACTGATAGCCATCACGTCCTCCCTAATCAGGCGAAAGTATACTGCATCAAACCAATAATCCCCAGGTGACCGGCGTAAGCATAATAAAAGAAATTACGCGGCATGAAACGCCTGCGGCCCTCCGGACAGATTTGCCTGCAGAAGGAAACCACTGCCAGGGGGAATGCCAGAGTAGGCAGCGTGGCCAGTAATAATGTTTCTGCGGGCATGTCCAGGAGATGCGATAACCCGTTTAAACAAATCAGTGACAGCACGGCAGTGATGGCTGCCAGCCGCTGCACTCCGGGTGTATCGCTGCCAGAAACCGTTGCCATACTGATAGCCAGCGTTATTCCTGCCAGCCCGTAACTTGCCGGCTGCAGGGGCCAAATCATAAGGGCCAGGAGCAGATACCCGGCAAGCATTCCTTTCCGGCCGTGCCGGTACTGCAGGGCAAGCAGCTGCGTGACGCCTGCAAACACGAACAGAATGTTCAGGGCCCACCAGGGCTGTTGATTCTGGAAGGCCAGGCTGAACACCGGCTGCGTTATGACTGCCCAGATCCACAGACGATTGGCTCTCTTCTGCAGTCGTTCCGGGGTGCGCTGTACGTTCATCGCCCATATAAGCGTGAACAGGGGGAAGGCCATCCGGCCAAGCGCATACATCACCGGCAAGGCTGGCGACAGAAACACCGTATTGGTGTGGTCGATAATCATGGCCAGAAGTGCGAGGAGCTTGACCATATCGAGTGCAGCGGGACTGAGCTGGCTGGCGTTCCGGATAGTGGGAAGAACGTCGGGTAATGAATGATTCATGCTGTATATTCCCCTTGCGACACGCAGTTAATAGCCAGCCCTGAACATAATGCCAGAATGCCCTGCCGGTTTGCGTTGTGACCCTGATCTTTAGTTTCTCCAGAATCTTGCGCACCGCAAATTCTGATTTATCACGCAGAACCCGCATTGCGCCTGCCACATCCTTATTCTGAATACAAATACTTAAATTATGAAAATCGTTCACACCGCCCCCTTTCTTACACTCTTATTATCGGCCGCATGAATAATATATTTAGTAGAGTAGGGAATTTCCTAATAAAATTTCATATTAACGTTCTAAACATTAGTCAATTTATCGACTCATTTTGATTGAGTTACGACCTTTAATTAATTATCAATATTGTTTGCTGAAGTCTTTGACCTGACCAGAGCAAAATCTTCACGAATAGATTTTGCAGCAGGCTTCCATCCTTTAGCCCATTCCTCGTTCATACGGCCTTCACTGACAATTTTCAGGGTGATGGCATAAGGGGTGCGCTGCAGTTTTTTCGACAGCCAGAGTATATGATCATCTATTCTGTCATCCGGAATATCAGAAATAATCGAATGAATAAGGTCCAGGTCCTCCGCTGTCCAAGGTTTTCCGGAACGCGGAAAAACTTCATCCGGAAGACGTGGTTTTTTTTCCTTTTCTTCTTTTACCTGCTTTCTGGCTTCTTTTTCAGCTGTGATGAGGCGCTGTCGTTCTGTTAACCCACCCAGAGTTGCGACCGTCCTGACCATATTTTCGCGCTGCTCACGCGTAATATTTACTTCACCGCATATAATGGCGTTTAACGTATTGACAAGAATGTCCAGTTTGCTTTCGGTTAATTTGAAAGTCATACAATAATCTCCTTAATTTTTATTCGTTTTTTGCTAATCCTGATGCAGACTACGCCAGCGCCAGTGCTCTGTCTGACCCGGTTCTGACCAGAGTCCAGCTGACTGACGGCGGGCTTCGGCCTCCAGAACAGCGTAGTCTGGCCGGACGGGTTTTCCGTGGTAACGGTATGCCCAGGCCAGACCTTTACGTACCTGTTCGGCATTTACATCCGTCATACCAAGCCATAGGGTACCCAGCAGGCGTCCATAGCGATCCGTTTAACTTCCCGTGACGGTTACGGGCCGCTGAGCCACCATCGATGACAGTTCCTGACGGGAACGCTGGCCAAAGGGCTGACTCTTTTCCGGCGCCATCGATGCCAGCCAGGCGAACACACGTCAGTCGGTTTCCTGGCTCAAGTATCTCAACAGTATCCCCGTCCTGCACGCGCACAATCCTGCCGCTGATATCTGCACTGGCCGAAAACGCCACAACGAACAGGACCAGTGAGCAGAACTTCCGTTTCATTATTCGTTATCCCAGGTTGTATACATTGCGGTTATTAAGCATGTAAATTTCAACTCGGCTTATCCTCCAACGAGGCTTTTTAAAGGAATGCCAAACATTGAATGTAATTTCCGGATCATGGGCAGCGTCAAATTACGTTTGCGGTTAAGCACTTCATAGACCCGGTTAGATTTTCCGATTGCCGGCTCAAGATCTTTTACCGTCAGCCCCTGCTGTTCCATCCTGAACTTAATAGCTTCAATCGGGTCCGGGGCTTCGATAGGAAAGTGTTTGTTTTCGTATTCATTAATCAGCACGCACATGATTTCAAAAAAGTCTCCCTCCGGGGTATCGGCAGGAGGTTCGTTATCAAACATAGGCTCCACAGCGCGTAACGCGGCTTCATAGTCCTGTTCAGTTTTAATTGGTTTAATCTGCATAGGTTTTACTCCAGGCTGACAGTTTCAGCATCTATTTTGTCATATTCTTTATGCGTACCAATGAATTTTATAAACAACCATCCTCGCTGGTATGCAATCGCAACAATTAACCGATAGTCATTTCCCTTAATATTAAAAACCACTCGCCTGTTTTTAAGAATACTGGCACTGCGGTATTGTTCTTTGATTTCTGCCGGGGTTTTCCATTCAGCTTTACTGGCCTCATCTACCCAGGCTTTTAGCGGCTGCTCTGCATCGGGATTCGCCGTCCAGAAATCCCTCAGTGTCTTGATAGCGATTATCTTCATGTCATGAAGATAGTCCCATTTTAGGACTATCTCAAGTTTTTTGTACCGTCATGGTACTTTAATATATCTGAAGATACATACCATAGTATCAGGGCCGGCTATGCCAGTACTGAGTGATTTCATATTTTTTGGTTGCCTGCCTGCCGTCGTGACAGAAGCCTAGGATAAACAAGGCTCAGGATTCCCCTGTGCCACTGGAGGTATCTATGATGAATTATCAGATGACGCTGAACGAACTCGTTACCGCTACAGAACAGGCCAGAGCGTACTGCCGCCGACATAATACGTTGATATCCAGAATGCTCTATGAATTCTGGTATGTAAGGCTGGGAACGGAGGCTTTCGATCAACAGACGCTGACGCTTCGGTGTCCGCTTGCGCTGGAAGAAATGTACCGCCTGGCAATTGACGCTCCGTAGAGCTGTTCAAATGACATGGTCCCGCTGCGTCCGGGCTGTCATGCAATCGCCTTAATCCTTTGTCAGTTGAGGAGATGCGCAGAACACGGAACACTCCACTCTCACACAGGACTCATTAAATCTGATTGAGATTGATATGAACCAGTTTTCATCGGAAAATTATACTTGAGTTAGATGCTCTTTAGTAATCAAGTATGGATAATATGCTGTGCGGCAAAACTGTAGTGCCTTGTATAAATATACTTACAAATAAAGACTTTTTAGCTATGAACTTTACATACTGGCGTCGGTCATGTTTACCCCTCATTTAAAAAAGACATATTACATTCTTAGCGGAGTTAGTGCGCATCGGAGTTTTCAATTATGTACTCGAGATTTTACTAAAAGAAAGGTTAAACAAAATGAGAAAGTGTACATTTTTGGTATTGTGCCTGATTTTGTCATGCTCAGTTAATGCTTCGGAAATTAAAAACATCCTTTCCTTGGGCTATGCTAACTTTTACTACACTGGCGTTATATCTGGTAACTCTCCCGAGTTTAACATGAAATATAACATCGAAAATACCACGAAAAAACTGTTGTTAATAACATCGATATCAGGTACATCTCAGTATTTGCATGTGAAAAAAAGAAATTCAAAAGGCAGAATTTCGCACTTATCAGCCATGGTGGGGCCATCCTGGTACATCAATGAAACGGCAAGTATTTATGGCCTTGCCGGCATCTCTCATGATAGAGCAAATTATTCAAAAGCATCCGGTAGTGATAACTCTTTTTACCTGGGGGGCCGGAGTGAGACTGGCTCCTTTAAAAAACTGGTCTTTCGATACCTCTTATGAATTCCTCAGAAATCCAGATGCCGAAAAAACGGAGCAGTTCTGAAAGCCGGAACATGGGTTATGGGGGGAGGGTACAGTTTTTAAAATATCACAACAGTAATTTTCCTGATAAAGGCTTAAAAGAAAGCGATCTTTATAGTGTTGATAATATCCGGTGGTTGTTTTTCAATTGTAACTTCTGGTTTTAATTTTTCAGTTAGTAAAAGGAATGACTGCCAGAGTAAAGATATCCCTCTGACCGGGAAGATATGTTTTTTAAGATGTGCCGAAACATAAAAGATTTATTTTGGCCTGTCATTGTATATGTTGGAATGAAAAGCGAGTCCGCTAATGAATTTTTATCCTTCTATTGTTTGCCTGAAGGTTAACCTGTGGAGTGAATTAAACATCGTCTTGACATGTCTGGAGATATAAAATTGCTGATGAAAAATAAAAAGGATACGTAATAAGCATCATGAACCACTTACAGTTTATTGAGAAAACCTCACTATCCGCAGAATCTGATCAAATGCATGCACTGATCGATTATGTTCAGGTCCTGCATCGCCACGTTCAGCAGGATGCACGTATCAGTCAGTCCATGCTGCAGGGGCTGAGCTATGCTCCCGATGCACTGAAGGCTACTGGCCCAAAGTATCCGGCACAGCCGTTCTCGTATTTTGAGGCACTGGAAGATACCACGGATGAAGGGCCCGTCAGTGAAGCTGAGCTGCTTAATGACGTTGCCCGGTTTTTCCGCGGTGCAGTACGTCCTGAATCACATAACTTTCTGTTTAATATGGTGCCGAAACCTGCTATTGCTGCAACAGCAGGAGCATGGCTGGCTACCGCATACAATATCAATAGCATGATGGATGCTTTCGGGGGAGAGGCATTGCTGACAGAGCAGCGTGTGGCGCGCTGCATAGGTCGCTGGGCGGGCTGGGAACATGCAATGGGTATCGCCTGTAACGGTGGAAAATTAACAATCTTATATGCAATAAAATCAGCGCTTAGCAGAATCGCTCCGGACTCCCCCTCAGCGGGCGTGCCGGGTGACATTGTTATTTTATGCAGCGACGGGGCCCATTATTGTGTTGAACACGCTGCAAGTCTGCTTGGCGTGGGCACCCTTAACTGTTTACGGATTGCTTCGAATCGTGAAGGGCGAATGTGTGCAGAGGCGTTACGTAAGACACTGACGGAACAGCATACTCAAGGCCGCAGAGTTGCTGCCATCATCTGCAGCGGGGGCACAACGATTAATTTCAGCTGTGAAGATACGTGTGAGGTTCTTGAGATAGCGGAGGAATTCACGAAAGAAAAGGGACTGGAAACGCGTCCCTATTTACATCTGGACAGTGTTATAGGCTGGCTGTATCTAAGCCTATATGAGGTTGCTAACGAAAAATCTGTGTCGCGGATTTCCTGTCCGCAAATCAGGGATAGGATTGCCCAGGTACATTATCGTCTGCGCGGCCTGAGCGCCTTTGATTCTATGGGAATTGATTTTCATAAGAACGGGCTTTGCCCGTATGCGAGCAGTTTCTTTGTTTCCAGGGATCGCCGTTTTATGGATGAGCTTGGTGATGGCAGTTACTGTTACAGTGACAATGACTTTCAATATGGCCATTTCCGTGCATACCGATACACCCTTGAAAATTCGCGTCCTGCACAGGGAATTCTTGCTGCCTGGATAAACCTCCGTAAACTTGGACGGCAGGGATATGCGGACTACCTTATCCAGCTTCATCAAGCACGTAATGCACTGACCCGCGCTATTGAACGCCATGGATTATTTCATGTGCTCAACGGTGCCAGCCTCGGGTGGGAGGTGGTGTTCGACATTCCTTTTGATCCTGATGTCATTGCCCTTGCCTCCTCACGGGAGGAGCTTGCTGTCTGCTTCATGGAGGATTGCTGGGCGCGTGTGAATGCAGGTTATGATTTGCCGTTGTTCAGCATCGTCCCGGGATATCGTATTAAGAGCGATCCGCAAAACGTGACCACGGCTTTCCTGCTTTATCCGATGACGCAGCGCCGGGACACAGAGTGGTATGAAATCGTATCGCTTATCGCCCGTCAGTTCATTGATTTCCAGATGCGCATGCGCAGAGGACAAAAGACTACTGGTCATAGCCATTTTTCCAGACCTATCCGCTAACATTTCATAATCTAGTATCAGAGAGATATTATGTACAAAAGAAAAACTGCGGTTTTACTCGTTACCTTTTTCTGTTCATACAATGCTATATCGTCATCAGATCAAAGCTGGAACGACTATTTCAGAGAGATGGAACAGCAGTGTCTGTCTTCTGCCGGAATAAAAAAAGAGCATATCTCAGAACCGATACTTTTTCCTGATGAAGCTGGCGTGACTGGCTTACTGCTGGAAGGTGAGTCAACGGAGAGCAAAAATAAAATAAGACTTATTTGCATTCATAATAAAACCGACAACAAGGTATACTTAAGTGAAGTGAAGTAACTCAGGGATTTAGGAAAAACGCGCCATCTAATATTGAGAAGGGAACCCGGCCGCGACGCGGCTCCAAACCACCCCGGTTAGGAAGGAAAACGAAGCGGCCGGTTGATTTTAACGATACCTGAATTTTTTGTTTTTTGCTATATCAATTTTTACCTCTAGGACGAATGTGAATTTAACGCTAATTGATAAGTGGTGCGTGTAGCAATATTCTCTTCCATAAATAATGGAGCTCTGAACAATAACGATTATAAATTTGTTATGTTATGAACGTGGTCGTTACGCCGGGTTTCGGGTTATTACTGTCGCCGGCGCTGTCATTCCGTCAGAGAATCTGACTGGCAGGGAAACATATTGCTATTCAGTGGTAGCATCGGCTCTCTGCGATTAGGTGCCGTCATCCGGTTCCGGCATTAACCCCGCGTCAGGCGATCAGGAGTAAGAAATCGCGTCAGAAGCTGTCATGCCACCAAGATAACAACTTCACATAATGTTAAGCTATTATCTGTAGCGAGCCGATTAGCAGAGTTCAGGACAGGATAAACTTGTCACGGGCCGATTTAAGACGGTTTTCACCGCGGCGATCGTACTGCTGGGTGGTGGTGACGCTGGCATGGCCCATTGCATCCTTCACCGTAATCAGATCCTCGCCGTTATCCAGCATTGCGGTCGCAAAGGTTCGACGTAAATCGTGCGGCGCACACTTTGCTATCCCGGCCTGTTTCTGCCGGACCAGCAGAATATGGTACACTGCCTGGTCGGTGAGCCGGTCATTCGTCAGGGTGTCGAAGCGGCGGATACGGGTGAACAGGGGGCCCGGATATTCTCCCCGCACTTGGTCAATCCACACCTGCAGCCGTTGCCATGTCCCGGCCGGCATATAGGCCAGCCGCTCCTTGTTTCCCTTACCCAGCACCTTGAGCGCCCGCTCATCTGTGACAACGTCAATCAAATCCAGCCCCACGGCCTCCGAGCGTCGCAGGCCGCAGCCGAGGATGACCGCCAGCATCGCCGCATCCCGGGTGCCCAGGCTACTACTGTCGGTGTCACACACTGCGAACAGTTTCCTGATTTCTTCCACCGGCAGGGCCCGCCCGCGCGGAAGACGGCTGCCGCGCAGGTTACGCACCGCCCGGATGTGCTGAAAGCTCTCCACGTCCATCAGCCTGAGCATCCAGGCTTCCTTCGCCACGCCCTTGATCGCTGAAAGATAGGTGTTGACGGTGGTCGTGGCCCGGCCTGAGTCACGCAGAAGCTCGGTCACGGCCATCACGTGATGGCGCCGCAGGCTGCCCCAGCTGCAGCTGTCCAGGGAACCGGCGCCGAGCATCCCGGCAACGATACCGAGGAAGGAGGCCATGGTCTGCCGGCTGCGGGGGGAGTTCAGGGAAAGCAGGTAGGCCCGGGCGGGGCTGACTGGGGCATTATCACCGGACAGCGCCGGCAGGAATTCCCTGACCGGGGGAATGACCGCAGGTGACAGGATGAGCTCCGGGTCATCGTCTGGCAAGAGTGTCATTCTGGGCTCCGTCCGGGCCGGAAAGGGACCGGCGCGCAGCGTGAAAAGTAAGGGTAATGATACTGTCAAAGCGTATCGCAGAAAGTCTACTTTTTCAAAGATACATTTTAATAAGTAGAATAATCCGTATTATACTTTTTGCTCACGTTTATACTTTCATGCTATGCATAGCAACTGACTAGAAAATCAACTTTGTTAAAAATCGATTTTGTGAGAGAACATATATGGCACAAAAAAAAATTCTTACGATAGGTTTTGATCTGGCTGACGAAAGTGCAGAATACAGTTCTTTTGATAACAACATTTCTCTTTTAGACTGGGATGTTATTCTTATAAGACCTGATATATATAGTTATATCAATAGGAAGGAGTCGACATTCCAAGGAAACCCCTGTTTATCAGATAATGACTCCTTTAAATTAAAAGCTCAGTCTGAGCACTGGCGTAGAGAAATTAAAACAGCCGTAGAGCATGGGAAATTAGTAATAGTTTATTTATGTGATAAAACACCTGTTTCTATAGCTACTGGAGAAAAACGCACATCTGGAACTGGCAGAAATCAAAAGGTGACAAGAATAGTAACAAGTTATGATAACTATCAGTTTGTTCCCTGTGAATTAGCGCTAACAAGCGGAAAGGGTAGGGAAATGAAACTTTCAAATAATGGTTCTCAGATAGTATCATCTTACTGGAAACAGTTTTCTGCTAAATCAACCTATACTGTTACTATTGAATCTAATAATACAACGAAATTGATACTCACAAAAAACGGAGATAAAGAAGTTGGTTCGTTAATTCGGAGTGATAATAGCAATGGAGCGCTGCTATTATTACCAGACATGAATTTTTATCAGGATGAATTCATAAATGATGAAAATGAATGGACAAGTAAAGGTGAGTTGTTTGCTAAAGAACTGATACGAGAAGTGGTATTAATGGCAAAATTGATCAACTCAAGCGGGGATATAACTCCTCCACCAAATTGGGTTGAGTCTGAAAAGTTCATGCTAAAACAAGAAATTACTGCCTTTGAGAGTCTTTTGAAAGTAGAAGAGAAGATACAGGCCATCCAGAAAGAAAAGGAGCAGATACTAAGCCAAACAAAAGATCTTGCCCGCCTTAGAAATCTTCTGTTTGAAAAAGGCAAGCCACTTGAGCATGCTATTATTGAGTCATTGATGCTAATGGGTTTCAGTGTTTCACAATTTGATAATGGCGAGTCTGAATTTGATGCTGTTTTCGTTTCTGAAGAAGGACGATTTATCGGTGAGGCCGAAGGCAAAGATAACAAAGCAATTAACATAGATAAACTTCGACAAATAGCACTTAATATACATGAGGATCTTAAGCGCGATGAAGTTATGGTACCAGCCAAATCAGTATTGTTTGGAAATCCTTATCGTTTAGAACCTATCGAAAGCAGAAAGGAACCATTTACCGATAAATGTATCGCTTCAGCACAAGCCAGCTCAACAGCACTAATATTTACGCCAGACCTGTTTTTAATTGCTAAATATCTTAAAGAAAATAAAAACAAATCTTTTGCAAAGAAATGCAGACAATCAATATTTAAAACTGTAGGCAGGGTTGTATTCCCACAGTTACCCAAAAAGAAGAGCGACATAGCGAGACCTTCAGCAGAGACTTTTTCTGAGTAATAAAAAGAGTGGCACAGTTAGTGCCACTTTATATAAATTAAAGTAGAAATCAAATATAAATTAATTTGAATTCTTATTTAGAATTTTCTCAGCTTGATCTAGGAGCAGGTTACGTTCAATGACATCCTGAAGGATTTTCTGCGTGAGCTGTTATCAGAATCACTCGATGGTGAATCTAAGTGACGGGAATATTATCATAGCCAAAGTTCGGACGGTACAAGTTGCTGCTACAACCATGTAAATGTTCATTAGAATTGTCTCATCATTAGCGCATTACAAATGAAAATATATTGAAAGGGCCGCTGCGAAAAGATCTTACGCAACGACCTCTTTAGCATAACGCGATTGTACAAAATTAATTACATGCTCCGTTCGCATTCAGCCAAAAATAATAAATCACTGGCAGTGATATGAATCATATAGCTGCAGAGGTGTTCTTCTACTTGACTAACCTCAGCTCCTTGCCCATGACCAGCTTCCTTATTCCGTATTGTAGGAATGCCTGAATCAAGCATATTATTAATAGCACTCATTTGGTTTTGTAGATATTGCGGAATCAATCCATTTTTGAGACAGCCATTTATCAGATCTTTAGCGGTGGCTTTTTTAGGATCAAAATGCCAGCTTCTTTTAATATGAATTGCTTTCATTAAACTTTCAAAAGACTTCAGACAGTCAACAAGGCATTCTTTATAACTTCCATGCCTGTAGTGTTCGTGAGCGGAAAGGAACTCATCGGACGCTCCTTCATAAGAATATGATTCTCTGAGCAAAGTTAGGGCGAGCTTAACAACATCACTATGAATATATTGTGAATCTACACGAATGATAGTGGACTCGATATATTGATAACCAGTAGCATCCTCTTTAATTCTGTGATTAAGCTCTTCGATAGCATCTTTAATTTTTCGTGGAGATAACCGGTTTCCTCTATCATCGATATAATTGAATGAATCTTTTTGAACAACAAGTTCTAAATATCTAAAGCTTAGTTCAACAAAGTCAAGTTGCTCATCAGTATCTGCTTTATTGAGGAACCAGCCGATAAGATCCGAACGAGCATTATTTTCATTATTCAACGTGAATCGGCCATATTCTCTACATAAAGCATTACGCAAAAAATCATATTCATTATCATCATGATAACTTCGGCGATTATCAGAGTACCTGTCTAAGATGTCGAATAGAATTTGCAGTATCTGTGTTTTTAGTTTTTCTGATAATTCATCATACTGGTAAACATCAGTGTTCCCACCATTATTCTTCTTCCTAGTGGAATACAGTTCAATTATTGCCATCTTTGACCCTTTTTCTGCTCATTCCGACAGACTGCGGTATGTTGTACGAATCCCCTCCGCTAAGCGGTTTGGAGTTCTGTGGAATCCGAAATGTACCCAGACTTCTCAAGGCTTTCCTCTATTTATCATATCATTGAAGCAATCCTTTGAAAGCAGTGATCGCTGTGGTAAGACTGTAGCGCGGACATGTCTATTTGGTCAGAGACGGACATCTCAATTTAGCTACTATAATATTGGTTCGCATAACAAAGATTATGTTAAATTCATGGATTTAACATATATTATTCAATTGCTTACCGTTAGGCGGAATCCTGTGCCACCCTTTTTTACCTTTGAAGGATCCCGGTTTTTATAGATACGCTTTCTGACCCGTTCTTTTTTCAGTGAACTGAAGAACGACTCGGCCACCGCATTATCCCAGGAATTGCCACGCCGGCTCAGGCTCGGTGCCAAATTATTTGCCCGACAGAACCGTTTCGAGTCGTCGCTGTCGTACTGGCTGCACTGGTATGAGTGTACGATAACCTCGCCGTCAGGTTTACGTCGCCAGAGCGCTATCATCAGCGCGTCGAGTGCCAGCTCGCGCGACAATGTAGGTTTCATCGACCAGCCGATCTCGTTACGGGCGACGAGATCGATAACCACCGCCAGATACAGCCAGCCCTCCCTGGTGCGGATATAAGTAATATCGGTGAACCAGACCTGATTGGCCCGGGTAACAGTAAACTGCCGCTGCAGGCGATTAGGGGCAACAACGGAAGGTCAGCCTGCGATACGGCGGGATGCCATAACGCCGCGCACGGCTTTAATCCGGTTCAGTTGCATAATACGACCTACCCGGTTTTTGCAGCAGGTTTCACCGATTTCGTTCAGATCGCCATGAACACGGCGGTAACCGTATACACCTCCGCTCAGTGAATATGAGTCACGGATAAGCATCAGCAGACGCTGGTTATCTTGATCACGTGCCTGGAGCGGGTTGTGCAGCAACGCGTAGAACCCGGTACGGGCGATATTCAGTACCCGACACATCGTTATGACACCCCATACAGTGCGGTGTTCATTGATAAAGCGGTACTTCAGTCAGGCTCCCTTCCAAAGTACCGCGTGGCCTTTTTCAGGATATCCCGTTCTTCTTCAGATGCGCCGTAGTTTAAGGATCTCGCTTTTGGCTTCCAGTAAACCCCGGGCGTGCTGTTCGCTGTCATCGGGTTTAATAGCCCGTAACCACTTATGGAGACTGTGAGGGTCAGATACTTCGGTAACGGAATAACCGCTCTCCGTTATCTGTTGGAAAATCATCAAAGAATGTGGACGGCACTCGTTATAATCCTGCCGACAGTATCGAATTGCTAACATGAATAATATCGCTGAACCAGTGCTCGTTGAGGCACTAATCACTGAATCTTCCAAGTAAATCCGTTCTGTGCCGGCTTGCCCGCCTAGATAAGATGCAGTTCCACACCATGTTCAAAGCCATATTGATCCAGTACACAGCTGGTGAACTTCGGTACCTGATCGGTTCTTATCCTCGCCAGATACCCCCGAGTCAACGCGATACGGTCCAGAATACACGTAAACTGCACGCCTGAAATCTCGGATGCGGCGGTAATCGTCAGACACTCCTTCGTGAAACCATCCATGCAGTTCAGGCACTTAAACCTGCTACCTTTGGCCAATGCGTCCATAACAAAATCCATCGACCAAGTCAGGTTCGGTGCATCCGAGCACAGAAGCGGAAACCGTCAGGTCGCCAGGCCTCTACAGCCTCGTCTGCGTTTTAAGGCCAATCGATTTAGGTGGTAAATGCGGTATACCGTTTATTATTGACGTGAAGTCTCTCCTGACGGATGTGCTGATAACCAAGCCGCAGGCGTTCAAGCGCCAGCTCAGTGATAGGCACTGATAAATATCCTTCAGCAGATGGACGCTGAACATCATAACGGCGGGTCGAGGGAAACAAACTTGTAATCCTGCAAGTACCAAGTTGCGACAGACCGATCGCATCGAACATCACCACGACTGCTTCCCGATTCTGGCCAGCCGTCATTACTTTCGTCCAATAACCACATGAAGAGACTCGTTATCCAGAGTGGCTTCGGCAAGTAACTTCTTGAGTAGGGTGTTCTCCTTATCAAGCAACTTAAGCCGCTTTACCGCGGGAACTTCTATCCCACCAAAATTCTTGCGGCAAGTGTAGAAAGTGTCGTCGTAAATAGCGTGCTTGCGGCAGAGTTCCC
This sequence comes from Enterobacter sp. C3_dUdeg, assembly GCF_057536195.1. NCBI lineage: Bacteria > Pseudomonadati > Pseudomonadota > Gammaproteobacteria > Enterobacterales > Enterobacteriaceae > Enterobacter > Enterobacter sp. C3_dUdeg. The sequence continues at coordinate 73,128 of NZ_BAAKFX010000016.1, forward strand.
GAACAGAAAGCTTGGCTTCAGCCTCACGGAGAATACTGATGATCTGTAGTCGGAAAATGCTTCTTCATAGGGATGCCCTCATGTTGCTGATTAATAAATTACTCCTATTGGAGTATACAAAAAGCGGAAATCAGGTCATGGGGCCTAGTCCTAGCATGCTAAATCCAGAGAGCATGAGTTTTTTATTTGATGGGTCTATAAATGCTTTCACGCAAGATTAAATGAAGCATTAATAAAATTAATGCCCGTTAATTAGATGCGCTATTTCAAGGCGAAAACCTGCGTTACTCTTGGACTACCAACGAATACAAACTCTTTGTTGGCTCGTACAGTGTAGCTTTCACCAGGAGGGACCAATGCTTTGGTTGTCACTTTATAATCGAACAGATTATTACTTATACATGTTTCTCCTATATTTGAATTACTTCCAACATTGATAGACAAACAAAAAGAACCTGGGAATATTCCCACTGGTGTGCCAACAGCATTACCAATTTTAAGGAACCATGGAATTATAAAATCAGCATTAGCGATAATCATCATTGTTTTGTCTGTGTCGTTAACACCACTACTCGCTACCGCTTGCCAGCGTTGATTAAATCCAATCCCCTTAGAAACAGAGTCATCGCCAGAAAACAAACTTATTAGCTGACCGTCTTCGAAGGAAACACCAGGCCATGAATTTCTGTTATATTGCCATGAGCCATTCACGCCAGAAATTACGTTAATATTAAGATTGTCAACATATCCTGGCAGACCTTTAACCATACTGGAAAGCATTCCGAGTTCTTTAACAGAATATCGTTCACCACCTTTAGTAAGCATGATACCTTGTACAGAAAAGCCACCGGGAGAAGAAGCATCTCTATCAACCCTAGTTTTAAATTCGACAGAGCGTCCATTTCCGAATGTATTACTTACTATTCCTGAGAGAAATAGCTTGTCTTTTAATAACTGTATAGGGACGTCAACTACTAATGGAAAAGTTGAAGCTGATGTTGCTGCGCTAAGAATATTGTTTCTTTCATATTCTAAATAGGCAGAAAAGCCATCAGCCAAGACGTTTAAGTACTTAGAGTTATTGCGAAGTTTTAATTCTTCAGTAACATTACTTCGATATACTGTAATCCCTACAAGCACGATCGCCATAATGATAAGACCGAGGGCGACTTCAAGTAAAGTCAATCCTGTTTCAAATTTCAATTTCAATTTCGAATTATCTTTTGAAGACATAACAAATCTCATTAGTAAAAAAGGTAAAAAGAACGTGAGTTAATTACATTTACTGTGTAACAGGCCTATATTCGTACCAATGCATAGGCGTACCCGGCCCAGCGAAAGAGTATGACTTTTTGGCCTCAACTAAAAAGAAACTGCTTCTACTATGTCCGCCGCCATTCATAATGGCGCAATTAGAATGGCTACGTTTTAAGTTAGCTTCTATACCGGTGAAAACGAAAGCACATTTGCTATAAGACAAAAATGAATGCGGGTTATTATTTGCAATAGATATCATCATTGGTTCTCCGCTTGCATTTCGATACTGACGCTCATTATGCCGCGAGCCTTTTACATCTATCCATGTCCACTTTTTGTTCTGAGCTGCATTAAGCTGAGAAATGGAAACTCTTAGGACTGGGTGACCAGGCCTTAAGTTAATACCATTTGCTACTTGCCAGCTAGCTCCGATACCTTGTATTTGAGAGCCATCACTCGACGTATAGCCAGCGTCACTACCCAGAGTCTTTGTTAGTTCGCTGACTTGATTTATGGTGTAAGGTTCTCCATTTCTAGTAAAAGTCCAGATAACAAGCTTTCTAAAATTTCGGTCTTCTGCTTCCATTGTTGATGTTTGAACATGCTGTAATCTTACTTCAAATTGCTGATTGTTTTTACCTAAAGTGTTAGGGAAATTTGAACGTAAAAATCCCGACTCTTTTAATTCATTGATTCCAATATTTTTGAAGTTGTTCACTGAAATACCTATAGGCGGTAAAGAAGATAAAAGTTGCCTTTGTCTGGATTTAGCGTATCCCTCAGCTGCAATGCTTAACTCCAATAATTTCTCAGCCTCACTACGCAATACTTTGCTTTCGTTTAGACTTTTGATATAAAAGACGGTAGAGGCAATAATTATAGCACTGAAAACTAACGCTAATGAAACTTCAATTAACGTAAGTCCTTGCTGGAAAAATTGTTTTGATCTTGATGGTTTAATCATATTATCTGACATATTTTATTTTCACTATTAAAATTGAATTTCCATTTTTAGGGATTAGCGCAACTCAGCCCATGAAACAAGTCGAGAGTAATGAGTGTCGACTCTATATGTACTGTTGGGTGGGATTATTGCCTCAATAGGTGAAATCATTGAGCCTGAACTATCAATAATAGATTCAGTGGCGATTGTAATTCCATCCACTGTTAACCTGAGAGAGGAATTATCTCGACGACCTGTAAGATATTGCATTTCCATCCACATACAATCGAAAGGACCACTGCAATGAGCCTTTGTCATGCTATCTTCATGATTCGCTGTAACAGATATCATAATTGGCATACCAGTATCATTTGTATAGTTCACACCGACTTTACGTACCATTGAACCGCGATCAGGACCGTTTTGTGGGTCAAAACCAATAACTCTTGCTGAAGTATGGAATCCATTATCTCTTCCAAAATTAATTGTTACTTCACGTACTGTCTGATGCGCGATATTCACAAGACCCATGGATAACGATGGGGCTCCAGGGATTCCAAATTTTCCAATAAGGGAAGTTGTAGGAACAATTGAAAGAACCGAAGCAACCATAGGATATGAAGGTACATAGTTTGAAGGAGGGAATGTTACAGGCACTTGGACAGTAACCCAATTAAAACACCAAATTAACCAGAATGTACATCTACGTTCTGGCCTGTAGTAAGTTGGGTCTGCAAGCTGACGCCATTCTTTTCCTCTGAATGATTCTAAACCAGTATAGTTATCAGTTTTCTCTAAAAGTGGAGGTAAGAAAATTGGGACAACATAATCGCCAGCCCTTAGGGTTAAGTTTGCTGGTTTAGTGATACTCCAGCTATTATTAGGGCCAGTGATCGTTGATGCAGAGGTATCATTTGCAGTTATGTATTTTACTAAGTACTTTGAAAATGTACTTAATTTTTCACCATCTAATGTATTATAGGGGGTTTCATTACTTGTAAATACTAAAAAAGCAAGAGGATAGCTTACGCTAGTTGGAGAGGCAGGGATAGTTCTAAAATTTCTTGAAAACAGCCGAACGCTATAGCTCTCACTATCTTTCTGGCTTATTGAAATTCCTGTACCTTCTGGCAGGTATAATGACCATAGCTCTAAAGGGACTTCACTAATTGATAGAGAGCTATCATTAACCCCAGGAAGTAATGTGCCAGCATTTGAAGAGTTAGATGCATTTTCTCGTTGAATAAGAACATAGTCTTTTGCTGCATCTGTGATAACGTTAAGCTTTTTTGCATCATTCCTTAATTCCAGTTCTCGATTACCTGATTGCATGAATGCAAATATACCAGCTATTACTGATGCTATAAGAATTAGAGCAATACTGACTTCAATCAAAGTAAAACCAGATTCTAGGTTGATTTTATTTTTCGTTGAACTCATCAACTTTTACCTCAATAAACTTATTCAAAGTGGGGGTTGTAATTTAAACCATATTCATATGAAAAAATGAATTTACACATCTAATTAAATTCTAGCAACCTGTTTTAGTATACATAACAGGAATACCATTCAGTTCACGTGGCAGTTGTACCTGAAAATTAATCAAACTTATGTTAACACCAGAGAAATCAACGAACCCATTAGTGTCAAAATTATATATGCCGGCCCTAGAAACACGTTGTTCCCCCCATATTTTTGACAAGATTGAACTTGCATTTTCTAGAGAGATTGTGTTTTCAGTAGTTTTAAGAAACGATATTACTTCACAGATACTACCATTTTTGTATAATGCCGAGTCGATAGGTGTAGGTCTGCCTGCTGTAGTTTGCATCCAAAATGGACCATTCTTTATATTGGATGGTAAGAATAACTTAACATCGTCTATCCAGGAAGTCCCACCAGGAGGCGGATGGCGTGAAATTTTTTCCACAGTTGCTTCATGGTATATTTTAAGCATTTGAGCAAAATGTAACCCCTTTGTGCTGTTTTGCTCAATTCTCATATCTTTAGCAAGTAGCAGAAAAGGTATTAAAACCGTTATCAACATCATAGGTAAAATCATTAACCACATTTTGTTTTCCTATTAGAATTTATATAAAAATGGAGGTGTTTAAGTAAAAAAATTTATTATTATGCTAATTTCATTCAGGGAAATACTTCGTCCATGCATGTCTTACTTTGGCTTGATAACGGATGTTATGTACCGGAGTCGCTGAATGATAACGACCAACACCATGCCAGAAGTCGCCTTTTGACTGATCAATTGAGCGTCGTAAGATCCAACTTCCTATATGAATGTTATAGCAACCATTATCACGTAATTCTCGATATGCAAGAGCACGATTATCGTTGAAATGAGCTCGGGCAACAAGATTCAACCAAGCTCCAGTATTTATTTGCATAATTCCTAAATCTTCTGTTTTGTTTTTATTTTTAGAAACCAATCCTATTTTCCCACCCTCAACCTTGATGATTGAAACTACTAATTTAGGAGGTAGGTCATATATAAAAGCCGCTTCCATCACACAAGAAACCAGAACTGAAGTTAAGGTCATAATTATTTACCAAAAGAAAACTCGAATAAAAATATTGTTTATTTACAAAGAGCAATGCATGTTAAAAAACCAATTGCTAACGCAGGTCCCATTGGAACCATCATTTTACCTTTCATCCTTGCCGGAAGCGCTATTAGAATAAATATCACTGCTGTAATGAATAAAAAAAGAGGAATCTTGTCAATACCAATCCATGCACCTGCAGAACATGCTAATGCAATATCACCTCCGGCAAAAACGTCTATTTTTTTAAAATAGGTGACGACGACCATGCTTAACCACATGGCTGTAAACCCAATAAAGGAACCCAAGACTCGTTCTTCAACAGATTCCGTAAACGGTGAGAATAATAAGCCAATCCAGAATAAAGGAAATGTAACTACTGCCGGTAACCAATGTTCTCTCCAGTCTATTTCAGCTAAGAATAATAAAATTTGCCACAAAAAACACGCCCAAAAACCTTCTGGTGTGAATCCAAAGTAAAGCAATGCTGATACCCAGCCAATCCCGCCAATAATTTCTATTATTGGATGTAAGGCGGATATACGTGTTTTACATGAAGGGCATTGCCCTTTCGCAAAAAACCATCCTAATATTGGTAGGAGAAAGAAAACCGATATCCTAGTATTACAACTTTCGCATCTTGAATGAGGCTGAAATAGAGTGAGGTTTGGTTCAGGGTTATCTCTCCAACCTAACTGATGTGGTAATCTATAGACAGCAACGCGTCCGAAGCTGGTTAAACAAGCACCAATCCACATTGCAATAAAAAGTAAATTATTTTTTGGTAATTCTGCTAATAAAAGAAAAGAGTTCATGGATACCTCATAAATCAACTGGAAACTCATTTTTTAATAATTTTAAACGCTGTGTTTCAATGTCAGTGCTGATATGTTCTAGTTTACCAGCACGAATTTTTGCCCTTAATCCGTGATCGCGCCCAAAACAAAGCATTTCAGCTTGTAGTTTTCGGCGTCCAATATTTTCTGGATCTGGGATTAATTCTTGATGAAGTACCGCAGCCAGTCCATCAGCGAGAATGGAACGAGCAAGCTCTTGTGACCCTGTACCTGCCGCTGCGATCTGTTGTAAGGCCATAATTGCACCAGTTAAAGAGCTGCCATGAATAGTTGCCAATACAAGGTGACCATTAACTGCTGCGCGGATAGCTTCATTAGCTACTTTTGGTGCTCTGATTTCTCCTAGCATAATATAACGAGGATTATATCGCATCGCAGCTATCATTGCAGTTTCAAAGCCTCCGACAGCGTTTGCATCAATTTGGTACCACAGTCCTTGCCCACGTTCGCCAAAAATACCCTGAACTGGAATCTCTGGTGGGTCTTCTACAGCAACTGCAATATCACCATTCTGGTTTACTAATTCACTAAGCAAAGAATACATTGTAGTACTTTTACCTGAGCCGGTTGCACCTGCTATAAGAATCATCCCCGATTTCCTGCCGAGATTTAGAAGGGTTTCAACAACAGCTGGCAAATGGCCAAGCGAGTCAATTTTAGGTATTGGAAATTTTGGTCTCCGTAAAAAATATCCTGGGCCATTAATAGTTTCGATACGCGCAACACGATATGGTATGCCTTCATGTTTTAGAAAGAACTCTTTTCCACGATCCTTACTATTTATTTCATCCAGTATACTTTGTACATCATTCATAAATCCTTGCGGAACACTAATAATTGGCCCACGGTAACCGACAGTATGACGAAGAAAAGCACGGCCATCGGGCCAAAGCATCAGGTCAGAAAACTCAATTTCATGAAGCTTTCCATTTACAATATGAGAATGGTCAGCTTCTTTTGCATGAGGTTGCAGTGTAATTTTATTATCTGGAGATGAATTTTGTAAATCCTTATTTATTGACAAGTTTTGTTGTAAGGAATTGGTTGGGCTAAATTCATTGCCTCCTGAATTTTTACTGCCAAACGGAGAATTAATATGTTTTGAAGATTTAAAGAAAGACACAATTCACCTCAGATTTTAATATAATTGGATATACTTTGTTGATGTTAAACACTAGCCTCTTCGCGCAGCATCACTAATCTGTTGTTGGAGGTCGAACATGCCTGCAGCAATCCACATAAATAATAAACCCATAACTATTATGGCAATATTCCGCACAACATCCATTTGTTTACTTATTGCAATAACAGCATCATCTAGCCATTGTTTAGATAATTTATCTAACATATCCTCAAATCCAGCTAACGAAGCATATGCACGAATGTCTATTATCATTTCCCAACTAGGGAATTCATAACCAGTACGATTCAATGCATCTCCTATATTTCTTGCCCCGTTCAAAACTTCTTGACGGGCAGCGATAACACGTTCACGATACCAAGGTGAAGCATTTCTTGAAATAATTTGCAACGCATCAGGAACAGATATTCCCGCTCCCATCAAAGCTCCCAATGAAATTAGAAAATTGGACCCCATAACTAATCGGTAAATACTCCATGGCGGAATTTTGTCTACGCGCGATCTAAACTTCCCTGTCCACCGACCAAGAGTAGTTAACATTATCGTAATTATTACAGCAATAGTTATCAATGTGATAAGTAATCCATTTTGGACAAAATCAGATAGTCCCGCAAGAGTACTTCCAGTGCCAGTCCATTGTTCTGTTGGTAATATTGCTGCGAATGATGGAATAACCTCATTACCAAATATATAAAGATATAAAATCGTTGTTCCTATTAACACTAAAGGATAAATAAGTCCTGCCAACGCTGATTTAATACGTCGTCCAGACTGATATATAAATATCACATCTTGAGCTGCTTTTTCAAAACGACCTGAAATTTCACCGGCTTCCAAAACCGATATCTCATTTGCTGGAGCCCAACCTTCAAGTGCACGAGAAAATGATTGGCCATTAAGTACAGCCCTACGCCATTGATTAACTATGCGCGCTTTGGGATTTTTCGGCTTTTTACCATCCATTGTAAGATGTGTGTAAATTTCACCGAGAGCCTGCGTCATAGGCACGCCATTCCCAATAAATTTCCCAAGTTTTTCATATATACTCATTCGTGCTTTGCCGTTCATCGAAAATTTAGCCAAAAATCGATCCGGTCCTGTAAGTATATAGTCATCGACGATTTTATTGCTTTTTAAGTCTTTTGACTTGGAATCTTCAAGTTTTGAAAATACACTTCTTTTATTTTTAAAAAAGTTTTTAAACATAGTTTGTTACTTCATATGAATTAGAGTTGTCTGCCGTTGAATATCTAGACCTTTGAAAGGACCTAATCTGTCAACGACATCACGTGGATCTACTTTCCCGGATATCATGTGTAGCCAGGCGTGTTCCATCATAGTGATTCCGCCAAGATGGTTTTGCCAGTGTTGTAAAGCTTTGACTCGCTCGCCTCTATGCATAAAATCAAGAAAAATTAGATCAGGGCAAAGTGTTTCAACTATTACCGTGCGGCCAGAGTAACCACCACTACATTTTTCACAGCCCTGGAGATCTGCTATTCGTATATCTGAAATGAAATCTTGGCTGACCTCTTTGAATCCTGGCAACTCAATGCACATTATTTGATAGTTTTCTTCATTAATTTTAAGGCAACAAGAAGAACAAAGCTGCTTTATAAGTCGTTGAGCTGTTAAACCTGTAAGTAAATCTGGATCTGTGAGTTTGTATGGTTCAACACCCTGATCTTTTAAACGGTCGAAGATAGCCATAGCGCTGTTCGCATGTAATGATGTCCACACTTGGTGGCCAGTCATTGCTGCGGTAAATACAAGATTTATGACCTCTCGGTCGCGGGCTTCGCCAGGCATTATTACATCAGGGTCAGAACGCAAAGCGGCAACAATAGCTTTACGGTAAGCAGCCCCCCTTTCTTCGTCACTGTCCACGTTTGTTACTGGTAGTTGTGCTGCTCCATGAATTTCGTATTCAGGAGGGTCCTCAATAGTTAGAATGTTAATTTTTTGACGTCTCTCAAGGTAAAGTTCTTCGAGTGACATTTTTAATGTGGTTGATTTTCCTGACCCAGTAGGTCCTGATATAATATTAATACCTTCTGGTACCAGACGCATCCTTGCCATATCTCTTAAATGCGCAGGATGCATTCCCGTAGATTCAAGAGTCCTTTTGTTTTCAGTAACCCAGCGATCTTCCGCGTACAGCAATCTTCCAATTAAGTATCGTCCACCGTTACCCATAGGATTAAGCTGTAATCGAACAGATTGAAGCCCCTTAGGCAACGGGGCACTATTCGAAGATATACGTGCTGCTTGATAATCATATAATCGATATGTTGAGTCTGACGCATCTGCCATGTTATATGCGGCTGCAGCTAATTCATGAGCATATGATGCTGAAATCTGCCGTATAATACTCATCTCACCACGGATTCTAAATTTAATATCAGCTTCAAAAGTATTAATAAATATATGAACATCACTAACTGCGAGATTCACAGCTTCCTGCAATAACTCCAGCCACTCACGTTGCATTGGAGTAACTTGAGGGGCTATTCTTTCAGGACCTTGTCGGGCTGATTCCTCATATAGCTGTCTCAATATATCCATCGTTACTGGCACTATTGATGTAACAGAATATCCCTTCCGCCTTGCAATTTCGCGAACAGCGAGTATTTGCGGACTATTTTTCTGTTCAATGTCTACCAGAAGCACACCATCTGAAAACAACAGCGCCATGCGACGCTGTGCTTCTGATAGTTCAACGGGGCCACCTAACCTTGAAACAATACTATCAGTATTACTGAACCATACCTGTATATCATTGTTTGATGCTTCCCGCTTTTTTGGCCTAGCGACTGACATATTATCTTACCTTATCATTATTGTCTTAATATCATTTATTTAGGACGTGCGTAGAAAGGTAACTGCAAACTTTCTTCACCTTTAGTTAATATAACTGCATCGTTTGTTATATCTAAGACTTTATGTCCATTGGGTAATATATCGCCCTTTTGTACTTTTAGCTCACCCCAAACAGGTATGAAAACTTTAGCCTTCAGGTCTTTGTTAATTCCGGTCAAATTTATAGCATAAGGGCTTGAATCCTCAGTTCCGGCAACGCCCTGTACCCTTAGTAGTTCAGCCCGAAGCCTCTCAGTGTCAATTTTCTGCTTAAGTTGCAATATTTCTCGCTGCTCTCTTTTCATTGCTTCTAGGTCATTCACATAAGGTAAAGACTGGGGTATATCAGGTATAGCATTCTCGAAGTTCAATTTCCCGTCTTGAAGCATTTTCTCACTTGATGTGGAATTAGAAGCTTGCTGAACAGCTGTATATGCCTCTTCCATCTGCTTAAGTGTTTCAGGAGGAAGGGACTCTAGAATTTTCTTCTGTTCATCTGAAAGAGTTGATATATCTATAACAGATGGTGTATACGAGCTTTTAGGATCACTATTTCCACCCTCTTGCTGCTCATTTTGATATTCTTTTTGTTCCGCATAGACTGTTTGAAAAGGTAGTAAAAGGAAAGAAAGACCAAAAATTATATTTTTTGTTCTGTCAGATAAGCTTGTAATTTTTACCTTTGATGTTTTCATTTCTTGTTCCTTAATGCTTCGATTTCTTGTGGTGTTGGTTTTCTTCGCTCATAAACTTCTGCTTCCAACGACCAACGCTTAGATGTCGGATTGTAAGATACGCTCTTGATAATAGAGGCTGGTATTTTGCTAAATATTGTAACTAAAGAAGGAAGCTCTTGGATATTATTAAGAGAATACTCCATCTTAAGCCAAAACAATTCATTCACTGGCTGACTAAAAGTTATTGGTATAAAAAGCTCTGCTAGCTCAACTGTTAAATACTCCTGCGTTTTTCGCAACGGAACTCCAGGGCTATTAGGTGGATAAGTAGGAAGTTCCGGTAATTTCCATGAAATATTTCCTTCAGTTCCATTTGCTGAAGCAGAAGTAGGTTTACTTGGCAGTCTTTCTGCCATGATATTGAGCCAAACCTCTGTGCCACCAGTACTTTTTAATCTATAGTCAATTACGCTACCATCGCAGGTACCTTCCTCACGTTCCCATGCAGGTATCTGTGATGCTTCTTCAGCATATTTAGCTAGATCTCTGATACACTGAACCAAAGCTAAATTGAATAGTGGTTTTCCTGCCCATGGCATTGGTGGAACTTCAATATCATTATCTAATGCGAAACCAGTGCGCTTTTTTTTACTTTCCTCTATCATTTTGAGTTCGAGTAAATGATCCTGATATTGTTCGTAAGCAAAAAGTCCACCTCCTATAATCACAGCTACAGATGTGGCTATTAAAACTATTCGAAGCTTATTGACTTTTACAGGTCGAATACGAACTTTACCTTTACTTATGTTTCCATTAAGTGGTGGTGGTGGTTCAGTTTTAGGTATCTCCCATTCTGATGGACAGAATATTTTTTCCCACTCAACTGTAGTAAGAGCTTCTAAGAAATCTTGTTGTATGTCATGAGCATCCGCGACTGCCCTATCATAGAGGATAGAGCCATCTTGATTAATCCCGACTAACCACCAGACCTGCTCTGAAAGTTGCCAAACAGCTAATAATGATACGTTTAGCTCTTCAGCCAATGCTACCGCCAGCGAAGGTAACCCCGCTTTATGTCCTAAATTAACATCGGCAATTGCAAACTGATCATTCCAACGGCCTTTCCCTGGCCTAATTGCAAAAAGTGAACACCCCATTCGCTCTGCAGCTTCTTTTGCTTCAGCTGCAAGCGGCTTACTGCTTTCTGACTGATTCCATATAAGACTTACTGCGTATCGTCGACGCCCAATAGCCACCACACCTTGCAGTTGTTCGCCCAATTGCTCTTCGGCCGAACTAGTGTCAGTTTGAACATTCATGAATTATTTCTCTGACATTTAATTTAATTGCCCACTTTCAAGTGTATGATCAAGAACATTTGGTGTAATCATTACAATCAACATTTCTCTATTTTTTTCACCACCACGGCTACCGCCCACAAGTTTGAAGCTTGAAGTACCTTGGCCTATATCACTTGTGTTATTACTTGTTTGTTCAAAGCCAGCAACTATCAGCGTTGATCCATTTCGAATCATACCCGACTGAATAAATGATCTCTGATCAACATTAAGAAGTTGTATTTCGTCATCTCCGACTTTTACATTATTGAAACCATTATCTTTTCCTGCAAACGATGAAATATTCATATTGTATTGCAACAGGATATTGCCATTATCCATAACAGTTGGCATAAGGCTCATCGAGAATCCAGCAGTTGCGGTTTTGGTTTCAGCTGTCTTGGTTACTGTATTTTCATTAATAATCGAGGATATTTTTTCTATATAGCCACGTGTATTGGAAACCTGTACTGGTACAGGCTGCCCTGACATTGTTGTAACGTTTGATGTTGTCAATACACTAACATCACCATTTTCTTCTAGAAGACTTAAAGCCGCTTTACTGCCTGAAAACTTACCATCTGTTATCGCAATATTAGCGAAACCTGCGTTGGCAGTGCCTACTGGATTTGCAGTACCGAACCCATACTTTCCAACACCACTGGCAAATGCAGCATTGAAGTCAAAATTCCAGTCAGATTTTCGGCTGAGAGTAACTCTATAAACTTCTACTTTTAATGAAACTTGTCGAAGAAGTTTACGATTTATCTCTTGTACTTCACGGCCTACCTTTTCTACCATCGAAGCAGGGCCATTAACAGTAATCGAATTACTTGTTGGCGATGCAGTGAAAGTTCCTTGGTCGCCAACAATATTTTTCAATGTCTCATTAATTTCTTTCCAAAAATCCAATGACATATTAATTTGAGATGTTTGCGTTGAACCTGTTGTTACATCAGCACCTTCACCTCCCGACGCAGAAACTCCCCCAGTCATACTGGCTGAAGAGCTTAGTTGGGTTGGTAAAGATGCTAACTGGAACGTACGTGTGATCTGACGGCTAAATTGAATACGACCATCATGGTATGTCCAACCGATATCAAAATAAGCTGCCGTTAAATTTAGGAAACCTGATAGAGTACCTGTATAATTAACCCTCATCTGGTCCCTTGTTATATCTTTTAACATACCTGAAAACACAGTTGGTGAGCGACCACTGCCGTTAACTACGGACGCTTTAGGTAATACAGTTTCAAGCGCCGCCGCGAGCTCATCTGCTTTACTTTCGCCACTCATAAAAGCATTTGTTTTAACAGTAGATTTGTCTTCCTTAGTCTCTTTTTTAGAGAAAATATCATCTGCAAATGATACGGGTATTCCGCTAGCTTCTGAAATTAGATCACCTATCTCAAGCAAATTTTTTGGATCTGGAGCGAGTAAACGTATACCGCCACGCTCAGCAACATTAGGGAGCATTTGTCCGCTTTGCAGTTTAGTTGCTGTTGCCCCCAGATAAACGCCACGTCTGACGGGTACACGTTTCATGTCAGCAGTGTTTCCAGGATTCTTTGCGCTATCAAGAAGAGTTTCAGCTTCGATTTTATTTTTATTGTTAATATTGTTAGCTTCGTTATACGTTGCGCTACTACACCCTGCTAAAAACAATGAACCAACAACCAAGTTGATCTTGGACTTTAACATTTCAAAATTCTCGCTAATTGAATATTTATATTTGATAGTTATCGACTTGGCTTGTTACCAATCTGAAGAACAAAGTTCCCCTGATATAATTCTGGATAAATTGGCGGATTCATATCACCCAAGGCATCAAACAATTGTTTTATAGCAGAAATATAATCTCCCCTGAAAGTAGCATTTGCTTGTAATGTATAGTTGTACTCTGAATTCCATACCAAGGACCATCCCGCTTTGTCACTCCAATCCTGCAACACAGTATGAAGAGGAGTGCCTTTGGTTGCTATCCATTGATGACCTGTAACATATGGCTTAGTAGAGGCTTTAAATGGATTTACTGGTGTAATAGTTTTGACTGCTTCCTGAGCAACACTAGTAATTTCAATTTTATTTAACATTGATCCATTTGATTTTGTCTCAAGCAGCGGTCCCTTCATTGATGATTCTGAATCTTTGCTCAACATTTTTTGTGCTTGCCCTGTTAACGGAAATAACAATAAACAAAATAATGCAGAAGTGAAATTAATAGTTGATTTCATAATAATATTGCCCCAACATTTGGCTTAAAATGGCATTGGTTGAGGTAAACAACTTCAACCAATCCCTGTTCATTTATAAAATTAGGGTTTTTAACTTTATTTTATTTAAAGGTCCAGACAATTTTCTTTACTGTGGCAGCATCACCTCTTTGGCAAGCTGTATCAACCCCCGTTTCATAGTCAGATGCGCCTGGAACTAAACTACCTTTTGCACCTGCAGTGTCTGAACTGTCATCGAGAATGTTTACAGCTATTACTGAATTACCTAAGTCTGCAGCAGCAATAATGCCGCACGCACCTTTTGGAACTGCAGGAAATGTCACACTATACTCACGTCCACCTGTGCTTGGCTCAATATGTACTGTTCCACCCCATGGATTTACGATCCTTGTGTTAGTGCCTGTCCCAGAAATGAAACTTCTTGGCACTGCTGTTGCAGATGTTAACGTTGCTGATGTAAGTGAAGTGTAAGTAGGTCGTGTAGCGTAAACCGACGACACCCCAGCCTGTATCGCACCTAATAGGCCTTGCGCTCTCTGGATTTTATTGCTTTCAGAAGCAGTATTGTAATACATCACTGCACCTGCAATCACAACTGCTGACAGAGCAAGGACCATAGCCGCTTCGATCAGAGTCAAGCCGTTTTCAAATTTTTTTTTGTTAGTCTTCAATAATGCTTTCATTAATAAAACACCTTTAATTATGGATACATAAGAAAGAAAGACGTAGGGACTTTGTTCAAGGCATTACGACATAGGTACTCTTTCTTGGTTGCTTACTTAAAACGTAAAACTGGCGACCAGTAACTTACCGGAGAAAAACCACATTGAAAGATAAATTTTATTAATTTAACTAATATTATTAAAAATTATACAAAAAAAGAAGTTTGACACTGGTAATGAACTCAAAGCATCAATTTTTAGTTTGTAGATTAAATAGCGATAGGTGTGCCGAGAAATTTATTGGTAACTCTACATGACTTCCTGCATTACATGAGAAGCTTTTGAAGTAAAAATAAACATTCAACAAAATATTGCTGTAGATATACTATCTAATTCAATTCTTTCTCATCATATCTGTAAAGTGATGCAATAACAGACCCTAGTACATAGTAAACATTTCCATCTTTTTGACTGTCTAAAGCCACCAAGGTGTCATCATCTAGATCATGGTTTACTGAATTGATTTAAAATATGACCTAACAATAACAAAGTCGCACGACCCTGGGGAAGATTTAGCATCAACGATTAAGTAATCATTTTCTTTGCAGATCGCTTTTATTTTATTCGTGATTACTTTTATGCAATATAGTTGGTAATGTTTTCCATTTGCACATTACTTCTTACAGAATGCTCTTTCTGAAGTTAGAACATAATCGCTAACAGTAACCCCTGATGCAGTCATCTCACCTACAACCGGAACAGTTACACCTTTATATTTTATATATTCATCGTTTCCAATAGTCCCAGATAACAATAATGCTGGAGGCACGCCCAAAAAATATGCCATAGAAATAGCGTCTTCAATATTCATTTCCTTAAGATTATTTTCGTATTTTTTAAGTTTCCAAGTGCCATTCCAACCACAAAGAAAGGACAGTTCCTCCTGACTAAGATTTGATTTCTTTCTCAATTCCGTGATTTTTTCACCAATTAACGCCATCATATTACCCTTTTGATATTGTATAAGGTTAGCATTTTACTATTACTAACATTCTTTCTAAGTTATATATTCAAATGGAAGCTCATGGATATTTAATCATTTTTATAACAATCGTCTTTTTTATTACTAAAGTATTGCTCAGTACACTTTCGGATGCTTTTCTTCTCTTTTTTATAAATTTCCGTATAATAGTGCAGGGATTTATATGTGCACCGATTTATAGTTTATAAATATCTTCTATAGTGAAAATGAATCGCTTGCTGTAAATTACCTTAGAAAAAATCAAACCTGCTCATAAAGACACATTCATGCTTAGTGTGAAAACCGAAATAAAAACAAGCTTTCAAATACCTATTTCATTTATGTTTAAAGAGTCTTATTTGATTTCGTCTTATAAAGCATCTAACTAAAGCCACATCCCATATTCCGCTTCTTTAGAATGTAACGCAACATAATCTATTGCAATTTATAAAAAAAATACAAATTGCGGAAAAAATAATTTTAGATCAATAGAATAAAAAAGAATAATTAACAATCACAGCCATAACATATCCTATGCTATCACCCTTTATATTTGTTATACATAATCATTTAAGGTAGAACTTTTATCAATTTAGACAGGGTGATCTAGCAATTAATATTTCAGTTTTTACCGACCAGCCAGTAACTGAGGAGAAAAGCACCAATAACTTTCCATCATAACAATTTGGAATTTCTGTAAACATTCTTATTCTAACTGCGAACATTAAACACGATAAGAAGTGAGTATACTATCCACCAGAGGTCACTCACATGACCAAAGCAACATTAATCAAAAGTAAGTAGCGTCTGCCATGGTCCGACAGGAAGCGCCGGAATCCTGTTGAGCACACTGTCACCGTGTAAGTTTCGCGCATAATCGTGCCATTCATATTTAGAGTGGGTCCGGCATAAGCAATCTTCCGACGAAGGAGATCGCTATGAGTAAAGCCCGTTTTACCGGGCATCAGATCATCGATGTGATTAACTCGGTTGAAGCCTGACTAACCGTTTAAGATGTCTGCCTGGAGGCCGGTATTTCTGAAGGCACTCACTACAGTTGGAAGTCCAGATACGGCGGTATGGAAGCTTCTGATATAAAAAAATCAAGGATCTTGAGGACTTGAACCGACGTCTGAAACAGATGTTTGCCGACCTTAGCTTGGAGAACAGGGCACTGAAAGACGTTATCGAAAAAAGCTTTAAAACCAGCCTTTAAGGGTGAGCTGGTCACTCATATGATAACGACATTTGGACTCTGTATCCGCGAGGCTTATCGGAGTCTGAACCTGAGCAGAACGGTTTACTATTTCCGTCCGGATACCATGGGGGACGAACCCGTTATTGTCGCGTTGCAGGCAGTGTGCGAGCGATACCCACGATACGGTTAGCCTAAACTTTTTCAAGTTTTAAGGCGACGGGACACCCATGGAATCACAAAAGGCTCCACCGTATTTACTCTCTGCTGAAACTGAATTTTCGCTCTAAGGGCAAACAGCGGCTGCCGGTGCGCAATCCCTCGCCACTGGCCACCCCGTAAGCGGTGAACCAGAGCTGATCTGCCGACTTTATGCATGATGCCATGGTCTGCGGCCGTCGTTTTCGCACGTTCAATGTAACCGTGAGAGTTTGCCGATTGATATCGATCTGAATCTGTCAACTTTGCGCATGATCCGTGTGCTTGACAGGATCGAGGCAAATCGCGGCTATCCTCTCATGCCACGCATGGATAATGGTCCCGAATTTATCTCTCTGGTGCTGGCTGAATGCGTAGAGAGGCACACAGTAAAACTGGAGTTTATCCAGCCGGGTAAGCCGACACAGAACGCTTTGATTGAGCGCTTTAACCGAACACACCGTACAGAAATACTCGTTTTTATCTGTTCAGAACGCTGAATGAAGTGCGGTAAATCACGGAAAAATAGTGATCAGAATATAACTTTGAACGCCCGCATGAGTCTCTGAACAATATGACACCGGAGGTATACCGAAAGCACCATTATTTGGTCGGGAGCTCAAAAAATGCATGGTACTAAGACGGGACTATTTGCAATCGTTCCCCACTCAGTCGGTATGAGTATAAATTCTATACGAGACACAGCAAAAAGCAGCGGCATATTAGGCCGCCTGAAACCAAAAACTGCGTATTTACTGAAAATCCTTGTATCAATCGGCTCGCAGAAGAGGAAGGGAGAGAGGTCATTCCCCAAAAGGCCATGGCAAACACCGCGCAACGCCTTAAGTTGCACATTTCTTCATCCAGCATTAGAGATGTAGCGGGCAACTGCCGTCATCTGTAGCTTCGTGTAAAGACGGGTCAGCTGTATTCCCATCAGTTGCCGATGTCAAAGAACTGCACAAACAGAATCTTTCGTTCGCGAACCCAGCCAAAACTGCCTAAAAGACATAAATTACTCAGCCGAGAAGAATTTCAATACAAACGCCTAGTTTCGAGTCATTTGTTGATTTCGTAGGCAAGAGCAAGTTTTAGTCATAGGGACTAAACCTCAAAGCAGGAAATGTATATTGAGGATACTCCTAACACAAGCTGCATGAGTAAATGAATTCGATTAACAGGCAATATAGTCTCAAAGTGAATCCGCTGAATCGATAAAGCTAGAGAAATCAAAGATAATTACAAAAAATTATGTTTATTTATTAGCTATCGCCGTCGTAAATAAACAACTCCGGATTCCCCGGAAAATGTCTTTAATGATTATTAATGTTGTAAGGAAAGTATGATGAAAAGAACATTAATTGCTGCAATGCTGTTCAGCCCGCTAATTGCTAACGCTGCAACAGTATCCAATGTCACACCGCAAACTAAAACCGTTGTTATCTCAGCGCCAAACGCCTTTACTCACGTCCTGACACCAATTACGGGACTGACAGCTGGAAATGTACCGGCGGGTGGGCGCGAAGTCGCTACGGGTGAAGTGAAACCTATTTCTGGCGGTAGCCCGGCGCAGTATGCCGTTCAGTTCGCCAGTGGCGGAAATAATACTTTAACTACGGCAGGTGTTAACGCCTCCATTAAAGGTTCATCTAATCCGTCAAATTTGCTGACACTAACACTACAAGCAGATAGCACAATGACAGCTCCAGTTACCACACAAACAGTCGCAGGGACATCATGGTTAGTGTATCCTTCTTCAACATCCTTCAAATATGTGCTGAACGCTACTAATACAACCATCAGCGCAGACAGCTATCCAGTAACCGTTAACGCAGCTGTATATACACCATAGTCATGATGATACGCCCGAAGATATTCTCCGGGCGTATAGGGTAGCATGGTTACGAGATAAGATAATTAACTCTATCACCACTCCTCACATCCACTAAGCATTCATCGAGATTTTTATGATTTTTTATCATGATATTCATGCTGAATTTAAAGAAAGTGAATTGATTTCGGAGTAAACAAAATCCTTAATAAGTTAACCAGTACATATCATCACATTACTTAAAGTTATGTTTTATTTCTCTTGCCGTTTATACGGTTCTCCGGACATCCGGGAACAAACTCATTTTAAGCTCCGCGAGGAAAACACGATGAAAAAAGCAATTATGGCTGCGATGCTGCTGACCCCATTAGCAGCAAACGCCGCATCAGTAGATAATATTACCCCGCAGTCCAGAACCATTGTTATCTCAGCACAAAACGCTTTTACTCACGTCCTGACACCTGTCAGGGGACTGACGGCTGGGTCTGTTGCGCCCGGAACAACAACAGAAGTTGCAAACGGTGAAGTTAGTGCTGTATCAGGGGGAGCTCCGGCCCAGTATGCCGTGCAGTTTGCCAGCGGTGGGAACAATAGCGCGCCTGTGGCATCCATTGACGCAATAATCAAAGGCGCTTCTGACCCGGCTAACACCCTCACTCTTCTCCTGAAGCCCGACAGCACGATGTCGCAAAACGCTTCAACGCCGTATGTAGGTGGTACCCAGTGGCTTGTTTATCCTTCATCGACATCCTTCAAATATGTCGTGACTGCGACAAATTCCACAATTAAAGCCGACAGCTATCCGGTCGTCGTTAATGCAGCGGTGTATACACCATAGTGAATACAAAGCCCGGAGTTTCCGTCCGGGCTTTCAGAACCATCAGGAACAGACAAATGATAAAAGCGACATCAACTCTGCTGGTCTTCTTTTTTCTTTCATTCAGTGTTTATTCGCAGGAGCTACAGACCACACAAAAAAATTTCGCTATTGAACTGAGCACATCACGCGTCATTTTCACTGGAGACAGGAAAAGCGTTGCACTCTCTGTACTCAACCCCCAGTCCTATCCGGTTCTCGTTCAGTCGATTTCATTGAAAGAAGATCTGAAAACACCAGGATCATTCATGATTACGCCCCCACTCATCAGACTTGAAGCGCAGCAGAGAAGCAACCTTCTTGTACGGCTCATAAACAGCTCTGGTTTTGCGGATAACAGGGAAAGCATGGAATGGATGTGTGTCAAAGGTATTCCACCAAAGGATAACGCTGATATGCCTTCAGCGCCAGGAGTTCCGGAAGTGGTCCTGCAGGTTTCTCTCAATACCTGCAACAAGATATTTTATCGCCCTAAAGGTATGACTACGTCTCCGGCATCATTTTACGGAAGCCTGAAATGGACCGTCATGGACGGGTACTATATCGTCAAAAATGATGGTCCCTTTTACATGAACTTCGCAGAAGTAAAGCATAACGAAAAACCCGTTATCGGCTTTGACTATATTGCTCCATTTAGTGAGAAAAAAATCAAAGCTGCCAAATCCAGTACTGGTGTCATACAGTGGAAGCTTGTCACCGATACTGGAGGAGTAAGTTCAGAGTATAAGTCACAACTCTAGTATGAAACTGAATCCCTATTTTCTTACTTTTTTAATCTGCGTTAACGGAATGACAACTGTACTGGCTAAGGACTATGAGTTTGATGCCAGTCAGATTGGAAATACGAATAACGGTATTGATATATCCATATTCAATAATGGGGGACAGTTACCGGGTACCTACTCTGTTGATATTTACGTCAACAAAAAATATTCAATACAGAAAGATATCTATTTTTACAACGTCTATGATCTCAATGGCAAACCAGTTCTTACGCCTTGTTTAACCAGAGAGTTGCTGCTCAATCTTGACATTCTTGTCGACAACTATCCCGAGGCCGCAGAAATTAAACCTGAAAATGAAAACAGGTTCTGCACAGTGCCTGAAGCGATCCCGCAGGCTCAGGTTGATTTCAGCCTCGCTGCCCAAGAACTTTACATCAGCGTTCCGCAGGTGGCTATGCAAAAGAAGATATATGGCATTGCATCACAGGATAAATGGGATGATGGCATTTCTGCGTTCAGGTTAAATTACGATATCAATGGAGCAAAGACAACGTTCAGTTCAGGAGAGCAGAAGAGTAGAGATGAACTATGGTCCACACTTCAGCCTGGGCTGAATTATGGCAGTTGGCGCGTGCGCAATATAACAGGCTTCAGCAAAAGAAGTAGTGAGGCAGCTGTCTGGCAGCGTGGAATCACCTATGCCTCCACCGCTTTGCGCCCTATCAAAAGCACCCTTACTGCAGGAGAATCCTTCACCCAGTCAGATATTTTCGAACCATTCATGATCCGTGGAATAATTCTTAACACCGATGAAGGAATGTACCCGGCAAATATGCGCGCCTTTTCTCCAGTGGTTAAAGGCATAGCAAGAACGCAAGCAAAAGTGACCGTAACCAGTAATGGAATAGCGATCTTCAATGATATGGTTCCGCCGGGACCTTTTATCCTCGATTCTCTGCCGCTCTTTACACAGCAGGGAGAACTGCTGGTAACGATCGATGAAGCTGACGGCCAGAGGCAGACCTTTACTGTTCCGTGGCAAGCACCTGCCATAGCGGTTCCGGACGGCTATTTCAGATACAGCATTTCTGCAGGTGAATATCAGGCAGGAGGCTTTAAGGCAAGTAACACACAGGTTTTCCAGTCCACTGCGGTTTACGGTCTTAATGACAGGATTACGTTGTACGGAGGCTATCAACGCGCGTCTGACTTTTATGCAATTCTTTCCGGCGCAGGGGCCTCACTTGGTTCTCTGGGCAGCACCAGCCTTGACTATTCTCATTCGGCAAGCACCTTTTCGGATCAAGCTTCATGGGAGATCTGGCGATTTCGTTACTCTAGTCAGATAGAGTCTTCAGGTACAGGTCTTCAGCTTGAAAGCAGACGTTACATGTCACCAGGCATACAGACGCTACCTATGGTTATTCAGAGCGCAGGCCGGAAAGCCGAAGAAAGAAATGGACCACGAACGCAGTACAGCGTTGCCCTGAGCCAGTCTGCCAGTCAATATGGCTCTTTATACATCAATGCTTCACATCAGGGAAATTATGATGGCTCAAAGAATCAGAACTTAGGAGGTGGATATAGCCTTTCGCTCCCCGGTACAGGTACGCTGATGCTCGACTGGTATGAGCAGAATACGACGCACACCCGGTCGGAAAAAATGAAAGAACGTATCATATCACTCATGCTAAACTTTCCTCTGGAAAGAATCACGGCTGCGCCGATCAATATGAGTTATCGACGGACAGCCTTTCGCAACAACATTACGCAGGATTTCGCGCTGAACGGTGCTTCTTCAGACCAATCATTTTTCTGGAATGCAGGACACAGCACGGAAAATTCCTCGGCATCTGAAAACATCAAAACATCGTCTGTGCAGCTAATGCTGGACACCCGTTCTGCTCAGTTGGGTGCCTGGTACAGCAGTAACAACAACTGGCAAACAGCCGGCACAGGAATTTCAGGAGGTCTGCTGGTTCATCATAAAGGTATTACCGCCGGCCCGTCACTGGGCGAGACCGTTACACTGGTGGATGCAAAAGGTGCGGATAATGTCAGCATTTTCAATACAAGCAATATTGTCACTGACAGCAGAGGATATGCACTCATTCCCTCTGTTGCTCCCTATCAGACAACGAATATAAGTCTTGATCCATCAACTCTTGCGGAAAATTTTGAAATCGGGCATACCGATGCAACCGTAACCCCAACGCGTGGCGCAATCATTCCGGCAACCTTTAGCGTCGTAACAGGAAATCAGGCTGTTTTTAGTCTTAAGCTTAAAAATGAACATCCCGTCCCCTTCGGCGCGGTGGCATCACTCGCAGAAGGGGATTCTATGGGTATTATTGATGAGTTCGGCAGACTTTTCATGGCTGGACTGCCTGACGCAGGAACAATAAACATAAAATGGGGAAAGGAATACTGCAGTATAAATTTCAACCTTTCCGAAAAAAATAAAGAGTCAGCATTTCATATGCTCAGTACAGTTTGTGCCTGAGATAAGTTTAAACATCATGTCAGGATATTATTGAAAGTGCATACTTATAAACATCAGCGGCAGAGAAAAAAAACTGCAGAGCTTTCGGTACTAATTTTTATCATTTTTATTCTTTACCTCATCACGCTGCCATTGAGTCCTCTGTGGCTACCAGATGAAACACGGTATGCTGAAATCAGCCGTGAAATGCTGATATCCGGAGAATGGTTGTTCCCGCGCATTTTTGATTTCGGCTATTTCGAAAAGCCTAGCGTAGGATACTGGCTCAACAGCGTCTCACAATGGATATTCGGTCACAATAATTTTTCGGCCAGGGCTGTATCTGTTCTGGCGACCATGTTGAACGCCTTACTGGTGTTCAGAATGAGCATAGCGGTTCGCCAGGATGTTAATCAGGGGCTTATCTCGATGTTAATATATGTATCCACATCGATGGTATACGGAACGGGAACTTACGCCATCCTCGATCCTACCTTTACCTTCTGGATCACCCTCTCTATTTATTTGTTCTGGAAAAGCCTGAACAGTCCAAGTAAAGCAAACGCTTCAGTCTGTTCATTTGCGGGAGGCCTAGTGTGCGGGATTGCCTTTCTGACGAATGGACTTTTGGCATTTGCCATCTGTATTATTGTGATTGTTGCATGGTGCGTGATATTCCGCAGAATGAAATCGCTGCTTTTCGCATCTCCCCTTATCATTGCCGGTGCCCTGATATCTGCCCTGCCCTGGACCATCATGGTCTACAGGCAGGAACCCGAATTCTGGAGCTGGTTTATCAGGGAGGAACATACGAAGCGATTAATGTCGGGCAATTCGCAGCACAGCTCCCCTTATTGGTTTTATCTTCCCATTATGTTTCTGGGGATGCTGCCCTGGGTTGGAGCACTGCCGGCAACACTTAAACAGACATGGCGCCAGGCAAAAGAGATACCTTCAGTAGGCTGGATGGCATTAAGCGTTACCGTACCTTTTATTTTTCTGACCCTCTCTGGTGAAAAACTGCTGACGTATATCCTTCCTTGCTTTGCGCCGCTGGCCGTCCTCATCGCACACATGCTCTGTACACCTGGGCAGCACGTAAAGCGAGCATTACAGAATAATTGCAGAATAAATATCATTGTGGGCTTAATCGGGATTGTACTGATTACAGGTGTCCTGTCCCCTTGGGGGGCGCACCCTCTTTATACCGGGAGTGAAATGATCCCACTTGCGATGGCAGTCTGCAGCTTTGCATTCTGGGCGATGATGGGAATGGTCTCCCTTAAGCAAAAACACTATGCACTTCTGGTTGCGCTGTGTCCCTTTGCTGTAGGGTTAATGAATAACATATTTATTCCGCACGCGGTGGTGTATTCGAAACAACCCCAGCCATTTATAGAAAGCATCCAAAATCAGCTGAAAAACAGTGAATTTATCGTTGTACAAAATGCCGGTCTGGCCTCGGCGGTTGCATGGGAATTGAAACGTTCTGACATTATTCTCTTAGGCAATAAGGAGGACATTTTCCGGAGAGAATTACGGAAGACGACTGATGATAGAATGATTCTTGAAAGCCATTTCAACCAGTGGCTGGAGGACAGGCGTCTTGATAATGATGTATCTCTGCTGCTGTACATATCTGATGAAAACTTTATTGACATGCATAAGATCCCCGTGGCTGATACAATATGGCGACAGGAAAAATTTATGCTATTGCATTATATCAAGCAGTCTGAGTAATTACTGATGCGAGAAAAAATGGAATGTTTCGTCATTGACGCCCTGTATCTTAATGGGCGATACGCCCTTGTCGTACGCGACGGTGACATAAAACTTCTGATTGAAGCACTATATATACACGCTGTAAGAAAAGGCGATATTCTGATACTGTCAGATAAAAGTACATACACTGTCAATTATGAGGAGGGAAGGTCGTTAACCGTACTGAGCGCCACACAATTTTCAAGCTCTCAGTGGCGTATTCTGAAGAAACTTTCGTACTTTGAAAAAGTCGAATGTAATTAGAATGCGCTTATCAGTTCTGTGATACTACATATCGGCAATGGTTTTTAGTGAACTCTTCTATCTTCCTACTAGTTATAGCAGCCCCTGCTACAGGAGGCTGCCGCATACCGGCTCAATTATTGAATAGTTTCGAATGGCATTGTGAAAACGATCATCTCAGCCAATATCGCTAACAATAGATTAAAACTTTATTTCCCTGCAATTTTAGCCAACCCACATGGCCGCCACTGCTACTTAGCCCTTTCATAAAAAACAGCCATGCCATCATTTTTAAAAACGTATGCACGTTCAAAGAAAATAGACACGCAGATACTGGGGAGCCGTATAAGGCATAAATGTGCCAGAACAAAGTAAAAACTTCTCACCATTTCAGTTTTTAACAGTAGGCCACAGCAGTGGTTTGTATGCTTAGTGATTCAGGATATAGATAAAAAATACATATTATCAACAATAAAAAGACGACCGAATCCTTTTGCATTCTATTTCATAAAAAAAAGCACCTCAGGGAGGTGCTTTTGAAAAGTTAAATACATCTCAAGTTAATATTTTTACTCGAATGTCCACTTAGAGGGAGTTGTTGTATCGAGGATATTCATACCGTTAGCTTGATTTGAATCTAAATCTATAACAATCACATTCAGTGCACCAGGGTTGCTTTCTTCTGGATTGCCCTGATTGTTAGCAATAATTGAGATGTTGTTATTTCCACCTGCAATAAAATTATTGACACCAACAGTACAGTAGTTTTTATCCCACTTACATTGACTGCTGAGCGGGGTACCATATGACTTCCCGTTAACCACAACGTCTTCAATGGTATCATCTGCAATTACGCGAATAATGCCTGTGGTACTACGGGTTGTAAAAGGACTCGCATTTCTGAAAGTGTAAGAGCCGACTCCGTAATTGTTAATAAGCGGATCAAATGGCCAGATAAGGCCTTTCATTTTATTACCATTTTCGTCAACAACATATTTGAAATTACTCCTATAATCGCCATTTTCTGGTACCGTCTGAAGTGTCATACCTACACTAAGTCCACTCTTTGCAGTTGAGACTGTACCACGAACATTCTTACTGTTCCGGGCTAGAACGGAAAGTTCGATAAGTTTACCCAAATCTGCCGATGTAATATCCCTTTCAGGTACAATACCTTCATCAATGATGGCATTCTTGCTATTGGTAACATCAACCGCAGTGCCTCCGCCTCCCTCACCAGGCTGATTCCATGCATACAGTGATGCATCTTCAGGATATCCGTTATTCGAATCAAACTGATATGAGCCGTAAACTTTCCCGCCAACAGCAAAGCTACCTTTGATCTGAAGATATTTGATTTCAGGGATTGCCGCCGGATTGACGATAGAGCCGTCACTTCCCCCGCCGCTTGCCTCGTTACCTTCGTTACTGCTCATGCTGGTGTCCACCGTCAGCGTGTTACCCGATTTCGACGCGCCGTTTCTGGCCTGCACCGACAGCTCCAGTACTTTGCCCACGTCTGCTGACGTGATGTCGTAAGGTTTAACATTACCCGGTGACGGCACCACGTCTGTTGTCGTCGCGACACTTGCTGCCGACTTACCTTTTTCATCCCAGGCATACGCCGAACGATCATCCTTGTTGCCCGTGTTCGCATCGAACTGGTAGGTCCCTGACAGCACCTGGCCCAGCTCAAGCATCCCGGACAGTTTCAGACCGGACACTTTCGGCTCTGCCGCCGGATTGACGATAGAGCCGTCACTTCCCCCGCCGCTTGCCTCGTTACCTTCGTTACTGCTCATACTGGTGTCCACCGTCAGCGTGTTACCCGATTTCGACGCGCCGTTTCTGGCCTGCACCGACAGCTCCAGTACTTTGCC
>NZ_BAAKFX010000017.1:0-81551 GCF_057536195.1 Enterobacter sp. C3_dUdeg
GCTGACCCGGCGGCGTGTGTGCCGTTGTTCCGTGTCAGTGGAGGCGCATTATAGGGAGTTATTCCGACGTGACAAGAATAAAATACAAAAAACTTTTCGTTCGCTCACTTTTCAAACTTAACGCTTATTTATGTCGCGAATCGCCCGTTAAATGTGCGATTTCCCGCGCAAAACTGGCCACCTGCGACCAGTCGGTATAAACCACTTCTTTACGCGTATCGGTTTCACCCCCCGTCATCTTCATAATCAGGCGGATCATAAAGCGGTCATACCAGCGGTAGCGAGGGTAACGCAGCGCGCCGGCAAAGACGGCGCACAGGTCTGGCTGCCACGGCGAGCTGAGTAAAAACTTGCGCGTGTAGCTGTTGGTCTGCGGCGTACGCTTCTCAGCTTTACGTGCGACCAGGTTGACCGAGTAAAACGCACCAGGCAATTTGTTGAGCACCGCCGTGTGCTTTTTCACAAAGCGATCCAGCGCCGGATGGAAATGCCCGTAACGAATTGACGCGCCAATTACCACGCGATCGTACTCCTGCCAGGCAATCTGCTCCGCACGGTTCAGGTTCACCACATCAGAGTAAATACCCAGCTCTTTTAATTCCGATGCCAGATACGCGGCAATCTCGCGCGTTTGCCCGTCTCGCGTAGAGAAAAGAATCAATGTTTTCATCAACGGCTCCTTACTCGCGCCAGAATGTAGGGGTGAACAGCACCAGCAGCGTAAAGACCTCAAGACGACCAAACAGCATATTGGCGATGAGGATCCATTTCGCGACCGGGTTCATGCTGGCAAAGTTATCTGCCACAACGCCCAGGCCGGGCCCGAGGTTATTCAATGTTGCTACGACGGACGCAAAGGCGGAGAAATCATCCACCCCCGTCGCGATAATCGCCAGCATACTGACGATAAAGACCAACGCATACGCCGAGAAGAATCCCCACACCGCTTCGAGGATACGTTCCGGCAGCGCGCGGTTCCCGAGTTTGATGCTGTAAACCGCGTTCGGGTGGACCAGGCGCTTCAGCTCACGGTTCCCCTGCTTAAACAGCAGCAGAATACGAATTACCTTCAGGCCGCCGCCCGTAGAACCCGCACAGCCCCCGATAAATGCCGAGCATAAAAGCAGCACCGGCAGGAACAGCGGCCAGCGCGCGATGCTGTCCGTGGTAAACCCGGCGGTCGTCGCCATCGATACCACCTGGAAGAACGCCTGATTTAGCGTGGTCAGCGCGGAGTTGTAAACATCATGGAACCACAGCACCAGGGTACAGATGATCACCAGCGTAAGCTGGACGCCAATGAACATGCGGAACTCAGGGTCACGCCAGTACACTTTCAGGCTGCGCCCGCTCAGTAAAGAGAAGTGCAGGCCATAGTTACAGCCTGAAATCAGCAGGAAAATGGCAATAATGGTGTTAATCGTAGGGCTGTCGAAGTAGCCGACGCTGGCGTCGTGAGTGGAGAACCCACCGATCGCGATCGTCGCAAAGCTGTGTCCGATGGCGTCGAAAGCGGGCATCCCGGCGAACCATAGCGCCAGCGCACAGGCCACCGTCAGTAATACATAGATAAGCCAGAGGGTTTTCGCCGTCTCGGCAATACGCGGGCGCATTTTGTTATCTTTCAGCGGCCCGGGCATTTCGGCGCGATAAAGCTGCATGCCGCCAACGCCCAGAATAGGAAGAATAGCCACGGCCAGGACGATGATCCCCATCCCCCCGAACCACTGCAGCATCTGACGATAAAAGAGAATGGCGTGCGGGAGTGAATCCAGCCCCACCAGCGTCGTCGCCCCGGTGGTTGTTAAACCGGAGAAGGATTCAAAAAAGGCATCCGTGATGCTCAGGTTAGGCTGTTCAGAGAAGATGAAGGGCAGCGAACCGACGCTCCCCAGCACCGTCCAGAACAGAACCACAATCAGAAATCCTTCGCGAGATTTCAGCTCACCTTTCTGACGACGGTTTGGCCACCACAGCAGCGAGCCGATCGCCAGCGCGACAAAGAAGGTCTGGGTAAATGCCCGCCCCGCGCCGTCCCGGTAGATAAGCGCCACCAGTCCCGGGAGAATCATCGTCCCGGAAAAGAGTATGACCAGCAGTCCAACGATTCGGGTTATGGCACGAAAATGCATCTCTGCCGCTTCCTTTGGTATTCAAAAAAGTGAGGTGGGGATTATTCTTCAATCGGCAGCAATTGCAACGAACCACGACTAAAATCAGCCAGTTTTGCTGAAAAAGCAGCCAGCTCCGCCTGCGGAAGCGCCACGCGTAATTGCACCATTGCCTGATATTCACTGTGCGCGATGACGCCGTTAAACTGTTTGAGCAGCGTTTCAATGCCCGATAGCTGAGCGTAATCGCACAACAAAGTATATTCGGTGAGCGGCGTTTTGCGGGTAGTTGTGAGCATATTCAGTGCCTGCTGAACTCCGCCGCCATACGCTTTTACCAGCCCACCCGTGCCTAACAGGATGCCGCCGTAGTAGCGCACCACCACGGCGGTAATTTCACCCACGCCGCTGCCCATCAGCTGCGAAAGCATGGGTTTACCGGCCGTGCCCGCCGGTTCACCGTCGTCGGAAAACCCCAGCTGTTGCGAATCGTCTGGCGGTCCTGCCACCCACGCCACACAGTGGTGACGCGCGTCAGGATGCTCAGCCCGAACGGATTCGACAAACGCCTTTGCCGCCTCTACGCCGTCGGTATGCGCCAGCAGCGTAATAAAGCGGCTTTTCTTGATTTCCTCAACAAAGGTGACCGGTTCAGCCGGTATCAGCCAGCTTTCCATCAGGCCAGCTTCAGGTCTCGCGTCATATTCTCGATACCGTTTTCGTGAACCACCACGTTATCTTCGATGCGAATACCGCCAAACGGCTTCAGCGCATCAATTTTTTCCCAGTTGAAGTGTTTGCTGAACTGGCCTTCACGCCACGGCGCCAGCAGGGATTCGATAAAGTAGATCCCCGGTTCAATCGTCAACACCATACGCGGCTCCAGAATACGGGTGCAGCGCAGGTAAGGATATTTAGACGGTGCCGCTAGGTGCGTCCCGGTATCATCCTGCATAAAGCCCGCAACGTCGTGAACCTGCAGGCCCAGCGGGTGGCCGATACCGTGCGGCATGAATGGCCCGGTCAGATCGTTCTCGACCATCGCTTCTTCGCTCATGTCTTTCACAATCTGATGTTTACGCAGCAGTTTTGCGATGCGCTGATGGAACTGGATGTGGTAATCCACATAGCTGGTTCCGGCCTTCATGGTGGCAATCAGCGCCAGCTGTTCATCGTTCACGTCTTTAATCAGCTGCGCGAAATCGGTATCCGCATTCGCCGCCCAGGTACGGGTCAGGTCGGCCGCGTAACCGTTGTACTCGGCGCCTGCGTCAAGCAGGAAGCTGCGCATCTCCGACGGAACGTGGTGATCCAGTTTGGTGTAGTGAAGCACGGACGCGTGCTCATTCAGCGCGACGATATTGCTGTACGGCACGTCGGTATCACGGTGGCCTGTCGCGGTCAGATAGGCCTGGTTGATATCGAACTCGCTCATGCCGGACTGGAACGCTTCATGCGCCGCACGGTGACCGTTCACCGCCGTTTTTTGCGCTTCACGCATGCAGTAAAGTTCGTAGTCGGTTTTATACGCGCGGTAATAGTGCAGGTAATCCAGCACCCCTTTCGGATTGAGTTTGTCTGCCGGAATATCCAGACCCAGCGCGCGCTCCGGAACAGGGCCAATGTAGCCGATGTTGCCACGCGCCGCAGGCAGCTGGCTGCCAATGCCGTCCGCTTTCGGCAGTGCAATCACATCAATCTCTTCCGTCCAGAAAGAGGTCGGCAGCGGCTCTACGTTGTGCCAGTAATCGACCGGCAGGTAGAACCACAGTTTCGGCTTGTTCACGCCATCCACCAGCAGCCAGCAATTTGGAACCTGAGTCACCGGCACCCAGGCTTTAAACTGCGGGTTCACCTTAAACGGATAAGCGTGGTCATCCAGAAAGGTATTCATCAGCTCGCCGGAGTGGATCAGCAGCGCATCCAGCTTAAAGCGGGCCAGTACATCGCGGGTACGTTCCTGTAGGGTAACGATATGATTTTTATAAAGCGAAGCCAGTGAGTCCATCATTCTTCCTTTCGTTTTTTTGACCTCAAGTCATCGCATCTTAGCACACCTCACTCCGGCTGCGTGATTTCCACCGACCGTGATCAATGCAGCATTTTCTTAATGAGTAATTTGCATTTTATTAACATAAATCCCACACTCCGATTCATCTGGTATGACCAGATCCAATTGCTGGATTCAGGAGACTGACATGCTCTACAAAGGCGACACCCTGTACCTCAACTGGCTGGAAGATGGCATTGCCGAACTGGTGTTCGATGCTCCCGGCTCAGTGAACAAGCTTGATACCGCGACGGTGGCCAGTCTTGGCCAGGCGCTGGATGTTCTTGAAAAACAACCTGAATTAAAAGGGCTGCTGCTGCGTTCGAACAAAGCGGCCTTTATTGTCGGTGCCGATATCACCGAGTTTCTTTCGCTGTTCCTGGTCCCGGAAGAACAGCTGAGCCAGTGGCTGCACTTTGCCAACAGCGTCTTTAATCGTCTGGAAGATCTGCCTGTCCCGACCATTTCCGCCGTTAACGGCTACGCGCTGGGCGGCGGCTGCGAATGCGTACTCGCGACCGACTACCGTCTGGCAACGCCGGACCTGCGCATCGGCCTGCCGGAAACCAGGCTGGGCATCATGCCGGGCTTTGGCGGCTCCGTGCGTATGCCGCGCATGCTGGGTGCCGACAGCGCGCTGGAGATCATTGCCGCAGGTAAAGATGTCGGCGCAGAACAGGCGCAGAAAATCGGCCTGGTCGACGGCGTCGTGAAGCCAGAGAAACTGGTTGAAGGCGCACTCGCCATTCTGCGTCAGGCCATTAACGGCGATCTCGACTGGAAAGCCAAACGCCAGCCGAAGCTGGAACCGTTAAAACTCAGCAAGATTGAAGCCACCATGAGCTTCACCATCGCCAAAGGCATGGTGATGCAGACGGCGGGTAAACACTACCCGGCGCCGATCACGGCGGTGAAAACCATTGAAGCGGCTGCTCGTCTCGGACGCGATGAAGCGCTGAAGCTCGAAAATCAGAGCTTTGTCCCGCTGGCGCACACCAATGAAGCCCGCGCGCTGGTCGGTATCTTCCTCAACGATCAGTTCGTGAAGGGTAAAGCCAAACAGCTGACTAAAAACGTTGAGACGCCAAAACATGCGGCGGTACTTGGTGCGGGCATTATGGGTGGCGGCATCGCTTACCAGTCGGCCTGGAAAGGCGTGCCGGTAGTGATGAAAGACATCAGCGAGAAATCCCTGACGCTGGGCATGACCGAAGCGGCCAAGCTGCTGAATAAACAGCTGGAGCGCGGAAAAATTGACGGGCTGAAGCTTGCAGGCGTGATCTCCACCATTCAGCCTGTGCTGGAATACAGCGGTTTCGACCGTGTGGACGTGGTGGTCGAAGCCGTCGTCGAGAACCCGAAAGTCAAAAAAGCGGTGCTGGCAGAAACGGAAGATAAAGTTCGTCCTGAGACCGTGCTGGCCTCTAACACCTCCACCATTCCAATCAGCGAACTGGCGAGCGTGTTGAAGCGTCCGGAAAACTTCTGCGGGATGCACTTCTTCAACCCGGTACACCGTATGCCGCTGGTCGAAGTGATCCGCGGGGAAAAAACCTCTGACGAAACCATCGCTAAAGTGGTGGCATGGGCCAGCAAGATGGGCAAAACGCCGATCGTTGTTAACGACTGCCCGGGCTTCTTCGTCAACCGCGTGCTGTTCCCTTACTTCGCCGGTTTCAGCCAGCTGCTGCGCGACGGTGCAGACTTCCGCAAAATCGACAAAGTGATGGAAAAACAGTTCGGCTGGCCGATGGGCCCGGCGTATCTGCTGGACGTGGTCGGCATTGATACCGCTCACCACGCTCAGGCGGTGATGGCGGCAGGCTTCCCGCAGCGTATGCAGAAAGATTATCGCGACGCCATTGACGCTCTGTTCGACGCTAACCGCTTCGGCCAGAAAAACGGCCTGGGCTTCTGGCGCTATAAAGAAGACAGCAAAGGCAAACCGAAGAAAGAAGAAGATGCCGTGGTGGACGGCCTGCTGGCCGATGTAAGCCAGCCGAAACGCGACTTCACCGACGATGAGATCATCGCCCGCATGATGATCCCGATGATCAACGAAGTGGTGCGTTGCCTTGAAGAAGGCATCATCGCCAGCCCGGCAGAAGCCGATATGGCGCTGGTGTACGGCCTGGGCTTCCCTCCGTTCCACGGCGGCGCGTTCCGCTGGTTGGACACGCTCGGCAGCGCCCGCTATCTCGATATGGCTCAGCAGTATCAGCACCTCGGCCCGCTTTATGAGGTGCCGGAAGGGCTGCGTAACAAAGCGCGCCATAACGAACCCTACTATCCGGCAGTTGAGCCAGCCCGTCCGGTTGGCGAGCTGAAAACGGCTTAAGGAGTCACAATGGAAAAGGTTGTCATTGTTGATGCGATTCGCACCCCGATGGGCCGTTCAAAAGGCGGTGCATTCCGTAACGTGCGTGCGGAAGACCTCTCCGCGCATCTGATGCGTAGCCTGCTGGCGCGTAACCCGGCGCTGGATCCTGCTGCGCTGGACGATATCTACTGGGGCTGCGTGCAGCAGACTCTGGAGCAAGGTTTCAACATCGCCCGTAACGCGTCGCTGCTGGCGGAGATCCCGCATTCGGTTCCGGCCGTCACCGTCAACCGCCTGTGCGGTTCGTCAATGCAGGCGCTGCACGACGCGGCGCGGATGATCATGACCGGTGATGCGCAGGCCTGCCTGGTGGGCGGCGTTGAGCACATGGGGCACGTGCCGATGAGCCACGGGGTCGATTTTCATCCTGGCATGAGCCGTAACGTGGCGAAAGCCGCGGGGATGATGGGTCTGACCGCCGAGATGCTCTCTCGTCTGCACGGCATTAGCCGTGAAATGCAGGATGCCTTTGCCGCGCGCTCTCACGCTCGCGCATGGGCGGCGACGCAGTCCGGTGCCTTTAAGAATGAGATCATCCCGACCGGCGGCCACGACGCAGACGGCGTACTGAAGCAGTTCAGCTACGACGAAGTCATCCGCCCGGAAACCACCGTAGAAGCGCTTTCTACCCTGCGCCCTGCGTTTGATCCGGTCACCGGTACGGTAACGGCAGGTACTTCGTCGGCGCTGTCAGACGGTGCCGCCGCGATGCTGGTGATGAGCGAAAGTCGCGCCCGCGAGCTGGGCTTAACGCCTCGCGCACGGGTACGTTCGATGGCGGTCGTGGGCTGCGATCCTTCAATCATGGGCTACGGCCCGGTTCCGGCCTCGAAGCTGGCGCTGAAAAAAGCGGGATTAACCGCCAGCGACATCGACCTGTTTGAAATGAACGAAGCGTTCGCCGCGCAGATCCTGCCGTGCATTAAAGATCTGGGGCTGATGGAGCAGATCGACGAGAAGATTAACCTCAACGGCGGCGCGATCGCCCTCGGCCACCCGCTGGGCTGCTCCGGGGCGCGTATCAGCACGACGCTTATCAACCTGATGGAACGCAAAGATGCCCAGTTTGGTCTGGCAACGATGTGTATCGGGCTGGGTCAGGGTATCGCGACGGTGTTTGAGAGAGTGTAAATCAGGAAAAGTATCTCAAAGCCAATGGCGTCAGAACAAGGCGGCAAGCGAGCGAATCCCGATGAGCTTACTCAAGTAAGTGATTCGGGTGAACGAGCGCAGCCAACGCAGTTATGGCGTCATTGGCGAAGAGAGACAGTTTAGTTGCCGTTCTTCCCGCCTGTCAGGGGCGGGTTTTTTATTTAAATGAAGGCAAACGCATCGCCAAACAGGCGGTCTTCACGCGCGTCACGTTCGTTGCAGAACAGGTCGCGGGCAATTTTCGCCATCTCAAAACGGCCAGCGATATAGATATCGTGCCCTGCCAGCGTGCCGTGATCCTGCAGCACCGCCGTCAGCACCGTCCCGCTGCGACCACGCCAGCCCTCTTCCGGCTGCTCAACCACCGGCTCAATGCGCAGGTTAGGATGGGTTACGCTCAGCGCTTCCAGCTCAGACAGGTCGTACAGATGTTTCTCTTCGCGGCCACCCCAGTAAATGGTGATGTCACGGTCTGGATTACGCGCCAGGGCGGTCAACAGAATAGAGCGCACATAAGAGAAGCCCGTACCGCCAGCGATCAGGATCAGCGGACGGTCTTCGTCATCGCGCAGCCACGCATCGCCGTGCGGAATATCCACCACGATTTCACGTTCCTTCAGGATCCGATCCATCACCGCCATCGCATACAGGTTAAGCTCTGACGCACCAATATGAAGCTCAATAAATTCCTGCTCCGCTGGCGTTGAGGCCATAGAGAAAGGACGCTTATCACGCTCATCCATCACAACCATCAGGTACTGACCCGCGCGGAAAGAGAATGGCGCTTCTGGCACTAAACGGACGCGATATACGGTGTCGGTGATGGCATCTACCGAGGTCACTTTACAGCTTAAGGTTGTCATTCGCTCTCTCTGTCGGGAAGTCTATAGGGCTTAACGGTCAGCTCAGGGTTTACCGTTATTCATTATGGCCAGCTCGTCCCAGATCGCGTCAATTCGCGCGGTCACTGCAGGATCTTTTTTGATCGGGCGACCCCATTCACGGTCGGTTTCGCCAGGCCATTTATTTGTGGCATCCAGTCCCATCTTTGAGCCAAGGCCGGAAACCGGCGAGGCAAAATCCAGGTAATCTATCGGCGTATTTTCGACTAACACCGTATCGCGCGCCGGGTCCATTCGCGTGGTAATGGCCCAGATTACGTCATTCCAGTCGCGGGCGTTAACGTCATCATCGCAGACAATAACAAATTTGGTATACATAAACTGGCGCAGGAAAGACCATACGCCCATCATCACGCGTTTAGCGTGACCAGGATACTGCTTCTTCATCGTGACCACCGCCATGCGATACGAGCATCCTTCAGGCGGCAGATAAAAATCAACAATTTCCGGGAACTGCTTTTGCAGGATCGGCACAAACACTTCATTCAGCGCCACGCCCAGCACCGCCGGTTCATCCGGTGGACGTCCGGTATACGTGGAGTGATAAATCGCATCTTCACGCTGCGTAATGTGCGTCACGGTAAACACCGGGAAGTTATCCACTTCGTTGTAATAGCCGGTGTGGTCGCCGTAAGGGCCTTCTGGCGCCATTTCACCCTGCTCGAGGTAACCTTCCAGCACAATTTCCGCACTGGCAGGAACTTCGAGATCGTTAGAGATACACTTCACGACTTCGGTTTTCGTTCCGCGCAGCAGGCCTGCAAATGCATATTCAGAGAGCGTATCCGGCACCGGCGTGACGGCTCCCAGAATGGTGGCCGGATCGGCGCCTAAGGCGACAGACACCGGGAAACGCTCCCCCGGATGTGCAGCGCACCACTCCTGGAAATCCAGCGCGCCGCCGCGATGCGACAGCCAGCGCATGATGAGTTTATTCTTGCCAATCAACTGCTGGCGGTAAATACCGAGGTTTTGCCGCTCTTTGTGCGGGCCGCGTGTAACGGTCAGCCCCCAGGTGATCAGCGGAGCGGCATCTTCAGGCCAGCACTGCATGATAGGGATTTTAGTCAGATCTACCGCATCGCCTTCGAGCACTTTCTGCTGGCAAGGCGCGCCGCGCAGGCGTTTGGTGGGCATGTTCAGCACCTGCTTAAACTGCGGCAGCTTGTCGAACAGATCGCGGAAGCCTTTCGGTGGCTCCGGCTCTTTCAGAAACGCCAGCAGTTTACCGACTTCACGCAGCGCAGAGACGTCTTCCTGCCCCATTCCCAGTGCAACACGACGCGGTGTACCAAACAGGTTGCACAGCACCGGCATGGAGTAACCTTTCGGATTTTCAAACAGTAATGCGGGGCCACCGGCACGCAGGGTGCGGTCAGCAATTTCTGTCATCTCCAGATAAGGATCGACAGGAAGTGTAATACGTTTGAGTTCACCCTGCTTTTCCAGCAGCGTCAGGAAGTCGCGGAGATCGTGGTATTTCATGCAGTTAATCATGGCCTCTCTGTAAGCGCTTCATTATACGGCGTAAGCCTGCTTGATGCTGTAATTTTGTTAAATAAGCGTGAACTTATGCGTTCTGTTCCATTTTCCCCCATTATAATCAACTTAGCGATCCCGCCAGGGTTTTGATATGCTTGCGCCCCGAACTAAGGGAAAGAGTGATTATGCAGGCCTGGTATTTACTGTATTGCAAACGCGGGCAACTTCAGCGCGCGCAGGAACATCTTGAACGTCAGTCTGTAAATTGCCTGACACCCGTGATCACGCTTGAAAAAATGCAGCGCGGGAAGCGCACAACCGTCAGTGAGCCGTTGTTCCCGAACTACCTGTTTGTGGAGTTCGACCCGGAAGTCATCCACACCACCACCATCAGCGCAACGCGCGGCGTCAGCCACTTCGTTCGTTTTGGTGCCCACCCGGCAACGGTTCCGTCGACGGTCATTCATCAGCTGTCAATTTATCAACAACCTGAAGGGATCACCGACCCCGAAACCCCTTACAGCGGCGATAGCGTCGTGATTACCGAAGGCGCTTTCGAAGGCCTGCAGGCGATTTTTGCCGAGCCGGACGGGGAAGCGCGCTCTATGCTGTTGCTCAATCTGCTGAACAAGCAGGTGCTGCAGAGCGTTAAAAACACCGACTTCCGCAAGCTTTAAACGTTTATCCCGAACAGATTACGCACGTTGTCATCCGTCTGCGCCGAAAGCCAGTGCGGATCCTCTCCGCGCCACTTCGCGACGCTCTCAACAATGTGCCCCAGATACGCGGGCTCATTTCGCCGCGATGCCGGTTTGGGTTTCATGTCGCGCGGTAGCAGATAAGGCGCATCGGTTTCGAGGAGCAGCCGGTCAGCCGGGATTACCGGCAATAGCTCACGAAGTTCAAGCCCGCGACGCTCATCGCACACCCAGCCGGTAATACCCAGATAAAGCCCTCGCGCCAGGCAATCCAGCGCTTCCTGCCGTGAACCGGTGAAACAGTGCAATACCGCGCCGGGTAGTTTCTCCAGCCACGGATCCAGAAGAGCCAGGAAACGCTCATGCGCGTCGCGGCAGTGCATAAATACGGGCATTCCAAGCTCTGCCGCCAGCGCAAGCTGGGCAGTAAACGCCTTTTCCTGCTCTTCAGGCGTGGAAAAGTTACGGTTGAAATCGAGACCGCATTCGCCGATCGCCACAACGTCTGGCGTCTTCGCCAGCCTGTACAGGATGTCGCCACTTTCCGCGGTCCACTGGCTGCTGTCGTGAGGATGCACGCCAGCAGTAGACCAACAGCGATCGTAGCGTTGCGCCAGCTGCTGCGCCTGCTCGCTCTCATGCAGGTTGGTGCCCGTCAGCAGCAGTCCTTTCACCCCGGCGGCAAAAGCACGCGCAACCACCTCATCACGATCTTTCGCAAACTGCGAGCTGGTCAGGTTGAGTCCGATATCAAACATGCAAATCCCCATATAACAACCGCCCTGACGGGCGGCTGGTTTTACTCTTCAGTGGTCTTGTCGGACGTATCGTCTTCGTCATCCGCTCGACGTCCTTTACCCACGTAGAAACGCGAGAAGAAAACGCCGACCTCAAACAGACAGTACATCGGTATGGCCAGCAGCGTCTGCGAGAACACATCCGGCGGTGTCAGCAGCATGCCAACAACAAATGCGCCCACAAGGATATACGGACGCTTCTTACGCAGGTCATCCGGGGTCGTTACTCCTACCCAGCAGAGCAGCACAATGGCCACCGGCACTTCGAATGCCACGCCAAACGCCATAAACAGCGCCATCACAAAGCTGAGGTAGCTGGCGATATCCGTCGACACCTGGACCCCTTCCGGCGCAGTATGCGTCAGGAAGCCGAAGGCCAGCGGGAAGACAACGAAATAGGCAAACGCCATGCCGATATAGAACAGCAGCGAGCTGGACACCAGCAGCGGGATAACCAGCTTGCGTTCATGCTTATACAGCGCGGGCGCCACAAACGCCCACACCTGATAAAGAATGACCGGTGCAGAAGCAATCAACGACACCCAGAAGGTCAGCTTGATGGGGGTAAAGAACGGCGAAGCAACGTCTGTTGCAATCATCGTTGCGCCCAGCGGCATCTGCTTGATCAGCGGTGCAGAGACCACCTGATAGATATCGTTGGCAAAATAGACCAGGCACAGGAATATGAGTAAAACCGCAATAATGCAGTTTAACAGGCGCTTACGCAGCTCAATGAGGTGCGTAATCAGCGGTTGAGTATCATCTACTGCCATGTTTACGCTTTATCACTCGACGAGGGGGATGATTCGGAAACGGACGCAGCGGGCTTCACTTCCGCCGTTTTTGCTACCGGCTCTTCCGGCTGCGCCTGTTTTTTCACTTCGGTTTCCTGAGGCGTCTGTTCTGGCGCGGCAGCCTGATGTTCAGCGCTGGCAGGTGTTACGCCCTCGCGCTGCTCCTCGCTGCCCTTCACCACCGGGTTATGGATGGTGTTCGCTTCATCGCTCGCTTTTTCAGGATCGTTAACGCTATAGGAGCGCTTCATCGATTCCGCCGCTTCGCGCAGCTCATCCATTGACGCTTTCAGTTCCGGCGTCAGGTTATCCATGCTCGCCTTCTCGACCTTTTTCAGGCTTTCCTGAAATTCCTGCAGCTTAAGCTCCTGCGCCAGTTCATTCTGAACGGTCGATGCCAGCGATCTCAGCGCACGAACCCAGCCCGCAACGGTTTTCACTGCCACCGGCAGACGCTGCGGCCCCAGCACAATCAGGCCAATCACAAAGACCAGCAGGAGCTCACTAAAACCAATGTCGAACACGACTTACACCTGCTCTTTATCGTGGCGTTTAGCGTCTTCCTTTTTGGCTTCTTCTTGCTTGTCGGCGATGGATTTAGCAGTAAAGTCAGCGTCCTGGCTGGTTTTATCCTGCTTGCTCTCATCATCGCTCATCGCTTTCTTGAAGCCTTTGATAGACGCGCCCAGATCGGAACCAATAGAACCGAGCTTTTTGGTGCCAAACAGCAGCACGACGATGACGGCAATGATCAACAATTGCCAGATACTGATACCACCCATACATGTTCCTCAGGGATAGATGATTAAAGAGTCAGGTCGCATTATACGTATGCAACCCGTCGATAGCGACGCACGCTCAGTGCGTTTTTCGCCAGCCTGCTAGCCAGACTACCACTCCGCCAGCCATCAGCCAGGCGGGCATCATCTGCCAGTCCGGACGGTTGATCAGCAGCAGCGTACCGCTCAGCAGCAGCGTTGCGCCAATCCCAAAGAGATAGCGTGACTGCCCCTGGCGAACGCGGCTGGACTGAAGTTCGCGGGCGATTTTATCCATGCTGTGCTGAAGGTTCTTGCTCTGACGCAAACTGTCATAAACCAGTTCAGGAATTTCAGGCATTTTTTCTATCCAGAACGGGCCTTTCTCTTTCAGCGAGCGCACCAGCGCCGGAATGCCTACCTGATCCTTAATCCAGGATTCAAGGAAAGGTTTCGCGGTCTTCCACAAGTCTAACTGAGGATAGAGCTGTCGGCCTACACCCTCAACGTAAAGTAATGTTTTCTGGAGTAAAACTAGCTGT
Source organism: Enterobacter sp. C3_dUdeg (assembly GCF_057536195.1). NCBI lineage: Bacteria > Pseudomonadati > Pseudomonadota > Gammaproteobacteria > Enterobacterales > Enterobacteriaceae > Enterobacter > Enterobacter sp. C3_dUdeg. The sequence continues at coordinate 13,667 of NZ_BAAKFX010000017.1, forward strand.
GGCTGAACTTCCATATTAAAGCGGCGAGCCGTGTTGAACAGGTTTAACAGCACATGCCCGAAGGAAATTTCCGCCAGCGGTTTTTCAAAAATAGGTTCACAAACGGTCCGGATCGCGAACTCGAACTCTTCGACGTTGGTGTCCGGCGGCACCCAGCCGGAATCGACGTGCAGCTCGGCCACCTTACGGTAGTCGCGGTTGAAGAACGCGATGAAGTTCTCAGCCAGATACCGTTTATCTTCCTTGTTCAGCGACCCCACAATCCCGCAGTCGATACCGATATACTTCGGATCCTCAGGATGCTCGTAGCTTACGAAGATATTGCCCGGATGCATGTCCGCATGGAAAAAGCTGTCGCGGAACACCTGGGTAAAGAAGACCTGTACGCCACGTTCAGCCAGGAGCTTCATGTTCGTTCCCTGTTTCTCCAGGGCCACCACATCCGAAACCGGAATACCGTAGATACGCTCCATCACCATCATATTCTGGCTGCAGTAGTCAGAATAGACTTCAGGTACATAGAGCATCGGGCTGTTTTCAAAGTTGCGACGCAGCTGAATGGCGTTTGCCGATTCGCGCAGCAGGTTAAGCTCATCAATCAGCGTTTTTTCATATTCCCGCACCACTTCCAGTGGACGAAGGCGACGCCCGTCCGGCAGCAAGCGTGGCACCCAGCGCGCCAGCCGATAAATCAGCTTCATGTCCGCTTTGATGACTGGCAGGATGTCCGGACGAATGACTTTAATAACGACTTCTTTGCCGTTTTCTTTCAGACGCGCGGTGTGCACCTGCGCGATAGAGGCCGATGCCAGTGGCTTAATATCGAAATCGTCAAACCAGGTCTCGACGGGGACATTTCCCATCGCCTCTTCAATTTGCTTTTTCGCGCGCGCGCCGTCAAACGGTGCAACGCGATCCTGCAGCATCGCGAGCTCATCGGCAATCAGAGGCGGGAAGAGATCGCGGCGAGTCGACAGCATCTGCCCGAATTTAATCCAAACCGGGCCGAGCTCCTGCAGCGCCAGGCGCAGACGCTCACCCAGCGGTTGACCTTTATGGCGATTGGGCATCCAGAAGAGCATCCGCCGCCAGATACGAAGCGGCAGCGTGATACGCATTTTGGGGATAAGCTCGTCGAGCCCGTAGCTCAAAAAGGTGCGAATAATAAAATAGAGGCGCCGAATTTCACCAGGCGTCATTTGCCCTCCAGTTTTTCCAGCCGTTTGGTTAACGCATCAACTGCACGTTCAACAGCAGCGGTCTCTTCCGCAAACCATGCAACTTCCAGTGGCCCGGGCGCCATTCGCCACTCCTCAGTCAGCACTTCCGCCGCATAGCGTTGCTGGCGCTGAAGGCTTTTACGCACAAAGGAGGCGCCACCATGAAGGACTTTCCCGATACCTTCGGCGGCAATGTCGCCGATAAAAGGCGCGAGCAGCTCCGCCGGATCGAACTCCGCCAGATCGGTGAGCGCAACGAAGTTCTGCACGACCTGAATGTCGCCCTCCACTTCCAGCTCACCGCTGCGGATAAGCGCCGTTAACTGCTGGCGATCACGCAGTTTTGGCAGCACGCTCATGTGCGTGATGACCGAGCAGTCGGCCTCACCTTCCCACGCCCCCAGAACGTCAAGCTGACGTTCGCTGAATACCAGCACAAGCGGCGTCGATAACTCTTTTAAAACAATGCGTAATACCTTCCCGTTAAGCCGCTGACGTGCAGCTTTCAGCGCCGGGGCGCGATACAGAAAAGCGTTCAGTACATTCTCGACGCCTGCGGAGACTAAGGGTTTAAAGGGCACGGGACACCTCCACTCAGAATTTGTAACCGCGATGCAGCGCGACGACACCGGCCGTCAGGTTGAAATATTCAACGTTCTCAAATTCCGCGTCCTGCATCATGGCTTTTAATGTGTCCTGATCCGGGTGCATACGGATAGACTCCGCCAGATAGCGGTAGCTTTCAGCGTCGTTAGCCACCAGCTCACCAATACGCGGCAGCACGTGGAAGGAATAGGCGTCGTAGGCTTTGCTCAGCGGCTCAATGATCGGTTTAGAGAACTCGAGCACCAGCAGACGTCCACCCGGCTTCAGCACGCGGTACATAGAGCGCAGCGCTTTTTCTTTATCGGTCACGTTACGCAGACCGAAAGAGATCGTGATGCAGTCAAAGGTATTGTCCGGGAATGGCAGCGCTTCGGCGTTTGCCTGCACATACTCCACATTCCCCACCACGCCGATGTTACGCAGCTTTTCGCGTCCCATTTTCAGCATGGAGTCATTAATATCGGCGAGAACTACGCGACCGGTTTCGCCCACCAGACGGGAGAATTTGGCGGTTAAATCGCCCGTGCCGCCGGCTAAATCCAGCACCGTTTGTCCACGACGTACGCCGCTGCAGTCAATGGTGAAGCGCTTCCACAAGCGATGAATGCCGAACGACATCAGGTCATTCATCACATCGTACTTCGCCGCCACGGAATGAAATACGTGGGCCACCATGTCAGCTTTCTGCGCTTTGGCGACAGTCTGAAAGCCAAAGTGCGTTGTGTCTTGTGAATCGTCAGCCATCTCAGAGCCTGCTTATCAGTAAAATGTTCGTGAAGTGTAACAGATTGGGCGCGTTTGCCCTACGTTTCAACCACCGTGAATGAAACGCGCAGGAGTCTCGTCTGGTGACAAATCCGCCGCTAACGTGGTGTCTTCACTGTTTGTCTTTTGTTCGTTCGCACCTTCTCGCAGGCGAAATTCGTCGTCCTGGGCGGTGGCCTGTTCGACCAATTCCGGATTAATCTCGCGTTTAACCTCAACCCCCAGGCTGCGGAATGATTCAGCCTGTGCCAGCAGATTGCCGCGTCCGGAGGCGAGTTTTTTCATCGCCTGGCGGTAGTTATCCTGCGCACGATCCAGGCTCTGCCCGACTGAAGACATGTCGTCCACGAAGAGGCGCATTTTGTCGTACAGCTTGCTGGCACGATCGGCAATCTGCTGCGCGTTGCGGCTCTGGTGCTCATAGCGCCACAGGTTCGCAATGGTGCGTAACGCCACCAGCAGCGTGGTGGGGCTGACCAGCATAATGTTATTTTTGAGCGCTTCGGTGATAAGTTCAGGCTGTCTGTCGAGTGCCAGCAGGAACGCGGGTTCTACCGGGATGAACATCAGAACATAGTCCAGCGAGCGCAAACCCGGCAGCTGCTGGTAGTCTTTTCTGCCAAGCAGGCGAATATGATTACGTACGGAGGCAATGTGCTCCTGCAGCGCAGACTCGCGGGTGTAGTCATCGTCCGCATTAAAGTAGCGTTCATACGCCACCAGCGTCATTTTGGCGTCAATCACCACATCTTTACCCTGCGGCAGCCGCACGATGACATCCGGCTGCATACGCGAGCGGGCATCGTTTTCGATACTCACCTGCGTTTCGTACTCGTATCCTTCGCGCAGACCAGAGGCCTCAAGCACGCGGGTCAGCACCACTTCTCCCCAGTTGCCCTGGGTTTTGTTATCCCCTTTCAGCGCGCGGGTCAGGTTGACCGCTTCCTGCGCCATTTGCGCATTCAGCTGCTGAAGATTGCGAATCTCATGCGCCAGCGTGTGTCGCTCGCGGGCTTCCTGACCAAAGCTGTCCTGCACCTGACGGCGAAAACCGTCCAGCTGTTCGCGCAGCGGCGTCAGCAGGCTGTTCAGGCTCTGGCGGTTCTGTTCGTCAACGCGGCGGTTGCTGTGCTCAAAAATTCGGTTGGCGAGGTTCTCAAACTGTTCGCTGAGGCGCTGCTCGCTGTTGATCATCTGGCGGATTTTGTCTTCCGCATGCAGCTGGGTGGATTCAAGGCGGGTAGTGACTTCGCGGAGATCGGCCTCCAGCGAGGTGTTAATGTCTCGCAGGTTACGCAGCTCGTTGTTGAGCAGTTCGCACTCGTCGCGCCAGTGTTCGCTCAAAGCAAGCTGCTGTTTTGTCGCGCTTAAATCGGCGACCATCTCTTCTCGCTCGGCCAGCTGGTCGGCCTTCTGCTGTGCATGCTGGTAGCTGGAAATTAGCCAGCCAACCCCTAAGCCCACCAGCGCAATCACCGCGTAAATCAGGATTGAGATATCCACAATGCCCCCTGCATCAACGTATTACCCGCACAAAATAGAATTGTGCTGTATAAACGTCCAGTTTGAAAGGGTTTTCCTGCGAGGCGCTACGCAAAAAATAAAGGCCGAACGCGTCGGCCTTTGATTTCAGAAGAGAGGATTAGATCAGGCGACGCGCTGCTTCCACCACGATTTTCACTGCATGACTTTCGGTCTGCTTCATGGTTTCGGCGTTCGGGATCTCCTGCTGGGTGCGGTTGACGATCACGCCCGCCACCATACCGGCACGCAGACCCTGGCTTGCGCACATGGTCAGCAGCGTTGCGGATTCCATTTCGTAGTTCATCACGCCCATGGACTGCCACTCTTCCATTGAGCCTTTGAAACGGCTAACCACGCGGCCTGAGAAGGTGTCGTAACGCTCCTGGCCCGGGTAGAAGGTGTCGGAAGAGGCGGTGACGCCCACGTGGGTGGTTGCGCCCACGGATTTCGCGGCTTCAACCAGCGCGGTGGTGCATTCGAAATCAGCCACTGCCGGGAATTCCATCGGTGCAAAGTGCAGGCTTGCGCCGTCCAGACGAACGGACGCGGTCGTGACCAGCACGTCGCCGACGTTGATGTGCGGCTGGATAGCGCCGGTGGTGCCGATACGCAGGAAAGTACGGATGCCCAGCTGTGCCAGCTCTTCAACAGCAATAGACGTAGACGGACCACCGATACCGGTAGAGCACACGATCACCGCTTTGCCATCCAGCTCTGCGCGCCAGGTGGTGAACTCACGATGGGCAGCCAGCTTGACCGGCTTATCCATCAGCGCGGCGATCTTTTCCACACGCTCAGGATCGCCAGGGACGATAGCGAGCGTAGCCCCTTGTAAATCGTTTTTGGTGAGGCCGAGATGAAAAACATCAGACTTAGACATAGGTGACTCCTCTGTGGGTCGGTTAGTCAGAAGAAGTAAAACGGTACTTTACAGAAGCAGTAAGCATATTTTCGTGACACACCTCACCATGAATGAAAATTATTACATTGAATTTCCATAAAAAAGTGATTCACATCACATTAACAAGTTATAACGCCAGGTGCTGCACAAAAGATAGACCGTTTAAGGCACTGTGAGTTGTTAACCTGGTGTCTATATTTACCTTTGCGCTAACTCATTGGTACGGAGAATGCCATGACTGAAAAAACCGGTTTTGCACCTGCTGCGGCCCCACATGCTTCAACCATCGTGTCGACGCCAGAAGCGGCAATTACCGCGGGCGAGACCTCCATTCCCTCGCAGGGGGAGAATATGCCTGCTTATCACGCACGGCCAAAATCAGCAGACGGTCCGCTGCCCATCGTGATTGTGATTCAGGAGATATTTGGTGTTCACGAACACATTCGCGACCTCTGCCGCCGACTGGCGCTGGAAGGGTATCTGGCCGTTGCGCCAGAGCTCTACTTCCGTCAGGGCGATCCGAACGACTACAGCGATATTCCAACACTGCTCAGCAACCTGGTGAGCAAAGTCCCGGACGCGCAGGTGCTGGCCGATCTCGACCACGTCGCCAGCTGGGCGGCGCGCAACGGCGGCGATCCGCATCGTCTGCTGGTCACGGGTTTCTGCTGGGGTGGACGCATTAGCTGGCTGTATGCCGCGCATAACCCGCAGCTCAAAGCCGCTGTCGCCTGGTACGGCAAACTGGTGGGTGAGAAAACGCTGAATTCACCGAAACATCCCGTCGATATCGCCACGGAGCTAAACGCCCCCGTGTTAGGGCTTTACGGCGGTCAGGACACCGGTATTTCTCTGGATTCGGTAGAGACCATGCGCCATGCGCTCCGTGCGGCCAATGCGAAGGCAGAGATCGTGGTGTATCCGGATGCCGGGCACGCGTTTAACGCCGATTATCGTCCGAGCTATCACGCAGAATCAGCCAAAGATGGCTGGCAAAGAATGCTGGCGTGGTTTAGCCAGTACGGCGGTAAGAAAGCGTAATAAAAAAAGCCCGGTGGCGGCTATGCCTTACCGGGCCTACGCATCATCAAGCCTGACGCAAGTTTTGCGCCGCCTTCACCATGTTCGCCAGCGCCGCGCGCGTCTCCGGCCAGCCGCGGGTTTTCAGTCCGCAGTCCGGGTTCACCCACAGGCGCTCTGCCGGAATGCGCTGGGCCGCTTTTTTCAGCAGGGCTTCAATCCACTCCACGCTCGGCACGTTCGGGGAGTGAATGTCGTACACGCCCGGCCCGATTTCATTCGGGTAGTCGAACTCTTCAAACGACTCCAGCAGCTCCATGTCTGAACGCGAGGTCTCGATGGTGATCACGTCGGCATCCAGCGCGGCAATCGAATCCATGATGTCGTTGAATTCGCAGTAACACATGTGGGTGTGGATCTGGGTGTCGTCCTTCGCCACCGCGGCGTTGATGCGGAACGCCTCCACGCCCCACTGCAGGTAGGCATCCCAGTCGCTGCGGCGCAGCGGCAAGCCTTCGCGCAGGGCCGGTTCGTCAATCTGAATAATGCCAATGCCTGCCGCTTCCAGATCCGCCACCTCATCACGCAGCGCCAGGGCGATCTGTTTGGCAATGGTTTCACGAGTCACGTCTTCACGCGGGAACGACCAGCAGAGAATGGTCACCGGACCGGTGAGCATCCCTTTTACCGGCTTGTCGGTCAGGGACTGGGCATACTTCGCCCACTCCACGGTGATCGCTTCCGGGCGGCTGACGTCACCGATAACCACCGGCGGCTTCACGCAGCGTGAGCCGTAGCTCTGCACCCAGCCGTTCTGGGTAAAGACAAAGCCGTCCAGGTGCTCACCGAAGTATTCCACCATGTCGTTACGCTCGGCCTCGCCGTGCACCAGCACGTCCAGCCCCAGGCGTTCCTGCTCGATAATCGCCTGCTTGATGTGTTCCGCGATGCCGGTGCGGTAGTGATTCGCATCCAGATTGCCCTTTTTAAAGTCCAGGCGCAGGCCGCGGATCTCCGTAGTTTGCGGGAAAGAACCGATCGTCGTTGTTGGCCACGCGGGCAGATTGAAGCGGGCGCGCTGCGCTTCGGCGCGCACCTCGTACGGGCTCTGCCGCTGGCTGTCCCGGGCGGTGATGGCCGCCAGGCGTTTTTCCACCGCCGGGTTGTGCACGCGCGCCGAGTGACGGCGCGCCTGGGTCGGCGCGCTCCATTCGGTAATCGCCGCCGTGTCGCCGCTGTTCAGCGCGTCGCGCAGCAGCGTCAGCTCTTCACATTTTTGCAGGGCGAAAGCAAACCAGCTTTTCACCTCGGCATCCAGACGGGTCTCTACGCTCAGATCGATCGGGCTGTGCAGCAGCGAACAGGACGAGGCCACCCACAGCTCACGTTTGCCGACGATGTCTTTGATTTGCGCGTATTTCTCGGTGAGATCGGCGCGCCAGACGTTACGGCCGTTGATCAGCCCGGCAGAGAGCAGCCAGTCCGCTGGCAAACGCTTGTGCAGCTCCGCCACATCATCTTTACCGTGTACGAGGTCAACGTGCAGGCCCTGGACCGGCAGCGCGGTAATGGTCTTCAGGTTCGGCGTCACGCCTTCAAAATAGGTCGTCAGCAGGAGTTTTACCTGACCGGTGAGCGCGTCATACGCCGGTTTGAAGGCATCGAGCCAATCCTGCGGCAGCTCAAGCACCAGCGCCGGTTCGTCGATTTGCACCCACTGAATGCCGCGTTTGCCCAGCTCACTCAGTACCTGTTTGTAGACCGGCAGAATATCCTTCAGCAGGCTGAGTCGGTCAAACGGCTCGCCCTTTACTTTGCCCAGCCACAGGTACGTTACCGGCCCGAGCAGCACCGGCTTCACCTGGTGGCCCAGCGCCAGCGCTTCATCCACTTCGTCCAGAAGCTGCGTCCAGGCCAGCCTGAACTGCTGACCTTTGACGAACTCCGGCACCATATAGTGATAGTTGGTGTTAAACCACTTGGTCATTTCCGCCGCTGCCGCTGGCTCACCCGTCGGCGCGCGGCCACGGCCGATGCGGAACAGGGTATCGATATCTACCGATCCATCTTTGTTCTGATGACGAGCCGGCACGTTGCCAAGCAGCAGGCTGGTCGTCAGAACATGGTCGTACCAGGCGAAATCGCCCACCGGCAGCAGGTCAATGCCCGCCTGTTTTTGCTGATCCCAGTGGCGGGCGCGCAGCTCGCGTCCTGCCGCCAGCAGTTCTTCACGGGTGGCATTACCCGCCCAGTAGCTTTCTTGCGCTTTTTTCAGCTCGCGACGCAGGCCGACGCGAGGGAAACCGAGAGTGTGATTGCGGATTGTCATGGTGTGCCCCTTGTGAAATTCGTTATTTAGACGTCCAGATGTTTACACTTCTATAATTGGCAGGTACTGTATATTCCTCAAGCGCAATATGTTCATGGCGAAGTGAAGGACTTTCATGATCGAGATTAAACACCTGAAAACGCTACAAGCGTTGCGGAACTGCGGTTCGCTCGCGGCGGCTGCGGCCACGCTGCACCAGACCCAGTCCGCCCTTTCTCACCAGTTCAGCGATCTGGAACAACGCCTCGGCTTCCGTCTTTTTGTGCGTAAGAGCCAGCCGCTACGCTTTACGCCGCAGGGTGAAATTCTTCTTCAGCTGGCGAATCAGGTACTGCCGCAAATCGCGAGCGCGCTGCAGGCGTGTAACGAACCGCAGCAGACCAAACTGCGCATCGCCATTGAGTGCCACAGCTGTATTCAGTGGCTGACCCCCGCGCTTGAAAACTTCCGCCAGAAGTGGCCGCAGGTGGAGATGGACTTCAAATCCGGTGTGACCTTTGACCCGCAGCCGTCGCTGCAGCAGGGCGAGCTGGATCTGGTCATGACCTCTGACATCCTGCCGCGCAGCGGCCTGCACTATTCGCCGATGTTTGATTATGAAGTGCGCCTGGTGCTGGCGCCGGACCACCCGCTGGCCGCCAAAACGCGCGTCACGCCGGAAGACCTGGCGACAGAAACGCTGCTGATTTATCCGGTGCAGCGCAGCCGCCTGGATATCTGGCGCCACTTCCTGCAGCCGGCAGGCATTAGCCCGCAGCTGAAAAGCGTGGATAACACCCTGCTGCTGATTCAGATGGTGGCGGCCAGAATGGGTATCGCGGCGCTGCCGCACTGGGTGGTGGAGAGTTTTGAACGCCAGGGTCTGGTGCAGACCAAAACCCTGGGTGAAGGACTGTGGAGCCGACTGTACGCCGCCGTGCGCGATGGCGAGCAGCGTCAGCCGATTACGGAGGCGTTTATTCGCTCAGCGCGGAACCACGCGTGCGACCATCTTCCGTTTGTGCGGAGCGCGGAGCGACCCATCGGCGATGGACCCACAGCGAAGCCAGGATCACCGCTCCCCCAATAAGGAAGCTCGGCCAGTGCGGCTGTTGCTGCCAGATGGCGAGATTGACCAGCAGCCCTGCCGGGACATGCACGTTGTTCATGATCCCCAGCGTACCGGCGTCTACCTGCGTAGCGCCGTAGTTCCACATGAAGTACCCCAGCCCTGACGCCACTACGCCCAGCCAGACCAGAACGCCCCACTGCACGGCGGTGGTCGGCAGCTTTTGCGGATTACCGAGCATAAACCACGCCGCCACCGCGACAATCGCGGCGCCCATATAGAACCAGGCAAACGCGTTATGCTGCGGCATCGGGCGGGTTTCCATCAGGCGTTTGTAGCCCACCATGCCGATGGCGAAGCTGATGTTGGCAAGCTGGACGAACATCAGCCCGGTCCAGAAGTGATCGCTGACTTTGTCATAGCGAATAATCGCCGCGCCGATCACCGCCAGCGCGGCGCTCAGCAGGTATCCCCAGCGCAGACGGCGTCTGCTGAGCAGGTCATAAATCAGCGTGATATAGAGCGGCGTCAGCACGGTAAAGAGCAGGAATTCAGAGACGGACAGGTAGACGTAGGCCCGGAAGCTGAACAAATACATGATGCCGAGCTGCATCGCTCCCACCAGCATATACAGCACAATCGTTTTCAGCGATTGCCCGCGCGCGCGCAGAAACGGCAGGAACACCAGCGCCGCCAGCCCCACGCGCATCAGCACCGAGAAGTAGCTGTCGACCGAACCGGCAAGGTATTCGCCAATCAGGCTAAAGGAGAAGGCCCACAGGATAGTGGTGATAATGAGTAGCGCCACAATGCTTGTCTCTCAGAAAGAAGGAGAGGCATTGTAGCGAACTCTTTAGTTGACAACTGAGCAATAAACAACCGAATGAAGATTATTCAAGGAACAGTTTGCGCAGATACTTCGGTACCGCGTTGTCAGCGTTAGAACCAATCACTTCCAGCTCAGGGTGCAGATCCTTCAGACGCTGGTGCGCGTTCTGCATGATGCAGCCCTTGCCCGCCATCGAAAGCATCTCGGCGTCGTTCATGCCGTCACCGAAGGCGATACAGTCTTTCAGCCCGAAGCCCAGACGTTTCGCAACCGCTTCCAGCGCGTGACCTTTAGAGACGCCTCCCGCCATTACTTCCAGACAGGTCAGGGTTGAGAAGCTCACGTTGACGCGATCGCCCCAGCGGGCGTTGATCGCCTGTTCCAGCGGGAGCAGCTCTTCGTGGCTGTCACAGGTGAAGAACACCTTGCTGATCCCTTCCGGCTCCAGCAGGCCAGGTTCGTAAAGGGAGTAGTTGAATACCGCTTCCTTGAAGAAACGCATTTCGTCCGGGCGGTGGCGGTTCATAAACCAGTCGTCGTCGCGGTAAACATTAGTGACGATAGCCGGGTTGTTATGCACCACGCCAAACAGATCGGCGGCAATATCGCGATCCAGGTTGTGGGTAAAGATCAGGTTGCCGTCGGTATCATGCACGCGCGCACCGTTGGAGGTGATCATGTACGATTTGATCTCAAGATTATCGCGGATCTGCCCCACGTCCACGTGGTGGCGGCCGGTGGCGAACACAAAGTTCACGCCACGGGCAGTCAGGAGTTTTAAGGTCTCTTTCGCGTAAGGCGACAGGGTGTGGTCGGGGGAAAGCAGCGTGCCATCTAAATCAGATGCAACAACCTGGTACATAGGGATTTCAACCTCTGGTGGAAAACAAGAATCAATTATGCCTGTTGAAAAATTCAACAATGGCGTTAAGCGCGACTGAGCGCATAGCGTCCTTTTCAAAAAGGATCTCATGGAACGCGCCGTTAATGACCAGCGGTTTACCCCCTTCACAAGGGTGACCGGCTGCAGCGCGCAGTTCACAATAGCGGTCATGCATGCGGTTATCCACCACACGCTCTTCTTCCGCCTGGATCAGAAGCGTCGGCGTGTCATCATCGCCTACGCCCGCCAGCACCTGCTCACCGGCCAGAATCCCCTCCCGCACCCAGTGCCAGGTCGGGCCGCCGACGCGCAAGCGCGGTTCATCGGCATAAAAGCGCAGGTTGCGGCGATAACGCTGCCGGCTGTGGGTTAAGACGTTGATGGCGAACGGCAGCGCGCGCCAGCGTCCTGTGCCAATGGCATAACCTTCACGAATGCGCTGATGGCCCTCAGCCCAGTCAAGAAGATGGCGCACCATCCAGTCAGGAAAACGGATGACGATACCGTACATCGGCGCGGTGAGCGCAATGGCGTCGCACTGGTGCGCGTAACGCTGCAAAAACAGCGTCGAAATGGCGCCGCCCATGGAGTGCGCAAGAATATACCGCTTGCGCCAGGGGCCAGGCTGAACGTCCTGCTGCCAGAACGCGGCAAAATCATCGACGTAATCGCTGAAGCGATCGACGTGCCCACGGTGCGTGTCCGGCAGCATACGTCCGGACAGCCCCTGTCCACGATGGTCGATGATCAGGACATCGAACCCCATATGGACCAGGTCATAGGCCAGCTCGGCGTATTTAACGTAACTTTCAATACGCCCAGGGCAGACCACAATCACCCGGTCATTTTTTTCATTTCGGAAACGAACGAAACGCACCGGGACGCCCCCGATGCCCGTAAACTCATCTTCCTCACGCTGCCGCCAGAAATCGGTCAGCGGCCCCATAGAGAAAGCAGCAAAAGCGTTTTCTCGTGTTTCCCAGTCCTTTTTCTGCTGAAACATTGGGTTTCCACTCACGTAATCCAGGGAATATCGTTTTTTTCGTCACCGGTCACAAAATGACTCAATAATAGCGTATTGTGGCATAAAAATAGACGGTTCGGGAGTTTCAAATGACCTTCGAATGGTGGTTCGCCTACCTGCTGACATCCATTATCCTCAGCCTTTCTCCGGGTTCGGGTGCTATTAACACCATGACCACCTCCATCAACCACGGCTACCGCGGTGCGGCAGCGTCGATTGCCGGTTTGCAGACCGGGCTGGGCATTCATATTGTGCTGGTCGGGATCGGTCTGGGGACCCTGTTCTCCCGCTCCGTGCTGGCCTTTGAGGTGCTGAAATGGGCCGGGGCAGCGTATCTGATTTGGCTCGGCATCCAGCAGTGGCGCGCGGCAGGCTCCATCAACCTGAATACGCTGGCTCAGACGCAAAACCGCGGCCATCTGTTTAAGCGTGCGGTGTTCGTCAACCTGACCAACCCGAAGAGCATCGTTTTCCTCGCCGCGCTGTTCCCGCAGTTTATCGTTCCGCATCAGCCGCAGGTGATGCAGTACGTGGTGCTCGGCGCGACCACCATTATCGTCGACATCATCGTGATGATTGGTTACGCGACGCTGGCGCAGCGAATTGCGGCATGGATTAAAGGGCCTAAGCAGATGAAGGCCCTGAATAAAGTCTTTGGTTCGCTGTTTATGCTGGTTGGCGCGCTGCTTGCGTCAGCGCGTCACGCTTAGCGAGAAATGATGAGATGAATGCCGAAGCCGGCGAACAGCGCGCCGGCGAAGCCGTCAATCCACTTCGCGATACGCTGGTAGCCGCGGCGCATCGCCGGTAAGGCGAACAGGCTGGCCACGATGGTAAACCAGGCAAAGGTTTCAACGACGATCAGCAGGAAGATGCCCCAGCGTGCGCCCGCGCCGACGCTATCGCCGACAAACAGCGAGAACACCGAGCCGAAATAGATAATCGCTTTTGGGTTCGCCAGATTGGTCAGCAGCCCTTTTACAAAGCTGCGGCCGCCCGTAGCCAGCTCCACCTTCGGCTCTTGCGGTTTTTTCTCTTCTTTCTTCAGCGCCCCGCGCAGCATCTGGTAGCCCATCCAGCACAGGTACAGCCCGCCGCCGACCATAATGATGTTATGCAGCCAGGCCATCTTCGCCAGGATAAGGTTCAGACCGAGCAGCGCAACGGCCGCCCAGACCATAACGCCCATGGTGATACCGAGCACGCCCATCATCGCCTCTTTGCGGGAGCGGCTGACGGCCGTTTGTGATACGAAGAAAAAATCCGGGCCGGGGCTCATCAGCGCAACGATGTGCACCAACGCCACGGTGAGAAATAGCATTAACATAATTAGCTCGCGGGGAAATAATTTAGTGAGTCATCATCCTGGCACTTTTTCGCCCGGCTGACTACTCCTCATCATCACCGTCGGCGTGAGAGCGGATGAGCGCCATAAACTCTTTACCGAAGCGCTCCAGCTTGCGCGTTCCCACGCCGTTGACGCTGAGCATTTCGCTGGCGCTGAGCGGCATCTGCTCGGCCATCTCGATCAGCGTCGCGTCGTTAAACACCACGTAAGGCGGGATGTTTTCTTCGTCGGCGATGGCCTTACGCAGCTTGCGCAGTTTGGCGAACAGCTTGCGGTCGTAGTTGCCGCCGTAGGATTTCTGCATCACGCGTGGCTTCAGGGCGATGACGCGCGGCACGGCGAGCTTGAGTTCAACGTCACCGCGCAGGACCGGACGCGCCGCCTCAGTCAGCTGCAGGGCGGAGTGCTGGGCAATGTTCTGCGTGGCGAAGCCGAGGTGGATCAGCTGACGAATGATACTCACCCAGTGTTCGTGGCTCTGCTCCTTGCCAATACCGTAGACAGGCAGCTTGTCGTGGCCCATATCGCGGATACGCTGGTTATTGGCGCCGCGCAGCACCTCCACCACGTAGCCCATCCCGAAGCGTTGATTCACACGGTAAATGGTCGAGAGCGCTTTACGCGCGTCCATCAGGCCATCGTACTGTTTCGGCGGATCGAGGCAGATATCGCAGTTGCCGCACGGCTCCTGGCGCCCTTCACCAAAGTAGTTGAGCAGAACCAGACGACGGCAGGTTTGCGCTTCGGCAAACGCGCCCATCGCGTTGAGCTTGTGGCGCTCGATATCCTGCAGCTGTCCCTGCGGCTTCTCTTCCAGACAGCGGCGCAGCCACGCCATATCGGCCGGATCGTAAAACAGCATCGCTTCCGCAGGCAGACCGTCACGCCCGGCGCGGCCGGTTTCCTGATAGTAGGATTCGATATTGCGCGGGATGTCAAAGTGCACCACAAAGCGCACGTTTGGCTTGTTGATGCCCATCCCAAACGCCACCGTTGCGACCACGATCTGCAGGTCATCGCGCTGGAATTTCTCCTGCACGTCGGCGCGGATGTGGTTCTCTAATCCGGCGTGATAGGCGGCGGCGCTAAAGCCGCGGTTTTGCAGACGCGCGGCGGTGTCTTCCACCTTCGCACGGCTGTTACAGTAGATGATGCCGGACTTGCCGCGCTGCTCCTGGACGTAGCGCAGGAGCTGATCCAGCGGCTTGAATTTTTCCATCAGCATATAGCGGATGTTAGGGCGGTCGAAGCTGCTGACCTGAATATAGGGGTCGTTCAGCCCGAGCAGACGAACGATGTCCAGACGGGTGGTGTCATCCGCCGTGGCGGTAAGCGCCATAAACGGCAGCTCGGGGAAGCGCTGACGCAGCTGGCCGAGAGCGGCGTATTCCGGGCGGAAATCGTGTCCCCACTGGGAAATACAGTGCGCTTCATCCACCGCCAGCAGGACCGGGTTCCAGTGCGCCAGGTGATCGAGGAAGTTATCCAGCATCAGGCGTTCCGGCGCGATATACAGCAGGCGGATCTGCCCGGTACGACAACCGGCCATCACCTCTTGCTGCTGCTCCCGGGTTTGGGTCGAGTTGAGACAGGCCGCCGCCACGCCGTTGGCGAGCAGCTGGTCAACCTGGTCTTTCATCAGAGAAATAAGGGGGGATACCACGACCGTCAGGCCGTTAAGCACCAGCGCGGGCACCTGATAACAAAGGGACTTGCCGCCACCGGTCGGCATCACCACCAGGCAATCACGACCTTCCAGCACCGTTTCAATGATGGTTTCCTGGCCGGGGCGGAACTGCTGGTAGCCAAAGGTTTCATGCAAAACCTGTTTAGCCAGCGACTCCTGATTCAATACTTCCGCCTGCGCCACGTTAACCCCATATGCCAGAAATGAAACAGGCGCTATTTTCAGCGCCTGAGAGAGAAACTTCAACGTTTAACGCAAAAACATTCGAACAGCCTAGAGAATATCGTTCAGCATCACGCCCACGCCGATGCGGGTCTGGTTGAAGTTGTAATCGATAAGCGACTCGCCGTAACCGCTGTACACCTGCGTATAGATACGGACATGCTTCGTCATTGGATAGCTTAAGCCCACTTCCGCACCGCCGTAGCCGGTGTTCCAGTTGTACTGGCCTTTGGCGCTGAGCACGGCATCACCCAACTGATAGCCGACTTTGAGCTGGTAGTAGCCCATATATTTGGTGATATCCGGGTTGTCATCGGTTTCGCCCACCACATACCACGGCTTCACTTCCACCATCCAGTTACCGTTCTGCGCCATCAGACGCGTATAGGCACGGTTCCAGCTGCGCGAGGTAGGATCAGAGCGACCGTTGGAATCGTGGTTAAAGCCCACTTCGACGTCACGCAGCGTCCAGCCCGCAAACTCATAATCCGTTGCAAAACCGAGGAACAGCTGCGGCTCATAGTTGGTTTCACGGAACGGCGAGGACTCTCCGCTGTTAGAGAGCTGCCACCAGGATTTCTGGGTGTAAGACGCCCCGAGCACCGAGTTCGGCCCCAGAATACCGCGCCAGAACGGGAACGCGAGGCTGAGCTGGAACTTCACCTCATCTTTACGCGCATTATCAGACCAGTTATAGGAGCTTATCGCCTCTTTGTTGAGATCGCTGGTCTGGGTATAAATCACATAGTTGGTGTCATACGGATAGAGCGTGAACGGATTGTCATGCTCCTGAAGAAGGTTCGCGATAATGCTACCGTGAACGGCAGGTTTATCATGCACCTCTTTGATCGTCGCTTCCTGCGCATATGCTGTGAGGGGCAGCGCAACCGCCGCCAGTAACCAGGCCAGATACGTCCGCATCGGTGGTGTTCTCCTGCAAAAGAGTAAAATTAGCTGAATAGTTATGTGGCGAACATTCTACAGACTTCTGCGACAACTGCTGCATCCTCGTTTCTGAAAGTGGAATTCCTTGTTGCCGAGGCATAAAATCAACATTTCGTTAACAATAAGGATGTGATGCCTCATGTCAGCCATGCTTACCGCCGAAGAAGTGTTAAAACTCGTGGGCGAGATTTTTGTTTACCATATGCCGTTTAACCGCGCGCTGGGACTGGAGCTGGAGCGTTACGAGAAAGATTTTGCCCAGCTGAGCTTTAACAACCAGCCGATGATGGTGGGTAACTGGGCGCAAAGTATTTTGCACGGCGGCGTGATTGCCTCCGCGCTGGACGTGGCGGCAGGTCTGGTCTGCGTGGGCAGCACGCTGACTCGCCATGACACCATCAACGAAGACGAACTCCGCCAGCGTCTGGCGCGCATGGGCACCATTGATTTGCGCGTCGACTATCTTCGCCCGGGGCGCGGAAATCGCTTTACCTGTACCAGCAGCCTACTGCGCGCGGGAAATAAAGTTGCCGTGGCACGCGTTGAATTACACAACGAAGAGCAGGTGTATATCGCCAGCGCAACCGCCACTTATATGGTGGGTTGAGGCGGCAAAATCGGGTAAAATTAATTCACTTTTTTGTAACGGATTTTCCCGATGGATGCTAAACAGACGCGGCAGGGCGTTTTACTCGCCCTTGCCGCTTATTTTATTTGGGGTATCGCCCCGGCGTATTTCAAGCTTATCGCCTACGTTCCGGCCGATGAGATCCTGACTCACCGTGTTATCTGGTCATTCTTCTTTATGATTGCACTGATGAGCCTCAGCCGTCAGTGGTCGGGTGTCAAAACGCTGCTGCAAACCCCGAAAAAGATTTTCCTGCTGGCGCTCTCCGCGGTGCTGATTGGCGGCAACTGGCTGCTGTTTATCTGGGCGGTGAATAACCATCACATGCTCGAAGCGAGCCTGGGGTACTTCATTAACCCGCTGGTGAATATCGTGCTGGGGATGATTTTCCTCGGTGAGCGCTTCCGCCGGATGCAGTGGGTGGCGGTGATTCTGGCCTTCTGCGGCGTACTGGTGCAGCTCTGGACCTTCGGCTCGCTGCCGATTATTGCCCTCGGCCTGGCGTTCAGCTTTGCGTTCTACGGCCTGGTGCGTAAGAAGATTGCGGTGGAAGCGCAGACGGGGATGCTGTTTGAAACCCTGTGGCTGCTGCCCGTGGCGGCGATTTATCTCTTCGGCATCGCCGACAGCGCCACCAGCCATATGGGCAGCAACCCGTGGTCGCTGAACCTGATGCTGATGGCGGCGGGCGTGGTGACCACCATTCCACTGCTGTGCTTCACCGGTGCCGCGACGCGTCTGCGTCTCTCCACGCTGGGCTTCTTCCAGTACATTGGCCCGACGCTGATGTTCCTGCTGGCGGTGGTGTTTTACGGCGAAGTGCCGGGGGCGGATAAGATGGTGACGTTTGCCTTTATCTGGGTGGCACTGGCAATCTTTGTTGCAGATGCGATTTATACCCAGCGCAGGGTGCGCAAAGGGTTGTGATGTTGCCCTCACCCTAACCCTCTCCCACAGGGAGAGGGAATTCGATCGTAGGGCGGGTAAGCGCAGCGCCACCCGCCAGATTTTTACAGCCAGTTACGACGCTTAAAGTACAGATACGGTGCCAGCCCCGCGAGGATCATGAAGATAATCGCCCCCGGGTAGCCAAAGCTCCACTTCAGCTCCGGCATAAACTCAAAGTTCATCCCGTAGCTGGACGCCACCAGCGTCGGCGGCAGGAACACCACGGACACCACCGAGAAGATCTTGATGATGCGGTTCTGCTCGATGTTGATAAAGCCCATCGCCGCCTGCATCAGGAAGTTCACCTTCTGAAACAGGGATTCGTTGTGCGGCAGCAGGGATTCGATATCGCGTAAGATCTCACGCGCCTGCTCCAGCTGACCGCCCGGCAGACGCGCCTTGCGCACCAGGAAGTTCAGCGCGCGCTGCGTATCCATCAGACACAAGCGCACCTTCCAGCCGATATCTTCCAGCTCCGCCAGCGTGGAGAGCGCTTCGTCGTACTCATCGCCCTGATGGCCTTCCATGATCACGCGGCTCAGCTTTTCCAGATCGCTGTAGATGTTTTCAATTTCGTCCGCCAGCTGTTCAATTTTGGTCTCGAACAGATCGAGCAGCAGCTCGTAAGCGTTACCGTCCACCATTGCCTGGCTGCGGGCGCGCATGCGGTAGAGACGGAATGCCGGCAGCTCGCGCTCGCGCAGGGTAAACAGACGGCCGTCGCGAATGGTAAACGCCACGGTGGAGTTACCCGCGTGGTCTTCCGCATCTTCAAAGAAGAAGAAGGAGTGAATATGCAGACCGTCTTCGTCTTCAAAAAAACGCGCGGATGCTTCGATGTCTTCCAGTTCCGGGCGGGTTGCCAGGCTTTGCCCCAGTTCAGATTGTACGCGAAGGCGTTCATCGTCGTCCGGCTCGACCAGATCCACCCATACGGCATCAATGAGGGGCTGTGACTCTTCGGCTTCAAGCCGAGTCAGTCGGTTATTTTCGAGTTGAAATGCGCTCAACATGACCGGGACTCCCAATGCAAAAAATATCGGACAGTTCGGTGGGCACACAGAAACAAATTGGGTTTCAGACCATTAAACAGCCTGACTCAGCGCGACGGGAATAATGCAGGTCGCTGACAACCACTAAGGCCATCAGCAAGAGGAGATAGCCTTAGGAGTTGTTCCTGGATGACAGGGAATTGAGCCAGTATCTACTGGGTGTGTCCAAGGCGAATGTCCTCTTAGCGTAATCGTGCGCGCATGTTACGCCAGCTATAACTGTGGCGTCAACACGCAACGGAACGCGGAAGGGCATTAATTGATCTTCGCTGTATAAGGCTAGCAGATTATTACAAAATAATGATATTTTTCTGAATGTTAGACTGTTTCCAGCTTCGCATAGGCCGCCACCAGCCATTTGATCCCCTGCCCCTGGAACGCCACCTGCAGGCGGCTGTGCTCGCCGCTGCCTTCCAGATTCACAATAGTGCCTTCGCCAAACTTCGAATGGCGCACGCGCTGGCCCAGCTTGTAGCCGGTGTCGGTTTCCGCAATCGGCGAGCCCATGCGCTGATGGCTGACCGGACGGCTGATGCTCGCCCGCAGACGCACCTCTTCCACGCACTCCTCCGGCAGTTCGCCGATAAAGCGCGACGGACGGTGATAAACCTCTTTGCCGTACAGACGGCGGGTTTCGGCGTAGGTTAGCGTCAGCTTTTGCATCGCGCGCGTCACGCCCACGTAGGCCAGACGACGCTCCTCTTCCAGACGTCCGCCTTCATCCAGCGACATCTGGCTCGGGAACATCCCCTCTTCCATCCCGACAATAAACACCTGCGGGAACTCCAGACCTTTGGCGGAGTGCAGGGTCATCAGCTGAACCGCATCCTGCCAGGTGTCCGCCTGCCCTTCACCCGCTTCCAGCGCGGCGTGGGAGAGGAACGCCTGCAGCGGCATCAGATCTTCGTCTTCTTCGTTGTAGCTGAACTGGCGCGTTGCCGTGACCAGTTCCTCTAAGTTCTCAATACGGGTCTGGCCCTTCTCGCCTTTCTCCTGCTCGTACATGGTTCGCAGGCCGGAGTCTTTAATCACCCGGTCGGTCTGCACGTGCAGCGGCATGTCGGCGGTTTCCTGCGCCAGAGCGTCAATCAGCTCAAGGAAGCGCTGTAATGCGCTGGCGGCACGTCCGGCGAGCGCTTTTTCCTGCAGCAGCTCGCGGCACGCCTGCCACAGCGTCAGCTGGCGATCGCGCGAGGCCTGACGCACAACGTCCAGCGTGCGGTCGCCAATCCCGCGGGTCGGCGTATTGACCACGCGTTCAAACGCCGCGTCGTCGTTGCGGTTCGCAATGAGGCGCAGATACGACAGCGCATCTTTGATTTCCTGGCGCTCGAAGAAGCGCATGCCGCCATAAATGCGGTACGGCATGCTCACCTGCAGCAGCGCCTCTTCCAGCACGCGCGACTGGGCGTTGCTGCGGTAGAGAATGGCGCACTGCTCCAGCGCGCCGCCGTTGTCCTGCCAGGTTTTGATGCGGTTCACCACGAAGCGGGCTTCGTCGAGCTCGTTGAAGGCGCAGTAAATCGAAATCGGTTCGCCGTCGACGCCATCGGTCCACAGCTTTTTACCCAGACGCCCGTTGTTGTTCTCAATGAGGGCGTTGGCCGCGCTCAGGATGTTGCTGGTTGAACGGTAGTTCTGCTCCAGACGGATGGTTTCCGCGCCGGGGAAATCGTTGAGGAAGCGCTGGATATTCTCCACCTGCGCCCCGCGCCAGCCGTAGATCGACTGGTCATCGTCGCCCACGATCATCACCTTGCCGGTATCACCGGCCAGCAGGCGGATCCACGCGTACTGGATGTTGTTGGTATCCTGGAATTCGTCCACCAGGATATTGGTGAAGCGTTCGCGGTAGTGCTGCAGGATGTGCGGCTTGTTGAGCCACAGCTCGTGGGCGCGCAGCAGCAGCTCGGCGAAATCCACCAGGCCGGCGCGATCGCACGCTTCCTGATAGGCCTTGTAGACGTTCTGCCAGGTCTGCTCGACCGGGTTGCCGAAGCTCTGAATGTGGTGCGGGCGCAGCCCCTCGTCCTTCTGGCCGTTGATGTACCACATCGCCTGACGCGGCGGCCACTGCTTCTCGTCGAGGTTCATCGCCTTGATCAGGCGCTTCAGCAAGCGGAGCTGGTCTTCGCTGTCGAGGATCTGGAAATCCTGCGGCAGGTTGGCGTCCATATGGTGCGCGCGCAGCAGGCGGTGCGCCAGGCCGTGGAAGGTGCCAACCCACATGCCGCCCTGGCTGGTGCCCATCAGCTGAGCGATACGGTGGCGCATCTCTGCTGCCGCCTTGTTGGTGAACGTCACCGCCATGATGGAGTACGGGGAGCAGTTCTCCACGCTCTGCAGCCAGGCGATACGGTGAACCAGCACGCGCGTCTTACCACTGCCCGCCCCAGCCAGCACCAGCATGTTGGTGCGTGAGGCGGCAACCGCATCACGCTGTTTGTCATTAAGGCTGTCGAGCAGGTAAGAAACGTCCATTGGCACCGTCACATAGTATTCAGGAACACAGCGAAGCGCCCGGTGGCGCTTCGCTTACCGGGCCTACAACTGCAAACCCCTGGTAATTTATACAATATTACTGGTGATTATATCAGCGTCGTGAGGGATGCCAACCGTGAAATTTCCACGTGCGGCAGAAGACGGCTGTCGGTTGCGGTCATCAGCTCCGCATTTTCCGGCTTGATCCAGCAGGCCTGCATCCCGCAGCGAATAGCACCGGCCACGTCCGTGGTCAGGTCATCCCCCACATGCAGAATGTTACCCAGCGGCAGGTTAAGCTTAGCCGCCGCCAGATGGTACATATCATTAAATGGCTTCGCTCGCCCGTGCGGGCCCGCGCGCAGCACAAACTCAAAGTAATCGCTGAGACCAAACAGCTCGGGCTGGGCATTGCCGTTGGTGATGGCCACCAGCGGCCACTTTTCGGCAAGCTTCGCCAGCGTGTCGTGGGTCTCCTGCGGCACGTCGATACGACTGCGCCATTTGGCAAAGTTTTCCATGGCCGCTTCGGCCCCGATGGCCGCGTCCTGCGCGCTCAGGCCGGCATTAAGCATCGCCTGCTCAACCGCACGACGACGCCATTCGGTCACGTCGTGGTAAATGTCCGGCTCGGTTTCCCGCAGGGACTGACGGAGCTTCTGAAAGTCCTTGTTCTGTATCGCTTTCAGCGCGGGATGGTAGTTCTGCACAAACGCCAGCGACTCCTGCTCGGTACGCAGGATCACCTCGCGGTTGTCATAAAGGGTGTCATCAAGGTCAAACGTCAGAGCTGAGATCTGACCGAGTGGGCGGTAAAAACGCATTATTTCCCCCGTTTGGCGCGTGGATGCGCCGCGTCATACACCGAGGCAAGGTGTTGGAAGTCTAAGTGGGTATAAATTTGTGTGGTCGACAGGTTCGCGTGGCCAAGCAGTTCCTGCACGCCGCGCAGATCGCCGCTCGACTCAAGCATGTGTGTCGCAAAGGAGTGGCGCAGCTTGTGCGGGTGAACGTGGCTGTTCAGCCCCTGCTTAATGCCCCACTCCGCAAAGCGCTTCTGGACGTTACGTGCCGAGATCCGTTTGCCGAGCTTCGACAGGAACAGCGCATCCTCTTCGCTGCCAAACAGCCCGCGCAGGTCAAGCCAGTGCTCAATCCAGGAAACCGCATTGCGGCCAATCGGCAGGCGGCGCTCTTTGCTGCCCTTGCCCATCACCCACACTTCACCGGATTCCAGATCGAGGTGTTTGATATCAAGATTAACCAGCTCGGACAGACGCAGCCCGGCACCGTACATCACCTCCAGCATCGCGCGGTCGCGCACGGCGAGCGGATCGTTAAGGTCGATATCCAGCAGGCGGTTTACGTCGTCGACGTCGATATTTTTAGGCAGATGGCGCGGCGCTTTCGGCGTGGCGATCCCCTTTGCCGGGTTGGCTTTTAAGCCCCCCTGGCTAACCAGCCAGTCGAAGAAACTGCGCAGCGCTGAGAGCCTGAGCGCCAGGCTCGCCGGGCTGAGATTTTTTTTACGGCTACGCACGACGAACCCGCGTACCGTCGCAGCGTCACATTGTTGCCAGCTTTTCAGGCCGATGTCGTCGGCGATCTGCATGATGGCATCAAGCTGACGCTGGTAGTTGAGCAGGGTAATGGGGCTAAGCTGACGCTCCACGCCCAGATAGCGCAGAAAGCGCGAGACGTCAGTGGCGAGCAGTCCGTCCATCATACGCGCTCAATCCAGCGCTCCAGCAGCTCGGGCAGCATCAGGGCGATCTCCTGCAGCAGGTGCGTGGCTTGCCCCTGCTCATAGTGATGCGCATCGCGGCTGGTAAATAACATGACTCCCAGATCGCCATCGCGCCCCATCAGCGACATCGCCACCGAGCCAATCGCTTTGGCTTCCGGTAACACCACCAGCAGCTCAGGCCCGTTCAGCGGCCCCAGATAGTGGTGCTCATGGCCCAGACGCTGAATGCGCAGCGGTTCAAACGCCTGACGGCTGAGCGCCAGATGGGTGAACCCCGACGGTGCGCCAATGCGCCAGCGGTCAGGGAAAAGCCGAATCGTTGCGCCCGCCAGCCCCAGCTCGCGAGCCCAGCGGTGGAAGCGGCTGAGGAACTCGTCAAGACTGTGCGCGGACGCCAGACGCGCCTGCAGGTGTAGCAGACGATAGAACAGGCTTTCGTTGGTGCTGGCCTGCTCCATCAGCAGCGTCATATTCTCTTCAAGCTGATTGATGTGGTTGCGCGAGCGCGCCATGTGCCATTCGACCAGCGACACGGTTCCGCGAACCGGATGCGGCACGCGCATCTCTTCGACGACGCGTGCATTGCGAATAAAAAACTCAGGATTGCGCAGCAGATAATCAACAACAGCTCTGTCGTCCAGTTCCGTCACTGTTTCCTGCAGTTCTTCCCCTGGTTGTTTCATAGATGGATAAACCCGTCATAGACATGTGCCGCCGGGCCAGTCATATACAGTGGATGACCCGGTCCTTTCCAGGCGATATCAAGCCGACCGCCCGGTAACTCCACGCGAACCTCTTCTGCCAGTAACCCCTGGGAGATGCCCACGGCCACCGCAGCACAGGCACCGCTTCCGCAGGCCTGCGTCTCGCCCGCGCCGCGCTCGTAAACCCGCAGGCGAATGTGCTCGCGCTTCACCACCTGCATAAAGCCGATGTTCGCGCGCTCCGGAAAACGTTCATGGCTTTCCAGCACCGGGCCGAGCGTTTCAACCGCGGCGGTTTCCACATCATCAACCTGAATCACGCAGTGTGGGTTACCCATTGAGACGACGCCGCACAATACTGTCTGCTCGGCCGCACGCATAATATAGGTCTTTTCCGCTTTGTTTGCGCGAAACGGCACGACGGAGGGCTCGAAGTTAGGCTCGCCCATGTTCACGCGCACCAGCTCATCATCGGTGACGCTGAGCACCATGCGGCCATTGGCCGTGCTGACGCGAATATCACGCTTGTTGGTCAGCCCTTTCAGGCGGACAAAGCGGGCAAAACAGCGCGCGCCGTTGCCGCACTGGTTAACTTCGCTGCCGTCCGCGTTAAAAATACGGTAGTGGAAATCGAGGTCGGGATCGTACGGTGGCTCGACCACCAGCAGCTGATCGAACCCCACGCCCAGATGCCGATCCGCCAGGCGACGGATCAGTTCCGGGGAGAAAAACACATTCTGCGTTACCGCGTCGACGACCATAAAATCGTTGCCAAGGCCATGCATTTTAGAGAACTGCATCATTTGCTCCATTGCGCGGGTACAGAACGTTGTCGTCAGAGATTAACCTGAGTCGGGCCACCGTTGTCGCCACGATCGTTAGTATTTGGCGTGGTAGACTCAATGCCGCTTTGCACGGGTTTCGTCGGCGGCGGCGCGGTTTTATCCGCAGGTGGGAAGTACAGTGGTCCCTTCAGTCCGCAGCCAGTCAGGCTAAACAGCGTGATGAGAACGGCAAGCGTTCGGAAAGCGTTTTTCATTATAAAGTTGCCCGTAAGTTCAAATCTGTTTCTATCATCGCAGGAGAAGACACAAAAGCAAGAGTTTGCCGCTTTCCTGCAACGGGAATTATTTAGGGTTATACTGCCGGCATCACGAAAAACAGGAACAAAACCATGAACGACAGTGAATTCCATCGCCTTGCCGACAACCTGTGGATGACCATCGAAGAGCGTCTTGACGACTGGGATGGCGACAGCGATATCGATTGTGAAATCAACGGCGGCATTCTGACCCTGAGCTTCGAAAATGGCAGCAAAATTATTATTAACCGCCAGGAGCCGCTTCACCAGGTGTGGCTGGCCGCGAAACAGGGCGGCTATCATTTCGATCTGAAGGACGGGGAATGGGTTTGCGACCGTAGCGGCGTACCGTTCTGGGATCTGCTGGAACAGGCGGCGACCGCGCAGGCGGGTGAGGCTGTGAGTTTCAGGTAGTTTTGTTGCCGGGTGGCGCTGCGCTTACCCGGCCTACGGGTTCGAGCTGTTGTAGGCCCGGTAAGGCGTAACCGCCACCGGGCGAGCGAAAAGGCTCAGGAGAAATACTGCTGCAACAGCGGCGCGGTGTCCTGATTGGCAGGCGCGGCAGGCGTTACGGCCTGGGTACGGAACGGGATCACCTGCGTACGTCCGTCGACGTTCACAATCTGGTAGAACTGCGGCAGGTTAAAGTTGATAAAGCTTGAGCCGTAGGTGAAACGGTCATGCGAAGAGGAGTAGAAGCGGCTGACGTCGCGCACCAGCTCCTCTTTACTGCCTTCACAGTGGTGATACACCTCGGCGCGGTTGGTTTCATCCAGAATGTAGATGTTGAACCCGGCATCGTCGCCCGACTCTTCAAAGAAGAACTGAATAATCCCTTCGCTGGCGAATCCGTCCACCACCTGCGGCAGCTTAACGTGGTTGGTTTCCACCTGCACAGACAGGCCATGCAGCTTGTTGTGTGAAATCGCGCCGTAGAACTCGATGGCGTTTTCCAGCTTCTGTACCGACACGTTCAGACGTTCGAAGAACAGGCCCCAGGTCTGACCGGAGACGCGCAGCGCTTTAAAGCGTCCGGTTTCCTGACGGGTGCTGGACAGACGCAGTTCGATACACTCAGAAACCAGCTGCTGCACGCGGGTACGAATTAAACCGCGCAGGTGCTGGCTGTAGCAGAACACCTCAACGCTGTCCGGCGGTGCGGCATCCTGGTGCATCTTGCCGAGAATCGTTTTCAGCGCTTCGATCATCGCCTGCTCGCCGTTGAAATGCAGGGTACGCACTTCGTTCCACGAGTTGCGGTACAGCAGATCGACGCTGCCCACCAGGCAGTTTTGCTGCTCGCCAAAGCTGAAGACGTCCAGCTTGCGGAAGTCAAAGTGAACCACCTGATTGCGGAAGGCCGCCGTCGGGTCGTATTCCAGGTTGACGATAATCGCCAGATGGCGAATTTCGCACGGGCTGTAGAGCGCTTTCGGCGTTGGGGCAGGCAGACGCAGCGGGAAGTGGTGCGACACATCCGCGACCATCTCCTGCAGCTTAGCGAGATCTACCACCTCGTTACCTTTGATAAACAGGCGCGTGCGCGAGGTCAGCAGGCCGTTAAACCAGGCCCAGGCCACCAGCTTGTTCAGGTAGCGGTTATACTCCAGCGGCTGATGGCTGATGATTGAGTCCATGCTTGGCGCACGGTTATACAGATACCACCCGGTGCGGTTTGCGCGGCCCGGCGGCACGTAGATAAAGGTCAGATTCGGTTCTGACAGGTCTGGCGAAATCTGCGGGTTAACCAGGGTGACTTTGCCCGGCAGCGCTTCAAACGCGGCGTACAGCTTGCGGGTCAATACCCCGATGTCCTGCGGGCTGGCGGAAACGCTGAGGTTGTTACGGCGCGCAAAGCGGATCAGGTTACGGTAGCTTTGCATCATCGCATCGAGCAGTTCGTTGTGCGCTTCACGCACCTGATCGATTTTCCAGTTGGCCCGGTTGTCGAGCATCGACAGACGCGCTTCGTCCCATCCCCACTCTTTCACTAACTGACTGACCACTTCACGGCGCCAGCCCACGCAGGCGCGCTCGCGGCTCAATTTCTCACAGACTTTGAGATAGAAACATCGACGCACCAGGTCAAGACGCGTGGTGTCATCAATAGCTTTCAGGTATTCGGTCACGCGCTCCAGCATCATGCAGTAGGCGTCCAGCCCGAAGGAGACGATCTCCCCGTCGTGCAGACGCTGCTTGATATCTTTCGCCAGCAGGCGCGGCGTAGGGTATTCCCAGGAATAGGCTTCCAGCAGCAGCGTTTTCAGCACCGCTTTGTACGGTGAGTCGATACTCTTATAGAGCTGCCAGAGGCTTGCGCCAAAGTATTCTTCGGCTGACAGAGAGCTGAGGCCGCCGAGGTCCAGCCATTCGTTTGGCGTCAGTACACCCTGCGCGTAAAGCGACATGACGTAGTCATCGTAATGCTCTTCTTCTTCGCACGGGACCATATTCCACAGAATACGCTTCCCGGCCAGACGCACGGCAGTACGGTAAAATTCATCCAGCAGTAAGATGTGCTGAGTCGAGCCGCAGTCCTCACCACCCAGACTGCCGCTTTCGTTATGGCGGAAACGGTTTTCATCAATCAGGAAGAAGCTTACTTCCACGCCGAGCGAGGCCGCCCAGCTCTCCAGCAGGCTGCACTTGCGTTGCAGCAGCTGACGCTCGTCGTTATCGAGCCAGGACTGATGGCAGACCCAGATGTCCAGGTCCGAAGAACAGCTTTGCCCTACCGATGAGGTGCTCCCCATAGAGTAAACGCCGGTAATCGGCAGTTCACCTTTTGGAGACTCCTGTGGCGGCATGCCGCGGTAGAGTTCCAGCTCGTTCAGGTAATGCTGTTGGGTTTCATCAGGCGTGAAAAGGCAAATGCCCTGGGGAACGTTACCGTCAAGGTAGCCAGGCATCAGCGGATGGTGATAGTGCAATAATGTCGGCAGCAGACTGTATACCTGCTGGAAAGCAGGGCCCATGGCAGCAAGCGCGCGATCCACACGCAGTTGATTAATGGCATCCAGTCTCTGTTTCAGAGTCTCAATATAGAGGTACAAGACGTATCGCCTGATGTTTCCGGGTGTCGCAAGCTATTCAAAACACGAATAACAGCGGACCCGCAGTATTTCAAAAAGATAACCGTTACCCTTTTTCGCCCTTATCATTTTTGGCGGTAGCGACGAAAAAATGGTCTAAAACGTGATCAATTTAACACCTTGCCGGTTGACCGTAAAGAAAGATGCGCTACATACAAGTGTAGCACCGTTCTGTACGTGTAAATTCCTGAATACGGCTATGGCTGACGAATACGCCGCCTTGTCCCTCTCACGCTTCATCAACCGTAAAACTGCCATCCCAGAGTCAACAATGTTAGGATGGTTAGCGATTGATAATGACGGTAACAAGCATGTTAGACAATGTTTTGAGAATTGCCACACGCCAAAGCCCCCTCGCGCTCTGGCAGGCACATTATGTGAAGCAGCGCCTTGAAGCCTGCCACAGTGGATTGCGCGTCGAGCTGGTGCCGATGGTCACGCGCGGTGACGTGATCCTCGACACGCCCCTGGCGAAAGTGGGCGGCAAAGGCCTGTTTGTCAAAGAGCTGGAACTGGCATTGCTTGAGAACCGCGCCGATATCGCCGTACATTCAATGAAAGACGTGCCCGTCGAGTTCCCGGAAGGGCTGGGGCTGGTGACCATCTGCGAGCGCGAAGATCCGCGCGATGCGTTTGTCTCTAACCACTATGACTCCCTCGACGCGCTGCCGGAGGGTAGCGTGGTTGGCACGTCCAGTTTACGCCGTCAGTGTCAGCTGGCAGAGCGCCGTCCTGACCTGATCATTCGCTCGCTGCGCGGTAACGTCGGCACGCGTCTGGGCAAGCTGGATAACGGCGATTACGATGCCATTATCCTCGCCGTTGCCGGCCTCAAGCGTCTGGGGCTGGAGTCGCGCATTCGCGTGGCGTTGCCGCCAGAGCTGTCGCTTCCGGCCGTGGGCCAGGGTGCCGTCGGCATCGAGTGCCGTCTGGACGATGCGCGTACCCGCGAACTGCTCGCACCGCTGAACCATGACGAGACCGCTATCCGCGTAAAAGCCGAGCGTGCGATGAATACCCGCCTCGAAGGAGGATGTCAGGTACCGATTGGCAGCTATGCTGAATTAACAGAAGGTGAGCTGTGGCTGCGCGCGCTGGTGGGCGCTCCGGACGGTTCCCAGATGGTACGCGGCGAACGTCGCGGTAAAGCGCAAGATGCCGAGCAGCTTGGCGTGTCGCTGGCGGAAGAGCTGCTGGATAACGGCGCCCGCGAGATTCTGGCTGACGTTTATAATGGAGAGCCCCCTGCATGAGTATTCTTGTCACCCGCCCTTCTCCCGCAGGAGAGCAGTTAGTGAGCCGTCTGCGCACACTGGGGCAGGTGGCCTGGAGTTTTCCGCTCATTGAATTCTCCCCCGGTCGGGAGCTCTCCGC
This sequence comes from Enterobacter sp. C3_dUdeg, assembly GCF_057536195.1. Taxonomy (NCBI): domain Bacteria; kingdom Pseudomonadati; phylum Pseudomonadota; class Gammaproteobacteria; order Enterobacterales; family Enterobacteriaceae; genus Enterobacter; species Enterobacter sp. C3_dUdeg. Next base: position 43,125 of record NZ_BAAKFX010000017.1, read on the forward strand.
GCTCGCCGACCAGATGAATACCCTTCAGGAAGGCGACCTGCTGTTTGCGCTGTCGCAACATGCCGTGGAATTTGCCCACGCGCAGCTGCAACAGCAGGGTTTAGCCTGGCCACTTGCCCCCCGCTATTTCGCGATTGGCCGCACAACGGCACTGGCGCTGCATACCGTAAGTAGCGCGGACGTTCGTTACCCGTTAGATCGGGAAATCAGCGAAGTCTTGCTACAATTACCTGAATTACAAACTATTGCCGGAAAACGTGCGCTCATTTTGCGCGGCAACGGTGGTCGCGAGCTGCTGGGCGAAACGCTGCGTGAACGCGGTGCAGACGTGACGTTCGTTGAGTGCTATCAGCGCTGTGCAAAACACTACGATGGCGCGGAAGAGGCGATGCGCTGGCACGCGCGCGGCATTAATACGCTGGTGGTCACCAGCGGTGAAATGTTACAACAGCTTTGGTCGCTGATACCGCTTTGGTATCGCGAAAACTGGTTACTCCGCTGTCGGCTTCTGGTCGTCAGTGAGCGTCTGGCGAACCAGGCCCGGGAACTGGGCTGGCAGGATATTCGGATCGCTGATAACGCCGACAACGATGCGCTGCTGCGCGCATTACAATAACTCTCAAATGGGAAGCCATAATGACGGAACACGACAAATCCTCCGCCGTGGTTGAAGAGACCAGGGAGACTGTGGAGACGACGCCACAGCCAGAGACGACTGAGAAAACCGCTGAGAAGAAAAACGGCAGCAACAAAACGAGCCTCGCGCTGAGCGCGATTGCCATTGCCATTGCGCTGGCAGCAGGGGTTGGCCTGTACGGCCTGGTGAAGCAACAGGGTGCTAACCAGACGTCCACCAGCGATGCGCTGGTGAATCAGCTCACTGCCCTGCAAAAAGCGCAGGAGACGCAGAAAACCGAGCTGGAAACGGTGATTAAGCAGCAGGCCGCCGCGCTTGCCGAGGCGAACAGCAAACAGGAAGAGCTGGCTAAACAGCTGGGCGACGTGCAGCAGAAAGTCGCCACGATTTCCGGTACCGATGCCAAAACCTGGCTGCTCTCGCAGGCTGACTTCCTGGTGAAGCTCGCCGGACGTAAGCTCTGGAGCGATCAGGACGTCACCACTGCCGCCGCGCTGCTGAAAAGCGCCGATGCGAGCCTGGCAGACATGAACGACCCGAGCCTTATCACCGCGCGACGCGCGATCACCGAGGACATCGCCAGCCTCTCCGCCGTCTCGCAGGTGGATTACGACGGCATTATCCTCAAGGTGAACCAGCTGTCGAATCAGATTGATAACCTGCAGCTGGCGGATAACAACGACGACGATTCCCCGATGGATTCCGACGGTACCGAGCTTTCCAGCTCCCTGAGCGAATGGCGCATAAACCTGCAGAAAAGCTGGCAGAACTTTATGGACAGCTTCATCACTATCCGCCGTCGCGACGAAACCGCCGTGCCGCTGCTGGCGCCGAACCAGGATATCTATCTGCGCGAGAACATTCGTTCCCGCCTGCTGGTGGCGGCTCAGGCCGTGCCGCGTCATCAGGAAGAGACATACAAACAGGCGCTGGATAACGTCTCGACGTGGGTACGCGCCTACTACAACACCGATGATGCGACGACCACCGCCTTCCTCGAAGACATTGATAAGCTGAGCCAGCAGAACATCACCATGAACGTGCCGGATAAGCTGGCCAGCCAGCCGATTCTGGAGAAACTGATGCAGACGCGCGTACGTAACCTGCTGGCGCAGCCGGGCGTGCCGGCAGAGCCGTCGGGCGGAGCGGCACCTGCCCCGGCTCCGGCGCCTGAAAGCGCACCACAAGGAGAGTAATGATGCTAAAAGTTCTCTTACTCTTCATCCTGCTGATCGCCGGGATCGTGCTGGGACCTATGCTTGCGGGTCATCAGGGTTACGTCCTGATCCAGACGGATAACTACAACATTGAAACCAGCGTAACCGGCCTGACGATCATTCTGATCCTCGGCGTGGTGGTGCTGTTTGCGATCGAGTGGATCCTGCGCCGTATTTTCCGCACCGGTGCCCACACGCGCGGCTGGTTCGTTGGTCGTAAACGCCGCCGCGCCCGCAAGCAGACCGAACAGGCGCTGCTTAAGCTTGCCGAGGGTGACTATCAGCAGGTTGAAAAGCTGATGTCGAAAAACGCCGACCATGCCGAACAGCCGGTGGTGAATTATCTGCTCGCTGCCGAAGCGGCGCAGCAGCGCGGTGACGAAGCCCGCGCCAATCAGCATCTGGAGCGGGCGGCAGAGCTGGCCCACGGCGACCCGATTCCTGTAGAAATCACGCGCGTTCGCCTGCAGCTGGCGCGCAATGAAAATCACGCGGCGCGTCACGGTATCGATCGCCTGCTGGAAGTTGCGCCACGTCATCCGGAAGTGCTGCGTCTTGCCGAGCAGGCGTATATTCGTACCGGCGCCTGGGGCTCGCTGCTGGACATCATTCCGTCGATGGCGAAGGCCGAGGTGGGCGACGATGAACATCGTGATGAGCTTCAGCGTCTGGCATGGATTGGCCTGATGGATCAGGCGCGCGCCGACCTGGGCAGCGACGGTCTGAAAACGTGGTGGAAGAATCAGAGCCGTAAGACGCGCCAGCAGGTTCCTCTGCAGGTCGCCATGGCGGAACATCTTATTGAATGTGACGATCATGACACGGCTCAGGAGATCCTCCTCGATGGCCTGAAGCGCCAGTATGACGATCGTCTGGTGATGGTGATCCCGCGTCTGAAAACCAATAATCCTGAGCAAATCGAAAAAGTGCTGCGTCAGCAGATTAAAACCGTCGGTGACCGCCCGCTGCTGTGGAGCACGCTCGGTCAGTCGCTGATGAAGCACGGAGAATGGCAGGAGGCGAGCCTCGCCTTCCGCGCGGCGCTGAAGCAGCGTCCGGACGCGTTTGATTACGCGTGGCTTGCCGATACGCTGGACAAGCAGCACAAGCCGGAAGAGGCAGCCGCCATGCGGCGTGACGGATTGCTGCTAACGCTGCAAAATAACGGTACGCAGCAGTAAATAAAAAGGAGGCCTGATGGCCTCCTTTTTTTATCGCCTTTCTCCTGCTACATTCTTTACACCCACATCCGCAAACGAACCCGCCAATGTAACGATGTCTTTTCATTAACCTTTTTTCACACACGCGCACATTTTGCAGCGTGGACTAAATCGTTTTTGAAAGGAAATCTCCATGAACTCGCTTTTGTATGCGCTTATTCAAGCGCTGCGTTGCCACCTCTGGCTGCGCCTGCTTGCCTGTGCTTTTATCTTTTCTTCGCTGGGGAATGGTCTAACCCAGGTCGTGGTCTTCGGTTTGCTGCTGGCGTGGTCAGCCCCGCCCGCTCTGCTCACACTCGCTTTTCTTTTCGCTACGGTACCAGGGTTCATCGGCAGTATCTTCGGCGAAAAGCTATGCTCACGCTTTTCGCCGATATCCCTGCTGATACTGACCGAGGGGCTGGGCCTGCTCGCCCTGCTCTTTCCCCTGCTTGGTGTGGGTTACCACAGCGTTGCCGCATTGCTCGCCGTGCAATCCACCGAAGCCCTGCTCAGCGGGATGAGCTGGCCCGCGCTGACATTGCTCTTTAAGCGCGGTCTCAGCGAAGCGGAGCTGCCCGCTGCAACCTGTCTGGAAAATGTGATTTTTGCTTCTCAGGTGTTGTTAGGGACCGGCCTGGGCGTGGTGCTGTTTCAGAAGACATCCGTGTTTACCCTGCTGGCTATTGATGCCGCCAGCTTTCTCGGGTCAGTGGTACTGCTATGGCTGGCTGGGCGCCGGTTTTCTCCGGCACCACATCCCACCGCTATGGAAAGGGGAGTTTCTGCAACATTACGCTGGCAGGCGTTGACCGTTCGGCAAAAACGCAGCCTGCTCATCCTGCCGGCGCTGGCTGCCGTCGGCTCACCGGCGATGGCGCTTCTTCCGGCACTGGCCCAGCAGCTTAGTCCTCAGGATGCGGCGGGCCTTGCTTTGCCTCTGCTTTTCGCGAGGAGTCTGGGGCAGCTTTGTGGCCCCCTGCTGCTAAAAAAAGAGAGCCTGACGCGCATTGCGGCCCACACGCCGCGAATAATCGTTTGCCTGAGCATCTTTCTGGCCGCTTATGGCATGCTGCCTTTTTTGTCCGGGTGGACGATATGCGCGCTGGGGATGATCTTTATCGCGCATCTGGCCTCGAATGTTCTCTTCGCAGCGGGCACGTTTGGGGTACTCAGTAGTTTTCCTCTCACGCAAACCGCTTCGGCCAGCGGTAAAGCCTGGCGCTGGCAAACGCTCAGCGCCTCTCTTTTCACCGGCATTGCAGCGGCGGTAGCTTCAGGGTTTGGCTCCGTACAGGCGCTCTATGCTGTCTCTGTATCGGCCCTGCTGATGGTTGCCCTGATCATGCGCCTGTATCGGGAATAAGGCATAAAAAAACGCCTGCTATAAAAGCAGGCGTTAAAACAGGTCTGTAAGACAACATATTTGGTGCTTCACTCAACGTTGTGTCCATGGTGTCTGATGAGGCCGAAGCGACATCTGTCAGTGGACGATAAGCACCGTAAATGGCTCTGCGTCATTCCTGAGTTTATGAGGCACTAAGGCGAACATAAGAGATGGAATGAGCATCTACACGCATATTATTGCACGTAACGTGCCAACATGACACCCAGAACTTTTACATGACGCAACATTTTAAGATAAAAGGAAATTATGCTGCCTGGCGCCGTCTTAGGCTCTACAACGTATCGGGAAAAGGCGGGAATATGTCGCCAGGAGGAGACAGCAAAACCCATAAATAGTTATTTATTTAATTTTCAATGAGTTGCATGTCGCTGGATTGCGACAAAGAAAAAGGGCGCTGTCGGGGCATGACTACAGGAATGCGAGCTCGCAGAAAACAAAAAACCCCGCCGAAGCGGGGTTCAAAATTGGTCGGCGAGAGAGGATTCGAACCTCCGACCCACTGGTCCCAAACCAGTTGCGCTACCAAGCTGCGCTACTCGCCGATGTACTGCTTTTTGAATTTTTAGTTCAATTCATTTAAAAAGTCGTGGTGCGAGGGGGGGGACTCGAACCCCCACATCCAAAGGACACTAACACCTGAAGCTAGCGCGTCTACCAATTCCGCCACCTTCGCAATTCACAACTCTTTCAAATAATGGGGTGGCTAATGGGATTCGAACCCACGACAACTGGAATCACAATCCAGGGCTCTACCAACTGAGCTATAGCCACCACTGTATTCTTTCACGCGGTACTGACTACTTCTCAGACCACCGCAGCTCTAGCGCCGGGACTAAAATGGCGCGCCCGACAGGATTCGAACCTGAGACCTCTGCCTCCGGAGGGCAGCGCTCTATCCAGCTGAGCTACGGGCGCTTAGCGCCGTTGCGGGGCTGGATATTACGTACCTCCGTCCCCGCTGTCTAGTGCTTTTTTGAAAAAAATGCGCGTTTGGTTATGGTTTGCACATTTTGCCGCTTATTCCTCCACTTTCTGCGTGGTGCCGCGGCGACCCAGGCCAAAAAGCTTATATGCAGCCGTTACAGCCGCCAGGAAGATCATCCCGACAAACAGCGACATGCGGGTATCTTCATTAAAGTACATGCCGATTAATACGCAAATCAGGAACGCCATCGTCAAATAGTTCGCATAGGGGAACAGAATTGAGCGGAACGGATGGCTTTCAATCGCTTTTTTATGCGCATGACGGAAACGCAGCTGGCTGATGAGGATAACAAACCACGGCACCATGCCCGGCAGTACGCTGGCGCTGTAGACGTAAACGAACACGCGCTGCGGGTTAGGAATGATGTAATTCAGGCAAGAGCCAATCAGCAGGATTACAATGGAGACCGCCACACCCGCCACCGGTACGCCGGCACGTGAGACTTTATTCATCGCCGCAGGCAGCTGGTTATTCTTCGAAAGCGCATAGAGCATACGCCCGCAGCTGTACATCCCGCTGTTACAGCCTGACAGCGCTGCCGTCAGGACCACAAAGTTGATGATACCCGCCGCCGCCGTGATACCAATTTTGGCGAAGGTTAAAACAAACGGGCTACCCGTCGTGCCAATTTCGTTCCACGGGAAGATGGTCACGATGACGAAGATCGCGCCCACATAGAAAATCAGGATACGCCACAGCACTTTGCCCACCGCGCTACGCAGCGTGACCTGCGGGTTTTTCGCTTCACCGGCGGTAATACCGATCAGCTCCACGCCCTGATACGAGGCCACAACGATACACAGCGCCGTCAGGAAGCCCTTCCAGCCGCCGGCGAAGAAGCCGCCGTTTTCGGTCAGGTTGCCAAAGCCGATAGCGTGCCCACCGTTGCCAAAGCCGAAGAAAATCACGCCCAGGCCGACGACAATCATCACGATAATCGTGGTGACTTTGATCATTGCGAACCAGAACTCAATTTCACCGTAAAGGCGCACGGCGGCCAGGTTTGCCAGCGCCACCAGCCCCACGGCAATGAGCGCGGGTATCCACTGGACCATGTCCGGGAACCAGAACTGGACGTAGACCCCTATCGCGGTGATCTCGGAGATGCCCACCGCCATCCACATAAACCAGTATGACCAGGCCGTCAGGTAGCCGAAGAAGGGGCTCATATAGCGATGCGCGTAAACGGCGAAAGAGCCGGTTACCGGCTCCAGGAAGAGCATTTCGCCCATGGAACGCATAATGAAGAAAACAAACAGCCCGGCGATAATATACGCCAGTAATACGGAAGGGCCTGCCCATTTGAGCGTGCTTGCGGAGCCCATAAACAGGCCCACGCCGATAGTGCCGCCCAGCGCTATCAGTTCAATATGACGAGCTTCCAGTCCACGCTGTAGCTCCGGTTGTTTCTCTGCCATAGATCCTCGATTGTGTTTGCTGTTTCCCGGCTTAATACCGGGTATTGTTTTTTAGGGGTACTAAAATACGGAGCGAATGGTTTCCTAAAATCTGCCAAATGGCAAACGATGCATTAAAAAAATAAATGCATTGCACAGATTATCAGCAGTTTTGCAGGCGAGTTGCAGCGCGAATAGCATATCGCGCTACATTTTGATTACATTTTCCCGGTGTAATGCCAGGCGAGGTAGCGAAGCAGACGGATCTGTCGTTTAATGCGCGTCGGTTGCGATAGCAGGCGGTACAGCCACTCCAGCCCCAGATTTTGCCAGACCTTTGGCGCACGCTTAACGTGGCCGGTAAAGACGTCGTACGTGCCGCCGACGCCCATGTAGAGGGCATCAGGACAGACCAGACGGCAGTCGCGCATCAGGATCTCCTGGCGCGGGGAGCCCATCGCCACGGTGACAATTTTCGCACCGCTGTCACGAACGCGCTCAAACAGAGCCTGCCGATCTTCCGGTTTGAAGTAACCATCCTGGCTGCCGACAATATTAACATTCCATTGACGACGCAGTTTCTCCTCCGTCTGGGCCAGTATCTCCGGCTTTCCGCCAATCAGGAACACGGGCGTACCCTGCGCACCTGCCCGGGCCATAAGCTGCTCCCAGAGATCGGCCCCCGCCACGCGGGATACATTAGCGTCAGGATACTTTTTACGGATAGAGCGGACCACGCTGATCCCGTCCGCGTATTTAAATTCAGCCGCTTCAATCAGGCTTTTGACTTCCGCATTATCCTCAACCGCCAGCATTTTTTCCGCGTTGATGGCCACCAGCGTACCGGATTTCATCTGGCTGTCGGCGAACAGAAAGTCCAGCGCGTGCTGCATGTCGCGCCAGCCAATAAGCTGCAGGCCACGTAGCGCGTAGCGCGGTGCAGAAATTTTATCAGTCATTACTATCCTTACTCAGACTTGCGACAGCGTTGTGCTGCCCTGCCGCTCGCGCTTGTGCACGAGCCCTGCGCTGTCAAACAGCCAGTACAGCAGTTTGGCCAGCAACAGGCAGAGGCCGAAAACGACCATGAAGAACACCACGCGCGAAACGAACGAGTCCAGCCCTTCGCGCGCCAGAACGATCATATTGAAAATGGCACCAAAGCAGAAACTGTGCAAAATGGCGGCTTTATAGCGGTTGGTCTCTTCGTTGCCGCGCAGGTAAAGCCAGTCGAACCACTTGATAATCAGCCCCACGGCAACCGCCCCGGGCAGAATGAACCACGCCCCCCCCATCACCACCAGGGAACCAATCAGCGTTGGCGAGATTGCCAGACCGGAATGGTTGTTCAGCACTTCCCAGGTAAAGTAATTCGCCGTGTTAAGCACCACGCCGGGCCGGTCCGGCCATAGCCAGGAAGGGATAAAGACGTAGAAGTCGCGAACAATCGGCGCCAGCCCCTGGAAATCAATCTTGTCGTAGTTTTGCAGCAGCAATGCCAGGTTTTCCCACGGCGAGAAGGTATCGCGCGTCAGGTAGAGGAACGTGTAAAACGCCTCATCGCCCGCCACGTTCATCCCGTAGCGCTTCAGCGCCAGCCAGAACATCCCGACAATGCCAAACACGCCTGCCGCAACCAGCATCCACAGCGAGATCCAGCCGCGGATGATGCCGATAAACAGGAATATGGCGAAGGCGATGATGATGTTCGCGCGCGTGCCGCCCACAATCATGTAGGTCAGAATGCCAAACGCGACGGTGCTGACCAGAAAGAACAGCCACGCTTTGCTGTCCTGACGCAGGAAAAAGACCACCAGCATCGCCGGGATGAAGAAATAGAAGAAACGCTTAAGCGCCACGCCCGAGACTTCGGCCGAAAAAATCTGGCTGTAGGAGTGGAGCTTAAACAGCAGAAAGCCGTTATGCATGAAGAAGATACCGACGCTGACCAGGGCGATGGTCATCAGCATCACCCACGTCAGGTGGGTTTCCACCCGATTCATGGTAAAAAGCGGCCGACGCGGGACTGCAGCCTGCGCTGAACGCAGACGCGTTTTATAGGTGACGTAGTAGACGGCATAGAAGCAGGTCGCCGCCAGAAGCGCCTGGAGCAGGATTTCCGGCGGTGCGACGCTCACGTCAAAACGGAAGACCAGAATGCTGGTCAGCGGGAAGCCGAAAAAGAAGGTCAGCAGAAACAGTAACGAGAAGAATACGTTAAAGTTGAACCGCACCCGGCGGAATTCAAACCAGGTAAGCGTGGCGATAAACAGGGCGCTCAGAAGCCAGACAACCAGTAAGCCGCTGAATTGCAACTGACTCATGCTTTGTCTCCTGAAGCGATACGCAGCGCGCGATGCCACGGCGTGAGGTAATTCGGGCTGAAAAAATCGATGCTATTTTTATCCACCAGCGTGAGCTGGCGTTGGGCTTCCCGTACCACCTCGACATTCAGCGTGTCTGAGGTAAACAGCACCGGAATATGCTGCTCGGCCATGTCCTGCCAGAACGGGTTGTCGCGGTTGAGCACGCACGGTACACCCGCCTGAATCAGCAGACACAGCGTGCCGATTCCCTGCTGTCGGGCGAAGATGAAATAGCCAAGATCGCATTTTCTTAGCAGCGCAAGATACTCATCAAATTCCAGCTTATCGCTGAGGATGTGCAGATTTTCTGCACTAAACAGCGCAAGTCCCTGCTGGCGAACCTCAGCAATATAGGCGTCGTTGTTGGCGGGATAGCCCATCGGCACCACCACGTTCACCGTGTCGCCAAACTGCTGATGCACCGCCCTGAGCGCTGCGACGTGTTCGTTACTGCGATCGCCGGAATTCCCCACCAGGATCGTTAGCTTGCCTTCACGCACCGCGTCATTCGCCATGGCGTTCAGCGCCGGATCCATGCGGGTTGGGAAATAGAGTAATTCTCCGCGCACGTTCGGGTGCTGTTTAGCAAAATAGTTGAGATCGCCTCGGGTGGCAAACACGCAGCCCACGCGCCCCTGCGCCATGCGGCGCAGCGGATAGAAAAGACGGAATTTCCAGCCGCGGGAGACTTCGTAGAGATCGGCTCCCCAGATATGCCAGCTGCACTGGGAGGGTTTAATCCCCCCGCTGAGCAGTGCCAGCCACAGGCCGGTATTGAACTGCCCGTGGAAAAAGAAACGTTGCTTACGATCCGCCTTGGCTCTGGCAACGACCGCCTTCGCCAGCGCGGCCTTATCCGGCCAGAAGCGAATCGTCAGCGCCGGAAACGCCTCGCTCAGGCCCTTATCCTGACCTGCAACCATAAACTCACGCGCATCAGGATTACCCGATGCCAGCTCGTCGTTGAAGAACCGCAAAACGGTCTGGTTATGGTGTGGGATATCCGATCCCAGGATGTGAATCAGTGCAGTCATGCGCGTTTACGCCACAATAAAAATACGCCGCAACAGGCGGCGAAATAAACGATATAGGTTGCCATGTAGGCCTGAGCCGCCCCCAGCGCACCGTGCGCGGGTATCAGCCAGTGTGAAAATGCTGTCAGTAACGCAAACTGGCTAATTTCCGCCAGGATATACATCCGCAGGGACGCTTTTGCAATCACCAGATAGCCAAAAACGTAAGCACCCACTTTCAGTACATCACCCACCAGCTGCCAGGCAAAGAGATCGCGCATGGCGGTGAACTTCGCCGAGAACAGCAGCCAGATGGCGACATCGCGCAGTAGCCAGACGGTAAAGCTGGCCGCCGCGACGGCTGGCAGCACAAAGCGCAGCGATCGGAAAATCTCACGGGTAATATCCTGTCTGGACGTCAGACGCGATAAGGTTGGCAGCAGGTAAACGCTAAAGGAAGCCGTAATAAACTGGAGATAGGCGTCGGAAATACTGCTTACGCCCTGCCAGATCCCCACCTCATCCCAGCTATAATGTGCCGCCAGCAGGTTTCGCATCATCACGTAGGCCACCGGCAGCGTGACGGAGGTGATGAGCGCCATCAGGGTAAATTTACCCAGCTGGCTGGCAAGCATCGTGTCCCATTGCGGTTTCAGGTAGCTCAGAGGGATGACGCCCCGACGCATCAGCATAAATGCCGCAGGCACAACAACCAGTGCCGGGACCAGCGCCAGCCCCAGCAGTGCGCCTTCATAGCCGCCCAGGCGATAGCAAAAGTAATAGGCAATCACGCCGATGACGCTGCCCAGGATTAAGGCAAGCGCGTTCCCGGCGGCATCACGAAAACCTTTCATCAGCGCCAGCAGCAGGTTAGCCCAGGCAATACCCATCTGAACCAACGCGACCAGACGCACCAGCCCCTGATAATGGGTATGACCGAACAATCCCTGACTGATGGGCGCCGCCGCCAGCAGAAAGACAATCGCCATCAGGGTCGAAAAACCCGTGACCATCGCCGAAGAGGTACCCACCACTCTGCGCAGCTGAGCCGCATCATCGTGATACTGCGCAACGTATTTGGTGACGCCGTTGAAGATACCGGCACCGGCCAGCACGCCAAGGACGGTGACAAGCTGGCGGAAATTACCCGCCAGCCCCACACCAGAGGGGCCAAATGAGACGGCCAACAGCTTGACGACCAGCAGCCCGGCGCCAATTTTTACAAGCGTGGACGCGGCGGTCCACACCGATGCTTTTGCCAGAGACATATCAGCCGAAATAACTCAGAAGGGTATTAATTACCGTACGCTGGTTAACAGGCGCGAGGTTGTAGAACAGTGGCAGGCGAAGCAAACGCTCACTTTCTTTGGTGGTGTAACGATCTTCACCCGCGAACGTGCCAAACGCTTCGCCGGCCGGGCTGGAGTGCAGCGGGATGTAGTGGAACACCGCCATAATTTCGGCCTCTTTCAGCCAGGCGATGAGCTCGCTGCGGTCGTCGTTATCGCGCAGCTTGATGTAGAACATATGCGCGTTGTGGACGCAATCTGCCGGGATGGTCGGCAGCTCAATACGCCCGGCTTTGGCCAGAGGCTCAAGCGCATCGTAATACGTTTGCCACAGGGAAAGACGCTGAAGGTTGATACGTTCCGCCGCTTCCAGCTGCGCCCACAGATACGCCGCCTGCAGATCCGCCATCAGATAGCTGGAGCCGATATCGCGCCAGGTGTATTTATCTACCTGTCCCCGGAAGAACTGGCTGCGGTTGGTGCCTTTTTCGCGGATCACTTCCGCACGCTCCACGAGAGCCCGGTCGTTAATCAGCGTCGCGCCACCTTCTCCACCCGCCGTGTAGTTTTTGGTTTCGTGGAAGCTAAAGCAGCCAATGTGGCCGATCGTGCCCAGCGCGCGTCCCTTGTAGGTGGACATCACGCCCTGCGCGGCATCTTCCACCACGAACAGATTATGTTTTTTGGCGATGGCCATGATGGTGTCCATTTCACAGGCCACGCCCGCGTAGTGAACCGGCACGATCGCGCGCGTTTTGTCGGTGATCGCCGCTTCAATCAGCGTCTCATCAATGTTCATGGTATCCGGACGGATATCCACAAAGACGATTTTCGCTCCGCGCAGGACAAAGGCGTTTGCGGTGGAAACGAAGGTATAGCTCGGCATAATCACTTCATCACCGGGCTGGATATCCAGCAGCAGCGCCGCCATTTCCAGCGATGCCGTACAGGATGGGGTCAGCAGCACTTTGGCGCTGCGAAAACGCTGTTCCATCCACTGCTGACAGCGACGGGTAAAACCGCCGTCACCGCAGAGTTTGCCGCTGCCCATGGCAGACTGCATATAGTCGAGTTCAGTTCCGACAACGGGTGGTGCGTTAAATGGAATCATCTTGTCACCTGTATAACCAGTAGGCGGTGGCGTCGATGTTGGCACCACTCGCAATATAACGTTTAAGCGCGGCGGTGTTGCCCAGTTGGGTCGCGACCCGCAGCGTCACAAGCTGTTGCTGCTGCGCCCAGTGCAGCGCCGCCTGCATGAGTTTCTCACCCATGCCGCGCCCGGCTAATAAGCCGATACGCGCCTCGCGCTCGTTGAGCTTACGCAGCGAGACGAACCCCTGGATTTGACCGTCCCCTGCTCGAAAAACCAGGCAGACGTGGTCAAAGGTGCCTTTGACCGCATTTTCTATCCACTGGGCATAGAAACGTCCGCTATCGTCAGGCGCATACCAGGGCGCACGAAAGCGGCTCTGAGCAAATGCCTGGGCCGCCATCTGACGCAGCGCGGGGATGTCCTGCTCTGTTGCAATTTCCGCGCCGGACGCATCGTGCCGGGTAAGGGTAATGGAAAGGTCTACCTCACCTTCAACCAGCTGAAAGCCGTGTTGCTGCAGCGCATCAAGCAGATCGGCACGCTCCGTCGGGATCTTAGCCTGCACCCGTTGCCAGGCGATAAAATCCGGTTCAGCCAGCACCGGCGCGTCATCGCGCAGACGCACGATGGCCGACGGCAGGCCGAAAAAGGCACTCTCCCACTGCAGGGACTCGAGCACCCCATTCAGGCTGTTCAACGCCAGACACCTTTGGTATCCACAATATACTGCTGACGAACGGCATCGCCGGACGTCGCTTTAAACTCTTTATGATCTACCAGCAGCACCAGCACATCCGCCGTCGCCAGCGCGTCGTCCAGCGCCGTCAGCGTGCAGTGCCCCGCCAGTTTTGCCGGTAATTCATGGATATTCGGCTCAACCACCAGCGTTTCACCCTTGTGCCATTCGGCAATCATCTCGGCAATTTCCATCGCCGGGCTTTCACGCAGATCGTCAATATTGGGTTTGAATGCCAGACCAAAGCAGGCAATTTTCAGCTCGCTGGCGCGCTTGCCGCTCTCTGCCAGACAATCCGCTACCGTCGCTTTAACCTGATTGAGCACCCAGTGAGGCTTGCTGTCGTTCACTTCACGCGCGGTGCGAATCAGACGCGCCTGCGCCGGATTTTGCGCCACGATAAACCACGGGTCGACGGCGATACAGTGTCCGCCCACGCCCGGACCTGGCTGGAGAATGTTCACGCGCGGATGGCGATTCGCCAGACTAATCAGTTCCCAGACGTTAATCCCCTGATCGGCACAGATCAGCGACAGTTCGTTCGCAAAGGCGATATTGACGTCGCGGAAGCTGTTTTCCGTCAGCTTGCACATCTCGGCGGTGCGGGAGTTGGTCACCACGCATTCACCTTCCAGGAAAATCTTGTACAGCGCGCTGGCACGTTCGGAACAGACGGGCGTCATACCGCCAATGACGCGGTCGTTTTTAATCAGTTCGACCATCACCTGACCCGGTAACACGCGCTCCGGACAGTAAGCGATGTTGATATCCGCCTGTTCACCCGCCTGCTGCGGGAAGCTTAAATCAGGGCGCGCGTCGGCCAGCCACTGTGCCATCTGCTCGGTAGCGCCGACCGGAGAGGTCGATTCCAGGATCACCAGCGCCCCTTTCTTCAGCACAGGCGCGATGGATTTTGCCGCCGCCTCGACGAATGCCATGTCGGGCTCGTGGTCACCTTTAAACGGGGTAGGGACGGCAATCAGGTAGGCATCCGCTTCAACTGGCGTCGTGCTGGCACGCAGGAAGCCCCCCTCCACCGCCTCTTTCACCACGCGGTCAAGATCGGGCTCCACAATATGAATCTCACCACGGTTAATGGTTTCTACCGCCCGTGCGTTGATATCCACACCGACAACCTGTTTCTGACGAGAGGCAAACGCGGCCGCAGTAGGCAAGCCAATGTAGCCAAGACCGATGACCGAGATGGTAGTAAAACTCATAGCGATACCCGATTGTGTTTAAGTGCATGCAAAATACGGCCACAAGCCTGCCCGTCTCCGTACGGGTTATGGGCCCGGCTCATCGCCTGATACGCTTCATCGTCATGCAGCAGGCGCGTGACCTCTTCGACGATGAGCTGCGCGTTGGTGCCGACCAGCCGCACCGTACCGGCTTTGACGGCTTCCGGACGTTCGGTCGTTTCACGCATCACCAGCACCGGTTTGCCGAGGGATGGCGCTTCTTCCTGAATTCCGCCGGAATCGGTGAGGATCAGCCAGGCGTGGTTCATCAGCCAGACAAACGGCATGTAGTCCTGAGGTTCAATCAGAAGGACATTGTCGACATGGCCCAGGATCCGGTTAACCGGCTCGCTGACGTTAGGGTTAAGGTGTACTGGATAGACAATTTGCACATCATCGTTCTGCGCGGCGATTTCAGCCAGCGCGTGACAGATTTGCTCGAAACCCCGGCCAAAGCTTTCGCGACGGTGGCCAGTAACCAGAATGGTTTTTTTACCGTTGTGAAGGAACGGATAGCGGGCAGCGAGCTCTTTCTGAAGCTCGCTATTTGCCAGGACGCGGTCACGTACCCAAATTAACGCGTCAATGACCGTATTGCCGGTCACAAAGATTTTGTTATCGGCGATATTTTCACGCAGCAGGTTCTGACGGGAGTTTTCCGTTGGCGCAAAGTGGTACATCGCCAGATGACCCGTTAACGTGCGGTTGGCCTCCTCCGGCCACGGCGAATAAAGATTGCCGGTACGCAGACCCGCCTCAACATGCCCCACAGGAATTCGCTGGTAAAACGCGGCCAGGCTTGTCGCCACGGTTGTGGTGGTGTCACCGTGAACCAGCACCACGTCAGGCTTGAATGACTCCAGGATCGGCTTAAGCTCTTGCAGAATGCGACAGGTTATCTCCGTTAATCCTTGCCCCGGTTTCATAATATTAAGGTCGTAATCCGGGACGATGGAGAAGAGCGTTAAAACCTGATCGAGCATCTCACGGTGTTGGGCAGTGACGCACACTTTCGCTTCAATATCAGGATCGCAGGCCAGCGCATGAACCAGAGGTGCCATCTTAATGGCCTCCGGCCTGGTGCCAAATACGGTTAGTACTTTCACATCGATTCTCTTCGATTAGGCGATGAAGGCCGCAGCCTTCATCGTAGACGGCGTTCTTAGTTTTTGCGACGACGCGTTAACGCCACGCCAGCGCCCGTCAGTGCGCCTACAATCCCCCACATAATCATCAGGAATGCACGACGCGGACTATCGCGTTTTACAGGTTCTTCAGGCGTTCGCAAATAACGATAGGTCTGAAAACGCGGGTCCAGAGATGGACCTACATTAAGCGTATTGAGCATCGCGCGATTTTGATCGTAATCGAGGTCAAAATCAGGACCGACGGCCTGGAGGTTTTCCAGACGCGCCTGCAACATAGGGCGACCAAGGAGGAACATCTCTGAATCAGGCAGCTCATCGGCCGGCACGTCAGTCTCAGTACGGGAAATATTGCGCTGTTCCGCAATTTTCAGCGCCTGCTCAATGTTATGCACGCGGCGACCGAAAATGGTATTCGCCACCTCTTCCTGACGTTTCACCTGGGCTTTCATCTGGATGGTACGAGCCGCCCAGGCACCTTTAAGCTCTTCGTTAAGATGGCTTGCGGCACGCTGGCTGGCAAACGCGACGTACTGACGCAACAGGTTGTTGGCATCCGGCGCGGTTTCTGCAATCAGCTTGACGCTGTCATTCACGTTACGCAGCGCGTCGCCCGGCATAAACTGAATATTGTTAATCAGATCGTCCAGCAGGGCGGCGTCGGCTTTTGTATTATCAACCCGGCGCTGCTTGTAGTAATCCGTCTGGGACCAGAAATCGCGGCGGGTATCCCACGAAGCCAGCTGCATCACAAACTCTTTATAGGCTTCATCCATAACGGAAGCCTGGTCTGGCGTTGCAAGACTGGCTTTGATGTCCAGGTTACGCAGGAATTGCTGCTGGGAATAGTATCCCCCGAGCATGTTAACCGTTGGCTTGTCTGTGATTGCCGTGGCGCTCCACTCTTGTTTTGCAAAGAACGTATAGGCCAGCGCTAACAGTGCAAACCCCAGCGCGATCCCCGCAATCCAAAGTTTGCCTGCCCATAACACGCGAAACAAACCCCGAATATCCAGTTCATTCTCAGTTACCACTGATTTCGCTCCCGCCAACGGTTGAGTCATCATAGTCCCGGTTTTACTTAGTTAATGTTGTGTTTTTGCCACTGTTACGACGCATCCTGCGTTTAAGACGTTTAATAAATCGCGCCACTTTCCATGCGCGTTTAATGCAGTAGCCGTACAGGAAAAATGCCAGCAAGAATAATGCCAACATAACCCACTCAGGAATAATATGAGAATATTCTGCAGCTACACCAATCGCGGCCAAAATAGCGGCGGCCAGAGTAATCAGCACAAACGCCTGACGAGAAGTAAAACCCGCACGCATGATGAGATGATGAATATGTTGGCGGTCAGGAGAGAAAGGACTCATCCCTTTGCGCAGGCGGCGATACATAATCGCCACCATATCCATTAATGGAATGGCAATAATCCACAGCGCGGTTACGGGGCTTATCGGATGGGTTTGACCCTGTGTGGTTTCAAGCAGGATCCAGATAACCGTAAAACCAATCAGCGTACTACCCGCGTCTCCCATAAAGACTTTATAGCGACGGCCCAGCACACCGAGGTTTAGGAGGATATAAGGCAGAATGGCGGCAATCATGGCAAAACACCACATTGCCAGACTGTACTGACCATCAAACCATAAAATAATGCCGATTGCGGCGAACGAGACGGACGACAACCCACCGAGCAGGCCGTCAATGCCATCCACCATGTTGAAAGCATTGATTGCCGCCCAGACGGCAAAGAGTGTCAGGAAGAAGCCAAATGGACCCAGGACTAACTCCCAGGGGCCAAATACATAGCCGAGGCTTCGCAGATACAGTCCGCCCACTACCATCATCACCACGCCAATGGCCGCCTGAACGGTAGCGCGTATTTTCACCGCAATATCGAACCGGTCATCAAGGGCCCCGACTAACACCAGGACACCGGCGCAGGCAATGTAGAGGGCGGCATGCGGGATATAATAATCGGCAATACCAAACGTGAAGCAAATCCCTGCGTAAACAGAAATCCCGCCGACTAAAGGAATAAGTCCCTGATGGCGTTTACGAAAATTTGGCTTATCCACCAACCCTATTCGTTTTGCCACCTTGCGCGCAATGAACAAAAAACAGGTTGTGAATAAAAAAATACTGATCAGTTCAGTAACGGCGGTGAATAGATTCACAATGGATTGCTCTCAACAAATGTTAGTCCCGGAAGTATAACCATGAAGCCACAGCCTCAGAAGTAATAAAGATGGCTTCTGACTACTCCCTTTGTATATTTTTCAATCAATTATTTCTTTAGCTGCACAAACGACCCTATTGTCGCACCGACCGGTCAAAATTGGGAGTAGATGGTACTAGCGTATAGTCCATAAAAGAAAAACGCCACGTAAAAACGTGGCGTTCGCTGGCTTTATTTGCGTTACGAGCGCTTCATCATGTCGAAGAAATCGTCGTTAGTTTTGGTCATCGCCAGTTTGTTAATGAGGAACTCCATCGCGTCAATTTCACCCATTGGATGGATGATTTTGCGCAGGATCCACATTTTCTGCAGCTCTTCCTGCGTGGTGAGCAGCTCTTCTTTACGGGTACCGGAACGGTTGTAGTCGATAGCCGGGAAGACGCGTTTTTCAGCGATTTTACGAGAAAGATGCAGTTCCATGTTACCTGTACCTTTAAATTCTTCGTAAATTACTTCGTCCATTTTAGAACCGGTATCGATCAGCGCCGTCGCGATGATGGTCAGGCTGCCGCCCTCTTCCACGTTACGTGCGGCACCGAAGAAGCGTTTCGGGCGATGCAGGGCGTTAGCATCCACACCACCGGTCAGCACTTTACCTGACGCAGGAACGACGGTGTTGTAGGCACGCGCCAGACGGGTGATGGAGTCAAGCAGGATGATCACGTCTTTCTTGTGCTCAACCAGGCGTTTCGCCTTCTCGATAACCATTTCCGCAACCTGAACGTGGCGAGATGCCGGTTCGTCGAAGGTAGAAGCAACCACTTCACCTTTAACCAGACGCTGCATCTCGGTCACTTCTTCCGGACGTTCGTCGATCAGCAGCACCATCAGCACGCAGTCTGGGTGGTTATAAGCGATGCTCTGCGCGATGTTCTGCAGCAGCATGGTTTTACCCGCCTTCGGCGGTGCCACAATCAGACCACGCTGGCCGCGACCAATTGGTGATGCCAGATCCAGAACACGCGCGGTTAAGTCTTCAGTTGAACCGTTACCACGCTCCATGCGCAGGCGAGAGTTCGCGTGCAGCGGCGTTAAGTTCTCAAAGAGGATCTTATTACGCGAGTTTTCCGGTTTGTCGAAGTTAACTTCATTGACTTTCAACAGCGCAAAGTAGCGTTCACCCTCTTTAGGAGGACGAATCTTACCTGAAATGGTGTCACCAGTGCGGAGGTTGAAACGGCGGATTTGGCTGGGGGATACGTAGATGTCGTCAGGGCCGGCGAGGTAGGAGCTGTCTGCAGAGCGGAGGAAACCAAATCCGTCTTGCAATATCTCCAGCACACCGTCGCCAAAGATATCTTCGCCACTCTTAGCGTGCTGCTTCAGGATGGCGAAAATGATGTCCTGCTTGCGCATACGGGCCTGGTTTTCCAGTCCCATATTTTCGCCGAGAGTGATCAGCTCAGAAACCGGCGTATTCTTTAATTCGGTAAGATTCATAATGGTGTGGGTTCTTAAACTCGGGGTGATTCTCGAACTTAATGTTGTGAATGGTATGGCAGGGTCATCCATGCCTGTTTAGCGGCCATCAACTCATGTCTGTTCGCTGTCTGGTCACAGGGAAAGAACGCAGAACTGAAACGACAAGACGGATTGAGTGACAAGCCCGGAATTTAGCCACTTCACGCACTGTTCATGTTAACAACGGGAAGTATCGGGTAAAACAAGATTCAAACAACAAGATATGTTTAAAACGAAGTCATAGCTAACTTAGCACGACTTCAGCCGGGCGTCCAGAGTTCCACATCATTTAGCCGGGAGCTCTGAACGCACAGCGGAGAAACCTTACGCCAGGTTAGCGTCCAGGAACTCTTTCAGTTGACCTTTGGACAGCGCGCCCACTTTGGTCGCTGCCACTTCGCCGTTTTTGAACAGCAGAAGGGTTGGGATGCCACGGATACCGTATTTTGGTGCGGTGCCCGGGTTCTGGTCGATGTTCAGCTTGGCAACGGTCAGTTTGCCCTGATATTCGTCAGCGATCTCATCCAGAATCGGGGCGATCATTTTGCAAGGACCACACCATTCAGCCCAGAAATCGACGAGGATCAGCCCGTCAGCCTTAAGTACGTCCGTGTCAAAACTGTCGTCAGTCAGGTGAATAATTTTATCGCTCATATATAACTCCACAGGAATAAGCCTGGTACGTTGGTTTTGTCTCCACCAACGACGTGTTGATGTCGCATTAACCAACTAAAGGTTGACTTTATTTCACCGGATACGCTTTCGTAAAGCAATAGTAAGCTGATATTCTACCACACTATGAGCAAAACACATTTAACAGAACAGAAGTTTTCCGACTTCGCGCTGCACCCGAAGGTGATTGAAGCCCTTGAAAATAAAGGGTTTCATAACTGCACGCCCATTCAGGCCCTCGCGCTGCCGCTGACGCTGGCCGGTCGCGATGTTGCCGGGCAGGCGCAAACCGGTACCGGCAAAACGATGGCGTTTTTAACGTCAACGTTTCATTATTTACTTTCTCACCCAGCGATTGCAGACCGCAAAGTTAACCAGCCGCGCGCGCTAATTATGGCCCCGACGCGAGAACTGGCGGTACAGATCCACGCAGACGCTGAACCCCTGGCGCAGTCTACCGGACTGAAGCTTGGCCTGGCCTATGGCGGCGACGGCTACGATAAACAGCTGAAAGTGCTGGAAAGCGGTGTGGATATCCTGATCGGTACCACCGGCCGTCTTATCGATTACGCCAAACAGAACCACATTAACCTCGGCGCAATCCAGGTTGTAGTGCTCGATGAAGCTGACCGCATGTACGATCTGGGCTTCATTAAAGACATTCGCTGGCTGTTCCGCCGCATGCCGCCGGCCAATCAGCGTCTGAACATGCTGTTCTCCGCTACCCTTTCTTATCGCGTACGCGAGCTGGCGTTCGAACAGATGAACAACGCCGAATATGTCGAAGTGGAACCGGAGCAGAAAACGGGTCACCGCATTAAAGAAGAGCTCTTCTACCCTTCCAATGAAGAGAAAATGCGTCTGCTGCAAACGCTGATCGAAGAAGAGTGGCCAGATCGCGCCATTATCTTCGCGAACACTAAACACCGTTGTGAAGACATCTGGGGCCATCTGGCTGCAGACGGTCACCGTGTTGGTCTGCTGACCGGCGACGTGGCGCAGAAAAAACGCCTGCGTATTCTGGAAGAGTTTACCCGTGGCGATCTCGATATTCTGGTCGCAACCGACGTTGCTGCTCGTGGTCTGCACATTCCAGCCGTGACGCACGTCTTTAACTACGATCTGCCAGACGACTGCGAAGACTACGTACACCGTATCGGTCGTACCGGTCGTGCGGGCGCAAGCGGTCACTCGATAAGCCTTGCGTGTGAAGAGTATGCGCTGAATCTTCCAGCCATTGAGACGTATATCGGTCACTCTATTCCGCAGAGCAAATACAATCCGGAAGCGCTGTTAAGCGAACTGCCGCCGCCTAAGCGTCTAACCCGCCCACGCTCCGGCAATGGTCCGCGTCGTTCAGGTGGCGCGCCGCGTAATCGTCGTCGTTCAGGTTAAGAAAATATGCTCAGCTCCACCTCGCTTTATGCGGCAATTGATCTCGGTTCGAATAGTTTTCATATGCTGGTTGTGCGCGAGGTGGCGGGAAGCATACAAACGCTGACGCGCATCAAGCGCAAGGTCCGCCTCGCGGCGGGCCTGAGCAGCGATAATCACCTCTCCCCTGAAGCCATGGAACGTGGCTGGCAGTGTCTGCGGCTCTTTGCCGAACGTCTGCAGGATATCCCGCACGCCCAAATTACCGTTGTCGCCACTGCGACACTCCGCCTGGCGGTCAACGCCGTGGATTTCATTGTCAGAGCGCAGGAAATTCTGGGTTGTCCGGTACAGGTTATCAGCGGTGAAGAAGAGGCTCGCCTGATTTACCAGGGCGTTGCGCACACCACGGGAGGTGACGATCGCCGTCTGGTGGTGGATATCGGCGGTGCCAGTACCGAGCTTGTGACCGGCACCGGCGCGCAGGCAACGTCGCTGTTCAGCCTGTCGATGGGCTGCGTGACCTGGCTTGAGCGCTACTTTACCGATCGGAACCTGGCGAAAGAGAACTTCGACGAGGCAGAAAACGCCGCGCGCGAGGTATTACGCCCGGTGATGGACGAGCTGCGCTATCACGGCTGGAAAGTCTGCGTGGGTGCCTCGGGTACCGTGCAGGCTCTGCAGGAAATCATGATGGCGCAGGGAATGGACGAGCGGATTACGCTTGCCAAACTTCAGCAGCTGAAACAGCGCGCCATTCAGTGCGGACGCCTGGAAGAACTGGAAATTGAAGGCCTGACGCTGGAACGCGCGCTGGTCTTCCCGAGCGGGCTGGCTATTCTTATCGCCATTTTCACTGAGCTGAACATCCAGTGTATGACTCTGGCCGGCGGCGCGCTGCGCGAAGGTCTGGTCTACGGGATGTTACATCTGTCGGTCGATCAGGATATCCGCAGTCGTACCCTGCGCAACGTTCAGCGTCGGTTTCTGGTTGATATCGATCAGGCAGGACGCGTATCGCAGCTGGCGTCACGCTTCGCCGATCAGGTTGCTAACGTCTGGGATCTTGACCATCTGAGCCGGGATTTACTGCTGAGCGCCTGTGCGCTACATGAAGTGGGGCTGAGCATTGATTTTAAGCAGGCACCGGCTCATGCAGCGTATCTGGTGCGAAACCTGGATTTACCGGGCTATACGCCTGCGCAGAAAAAATTGCTGGCCACGCTGCTGCTGAACCAGACCAACGCCGTCGATCTCTCCTCTTTGCATCAGCAAAACGCCGTACCGCCGCGCGTGGCCGAGCATCTGTGCCGCCTGCTGCGTCTGGCGATCCTGTTTGCCAGCCGCCGCCGCGATGATTTGCTGCCGGCCATTAATCTGGTGGCCGATGACGAGAAGCTTTCGCTGACGCTGCCGGAGAACTGGATTGATCGTCACCCATTAGGGGCTGAAATGATCGAGCAGGAGTGCCAGTGGCAGAGCTACGTGCACTGGGTGCTGGAAGTAAAGTAATACGCTGAACAGTGCCGGGTGGCGGCTTCGCCTTACCCGGCCAACAGGTCCCTCCGGACTCATCCTTTTTCTTTGGCTTTTGCCAGCATAGCGCGTATGTTCGCCACGTTAGCCTGTCCCTTGTGCATCCGCTCTTCTGCGGTAATCACTTTGCGCTCCTGTTCCCAGATCAGGTCATCCTGCGGCAGTTCCAGCAGGAAACGACTCGGCTCCGGGCGAACCAGTTCACCGTACTGGCGGCGCTCTTTACACAGCGTAAACGTCAGCTCTTTCTGCGCGCGGGTGATCCCCACGTAGGCCAGACGGCGCTCCTCGTCGACGTTGTCTTCATCAATGCTGCTCTGGTGCGGCAACAATCCCTCTTCCATGCCGACCAGATACACATACGGGAACTCCAGCCCTTTTGACGCATGCAGCGTCATCAGCTGAACCTGATCGGCCTCTTCTTCGCTCTCGCCGCGCTCCATCATGTCGCGCAGGGTAAAGCGAGTGACCACCTGCGTCAGGGTCATCGGCTCGTCGATTTCAGAGCCCTCCAGCATTTCGGTCATCCAGCTGAAGAGCTGGTTAACGTTTTTCATGCGCATCTCAGCCGCCTTCGGGCTGGCTGAGGTTTCATACAGCCAGGACTCATAGTCGATGCCGTGAATGAGATCGCGCACTGCCGCCACCGGCTCGCGCTCCGCGAGACGCTGCACTTCGCCAAGCCAGTGGGTGAAGCGGGTTAACGAGTCATACCCGCGTCCGGTTAACGTCTGGCTCAGCCCCATGTCGAAGCTGGCGGTAAACATACTTTTGTTGCGGGTCATCGCCCACTCGCCGAGCTTTTGCAGCGTCGCCGGGCCAATCTCGCGTTTAGGCGTATTCACGATGCGCAGAAACGCGCTGTCATCATCCGGGTTTGTGAGCACGCGAAGATAGGCCAGCAGATCTTTGATTTCTGGCCGCGAGAAGAACGACGTGCCGCCCGAGATTTTGTACGGAATGCGGTTCTGCATCAGCATCTTTTCAAAGACGCGCGACTGGTGATTGCCGCGATAGAGGATCGCGTAATCCTTATATTCGGTTTTGTTGACGAAGTGGTGAGCGATGAGTTCGCCCGTCACGCGCTCCGCTTCATGATCCTCATTGTTGGCGCTGAGCACTTTCAGCTCCGTGCCGTAGCCCAGTTCGGAGAAGAGACGCTTCTCAAATACGTGCGGGTTATTGGCAATCAGGATATTTGCCGCCTTCAGGATACGCCCGGAGGAGCGGTAGTTTTGCTCCAGCTTAATCACCTGCAGGGCGGGGAAATCTTTGCTCAGCAGCACCAGGTTTTGTGGGCGTGCACCGCGCCAGGAGTAAATTGACTGGTCGTCATCGCCTACCACGGTGAAACGCGCGCGCTGCCCCACCAGCAGCTTCACCAGCTCGTACTGGCTGGTGTTGGTGTCCTGATATTCATCCACCAGCAGGTAGCGGATTTTATTCTGCCAGCGCTCGCGCACCTCTTCATTGCGCTGCAGCAGCAGCGTGGGCAGCAGGATCAGATCGTCAAAGTCCAGCACGTTGCACGCTTTCATATGCGCATCGTACAGACCGTAGCAGTGGGCGAAAATCCGATCCCGTTCGCCTTTGGCGATCGCCGCGGCCTGGGCCGGCGTCATCAGATCGTTTTTCCAGTTCGAGATCGTCGAGATCAGCTGCTGCAACAGCACCTTGTCATCTTCGATCAGCCCCTCGGTGAGCTCTTTGAGCAGCGCCACCTGATCGGTATCGTCAAAAAGCGAGAAGTTGGACTTCATTCCCAGCGCCGCATACTCGCGTTTGATGATATCCAGCCCCAGCGTGTGGAAGGTGGAGATCATCAGGCCGCGCGCCTCTTTACGGCCCAGCGTCTGGCCGACGCGCTCTTTCATCTCGCGCGCCGCTTTATTGGTAAAGGTGACCGCCGCAATGTGTCGCGCCTGATATCCGCAGTTGTGGATCAAATGGGCGATTTTGTTGGTGATCACGCGGGTTTTACCCGAACCGGCCCCTGCCAGCACCAGGCATGGTCCAGTAACGAATTCGACCGCTTGTTGTTGTCCAGGGTTTAAACGCATGGGAGTGTTGCTCAATCTTCGAACGGGGAGTGGATTGTAGCAGAAAGCCGGGCGCAGATTTACTGGCTAATGATAAAGTGGAGAAATCGCGTTTAACCCGTAGAGCAGAACTATGAAAAAGACCGCAGCAGCCCTGCATATTCTGGTAAAAGAAGAGAAACTGGCCCAGGAGATCCTGGCCAAGCTGGAGCGCGGCATCAGCTTTGATCATCTGGCAAAGCGCTACTCTAAATGCCCGTCCGGGCGCAATGGCGGGGATCTCGGCGAGTTTCAACAAGGTGCGATGGTCGGCCCGTTCGATCGGGCGGTCTTTAGCTGCCCGCTTCTGAAGCCCTACGGCCCGGTAAAAACCAAATTTGGCTACCATATCATTAAGGTGCTTTATCGCCGCTGACGCGTGGTATATTGCGCCCCGATTTATTTCAACCTATTCAAGGCACGATCATGGCAAAAACAGCAGCAGCAGTGCACATCCTTGTTAAAGAAGAGAAACTGGCTTTAGATCTTCTGGAGCAGATTAAAAACGGTGCCGACTTCGGCAAGCTGGCGAAGAAGCACTCCATCTGCCCGTCAGGCAAACGCGGCGGCGATCTGGGTGAGTTCCGCCAGGGCCAGATGGTTCCGGCGTTCGATAAAGTGGTGTTCTCCTGCCCGGTGCTGGAGCCAACCGGCCCGCTGCACACCCAGTTCGGTTATCACATTATCAAAGTGCTGTATCGGAAATAAACAGCAAGGCCTTCTCTTAGAGAAGGCCTTGAATGTTTGCACCCTCTCCCAGTGGGAGAGGGGCGGGGTGAGGGCATCAGCCCGCACCAGGTGTTAACCCGCTACCGCGATACGCTTCATATCGGTCATGTAGCCACGCAGTTTGTGACCCACTTTCTCGATCTGGTGGCTGCGAATCGCTTCGTTCACATCGCGCAGCTGCGCGTTATCCACTGCGCCTTCCGCAATCGCTTTGCCCAGATCGCCCGTCTGCAGAGTGGTCATAAACTCTTTCAGCAGCGGTACGCAGGCATAAGAGAACAGGTAGTTACCGTATTCTGCGGTATCAGAGATCACCACGTTCATTTCGTACAGACGCTTACGGGCGATGGTGTTCGCGATCAGCGGCAGCTCGTGCAGAGATTCGTAGTACGCGGACTCTTCGATGATGCCGGAATCCACCATGGTTTCGAACGCCAGCTCAACGCCTGCTTTCACCATGGCGATCATCAGTACGCCTTTATCAAAGTACTCCTGCTCGCCGATTTTACCTTCATACTGTGGCGCGGTTTCGAACGCGGTTTTACCGGTCTCTTCACGCCAGGTCAGCAGGTTTTTATCGTCGTTCGCCCAGTCCGCCATCATGCCGGAAGAGAATTCGCCGGAGATGATGTCGTCCATATGTTTCTGGAACAGCGGTGCCATGATGGTTTTCAGCTGTTCAGACAGCGCGTAAGCACGCAGTTTTGCCGGGTTGGACAGACGATCCATCATCAGCGTAATACCGCCCTGCTTCAGCGCTTCGGTGATGGTTTCCCAGCCGAACTGGATCAGTTTTTCCGCGTAGGCCGGGTCGGTACCTTCTTCCACCAGCTTGTCAAAGCACAGCAGAGAACCGGCCTGCAGCATGCCGCACAGAATGGTCTGCTCGCCCATCAGGTCAGATTTCACTTCGGCAACGAAGGACGATTCCAGAACGCCCGCACGGTGGCCGCCGGTCGCCGCTGCCCACGCTTTGGCAATCGCCATACCTTCGCCTTTCGGATCGTTTTCCGGGTGAACCGCGATCAGGGTCGGCACGCCGAAGCCACGTTTGTACTCTTCGCGTACTTCCGTACCCGGGCACTTCGGTGCCACCATCACCACGGTGATGTCTTTACGGATCTGCTCGCCCACTTCAACGATGTTGAAGCCGTGGGAGTAACCCAGCGCGGCGCCGTCTTTCATCAGCGGCTGTACGGAACGCACAACGTCAGAGTGCTGCTTGTCCGGGGTCAGGTTAACCACCAGATCCGCCTGCGGGATCAGCTCTTCGTAGGTACCCACTTTGAAGCCGTTTTCGGTCGCTTTGCGCCAGGAAGCACGCTTCTCAGCAATCGCTTCTTTGCGCAGGGCGTAGGAGATATCCAGACCGGAGTCACGCATGTTCAGGCCCTGGTTCAGACCCTGTGCGCCACAGCCGACGATGACCACTTTTTTACCCTGAAGGTAGCTCGCGCCATCGGCAAATTCATCGCGCGCCATGAAGCGGCATTTGCCCAGCTGCGCCAGCTGCTGGCGCAAGTTCAGTGTATTAAAGTAGTTAGCCATGGGTGATACCTCGTGATGTTGTGTGTCTTATTGTTCGGTTCGCGTTTCAGCGAGAATGTACCCACATTACAACAGGAAATTTATTGCGGAAATTGATATATTCACAACGTCATATTGCAATTTTTGCAATGTAAAAAGAGGGAGTGGAATCGGTGGATTTACGCGATCTGAAAATGTTCCTGCACCTGGCGGAAAGCCGCCATTTTGGCCGCAGCGCCCGGGCGATGCACGTTAGCCCCTCCACGCTTTCACGCCAGATCCAGCGCCTTGAGGAGGACCTCGGCCAGCCGCTGTTCGTGCGCGATAACCGCACCGTCACCCTCACGGAAGCGGGTGAAGAGCTGCGCATTTTTGCCCAGCAGACGCTGCTACAGTACCAGCAGCTGCGACACTCAATTGACCAGCAGGGGCCGTCGCTTTCCGGCGAGCTGCATATTTTCTGCTCCGTGACCGCCGCCTACAGCCATCTGCCGCCCATTCTTGACCGCTTCCGCGCGGCGCATCCGTCGGTTGAAATTAAGCTCACCACCGGCGACGCCTCCGACGCAATGGAAAAAGTGGTGACGGGCGAAGCAGATCTCGCCATTGCCGGGAAACCTGAAACCCTGCCGGGCGCGGTGGCATTCTCAATGCTTGAGAATCTGGCGGTGGTACTGATTGCCCCGGCGCTGCCCTGCCCGGTGCGCAATCAGGTGTCGGTGGAAAAACCGGACTGGTCGACGGTGCCGTTTATCATGGCCGATCAGGGGCCGGTGCGTCGCCGCATCGAGCTGTGGTTCCGCCGTCAGAAAATCAGCAACCCGTCGATTTACGCCACGGTCAGCGGCCATGAGGCGATGGTGTCGATGGTGGCGCTGGGCTGCGGCGTGGCGCTGCTGCCGGAAGTGGTGCTGGAAAACAGCCCCGAACCGGTGCGCAATCGCGTGATGATTCTGGAGCGCAGCGACGAGAAGACGCCGTTTGAGCTTGGCGTGTGCGCACAAAAAAAGCGGCTGCATGAGCCGCTTATTGATGCGTTCTGGACGATATTGCCGAACCACTAGCCTGCCAGGAAGAAGCGGAAGGCCGGGTTATGGGTTTCGTCGTGACACTCATAGCCCAGCTCGTTCAGCCGCGTTTCGAAATCCGGCTCGTGCTCGCCCAGTTCGAACGCCGCCAGCACGCGGCCATAGTCGGTGCCGTGGCTGCGGTAGTGGAACAGAGAGATGTTCCAGTGCGTGCCCAGCGTGTGCAGGAACTTGAGCAGCGCGCCCGGTGATTCCGGGAACTCGAAGCTAAACAGACGTTCCCTGAGCGGCTTCGATGGACGCCCGCCGACCATGTAGCGCACGTGCAGCTTCGCCATCTCATCGTCAGAGAGATCGACCACGCTGTAGCCGCCCTCATGCAGCAGGTTGAGGATCTCTTTGCGCTCCTCGACGCCGCGGCTCAGACGCACGCCGACAAAAATGCAGGCGTCTTTGGCATCGGCAAAACGGTAGTTGAACTCCGTCACCGAACGGCCGCCCAGCAGCTGGCAGAACTTCAGGAAGCTGCCCTTCTCTTCAGGAATCGTCACCGCCAGCAGCGCTTCCCGCTGTTCCCCCAGCTCGCAGCGCTCGGAAACGTAGCGCAGGCCGTGGAAGTTCACGTTGGCACCAGACAGCACGTGCGCCAGCCGCTCGCCGCGAATGTTGTGCTGCGCGATGTATTTTTTCATCCCCGCCAGCGCCAGCGCGCCTGACGGTTCCGCCACCGCACGCACATCCTCGAACAGATCCTTCATCGCCGCGCAGATGGCGTCGCTATCAACCGTGACGATATCATCGAGATACTCCTGGCACAGGCGGAAGGTTTCATCCCCAATACGCTTCACCGCCACGCCCTCGGCAAACAGCCCGACGC
The DNA here is from genome assembly GCF_057536195.1 of Enterobacter sp. C3_dUdeg. Taxonomy (NCBI): domain Bacteria; kingdom Pseudomonadati; phylum Pseudomonadota; class Gammaproteobacteria; order Enterobacterales; family Enterobacteriaceae; genus Enterobacter; species Enterobacter sp. C3_dUdeg. The sequence goes on from NZ_BAAKFX010000017.1 coordinate 72,379, forward strand.
GCGGCAGGTCCACAGGATGCCCGGCATCCAGCGCCGCTTTCAGGCAGGCAGAGTCTTCCGCTTCAACGGCAATGACTTTGATCTGCGGCATCAGCTGTTTGATCAGCACCGCCACGCCTGCGGCCAGGCCACCGCCGCCTACCGGGACGAAGACGCGGTCGAGATGGGCATCCTGCTGCAGCAGTTCCAGCGCCAGCGTGCCCTGCCCGGCAATCACCATCGGATGATCGAACGGCGGCACCCAGGTAAAGCCCTGCTGCTGCGCCAGTTCAATCGCTTTGGCTTTGGCTTCGTCAAAGTTGGCGCCGTGGAGCAGCACTTCGCCGCCGAAACCGCGCACTGCGTCGACTTTGATATCTGCGGTCGCAACCGGCATCACGATCAGCGCTTTCAGCCCCAGACGAGCAGACGAGAACGCCACGCCCTGGGCGTGGTTGCCCGCAGACGCGGTAATCACGCCGCGCGCTTTCTGCTCGTCGGTCAGCCCGGCCATCATCGCGTAGGCGCCGCGCAGCTTAAAGCTGTGCACCGGCTGGCGGTCTTCGCGCTTCACCAGAATGACGTTGTCGAGGCGCGAAGAGAGTTTTTCCATTTTCTGCAGGGGCGTGACCTGCACGGCTTCATAGACCGGCGCGCGTAGCACCGCTCTCAGGTATTCCGCCCCCTCAGGGGCGGCGGATAAGGGTTGTGACTCGGCCATCATTAGCCCCCAAGTTTAGATTTATCGCGCACCGCGCCTTTATCTGCACTGGTGGCAAGGCTCGCGTAGGCGCGCAGGGCGAAGGAGACTTCACGCTGGCGGTCTTTCGGCGTCCAGGCTTTGTCGCCGCGGACTTCCTGCGCTTCACGACGGGCCGCAATTTCCTGGTCGCTCAGCTTCAGCTGAATGCCGCGATTCGGAATGTCGATTTCGATCAGGTCGCCGTCTTCGATGATGGCGATGTTGCCGCCGCTTGCCGCTTCCGGCGAAACGTGGCCGATAGAGAGGCCGGAGGTGCCGCCGGAGAAACGTCCGTCGGTGATCAGCGCACACGCCTTACCGAGTCCCATGGATTTCAGGAAGGTGGTTGGGTAGAGCATCTCCTGCATGCCCGGGCCGCCTTTCGGCCCTTCGTAGCGAATGACAACCACGTCGCCTTCCACCACTTTGCCACCGAGGATGGCGTCTACCGCTTCATCCTGGCTTTCGTATACCTTCGCCGGACCGGTGAATTTCAGGATGCTGTCGTCCACGCCTGCGGTTTTCACGATGCAGCCGTTTTCCGCGAAGTTACCGTACAGCACGGCCAGACCGCCGTCTTTGCTATAGGCATGTTCCAGCGAGCGGATGCAGCCTTCGGCGCGGTCATCGTCCAGGGTATCCCAGCGACAGTCCTGCGAGAACGCCTGGGTGGTACGAATACCCGCTGGACCGGCGCGGAACATCTTTTTCACCGCGTCGTCTTTGGTCAGCATCACGTCGTACTGGTCCAGCGACTCAGGCAGCGTCAGGCCGAGCACGTTTTTCACTTCACGGTTCAGCAGCCCGGCGCGATCCAGCTCGCCCAAAATGCCCAGCACGCCGCCCGCGCGGTGTACGTCTTCCATATGGTACTTCTGGGTACTCGGCGCGACCTTACACAGCTGCGGGACTTTGCGGGACAGCTTATCGATGTCGCTCATGGTGAAGTCGATTTCGGCTTCCTGCGCGGCGGCCAGCAGGTGCAGTACGGTGTTGGTGGAGCCGCCCATGGCGATATCCAGCGTCATGGCGTTTTCGAACGCGGCTTTACTGGCAATGTTGCGCGGCAGCGCGCTGGCGTCGTCCTGCTCGTAGTAGCGTTTGGTCAGCTCAACGATGCGCTTACCGGCGTTGAGGAACAGCTGCTTACGGTCGGCGTGGGTCGCCAGCAGCGAACCGTTGCCCGGCTGAGACAGGCCCAGCGCTTCGGTCAGGCAGTTCATGGAGTTGGCGGTGAACATACCGGAACAGGAGCCGCAGGTCGGACACGCGGAGCGTTCCACCTGATCGCTCTGCTCGTCAGAGACTTTCGGGTCCGCGCCCTGGATCATCGCATCGACCAGGTCGAGCTTGATGATTTTGTCGGAGAGCTTGGTTTTCCCCGCTTCCATCGGGCCGCCGGAGACGAAGATCACCGGAATGTTCAGGCGCAGGGAGGCCATCAGCATCCCCGGGGTGATTTTGTCGCAGTTGGAGATGCAGACCATCGCATCGGCGCAGTGGGCGTTAACCATATACTCTACGGAGTCGGCGATCAGCTCGCGCGACGGCAGTGAATAGAGCATGCCCCCGTGCCCCATCGCGATACCGTCATCCACCGCAATGGTGTTGAACTCTTTCGCCACGCCGCCGGAGGCTTCGATTTGCTCGGCAACCAGCTTACCGAGATCGCGCAGGTGCACGTGGCCCGGTACAAACTGGGTGAAGGAGTTCACCACGGCGATAATCGGCTTGCCGAAATCGGCGTCGGTCATTCCGGTGGCGCGCCACAGGGCGCGGGCTCCCGCCATATTACGGCCGTGGGTGGTGGTGGCTGAACGATACTTAGGCATGCTTTATTGACTCCCGTCTGACTATTTAATGGGACGGTGCGTGCCGTCCCAAATTTATGCTTAGTGGTTAACCTGATCCAACCAGCCGTATTTATCTTCTGTTTCGCCGGTGAAGAGGCCAAAGAACGCTTGCTGAATACGTTTGGTGACCGGGCCACAGCGGCCTTCACCCACCTGGATACCGTCCACGCTGCGTACCGGCGTGATTTCAGCCGCCGTACCGGACATAAACACTTCATCCGCCAGATACAGGGATTCGCGGGACAGTACCTGCTCGCGCACTTCGATACCCAGATCTTTCGCCAGCTTGATGATGGCGTCGCGGGTGATGCCCGGCAGCGCGGACGAGGTGAACGGCGGCGTGAACAAAATGCCGTCTTTCACTTCAAACAGGTTTTCACCCGCACCTTCAGAGATGTAGCCATTTACGTCGAGGGCGATACCTTCCTGATAGCCGTGGCGGCGCGCTTCGCTACCGACCAGCAATGAGGAGAGATAGTTACCGCCTGCTTTCGCGGCGGTCGGGATGGTGTTTGGCGCCACGCGGTTCCAGGAAGAGACCATTGCGTCGATCCCCTGCTCCAGGGCTTCTGCACCCAGGTAAGCACCCCACGGGAACGCGGCAATGATCACATCTGTGGTATAGCCGGCTGGCGGGTTCACGCCCATGCCGACGTCGCCCACGAACACCAGCGGACGAATATAGGCGCTGGTCAGGTTGTTTTTACGGATAACGTCGCGGCAGGCTTCCATCAGCTCATCGACGCTTTGAGAAACCGGGAAACGATAAATTTTGGCTGAGTCATGCAGACGCTGCATGTGTTCGCGATGGCGGAACACCACTGGCCCTTTGTGAGAATCGTAGCAGCGGATGCCTTCAAATACGGAGGTACCGTAGTGCAGCGCGTGGGACATCACGTGGACCTTCGCGTCCTCCCAGCGAACCATCTCACCGTTGAACCAAATGTAATCAGCTTTTTTTGTCGTCATTTTTTCGTCCTGTCACGCTTAAGCGCGGATTTGTTGTGATGTGGTTGTGCTCTGGCAGATGGCAACATGGGCAACGTCTACCAGCTTTGATAACTGACTAAACAGTAAGTCGACCGACCGCGGGCTGGCAACGGTTAATTCGATACTGATATTCCGGGCGTCAGTGGCCGTCTCCATATTCATAGAGCAAATCTGAAAACCACGATGACGCACCACACGCAAAACGCGTTCTAAGGTTTCCGGGTTGAAGCGAGCCTGTACGGCGACCTGATGCTGCATCATGATAATTTCTCCATCATTTGTGAGTTACTGGCACCAGGCGGTACCAACGGCCAGACGTTCTCGAGTTCGTCGATTGAGACATGAAGCAGGTAAGGCCCATCGCTGTTCAGCATGGTGTCGAGCGCCGCTTCAACCTGATCTTTACGGGTGATGTGCTGACCAGGGATGCCGAAGGCGCTGGCCAGGGTGAGGAAATCGGGGTTATCGGTGAGAGTCGTTTCGCTGTAGCGCTCCTGGAAGAACAGCTGTTGCCACTGGCGAACCATCCCTAAACGCTGGTTGTCGAGCAACACGATCTTCAGCGGCAACTGCTTGCGCTTAACGGTGCCGAGCTCCTGAACGTTCATCATGAAGGAGCCGTCACCGGAGATACAGATAACGGTATCGTTCGGGCGGGCAACCTGCGCGCCAACGGCTGCCGGCAGACCGAAGCCCATCGTCCCTAACCCGCTGGAGGTGATGAAGTTTTCCGGACGGGTGTAGGTCATGTGCTGCGCGGACCACATCTGGTGCTGGCCTACGTCGGTAGTGACGACGCTGTCAGCCGGTTTACGGTCGGACAACTGCTTCAACAGCAGCGGCGCGTAGATGGCCTCGCCGGGATGGTCGTAACGCCAGGCGTGCTCGGCGCGCATGTCTGCGGTGTGCTGACGCCATGCGCTGATATCCAGCGGCTGCTGCAATGCCGGTAACAGCGCGTTGAGATCGCCCTGCAAGGCGACATGCGCCTGACGCAGCTTGTTCATCTCCGCCGGGTCGATATCCATATGAATGACTTTGGCGTTCGGCGCAAAGGTATTCAGCTTGCCGGTAACGCGGTCGTCAAAACGGGCCCCTACAGCGATGAGCAGATCGCACTCCTGCACCGCCAGGTTTGCCGCTTTGGTGCCGTGCATCCCCAGCATGCCCAGATAGTAGGGGTAATCCGCGTCGACTGCACCGAGACCTTTCAGCGTGCAGGTCGCTGGCATCTGCGTTGTTGCGATAAATTCGCGCAGGGCAGGAACGGCCTGCGCCATGCCTACGCCACCGCCGACGTACAGCATCGGCTGTTTCGCCTGGGCCAGCATCTGACGGGCCTCTTCAACTTCCGCTTCCGGAAAGGCATCGTCGCTTTCAACGGTAGAGAAGTGCGGTTCCAGATCGCCGAGTGCCACCTGGATATCTTTCGGGATATCAACCAGAACCGGACCGGGACGACCGGAGTTTGCCACATCGAACGCTTCTGCCATTACGCGCGGCAGCTCTTCCAGAGACTGGACGAGGAAGCTGTGTTTGGTGCAGGCCAGCGATAAACCGAGGACGTCAACTTCCTGGAAAGCATCGGTACCGATGAACGGAGACGCCACCTGCCCGGTGATGGCGACAACGGGAACGGAATCCAGCAGCGCGTCAGCCAGGCCGGTGATCAGGTTCGTTGCGCCCGGGCCTGAAGTCGCCATACACACGCCGGTTTTACCGGTCGCGCGGGCGTAGCCAATGGCTGCCATCGCTGCGCCCTGCTCGTGTCGGCACAAGAGATGTTCCACGCCGCCGTCATACAGTGCATCGTAAATCGGCATAATTGCGCCACCCGGATAACCGAATACGGTTTCGACTCCCTGCGCGCGCAACGCATGTACTACCCACTGTGCCCCATTCATAGTTAGTTCCCCGTCATAAATCGGGAGAAACAGAATTTTGTGCTAGTCGTCATTCTCTGCTCCTCATTTACGTTTTTTAGTCATAAAAAAACCCCCGGACCTTTCGGTGCGGGGGTCTTAGTTCGTTAAGGCTTGATTTCTAAGCCTTTCCTCGTCCAAGTGCAGCCCCGCACGGTGGGATAATAATCACCACCACGCTAATCACGACCAGGCTAATCACTCGTAGAAGGGCTGTCATTTTCAGTTCTTTTTGCATCTTGTTCGAAGGAATACCTAAAGAGTTATCACAGTTTTTAAATCAAACACAAGATTTATTTATGACGGATTTGATTAGGCCGCGAATCATATTTCTTAAAACCGTTGTTTTATATACGGAAATTAGAAAATGAATATTTTTCATTTTTTTACTGCGGTTTTAAGCGTCAAAACGGGGCTTTTTATATTCTGCGAGGAGGCTTCCACGGTTATGAAAGGGTTTCATTGTGTGTTTAAAATCTCTGAACAGGCGGCGTAAATTCGCAAAATGACGCTAAACAGACAAAATAGGCGCTGGCATAGTCACACCAGGAGGTAGTGCAAATGTCACTGTCAGTTGTTTATACGCGTGCGGCTCTCGGGGTAAAGGCACCGCTTATTTCCGTCGAGGTTCATTTGAGCAATGGGCTACCTGGACTCACGCTTGTCGGGTTACCTGAAACGACGGTTAAAGAGGCCAGGGATCGCGTTCGCAGCGCAATAATAAATAGCGGTTATACCTTCCCCGCGAAGAAGATCACCATCAACCTTGCCCCCGCCGATCTGCCTAAAGAGGGGGGACGATACGATTTACCTATCGCAATTGCCCTTCTCGCGGCTTCTGAGCAGCTTAATACGACACGGCTAGGCTCGTATGAGTTCGTTGGCGAACTCGCGCTCACAGGCGCATTAAGAGGCGTTCCCGGTGCGATATCGGGAGCGCTGGAAGCCATACGAGCAGGGCGGCAAATCATTGTCGCCAATGAAAACGCATCAGAAGTGAGTCTTATCGCCGAGAAGGGGTGTCTCATCGCCGGGCATTTACAGGAAGTTTGTGCCTGGCTGGAAGGGCGGCATGAACTGTCCGAGCCGGAGGAGTGTGATGATGTTATAGCGGATGCACCAGAGGATCTCAGCGAGATTATGGGACAGGAGCAAGGGAAACGGGCGCTGGAGATTACGGCGGCAGGTGGACACAATCTTCTGTTAATTGGCCCGCCAGGTACGGGTAAAACCATGCTGGCAAGCAGGTTGAGTGGGTTACTTCCACCGCTCAATAATCATGAAGCGCTGGAAAGTGCCGCCATATATAGCCTTATCAGTTCGACGTCGTTGCAAAAACAGTGGCGCCGTCGTCCTTTTCGTTCCCCGCATCATAGCGCTTCACTGACGGCAATGGTCGGCGGCGGGGCGATTCCGGGGCCGGGAGAGATCTCGCTGGCACACAATGGCATTCTGTTTCTTGATGAACTGCCTGAATTTGAGCGCCGTGTGCTGGATGCACTGAGGGAGCCCATTGAATCCGGTGAGATACATATCTCACGCACGAGAGCCAAAATAAGCTATCCCGCACAGTTTCAGCTGGTCGCGGCGATGAATCCCAGCCCGACGGGTCACTACCAGGGCAACCATAACCGCTGTACACCAGAGCAAACGTTGCGCTATCTGGGTAAGTTATCCGGCCCGTTCCTCGACCGTTTCGATTTATCCCTCGAAATTCCCCTTCCCCCGCCGGGTCTGCTCAGGCAAACGGGCATAACGGGTGAAAGCTCAGCGGAGGTACGCGAACGGGTGATTGCAGCCCAGACACGGCAGTACGCTCGTCAGAACAGGCTGAATGCACGGCTGGATAATGCCGGGATCCGGCAGTTTTGTTCACTTAACGTTGAGGATGCGGGATGGCTGGAAGAGACGTTAACGCGGTTCGGGCTGTCCATACGTGCGTGGCAGCGTTTGCTGAAGGTGGCCAGAACTATTGCTGACGTAGAGGGGTGCACTGACATTGAGAGGAAACATTTGCAGGAGGCGCTGAGCTACCGCGCTATCGATCGTTTGCTGCTGCATTTGCAGAAATTGCTGGCATAAAAAAAGGGGCCGTAGCCCCTTCTCTTCATTTTAGTCATCAGACTCGGTGTAGTCTTCTGCACCTTCCATCTGCGGCTTGCCGCCAGACAGCGTATGGAAGCGCTTTGGACGCTTAATTCGCGCCATGTACTTGATCCATACACGTTCCGCTTCTGACTCCGGCTCACGCTCACCACGGCAAACAGAAACAAACTGTTTCTCGTCTTCGGTAGCAGGTTCACGCTTCCCCAGATCCAGCTCGTTAAAGGCATAACCATGGCGCTCAAGCAGTTGAGCTTCTTTGATGGTGAAATCGCCGTGACGAGAGAACCCGCGCGGATAATGTTTATTGTCGAAAAAACGATTAGTCGTCGTAAAGCTTTCCGCCATCCTACACGCTCCTAATTCTTTGGCCGAGCTATTTATGGCGCGGAGTATTAGTTACGCTTGACAGAGTGTAAAACAAAACATTTAAATCATAACGACAAATAATTTTGCGGAGAAAGATGTGGATACGGAATTGCTTAAAACTTTCCTTGAAGTGAGCAGAACACGCCACTTTGGGCGAGCAGCTGAAGCCCTTTACCTGACGCAGTCAGCAGTCAGTTTTCGTATTCGACAGCTGGAAAATCAACTGGGTGTGAATCTTTTTACCCGCCATCGCAACAATATTCGCTTAACGCCTGCCGGTGAGAAACTGCTGCCGTATGCAGAAACGCTCATGAATACCTGGCAGGCAGCACGTAAAGAGGTGGCACATACTTCGAGGCATAATGAATTCTCGATAGGGGCAAGCGCTTCTCTGTGGGAATGCATGCTAAGTCAGTGGCTTACCCGACTGTATCATTCACATGGCCACCTGCAATTTGAGGCCAGAATTGCGCAACGGCAGTCGCTTGTTAAGCAACTTCATGAGCGCCAGCTTGATCTTCTGATCACAACCGAAGCCCCCAAGATGGACGAATTTAGCAGCCAGATTGTGGGCCAGTTTGGCCTGGCACTTTATGCGTCCGAACCTTCGATGATGAAGGCAGACCTGACCTATTTACGCCTGGAATGGGGACCAGATTTTCAGCAGCACGAAACGGGACTGATTGCACCTGATGATGTTCCGCAGTTAACGACCAGCTCGGCAGAGATCGCCTGTCAGCAGCTGTCCCTGCTGAAAGGTTGTACCTGGTTACCTGTTCGCTGGGCAGACGCTAAAGCAGGGCTGCACACCGTGATGGATTCCACCACGCTTACCAGGCCGCTGTATGCAATTTGGCTGCAAAACAGTGATAAGCAATCACAGATAAAAGATCTTTTAAAAATCAATGTAATGGATTGATGCATCAGCCAGCAGGGATGCTGGCTGAAATTAAGAAGAGAATTTTCTGCCGTATTTCAGGCAAAAAAAATCCTTTGCCGAAGCAAAGGATTCTATATGGCAGGGGCGGAGAGACTCGAACTCGCGACACCCGGTTTTGGAGACCGGTGCTCTACCAACTGAGCTACGCCCCTAAAGTTTTTTGCCATTAAGCCTGCCAACAAGGCAGGCTTAATGTCTTAATAAGTGGCGGAACGGACGGGACTCGAACCCGCGACCCCCTGCGTGACAGGCAGGTATTCTAACCGACTGAACTA
>NZ_BAAKFX010000018.1:0-64918 GCF_057536195.1 Enterobacter sp. C3_dUdeg
TCGCTGACCCTGAGCGCGCCGGGCGCCATCGTCAACACCGCGCTGCTGTACGCGGCGAATAACCTGGCGCTGTTTGCTGACAGCATCACCAACCGGCGCGGCGACATCATGGCGGGGAACAACCTGTGGATGCAGCGGGATGCGGCGGGGAATGCGAACAGCCAGGTGGTGAACACGTCGGGGAATATTGAGACGCAGGGTGGCGATATTGGGATCAGAACGGGGCATTTGCTGAACCAAAGGGATGGTCTGAAAGCAACAACTGTGCATACCTCAATGCCAACAGAAAGCTGGATGACAGGTGAATCGGTTATAAATGTCCCTGTCACAGCCTTAGCTGAAGGGAGTTATGGTTATTACTCCCAGTTACAAAGATGGCAAACGGGCACTTGCGCTGGGGGGCAAAACGGTGGGTGTAATTATCATGAGGCGATGTTTTATTACTATGCACCGTTTAAGGATGCTTCGACGCAAAAATTTGTAACGTCAAATACTGTTACAACGGTTACCGGAGGCAATAACCCTGCTGGTCGTATCAATTCAGGAAAAAATTTAGCTCTATACGCAACGTCTCTGGATAACCAGGCTAGCAATATTCTTGCAGAAGGAAACATCATTCTTGCTGGTGGGACGCTTAATAATCAAAGTTGGCAAGAGGGTATTCAGAACGAGTATTTGGTTTATGAATATTCATCTAAATATCAAAACGTTAAGCCTAAGTACGCTACGAATGAGCTGTCTTCAGCAAAAAATATTACCTTCAATAATGATTCGGTAATCTTCGCTTTAACTGGACATGATTCATCTTTTGAACCGGGTTCGTTATACCGCGCCGTCATCCAGGCGGGCGGCAACGTCACCGCAAACTTCACCAGCAACATCAGCAACACTAATACCACCGCCAACGCAGGCGGCGTCAGCAACGTTATCTCCACCCCGTCGCTGAACACCCTCAGCAACCAGACCATCGGCAGCGGTGTGCAAAAACAGGGCCTGAACGCTACCGGAACCGTGGCGGTGAACTCGCCGCAGTGGAACGATCGGCTTCAGGGGGCGCTGCAGCAGCTTAACGGCGGCGGCGCGCTGGAAAACGGCGGCGCGTCCGGCACGCCTCTCAGCAACGTTGCCACCACGCAGAAAGGCAACGCGAACCTCGGCCAGCTGGGCACGCTGGCGAACGCAGGGGTCACCACCGCCGATCTCCGCACCGCGCAGGGCGGCGCCGTCGGGCACTATCAGGGCCAGCGCGTCGACACCAGCGCTTACCCGCTGCCGTCGGGCAACAACGGCTATTTTGTCTTCTCCGACAACCCGAAAAGCCCGTACCTGATCGGCATCAACCCGAAACTGAACGGTCTCGGACAGCTTGATCCCGCCCTGTTTGCCGATCTGAACGCGATGCTCGGGATCAAACCGTCGTCCACGGCGCCGCAGGAGACGCGGCTGGCGTTTACCGACGAGAAGCAGTTCCTCGGCTCGTCCTATATGCTCGGCCGCCTCAACCTGAACCCGGACTACGATTACCGCTTCCTCGGCGATGCGGCGTTCGATACCCGCTACGTTTCCAACGTGGTACTCAACCAGACCGGTAACCGCTACCTGAACGGCATCGGCTCCGATCTGGATCAGATGCGCTATCTGATGGACAACGCCGCGGCGGCGCAGCAGTCGCTGGGCCTGCAGTTTGGCGTCTCGCTGACCGCCGATCAGATTGCCGCGCTCGACCACAGCCTGCTGTGGTGGGAGAAAGCCACCGTCAACGGCGAAACGGTGATGGTGCCGAAACTCTACCTGTCGCCGAAGGACGTCACCGTCAACAACGGCAGCGTGATCGCGGGCAACAACGTCACCCTGAAGGGCGGCAGCATCACCAACGGCGGCAGCTCGCTGCTGGCGAAAAACAGCCTGACGCTCGACAGCCAGAACAGCATCAGCAACCTCAGCAACGGCCTGATGAAAGCGGGCGGCGACCTGAACCTGAGCGCCATCGGCGATATCAATAACATCAGCTCCACCATCAGCGGCAAAACGGTCGCGCTGGAGAGCCTGGACGGCAGCATCAACAACCTGACGCAGGTTGAGCAGATTGATATCAACGCCGGCGGGAAGTACGGCAACATCGGCCTGAAGGACACCCTGCTGGGGAACACGGCGTCCATTACCGCGCAGGATGGCCTGTCGCTTGAGGCGGGTAAAAACATCACCGTTACCGGGGCGAACCTGGCCTCCGGCGGCGATATGCTGCTGAACGCGTGGGGCGATATTGCCGTCAACGCGAATCAGATCAACGACGCATTCAGCTCCAGCCGGGAGAAAACCAGCCGTTCCTCCGTCACGTATCAGGGAAGTAACGTCAGTGCGGGCGGCAACCTGCTGGTGAATGCCGGGCATAACCTTGACGTGACCGCCAGCGACCTGAAGGCGGGCGGCAGCGCGGGGCTGAGCGCGGGCAACGATCTGAACCTGAACGCGGCACAGACAAGCGAAAGCAGCCGGAAAGGGAAAAGCGAGTCCCACAGCACCGGGCTCGACCGCACCACGATTTCCGCAGGCGATAACCTGGTCCTGAAGGCCGGGCAGGATATCAACGCCCAGGCCGCCGCGCTGGCAGCGGAGAAAAGCGTCGGGCTGCAGGCGGGTCGCGACGTGAATCTGGCTGCTGCAGAGACCACGCAGGGCGACAGCTATAAATCAGGCCGTAAAAAAGTGATTAACGAGTCGGTTCGCCAGTCGGGAACCGACATCACTGCGGGCGGGAATGTGACTGTTATCGCCGGACGGGATGTAACGGCACAGGCTGCAGATGTCTATGCCGCAGGCAATACAGCCGTGGCCGCCGGGCGGGATATCACCCTTTCCACTGCGACGGAAAGTGACTATGCGTACCGGGAGGAGAAAAAGACGTCCGGTGGGTTCCTCAGCAAGAAAACCACTCACACCATCCACGAAGAGACGCATACGCGTGAGAAAGGTACGCAGCTTTCCGGCGACAACGTTGCTCTCCGGGCTGGTAACAACCTGACGGTGCAGGGCTCATCAGTTGCCGCTGAGCGCGATGTGGCCCTGAAGGCTGGAAATGATCTGACCGTGGAGGCAGCAACCAACACCGACACGCACTACGACATGAAGAAGACGAAGAAATCCGGCGTTTTCTCCAGCGGGTCGGGATTGGGTATCACCATCGGGTCGCAGTCTTCAAAAAGCACCCGACAGGGGGCAAATACAACGCAGAGCGATGCCCGCAGCACGGTGGGCACTGCTGGCGGTAATGTCATCATCAGCGCCGGAAATGACGTCCAGTTGAGTGCGGCAGATGTGGTTGCCGGAAGAGCGAAGGATGATTCCTCCCGCAAAACCGGCCATATCGATATCACTGGCGACAGCATCGCCATCCTTCCTGGACGGGATACGACCACTGAGTCCATGAAGCAGGAGTCCAAATCGTCTGGCGTTACGGTCAGTGTGAAAGCGCCATTTGAAGATACTGTGCGTAACGTGCGCGATATCGTTCGTGGTAAGGGCAACAGTGGCAACAGCACCGTCGATAAAGTGAAGGGGCTGGGGGCGGAAGGCGGTGCGCTCGCGCTTGACGGACCAGGCCAGATGATGGCTATTTCCGCAGGAAGCACCCGCTCTTCCTCTGAGTCGCACTACGAGGGCGAGTTTAACAGCGGCAGCCATCTTGCCGCCGCAGGCAATATCCAGATGACTGCCACCGGTAAACAGGGAGGCAGCAACAGCGGCAATATCCTGATTGCCGGGAGCCAGGCTAAGGCCGGTGAAACGGTGATCCTCGATGCGAAACGCGACGTTGATATCACCACCTCCACAGACAGCGAGAAATACGGCAGCAGCACTAAAAATAGCGGCTGGAATCTTTCGAGCGACCTGAGTGCCGGAAGTGCTGTTCGCGCCATCTCGGGTGGGGGTTCCCACGGCAATCAGCTCCTGCCGGGCGGGATGAGCAAGGCGGAGAGCAACAGTAGCGGCACCCGAACCACACAAAACGCGTCGGTCATTCAGGGCTCAGATATTTACGTTAACAGTCGTGACGGCAGCGTGAATATCAACGGCAGCCTGATGACCGCCACGGACGATCTTCTGCTGTCAGCCACACATGGGGATATATCCGTTTCTGCCGGACGCGATACATCGCGCAGTGAGAGCAGCGGCAGCAGAAAATTGCTGGGAACGCTGGACGGCGATGGTTATAGCGCCACGGCAGGCTACCGTCATGAAAAAAACAGCAGTCGGGAAGATAGCAGCCTCGAAAACGGATTGCGCAGCCAGCTAAGCAGCAAAAACGGTAACGTTGTCGCGCAGGCCGGTAACGATCTCTCCCTGTCAGGTACGGATATCCGTGCCGGTAAATCGGTCTCACTCAGTGGCGAAAATGTCCTCATGGGGGTGAGCCGGGATACCCGTGACGGTGAAAACCACAGCAGCAGCGCCCAGTATGGTGTGACGGCATCTGCTGGCGGCTGGGCTGTTGAGGCTGCTAAAGCCGCAGAGACGGCGGCCCGCAGCGCAGAAAACGGCGATGATCCACGGCTGACCGCCATCAGAACAGGCCAGTCGGCGGCAACCGCGGCGCAGGGCGCTATGTCGGACTCGTCGCTCATCAAGGCTAAAGTGTCTTTAACGGCGGGGACGTCATCTCAGGATAGTCGTTACCACAGTACCGACACGCAGGGCACCACCATTAATGCCGGCGAGAATGTCTCTGTTCGTGCCGGAAATGACATTGCCGGTATGGGGGTACAGATCGCGGGTAAACACGTGGCGCTGGATGCGGGGCGGGATATTCTGCTGTCTGCCTCCCAGAACACAACCCACTCTGAGAGTAAAAACAGCGGCAGCCAGTTCAGCGTCGGTGTCGGTGTGAGCCTGATTGGTGCGCAAAACGGCATCTCGGTGGAGCTGGGAGCGTCACAGCATAAGGGTAAGGAAAACAGCCAGTCGCAGCGCAATACGAACAGCGTTGTCCATGCTGATGAACAGCTTACGGTGAGCAGCGGACGCGACACCACCCTGAAAGGTGCGGAGCTGGAGGGTAACCGTGTGGTGGTCAACACCGGGCGCGATCTCACCATCAGCAGCGTGCAGGATACGGCCAGTTATAACAGCAAGCAGTCTTCGTCAGGCGCGTCCCTCAGCCTGTGCATACCGCCGCTGTGTTATGGTGCGTCTTCCGGTAGCGTCAGTGCATCGGGTGAGAATATCACCCAGAATGGTAAGAGCGTCGCTGAACAGAGCGGGATATTCGCAGGCAAGGGCGGCTTTGCTGTCACCACCGGAAATCATACCCAGCTTGACGGCGCGGTGATTGCATCCACGGCGTCTGCAGATAAAAATAGCCTCGACACGGGTACGCTGGGTTTCAGTAATCTCCACAACGAGAGCCAGACCAGCGGCAACGGCTACACGGTGGCGCTTTCCGGCAGCGCGGGTGGCAGCGGAAACGGTGAAAACCGCAACCTGGCACCGGCCATCGGTACGGGCCTGGCAGAAGAGAGCCACACCGGCACGACCTCATCAGCGGTGAGTGGCGGTAGCATTGTCATTCGCAACCCGGCGGGACAGAAACAGGATATTGCTGACCTGAGCCGTGATACGGCTGACGCCCACCACGGCGTGGACGTGAACGGTGATGTGCAGAAGGTCAGGGATAACCTGGCGGTCCAGAGCGAAGGCGCGGCGCTGGCCACTTCTGCGCTGGATGCTTACGGCAAGTATGCGGAGCAGAAAGCGCGTGAATCCAATGCGGCGCTGGGCGCGAAGCTGGCGTCAGAAGGAAAACTGCAGGGCGATACGCCTCAGGAGCAGGAAGCGTTCCTGAAGACGCAGCCCGGATATCAGAATACCGAGTACGGTCCGGGGAGTGCCTTCTGGACGAAGGGCAGCGCAGCGGCGGGATTACTGGCAGGTGCGCTTGGCGGTAACCTGAAGGCAGGCGCAGCAGCGGGTGCAGCCCCTCTGCTGGCGACCCTGGTCAAGGAGCAGAAAGACCCGACAGCCCGTGCCGCGCTGCACGGTATTGTGGCTGCGGCGCTGACGCAGCTGAGTGGCGGGAGCACTGCGGATGGCCTGAAGGCCGGTGCTATAGGGGCCATCACGGCCTCGGCGATGACCGACCATCTGGTCAGTGCGCTGTATGGAGATAAAAAATCCAGTGACCTGACGGCAGAGGAGAAACGGCTGGTCAGTAGCCTCGTGAGTATCGCGGGTGGGCTGGCAGGCGCTGCGGTGACGGATGGCAGTGTCTCCATGGCGGCGATGGCGTCTGAAACGGCGAAGGTGGAGGTTGAGAATAACTCGCTGAGTCCTGGCCATGACGAGGAAGAGCTTGAAAAAGAGCACGGCGACCGGTTGCCAAAAGTTCATAACATTGCCAGGCCCGGGGTGTTGTTTGACGAAGATGGCAAGCCGCTTCCTGGAACTGCTGGTCTTGGCATTGGGGCAGTTCCTATTAAAAATGGTGGTGGGGTCGGTAAAGATATTATCCCACTGGGTCGAGGTTCAACCGGAAGGACCACACCAAACTCTTTAGGGGAGAAATTGTCTATGGAGCAGGCTATGTCTAATCCTGCTGCAGGTCATCAATTGCCTGTAATTATGACGGACCCAAGATGGCCAAGAGCTGATGGTTGGGTAAAAATGGCTCAAAACGTCAATGGAGTTGAAGTTCATTATGTTCGTAATACAAAAACAGGACAGGTTGATGACTTCAAATTTAAATAGGACCTTATAAATGTTAGTTCTATGTCGCTCAATTTCAGGAAAAGCATTACCTGAAAATGTAAGAATTATGGGGGAAACGGATGAAACTGACTTCTCACCTTTGCAACCAGACCAGCAATATAAGGTTTATGGGTTGATGTTCTTCGCATCCAGAATAGATTTTTTAGTTTGCCCTCCATCAGGTGGTCCGATGTGGGTTCCATCAAACCTATTTGATGTTGTAGAAGATGAAATTCCTCTCGGGTGGGGATGTGTCCTTACTGAAAGAAGTGAAGGGTATGCCGATTTATCTGAGGCTTTTGGGATTCATTCAATCTGTGGATATCTTGAGCTGATAAGGTCGTACTCACATTACGTTGGGATACTTGAACGTGATCCGGAAGAGCTAAAGGTTTTTTATTCTCAATAGCAAAAAGATCCCGCCTTTCGAGCCGGGATCTTTTTACCTGTCAGCCCTTGGTCGGTTTGATCACCAGCCGTCCTTGCTCCACGCTGACCGTGACCGGCATGTCGGTGCTGAATCCCGCCTCTACCAGCCAGTTATCATTAAGGCGCAGGCTGGGATGCGGGAATAGTACGTGGTCGTTCGGCTTATTGGGAACAGTCTACAGGTACTGTTGTAATTCGTTATCAGAAAGCATCTGATGGCAGAACGTCTTTTAGACCGGTAAACGGTAGGACATACTTTGATAATTTGAGGTGATGAATGGATGTAATATCTATTGCAGGGAAACAAGCTCAATTAACTCTTGGTGAGAATGAGTTATTAATCCTGAATTCAGCTTTGAATGAGATTTGTAATGGTATCTCTGTTCCTGAGTTTGAAACCAGAATAGGGGCTTCGAAAGAAGAGGTCTGTACATTACTTAGTTAAATAGGCTGTATTTTAGACAATATGATCGCTTAAAAAGAATCCCGGCCATCGCACCGGGATCTTCTTTTAGCCGTCAGGCTCACCTAAAATGCCCGTCCCGGTGCTTCATCACCAGCACATCGCCGGTATCGTTCAGCACTCCCGGAAACCCTTCCAGCTACCGTAACATCTTTGGCCTATTAATACTGGCGACGCTCAGCCCCTCGAGCTGCACCACGCTGGGTTTCAGTAATCTCCACAACGAGAGCCAGACCAGCGGCAACGGCTACATGGTGGCGCTTTCCGGCAGCGCGGGCGGCAGCGGCAACGGTGAAAACCGCAACCTGGCACCGGCCATCGGTACGGGCCAGGCAGAAGAGAGCCACACCGGCACGACCTCATCAGCGGTGAGTGGCGGTAGCATTGTCATTCGCAACCCGGCGGGACAGAAACAGGATATTGCTGACCTGAGCCGTGATACGGCTGACGCCCACCACGGCGTGGACGTGAACGGTGATGTGCAGAAGGTCAGGGATAACCTGGCGGTCCAGAGCGAAGGCGCGGCGCTGGCTACCTCTGCGCTGGATGCTTACGGCAAGTATGCGGAGCAGAAAGCGCGTGAATCCAATGCGGCGCTGGGCGCGAAGCTGGCGTCAGAAGGAAAACTGCAGGGCGATACGCCGCAGGAGCAGGAAGCGTTCCTGAAGACGCAGCCCGGATATCAGAATACCGAATACGGTCCGGGGAGTGCCTTCTGGACGAAGGGCAGCGCAGCGGCAGGATTACTGGCAGGTGCGCTTGGCGGTAACCTGAAGGCAGGCGCGGCAGCAGGGGCGGCCCCTCTGCTGGCGACCCTGGTCAAGGAGCAGAAAGACCCGACAGCCCGTGCCGCGCTGCACGGTATTGTGGCGGCGGCGCTGACGCAGCTGAGTGGCGGGAGCAGTACGGATGGCCTGAAGGCCGGTGCTATAGGGGCCATCACGGCCTCGGCGATGACCGACCATCTGGTCAGTGCGCTGTATGGAGATAAAAAATCCAGTGACCTGACGGCAGAGGAGAAACGGCTGGTCAGTAGCCTCGTGAGTATCGCGGGTGGGCTGGCAGGCGCTGCGGTGACGGATGGCAGCGTCTCCATGGCGGCGACGGCTTCGGAAACGGCGAAGGTGGAGGTTGAGAATAACTCGCTGAACAGCGCAATGTGCGCACAGGAGCCGTGGGCATGCAGAAATCCATTGCTGGAAGGTGGTGGGTTTGTGCCAGGAGGCGGGACTGCTGCCGCCACTGGTGCAGGTGTAGCAATCGGTGAAGCGCTGACTAATGATAAAGAACAGCCAAATACTGGCGCAAATTGGACGGATGAAGAGAAGGCAGAACTGGGGGGGCGGGATCAGGCACGCCGGGAGGCTGGGGACCGCAGGATGAGGAGAATGCTCGGAGCGCCGAGTCTCAACCAAATAAATCCGATGTAAGTAACATATCTTCCCTACCTGTTGAAGAGCAAATAGGTATATTGAGAGATGCAGCAAAAGGGAATAAAGGTAATTTTGGTTTAGGTCAGGCGACTGCCAAAGATGCTAATGCATTGGGTGAAGCATGGGTAGGGCCGGGGTATCGAGTGTCTAGTGATGGCACGGCATGGGTAAGCTCTGACGGATTGAGAGTTTATCGACCACCTTCATCTAAACCAAATAGCCCTCATGCCACGACGGGAGTTCAGGCCAATTTTGAACAAAAACTGACACCAACAGGAAGACCTATTAGCAATGGGCATTTGGATATAACTAAATGAATATTGAATTGAAAGGACTGAGATCGCTAGAACTTGAAGACAGTTTGATAAACTATTGGCCAACTGATCCTGTCAATTTCGGTTGTTGGGTAAGAGCAATGATTGGACCGAATGATGAAGATGGTGCTGAAGCTTTTGATATGTTGGTATGCACGCCAACTTGGCTTCAAAACGAGCTAGCATCAAATAAAACTTTGTCTGGTAAGGGTATGATTATCGTAGAAGAATATGATTATGATGAGATCCTTTCTTATTTAGAAGAACAGATCGTTGCCTGCAATGATAGTGATTGGTCAAAAGCTGCCATAAAATTAAGTCGGTTGAGCTTTTGGGAATATGAAGATTATCACCCCTGACATAGCAAGCCAGATCCCGGCCACTTTGCCGGGATCGTTTAATTAGCCGTTAAGTTTACCCACAATACGGCACTGGGCGCGAAGCTGGCGTCAGAAGGAAAACTGCAGGGCGATACGCCGCAGGAGCAGGAAGCGTTCCTGAAGACGCAGCCCGGATATCAGAATACCGAGTACGGCCCGGGGAGTGCCTTCTGGACGAAGGGCAGCGCAGCGGCGGGATTACTGGCAGGCGCGCTTGGCGGTAACCTGAAGGCAGGCGCGGCAGCGGGGGCGGCCCCTCTGCTGGCGACCCTGGTCAAGGAGCAGAAAGACCCGACAGCCCGTGC
The DNA here is from genome assembly GCF_057536195.1 of Enterobacter sp. C3_dUdeg. Taxonomy (NCBI): domain Bacteria; kingdom Pseudomonadati; phylum Pseudomonadota; class Gammaproteobacteria; order Enterobacterales; family Enterobacteriaceae; genus Enterobacter; species Enterobacter sp. C3_dUdeg. Next base: position 10,066 of record NZ_BAAKFX010000018.1, read on the forward strand.
CGCGCTGCACGGTATTGTGGCGGCGGCGCTGACGCAGCTGAGTGGCGGGAGCAGTACGGATGGCCTGAAGGCCGGTGCTATAGGGGCCATCACGGCCTCGGCGATGACCGACCATCTGGTCAGTGCGCTGTATGGAGATAAAAAATCCAGTGACCTGACGGCAGAGGAGAAACGGCTGGTCAGTAGCCTCGTGAGTATCGCGGGTGGGCTGGCGGGCGCTGCGGTGACGGATGGCAGTTTCTCCATGGCGGCGACGGCGTCGGAAACGGCGAAGGTGGAGGTTGAGAATAACTCTCTGAAGAGCATGATGTGCGCGGAAAGTCCTTGGGACTGCCGCGATAATCCGCTGATTGAAGGTGGAGGCTCCAGAGGTGCTTACAATCCTACAGGTAGAAGTGGTAATCCCATGAATACCAAAGGTTCTAATTCACCTGCGGTAATTGGTGAGCGAGCATATTCAGCTCATGCTGTTGATCGTATGCAGGGGCGTGGCGTCCCGCCTTCAGCAGTAGAAAATACAATAAAGACAGGAAACATTTATCCGACAAAACCTGGAACTACGGGATACTACGATGCAACCAACAATCTTCGGGTAATAATTAACACTAATACAGGCGATGTTGTAACTGTAATTCCGGGAGCACCTACGAAATGAATGATCGATTTTTATATGAGCAAGTTAGATCTGTTCTATTACAAGAATGGGATCCTATAGGTATCAATGATCTCATTGAGGCCAGTGATGAATATGATGCATATGTACAACCTATTTGTGAGATGTTATACGCGGGAAAAGAAATCGAAGATATTTATCAATATTTACATTGGGTTGCTACGGATCATATGTGTTTGAATGGAGATAGTGATTTGGATCGTATAATTGCTGAAAAGTTATTTTATTTGCCAAAAACTCACTAAGATAATAGATCCCGTCCACAGGGCCGGGATCTTCTTTTAGCCGTCAGGCTCACCTAAAATACCCGTCCCGGCCCCTAATCACCACCACATCGCCGATATCGTTCAGCACTCCCGCTGCACCAAGCTGGGTTTCAGTAATCTCCACAACGGTTGCCAGACCAGCGGCAACAGCTATACGGTGGCGCTTTCCGGCTGCGCGGATGGCAGAGGAAACGGTGAAAACTGCAACCTGGCACCGGCCATCGGTACGGGCCAGGCAGAAGACATTGCTACCTCCCCCGATACCCAATGGTTTGCTCAGACCGGAACTGGTGGGGCGTATACAAACGCAGGAAGGCCGGCAAGGTGGGTTGCTTGGGAAGAACGAGATGGTGTCAGAGTTCGTGTGCTATACGAGCCCGCTAGTGGGAAAATTGTAACAGCGTTTCCGGATAGTAATCCGACTCCTCCAACTTTAAAACCTATTAAAAAATAGTGTGGGTGAAATGGATATTAACGACGAAATTAGAGAATTTGGTGAAGGATTAAAAAGTCGTCTGGATCCTTCATTAGTTGACTTTGCCCTTGGTTATCTTGGGTTTTCAGAGAATGTATTAGCATTCGAAACGCTATGTGATCATATTGCTGATCATGATGTTGTGATCAGTAAAGATGAGTACACGCAAGTGCTTAAAATAGCTACTGATCTTGGTCTGGAAATTGATAGTAGGTATACATATATAAATCCAGAAAAATAACCGATAAAACGTACAAATGCTCCCAACACCAACGTCAGGAGCATTTTTAAAAAGAGTTAGAAATGCGCAAAGGAAAGATTTCGTGCCGCAAGAAAGCGGATGTAACTAACTTTATGCAGCGATACAGACGGGCTAAAAAGTCAAATGCAAAAGTATGGATAATTTACTGAGCAGGATCTACGTTTCCTGTAAGAATTTAGACGTTAATTTCCGATTAGACAGGCGATTCTACTTTAGGTAAATTCTTCTAGTGATCCCAGTTCTAGAGCCGAGAATTGTTTACCAGCCATCAAGGTGATTAAAAGTGGAAGATCTTTGTCGCGCTATTCGACAAAAATTATGTATTGATCAGTTGATACCGAAAGTGTTGGAAGTTCTGACTGAAAATCCGTTGGCGGGTGAATATTACGATGGCGAACTAATTGCTGCCTTATCAACGATAAAAGGAGAAGATCTAAAAGATCAGAAAAGTACTTTTATCCAAATAAGGAAGCTCATAAACCAGCTAGCACATTCAAGCGTTAACAATAAGTTAAGAAAAGATATATTAAGAATAAATCAAATAATCATATAACGAATCCCGGCCACTGTGCCTGGATCGCTTAATCAGCCGTTAAGTTTACCCGCAATGCGGCGCTGGGCGCGAAGCTGGCGACCCTTGTCAAGGAGCAGAAAGACCTGACAGCCCGTGCCGCGCTGCACGGTATTGTGGCGGCGGCGCTGACGCAGCTGAGTGGCGGGAGCACTGCGGATGGCCTGAAGGCTGGTGCCATTGGAGCCATTACGGCCTCGGCGATGACGGACCATCTGGTTAGCGCGCTGTATGGAGATAAAAAATCCAGTGACCTGACAGCAGAGGAGAAACGGCTGGTCAGTAGCCTCGTGAGTATAGCGGGTGGTCTGGCGGGCGCTGCGGTGACGGATGGCAGTGTCTCCATGGCGGCGACGGCGTCGGAAACGGCGAAGGTGGAGGTTGAGAATAACTCGCTGAGTAAGGACAAACCAAATATCTTCGATATTAATCCAATGCTGAAAATTGGAATTGAGGATGCAGACGGAGAGTTGCTGAAAGGTGGCGGTGGAATAGCAAAAGGTGGGGGGCGTGCAGTTAGTTCCCTGGAAGGAGCGAAGCTAAAAGAATACTATCGACAGGCTGAGAAATATGGGCAAGCTGGGGTTAAGGAACTGGAGAATGGAAATTATCGCTTTTATGGTGATATGACGCCTTCCAGAACAACTGGAGAAATGGCTGGAGCTCGACTGGTAAGAGAGTGGGATCCAAAAACAGGTCAAACCCGAACTTGGTATGAAACACTTGATCATGCTGGCAATATTCGTAGTGTGGCTCCGAAACCCGTTACTAATGATAAGAACCACCATATTTTTGATGCTGATGGGAATTATCAAGGAAGGAGATAAATATGAACGAACTTCCAACGCGTTACGAAATTTCTAGCGTAATTAATAAGTTGAAAGTGGGTGTGGTAGACAGAACCTACGTTGCTCAATGGGCTTTTTCAATTATTGATGCGGATGATATTAGAATCACTGATCAAGTTGCCTGGAAAGTGATTCAAAGCTTAGGTGCTGTCGATCTTCCTTCCTCAGATCGAGATTACTTGTATGGTATCGATGATTTTAATGATTGGTTGCGATTATTGGAATCATGATATTAGAGATCCCGGCCGCCAATCCGGGATCTTACTTTTATCGGTCAGGAAAAAGAGACAAGGGGGGTGAATGCCCATTACCTGCAACGACTAACGCTATCATCGATACCCTTTCTGATACCGGAGATTTTTCAATAGGCTCCGCAGACTATGCTGCTGATGGTGCATTGGCTCTGACAGCCTGGCGATAGGTGACAGTTACTGCAATAAAGCTCTAAACGCCCTGGAAGGTAAGCATCAGGGTGTTGCGAATACCATAAAAAACCTGATGAAAACTGAAGCCTGGTCAGCTATTGGGGGAGATGGCAAATCAGGCTCTGGACGGGAATTAGCTCGCAGTGGAAGGTATGGGTGCGCTGGCAGCATTGGCTCTACGCAGGATTGTCAAAGCAAAAAAGGCTGCATCCCGCAGCCTTTTCTCTCCCATTCACCCTTTCGGGAACACCCACACATACTTCTCAGGCAGCGAAAGATGGCAGTGCTGCGGATCCCGAACCTCATGCCCATACGCACGAATGACAAAATCATCTCCCACCGTGCGGAACAGGTACTCCCAGCGGTCGCCGAGATACATGCTGGTGAGCAGCGGCAGCTCAAGCTGATTTTCCCCTGGCCCCTCGACCACCGCCACGCGTTCGACGCGGATCACCGCCGTCGCTTCTTCACCGCTCTGCACCCCTTCACCGGCCTGGCCCCACAGCACCCAACCTTTTCCTTCGATACGCGCTTTGCCGTCGCGCACTTCGGTGACTTTGCCGTGCAGGCGGTTGTTGCTGCCCATAAACTCGGCGGTAAAAAGCGTTTTCGGCGAGCCGTACATCTCCTGCGGCGTGCCCTGTTGCTCAATTTTGCCGTTGTTAAGCAGCAGGATGCGGTCGGAAATCGACATCGCTTCGTTCTGGTCGTGCGTCACCATCAGCGCGGATAGCCCGAGCTTGATAATCAGCTCGCGCAGGAACACGCGGGCCTCTTCGCGCAGCTTGGCGTCGAGGTTAGAGAGCGGTTCGTCCAGCAAAATCACCGGCGGGTTGTACACCAGCGCCCGGCCAATCGCCACGCGCTGCTGCTGTCCGCCGGAGAGCTGGTGCGGGTGACGTTTGCCAAGATGGCCCAGACCAAGCTGGTCCAGCACGTCCTGCACGCGCTGCTGGATCTCTTTGGCCGGGACTTTGCGCAGCTTGAGCGGATAGGCCACGTTCTCAAACACGGTCTTGTGCGGCCACAGGGCATAGGACTGGAACACCAGCCCAAGGTTACGCTCTTCCGCCGGGACCTCGCTGCGCGGCGTGCCGTCGTAAACTTTATTATTGCCAATGACAATGGACCCCTGCGTCGGTTTTTCCAGACCCGCAACGGCGCGCAGGAGGGTGGTTTTACCGCTGCCGGAGGGGCCTAACAGGGAGACCACTTCGCCGCGCTTCAGGTTCATGGAGACACCTTTTAAAACAGGATTGTCGCCGTAGGTTAAGTGCAGATCGTCAACCGCTAATTCAATCATGTATTTTCACTCCGAAACGAAGGGCAATGCCCAGACCTACCACGACCAGCAGGATGTTAATGAAAGAGAGCGCCGCCACGATATCGATGGCACCCGCGGCCCAGAGGGAAACCAGCATCGAGCCGATGGTCTCCGTGCCGGGTGAAAGCAGGTACACACCCGTTGAATATTCGCGCTCAAAGATCAGGAACATCAGCAGCCACGAACCGATAAGACCGTAGCGGGAGAGCGGGATGGTGACGTGGCGGGTGATCTGCCCGCGCGTCGCCCCGGTGCTGCGCGCCGCTTCCTCAAGCTCTGGCCCTACCTGCAGCAGCGTGGAAGAGATCAGCCTCAGCCCGTAAGCCATCCACACCACGGTATAGGCCAGCCAGACGCTGAAAATGGTGCTGCGCAGCGAACGCAGCCAGACGATGACGTTTTCACGCATCCAGTCGGTCCAGGCGAACCCGGAAAGCCAGCCGGATTTCAGCGAGTTATCCAGCCACATCGGCAGGAACAGGAACACCCACAGGAACGCCAGACCCGCCAGCAGGCCAGGCACGGCGCGCGGCACCAGCACGCTGTAGTCCAGAAAACGCGTGGTGTTGTCCGGCTTGCGGTGCATGGCAATGCCGACAAACAGGTAGCACACCACGGCCAGCGCGCCGCCAATCACGCCAATCGCCATGGAGTTGACGATGGCGCGCAGCAGGTTGGGCTGCGCCCAGATGGTGCGGAAGGTGTTCAGAGAAAGCTCGTCCCACAGCGAAACGCCCACGCCCCAGTTGGAGATAAACGCGCGCAATACCACGCCGAGCAGCGGAACGCCGATGGTGACGGTGAGCCAGAAGGCAATCACTCCGCCAGCCACCCAGCGCCATTTACCCAGCGGCAGCGCGCGGGCCTGCGAAGCCTTGCCCTTCATGGTGACGAAGCGGTTGGCGGTGCGCATCAGGCGACGCTGGAGCATCACCAGCGGGATGGTGATGCAGATCAGCACCACGGCAACCGCCGCCATCAGGTTATAGGATGGGGTGCCCATCTTGTTCGTCAGCTTATAGAGATAGGTCGCCAGCACCATGTTGCCTTCCGGGTCGCCGAGGACCAGCATCAGGCCGAACACTTCCAGCCCGAGGAAGAACAGCAGCACGGTGGCGTACAGAATGGACGGGCGCACCATCGGCAGGCTGACGGAGGTCATCACCTGCCAGGGCGACGCGCCCGCGGTGCGTGCGGCTTCTTCCACATCGGAGCCCACGCTGCGCAGCGCAGACGAGATATACAGATAGGCGTGCGGGACGTGCGTCAGGCCGGCGATGACCACAATGCTCGACATGTCGTAGATATTCCACGGCACAAAGCCAATCAGCGCCTGAGCCCACTGGGAGAGAAAGCCCACCGGACCGGCGGCCACCACGTAGCCGAAGCCCAGCACCATCGGTGAAACGAAAATCGGGACCAGGATCAGCGGCTCAATCAGCCGGCGGCCGGGCAGGTCGGTACGCACCATCAGAAACGCCAGCACGCCGCCCAGCGGAATGGAGATAAAGACCAGCCCGAAAGCAAGAATAAAGCCGCTTTTCAGGGCCTTATAAAAATCAGGGTCGGTGAAAATAAATTCAAATGATTCAAAGCTCCACTCTTTTGACGGCGAAAAGAACGGGGCGGACAGGAAGCTCTGTATCACGATAAACGACAGCGGCGTATAGATAACCAGGGCGGTTATCAGCACGACGATGCCTCGCGGCAGGCTTTGCCACTTTCTGCGTAATGTATTCATGGGGTATCCCTGGTGTTGCGGCCCAGAAAAACGAACTCAGTCGATAAGGGAGCGCGGCGGCCTGCGCCGCGCTCAGACGCTTATTTACCGGCGGCGGTACGCCACTCTTTGATGTACTCCAGGCGTTTTTTCGGCTGCAGGTATTCCAGCAGCGTTTCATCAACCGGAATTGGCTTCAGCGCGTTGCCGAGGATTTTGGTCAGGCCGTCGATATCGTTTTTCCCTTCGATATCGTTACGAATGGAGGGAATATCCGCCTGATTGGCCAGAATGTTTTGCCCTTGTTCAGACAGCACATAGTCCAGCCACAGCTTCGCGGCGTTGCTGTTTTGCGATTGCTGGCTGATGAACGACACGCGCGACAGCACCAGGGTGTAATCTTTTGGATAGGAAATGCCGAGCGAAGGATCGTTCTTCGCGCGCGCTTCCGCGTAGGAACCGAGGATGTTGAAGCCGATCAGGTTTTCACCGGAGGAGACGCGCTCCATCATGGTGCCGGTAGACGACTGCACTGATAAGCCACCTTTGGCGACGTCGGCCAGGGTTTTGAAGTAATTAGGATCGGCGTTGTGATCCTGAACCGAGAGCATAAAGCCCAGACCCGATTTTTCGATGTCGTAGGTGGTGACTTTGCCCTTGAATTTGTCCGTCTGGCTGGCAATCAGTTTCGCCAGCGCGGCGTGAGAATCCGGCACGTCGCCAGCCGGGATCAGGCGCTTGTTGTAGATAAAGACCACCGGCTCATAGGTAGTGCCATAAGCCTTATCCTTCCAGACCGCCCATTTCGGCAGCTGGCTTTGCTCCGGCGATTTATACTCCATGGCGTAGTCGGTGGCGAGCTTCAGGCCGGTGTCCATAGAGGAGCTCCAGACCACGTCGCCGCTCACGCCACCGGAGGCCTGTTCGCTGATGAAGCGGTTGTACAGCTCGGTGCTGTTCATGTCGTTGTATTCGACTTTAATGCCCGGGTAGGTTTTTTCGAAGCCCTGGATCAGCGGTCCGGCGGCCTTGATGTCGGTGGTGGAGTAAATAACAACCTTGCCCTCTTTCGTTGCGGCATCAACAACTTTTTGATATTCAGCAGGATAGCCCTGCGGCAGGGCAGAGAGTGCAGAAGCAGAGAACAGTACAGTAGCGGTAAGCAGAGAAATTCGGAACGTGTTCGACATTATAGTTAACCTTTTAGTTACATTTGAGGAACTAATTGTCAACATAGCGTATCGGGCTCCACCCACAAGAGGGTGAAGCGGGCAATGATTCCGAAGTGTGATTGTCGCCGTCGTTTCAGCAATTAACACCATAAAATCCGCGAACGTTAGCCTGTGAACGGTTCTGGATTACGGTTTATCGGGCGCTTTGCGGTATAACCTTCGCGGATGACCAATATTGCCATACAGCATTTCGACGCTGATTAACCCGCTCTCCACGCAGTATTCAAGGTAGCGACGCCCCGTGGTTTTGCTGATCCCCACGTTTTCCACCACCTCTTCAACCGACATCGCGTTGTCGGGATGCTCGGCGAACAGGTTTTTAATCCGTTCCAGCGTCTGGGGTTCAATGCCCTTCGTCGACGGCGTAATGGAGGCTTCCGCGGCGGGAAGATTAAACAGGCGATCCAGCGCATGCTGGTCGACCACCTTCACCTGCTGCACGGTGTGGATGAAACGCATAAACCGCTCCAGCGAGGCGTGCAGGCGCTGGAAAAAGACGGGCTTAATCAGGTAGTCAAACGCGCCGCTGCGCATGGCGTGGCTGCAGGTCTGCATATCGCTGGCGGCGGTGATGAAAATCACCGAGCATTCGTAGCTTTTCAGTAGCGGATTATCAATTAACTCCACGCCTTTACCGTCCGGGAGATAGTTGTCCAGCAGGATAAGTCGCGGCTGGTGCTGACGAATCAGGCTGCATGCCTGCTCAATCGACGCGGCGATGCCCACCACGCGCAGATGGAAATTCTGCTCGATATACTCGCGATGCAGCTCCGCCAGGTGCGGCTCATCTTCAACTATCACAACGTCAAGTGGTCGGGTCATGCTGTTGCCCATTCGGAATAAACACAGAAAAAATAGTGCCCTGCGGCGTGTTGTCGGCAATCTCAATGCTGCCGCCGGCCTTGTCGATATATCCTGCCACCAGGAACAGGCCAATACCGTGCTCGGTACCCACAATGTCGTTTTCGCTGTCCGGCTTGCTGCTGAATCCCTGGCGGAAAATGTGCGGCTTCAACGCATCGTCCACCCCGCAGCCCCGGTCAGCCACCTCGATCAGCAGCTCCTGGTTACGGTCAGAAATGTAGAGTTCTACCGGCGCGTGGACCGGCGCGTTGAGTGTCGCCTCCACGGCGTTGTCCAGCAGATTACCAATAATGGACATCAGCTCCGTTTCACTCAGCGCGGCAGGCATGCGGGTGAGCTGGCAGGCGGGGTCAAACAGCAGCTCGATGCCTTTTTCGCGCGCGCTGACGTATTTTCCGAGCAGCAGCCCGCACAGCGCCGGGGAGACAAAATGGGCTGAGACAAAGTCCAGCACGCGCTGCGCGCCTTCTGACTGCACCTGGATGTAACGGATGGCCTCGTCATAATGTTTCATCTGCAGTAGCCCGACGAGAGTGGCGGTCCAGTTCAGCTGTTCGTGGCGCATAATGCGCAGGTTATCCGCATAGCGTTTGATCTGACTGAGCTGGCTGCTGAGCGTGTTGATGTCATTTTTGTCGCGAAAGCTGTATACCCAACCGCTTTCAACGCCCGGTTCGACCTCAATGGCTACCCGGTTGACGATCACCTCGCGCTGGTTCAGCACCGCAATCTGGTCGTGGCTGCCAGCGCTCACCGAGGCGTAGCGCTGGGATAAAAACCCCGGCGCCGTCTGCAGAATGTCTTCCAGCGGTTTACCGATAAGTTCTTTCTCACTTTGCCGAATATCCAGCATTTCGCGTGCCGCGCGGTTAATTAAAATCAGCTGCTTCTCGCCATTAACGGCAAATACCCCTTCGTACATGGCTTCTAATAGCGCGCGCTGCTGCAAAACCAGCTGAGCGATATCTTTCGGCTCCAGCCGGAACATCTGTTTTTTTAAATTGCGGGTAAACAGCCAGGAGAAAATAAACAGCAGCAGCAGAAGCGCAGCGCCGTATAGCCCGGACTGCCAGAGAATGCGGGCGTTAATATTGGCAATATACGACGTCAGATAGCCGACCGAGACAATACCAATCACCTGATGCTGCGCGTTGAAGATGGGCGCTTTGCTGCGTAGCGACACGCCAATTCCGCCCTGACGCACGGAAATAATGGTTTTGCCCTTTAACACCTCGGCATTATCCCCGCCGATCATCGGTAAATTAATACGCTCCGGGGATTCCGAATGATAAAGGTGCTGCTCCTCGGTATCGCCAATCACAATGTAGCTGGCATCGCTTTCGGCGCGCAGCGGCTGAATTAACCGGGCTATTCCCGGAATATCTCTGGCCGCTACCATTGCCGCCAGACCCGGCATCAGCGCGATCTGGCTGGCCTGAACCCGGGCGCGCTGGCCGAGATCGTGATGGAGCTGTCGGTCAATAAAATGGAACAGGATTGTTCCCAGCAGAACTAACAGCAGGCAGGAGAAGCACACCAGCGCTAAAAACAGCTTTACCTGAAAAGAGAGTCTGCGTTTCATTCAACCTGCGGAAGTTATGTAAAAGTGACATTTGCCGAGCCTGACATGGGCCAATAGCGGACGCAATCTGGCGAGAAAAGAGTTGTGACCTGGCTTTTCGTTTTCGGCGTTATAGCCATCAGGATCCCGTAAGGCTATGCTTCATTCAGCACGATAATAATTACAGAGGCAATGTCATGGACAAAGAACTACTGGATGCGGGTTACCGGGCCTATACCGGCGAGAAAATTGACGTTTACTTCAATACCGGGATCTGCAAACACTCAGGTAACTGCGTGCGTGGGAGCGCAAAGCTGTTTAATCTGAAACGTAAGCCGTGGATCATTCCCGATGAAGTGGACGTTGAAACGGTTGTACGCGTGATTGATACCTGCCCGAGCGGTGCGCTGAAGTATCGCCAAAAATAAGCGAGGAACCATGGATATTCTGGAAGGCCATAACAAGTTTTACGTCAATGATGCGAACGGCAACCAGGTTGCGGAGATTGTCTTTGTACCGACCGGCGAGCACCTGAGCATTATCGAGCACACCGATGTGGATGAGAGCCTGAAAGGGCAGGGCGTCGGTAAACAGCTGGTGGCGAAAGTGGTGGAGAAGATGCGCGGTGAGAACCGTAAAATTATCCCGCTGTGCCCGTTCGCGAAGCATGAGTTTGATAAAACGCGGGAATATGACGATATTCGGGCGTAAATAACACCGGCGATGGCCGGTGTTTTTTTATCTTACCTGCTCAAACAGCAATACCATCGCGATCAGCACCATTATCCCTCCTGACGCCATGCTCACCCTACGCGCCGCCTGTGGCCGGGTCGCCAGTACCGCTTTCGAACCATACCCCACCAGCAGATAGACCAGCGTACAGGTAATAAGGTGCATCACGCCAAGCGCGGACATTTGCATCGCTAGCGACCAGCTTCCGGTCGGGTCGGTAAACTGCGGAAGCAGCGCCAGGAAAAGTAAAAAAACTTTCGGGTTAAGGCCGCTAATGCAGAGTCCTTTCACCGCCCACTGTCTCCAGTTTCCCGCATGGTGGGTGGCCTTTTCCGGTGCGGCCGGGTGACGCAACAGCCCGATGCCAAGCCAGAGGAGATACACGGCCCCCGCAACGGTCAGCCCGGTTAACGCCAGCGGATGCTGAGCAATCACTACGCCCACGCCAGCCACCACAATCAGCGTAGCTAACAGATGCCCGGACATTAACCCCATCACCGCCGGTACCACGCGTCGCCCGTTAATCCCGGCGCTAATGGCGTAGGCCCAGTCGGCGCCCGGCGTCATGATGAGCAGAAAAGAAACCACCCAAAAGCCGGCCACAATACTCATTTCCATCGTTCTGAAAACTCCCGCAGTGCGTCAAACGTTGAGAAAAAGAATATCGCTAACCCTGCGAAATAGGCTTTCAATGTTATGCTCATAACACCGTGAAAATGAGAAAATCTTCCACATGGATAGCATCGATCGAAAAATTCTTGCTGAGCTACAGTCTGATGGCCGCTTATCCCTTACCGAGCTGGCGGAAAGAGTGAATCTGAGCCTCTCGCCGTGCCATCGTCGCGTGCGGGCGCTGGAGCAAAGCGGGGCCATAACGGGATACCGTGCCAGCCTCGACCCCGCCAAAATGGGATTCAACTTCCTGGCGATAGTGTTTGCGACGCTGAAGGAGGGTGACAGAAAGGCGGTTAGCGCGTTTGAAGCGGCGGTGGAGGAAATCCCGCAGATCGTGCTGGCTCAGCGTCTGTTTGGCGATCCCGATTATCTGATGCACGTCGTGACCCGCGACCTGTCCGCTTTCCAGAAACTCTACGACGAGAAGCTCTCCGCCATGCCCGGCGTGCAGCACCTTCGCTCTACGCTTGTGATGAAAACGGTCGTGCAGGACAGACCTTTTCCGCTGTAATCAGCAGGGCGAGACTGAGAGGCATGCCCGGCAGAACGCCGGGCATGCAGGGCGTTTAGCCGACAAACATCACCGACACGCACAGCACGCCGACGATCAGCGTCAGCAGGTTGCCAATGGAGCGGTACTGTTTCAGTGAGGGGATCAGATACATCGACAGCGTCGGCATGATAAACAGGATCATGGCGATAAGCGGGCCGCTGATGGCGTAAATCATCGAAATGGCGTTCGGGTTAATGCAGCAGACGGCAAAGGTGATTAACGACACCCCCATAATGGAAATCGCGCGGTTAAAGGCGCGGCTCTTTTTCACGCCCACCTGATTGAGCGACGACTTCACGATCTCCGTCGCCCCTTCAATCACCCCAAAATAGGTGCCGAGGAACGATTTCGACATCGCAATAATCGCCACGATAATCCCGGAAATGCCCAGCCACGCCGGAGAAGAAGGCATCATCGACAGCGCGGACAGGATCGTTACCCCTTGCTCTTTGGCGGCCACAATGTACGACGGCGGAATTGAGAGCAGGCAGCTGAAGACAAAAAACAGCACGCTCAGGCAGATGATCAGGTACGCCACCTTCATGATTTTCTTGCATTTATCCATGGCGCCGTTAGCAAATTTCTCGCGACGGTCAACGGCAAACGTTGAGATAATCGGGGTATGGCTGAAAGCAAACACCATCACCGGAATCGAAATCCATACCTGATGCAGCGTATGACGATCGACGGCCATCTGGCTGGTCAGCAGCGAAGGTTGCCAGCTTCCGGTCAGATAGAACGAGACAAACAGAAAATAGGCAATCAGCGGAAACACCAGGAAGCCCATCACTTTTATCGTGATATGGCGCCCCATCAGGAAGATCAGATTCAGAACCAGCACCACTCCCAGGCTGACCAGCACGCGAACGGCGGTATCCACCGTCAGGTGTTTCGCCAGCTGCTCCGTGAGCGAGTTGGTGATGGCCACCGCATAAATCTGCACCACCACAAAGAAGGCGATGAAATAGAGCGTGGTGATCAGGTTGCCAATCTTCCTGCCGTAATAGTGCGAGACGGCGCCGGTGATCCCTTCGTTGCCTTTTGTTTTCGACGACAGGATAAATTGCACCAGCGCCCGGTGCGGCCAGTAGGTTAAGGGATAGGCCACGAGGGCGGTAATAAACAGGACGATAGCGCCTGCGGAGCCCAGCTGAATGGGCAAGAACAGCGTTCCTGCGCCCACGGCCGTGCCATAGAGAGCGAAACTCCAGAGAGTCTCATCTTTTGACCAAATTTTCGACATTAGAGCAACGTATCAACTATCAAACCATCGGAATGGCGTGCAATTTACCATAGTTATGCCTGAAGAGCGCAGTTGCTTCGACGGAGTTTGGCCGGAACGGGCGTCCGGCCAAAGGCGGTTTAGCCTGCCAGGGCTCGCCGTTGCTGGCGACGCTTAAGAAATTTCTCGCGCAGGCAATCGTATGCCCAGTTATAGAACATGGTGTAGGGCAGGAAGAACAGGAAGAAACCTATTTCCAGCGTGAATGCCTGAAGCAGGGTAACGCCCAGCACGGCGGCGACAATCGACACACCAATCACAATAAACCCGCATTCGAACCCCAGCGCATGCAGCGCACGTACTTTTGCGGTACGTTTGACGCGCTGAACGGGCCAGAAACGGTCGAAGCCGAAGTTATAAAGAATGTTCCAGAGCATGGCGGTAGTGGCCAGGATAATGGTCAACCCCCCCATCTCCACCACGGAACGCTGCATGAGCCACGCCGCCGTAGGGGCGAGGATCGCCGTCGCAATCCCTTCGAAACAGACAGCATGAAAGATCCGCTCCAGCAGTTTACGTTGGAGTGCATCCTGATGTTGCATAGTCATAGACCTCATTAATTCGCCAGTATGGGCGTTGATGCAGCCTATTTTCATCGCTAAAGCTGATATATTAAAGATAGTATCCATCGCTAAAGTAGATAGGTTATGCGCTATTCACCCGAAGCCCTTAAGGCGTTTGTCGAGACCGTTGCGGCGGGCTCTTTTTCCGCTGCCGCGCGAAGGCTGCGTAAAAGCCAGTCGACGATCAGCACGTCAATTGCCAATCTTGAAGCCGATCTGGGTTTTGAGCTGTTTGACCGCTCGGCGCGCCAGCCGGTGTTAACGGTCCAGGGAGAACAGGTGCTGGGCTATGTGCAGGCGATCCTGGCCGCCAGCACGCGGCTGGATGAGCTGGCGGTATCGCTAACGGCGCAAACGGAGGCGCGTCTGACGTTTGTCCTTTCCGATACCCTCAACCCGGACGTGCTGGAAGAGATGATGAAGCAGTTTGACGCGCATTTTCCCCATACGGAATTCGAATGTCTGATTGGCGAGGAAGAGGACGTGATCGATCTGCTGCAAAAGGAGCGAGCGCAGATTGGCCTGACGGAAGCGCGCGACAGTTACCCTACGGATATTGGCGTCACCCGCCTGCCGATGCAGACCCGCATGGCGATCTACGTCGCGACCACGCATCCGCTGGCCGGACAACATGACGTTCAGCATGACGAGCTGCACGGCTGGCGAGAGCTGCGGCTCAGCACCTATCTTGAGCGCGAGGCTGAGATCGCGCGCGGGCCCGTCTGGTCAGCACCGAATTACCTGTTACTCTTGAGTATGGCGGTACAGGGATTTGGCTGGTGCGTGCTGCCGTGCGCTCTGGTGGATGAATTTGCCGCCGCGAAATCCCTGGTACAGCTCAGTGTTCCCGGCTGGCCGCGGGCGATCGGCATCGATCTGCTGTGGAATAAACGATCCCCTCCCGGCGTTGCCGGCAGCTGGCTGCGGCAGTATCTGCAGGATGCGCGCTGATCCTTGTGATTAAACTCACTATTTTTAAACAATTAAGATAATTGCCAGTAACAATCCTCTACTATCGTCATGTCATTTAACACAGAGGTCGTGATGAAAGATGTCGTAATAGTGGGTGCGTTGCGTACAGCTATCGGCTGTTTTCAGGGAGCGCTCGCGCGTCACTCGGCGGTTGACCTGGGCAGCGTGGTGGTAAAAGCGCTGGTGGAACGCAGCGGGATCGCAGCACATGAAGTTGATGAGGTGATCCTGGGACAGGTTCTCACGGCCGGTGCCGGGCAAAACCCTGCGCGTCAGGCGGCGCTGAAGGGCGGGCTGCCCAATACCGTTTCGGCCATCACCATCAACGACGTCTGTGGTTCAGGATTAAAAGCGCTGCATCTCGCGACGCAAGCCATTCAGTGTGGTGAAGCGGACGTGATCATAGCGGGCGGGCAGGAGAATATGAGCCGCGCGCCGCACGTGTTGACCGACAGCCGGACCGGCGCACAGCTTGGCAACAGTCAGCTGCTCGACAGCCTGGTGCATGACGGGCTTTGGGATGCGTTCAATGACTATCATATGGGCGTGACGGCGGAAAACCTGGCGCGCGAGTACGGCATCAGCCGTGAGGTGCAGGATGCCTATGCGCTAAGCTCGCAGCAAAAAGCGCGTGCGGCAATTGATTCCGGTCGCTTTCGCGACGAGATTGTTCCGGTCAGCACGCAGCGTCAGAGCGGCGAGCGTATCCTCGTGGATACCGATGAACAGCCGCGCACTGACGCCAGCGCAGAAGGCCTGGCGAGGCTGAACCCCGCGTTTGAAATGCAGGGCTCGGTGACGGCGGGAAATGCCTCTTCCATTAACGACGGCGCTGCCGCCGTCATGATGATGAGCGAAAGCAAAGCCCTTGAACTCGATCTTCCGGTCCTGGCCCGCATTAAAGCATTCGCCAGCGTAGGGGTTGATCCTGCGTTAATGGGGATCGCACCGGTCTACGCGACCCGCCGCTGCCTGGAGCGTGCGGGGTGGCAGCTTTCGGATGTGGATCTGATCGAGGTGAACGAAGCCTATGCCGCGCAGGCGATCTCCGTCGGAAAAATGCTGGAGTGGGATCCTCTGCGGGTCAACGTTAACGGCGGCGCGATCGCGCTGGGCCATCCTATCGGTGCGTCCGGCTGCCGGATCCTGGTTTCGCTGGTCCACGAAATGAAAAAGCGCAATGCCCGCAAAGGGATTGCCACACTCTGTATAGGCGGCGGGCAAGGGGTGGCGCTGGCCATCGAACGCTAACCTCTTCTCATTAAAAATGACCTCCTCCGGGAGGTTTTTTTTCGCGTCCTTTTTCTCCCGGCGGCTTAATTGTGATCCGAACATCATTTTCGCTATAAACAAAAATAAAAATGAAACGTTGTTTTAAATATAATTGAAAAGCCCGCTTTATGCCGATAGTATGTGCTCATTATGAAAAACGGAACGCTGTTTCGTTTATTTCCGCCTTCGGGCATGACCACATCTGGAGGTTACCGTGGACGTCAGAGAAAGCATCCACAGTGCGCACGCCAAAACGCTGGATACTCAGGGGCTGCGCAATGCATTTTTAGTCGAGCAGGTATTCGAGGCCGACAGGTACACCATGGTTTACAGCCATATCGACCGCATCATTGTGGGCGGGATTCTGCCGGTCACGAAAAGCGTCTCCGTGGGCGGTGAGGTCGGTAAGCAGCTGGGCGTGAGCTACTTCCTCGAGCGTCGCGAGCTGGGGGTGATTAACATCGGCGGGCCGGGCACCATCACCGTAGACGGAAAATGCTATGAGATTGGCCATCGCGAGGCATTGTATGTGGGTAAAGGGGCGAAATACGTGGTCTTTGCCAGCATCGACGGCAGCAGGCCTGCGAAGTTTTACTACAACTGCGCGCCGGCTCACTCCACCTACCCAACCAAAAAAGTGACCACCGCAGACGTCGCACCCGTGACGCTGGGCGACAACCTCACCAGCAACCGCCGCACCATCAATAAATACTTCGTGCCGGACGTGCTGGAGACCTGCCAGCTCAGCATGGGATTGACCGAGCTCGCGCCAGGCAACCTGTGGAACACCATGCCGTGCCATACCCACGAGCGCCGGATGGAAGTCTACTTCTACTTCAACATGGATGAGGACGCCTGCGTATTCCACATGATGGGACAGCCGCAGGAAACGCGCCATATCGTGATGCACAACGAGCAGGCGGTGATTTCACCGAGCTGGTCCATTCACTCCGGCGTAGGGACGAAAGCCTACACCTTTATCTGGGGAATGGTGGGGGAAAACCAGGTCTTTGATGATATGGACCACGTTGCGGTCAGCGATCTGCGCTAGTCGCGGGCGGTGAAGCATAAACCTGCCTGTGAGTGACAGGCTCTGAAAGAGTAAGGAATAAACATGATTCTGGATGCATTCTCTCTGCAGGGGAAAGTGGCTGTGGTTTCCGGGTGTGACACCGGGCTGGGTCAGGGAATGGCGTTAGGCCTGGCGGAAGCGGGCTGCGATATCGTCGGAATTAATATCGTTGAACCGACTGAGACCATCGAACGCGTGACGGCCCTGGGCCGCCGTTTCCTGAGCCTGACCGCTGACCTGCGTAAAATCGATGCCATTCCTGAACTGCTGGACCGCGCAGTGGCTGAATTCGGTCATATCGACATTTTGGTGAACAACGCCGGGCTGATCCGCCGCGAAGACGCGATCAGCTTCAGCGAGCGCGACTGGGATGACGTGATGGATTTGAACATCAAGAGCGTATTTTTCATGTCCCAGGCGGCGGCGAAGCATTTTATTGCGCAGGGGAAAGGCGGCAAAATCATCAATATTGCCTCTATGCTCTCGTTCCAGGGCGGCATCCGCGTGCCGTCTTACACCGCGTCCAAAAGCGCCGTGATGGGCGTGACCCGCCTGCTAGCAAACGAATGGGCGAAACATAACATCAACGTGAATGCGATTGCGCCGGGCTACATGGCGACGAACAACACGCAGCAGCTGCGTGCGGACGAGCAGCGTAGCGCGGAAATCCTCGACCGCATTCCGGCGGGACGCTGGGGTCTGCCGAGCGATCTGATGGGGCCGGTTGTCTTTCTGGCCTCCTCCGCATCGGATTACATCAACGGCTACACCGTGGCTGTAGACGGCGGCTGGCTGGCGCGTTAATTCCACCCGTATTAAGAACCTCTGCCCGTGGGCGGAGGTTTTTTTTGCGCAATAATTGGCTTAGTCCATATCGCTAAAGATGAAAAATCCATACTAAAAAATCACAAATGACGGCAATCACACTTTTATTGCTTAAATATTAACTGATTAGTAAAAATACGTGATTATTCGCCACGAGTTGAAATTGTAATGTCCATCACAGAACCGTATGCCGTAGCGGAATAATCCATAACTTCGCGATTTCCTGCCTGACACTTTTCCTCGCTTTCTCGTAATTTCAGTTAACGAATTTTGCTGTTGAGGCAGGAAAAATATGACATCGATAAATGACTCTACCCTAATGCCCGCTGCGCTGCGTGATACTCGCCGCATGAACCAGTTTGTCTCCATTGCCGCCGCCGTGGCGGGCCTGTTATTTGGACTGGATATCGGCGTCATTGCCGGCGCATTACCGTTTATTACCGATCACTTTACCCTCAGCAGTCGCCTGCAGGAGTGGGTGGTGAGCAGCATGATGCTCGGCGCGGCCATCGGCGCGCTGTTCAACGGCTGGCTGTCGTTCCGCCTGGGGCGCAAATACAGCCTGATGGTCGGGGCGATTCTGTTCGTTGCCGGCTCCATTGGCTCGGCGTTTGCCGCTAACGTTGAAATCCTCCTGCTCTCCCGCGTGCTGCTGGGCGTGGCGGTGGGGATTGCCTCCTACACCGCGCCGCTTTATCTCTCCGAAATGGCGAGCGAAAACGTGCGCGGCAAGATGATCAGCATGTATCAGCTGATGGTCACGCTGGGTATTGTGCTGGCGTTCCTGTCTGACACCTACTTCAGCTACAGCGGCAACTGGCGCGCGATGTTGGGCGTGCTGGCCTTACCGGCGCTGGTGCTGATCGTCCTGGTGATTTTCCTGCCAAACAGCCCGCGCTGGCTGGCGCAAAAAGGGCGTCACGTGGAGGCAGAAGAGGTTCTGCGCATGCTGCGCGATACCTCGGAAAAAGCGCGCGAAGAGCTGAACGAAATCCGCGAAAGCCTGAAGCTAAAGCAGGGCGGCTGGGCGCTGTTTAAGATCAACCGCAACGTGCGCCGCGCGGTCTTCCTCGGCATGTTGCTGCAGGCAATGCAGCAGTTCACCGGCATGAACATCATCATGTATTACGCGCCGCGCATTTTCAAAATGGCCGGATTCACCACCACGGAACAGCAGATGATTGCAACCCTGGTGGTCGGGCTGACCTTCATGTTCGCCACCTTTATTGCGGTATTCACCGTGGACAAAGCCGGGCGTAAACCGGCGCTGAAAATTGGCTTCAGCGTGATGGCGCTCGGTACGCTGATTCTGGGCTACTGCCTGATGCAATTTGATAACGGCACGGCCTCAAGCGGGCTTTCCTGGCTTTCTGTCGGTATGACCATGATGTGTATCGCAGGTTACGCGATGAGCGCCGCGCCGGTGGTGTGGATCCTGTGCTCCGAAATTCAGCCGCTCAAATGCCGTGACTTTGGCATCACCTGTTCCACTACCACCAACTGGGTGTCGAACATGATCATCGGTGCGACGTTCCTGACGCTGCTGGACGCGATTGGCGCAGCGGGAACGTTCTGGCTCTACACGGTGCTGAACGTAGCGTTTATTGGCGTTACGTTCTGGCTGATCCCGGAAACCAAAGGCGTGACGCTGGAACATATCGAGCGCAAGCTGATGGCAGGAGAGAAACTGCGGAACATCGGCGTGTGATTGTTTTGCCTGTTCGAAGGCTTCACTCTATGCCGTAACTGGAAAAGAAAAAGGTGGCTTAGCCACAATAATAATGTGACTAAGATCACTACTAACTCTGGTAGGGAGTAGACACAGAGAGGGAACAGGCATTAGGATTTTTCTTAGATTGTTGAATTGTCGGGCCACCGCTATCTTTTTGAGCAAAGACGCGTTGCAGCCGGAAAAAGAAGAATCACTATGTCAGAAATGGATTTAAGAAAAAGCACGGACCTCGACTTTCCCCGTTTTGCCGCCCCGGCTGTAAGCGCAAAAGAGATAGATCTTCTGGGATTGTTTGAGGTCCTTCTGGCGGCGAAAAAACGTATCGCCGCCATTATCTTTACTTTCGCGCTGGTGGGGCTGGCCGTTTCATTTTTACTGCCGCAGAAATGGACCAGTAAAGCGGTGATCACCCCGGCAGAACAGCTGCAGTGGAACCCACTGCGCCAGATGATGGTGGCGTTACAGGTGCTTGATGTGCACGTGAAGATTACCCGTCCGCAAATTTTTGACCTGTTTATTAAAAAGTTCCAGTCACAGTCATTGCTCGAAGAGTATATGACAACCTCTCCTTACGTAACATCGAAGCTGCAAGGCACCACGGTGGATCCGCTTGAGCTGCATCGCGCGATAGTCAACATTTCAGATCGAATGAAAGCGGTGAATAACGCTCAGGGAAAAGAGGCGGATAAAACGCCTTATGTTTCCTGGACATTGAGCTTCACTGCACCGACAGCTGACGATGCGCAAGCCGTCCTGGCGGGGTACATTGATTATATCGCGGCTATTGTAGAAAAAGAGACGGTGCAGAATATCCGCAACCTGATCGCCCTAAAAACGAACGTCGTTGAGCAGCAGCTGGAACTGGATCGAGTTCGTCTGACCAATATTCACAATACCAACCTGCAGCGACTGAATTATTCGCTGGAAGTGGCAAATGCCGCAGGCATCAAGAGGCCGGTTTACAGCAACGGGCAGGCCGTAAAAGATGACCCGGATTACTCTGTTGCGCTCGGTGCTGACGGTATCGCGCAAAAGCTGCAGATTGAGAAAAATTTGAAGGACGTGACCGAGCTGAATGCGGATTTCCAGAACAGGGAATACTACCTTGCACAGCTGAAAAAGCTCTCCTTCGCCGATGTTAAACTTGAGCCATTCAGGTACCAGCTTTCTCCCTCCATGCCGGTGAAAAAGGATGGCCCGGGCAAGGCTCTGATTGTTGTTCTGGCGGCGCTTCTGGGGGGGGGTGTTTGCCTGCGGTAGCGTTTTACTGCGCGAGGCGATGCTCACCCGTACTTCGCCGCCAGAGCCGGTGGGGAAATAAGCTCTGCAGTTTAAAAAGGCGCTGAATACAGCGCCTTTTTTTATGTACTTCGGTTGTGTTAAAAAAGAAACAAAGAAAAGGAGGGATGATGAAAACGATCGGCCTGTTAGGTGGAATGAGCTGGGAATCGACAATCCCTTACTACCGCCTGATTAATGAAGGGGTAAAGCAGCGTCTGGGGGGGCTGCACTCCGCAAGCCTGCTGCTGCACAGCGTTGATTTCCATGAAATTGAAGCCTGCCAGTCGAGCGGGGAGTGGGATAAAGCCGGAGAGATCCTGGCCCAGGCGGCGCTGGGACTGGAGCGTGCCGGCGCCGAGGGTATCGTGCTTTGTACCAATACCATGCACAAAGTGGCGTCGCATATTGAGGACCGCTGCTCGCTGCCGTTTCTGCATATCGCGGACGCGACCGGTCGTGCGATTGCCGCATCCGGTATGCGCCGCGTAGCGCTTTTGGGCACACGCTACACCATGGAACAGGATTTTTATCGCGGGCGTTTGCACAGTGAATTTGGGATCGAGAGCCTTATCCCGGATGAAGACGATCGGGCGCGCATCAATCAGATTATCTTTGACGAGCTCTGCCTTGGCACCTTCAGCGAATCTTCCCGGGCGTATTACGTCAGCGTGATTGAAAAGCTGGCGCAGCAGGGGGCAGAAGGGGTGATCTTCGGCTGCACCGAGATCGGCCTGCTGGTGCCGGCCGATCGAAGCCCCGTCCCGGTATTTGATACCACCGCCATTCACGCGGCAGATGCCGTGGCGTTTATGCTGTCATAACGAGTTTTGCAGGTCAGGTAAACGAAGCGCCACCTGACGCGCGTGCTCCATTAAGTGTTCGGTGAAAGCGTCCACCAGCGCGGAAGCCGGACGGTGCAGCGGGCGGATCAGGCTCACGGTGAACGGGACGGACACGCTAAAGCGGCGGATGACGATCCCGCTTCCGGCATAATCCAGCGCCGTGAGCGGATTCACCACCGCGACGCCGACGCCCGCCCGCACCATCGCGCAAATCGAAGCCGCACTGTGCGTTTCCACCACCATTCGCCGTTTGACCTGATGCTCGGCAAACAGCGTATCCAGCAGCTGTCTGTAACTGTCTGTCTGCGAAAGGCTAATGTAGTTTTCCCCGTGGAAATCCTCCGGCGTGAGCACTGCCTTACCGGCAAACCGATGTCCGGCGGGCAGAACGCACACTTCATCTAACGAGATCAGCTCCGTGCGTGCCGTTCCCGCTGGCGTGGAAAGGGTTTCGGTTAGCCCTAAATCATGGCGCTGGGCCGAAAGCCACTCTTCAAGCAGAGGAGATTCCTGAGGCACAATAGTGAGGCTGACCTCCGGGTATCGGGCCAGAAAGGGCTGCAGCAGCATCGGCAAAAAGGATTGCGAAAAGACGGGCAGGCAGACGATCGACAGCTCGCCCTGGCGAAACTCGCGCAGGCTTTCCGCAGCACTCACTATTCTGTCCAGTCCGTACCAGGAGCGCTGAACTTCCTCGAACAGGCGTAACCCCTGCACCGTCGGGTGAAGCCTGCCCCGGGTACGCTCGAACAGCTTCAGCCCCAGCACTTTCTCGAAGCGGGCCAGCTCGCGGCTCACCGTCGGCTGCGAGGTATGCAGCATCTGTGCGGCTTCGGTGAGGTTGCCGGTGGTCATCACGGCGTGAAAAATCTCGATGTGGCGTAAATTGACGGCGGGCATAGGGCACCTGAAAGCAGATAACTGTCCATATCATTTTTGCATAGACTCGCGATAAAACGATATTTTTTATTCTGCTCGTGCTGTGGCGTAATCTTCAAAACGCATATACCCGGAGAAGACCATGCCACGCCCGCTGAACCAGACTGAGACCGATTTGAACGCCGACAACCTGCTGCGCCTGCCTGCCGAGTTTGGCTGCCCGGTGTGGGTCTACGACGCGCAGATCGTTCGCGAGAAGATCGCCGCCCTGCATCAGTTTGACGTGGTGCGTTTTGCCCAGAAGGCGTGCTCCAATATTCATATTCTGCGCCTGATGCGTGAGCAGGGCGTGAAGGTCGACTCCGTTTCGCTTGGCGAAATCGAGCGCGCGCTGGCGGCCGGATTCGATCCGAAAGCCGACGGCGACGCGATCGTCTTCACCGCAGACGTGATCGACGATGCGACGCTTGCGCGCGTCCACGAACTGCAGATCCCGGTGAATGCCGGTTCTGTAGATATGCTGGAGCAGCTGGGTCAGGTTTCTCCCGGCCATCGCGTCTGGCTGCGCGTGAATCCAGGCTTTGGTCATGGTCACAGCCAAAAAACCAATACCGGCGGTGAAAACAGCAAGCACGGGATCTGGTATGCCGATATGCCTGCCGCGCTGGAGGTATTACAGCGCTATGGCCTGAAGCTGGTGGGGATTCATATGCACATTGGCTCTGGCGTCGATTACGGCCACCTGGAGCAGGTGTGCGGTGCGATGGTGCGCCAGGTTGTCGACTTCGGTCAGGATCTGGAGGCGATCTCCGCCGGTGGCGGTCTCTCCATTCCTTATCGCGAAGGCGAAGAGGCGATCGATACCGATCACTATTACGGTCTGTGGAGCGCCGCGCGTGACCAAATCGCCGCGCATCTTGGTCACGCGGTGAAGCTGGAAATTGAGCCGGGTCGTTTCCTGGTGGCGGAAGCCGGCGTGCTGGTTTCGCAGGTGCGCAGCGTCAAAGAGATGGGGTCTCGCCACTTCGTCTTGATTGATGCAGGCTTTAACGATCTGATGCGTCCGTCCATGTACGGCAGCTATCACCACATTACCGCCCTGGCTGCCGACGGCCGTGATTTAACGCAGGCGCCGCGCGTTGAGACGGTCGTTGCGGGCCCGCTGTGCGAATCGGGTGACGTATTTACCCAGCAGGAAGGTGGCAAAGTGGAGACTCGCGCGCTGCCAGAGGTCAAACCGGGTGATTATCTTGTGCTGCATGATACCGGTGCCTACGGGGCGTCGATGTCATCTAACTACAACAGCCGCCCGCTGCTGCCGGAAGTGCTGTTTGATAACGGCAAGGCACGGCTGATCCGTCGTCGTCAGACCATTCAGGAACTGCTGGCTTTAGAACTCATCTGATGAAAGTACGGCCCCGTTGTGACCGAATCGCGTAACACCAGCGTGCCGGTAAACGGCGGGATAGCATCGACCGGCTGGTTTTTTGCCAGCCGGATCGCCTGATCGATGGCCGTGACAATCATATTGTCGATGGGCAGATAAACCGATGAGAGTGCAGGCTCCAGCCATTTCGCGCTTGGGGCATCGTCAAAGCCGAACAGTGAAATATCATGCGGAATTTTAAGCCCCGCCTGGTGTAACGCTTTGGATGCACCCAGGGCCATATCGTCGTTACAGGCAAACAGGGCGCTAAACGGCACTCCGTCGGCAATCAACTCCTTGCACAGCTCGTATCCCCGCGTCATTCCCGCATCGCCGTACTTTATCCGACGCTCGTCCAGACGAATGCCGTGCTTTTCCAGCGCTTTACGGTAGCCCATCAGCCGCGCTTTCCCGGTTGGGGTATGGATCGGAACGGTGATACAGGCGATCTCCCGATGGCCCTGGGCGATCAGGTAATCCACGGCCTTAAATGCGGCATCCTGCTGTTCGAAAAACACGCAGCGATCCGGCGCCTGGCTCACTTCACGGTTAATGACCACCAGCGGCGTTTTCACGGTGTTCATCAGTTTGACGATCGCTTTTTCGCTCATGTAGCGCGTGTAAAGCACGATGGCATCGCACTGGCGATCGGCCAGCATCTGCACCGCCTGTTCTTCCTGTTCCGGCGCGTCGTGACCGTCGGTGACGATCAGCTGTTTCCCGTGAGTTTCCGTCTGCCGCGACGCCTGCTGGAGAAGACGACCAAAGTAAAAGCCGTCGAAGGTCGAGACGACCAGGCCAATGCTGTTGCTGGTCTGGTTAGCCAGCGAACGCGCGAGGAAGTTCGGGCGATATCCCAGCTCTTCCATCGCAGCAAAGACCTGCTGACGCGTACTCTCTTTAACCTGACCTGTGCCGTTCAGCACGCGCGAGACGGTAGCCTTCGACACGCCCGCACGCAGTGAGACATCCAGCATTGTTGCCATTCTACATTCCTGCTTCCACGTAATGATTTGCAGTTTAACACAGACCTCACGGCGTATAAGCGATGCGGGAAGCGCAAAACTTCTGCCACGATCACGCTTTTTGGTCACGATTCGTCTGGCCTGCGTGAAGTAAAACTAAATAGTCTGACTCTGGTAAAATAATTGCCGAACCGAGCTGGGGCGACAGGCCAGCAAATACATGAGAAAACGCAGGTGAAACGTGAAAAAGATAGCCATCCTCCCGCTTTACCAGGCACCGCACTATGCGGAGCAGGTCACCGACTGGCTCTGGCAGGCCTTTGGCGAAGGGCTTTCTCGGGAATTTTTCCACAGCATTGTTGAGCACAGCCAGACGCCGGGAGCATTACCGCTGACCTTTATCGCCGTAGAAGACGAACAGCTTGTTGGTACGGTAGGGCTCTGGCGCTGCGATTTGATCACCCGTCAGGATCTCTTTCCGTGGCTGGCGGCGCTCTACGTTGACGACGCGGCGCGAGGCAAGGGGCTGGCAGGAAAGCTACAGCAGCACGTTATTACCTGGGCCGCGCAGGCGGGATATGAAGAACTGCACCTCTGGTCTGCCTGCCGCGACTTCTACGAACGTTACGGCTGGCAGTATATCGGTGATGGGCTGGAATACCCCAACACGCGGGTTCACCTCTATCGCTATTCGCTCTGCGCTTCCGCAGGTGAAGCAACGGAGTGACGGCGAACCAGCGTCGGGCTAAACAGATGCGTAATATCCGGCGGCTGGCGCTGTTCAGCCAGCGCTAGCGCCAGCTCGGCGGCCTGCGTTGCCATGGTGATAATCGGGTAGCGCACGGTGGTCAGACGCGGGCGCACGTAGCGAGAGACCAGCACGTCATCGAAGCCAATCAGCGAAATTTCTGCCGGTACCTCAATCCCGTTGTCATTCAGCACCCCCATTGCCCCTGCGGCCATCGAGTCGTTATAGCTGGCAACCGCCGTGAAATTTCGTCCGCGACCGAGCAGCTCGGTCATGGCCTGTTCACCGCCGCTCTCATCCGGTTCACCGTAGGCCACCAGACGGTCATTACACGGCAGGCCGTTTTCGCGCAGAGCGTCGTAGTAGCCCTGCAGGCGGTCTTCCGCATCAGAAATCGGGTGATTGGAACAGAGATAGCCAATCCGGGTATGGCCCTGTTGAATCAGATGACGGGTCGCAAGCCAGGCACCGTAGCGGTCGTCGAGGGCCACACAGCGTTTTTCAAACCCGGGAATAATGCGGTTGATGATCACCATTCCGGGCATCTGCTTCATCAGGTGAATCAGTTCGGCATCCGGGATCATTTTGGCGTGAACCACCAGCGCCGCGCAGCGGTGGCGGATCAGCTGCTCGATGGCCTGGCGTTCTTTTTGCTCATTATGATAGCCGTTGCCGATCAGCAAAAAATTGCCTGTCTGATAAGAGACCTGTTCAACCGCTTTCACCATGGCGCCGAAAAAGGGGTCGGAAACATCACCCACTACCAGCCCAATGGTTTCGGTGGACTGCTGGGCGAGCGCGCGGGCATTAGCATTGGGATGATAATTCAGGGATTCCATGGCGGTTTGTACCGCCTGGCGCGATGCGTCACTGGCTTTTGGGGAGTCGTTAATCACACGAGAGACGGTTGCCACCGACACACCTGCCAGACGGGCCACATCCTTTATTGTCGCCATTCATTACCTTCTTATTGGGGGTAAGCGTTTACACACCAAATAGTGTTGCGGAAAAGCGGCGCGCATTCAAGGGGAGCGGATTTCCGCGCTCCACAAACGTGACGCAGGACAACCCTGGTAGTGTAATCGTTACACGCGCATTCATGTCTGAAGAATGTCAATCTGAACCTTTGGTTACACTTTGCGTCAGGCTGTTGCGATTGGCCGATGGCGAGGTGGTCAAAGAGGTTGATACAGTCAAAGTCCCAGAGGTATTGATAGGTGGAATCAACTCCGGTTGATTAACACGCTTTACACCAACCTGCGTTTTTACGCAGGTTTTTTTTGCCTGATAGTTCAATCTGTAACAGCAACAGAGAATATTCACACCTGGTTGCACTTAGGCTCATTCCCTTGCGTTTTCCTGCTGGCGAAGCGCAGGACGAACGGCCACAATCAAGATCCCAGAGGTATTGATTGGTGAGAATTCTTAGTACGGTTTCGTACTCATCTCTTGCACCAACCTGCGCGGATGCGCAGGTTTTTTTTCGCCTCCACTTTTGCTGTCGCTCCCGTATCACTTCTCGTGTAATCTGCCACCATTTACTATCAACCCTCCACACTGGCTGGCAAAGGGAGTTGAGATGCTATTTGGGTTCTTCCGTACACTGTTCCGTATTCTTTTTCGCATCCGCGTCACTGGCGATGCCCGGGCGCTTCGCGGTGAACGCGTTCTTATCACACCAAATCATGTTTCCTTTATAGACGGCATTCTGCTGGCGCTATTTTTACCCGTGCGCCCGGTGTTTGCGGTCTATACCTCTATCAGCCAGCAGTGGTACATGCGCTGGCTCACGCCGCTGATTGATTTTGTGCCGCTCGACCCGACAAAGCCGATGATGATTAAGCATCTGGTGCGTCTGGTTGAGCAGGGGCGTCCGGTGGTTATTTTCCCGGAAGGGCGTATTTCAGTGACCGGTTCGCTGATGAAAATCTACGACGGGGCGGGGTTTGTTGCCGCGAAATCAAAAGCGACCGTGGTGCCGCTGCGCATTGAAGGCGCAGAACTGACCCATTTCAGCCGCCTGAAGGGGCTGGTGAAGCAGCGTCTGTTCCCAAAAATCACGCTGCATATTCTGCCGCCCACGTCGTTACCGATGCCGGACGCGCCGCGTGCCCGCGATCGCCGTAAAATCGCCGGGGAAATGCTGCACCAGATTATGATGGAAGCGCGCATGGCCGTGCGCCCGCGCGAAACGCTGTACGAGTCCCTGCTTTCCGCGCAGCACCGCTATGGCGCGAAGAAAAACTGCATCGAAGACATCAACTTTACCCCGGATACCTATCGCAAGCTGCTGACCAAAACCCTGTTTGTGGGCCGCATTCTGGAGAAGTACAGCAAAAAGGGCGAAAAGATTGGCCTGATGCTGCCTAACGCGGGCATCAGCGCGGCGGTGATTTTTGGTGCGGTTTCCCGGGGGCGCATCCCGGCAATGATGAACTACACGGCGGGGGTGAAAGGACTGACCAGCGCCATCACCGCTGCCCAGATTAATACCGTCTTTACCTCTCGTCAGTTCCTGGACAAAGGCAAGCTCTGGCATCTTCCCGAGCAGCTCACCCAGGTGCGCTGGGTCTTCCTGGAGGATCTGAAAGCGGACGTAACCACCGGCGACAAGCTGTGGATTTTTGCTCACCTGATGATGCCGCGTCTGGCGCAGGTCAAACAGCAGCCGGAAGATGACGCGATTATCCTCTTCACGTCGGGTTCGGAGGGCAACCCGAAAGGCGTCGTCCACAGCCACAAGAGCATTCTGGCGAACGTTGAGCAGATCAAAAGCATTGCTGACTTTACCGCGAATGATCGTTTTATGTCGGCGCTGCCGCTGTTCCACTCCTTTGGCCTGACGGTGGGGCTGTTTACGCCGCTGCTGACCGGCGCAGAAGTGTTCCTCTACCCAAGTCCGCTGCATTATCGCATTGTGCCGGAGCTGGTGTATGACCGTAACTGCACCGTCCTGTTCGGCACTTCAATCTTCCTCGGCAACTACGCGCGCTTCGCCAATCCGTATGACTTCTATCGCGTGCGGTATGTGGTGGCCGGTGCGGAAAAACTGCAGGAGAGCACGCGTCAGATCTGGCAGGACAAGTTTGGCCTGCGCATTCTCGAAGGCTATGGCGTTACCGAGTGTGCTCCCGTGGTCTCGATTAACGTACCGATGGCGGCGAAGCCGGGTACGGTGGGCCGAATTCTGCCGGGGATGGACGCGCGTCTGCTGGCCGTGCCGGGCATTGAAGACGGTGGCCGTCTGCAGCTGAAAGGGCCAAACGTGATGAACGGTTATCTGCGCGTGGAAAACCCAGGCGTGCTTGAGGTGCCGACGGCTGAAAATGTCAACGGCGAGGTTGAAACAGGCTGGTACGACACCGGTGATATTGTCCGTTTTGATGAACAAGGCTTTGTACAGATTCAGGGACGTGCGAAGCGCTTCGCCAAAATCGCCGGTGAAATGGTCTCGCTGGAAATGGTTGAGCAACTGGCGACGGCCGTGTCCGCGGATAAGATGCATGCGACGGTGGTGAAGAGCGATGCTAGCAAAGGCGAGGCGCTGGTGCTGTTTACGACCGACGCTGAGCTTAAGCGCGACAGGTTACTGAGCTATGCGCGTGAACACGGTATTCCTGAACTGGCAGTGCCGCGCGATATTCGCTACCTGAAGCAGCTCCCGGTGCTGGGTAGCGGGAAGCCCGATTTCGTGACCCTGAAAGGCATGGTTGAAGAGGCGGAACAGCAAAATGCGTGAGTCAGTACACACTAACACATCGCTCAGGTCGAAAGGCATGATGGCCGTTATCGCCGCACAGTTTCTCTCTGCGTTCGGTGATAACGCGCTGCTGTTTGCCACGCTGGCGCTGCTGAAGACCGAGTTTTACCCCGACTGGAGCCAGCCGATCCTGCAGATGGTGTTTGTGGGCGCTTACATTATCTTTGCTCCGTTCGTCGGGCAGGTGGCGGACAGTTTCCCGAAAGGCCGGGTGATGATGTTTGCCAACGGCCTCAAGCTGCTGGGTGCCGCCAGCATTTGCTTTGGCTTCAACCCGTTTATTGGCTACACGCTGGTGGGCATCGGCGCTGCCGCCTACTCTCCGGCGAAGTATGGCATTCTCGGAGAGCTGACCACGGGCGATAAGCTGGTGAAAGCCAACGGCCTGATGGAGTCGTCAACCATTGCCGCAATCCTGCTCGGATCCGTCGCGGGCGGCGTACTGGCCGACTGGCATGTCCTGGCGGCACTGGGCATCTGCGCGGTGGTGTATGGCGGGGCGGTTGTGGCGAACCTGTTTATTCCCAAACTGCCGGTGGCTCGCCCGGGGCAATCCTGGCGCTTTAAACCAATGACCGGCAGTTTCTTTACCGCCTGTCGCGTGCTGTGGCGTAACGGAGAAACGCGTTTTTCCCTGATGGGAACCAGCATGTTCTGGGGCGCGGGCGTCACGCTGCGCTTCCTGCTGGTGCTGTGGGTGCCGGTAGCTCTGGGGATTACCGACAACGCGACGCCGACCTATCTTAACGCGATGGTGGCTATCGGCATTGTGGTGGGGGCAGGTGCGGCGGCGAAGCTGGTGACGCTCGAGACGGTAGCACGCTGCATGCCCGCAGGGATCCTGATTGGCGTCGTGGTACTTATTTTCTCGCTGCAACATGCATTATTGCCTGCGTATGTCCTCCTCATCCTGATTGGTATTCTGGGCGGTTTCTTCGTGGTGCCGCTGAACGCGTTACTGCAGGAACGTGGCAAGCAGACCGTCGGGGCGGGGAACGCCATCGCGGTACAAAACCTAGGTGAAAACCTGGCAATGTTATTAATGCTGGGGCTCTACTCGCTGGCGGTAAAAGTGGGTGTGCCGGTGGTGGGGATTGGCGTCGGGTTTGGTGGGCTGTTCGCGCTGGCGATTGTGGGATTGTGGGTTTGGCAGCGTCGGCGCTGATAAGTGCGGCCTGATGCCCTCACCCCGGCCCTCTCCCACAGGGAGAGGGAGCAAACCCTAAAAACGGCAACCTGCGTTGCCGTTTTGCTTTTATTACGGCGCAGGATACGTATAAACCTGATGCACCGCTTCAATCTCCGCTAACACCTCTTCACTCAGGTTCAGATGGAAGCTCTCAATATTGGTTTTCAACTGTTCCATCGTGGTTGCGCCCAGCAGGGTGCTGGCAACAAACGGCTGACGACGCACGAAGGCCAGAGCCATCTGTGCAGGGTCAAGACCGTGACGCTTTGCGATATCCACATAGGCTGCAACGGCTTTCTGCGTCTGCTCGCCGCTGTAGCGGGTAAAGCGGCTAAAGAGGGTATTTCTCGCCCCGGCCGGTTTCGCGCCGTTCAGGTATTTCCCCGTCAGCGTGCCAAAGCCGAGACAGGAATAGGCGAGCAGTTCCACTTCTTCATATTGCGTCACTTCGGCCAAACCAACCTCATAGCTACGGTTAAGCAGGCTGTACGGGTTCTGGATGGTGACGATACGCGGCAGATCGTGTTTATCTGCCAGGTGCAGATAGCGCATTACGCCAAAGGCCGTTTCGTTAGAGACGCCAATGTAGCGGATTTTTCCCGCGCGCTGGCACTCGGTCAGCGCTTCCAGCGTTTCCAGCAGCGTTACGGCGGGGGCGCTCTCATTCCAGCTGTAGCCGAGCTTACCAAAGCAGTTGGTTGGCCGCTGCGGCCAGTGCACCTGATACAGGTCGAGATAGTCGGTTTGCAGGCGCTTCAGGCTGGCGTCCAGTGCGGCGCGGATATTTTTGCGATCGAGGATCTGATTCGGGCGGATCCCGGTATCGTTGTTGCGCGCGGGGCCACTGACTTTTGAGGCAATCACCAGCTTTTCACGGTTGCCGCGTTTTGCCAGCCAGTTACCGACGTAGGTTTCGGTAAGTCCCTGCGTTTCAGGACGTGGCGGAACAGGGTACATCTCCGCGACATCAATCAGGTTAATCCCCTGGCTGACGGCGTAATCGAGTTGTGCATGGGCATCGGCTTCGCTGTTTTGTTCACCAAATGTCATCGTGCCCAACCCCAGTTGGCTTATTTCCAGAGCGCTGTGGGGGATACGGTGATAATGCATAGCCGGCTTCCTCAGTAGACTTATAGACCGCGTCAGGGCGTGCCCGACAAAGGAATATAAACATGGCAGAGGG
The DNA here is from genome assembly GCF_057536195.1 of Enterobacter sp. C3_dUdeg. NCBI lineage: Bacteria > Pseudomonadati > Pseudomonadota > Gammaproteobacteria > Enterobacterales > Enterobacteriaceae > Enterobacter > Enterobacter sp. C3_dUdeg. The sequence continues at coordinate 42,238 of NZ_BAAKFX010000018.1, forward strand.
GAAGCAAAAGGGGAAGAAAAAAATCAAAAAGGCCAGCAAGCTACTGACCTTTATCTGTTTATCGCTCGATAATTTGCGATACTTCGTCGCGATTGATCTGCATTTTATTGCCTTCCTGGTCGCGGTAGCTGACCAGACCGGTATCATCGTCGACTTCGGGTTTGCCGTCGGTCAGGATCATTCGACCATCTTTTGTCGCCATGACGTAATCGCTGCTACAGCCCGATACGGCAAACGCTAAACCGACTGCTGAAACTAACACTGCCCATTTTTTCATCGTTATCGTCCTCATCTGGCGCGTATCAAATCATAATCTAGTATTAACCCGATATGGCGACTTGAGGAAGCGGTAAAATCTTAAAAAGCAGTCGATTATGTTTGAGAGCTCGCAAAATAAGTAAAAAACTATGTTTTTAACAGGAAATGACGGGCAAGGAGTGCGCCGGTGAAATTCTTTTTGAGATAAAAACCGCGCGGTAACGTCAGTATCGGCTCACCCTTCGCGCCGATTGCCTCGGTAAGCGCTTTGCTGTTGGCCGCTTTCGGGCGCAATTGTAAAACTTCTCCGTGTCGGGCGGTGATGCGCTCTACCTGCCCAAGCACAATCATGTCCATCAGCTCCTCCCAGTCCAGACGCAGCTGTTGCTCCTCATCGTCGTTCGGGCTCCAGAGCAGCGGCGCGCCAACGCGACGGTCAGCCAGGGGGATCTGACGTTCACCTTCGACCGGTACCCACAACACGCGCTTCAGCTTGTGGCGAACGTGGCTGGTTTCCCACGTTACGCCGGTGTTGCCGGTTAATGGCGCAACGCAGACGAAGGTGGTCTCAAGTGGCTTGCCCTGGCTGTCTATAGGGATGGTTTTTAACTCCACGCCAAGCGCTGCAAAATCCTGCTCGGGTTTGCTTCCTGCGCTGGCACCCAGCCACAGCTCAAGCAGCATGCCGATCCAGCCTTTATCCCGTTTCAGATCCTTCGGGATCTGAAGCCCTGCCATTGCCGCCAGCTCGCCAAGCGAAAAGCCTGCAAGACGCCGTGCCTGCTGTAGCAACTGACCTTCGCTGGATGGCGGTGAGAGCAAGGGTGTAAGCGGATGCATGAAGGTAACCTTTTGATTAAAAAATAAACTAAGAAATTGTCCCCTGTGGATAGAGTTTAACTATTTCTGTGCCAATATTCCATGTCTATGATTTATATGTTTTTTTATTGGTTTGAAATCGTTTTGCCAGACTCAGAAAACCGGTTGTTCAAATCTGGTCACTGACAATGAACAGGATCTTACACCATGTTATCCACAGAAAAATGGGATAACTGGGCATAACCCTGACTACTGTTTCAATTTACAGCCTTGACGTGCGATGAAAATCGAATTTTCAAACAAATTGTGACTAACTTATTGGCACAATCTGTGGATAAAACCGACGCTGTTCGATCTTTCATCAGCACGACGATCCCTGATGTGACGATCGTCACGATATTCTGTTTTGTGCTCATGGAAATACATTTAACTATTTGAAAATAATTGCATTATCTAATTAAGGTGAAAAAGGGGAGACTGCATCGTTTGAGGTTGTTCATCGGTAATCAGACACTTCTTCACAACTATATCCACAGAAAAGGTGAATAAAATTCCCTTCACCACCGCTCATCTGTTTATAACTCAGCACTTATTTGTGAGTTATTCAAATGTTATTAGGTTGCAGCCCTGTAAGAGAGTGGTTTACCGCCTCCCTGTAGTGTGAAACAATCATTCATATATAAGGTTTAGTTTGGGGTAGTCCGGTGATTGATGACGATGGCTACCGCCCGAACGTAGGAATAGTAATTTGTAATCGTCAGGGCCAGGTAATGTGGGCCCGGCGATATGGTCAGCACTCCTGGCAGTTCCCTCAAGGCGGGATCAATCCGGGAGAGTCCCCAGAACAAGCGATGTACCGGGAGCTTTTTGAAGAGGTCGGTTTAAGCCGAAAAGATGTTCGCATCCTGGCTTCGACCCGCAACTGGTTGCGTTACAAGTTACCGAAACGTTTGGTGCGTTGGGACACAAAGCCGGTTTGTATCGGCCAGAAACAGAAGTGGTTTCTGTTGCAGTTGGTGGGCAACGATTCAGACATCAATATGCAAACCAGCAGTACGCCGGAGTTCGATGGCTGGCGCTGGGTGAGCTATTGGTATCCTGTTCGTCAGGTCGTGTCGTTTAAACGCGATGTTTACCGTAGGGTGATGAAAGAGTTTGCAAGTGTGGTAATGCAGCTTCAGGAGATCCCGCCTAAGCCGCAGAGCGCACCTGCCTGGCGACGTAAAAGAGGTTAAGCTACGCAAATCATGCTCACCCGCTTGCGAGAAATAGTCGAGAAGGTGGCCAGTGCTCCGCGTCTGAACGAGGCGCTGAATATTCTGGTCACTGACATCTGTCTTGCGATGGAGACCGAGGTCTGTTCGGTGTATCTGGCCGACCACGATCGGCGCTGCTATTACCTGATGGCGACCCGTGGTTTAAAAAAACCACGTGGACGCACCGTCACGCTCGCATTTGATGAAGGTATCGTGGGCCTGGTTGGGCGGCTGGCTGAACCCATCAACCTTGCTGACGCGCAAAAACACCCCAGCTTTAAATACATCCCTTCCGTAAAAGAAGAGCGCTTCCGCGCTTTTCTTGGCGTGCCGATTATCCAGCGTCGCCAGCTGCTCGGCGTGCTGGTTGTCCAGCAGCGCGAGCTACGTCAGTACGATGAAAGCGAAGAGTCTTTCCTCGTCACGCTGGCCACTCAGATGGCGGCGATCCTCTCCCAGTCCCAGCTTGCCGCGCTCTTTGGTCAGTATCGCCATACGCGCATTCGTGCCCTTCCGGCATCACCAGGCGTAGCGATTGCGGAAGGCTGGATGGACGCCACGCTGCCGCTGATGGAGCAGGTTTACGAAGCCTCAACGCTTGATGAAGCGCTTGAGCGAGAGCGTCTTACCGCCGCGCTGGAAGAGGCGGCGAATGAATTTCGTCGTTACAGCAAGCGCTTTGCCGCAGGCGCACAGAAAGAGACGGCGGCCATCTTCGACCTCTATTCGCACCTGCTCTCCGACGCGCGTCTGCGTCGTGAGCTGTTTGCGGAAGTGGATAAAGGCTCGGTCGCAGAGTGGGCGGTTAAGAAGGTCATCGAAAAATTTGCCGACCAATTTGCGGCACTGACCGACGGTTACCTGAAAGAACGGGCTGGCGATCTCCGCGCCCTGGGACAGCGTCTGCTGTTCCATCTCGATGACACCATTCAGGGGCCGAATGCCTGGCCAAAACGGTTTGTTCTGGTCGCCGATGAGCTCTCGGCAACGACGCTGGCTGAACTGCCTCAGGACAGGCTGGCCGGTGTGGTGGTGCGCGATGGCGCAGCCAACTCGCATGCCGCCATTATGGTGCGCGCGCTGGGTATTCCAACCGTTATGGGCGCGGATATCCAGCCGTCGGTACTGCACCGCCGTACGCTGGTAGTGGACGGCTATCGCGGTGAGCTGCTGGTCGATCCTGAGCCGGTTCTGCTCCAGGAATACCAGCGTCTTATCAGCGAAGAGAATGAATTAAGCAAGCTGGCGGAAGATGACGTTAACCTGCCCGCACAGCTTAAGAGCGGTGAGCGGATCAAAGTCATGCTCAACGCCGGTTTAAGCCCTGAGCATGAAGAAAAGCTTGGCAGCCGCATCGACGGTATTGGCCTGTACCGTACTGAAATCCCGTTCATGCTGCAGAGCGGTTTCCCCTCCGAAGAGGAGCAGGTGGCGCAGTATCAGGGGATGCTGCAGATGTTTAACGACAAACCTGTCACCCTGCGAACCCTGGATGTCGGCGCGGATAAACAGCTGCCCTATATGCCGATCAGCGAAGAAAACCCGTGCCTGGGCTGGCGTGGGATCCGCATTACGCTCGATCAGCCGGAGATCTTCCTGATCCAGGTGCGTGCGATGCTGCGCGCCAACGCGGCGACGGGCAATCTCAGCATCTTACTCCCGATGGTCACCAGCATTGATGAGATCGACGAGTCCCGGCGACTGATCGAACGTGCAGGCCGTGAAGTGGAAGAGATGATCGGCTATGCGATCCCGAAACCGCGGATCGGGGTGATGCTTGAAGTGCCGTCTATGGTCTTTATGCTGCCGCAGCTGGCAAACCGTGTTGATTTTATCTCTGTCGGCACGAACGACCTGACGCAATATATTCTGGCCGTCGACCGTAACAACACCCGCGTCGCCAGTATCTACGACAGCCTGCATCCTGCGATCATTCGCGCGTTAGCGATGATTGCCCGTGAAGCGGAACAGTACGGCATTGATTTACGCCTGTGCGGTGAAATGGCCGGGGATTCAATGTGCGTTGCGATCCTGATTGGTCTGGGATACCGCCATCTGTCGATGAACGGTCGCGCTGTTGCTCGCGTGAAGTACCTGCTGCGACATATCGACATCAATGATGCCCGCGAGCTGGCTGAACGCAGCCTTGACGCGCAGCTGGCCGCTGAGGTTCGTCATCAGGTCGCGGCGTTTATGGAACGACGCGGTATGGGCGGCCTGATCCGCGGCGGCCGCTAATCATCTTTCGCCCTCTCCCTGTGGGGGAGGGCTCCAGCGCGCATAAAACCCTATACACATCTTTTACATCTCTGGCGCATCCTCCGCGCCCGCCTTGTGCTATGATTCGCAACTTTGGAGCCTCTGCTTACGGCAGAATCGCATTTCTACCGCTGTCCACTTTCAGCGGAATAACAACATCTTGTGGTGACAGATGAACAGTGGTTATCTGCATTTTCCGGAATTTGATCCGGTCATTTTCTCAGTAGGACCTGTTTCGCTTCACTGGTACGGTCTGATGTACCTGGTGGGCTTCATTTTTGCCATGTGGCTCGCTGGCCGTCGCGCCAGTCGTCCGGGCAGCGGCTGGACGAAAAACGAAGTTGAAAACCTGCTCTATGCGGGCTTCCTCGGCGTGTTCCTCGGTGGCCGTATTGGGTATGTGCTGTTCTATAACTTCCCGGTATTCCTGAACGATCCGCTCTATCTGTTCCGCGTGTGGGACGGCGGCATGTCCTTCCACGGCGGCCTGATTGGGGTGATCCTGGTGATGGTGATTTTTGCCAAACGCACCAAACGCAACTTCTTCCAGGTTTCAGATTTTATCGCACCGCTGATCCCGTTTGGGCTGGGCGCTGGCCGTCTGGGTAACTTTATCAACGGTGAGCTGTGGGGCCGCGTCGACCCGAGCGTGCCGTACACGATGCTCTTCCCGGGCTCTCGCGCAGAAGATATCGCGTTGCTGCCATCACACCCGGAGTGGCAGTCCATTTTCGATACCTACGGCGTTCTGCCGCGCCATATGTCTCAGCTTTATGAGCTGGCGCTGGAAGGCGTGGTGCTGTTTATCATCCTCAACCTGTTTATCCGCAAACCGCGCCCGATGGGTGCTGTCTCCGGCCTGTTCCTGATTGGCTACGGCGCATTCCGTATTATCGTCGAGTTCTTCCGTCAGCCAGACGCACAGTTTACCGGCGAATGGGTACAGTACATCAGCATGGGGCAGATCCTCTCCATTCCGATGATTGTCGCGGGTGCCATTATGATGATTTGGGCGTATCGTCGTCGTCCACAGCAACAAATTTCCTGAGGAACCATGAAACAGTATCTTGAATTGATGAAAAAAGTGCTCGACGAGGGCACGCCGAAAAACGACCGCACCGGCACCGGTACGCTCTCCATTTTTGGCCACCAGATGCGCTTCAACCTGCAAGAAGGCTTCCCACTGGTGACGACAAAGCGCTGCCATCTGCGCTCGATCATTCATGAACTGCTCTGGTTCCTGCAAGGCGATACCAACGTTGCGTATCTGCACGAAAATAACGTCTCAATCTGGGACGAATGGGCAGATGAAAATGGCAACCTGGGCCCGGTTTACGGCAAGCAGTGGCGCGCCTGGCCAACGCCTGATGGCCGCCATATTGACCAGATCACCACCGTGATGAACCAGCTGAAAAACGATCCGGACTCGCGCCGAATCATCGTTTCCGCCTGGAACGTCGGCGAACTGGATAAAATGGCGCTGGCACCTTGCCACGCGTTCTTCCAGTTCTATGTCGCTGACGGCAAGCTCTCCTGCCAGCTCTACCAGCGCTCCTGTGACGTGTTCCTCGGCCTGCCGTTTAACATTGCCAGCTATGCGCTGTTGGTCCACATGATGGCGCAGCAGTGCGACCTGGAAGTGGGTGATTTTGTCTGGACCGGTGGGGACACCCATCTTTACAGCAACCATATGGAACAGACGCATCTCCAGCTGACTCGCGAACCGCGTGCTCTGCCGAAGCTGATTATCAAACGCAAACCGGCATCAATCTTCGACTATCGCTTTGATGATTTCGAGATTGAGGGCTATGACCCGCATCCGGGCATCAAAGCGCCTGTCGCTATCTGATGCGATAAAGCGTGACACAACCGGTGCTGTTTAGCGCCGGTTTTTTTTCGCCTTTATCCCGTTTCCCGAAGCGCTATCCAGAAAGCGTGCAACGCGCTGCAACACTCCTGATTCTCCGGATAACGCCTCGTAAAACGAGGATCCGTCGCTCGTCATGTTCACCGCGCTTCGCCACACTCCCGATATGAAAAAAGAGAACGGTTTTACGCTTATCGAAACGCTGGTCGCGATTTCGCTTGTCGTTATCCTCAGCGCCTCAGGTCTTTACGGCTGGGACAGCTGGCAGCGGCAGCAGCGGCTGTGGCAAACCGCCAGTCAGGTACGAGATTACCTGCTGTTTCTGCGCAATCATGCCAACCGCTACAACCGCGACCATCAAATTATCCATCAGCGGGTGGGAGGCATGGATTGTCTGCTGAGCTCTGCCGTGCAAGGCTGTGAGAAGGGCAATCCCTTTGTGCTGATACCAACAGTAACGGCAGCTGGGATAACAGCGCATCAGAAAATGACAGCACCGGTTTTCGACTGGAGTCTGGTGCGCTTGAAACCCAGCGTGGAGCGACCTCATGTGAAGGAAAAGGATGGGAAAAGCTCACGGACCCGGACAGGCTTACTATCGCGCATTTTGTGGTGAGGACAGTGGAACATGCCAGTTTTGCGCCAGAGGTGAATATCGAACTGGCGGCGATTCGTAAAGGCGAGCAGGGGGAGCCCTGGCAGGCGTTGTATACGGTCACGGGGTACAACCTGTGAATCGTCAACGCGGCATGTCTTCGCTGGCGATGGTTCTGCTTTTACTGGTGCTCGGTACCCTGATCCTCACCGGTCTCAATCAGCAGCTCACAACCTTTAGCGCGCTCGTCGGCGGGGAGAAGCGTTCGCTTCAGCAGCAGGCGGCGGTGCAGTCCGCGCTTGAATGGGGACGGGTTCAGAGCTGGTCGTCAGAGCCACAGGTTCAGTGCAAGAAGACTCCTGCGTGGCGAGCGTGTTTGCGCCAGCTGAGTGGGGCGCGTGTGCTGCTGATTGCCGGAGACAGCGACCTGCTGCTCTGGCGCTCAGGAGAGATTGTCGACGGGAACGTTCGCTTTTCGCCTCACGGCTGGAGTGATTTTTGTCCCCTTAAGGAGAGCGCGTTATGCCAGCTGCCGTGAACAGAGAAAAAGGGTTTAGCATGGTTGAGGTACTGCTGGCGATGATGCTGCTGGTGATCGTCGTGACGGCTTTGTCCGGTTATCATCGGGCGCTGGCGGCTCGGTTTACCCTGTTTAACCAGTATCGACAGCTCTGGCATCATGCCTGGAATCAGTCTCAGCTCTCAACAAATGTTCTCCCGGCTGGCTGGCTGGCCAGTCGGGGGCAGACAACGCACGCAGGATGTGTCAGCATCACGGTCACACTTATTTCTCCTCTGGGGCGGCGCGGTGAGATAACGCGCCTGCATTGCCCGGTTAGCCAGTAGTCGGGAGCGTCTATGTTAAGGGTCTACCACTCAAATCGTCTGGATGTGCTGGAAGCGCTGATGGAATTTATCGTTGAGCGCGAGCGGCTTGACGATCCTTTTGAGCCTGAAATGGTGCTGGTGCAGAGCACCGGTATGGCACAGTGGCTGCAAATGTCGCTTTCCCGTAAATTTGGCATAGCCGCAAATATTGATTTCCCGCTGCCCGCGAGCTTTATCTGGGAGATGTTTGTGCGCGTGTTGCCGGACATTCCGGAGCAGAGCGCCTTCAACAAGCAAGGCATGAGCTGGAAGCTCATGGCGCTGCTGCCGGAAATGCTGCAGCACGATGAATTCGCCATGCTGCGCCACTACCTCAATGATGATACCGATAAGCGCAAGCTGTTCCAGCTGGCGTCGCGCACCGCCGATCTCTACGACCAATACCTTGTTTACCGTTCTGACTGGTTAATTCGTTGGGAAGCGGGCGAGTTGGTTGAAGGGCTACCGGAGGCGCAAATATGGCAGGCACCGCTGTGGAAAGCGCTGGTAGAGCATACGGAGAAACTTGGGCAGCCTAAGTGGCACCGTGCCAACCTGTACGATCGGTTTATCTCCATACTCGATAATGCGTCGGAGCGCCCGGCCCGACTGCCGTCACGCGTTTTTATCTGCGGGATATCCGCATTACCGCCTGTTTATCTGAAGGCGTTGAACGCGCTGGGTAAACATATTGATATTCATATTTTGTTCACCAACCCTTGCCGACAGTATTGGGGGGATATCCTCGACGAACGTTGGCTTGCGCGGCTGGTGACTCGCCAACGAAAGCGCCTTTTTGAAGAACGTTCCGTCCCGCTGTTTAAAGACGGCTCGACTGCCGGGCAGCTTTTTGATGAAGACGGTATCCAGAACCTGCCCAATCCACTGCTTGCCTCGTGGGGGAAGCTGGGGCGTGACTACATTCACATGCTTTCAGACATCACTTCATCAGGCGAAGGTGACGTGGATGCCTTTGTCGATATTGCCCCGGATAGCCTGCTGCATCATATTCAGCTGGATATCCTCGATCTGGAAAACCGTGCCGTGATGGGCGTGACGGCGAAAGAATTCGAACGCAGCGACAGCAAGCGCAAGCTGGATGCTGACGATCGCAGCGTCACGATCCATGTTTGCCATAGCCCTCAGCGTGAGGTCGAAGTGCTTCACGACCAGCTGCTGGCGATGCTGCAGGACGATCCCGAACTCACCCCGCGCGATATCGTGGTGATGGTGGCGGATATCGACAGCTACAGTCCCTTCATTCAGGCCGTTTTTGGCAGTGCGACGGGCGAGCGATATCTGCCTTACGCTATCTCTGACCGTCGTGCCCGTCAGTCGCATCCGGCATTGCAGGCCTTTATCACTCTGCTTTCACTGCCGGATAGCCGCTTTATCTCCGAAGATGTCCTGGCGTTACTGGATGTTCCCGTGCTGGCTGCACGCTTCAACATCAATGAAGAGGGGCTGCGCTACCTTCGCCAGTGGGTGAATGAATCTGGCGTACGCTGGGGGATCGATGACGATAACGTTCAGGAGTTCGAACTTCCTCCAACCGGGCAGCACACGTGGCGTTTTGGCCTGACGCGTATGCTGCTGGGCTACGCCATGGAGAGCAGCCAGGGCGAGTGGAATGAGGTGCTGCCTTACGATGAGTCCAGCGGGTTAATTGCTGAACTGGTGGGGCATTTAGCGTCACTCCTGATGCAGCTTAACCGCTGGCGACACGAACTGATGCAGCCGCGTCCGCTTGAAGCGTGGCTCCCGGTTTGCAGGGCATTGCTTAATGATTTCTTCCTGCCAGACAGTGACACAGAAGCGGCAATGGCACTGATTGAAACGCAGTGGCAGGCGATCGTCGATGAAGGCGTGAATTCCCATTATCAGGATGCAATCCCACTGTCGCTGTTGAGGGATGAGCTAACGCAGCGGCTTGACCAGGAGCGAATCAGCCAGCGTTTCCTGGCTGGCCCCATCAATATCTGCACCCTGATGCCAATGCGTTCTATCCCGTTTAAAGTGGTCTGTCTGCTTGGCATGAACGACGGCGTTTATCCGCGCGCGCTGGCGCCGCTGGGGTTCGATTTGATGAGCGCAAATCCAAAGCGGGGAGACCGTAGCCGCCGCGATGATGACCGCTACCTCTTCCTTGAGGCGCTCATTTCCGCCCAGAGTAAGCTCTATATCAGCTATATCGGCCGTTCCATTCAGGACAACAGCGAGCGTTTTCCCTCCGTTCTGGTGCAGGAGCTGGTGGACTATATCGGCCAGAGTCACTATCTGACGGGGGATGAAGAGCGCAACTGCGATGAAAGCGAGAAGAGGGTGAAAGCCCATATCACCTGTTTCCACAGCCGCATGCCGTTTGACCCGGTGAACTACACGCCCAGCGAGCGCCAGAGCTATGCCCAGGAGTGGCTACCGGCGGCGAAAAAGGAGGGGAGTGCGCATACCGATTTCATTCAGGAGCTTGACCCGCGCCCTGTCGACACCCTGACCTTCGAACAGCTTCAGCGGTTTTGGGCGCATCCGGTGCGCGCCTTCTTCCAGCAGCGATTGCAGGTCAACTTCCGTTCTGAAGAGAGTGAAATTCCTGATGCAGAGCCTTTTACGCTGGAAGGGCTGGAGCGCTACCAGTTAAACCTGCAGCTATTGAATGCGCTGGTTGACGAGGAAGATGCGGACAAACTTTACCGCCGCTACCGTGCTGCAGGACAGTTGCCCTATGGGGCGTTCGGAGAAATTGTGTGGGAGGCGCAGTGTCAGGAGATGACCGCCCTGGCAGAGCGCGTAAGAGAGTGCCGACAGCCAGGGAAAAGCATTGAAATCGATCTCAACTGCAATGGTGTACAGCTTACGGGCTGGTTAACCCAGGTTCAGCCGGACGGGCTGCTGCGCTGGCGGCCCTCTATGCTTAGCGTTTCACAGGGTTTGCAACTCTGGCTGGAACATCTTGTCTACAGTGCGGATGGTCATAAAGGTGAAAGTCGGATTTTCGTGCGCAAAGAGGGTGAATGGCGCTTCCCGCCGATGGAGTCTGAGCAGGCGTTACGGTATCTGTCGTTGTACATTGAGGGCTACCGTCAGGGAATGAACAAACCGCTCCAGGTACTGCCGGAAAGTGGCGGGGCCTGGATAAAAGCCTGTTATGACGCACAGAATGATGCGATGTTAACGGATGAGGCGTCACTGCAGAAAGCGCGCAGTAAATTTATGCAGGCCTACGAAGGTAACATGATGGTGCGGGGCGAAGGTGAAGATGTCTGGTATCAGCGCTTATGGCGAACGCTTGAGCCAGAGTACTTTGAGGCCATCACGGAAGAGGCGCAGCGCTACCTGCTGCCGTTGTTTAAATTTAATCAGTCCTGAGCGCTGTATAAAAATTGCGCAGTATGGGGTGTTCATTTATGATGCACTTCTTATCACGGACTGATGTACCCAATAAAGAGATGTTGGCGTGTCCAGCACGCAATGTGTTAATGATGTAGCCGTGATAAAGAGGTAGCACCTTGTTTAAAGCGTTTGTTTTGTTTTTCGCCCTCTGGGTACCTGTCACTCAGGCAGACTCCGGTTGGCAACCCGTTCAGGAAACTATTCGTAAAAGCGAAAAAGATACCCGTCAATATCAGGCTATTCGTCTTGATAACGGCATGACCGTGCTGCTGGTTTCCGATCCGCAGGCGGTGAAGTCCCTCTCGGCATTAGTGGTGCCGGTTGGATCGCTGGAAGATCCTGACGCGCATCCTGGGCTTGCACACTATCTGGAACATATGACGCTGATGGGGTCAAAAAAATACCCGCAGCCGGATAGCCTGTCCGAATTTTTGAAAATGCATGGCGGCAGCCACAATGCCAGTACGGCACCGTACCGCACGGCCTTTTATCTTGAAGTCGAAAATGATGCGCTGGAAGGCGCGGTCGATCGCCTTGCTGATTCCATCGCCGCCCCCCTGCTGGATAAAAAATATGCCGACCGTGAACGCAATGCCGTCAATGCTGAGTTGACCCTTGCCCGCACGCGAGACGGTATGCGCATGGCCCAGGTCAGCGCCGAAACCATCAACCCTGCGCACCCGGGTTCGCGCTTCTCCGGCGGTAACCTTGAGACGTTAAGCGACAAACCGAACAGCCCGGTGCTTGATGCCCTGCACGCGTTTCGCGATAAATACTACTCCGCCAACCTGATGAAAGCGGTCATCTATAGCAATAAACCGTTGCCAGAACTGGCAGGCATGGCGGCTAAAACGTTTGGCCGGGTGCCGAATAAAAATATCGACCTGCCGCAGATAGACGTACCGGTGGTCACGGACGCGCAAAAGGGCATCGTGATCCACTACGTGCCTGCGCTGCCGCGCAAAGTGCTGCGCGTGGAATTCCGCATCGATAACAACACCGCACAGTTTCGCAGTAAAACCGATGAGCTGGTGACCTATCTGATAGGTAACCGTAGCCCGGGTACGCTTTCTGACTGGCTGCAAAAACAGGGGCTGGTGGAAGGTATTCGCGCCGACTCCGATCCGGTTGTGAACGGCAATAGCGGCGTGCTGGCGATCTCCGCCACCCTGACCGACAAGGGCCTGGCAAACCGTGACGAAGTGGTGGCGGCGATCTTCAGCTACCTCTCTTTACTGCGTGAGAAAGGCGTCGATAAGCGCTACTTTGATGAGCTCGCCCACGTGCTGGATCTCGATTTCCGTTACCCGTCCATTACCCGCGATATGGATTACGTTGAGTGGCTGGCGGATACCATGATCCGCGTGCCGGTGGAACACACCCTCGATGCGGTCAATATTGCCGACCGCTATGATGCCGATGCGGTAAAAGCCCGCCTGGCGATGATGACGCCGGAGAATGCCCGCATCTGGTACATCAGCCCGAACGAACCGCATAACAAGACGGCGTATTTTGTCGATGCTCCTTATCAGGTGGACAAAATCAGCGCGCAGACCTTCGCCGACTGGCAGAAGAAGGCCGGGGAGATTGCGTTAAAGCTGCCGGAGCTGAACCCCTATATTCCGGATGACTTCTCGCTGACCAAAACGACTAAAGATTACCCGCACCCGGCGCTCATCGTTGATGAACCGACGCTGCGCGTGGTGTACACCCCCAGCCGCTACTTCGCAAGCGAGCCAAAGGCCGATGTCAGCGTGGTGCTGCGTAACCCGAAAGCGATGAACAGCGCCAAAAATCAGGTGATGTTCGCGCTCAATGACTATCTCGCCGGGATTGCGCTCGATCAGCTCAGCAACCAGGCGGCCGTGGGCGGGATCAGCTTCTCCACCAACGCCAACAATGGTTTGATGCTCAATGCAAACGGCTATACCCAGCGTTTGCCTCAGCTGTTCCAGGCACTGCTGGAGGGCTATTTCAGCTATACGCCGACGGAAGAGCAGCTTGAACAGGCTAAATCGTGGTATGCGCAGATGATGGATTCTGCGGAGAAGGGCAAAGCTTACGATATGGCGCTTATGCCGGCGCAAATGCTGTCGCAAGTTCCTTATTTCCAGCGAGAGGATCGCCGCGCGCTGTTGCCTTCGATCACCTTAAAAGACGTGCTGGCTTACCGTGACGCGCTGAAAACCAACACGCGTCCGGAGTTCCTGATCGTCGGCAACATGAGTGAGGATCAGGCCAAAACCCTGGCAGAGAATGTACGCACTCAGCTCGGTTCGAAAGGCGACGAGTGGTGCCGCAACCAGGACGTGCTGGTTGAGAAAAAACAGAATGTGATTTTTGAAAAGGCGGGTAACAGCACGGATTCCGCGCTGGCCGCGGTATTTGTGCCAACGGGCTACGATGAATTCGCCAGCTCAGCGCAGAGTGCCGTTCTGGGGCAAATTATTCAGCCGTGGTTCTACAACCAGTTACGCACAGAGGAGCAGCTTGGCTACGCGGTGTTTGCCTTCTCCATGAACGTAGGCCGACAGTGGGGGCTGGGTTTCCTGCTGCAAAGCAGCGATAAACAGCCGGCGTATCTCTGGCAGCGTTACAAGGCCTTCTTCCCGCAGGTGGAAGCAAAACTGCGCGCCATGAAGCCGGAAGAGTTTGCGCAAATCCAGCAGGCCGTCATCGCACAGGTGATGCAGCCGCCGCAGACGCTGGGTGAAGAAGCCTCGCAGCTGAGCAAAGATTTCGATCGCGGTAATCTGAAATTTGATTCGCGTGATAAAGTAGTGGCCGAGATAAAACAGCTGACGCCGCAGAAGGTTGCAGACTTCTTCCATCAGGCGGTCATTAAGCCGCAGGGAATCACCATCCTGTCTCAGGTTTCCGGTAGCCAGAACGGGAAAACGGAGTACGTGAACCCGAAAGGCTGGAAAGTCTGGAAGAGCGTCAGCGCGCTGCAGCAATCTATGCCCTGGAGTAAGAAAGAATGACCGATACCGCTGAGTCCCTTGATCCCTTACGTTTACCTCTGCAGGGTGAACGATTGATTGAAGCCTCAGCGGGAACGGGAAAAACCTTCACCATTGCCGCGCTGTACCTGCGTCTGCTGCTGGGGCTTGGCGGCAACGCCGCTTTTCCACGTCCTTTGAGCGTGGAGGAACTGCTGGTGGTGACCTTCACCGAGGCTGCCACCGCTGAGCTGCGGGGCCGTATTCGCAGCAATATCCACGAGCTGCGCATCGCCTGTCTGCGTCAGAGCACGGATAACCCTCTCTACGCGAGCCTTCTGGAAGAAATTGCCGATAAGCAACAGGCAGCCCAGTGGCTATTGCTCGCTGAACGGCAGATGGATGAAGCGTCCGTCTTCACCATTCACGGTTTTTGCCAGCGTATGCTGAGCCTGAATGCGTTTGAATCCGGGATGCTGTTTGAACAGCAGCTCATTGAAGATGAATCCGTGCTTCGCTATCAGGCCTGCGCGGATTTCTGGCGTCGCCACTGCTACCCGTTACAGCGCGATATCGCCGAAGCGGTACATGCGCTGTGGAAGGGCCCGGAGGCGCTGCTGCGCGCTATCGATCGTTATCTGCAGGGTGAAGCACCGGTCATCAAATCCCCGCCGCCTGCGGATGAAACCCTGGCCTCACGCCATGAAAAAATCATCGCGAGAATTACGGATATTAAGCAAAAATGGATTGAGTCCGTTGGCGAGATTGACGCAATCATCGAAAATTCCGGGATTGACCGACGCAAGTTTAACCGTGGCAATCAGGGGAAATGGATCGACAAGATCAGCGCCTGGGCGCAGGAGGAGACGCGAGGCTACCAGCTCCCGGATGCGCTGGAGAAATTCTCCCAACGTTTCCTGGCTGAGCGGACCAAAGCCGACGGCATTGTGCCTGAGCATCCTCTGTTTGTGGCGATTGAAACCCTGCTGGCTGAGCCCTTAACGCTCAACGATCTGATGATTACCCGCGCCATGACGGAAATTCGCGACGCCGTCGCGCGTGAGAAACGCCGCCGGGGTGAGCTGGGGTTTGACGATATGCTGAGCCGACTCGATGGGGCGCTGTGCAGTGAAAATGGCGAAGCGCTTGCCGCCGCGATCCGCACCCGCTTCCCGGTGGCGATGATTGACGAATTTCAGGATACCGACCCTCAACAATACCGCATTTTCCGCCGTATCTGGCGCCAGCAGCCCGGCACCGCGCTGTTGTTAATCGGCGATCCGAAACAGGCCATTTATGCCTTCCGCGGTGCGGATATTTTCACCTACATGAAAGCCCGTAGCGAAGTTGACGCACACTACACTCTTGATACTAACTGGCGCTCCTCTCCCGGCATGGTGGAAAGCGTCAACGCGCTCTTCAGCCGCATGGATACGGCGTTTATGTTCCGTGAGATCCCGTTTCAGCCGGTAAAATTTGCCGAGAAAAATGCCTCGTTGCGCTTCGAGTTCAACGGCGAGACGCAGCCTGCCATGAACTTCTGGCTGCTGGACGGGGAAGGCTGCGGCGTTGCCGACTATCAAAATGCGATGGCCCAGCACTGTGCCGCGCAAATCCGCGACTGGCTCAGTGCGGGCGCGCACGGTAAAGCGCTGCTGTGGAAGGGGGATAAACCAACCCCGGTAAAGGCATCCGATATCACGGTGCTGGTGCGCAGCCGTCAGGAGGCCGCGCTCATCCGCGACGCTCTGACGTTACTGAATATTCCCTCCGTCTATCTCTCGAACCGCGATAGCGTCTTTGAAACGCTGGAAGCGCAGGAGATGCTATGGCTGCTGCAGGCCGTGCTGGCCCCGGAGCGGGAAAGCACGCTGCGTAGCGCATTAGCGAGCGCGATGCTCGGGCTGAACGCGCGGGATATTGATGCGCTGAACAATGACGAAGCCGCGTGGGATGCCGTGGTAGAAGAGTTTGTTCGCTACCGCGAAAAATGGCAGAAGCGTGGAGTCATGGCGATGGTGCGCGAGCTCATGGCGCAGCGCCACATTGCGGAGAATATGCTGGCGACAGCAGGCGGCGAGCGCCGTTTGACCGATATTTTACATATCAGCGAACTGCTGCAGGAAGCCGGTACGCAGCTGGAGAGCGAACACGCCCTGGTACGCTGGCTGGCGCAGCAGATTGCCGATCCGAACAGTAATTCGTCCAGCCAGCAGATGCGCCTTGAGAGTGATAAACATCTGGTGCAGATCGTCACCATTCACAAGTCGAAAGGCCTGGAATATCCGCTGGTCTGGCTGCCGTTTATCGCCAATTATCGCGTGCAGGATCAGGCCTTTTACCACGATCGCGAGTCTTTTGAGGCGGTGCTCGATCTCAGCAACGCGGAGTCCAGCGTTGAGCTGGCCGAAGCCGAGCGTCTGGCGGAAGACCTGCGCCTGCTTTACGTGGCGCTGACCCGTTCGGTCTGGCACTGCAGCCTGGGCGTTGCGCCGCTGTTCCGTCGCCGTGGCGAAAAGAGCGGGGAGAGTGATTTTCATCTGAGCGCGCTGGGGCGGCTTATTCAGCACGGCGAACCCAAAGATGCGGTGGGCCTGCGCCAGTGCATCGAATCGCTTTGCACGGAGCATGTTGCCCTGCATATTCCGTCGCAGCCCGACAACAGCCGCTGGCAGATGCCGGAGCTGGGTGAGTCAGAGCTCCATGCCCGCCAGGTTGTGCGTACCATTGCCGACGACTGGCGCGTCACCAGCTACTCCGGTTTGCAGCAGCACGGGCAGAGTATTGCGCAGGATCTGATGCCAAAACTGGACGTGGATGCAGCAGGAGCCGGTAGCGTACCCGCTGAGCCGGTTCTCACGCCGCACCAGTTCCCGCGCGGCGCCTCGCCGGGCACGTTTTTGCACAGCCTGTTTGAAGAGCTGGATTTTACCCAGCCGGTTTCCGAAGAATGGGTGCTGAAAATGTTACAGAGTGGCGGCTACGACGCGCAGTGGCAGCCGGTTCTCACCGACTGGATCCGCGCGGTACTGCACGCGCCGCTCACGACGCAGGGGATCTCGCTGAACCAGTTGACCGCCAAAGACAAGCAGGTGGAGATGGAGTTTTATCTCCCCATCGCCAGCCCGCTCAGGGCCGAGGCGCTTGATGCGCTGATCCGCGAGTACGATCCGTTATCCGCCGGGTGCCCGCCGCTGAACTTCCGCCAGGTGCAGGGGATGCTCAAAGGCTTTATCGACCTGGTTTTCCGCCACGAAGGGCGCTACTACCTGCTGGATTACAAATCGAACTGGCTGGGTGAAAGCAGCGAAGCCTACACCCAGGACGCGATGGCATCGGCAATGCAAATGCATCGCTACGATCTGCAGTATCAGCTTTACACCCTTGCGCTGCACCGTTACCTCCGCCATCGCATGGCCGATTACCGCTACGAAGATCATTTTGGCGGCGTCATTTACCTGTTCCTGCGCGGAGTGGATGGTAACGACCCGCGTTCCGGCGTCTTTAGTACGCGTCCGGCTGCGGAACTGATTGAAAAAATGGATAATCTGTTTGCTGCAAGCACGAAGGAGGTGGCATGACGATGCAGGCGCTACTGCTGGACGCGGTTGAACAACGGTTACTGCGTCACCTGGATGTGCAGTTCGCCATGATGGTGGCAGGCGAGGAGCCTGCCGTCATGCTGGCCGCGGCCATTCTGAGTAAAGACGCGGGGGAAGGGCACGTATGTCTGCCGCTGTCGCGTCTGGCGGTGGATGAGAAAATGCCTCCGGCTTTACAGGCGTGTTTCGCGCTGCTGGGGGACGCAGTGGACTGGCAGGAGATATTACTCGGCTCGCCTGCCGTGAGCGGAGCCGATACCGGGACGCCAATGATCCTTGTCGGCGAGCGTTTGTATCTTAACCGGCTGTGGCGTAACGAACTGACGGTAGTGCGCTTCTTCAGCGAGACCAACGCCCCGCTTCCCTGCGATGAAGCGCAGCTCCGGCAAACGCTGGATACGCTGTTTACCTCTGACGACGCGACAGACTGGCAAAAAGTGGCGGCAGCCGTGGCCTTAACGCGACGGATCTCGGTGATTTCTGGCGGCCCGGGCACCGGGAAAACGACCACTGTGGCAAAACTGCTTGCCGCGCTGATTCAGCTATCGGGTGAGAAAAAGTGCCGTATTCGCCTGGCGGCCCCCACCGGTAAAGCGGCGGCACGTCTCACGGAGTCGTTAGGCGGCGCGCTGCAAAAACTGCCGCTAACCGGGGAGCAGCTTGCGCTTTTCCCCAATGAAGCGAGCACGCTGCACCGTTTGCTTGGCGCACAGCCGGGTAGCCAGCGTCTGCGCTATCATGCCGGTAACCCACTGCACCTTGACGTGCTGGTCGTGGATGAAGCGTCGATGATTGACCTGACGATGATGTCGCGTTTGATCGATGCGCTACCGCCGCACGCGCGCGTCATTTTCCTCGGCGATCGCGATCAGCTTGCCTCCGTAGAGGCGGGAGCCGTATTGGGGGATATCTGCACCTATGCCAGCCTGGGATATACCGCGGAACGCGCGCAGGAGCTGGCCCGTCTCACCGGATGTTCGCTCACGTCTGAAAACCATTCGCTTGCAGGGGCGCTGCGCGACAGCCTGTGTCTGCTGCAAAAAAGCTACCGTTTCGGCAGCGACTCTGGCATCGGCCAGCTTGCGGCGGCGGTGAACCGGGGCGACCGGCGCACCACCACAGCGGTATTTGACGGTACCTTTACGGATATTGAGAAAAAATCGCTGCAAAGTGGGGAAGAGTATCAGGCGATGCTGGACGACGCCCTGCAGGGGTATCAGCACTTTCTGACGGGCGTACAACAGCAAAGTACGCCGGAGCAGGTCATTGCTGCGTTTGGCGAATACCAGCTGCTCTGTGCGCTGAGGGAAGGCCCCTTTGGCGTCCGGGGTTTGAACGACAGGCTGGAACAGCTGCTGGCGCAAAAACGCAAAATTAACCGTACCCAGCACTCGCGCTGGTATGAAGGGCGACCGGTGATGATCTCCCGCAACGACAGCGCGCTGGGATTGTTTAATGGGGATATCGGGATTGCGCTCGACTGCGGTCAGGGCCTGCGCGTCTGGTTCCAGATGCCGGACGGGAGCGTGAAGTCCTTCCAGCCCAGTCGTTTGCCCGAGCATGAAACCGCCTGGGCGATGACGGTGCATAAATCCCAGGGCTCCGAGTTTAACCATGCGGCGCTGATCCTGCCCACGCAGCTTTCACCCGTCGTTACCCGCGAGCTGATCTATACCGCCATTACGCGCGCGCGTCAGCGTCTGTCGCTGTATGCCGATGAACGGGTGCTGGTGCAGGCGATCGCCACCCGAACGGAACGCCGAAGCGGACTGGGCGCGATATTTGAGTCACTCTGAACAACGCCAGACATGCAGGCCGGGTACGCGCAGCGCGACCCGGCAAGCGTTGTATTATCCCAGGTCAGCCATCAGCACCTTTGAACGACGCTGATAGTTGTACATCTCTTTCTTCGTTTCCGGCAGAGAATCGATATCCACCGGCGTGAATCCGCGCTCCTGGAACCAGTGAATGCTGCGCGTCGTCAGGACGAACAGCTTGCTCAGCCCCATCTGGCGCGCCTGTGCCGCCACGCGTTCAAGCAGCATTTCGCCGCGTGAAGAGCTACGGTAATCAGGATGCACCGCCACGCAGGCCATTTCACCGATCTTCTCTTCCGGGAACGGATAGAGTGCGGCGCAGGCAATGGTCAGGTTATCGCGCTGAATAATGGTGAATTTATCGATCTCCATCTCCAGCTGTTCGCGTGAGCGACGTACCAGAATGCCCTGCTGTTCCAGCGGGCGGATCAGCTCCAGAATGCCGCCGATGTCATTGATGGTGGCGCGGCGGATCTGCTCCGCACTCTCCATCACAATCTGCGTACCAATACCGTCGCGGGAGAACAGCTCCTGCAGCAGAGCCCCGTCTTCCTGATAGCTGATCAGGTGGCTGCGGCGCACGCCGCTGCGGCAGGCCTTCACGGCGCCACGCAGGAAGCGGACGGTGCCGGAGTGGTAATCGCCTTCGGCTTCCAGCGCTTCCACGCGGGCCTGGGCTTCATTCGGGAAGAGTTCTGGTACGATTGTTCCTTCAGCGTCCACGACGCCCTGGGAGGAGCAGAACCCAATCATTTTTTCCGCCTTCAGCTTGATCGCCAGCTGCGTGGCAATCTCTTCGGACGTCAGGTTAAAGCTTTCGCCGGTCACGGAAACGGCGACCGGGCCCATCAGCACGATGGCACCGCTGTCCAGCTGGCGGTGAATAGCTTCTTCATCAATACGACGGATACGGCCGCTGTGGCAGTAATCCACGCCATCGTCCACGCCGAGCGGCTGGGCAATGATAAAGTTGCCGCTCACGACGTTGATATGCGCGCCCTGCAGCGGCGTATTGTTCAGGCTCATGGAGAGACGCGCGGTAATATCCAGCTGCAGCAGACCCGCCGCCTGTTTCACCAGCTCCAGGGTTTTGGCATCGGTGACGCGGGTATGTTTATGGTAAATCGGCTCGTGGTGGTGAGCGGCCAGGTTGGCGTCGATCTGCGGACGCGCGCCATAAACCACCACCAGGCGGATCCCGAGGCTGTGCAGCAGGCCAATGTCATTGACGATGCTGGAAAAATTTTCATGCTCAATGGCTTCGCCGCCAAGCATGATGACAAACGTTTTTCCCCGATGGGCGTTGATATAGGGAACAGAATGGCGGAATCCCTGGACCAGTTCGGTTCTACGTTCCTTCACCATGGCACAACCCTTAATGAATGTTTATTCGTAATTTCTGTATTTTTATTCGATTGTGGCCGCGTGTGCAAGCGCAAATTTTCCGCGACCCACAGAAATTGGTAAGTAATCCGTGCGTTAGCGTATGATTGTTTACCCTTTTATAGATGACAGTTTATGCGTCATTCGTTAAAGTTTTCGGTCAATTTGGACATTTTGTATATCAGTCAGTGTTCTTGCTCGGGAGAAGCATGTCGGGATCCAATTCAGCAATAAGCCGCCGCCGTTTGTTAAAAGGGGCCGGGGCAATGTGGTTGCTTAGCGTCAGTCAGGTCGGTCTTGCCGCCACGAGTCAGGTGGTGGCGGTGCGCGTCTGGCCGTCGTCGACCTATACGCGCGTGACGGTCGAATCCAATCGCGTGCTGAAATATAAGCAATTTGCCCTCAGCAACCCGGAACGCGTGGTGGTGGATCTCGAAGGCGTTAACCTCAACTCCGTGCTGAAAGGGATGGCGGCGCAGATCCGCGGCGACGATCCGTTTATTAAATCGGCGCGCGTCGGGCAGTTTGATCCGCAAACCGTGCGCATGGTGTTTGAGCTTAAACAGAACGTTAAGCCGCAGCTGTTCGCCCTGGCGCCCGTCGCGACGTTTAAAGAGCGCCTGGTGATGGATCTCTACCCGGCCAACGCAACGGATATCCAGGATCCGCTACTTGCGTTGCTGGAGGATTACAACAAGGGCGATTTGCAGCGTCAGGTACCGCCTGCGCAAAGCGGCCCGCAGCCCGGAAAAGCAGGGCGCGATCGTCCGATTGTGATCATGCTCGATCCCGGCCACGGCGGAGAAGACTCCGGCGCGGTGGGGAAATACCGCACGCGTGAAAAAGACGTGGTGCTGCAAATTGCACGTCGCCTGAAGGCGTTGATTGATAAAGAAGGCAATATGCGCGCCTATATGACGCGCAATGAAGATATCTTTATTCCGCTGAAGGTCCGGGTGGCGAAAGCGCAGAAGCAGCGCGCCGATTTGTTCGTGTCGATCCATGCGGATGCCTTCACCAGCCGCCAGCCAAGCGGCTCTTCGGTGTTTGCGCTCTCAACCAAAGGCGCGACCAGTACCGCAGCAAGATTCCTGGCTGACAGCCAGAACGCCTCTGACCTGATTGGTGGCGTGAGCAAAAGCGGCGACCGCTACGTCGACCACACCATGTTCGATATGGTGCAGTCGCTGACCATTAACGACAGTCTGAAGTTTGGTAAAGCGGTGCTGGGCAAGCTGGGGAACATCAATAAGCTGCATAAAAACAGCGTTGAACAGGCCGGGTTTGCGGTACTCAAGGCACCGGATATCCCGTCCATCCTGGTTGAAACCGCCTTTATCAGTAACGTCGAAGAGGAGCGTAAGCTCAAGACGGCAAAATTCCAGCAGGAGGTTGCGGAGTCGATTCTGGCGGGGATACGGGCATATTTCTCTGACGGGGCGACGCTGGCGCGACGCGGATAACGCTTTCAGCCGGGTAAATGCCCGGCAAATGCACAAACGACAGATACAAAAAAACACCCTTAAGGGTGTTTATTGTTTTAGAAGTGTTGGTTGCGGGGGCCGGATTTGAACCGACGACCTTCGGGTTATGAGCCCGACGAGCTACCAGGCTGCTCCACCCCGC
>NZ_BAAKFX010000019.1:0-29208 GCF_057536195.1 Enterobacter sp. C3_dUdeg
GCCCGGACTCGGAATCGAACCAAGGACACGGGGATTTTCAATCCCCTGCTCTACCGACTGAGCTATCCGGGCAACGGAGCGCATTAAACCGCAATCACGCTCGATCGTCAACATTATTTCGGGAAAAGCTGTTCAACTGCTTAAGTTTGCGGCAATCTGTCCGCTTTCGCCGTGAAAATGCACAAATCTTCCAGACACAACCAGCGTAATACGGCAATGCTGATAGCAAGAGGAGGACAGTATGGCGAATGACTGGCTTGAACTGCGTCAGCATGCAGATACGGGTATTGAGACGATTAAAGCGCATTTCGAAGGGCATGCCTTTGATCCGCACTGGCACGATAGCTATCTGGTAGGGATAACCCTCTCCGGCATGCAGCAGTTTCACTGCCGCCGTGAGCGTCATCGTAGCCAGCCGGGCGACGCATTTCTCCTCGAACCTGGCGAGATCCACGACGGTGATGCGCCTGTAGAGGGCGGCTTTACCTATTTGACCTTCTATCTGGATGAGCGCTGGCTTACCCGTGCGCTACAAGGGCTTTACGAATCTACTCCCGGGAGTTATTCACTCCACTTTGCCCAAACGTTGACGCGGGAGCCGCAGCTGGTGCGTGCTATCGGTGAGACATTTTCCACCCTGCATAATGACGAGATGAAAATCGTTCAGCAGAGCACAATGGATAATCTGCTCTCCCGGATCACCGCCCACTGCCACTGGCGTAAAAAACTGCCGTCGCAGTTACAAAGCGCTGCCGTGGCGCACCGTGCGCGCGACTATCTCTTTGCTCATATCGGCGAGAACGTAGGGCTGTCAGACCTTGCGCGCGAGACGGGCACGGATCGCTTTACCCTGACGCGCTGTTTTAAGCGCGAGTTCAACCTGGCGCCACACGCATGGCTTATTCAGCTGCGTCTGGCAAAGGCCCGACAGCTGCTGGCGCGTGGCGACCAGCCCGCTGATGTGGCTGGAACAGTGGGTTTTGCCGATCAAAGCCATCTGGGACGTTGGTTTCAGCGTGCTTACCGTATCTCTCCTGCACACTACCGACGGTTGTGCACAAACCTTCCAGACGTTTCCAAAAAATAACGGCACATTCATGGCTCTAATAAAAAGGAGCCACCCGTGAGTTTGATACCCTTTCTGTTGTTCGCATTTGTCGCCTCCATTACGCCGGGGCCGACCAATATTCTCGTGCTGACGAACAGCCAGCACTTTGGCGTAAAAAATACCGTACCTGCTATTTTGGGCGGATGTATCGCGGCCAGTGCGATTGTGCTGGTATCAGGCACGGGCGCAGGGGAAGTGCTGCGTCAGTATCCTCTGATACGTCAGATAATGAGCTGGACAGGCGTGCTGTGGCTAAGCTGGTTGAGCTGGCAGCTGTTTCGCGCCCCGGCTGCCCGTCTCTCCGCTGAGAACCGTATTCGATTCACCGCTCGGGCGGCGGCGCTGCTGCAGGTTGTGAACCCCAAAACCTGGATGATGGCGCTGGCCGTCGTCAGCCTGTTTGCCCCAACTGGCGATCATGCATTGCGGGATATTGCGCTAATGGCGCTATGGTTTCTGCTGATCTCGATAGCCTGTTTGATGTGCTGGGCGTGGTTGGGTAAAGCGGTGAACCGAATTTTTCGCACCACCGTGGCGATGGTGCGGTTTCAGCGCCTGATGGCGCTGTGTCTGCTCGTCTCCGCCTGGGCGGGCATGCTGGCTTAGGTCAGCGCTCCACCCATTCTGCATTGGGCAAAGCGTAGAATATCTTCCGCCAGGCGGTGCGCCGTATCCACATCGGCCTGGCTACGGTTCACCAGCATGCGGCTGAGGCAACCTTCCAGCACCAGCTCCATCTGTTTAGCCACCATCGCAGGGTCATCGACTTCCAGCGTGGTCAGCAGCTCGTGGGTAAAGTCATGCGCCGCCCGTTTTTGCTGATCCGCCAACTGGTGAATAGGATGGCCAGGGTCAGGAAAATAAGTGCAGGCGGCGATGAACAGACAACCCGGGTAGCGGTTGTTGCTGACGCATTCCGTCAGGGCGGTATAGCGCGCCAGCAGCTTTTGCTCCGCGGTCAGTTCTTCATTCAGCATCAGTTGTCTGCGCCAGATATCAACCTGCTGGCTGAGATAGCGCAGGGCGTCATAGAGTAGCGCCTCTTTATCTGGCCAGAAGCGCTTAAGTTCATCCAGGGGATAATCGATACGGTCGGCTACCATCTCAAGCGTAGTGCTGGCGATCCCTTGAATCTCAAGTAGTTGCAGGGCTTGTCCCAGTACGTCTTCACGTTGCACGGTTATCTCCTCCGCTATTCCCAACGGTTTGTCCCGCTTAAAGTGTTGTTTACGGTTGGCGATTGCGCAAATGCGCGCTAAATGCCGCAGCATCCATAAACCCGGTTACACGCTGTTCTGGCTGCTCATGTCCCTGTTGATTGAAGAACAGAATGGTTGGCAGCCCGAGTACGTTAAGCTGCTTCAGCAGAGCCTTATCCTGCGCATTATTGGCGGTCACGTTAGCCTGGAGCAAAACGGTCTCTTTCAGGGCGCTTTGCACCTGTGGGTCGCTAAAAGTATATTTTTCAAACTCTTTGCAGGCGACACACCAGTCGGCATAGAGATCGAGCATCACCGGTTTGCCTTTCGCCTCTGCCAGTGCGCTGTTAAGTTCATCCACGTTTTTTATCTGGGTAAAGTGCAGATGCGCCTGGGTCTGACTCACCGGTGTGCCGAACGCCCAGTCCTGCAGAGGGCGTACGCTCACCAGCGCGGCAGCCAGCAGCAGGATTTGCACCAGGCGCATCCATGGCTTCTTCGCCCCCAGGCTGACGATAAACGCCCAGGCAAAGAATGCTACGCCGAGCATCGCCCACAGGCGCAGACCCCAGGCGTCGCCGATGATACGCTCAAGAAGGAACACCGGCAGCGCGAGGATGACAAAACCAAATGCGGTTTTCACCGTCTCCATCCACGGGCCGCTCTTCGGCAGAAGTCGATTGCCGAAAACCGTGACCAGAATCAGCGGCAGACCCATGCCGAGCGCGTAGAGGTACAGCGTACCCCCGCCGAGCCACATGTTACCGCTCTGGGCGATGTACAGCAGGATAGCGCTCAGCGGTGCGGTAGTGCAGGGAGAGCAAATCAGCCCGGCAATGGCACCCATCGCGAACACGCCGCCTGCGGAGCCGCCCTGCTGACGGTTGCTCATCAGTGTTAAGCGCGTTTGCAGCGAAGAGGGCAGCTGTAGCGTGAACAGGCCAAACATTGACAGCGCCAACAGGATAAACACCGCTGACAGGCCAATGAGAACATAAGGGTGCTGGAGTGCCGCCTGGAACTGTAACCCGGCAGCGGCAACCACAAGGCCAAGGGCTGTGTAGGTTAGCGCCATTCCCTGCACGTATATAAAAGCCAGCAGCAGCGCGCGGGCGGTAGAAAGACGCTGTTTGCCGCCCAGCACGATGCCGGAGATGAGCGGATACATCGGCAACACGCACGGCGTAAAGGCAATGCCGATACCAATCAGTAACGCCCACAGCGCTGAGAACGGAAGGTCAGCGCTGTCGTTGGTTTTCTCAACCGAGGGGACCGGCGTTACAGCAGCAGACGCTTTCACTTCGCTGAGCGGCACGACTTTCGTTTCCGGTGGATAGCAGAATCCCGCGTCCGCGCATCCCTGGTAGGTCACCGTCAGCGTCGCGCCTTTATCGGCCTGATTCACCGTAACGGGCACGCTCAGGCGCTGGCGGTAGATTTCACTCTTACCGTAGAACTCGTCCTCGTGCCATTCGCCAGCGGGTAATTGTAATGCGGCCACGTTTGCCTGGGCAGGGGTAATGCTCACCTGCTTGCGATAGAGGTAATAGCCCTCTTTCACCTGCCAGGTGAGCGTCAGATCGTGCTGGTTCTGCTGAAAATCGAAAACAAACGCCTGGTCGGCAGGAATAAAGTTCGAACGGCCGGGCGCGTCAAACAACCCGGCAAAAGCTGACGTGCTGCACAGCAGCAGGATCAGCGTAAGGAAGCGTTGAGCCATGAGAGATAGTCGTTATCGCCGTGGACCACTGGCAATACCAGCAGCTCCGGGGTTTGGTAAGGATGATGAGATTTGAGGCAGTCCAGGAGAGCCTGCTGATTCGCCAGATTGGTTTTGAGCAACATCTGGACTTCGTACTCTTGCTCCAGCTTGCCTTCCCAGTAATAAAGGGAGGTGGCACCGGGGAGGAGCGTCACGCAGGCGGCCAGTTTTTCGGCCAGCACTTTGGCGGCGAGATCCTGGGCAGAGGCTTCATCAGGGGCGGTACACAGTACGACAACAGCATCAGGCGTGTTCACAAGTCGACCTCCTCATCACGAAAGGCTTCACTATATCACGCAAGGCGGTTGGTCATTAATGAAACGGGCCGCAGTGCGGCCCGATTTTAACTATTTTTACAACCACTCACCGTTTACAGCACCACGCCGCCAATGATAAAGCCGAGGATCACGCAAAGTGAAATGGCGACCACGCCCGGGATCAGGAACGCGTGGTTAAACACATACTTACCGATACGGGTTGAGCCGGTGTCGTCCATCTCCACCGCCGCCAGCAGGGTTGGGTAAGTTGGCAGAACGAACAGGGCAGAAACCGCCGCGAAAGAGGCAATCGCCGTCAGTGGCGTCACGCCCAGCATCAGTGCCGCAGGCATCAGCGCTTTGGTGGTCGCCGCCTGGGAGTAAAGCAGGGTAGCGGCAAAGAACAGCACCACCGCCAGCAGCCACGGGTAGTTGTGCAGCAGGTCGCCAGCGACGGTCTGAATGTCGCTGATGTGCGCTTTCACGAAGGTATCACCGAGCCACGCCACGCCCAATACGCATACGCAGGCGCTCATACCTGATTTAAAGGTGCTGGCGTTCAGCACTTCGCTGGTGTCGATTTTACAGGTGATGCTAATCAGCGTCGCGATGGTCAGCATAAACACTACAATCGCTTCGTTACGCGGCAGGACAGGGTTCTGGATCAGGCCCACGGTGTCGCTGATGGCGGTCGCGTAGAACATCACCGCGACAATACCGATCAGGAACAGCAGCACGGAGCGCTTTGCGTGCGGCTTCAGCTCGAAGACCTGACTGCCGCGCAGTCTCACTTCACCCTTGGCGAGGCGTTCCTGGTAAACCGGATCGTCTTTCAGTTCGGCGCCGAGGAAGTTACACAGCACGGCAGTAATCATCACCGCGATCAGCGTCACCGGGATACAGATCGCCAGCAGCGTCAGGTAGCTCACGCCCATCGGCTCCAGAATACCGGCGAAGAAGACCACCGCAGCGGAAATCGGCGAGGCGGTAATCGCAATCTGGGACGCGACGACGGCAATAGAGAGCGGACGAGACGGACGGATACCCTGCTCTTTCGCCACTTCGGTAATCACCGGCAGCGTAGAGAAGGCGGTGTGGCCCGTACCGGCGAGAATGGTCATAAACCAGGTCACCAGCGGGGCAAGGAAGGTAATGTATTTTGGATGGCGGCGCAGCATACGCTCCGCCAGGCTTACCAGGTAGTCCATACCGCCTGCCACCTGCATGGCGGCGATAGCGGCAATAACTGCCATGATGATTTCGATAACGTCGAACGGGATTGCGCCGGGTTTAATCTGAAAGATAAGGGTAAGAACGAGCACCCCGAGACCGCCGGCAAAACCAATGCCGATACCCCCGAGTCTTGCTCCCAAATAAATCGCCAACAAGACGATGACGAGTTCTGCTCCAAACATAAGGACCTGCCTTGCTTATTAACAAGTTGATATTGAATTGTTGTATTTTGGTAACGCCTAAAAAGAAAAAAGGCACGTCACAAGTGACGTGCCTTAAGAAGCCTAGCCTGAACGGTTACTGTTCGCTTTCATCGGTATATCGTTTTGCTTTATATGCCGGGTGCATCAGGTTCTGGGCCGAGAAGATATCGTCCAGCTCAGCTTCGGTCAACAGCCCGCGCTCCAGCACCACTTCACGTACGCTCTTACCGGTTTCGGCGCAAATCTTACCGACGATATCACCGTTGTGGTGACCGATGAACGGGTTGAGGTAGGTGACGATCCCGATGGAGTTATAGACATAACCCTCACAGACTTCTTTATTCGCCGTGATGCCGTTAATGCATTTTTCCAGCAGGTTGTAGCAGGCGTTCGTCAGGATGTGGATAGATTCAAACATCGCCTGACCAATCACTGGCTCCATCACGTTCAGCTGCAGCTGACCCGCTTCCGAGGCCATGGTCACGGTCGTATCGTTACCGATGACTTTGAAGCAAACCTGGTTCACCACTTCTGGCACTACCGGGTTCACCTTGGCTGGCATGATGGATGAACCGGCCTGCAGCTCTGGCAGGTTGATTTCATTCAGGCCAGCGCGCGGACCGGAAGAGAGCAGGCGCAGGTCGTTACAGATTTTGGACAGTTTTACCGCCAGACGTTTCAGGGCGCTGTGTACCATGACGTAGGCGCCGCAGTCGGAGGTGGCTTCAATCAGGTCTTCTGCAGGCACAACCGGCAGGTTAGAGACTTCAGCCAGCTTCTGTACCGCCAGCTGCTGATAGCCATCCGGGGTGTTCAGACGCGTACCGATGGCGGTGGCGCCCAGGTTCACTTCCAGCAGCAGCTCGGAGGTGCGCAGCAGGTTTTTGGTCTCTTCGTTCAGCAGTACGTTAAACGCGTGGAATTCCTGGCCGAGCGTCATCGGCACCGCGTCCTGCAGCTGGGTACGACCCATTTTCAGGATGTCCTGGAACTCAACCGCTTTACGCTGGAAGCCATCACCCAGCTGGTTGATCGCATCCACCAGTTTCACCACAGAGGCATACACCGCGATACGGAAGCCGGTAGGGTAGGCGTCGTTGGTAGACTGGCATTTGTTTACGTGGTCGTTCGGGTTCAGGTACTGGTATTCACCTTTCTGGTGACCCATCAGCTCCAGGCCAATGTTTGCCAGTACTTCGTTGGTATTCATGTTGACGGAGGTGCCCGCGCCGCCCTGATAGACGTCAACCGGGAACTGGTCCATGCATTTGCCGTTGTTCAGCACTTCATCGCAGGCTGCGATAATCGCATTTGCCGCGCTTTTAGGAATGGTTTGCAGCTCTTTGTTGGCCAGTGCTGCGGCTTTCTTCACCATCACCATGCCACGGACAAACTCAGGGATGTCGCTGATTTTGCTGTTGCTGATGTAGAAGTTTTCAATCGCTCTCAGAGTGTGGACACCGTAGTAGGCATCCGCTGGAACTTCCCTGGTACCCAACAAGTCTTCTTCGATACGAATGTTGTTTAACATGTGAACCTTCTTTTCAAGCTGCCGATGGATTGTACTAAACACACAGTATTTATGTGGTTTTGAATATTTTCTGGCCGACGATTATTCCCTCAATCAGCCAGATGTTCGAGATCATATGCTGATGATAGCGAATTGCCGTAAGCTGGATCACTTATTATCGAGCCGATTCCATGATAATTATTAATCTGTGAAATGGGTCACCGCTTTATAATTTCCAAAAAAAATATCCGTGCAAACTGATTGAATTTTCGCTAACCGTCACCATTTCATACAAACGCGCGTCGCGAACACATTCAGACAGGGGCCCGATGGCCTCTGCCACACAGGAGATGCCAGTGCGCTGGATACCGTTTATTGCTTTCTTTCTCTATGTTTACATTGAGATTTCCATTTTCATCCAGGTAGCCCATGTGCTGGGCGTCCTGCTGACGCTGATTCTGGTGATTTTCACCTCCGTCATCGGCATGTCGCTGGTGCGCAATCAGGGTTTCAAAAATTTCCTGATAATGCAGCAGAAGATGGCTGCAGGGGAAAGCCCGGCGGAAGAGATGATCAAAAGCGTGTCGTTGATTATTGCGGGGCTGCTGCTGATCCTGCCGGGGTTCTTCACTGACTTCCTTGGCCTTCTGCTGCTTCTGCCGCCGGTGCAAAAACACCTGACCATGAAGCTGCTGCCGCATCTGCGCTTTAGCCGTATGCCGGGGGGCGGGTTCAGCACCGGGCCGGGCGATACCTTTGAAGGGGAGTATCAGCGTAAGGATGAACAGCACGACCGTTTAGATCATAAAGACGATCGGTGATTTTGTTGCCCGGTGGCGCTTCGCCTACCGGGCCTCCGGGAGCGCACCGCGCTTCGGCAAAAACACCCATAGCCCTGCCAGCATGACAATCGCGTACAGACTCTTCCATCCCACCATCGCCAGCAACAGCAGGCAAAGCAAACCCCCGACGACCGCCAGAGCTTTATAGCGACCTTTCAGCAAACAACATCCCGCCAGCATGCACAGCAGGTAGATCATGATGAAAATGCCGTTGGCGTAGACGATCAGCGCGTCCAGATTGATCTTCAGTGCGTAAATACACAGCGTGCTCACCACGCAGCAGCCCAGTACGGCATTCAGAGCATTCAGCGGAAGCTGGCGTTTAGACAGGCGTGCGAGGCGATTCTCAGGTTTGTCGAGCGCCTGCGACCACACCAGCCGGGCAAAGCTCTGGATATAAATATTGAGGCTGGCAAAACAGGCGAGATAGCCGATGACACAGGCGATCCATAGCGCCTTCACGCCGAACAGTTCCACCACGATACCCGGCAGCGATGCCGCGGCGGCGAGATCCGCTCCGAACGCGTGGAAGTGTAAGACCAGCACGGTACACGCCCAATAGACCGTGCCAGCAAGCAGCAGGCCTATCATCAGCGCGCGGGGGAAATCGCGTTCAGGCTGCTTAAATTCAGAGGCCAGATGGGCAAAGGCTTCCAGGCCGACAAAACACCAGAACATGACGGAGAGCGCGGCGAAAAGCTGGGAATGGTCGACGTCGGTCAGTGCCGGGAAGGGAATTTCCTTGATTGTGATATCGCCCGCCCACCATATTGCGACAATGAGCGCGACAATCAGCACCGCAACCAGCGTCTGCAGGTTGGCGCTGGAGCTGGCGCCGCGAGAGCCCACCCACCAGACGATCGCCAGCGTACCCAGCTCGGCCAGCAATAACTGCTCGTTATGCCAGCCAAATAGCGCCTGACCAAAGCCGGTCGCAATATGCAACGCCGCAGGAAGGCCAACCGGAATGACGGAGAGAAACAGCCAGCCGGTAACACGCTGCAGCCGCGGGCCAAAGGCCAGTCCGACAAAGTGCGCCACGCCGCCCGCGCTGGGGAAATGCCGCCCCAGGATGGCAAACACAATGGCTATCGGGAAAACCAATACAATCAGCGCCGGCCACGCCCACAGGCTGTTATTTCCAGCCACCAGCGCCGCCAGTGCGGGTACGGCAAACACGCCCGTACCTAACAAGGAGGTTGAGAGCAGTCCGACGCCCTGCGCCAGCCCCAGCTCCTGCTTGAGTCCACTCATTCACATCGCCCTGCCAGTACCAAAAGAGAGGCGATGGTAACACTTTCGCAAATTTTTTTTTCGACTCCCCCTTGAAGGGGGAAAAAGCTATCCCCATCTCTCAGGGCACTAGTCGGAAAACCGCATGCGGGCCGGCGTCATCCATAACTGATAATGACTTTCTCAAAGGAGAGCTATCAATGAGTATTCGTCCGTTACATGATCGTGTGATCGTCAAACGTAAAGAAGTTGAAACCAAGTCTGCTGGCGGCATCGTTCTGACCGGTTCTGCAGCAGCCAAATCAACGCGTGGCGAAATCATCGCTGTCGGTAAGGGCCGCATCCTGGAAAACGGAACTGTGCAGCCACTGGACGTTAAAGTTGGTGACATCGTAATTTTCAACGATGGCTACGGCGTGAAATCCGAGAAGATCGACAATGAAGAAGTGTTGATCATGTCCGAGAGCGACATTCTGGCAATTGTTGAAGCGTAATTTACGCACGAGAATTTGAGGAAATAAGAACATGGCAGCTAAAGACGTAAAATTCGGTAACGACGCTCGTGTAAAAATGCTCCGCGGCGTAAACGTACTGGCAGATGCAGTTAAAGTGACTCTGGGCCCGAAAGGCCGCAACGTAGTGCTGGATAAATCCTTCGGCGCGCCAACCATCACCAAAGATGGTGTTTCTGTAGCACGTGAAATTGAGCTGGAAGACAAGTTCGAAAACATGGGCGCGCAGATGGTGAAAGAAGTTGCCTCTAAAGCGAACGACGCTGCAGGTGACGGCACCACTACCGCGACCGTACTGGCGCAGGCAATCATCACCGAAGGTCTGAAAGCCGTTGCTGCGGGCATGAACCCAATGGATCTGAAACGTGGTATCGACAAAGCTGTCGCCTCCGCTGTTGAAGAGCTGAAAGCGCTGTCCGTACCGTGCTCTGACTCTAAAGCCATTGCTCAGGTTGGTACTATCTCCGCTAACTCCGACGAAACCGTAGGTAAACTGATCGCTGAAGCGATGGACAAAGTCGGTAAAGAAGGCGTGATCACCGTTGAAGATGGTACCGGTCTGGAAGACGAACTGGATGTGGTTGAAGGTATGCAGTTCGACCGCGGTTACCTGTCCCCATACTTCATCAACAAGCCAGAGACTGGCGCTGTTGAGCTGGAAAGCCCGTTCATCCTGCTGGCTGACAAGAAAATCTCCAACATCCGCGAAATGCTGCCAGTACTGGAAGCCGTTGCGAAAGCAGGCAAGCCTCTGGTTATCATCGCTGAAGACGTTGAAGGCGAAGCGCTGGCGACCCTGGTGGTTAACACCATGCGCGGCATCGTGAAAGTGGCTGCGGTTAAAGCACCTGGCTTCGGCGATCGCCGTAAAGCGATGCTGCAGGATATCGCTACCCTGACCGGCGGTACCGTGATCTCTGAAGAGATCGGTATGGAGCTGGAAAAAGCGACCCTGGAAGACCTGGGCCAGGCGAAACGCGTTGTGATCAACAAAGACACCACCACCATCATCGACGGTGTGGGTGAAGAAGCCGCTATTCAGGGCCGCGTGGGTCAGATCCGTAAGCAGATCGAAGAAGCGACTTCCGATTACGACCGTGAAAAACTGCAGGAGCGCGTAGCGAAACTGGCTGGCGGCGTTGCGGTTATCAAAGTCGGTGCAGCGACCGAAGTTGAAATGAAAGAGAAAAAAGCACGCGTTGACGATGCTCTGCACGCGACCCGTGCTGCGGTAGAAGAAGGCGTGGTTGCTGGTGGTGGTGTTGCGCTGGTGCGTGTTGCCGCTAAACTGGCAGGCCTGACCGCACAGAACGAAGATCAGAACGTGGGTATCAAAGTTGCGCTGCGCGCAATGGAAGCTCCTCTGCGTCAGATCGTTTCTAACGCCGGTGAAGAGCCATCTGTGGTTGCGAACAACGTGAAAGCGGGCGAAGGTAACTACGGTTACAACGCAGCAACTGAAGAATACGGCAACATGATCGACTTCGGTATCCTGGATCCAACGAAAGTGACCCGTTCTGCTCTGCAGTACGCGGCATCTGTCGCTGGCCTGATGATCACCACCGAGTGCATGGTCACCGATATGCCTAAAGGCGATGCACCAGACTTAGGTGCTGCTGGCATGGGCGGCATGGGCGGTATGGGCGGCATGATGTAATCGTGCGTTCTACGTCGTAGAATGTGAAAAACCCCCGGGCAGAAATGCTCGGGGGTTTTTCTTTTGGTCATCTTTTAGGTATAAGATTTACACACGGACAACTACTGTCCAGCTTATTGAAAACGAGGAATAACATGCGCGTAAAAGTCTGTGCAGGGATTGTAGGGGCAGCATTGCTGCTGGCGGGTTGTAGCTCCAGCAATGAGCTGTCGGCAGCGGGCCAGGGTGTTCGCTTTGTGGAAGATAAGCCTGGCAGTGAATGCCAGCTGTTAGGCACGGCTACCGGTGAGCAAAGTAACTGGATGTCAGGTCAGCATGGCGAGGAAGGTGGCTCAATGCGCGGTGCGGCGAATGCCCTGCGTAACCAGGCTGCGGCAATGGGCGGTAACGTGATTTACGGCGTGAGCAGCCCAACGCAGAGTATGCTGTCCAGCTTTGTGCCGACCGCCAGCCAGATGAACGGCCAGGTCTACAAGTGCCCGAACTGATGGCCTTTTTCCCTCTCCCTGTGGGAGAGGGTTAGGGTGCGGGGAAACTAGCACTGCCGCAGCTGCAAATCCAGCGGCGTCTTGCTCGGCTCTCCGCCAATCTCGCGTGCCAGCTTCGGCACCATATAGCCTGAAACCAGCGTTAACAGTTCGCGCATAATCTGCCGGGCTTCTTCATCCGTCACCATGAAATGGGCCGCGCCCTGAACGCGATCCAGCACGTGCAGGTAATAGGGCATCACGCCCGCATCAAAAAGGGCATTGCTCAGGTCAGCCAGCACACGGGCGCTGTCGTTCACGTCGCGCAGCAGCACGCTCTGGTTCAGCAGCGTCACGCCCGCTTTACGCAGACGCGCCATCGCCGCGCGAAAGTCATCGTCAATTTCGTTCGCGTGGTTGATATGGTTCACCAGCAGCACCTGCAATCTTGACTGCTCCAGGCGTGACACCAGGCCGTCAGTGACACGTGCCGGAATGACAATCGGTAAACGGCTGTGAATACGCAGGCGCTTAACGTGCGGAATGGCTTCAAGCTGGGTCAGCAGCCAGTCGAGCTCATGATCTTTTGCCATCAGCGGGTCACCGCCGGAAAAAATAATCTCATCCAGCTCAGGATGGGCGGCGATATAGTCCAGCGCGACCTGCCAGTTGCGTTTATTGCCCTGGTTTTCGGCATAGGGGAAGTGCCGACGGAAGCAATAACGACAATTTACCGCGCAACCGCCTTTTACCAGCAGCAGGGCGCGGTTGAGATACTTGTGCAGTAAACCCGGCACCACGCTGTTCTGCTCTTCCAGCGGATCGGTGCTGTATCCCGGCGCGGTGACAAACTCATCCTGCGAAGTAAGTGTTTGTTTTAATAGCGGATCGTCGGGGTTGCCTTTCTCCATTCGCACCACAAACGCACGGGGAACGCGCAGGGCGAAAAGGCGCTTTGCCTCGCGGCCTGCAAGCAACTCTGGGTGCTGATCGAGGTCTAAAAGACGCAGCAATTCATCAGGACTGGTGATTACATCGGCAAGTTGCGATAACCAATCTTCTCTGGACGGGGTGTTTAGGGTTACAATATGCGCCATTTTGTGGCTTAGCTACCAGTTAACAAATTTAGAGGGCCTTATGGCAACGTACTATAGCAACGATTTTCGTGCTGGTCTTAAAATCATGATGGACGGCGAACCGTACGCGGTTGAAGCCAGCGAATTCGTTAAACCAGGTAAAGGCCAGGCATTCGCACGCGTTAAGCTGCGCCGTCTGCTGACCGGTACCCGTGTTGAGAAAACCTTCAAGTCTACTGACTCCGCTGAAGGCGCTGATGTTGTTGATATGAACCTGACCTATCTGTACAACGACGGTGAGTTCTATCATTTCATGAACAACTCCACTTTCGAACAGCTGTCTGCTGATGAGAAAGCGGTAGGTGATAGCGCTAAATGGCTGCTGGATCAGGCTGAGTGCATCGTGACCCTGTGGAACGGCCAGCCTATCGCTGTGACCCCACCAAACTTCGTTGAACTGGAAATCGTTGAAACCGATCCAGGTCTGAAAGGTGATACCGCAGGTACCGGTGGTAAACCAGCCAAACTGTCTACCGGCGCAGTGGTTAAAGTTCCACTGTTCGTACAGACTGGCGAAGTGATCAAAGTGGATACCCGCTCCGGCGAATACGTATCCCGCGTGAAGTAATTTACGTCATGATTGAAGGCGCAGCGCCCGCTGCGCCTGATTTTTGCAGGCAGGGATGATGAAACGTACCGTTAAAATTCTGCTTCTGTTAGCGCTTTCCAGCGCATTGCTTTCCGGCTGTAACACCACCCGTGGGATGGGACAAGATATCCAGGATCTCGGTCATATCATTTCTCACGCCGCCAGCTAAGTTCGTCTAATTTTCCTAAAAATGCTTCCTTTTCCGTCAACCGGCGGGATCTTGTCTATTCTTAAGTTGCTATACACAAAACAACTTTGGCTATAAAAGGAAGATATTATGGTTAAGAAGACAATTGCAGCGATCTTTTCAGTCCTGGTACTTTCTTCAGTGTTAACGGCCTGTAATACCACGCGTGGCGTCGGTCAGGATATTTCTGAAGGTGGTAGCGCAATCTCTGGTGCGGCAACTAAAGCTCAGCAGTAATTAACATACGGTACGAGACCAGCGGGTTTCGTACCGTCAGCTTTCTGATTCCTGCAGGGATAAGAACGGAGAAAAACGCGTATCCATATGCAGTTTCATGCGGATATTGCGTTTGTAGGTATAGACCGTTTTTCCATTGATACTCAGGTGAGCGGCAATTTTTTGATTGCTTGCCCCGTCCATCCACAATGTCAGCACTTTCTCTTCCTGCCGGGTCAGCAAGGGGGCGGCTGCCGTTGGCCTTTCAGCGCTGGCGCGCGAGTTTAATGCGTCGTTGATAGTCGTTGCCACTTCTTCGAGACTGGCGTTTTTCAACAGCGACGACCAAACCGGGAACTGTCCGAGCCAGTCGGTCATACCGCGGTCCTCTCCCGATTGCAGCATAATAAACGGTAATCGTTCACTGGCGTTAAGCAAGGACGAGAGCTGCTGAAAATGATGAATATCCTGCCTGAAGCCGTACAGGTCGGCGATGACCAGCGTGGGTTTCCATTGCAGAATGTGCTCCCTGGCAAGGAACAGATTATTTAGCCCGGTCACAACGTAGTGTCCCGGGAACAAACCGGAATGATTGAGCCATGCTTCAAACCCCGTGCGGGTGAAGTGACAACGGTCAATCAAAAGAATTTTGAACATATTTTATTCGCAGTCGGCTAGTGGTTTGGCTTCCTGCCATCAGAAAGCACATCATCATAGAGAAGTCGGATGAGTGCTAAATGCCGGAACTACGCGCCATACTGCGGCTATTTCTTGCCTTAACGTGTTCAGCAAAAAATGATTGAAAAAAAATAGCACGCTAACCACAATATGGGGCGTAATCTCTGCCTTACGGGACGACCCGTAAGCGTTTCTTTCACCGGGGACGGCCCCAACTTGAATTAAGTTAAGGAGCCTGAAATGTCCTGGATCATTCTTTTTATTGCTGGCCTGCTCGAAGTGGTATGGGCAATTGGTCTCAAGTACACCCACGGATTTACCCGCCTGACGCCCAGCGTCATTACCGTCACCGCGATGATCGTGAGTATTGTCCTGTTATCCTGGGCGATGCGCTCGCTGCCTGTGGGAACGGCTTATGCAGTCTGGACGGGCATTGGTGCGGTAGGGGCCGCCATCACCGGCATTCTGCTGCTGGGAGAGTCAGCGAGTCTGGCGCGTATCGCCAGCCTCGCCTTGATTGTGGCCGGCATCGTTGGGCTGAAGCTCAGCACCCATTAATGGGGCTGTTTTACCCAGATGAGTTTTGACACATCAAACCCTTGTCGGGTCGCGACGTCCAGCATCTGCTGTTTCATTTCTGACGAAATAGTTGGCGTGCGGGAAAGTATCCACAAATAGTCGCGATCCGGCCCGCAGACCAGCGCGTGACGGTACTCTCTGTCGAGCGCGATCACGTTATAGCCGCCATAAAACGGGCCGAAGAAAGAGACTTTGAGCGCGGCCCGTCGCGGGTCGCCCGTGAAGTACGCTTTCCCAATCGACTGCTGCCACATCTCCCGATCGGGATTATAGCCCCGGTTGATCACCTGAATACCGCCATCATCCATCGGGCTGTAATTCGCAGTGACCTTCTCTAAGCCCTGCTCAAACCGATGGTCGAGGCGCGCGATTTCATACCATGTTCCAAGGAAGCGTTGTGCATCAAAAGGCGAGACGACGGTAACGCCTGGAGGTGGGGTAGGGGAACTGCAGGCAACCACTAAAAACGCGGCTGTCACCGCGGCGATAACAGGCAGAATGCGCATAGGAGTTTCCTTACTGTTTTTTGTTAAGTGTAGATGACGGCAAGGAAAATGTGGTTTTTGTGCGGTGTGTTTCGCCGGGTGGTCGCCCCGTGAATTTTGTAGGCCGGGTTAGGCAAAGCCGCCACCCGGCAATGTTTTACTGCAGCGCGTCGAGGATACGGTATGCCGCCTCAACGCGTGCCGGGTTCGGATAGCTTTTATTCGCCAGCATCACAATGCCGAGCTGCTTTTCGGGAATAAATGCCACGTAGCTGCCAAACCCGCCGGTAGAGCCTGTTTTATGGACCCAGGATGCGTTGACCGGGGGCGCCGGTGGATTCACTTCTCTCGCAGGCAACGGTGCCAGCGCCACCTTATTGTCGCTACCTTCAACCACGGTTTTGGCATCGACCGGCCAGTTAAGCATTTCCCAGCCTAACCCCTGATACATGGCACCCACGCGCCAGTAGCGAGACTGCGCCAGGGTAATGCCTTTCCTGAGTGAACTATCCTCAAGCGAGTCCGGCTTCATGTTGACCATCACCCAGCTTGCCATATCCTTCACGTTGGTTTTTACGCCATAGGCTTCAGCGTCCAGCATTCCTGGCGAAACGTGTACCGCTTTACCGTCGCGGTATCCCCAGGCGTAATGCGCCTCTTCCGCTTTCGGAACGTTAATCCATGTATGGTCCAGCTTGAGCGGCTTAAAGACCCGCATCGTTATGGCCTGCTCATAGCTCATGCCGGAAGGTTTGACCGCCAGCGCGCCAAAAAGACCGATGCTGGCGTTGGCATAAAGACGCGTGGTGCCCGGCTTCCACTGCGGCTGCCAGTTTTGATAAAAGCGCAGCAGAGAGGCGTTATCCGTGACCTCATCCGGTACCTGTAACGGCAAACCACCTGCGGTATAGGTTGCCAGATCCAGCATGCGGATCCCCTGCCACTGCTTGCCTGTCAGCTCAGGCCAGTATTTTGTCACCGGATCGCCCAGCGATATTTCACCGCGAGCAATGGCATCGCCGCCGAGTACGCCGGTGAAGGTTTTACTTATAGAACCCAGCTCGAATAAGGTTTGTGGGGTGACAGGTTTGTTCGCCGCAACATCGGCTTTACCGAAGGTAAAGTAGTGCGGCTGACCCTGATAAATCACCGCCACCGCCATACCCGGAATGGCCTGCGCTTTCATCAGCGGCGTAACGGTACGTTCCACCACCTCAGCCAGCTGTTTTTCTGACATCGGGGCAGCCAATACCGAGCAGGAGGTGCTGAGCAGCAGGGCGCAGCAAAGGGATTTAGTCATCATCAGTTATCTTCCGTAATAGCAGTTCAAGGGAGTGTCCGGGCCCGTCAGACCGCTGTAGTCTGTTGGATTTGACTATGGCTGACAAACGGTTAAATTTAGCATTAGCTGTTAATTTTTCTAACGGACGAGACCATGACTCGCAGCTATCTGCCTCTTAATTCCCTGCGGGCGTTTGAAGCAGCCGCCAGGCATCTCAGTTTTACGCATGCCGCTATCGAGCTGAACGTCACCCATTCCGCAATTAGCCAGCACGTAAAGGCGCTGGAGCAGCATCTTAATTGCCAGCTGTTTGTCCGCGTTTCGCGAGGGCTGATGTTGACCACCGAAGGCGAGAATTTGCTGCCGGTGCTGAATGACTCGTTCGATCGCATCGCCGGAATGCTGGATCGTTTTGCCAGCCAGCGCGCTCAGGAGAAGCTCAAAATAGGTGTGGTAGGGACTTTTGCCACGGGAGTTTTATTCTCGCTGCTTGCGGACTTTCGCCGCTGCTATCCGCATATTGATCTTCAGCTTTCCACCCATAACAATCGCGTCGACCCGGCGGCTGAAGGGCTTGATTACGCCATTCGCTACGGTGGCGGCGCGTGGCATGGAACCGATGCTGAATTCCTTTGCCCTGCGCCGCTGTCTCCGCTCTGTACGCCTGACATAGCCTCAGTTCTCAAAAGCCCGGCAGATATCCTGAAGTTTACCCTGCTGCGCTCCTACCGGCGCGACGAGTGGGCTGCGTGGATGCAGGCAGCGGGTGAACATCCTCCCTCACCGACGCACCGGGTGATGGTGTTTGATTCGTCCGTGACCATGCTGGAAGCCGCGCAGGCAGGCACAGGGATTGCCATTGCGCCTGTCGACATGTTTACCCATTTACTCAGCAGCGAGCGCATCGTGCAGCCGTTTGCAACGCAGATTGACCTCGGCAGCTACTGGCTCACAAGGCTACAGTCACGGACAGAAACGCCCGCAATGCGCGAGTTTGCCCAGTGGCTGGTGGGGAAGATGCAGAAATAAAAGGCCCGCCGGGTGGCGGGCCTGAAGCGTCAGATGGTGACCACGGCAATCAGCGTCACCACGGTCAGGATGGTCGCCAGACCGTAGAACACCCATTTACCGCTCGGTACATGGATTTTCAGATCATGCATCGCATGGTGAATACGGTGCAGGCCACACCACAGCGGCAGGACGATCATCAGGAAGATGAACACGCGGCCGATAAAGCTGCTCGCGAACGCCAGCACGCGCTCGTAGCTCAGCGCATCGCCCGGGAACAGCCCCAGCGGCAGCATAATGCCGACCAGCAGAATGATGACGGGGGCGATGATGGCACTCCACATGCCGCCTGCGCCAAACAGGCCCCAGAAGACCGGCTCGTCAGAACGTTTTGGATTTGGATTGATCACAGTAGTCTCCTTACCAGAACAGTGCGACAAACAGAATGACCACAGTGACCAGAATCGTCACTGCCCAGAGCCCTTTAATCACCGGCTCTGGCCCCATTTTCTCGTCTTTTATGATGATGTTCGCGGCTTTTGGCGCCAGCTCAAACCAGGTTTTGGTATGAAGCAGCGCGGCCGCGAGCACGATCAGGTTCAGAACAACAATGATCGGGTTTTGCAGGAAACCGACAAAGCTGGCCCAGGCTTCCGGGCCATGCTTGAGGGCAAAAACGCCGTACATCAGCTCAAGACTGAACCAGACCGCCGGTACCGCCGTGCCTTCACGCAGCATATAGAAGCGATAAAACGGCAGGTTTTTCCACCAGGTGGACGGCACAGGCCGCACATAGGCTTTGCGTTTAGTCGTCATCATGCACTCCTTAGCGTGGTTTCAGGGTAGCGATAAGAAAGTCTTTCGAGCTTTCTACTTTACCCTGCTGAATTGCGGCGGCCGGGTCGACGTGCTTCGGACACACTTCGGAGCAGTAACCCACAAAGGTACAGCTCCAGACGCCGTTCTGGCTGTTAAGCTGCGCCATACGTTCTTTTTTACCGTGGTCGCGGCTGTCTTCGTTATAGCGGTGCGCCAGGGTAATGGCGGCCGGGCCGATGAACTCCTTGTTCAGGCCAAACTGTGGACAGGCTGCGTAGCACAGGCCGCAGTTGATGCAGCCGGAGAACTGATGATATTTCGCCATCTGAGCCGGCGTCTGGGTATTTGGCCCCTGATCCGGCGTGCGCGGATTACCGATGATGTACGGCTTAATGGCTTCCAGGCTTTCGATAAAGTGGGTCATATCGACCACCAGATCGCGTTCAATCGGGAAGTTGCCCAGCGCTTCGACCTTAATGCCTTTGGTGTACTCGCGCAGGAAGGTCTTACAGGCCAGCTTCGGCACCTTGTTGACCATCATGCCGCAGGAGCCGCAGATTGCCATGCGGCAGGACCAGCGGTAGCTCAGGTCTGGCGCCAGGTTATCTTTGATATAGCCGAGCGCATCCAGCAGGGAGGTTTGCTCGTCATAAGGGACTTCATAGAAAGCGCTGTGCGGTGCGGCGTCCACTTCCGGATTGTAGCGCACCACTTCAACCTTCATTTTTTGCATCTCAGCCATTCGCCTTCTCCTTCTTCTCGGCGGCTTCTGCTTCTGCACCGTACACGCGTTTAGCCGGCGGCAGCGTGGTGATTTTCACGTCGCTGTAGTCCAGACGTGTGGTGCCATCTGCATCGCGCCAGGCGAGAGTGTGTTTCAGGAAATTGACGTCGTCACGTTCGGTACAGCCTTCGTCCAGACGCTGGTGGGCCCCACGCGACTCTTTACGCGCCAGCGCAGAGTGCGCCATACATTCCGCGACGTTCAGACCGTGGCCCAGCTCGATGGTGTAGAGCAGGTCGGTGTTGAATACGCTGGAGGTATCGGTGATGCGTACGCGCTTGAAGCGCTCCTGCAGTTCCGCCAGCTTGTCGACGGTTTTTTGCATCAGCTCTGGCGTACGGTAAATACCGCAGCCTTCTTCCATCGACAGGCCCATCTCGTCGCGGATCTTAGACCAGTTCTCGTTACCCTCCTGGTTCACCAAATCTTTCAGGCGTTTTTCAACGTCTGCGACCTGCGCATCCAGCGCGGCACCGTTGGCTTCGCCTGCGGTAGCTGCCCGCTCCATCGCGCGCTCGCCCGCCATGCGGCCAAAGACGACCAGCTCTGCCAGCGAGTTAGACCCGAGACGGTTGGCGCCGTGCAGACCCACGGAGGAACACTCGCCGACGGCGAACAGGCCTTTAATACGGGTTTCGCACTGCTGGTCGGTTTCGATCCCGCCCATGGTGTAGTGCGCGGTTGGACGCACTGGAATCGGCTCTTTCACCGGGTCGACGCCGACGTAAGCTTTCGCCAGCTCGCAGATGAACGGCAGACGTTCCAGCAGTTTCTTCTCACCAAGGTGACGCAGGTCGAGATAGACCACATCGCCGCGCGGCGTGGAGATGGTGTTGCCTTTGCGCCACTCGTGCCAGAAGGCCTGAGAGACTTTGTCGCGCGGGCCGAGTTCCATGTATTTGTTCTTCGGCTCGCCGAGCGGAGTTTCCGGGCCCATGCCGTAATCCTGCAGATAGCGGTAGCCGTTTTTATTGACCAGAATACCGCCTTCACCGCGGCAGCCTTCCGTCATCAGAATGCCGGATCCCGGCAGGCCGGTTGGGTGATACTGCACGAACTCCATATCGCGCAGCGGTACGCCGTGACCGAGCGCCATGCCCATGCCGTCACCGGTGACGATGCCGCCGTTGGTGTTATAACGATAAACGCGACCCGCACCGCCCGTCGCCATCACTACCGCGTTGGCGCGGATCTGGACAAGCGTGCCTTCCATCATGTTCATCGCCACCAGGCCACGCGCCTGTCCGTCATCAACCAGAATGTCGAGGACGAAATGTTCATCGAAGCGCTGAATTTGTGGGAACTGGAGGGAGGTCTGGAACAGGGTGTGCAGCATGTGGAAGCCGGTTTTATCGGCGGCGAACCAGGTGCGTTCAATCTTCATACCGCCAAAGCGGCGAACGTTGACGCTGCCGTCAGGACGGCGGCTCCACGGACATCCCCACTGTTCAAGCTGGGTCATTTCCGTGGGACAATGATGCACAAAGTAGTCAACGACATCCTGCTCGCAAAGCCAGTCGCCCCCTGCAACCGTGTCGTGGAAATGGTATTCAAAGCTGTCATGATCCTGCGCAACGGCGGCGGATCCTCCTTCTGCTGCCACTGTGTGACTACGCATTGGATAGACTTTTGAAATCAATGCGATTTTAGCGTTGGGATTAGCTTGTGCTGCAGCAATCGCAGCACGTAATCCAGCCCCGCCAGCGCCTATTACGGCAAGATCGGCTTGAAAAGTTTGCACGACATTCCTCCAGATTTTTGTTATTTCGCAACGCGACAAACTAAAGGTAGTTCACCCGTCCAAAAGGACGATTGCGAAAGCGTTTCCACTGCTCCTTTATGGGTAAAACAGTATAACCGTGTAGATGTCAGGGAAATTTGACGTGTTCGATTTTTTTGCTGTTCTGTACGGCGATTTATCATGAAGATTGATGAAATACGTCACGAAAAAGTTCACCTAAATGAAATGCGCTTTTTTACTGCGCAAAATTTGTCTCTGCCCCTGCT
Organism: Enterobacter sp. C3_dUdeg; assembly: GCF_057536195.1. Taxonomy (NCBI): domain Bacteria; kingdom Pseudomonadati; phylum Pseudomonadota; class Gammaproteobacteria; order Enterobacterales; family Enterobacteriaceae; genus Enterobacter; species Enterobacter sp. C3_dUdeg. The sequence continues at coordinate 21,754 of NZ_BAAKFX010000019.1, forward strand.
AACGAGTAGACTTCGTGCCCTTGTCTGAAATCGGAGAACAACTCATGAGCGAAACGGCCACCTGGCAGCCGAGCGCATCCATCCCTAATCTTTTAAAACGCGCTGCAATTATGGCGGAGATCCGCCGTTTCTTTGCCGACCGCGGAGTCCTGGAGGTGGAAACGCCGTGCATGAGTCAGGCAACGGTAACGGATATTCATCTGGTGCCGTTTGAAACCCGTTTTGTTGGCCCCGGCCACTCTCAGGGCATGAATTTGTATCTGATGACCAGCCCGGAATACCACATGAAACGCCTGCTGGCGGCGGGGTGTGGCCCGGTGTATCAGCTGTGCCGCAGCTTCCGTAATGAAGAGATGGGGCGTCACCACAACCCGGAATTCACCATGCTGGAGTGGTACCGCCCGCATTATGATATGTACCGCCTGATGAATGAGGTGGACGATCTGCTCCAGCAGGTGCTGGACTGCTCGGAAGCCGAAACGCTCTCCTATCAGCAGGCTTTCCAGCGCCATCTGGAAATCGATCCGCTGTCGGCGGACAAAACCCAGCTGCGCGAAGTGGCGGCAAAACTGGATCTCAGCAACGTGGCGGATACCGAAGAGGATCGCGACACGCTGCTGCAGCTGCTGTTTACCTTCGGTGTAGAACCGCAGATTGGCAAAGACCGTCCGACCTTTGTCTATCACTTCCCGGCAAGCCAGGCGTCGCTGGCGCAGATCAGTACCGAAGATCATCGTGTCGCAGAGCGTTTTGAGGTCTATTACAAAGGCATCGAGCTGGCGAACGGCTTCCACGAACTGACGGATGCCCGCGAGCAGCAGCAGCGCTTCGAGCAGGATAACCGCAAGCGCGCCGCGCGCGGTCTGCCGCAGCAGCCTATTGATGTTAATCTGCTTGAAGCATTAAAAGCAGGTCTGCCGGATTGCTCCGGCGTGGCGCTGGGTGTTGACCGTCTGGTGATGCTGGCCCTGGGCGCAGAGCAGCTTGGCGATGTGATTGCGTTTACCGTAGATCGCGCCTGACGGCAGTTTACCCTCTCCCGCGGGAGAGGGTTGCCCCGCTTACCTTACAAACTTCCCGCCGGGCGCGTACGCGCCGCTGACGTCAGCGTTCTTCCCGTTTTACGCCCGTCCAGGCTTTCGAGACGCATCTGGAACGGTGGGAACGGCATATCAATACCGTGCTCGCGGAAGCCCGCCAGAATCAGCTGGTGGATCTCATGGCGCAGCGGCATACGGTGTCCCATTTCGGCGGCGTAGATGCGCAGCTCGAAAATCTGGATCCCCTGCTGTAAATCCACAAGGAATACTTCCGGCGCCGGGTTGTCGATTACCAGCGAACAGCGCTCAGCGGCAGTGTAGAGGATCTGGGTGACCTCTTCGCTGTTGGCGTCCGACGGCGCCGGTACCGTCAGCACCACGCGGGTAACGGAGTCTGACAGCGACCAGTTGATGAACTGCTCGGTAATAAACGCCTTGTTTGGCACGATGATCTCTTTGCGATCCCAGTCGCTGATCGTCGTCGCACGGGTGTTGATCTTCGTGATGCTGCCGGTCAGATCGCGAATCGTTACGGTATCGCCAATACGTATCGGTTTTTCGAACAGAATGATCAGGCCAGAGATGAAGTTGGCGAAGATCTCCTGTAAGCCGAAACCTAACCCTACACCAAGGGCCGCCACCAGCCACTGCAGCTTCGACCACTCAATACCGATCATCGAGAAGCCAACCAGCCCGCCAAACAGCATGATCAGATATTTGGTAATGGTCGTAATCGCATAGCCCGTCCCCGGCGTTAAATCCAGATGCTGCAGCAGCGCAAGCTCCAGCAGCGCCGGGAAGTTGCGTACCAGCTGCGTGGTGATGATCAGCACCAGAATGGCAATCAGCACCGCCCCTAAGGTAATCGGCTCCAGGCTTTCAACACCCTGCACCGTAGACGTCACGTCCCAGAGAGAGATGTTCTCCAGGAAGCCGAATGCGGAGTGGATCTCTGACCACAGGAAGATGACCGAGAGGAGGGCAATCAGCATCAGTATGGAACGAACCAGGCGCAGGGACTGGGTACTGATGGCATCCAGATCCAGCTCGACTTCGTCCGCTTCCGTTGTGCCTTCCGTACTGTTGACGTGGTTTGGCTCTTCCTCACCCCGCGCGCGCTGGGCGAGGATCTCCGCCCGGCGATGCTTGGCTCGGTCAAAGGCCAGACGGCGGCGCTGGATCAGCATCCAGCGGCGGATTACGTGGTACACCACCAGCAGCAGGAACCAGATGGCCACCGAGGTTTCCAGCCGCGCCAGCAGCGCCTGCGCGGTTGCCAGATAGCCTACCGCAGCTGCCAGCATCGCAAACAGCGGCGCGCTAAGCAGCAGGTTCCAGAGCAGCCGGTTGAACATGTTTTCGCCGCTGCCGGATTTATCGAGATAGAGCGGAATACCCGCGCGTTTCAGGCTGAGCGTGACGATGGCCAGCGCCCCGCATATCAGCATAAAGCAGAGGCGCCCCAGCGAGCCTGAGAATTCCCGGTCGTTGAGATTATCGAACATGATCAGCGCCATAATCAGCGGCACAATCAGCCCGATGCTCATCAGGTAGTAACGCATGGCGCGCGCAACGCGATTACGCGGCCAGCCAAAGTGGGTGATAAACAGGCCATTGGGGCGCGCGAAGGTGGCGCAAATCATGACCACCCACAGCAGCGGCACCGTGGCGGTGACGCCATCGCCAATCGCGACCGCGAGCGGATAGGGCCAGGCTTCCCGCAGGCCATACCCCAGCGTCATCCACAGCACCGGCAGCGGAGAGGCGACAAGAATCGACCAGAATACGGTGCGCAACGTCAGCCAGAAGTGATCCTGGGTGACTTTCCCGACCCGGGAGCTGGAACGCTCCAGGAAGCGGGTGAAATGTCTGCGCGAGTAAATGCTGAAGCCCACCAGAATCAACGCCCCCAGCAGCGGGAAAATGGTCTCTTTGCTGGTAAACATCATCACGCTGGCCTGTCCCAGTTGGCTGACGGTGTCCAGCGAAATCAGGCGGCGCAGGTCCTGGACAATCTCAATCGGCCACGAGAAGGTCATCGGACGCACGTCGGACGTCCAGAAGAGATAACGGTGCGTAGCCTCGTTCACCTCTTTCAGCGCATCTTCCAGCTGGCTATTGGAGACTTTTAGCTTGGTCAGCTCCAGAATCAGCGTATCCCCGCCCTGGAGCAGAGAGTTCAGCAGCTCACGCTGGGTACGCAGCTGGGCTTCCAGAATACGGTTTTGCTCGCTGGTCAGGGGCTGGCCGTCAGCCTGACGGATCTGGCGGATTTGCGGCTGTTTATTGAGAAGATCTTCAAAGTGCAGGCGCTGAACGCGCAACTGGGCCATCTCGGTATCCAGCTGCTGCGGCTTCGGCATTTCCGGCAGGCGCGCGACCTGGGCGCGTAACGCTTCGCCCAGCAGGTTTGATGACCCGAGCCACTGGGACTGCTCGCGCAGGGTGTTGAGCGCCTGGCGAACCTGCAGGGTTTGATTGGTGGCCTGACGCTGCTGCGAGGCAACCAGATCCATGCGCTGCGCCTGCTGGTTCAGCGCGGCAGAAAGCTCGCGGTTGACCCTGAATTGTTCGTTGATACCGGCAGGCAGGTTTTCGCTGTTTTCCGCCAGCAGTTCGGTGCTTTCAAGGGCACGCTCGGCTTCGCGCTGACGCTGGCTGTTAAGCTGATTGCGCAGGGCCTGGAGATACGCATCCAGCTGCTCGCTCTGCTTCTGAGCGAGTTCAGAGCGCATCCGCGACAGCTCCTGGCGGTTATTGGCGGAAAGCTGCGCTAGCTCCAGCTCATCGACAAGGGCCTTCAGGCGAGCCGATTCTGCCTGCAGGCCCAGATTTTGAGCCTGAGCCTGTGGCGTATTGCCGCTTTGCGTACCCACGCGACGCTCAACTTCATTAAGCTGGCGGCGGGCATCGGTTTGCTGTTGCGGAAGCTGGCTGAGGGAGTCGGCAATTTCACGCGCTCGCTCCTGCTCCTGCTGGGCAAGGCGGCTCTTTTCCAGAAGCTGGCTGCTGACCTGCAGGATCTCCTGGTTCAGGGCGTCGGAGGTCATACCTGCTGGCACATCGCGCGGTTCGTCACGCAAATTATTGAGCTGCGCGCGTAGCGTCTGCGAGAGTTTGGGGAAATTGTCGATAACCTGCTGATACTGCTGAGCGCGCTCAAGAGAGCCTTTCCGCTCCTCAAGCGCGTTCAGGGCAGCCTGGAGCGACTCGACGGTCTCTGGCTGAGCGGGTTTAGCCGCTTTTGCCTGCTCCAGTTCCTGGGTTATCTGTTTGGCGTCGGGGGCTGTCGCTGCGTACGCCCCCATGCTGAGGCACCAGGCCATCAGTAGAACGATAATCGGGCGCACGTCAGCGATCCTTCTGTTGTTAGCCTTCGTCTTTTTTGTCGTCAACCAGCGGGCTGGCGTCGTGCTCGGCGTTGATCTCTTCCTGCGGTAGCGGCGCTGGTTCTGCATCCGGCGTAACGAAGGTTTCGGTAGAGACCGCCAGCGGCTGGCCCAGTTTGGTGACCGACAGGCTTTCGAGCTGTTCAGCCAGCTTCACTTTGCCCGGCGCAAACAGGTTGATTACGGTAGAGCCCAGCTTGAAGCGACCCATCTCCTGACCTTTCAGCAGGGCCACCGAGCCTTCCGCTTCACCGGCAGGCCAGGTCCAGCGTTTGATCACGCCTTCGCGCGGTGGGGTGATGGTGCCCGCCCAGACGGTTTCGATGCTGCCTACGATGGTCGCACCGACCAGAATCTGTGCCATAGGGCCAAATTCAGTATCGAACAGACAGATGACGCGCTCGTTACGGGCAAACAGGTTCGGCACGTTCTGCGCGGTCAGGTGGTTTACGGAGAACAGGTCGCCCGGGACGTAAATCATTTCACGCAGGATACCGTTACACGGCATGTGCACGCGATGGTAGTCGCGCGGTGACAGATAGGTGGTGGCAAACGTTCCGTTGCGGAACAGATCCGCCATCAGGTAGTTACCCGCCAGCAGCGCTTCCAGACTGTAGTTATGGCCCTTCGCCTGCAGGATTTTGTCGTCTTCGATGTTACCCAACTGGCTGATCACGCCGTCTGCCGGCATCACCAGGACGTTAGGATCGGTGTTCAGCGGGCGCACTTCGTCACGCAGCGGGCGTACGAAGAACTCGTTGAAGGTGCGGTAGCTGGCGGTATCCGGCTTCTGCGCCTCTTTCATGTCGACCTTGTAATATTTTACGAAAAGGTCGATGACCAGTTTGGTCAGCCAGCCCGCGCGTTTGCTTGCGCCCCAGCCCGCCAGGCGAGTGAGCCACAGTTTTGGCAGAATGTATTGAAGCGAAAGTTTAAATGCGTTTAACAAGGTAGCCTCCAGGCCATTGTTTTGTCGTTCCTGATCCGACGTCAAGCCGCCGGAACCTGAAAAAAGGGGACGATTTTAGCGATGCTTAGCTTAGTTGTCAGTTATCAGAATCAGAAAAGTTTTTACGCGTTTTTACGTCTTCCATGCTCTCAAGAATACGGTGGTAATTCTCGAAGCGGGTTTCCGCGATCTCGCCTTTCTCAACCGCTTCACGGATAGCACAGCCTGGGTCGTTATCGTGCTTACAGTCGCGGTATTTACAGGCGCCTAAATAATCATGGAATTCGACAAATCCGTTAAAGATTTGTTCCGGCTCAAGGTGCCACAAACCGAACTCACGCACCCCCGGGGAGTCGATCACGTCGCCGCCGTGCGGGAAATGATACAGACGCGAGGCGGTGGTGGTGTGCTGGCCCAGGCCAGAGACGTTGGACACATCGTTGGTCAGGATCTCTTGCTGGAGGCCGAGCAGGTTGTTCAGCAGGCTCGATTTACCTACGCCGGACTGGCCCGCAAAGATGCTGATGCGGTCGGTCAGCGCCTCTTCCAGCGGTTTAAGGCCATCTTTGGTGTGGCTGGAGACCATCAGCACGCGGTAACCAATCTTGCGGTAGATATCCATCTGCTCATTCACGAAGGCCATACCGTCGTCATCCAGCAGATCGATTTTGTTCAACACGATAATCGGTTCAACCTGCAGCGTTTCGCAGGCGACGAGATATCGGTCGATAATGTTGAGCGAAAGTTCGGGCAAAATCGCCGAAACAATGACGATCTGGTTAATGTTGGCGGCAATAGGTTTGACCCCGTCGTAGAAATCGGGACGGGTTAACACGGACGTGCGCTCATGAACCGCTTCAACGATACCTTTTACCGTAACGCCTTCCGCCGCCTCTTTACCCGGTCGCCAGACCACGCGATCGCCGGTAACCAGTGAACGGATGGTGCGACGGATATTGCAACGGTGGATATCCCCGTCGGCGGATTCGACATCGGCATGCATACCGAAACGGCTGATAACTACGCCTTCTGTCGCTTCACCAAACAGGTTGTCGTCATAATCCGGCTTCTCCGAAGTGGTTTTAAGACGGCGCTGGTGGTTGGCGTTTACGCGGCGCTGCTGCCCTTTGGAGAGTTTATTTTTACTCAATCGCGCTGGCTCCTGGTCGCCCGTAAGGGGCAAAACCTCTATGATACACTCTAATTAATACTAGTTAACCTGCTACTGCCGGTTATGCGAGAAGGGTGGAAAATAACATGAGCGCGGATGAAAACAACCTGATTTGGATCGATCTCGAAATGACCGGGCTGGATCCCGAGCGCGATCGCATCATTGAAATTGCAACGCTGGTGACGGACGCTAACCTGAATATCCTGGCTGAAGGGCCAACGATTGCGGTGCATCAGTCCGACGACCAGCTGGCTTTGATGGATGAATGGAACGTGCGCACCCACACCGGCAGTGGCCTGGTAGAGCGCGTGAAGGCGAGCACGTTCGGCGATCGCGAGGCGGAGCTGGCGACGCTTGAGTTCCTGAAACAGTGGGTTCCGGCAGGCAAATCGCCTATCTGTGGAAATAGCATCGGCCAGGATCGCCGTTTCCTGTTTAAGTACATGCCGGAACTGGAGTCATATTTCCACTACCGCTATCTGGATGTCAGCACTCTGAAAGAGCTGGCGCGTCGCTGGAAGCCTGAAATCCTCGACGGCTTTAAAAAGCAGGGGACTCACCAGGCGATGGACGATATCCGTGAGTCTGTGGCGGAGCTTTCCTACTACCGCGAAAACTTTATTAAGCTGTGATTTTGCGATCCGGCGCCTTGCGTGGCCGGGTTTTTGTCGTTAAATTGTTCAGCTTGCCGATTAATTAAGCATTTGAACTTAATTTCGAAAAAATCGCTTTAAGGGGGGTTGCAGCTAAAAGGATTTCTCGTATAATGCGCCTCCCGTAACGACAGAGAATTACACGTTACAACAGCAACAAAAGCAGTGCAGATTTGCGGGAATAGCTCAGTTGGTAGAGCACGACCTTGCCAAGGTCGGGGTCGCGAGTTCGAGTCTCGTTTCCCGCTCCAAA
>NZ_BAAKFX010000020.1:0-21564 GCF_057536195.1 Enterobacter sp. C3_dUdeg
TTCGGCTCTGCCGCCGGATTGACGATAGAGCCGTCACTTCCCCCGCCGCTTGCCTCGTTACCTTCGTTACTGCTCATACTGGTGTCCACCGTCAGCGTGTTACCCGATTTCGACGCGCCGTTTCTGGCCTGCACCGACAGCTCCAGTACTTTGCCCACGTCTGCTGACGTGATGTCGTAAGGTTTAACATTACCCGGTGACGGCACCACGTCTGTTGTCGTCGCGACACTTGCTGCCGACTTACCTTTTTCATCCCAGGCATACGCCGAACGATCATCCTTGTTGCCCGTGTTCGCATCGAACTGGTAGGTCCCTGACAGCACCTGGCCCAGCTCAAGCATCCCGGACAGTTTCAGACCGGACACTTTCGGCTCTGCCGCCGGATTGACGATAGAGCCGTCACTTCCCCCGCCGCTTGCCTCGTTACCTTCGTTACTGCTCATGCTGGTGTTGACTGTCAAAACTTTACCGCTTAAATTCAGGGAGTTTTTAGGGAGAAGAGACAACTCTATAATTTTCCCTGCATCTGCGGGCTGGAGGGTGTAACCAGGAATTTTTCCTGAAGTCGTTATTGTTTTTCCAGATAAGATATCAGATTCGGTTTTACCCTTTTCCCCCCACACATAAACAGATTTATCTTCAGGAATGGTAATATTTCTAACTGACTTTTGTGCAGATTGTGGCTGCAAGTAGGTATAGCTTCCCGTCAGCGTTTGCCCCACAGCCAGTGTTCCGCTCAGGGTCAGTGACTCAGCGGAGGGGGTGACAGGGGAAACAATTTCTATTGATACAGGTGCTAATGAAATACCGCGCACGACAGGAGTGACAACAAGGGTTCCAGTTCTTGTTCCTGCAGTCATGGTCGCTTCATAGACTCCTGGTGAGGTTTCTTTAAAAGAAGAGAGGACGGGAACCGTGCCGGAAGTGCCCGCCATTTCTAGATTCAAAACAATATCTCCTGCAAGCCCCGTAACAGGATTACCGGCACCATCTTCCAGCTTCAGGATGACGGAAGACGTACTTTGTGCATCAGCAGGTAACGTGTTTTCAGCAAAAGCAAAGATGCTCTCTGTCAGGCTGATACCAGCGGATGTCACTGTAATTTGTGTTTCTGCCCGATTCGAAACATTACCTTTCATATCGACCGCAACAGCAGAAACTATCCAGCTGTTCACTCCTCCTTCCGTGTATGGCGGAAGCGTAACACTGTATTTTTCGCCGGACTGCATGATACTGCCGCCCGCCGCAGTGAGAGCTGTGTCATCCCAGCGAACAGAGCTTAGTCCGTATTTTGCCTTGATGCTCAGGTTCAGATCTTTTGTCTGTTTGGATTCGCCGGTGATAAGTGAATCAACCTTAAGGCGGATTACCTCCTGCTTACGGTACTCAAGCACAATTTCATTATTTCTTTCTACAAGATCGTAACGGGCGCCTGCAAGTGTACGGGTTTCTTTCACGGTATCTGGGTCAACCTGGCGACTCCAGGAGCCGTTAATGTCATATGTCAGCCCGATATTGAAACGAGTATCACCATCACCTGATGTGGTTCCCTGTTTTCTCTCAATGCCTAGACTCAACAGCGGAAAAGGGGTATAGCTTAAGCCTGCCGTCAGGGCGCCGGGGTTGCGGGTGCGGTTATTTTTTCCAAATAAGCCAACTTCATTACCGTAATACTGCTCATAGGCCAACGAGCCACCAAGCTGTGGTAAGGCAGGAATATACGCCTCAGTGCGTAAATCAAAGCCGTTAGCCGGTCGCTCATCGTAATCTGTTACATCTGGTGAGGCTCGCCAGTTGCTGGTTCTGAAGTAGCTGTTCGCCCCAAACTTTAGATAGTCTCTTGCAAGCTCGAGGCCGAGACCGACACGGGAATGATCGCGTCTTAGGTCATAATCAAAAAAGGCGTTATAGCCAAACATCCACTCCCCTTCAGGGTAATGCCGCTGGCCTATACCCAAGTTAGCCATTGTCCTGTCGTCAATATGTCTTAAACCGAACTGGGTGAACGTGAGCGAAGACAGGGTATCGTTCAGAGGAATAAGCAGATCGAGTTCACTGCCGTCCACCCGACCTTTATTATCAATGTTAAGTTTAGCTCTTGCCGTCCCTGCACCACTCAGCCAGTTGTTGATTTCCTGATTGGCCTGATTAACAGCAAATCCCTTAGCCTGAGCAGCAACCGAACCCGCGATATCGGAAGACTGCAGTATCCCGGCAGCAGTTGTACTTCCTGAGGCCAGTTTATGATCGAATTGGTTATCTTCACTCATCACTGGCGCTATGCTGTCTTTTATGAGCTCAGCAGGAATGTCTATCTCGTCTCCTGTCTGCAGTCCCTCGAATGGCTTACTGTATTTACGCAGCTGATTAAGCTTTTTAAGCTGTGCAATAGAGAGCTGAAAACGTTCAGCAACGGTGCTCACCGTCTCTCCCTCAGCAAGCACGTAAGGTTTTACCGGCAGGTTTGCCAGTTGTGAGTCTGTGAGACTTATAACACTGTGAGTTTCTGAAATTGCCGCTGAAGGAGTTAAGGTTACAGAAACTGGAAAGGCGAGCTGGACAAGTATATTTGTCCACGCAACAACCTTCACCCCTTGCTGGGACCTGAGTTCACTTATTTTCATATTATAATTACCGTTGAAATTTTATGACAAATAGTCGCGTATCAAATGCAATGTTCGAAAATAACAAGAGCAGATATCAAAAGTAGACAAACAATGTAAGGAGGTGTAGTTAAATTATTCAGGATTATAATAAAAACAAGAAAATTACAAAAATAGGGGGGTGGGTAGCTGTAAAAGTGAAGTTAATATTAAGGAAATTAATCTTCTAAAAGTGTGTAGACAGATCATAAACAGAAAACTGAGCACATTCAGGTCGTTATCGGAATAGTTCAGACCGATAATAAGGACTGTTTTCTTTATATCCCGTTGCGGTCTTTTACTCACTTGCCAACGAGATCATTTTGACCAGTTTTTGCAGGCTACTTCTGCCTGTAAATCCAATACGCTAAGCCATGCTTCATCGGCTTACCTGATTTAGCTGTAGGGAGTTTATCTGCAATAACAGAGTACCGGAACACATCTCAAAGCTTCAAATCAGGACGATTACGTTCGAGAATCAGGATTCGGGAACAATGTCCCAGTGTCTTTACAGTGGCATTTTTTCATCCAGCAGAAGATGTCAACAGAGACAGCTTCGGGTGCTGATAAAATAAACGGAGCTCCTGTCGAGCCAGCCTTGAGCAGCCAGCACAAAGCTCAGCAAGTGAGTGCTCTGCAAAACAAGAAATAAAACCGTTATTCTCACTAAACTCCTCGACCAAGTGAAATATACATAAAGGGTTATATAACAATATGCTAAAATCTTCAGTGATTATCGTAAATGCAACTTGCGACACAGGAATTTGTAGGTACGTAGGATACAAAGAATAAGAATAAAAACAAAAACCCCATAAATCAGTGATTCGTGCGAAGTTATTGACATCATTTGAGCGAAGCATTATATTAAATCCGCTGTTAATTATTAATCCTGTGGATTGATATATTTGCCGTCGCTTGACGGCTTTTTTTACTATCAATTGCTCACAAAAATTTCACACAAGAAAATCAGGCCAGTTCTAGATTGATAACAAAATCATTCTTATGTCTGAAATTCATTCCTCTAATGTAATTGTTAATAAAATAACTAACACGGGCCTCGGGGATCTGCATTTTTTTGGCGATATCTCTGTAAGTCATTTTGTAAAACGCATAGTAGTATATCACTTTCTTCTCCATGACTTTGCTTTTGTATTTAGAGGGAGACGCTTTTGATAAGCTGGATTCTCGTAGTTCTAGTAAATCATTTAGCGCCCCTTTCTTTAACTGAACCACATCTAAAAATCTGTATTCCCTGTCATGAAAAATAACCGATGTAATTTTTCTGAACTGATCGTCATAAAGGATAAGTATTTCATCCTCTGGTGCCACCGAACAAAGATTAAGAAATTTATCAACTTCATTTTCATGAAAGAGAAATATGTTGATATCATGCAGCATTGATTTCAGTCCAACATACAGGTAGTTATCATGACTCATCAGTATCGCATATTTTTTCATTTTCACCTCACATCCCACAATTGTTTAATATAAAGTCCAATTTTAGAAAGATGAGCTGGGCTGATTAGATTACTGTATTCTTCAGCACTACTGCGTTCAACGTCAACATCCCACTCACCGTAGCCCTCATAAGGGTAATAGGTATTGAACGTATAATGAATCAAAAGGAGTAAAGTATAGTGACTTATATCGCCTCCGTCTTTGCCTTTATCTTTTAAAATAGAATTAATAATAATATCCGAACGTTTCATCACATCCTCATGCAGATTCAAACAAAAAAATAAGAATAACTAAATATAACGTAGCCAATCCTAACAAGGCACATAAAAAAAACAACGTAATAATAAATAATTTAAAAAAAACCATAAAATACAACAACATAAAAAATATAATTTATTTGTAAGTTATTTATGAAAATACAACACAAGGCATCAGATAGGAAGAAAAGACAAAAATTTACTTTTTTACAATATCTAAAATAATAAAAACTCGGTATGATGTAAGAGGTTAATCACTGAGTTTAATTTATATGTTAAGTCGCAAAAAATCAGATAAAAAAAGTAAGTGGTACATTTTAGCTGTCATAATACTGATGTACCTTCCTGTTTCTCTTGATGCCACAATACTCCATGTAGCAGCACCTTTACTTTCAATAGATTTGAAAGCGTCTGCAGATGAAGTCCTTTGGATTATTGATATTTATTCTCTTGTGATGGCCAGCTTCCTTCTTGTTATGGGCGTAGTTGGGGATAAAATAGGGGCAAAAAAACTTGCCATCATGGGAGTGATTATCTTCGGATTGGCATCATTTATAGCAATGATATCAACCACTGCTATGATCTTAATAATCGCGAGGGGTGTGCTTGCCATCGGTGCAGCAATGATACTTCCGGCAACATTGTCAGCACTGAGGATTTCCTTCTCCTCAAACAAGGAGCGTGCAGTTGCATTGGGGATATGGTCAGCTGTCGGAACAGGGGGCGCCGCGCTGGGACCAGTCGTCGGAGGGCTATTACTGGAAAAATACAGTTGGGGATCTGTGTTCTTTATCAATATTCCCGTATGTATCCTCGTCCTCGTAATGGCGTTAAAATTACCTGACCTTAAAACCGCTGGTGCGAAACGAAAAATTTCGATCAGTGACCCACTTCTGCTTATTGCGTCGATCCTGTTAATCATTTTGTCAGTAAAAACATCCGCACGTGAAGGATTCTCACCACAATTATTGGTACTTTCAGCCACTGGGATATCGCTGATAGCGGTATTTTTGCATCGTCAGAAAAGTTCAGAGAACCCTATGCTGCAGCTGTCTTTTTTCAGGAACAAGACTATTGTGGCGGGGATTATACTTGCTCTAGCTTCAATGGTTTCGTTAGTTGGATTTGAATTCTACGTTTCGCAACAACTGCAGCTGGCTTATGGAAAAACACCTCTCCAGGCTGGATTATTTCTGCTACCCCTTATTCTAGCTAGTTGCCTTTCAGGGCCCTTCATTGGCTGGACGCTCGATCGAACGGGTATCCGATTGATTGCAGTCGGGGGCGTGGTCATAAGCGCTGCAAGTTTCGCTGGCATGGCATTTACCAGCTTTGATACTCAAATCTGGAATGCATGGCTTCTGATGGTCGTGCTTGGTTTCTGTATTGAAGCGGCATTACTGGCATCGACAACTGCAATCATGAATGCTGTACCTGCGAATAAAGCCGGAGAGGCTGGTGCGATAGAGGGAATGGCTTATGAACTTGGGGCAGGTATTGGCGTCGTTTTCTTTGGCCTTCTGATGGCATCAACATTCAGGAATAATCTGCATGACTTACAGCCAGGCTATGACAATGTCAATATTACCGGGATCGGGAGTTCATTGTCCGAAGCATTTTCTTATGCAGCCACCCTTCCGCAAAATGAAAACTCAATTGTACGAGACGCATCGATAACGGCATTCCTCAACTCCCATTCTACTGTCATGCTTGCTTCATCCTTCTGCCTGACCTTACTGGGACTATGCATATATATCCTTCTGAAAGACCGTTCGTCGAATAGCTAACTTCCCTACTCCTCCCGGCAAAATTCGTTGCAGGGAGGATCATAGCAGCAGAAAAGCGATATGTCATATATTAAGTAACTTTGTCGCCGGAAGTTATGCACACTTTCGCAGGAAAAATGCGTCATTTTTTGTGGAAAATAATCATAACCACCTAGATCAGTTATGGTTTTTCAGGATATTCAAAAAAACTAAAAAAAAAAATGAATCTTTTTCCGAGGGATTATTTTCTTATTTAAGCAGAAAACCGACAGTCCGATATCACGGATTAAATGCATGGCAACACATACCATCAGGTAGCCGCTTTACCTGATATTTCCGTAGCATCATCCGGGATGTGGTACGCAGTAATGTCTTGCACCAAGATAAGCTAAGGATAGGGGATGGTGTTTAATGAGGATTGGCAGCATAACCGGAACATGTCATTGATTAACAGTAAGCTCATTATGCTTTGTATATAGGCAATTTAAAATAAACTTTATGAGATTATAATCTGTGAAATTAAAACGCCCTTTATCAGGGCGTCTTGTATTATTCATCGGTTTTGGGTTTTTCACATCCTTGCATACCGAGGAGACTGAGGATCAGGCAGCCAAGCTGATGACCGCTCTCACCGCTCTGCCAGGAGCCCGAACCCGGCTTCTTAGCGATTGCCGGGCTTACTGCTAAAGCAGACAAAACAGAAAAAATAAGTACATACTTCTTCATGCAAACTTCTCCTTTTTTATCGATTTCCGCTTTTGAAACTACCATATGAAGCTTTTATTTATTTCAGGGATTCAGATGTAGTACAGTTAGTATGTAAAGTAATGTTAAAACTAAACTCCAAATATGGAAGATCACCTAACATATTTTGCTTTCGTTCCTGTAAAAGAAAAAAATTATTATTTTTCTTTTACTTCCATGCCGGACTATGAATCACTCTATGAGTGTCAACAATTTAGCCTCTTTTCTTCACACAACTTTTACGAGTCTCATCTTCCCTTTTCATAATGATATCCCGTGTCTCATCCTCTGTTGTGACCGGAAACCCCATGTTGTCATACGCAGCAAAGCTTATAAGACGATAACCGTACAGTTTCGTATCAACAAATGGCAGACGAAATTCTTTTTTTTCACCTGGTAGTATCTGACCAAATGAAGCTATACGCGGCTCGCCTGTTTTGCACACGTCATCAACGGGAACAATCACAACGACACCGCCAGCAGCAGCGCTGTCACCTTTGTTTTCCACCGTTCCGCCAACAATGAATTCGTTCTCAGCACCGGCACCCATGTGAAAAAGCAGGCGAACATCAGCATTGGCCAACACTGCACCAGATGACAACGACAAGGTAAGAACCATATAACGAATGATATTCATATATAGGAAACACCTTTTTGAATACAGAAAACCCTCAGCACCTCAGCCTAAAAAACAGGTTGCTATAAACGAATTACACAAAAATACCCCCCCAAAATGCTCTCTCCACATTAGGGGGGATAAGTAGTGAAAAGGGTGCTGTAGCACATTACGATGCATAAAAATTAATAACATGCTACATCTCCCCCCTCGATGTAATAATAACCAGCACACACTGAAAGTTAAAAATTAATTTTATTTAAATTATTAAAAATTAGAATTCTCTATGTTAACTAACCATCATCCTCTCAGAGTAAAAATTAGGAACCACTATTACACATGAAAAAAGGATAGGAAAAACCTTCAAACAAATATAGCCCAGTGTCAGGAGAGCTGGCTTTAATATAAAGTTCCTCGCCAGGTTTGTCCGGTAAAAAATAAGTATGAAAAAAGTCGCTATCTACATCATCATAGGAACTCACTTTTTCCTTAAAGATCTGAATTCCATACAATCCAACCTTGCCATTTTTCTTTAATGTAAAATTGTAGGTTCTGTCGATGTCGACCTTCTTGCCTTTGCTGTTTAGTACGCCAGTAATATGCAAAAAGCCTTGTTTTTTAGTGCCCAGCGCAAGGACATAAAGTGCATCAAGCGTATGCTGCTCACCATCTTCAAAAACATCATACCGTACGTCCGCTTCACATTTCTGGATCAAGGTATCCTGACGCGGGTTTTTATACAGCATAAAGCCAATTGCTGCAGCCAGTATTATGGTAAGAGAAATCATTCCATAGAGTAAGATTTTATGTTTTCGCATTTAAGATAACCTGACTTATCATTTTTAAAGCATAAAGAGACAAATAAATGCTTGGCACGAGCTTTGTTCAGTGATGAAAAATCGTAATAGACATTTGCAGGTTTACTCGAACAGCTTGCCCGGATTGACGGAAACTGGCTGAGCACCTTCTCGAAAGGTATCCCATCAGAAGAAAGATTAAAGACATCGCATTGTTCAAATCTAGCCATGCCCTGGATCTTTTTATTCAGTGTACTGATCCCCCTCTCCTGAAGGCTCAAAAACACCATGATGACCAGCAGCGTAACGACTGTCATACCCGCAGAAAGAAGATAGACACTATAACGTCTACGAGACACAAAGCGCCCTGAAGTCTGCTGAACAGCATCCGCTCTGTCGAGCTCCTGAACCTCATTTTTTTCTGTTATGTCAGTTTGTTCTTCATGTAGTGCGACAAAAGCATTCAGCTGAAAACCTATTTTAGGTACAGTACGCAGATCGACCTCGGTATCACTGAGGCTGGTAAAGTATTTCCGGAGTACGCTGATATTGTTATTCAAGCTAGCATCAGAAGGTGCGTAACCGTTATCCTCCCAGACTTTTTTTAACAATAAGGCACGCGGAAGAACCCTGTTAGGATGCTTTACAATTTCTTCCAGTAAACGGGATGCTGTCGTGGTCAGTGGAACGATGACATCCGGACTGGAAGCGGAAGATATTTGCTTACTGTCACTGTCAAATAATATTGCATTTTCAATAATATATTTCATTTTTTGGTACCAGACGCACTGAAAAAATGTGTTTATTAAAGATCAAACCAAAACTGCGGTACCGTTATCAGAAACCCTGGAGCATTTTCAGCTCTTATCCCCCATGATCAGAATGATATATGCAGTACCAGTATAAACCCGTGCACAGCTTCTTAACCATATCATCCGCATTATCAGCAGATATTTGTTTCCTTCAGGAAGCATTTGCTCACTAAAGGCAGCTCAATGTTAGTCATTATCATGTATCTTTCCATACTCAGCATGTCCGTCCCTACACAACATTGGACGCCGGAAGTGGATATGGGAATGCACAGACCGTCCTCTGCTAAGCTCAGTGTATCCTATATAGCCGATCTCCCTGAGCAGCTCCATCGCTTTTCTTACCGTGTCATTTTCGTAATCGTCCGGAAAGTGAGATTGAGCCTCATACTAAGACCTCCTAATAGAAATCAGGACAGGATCGGGAAGTAGACTTTTTATGATGGTATATAGAGCCATTGCTGATTTTTTACTTGGGAGTGTATTGATTTCTCTCGGTTGTAACAACACTTTGCGATCAAACTGGTAGCAAGGATCGGCCTTAAGCACGATAGCAGCAATCCCCCCCAGAAAGGCTTCTATTCGCTTTCGCAACTTTGCAGAACAATGTGCGGTACTGATGTAATAAAATTTTACAAAATTTACACATGGTAACTTCAACCACTTGCTAAGCGAGTGAAATTTTGAAATGACATGGATGATTCCGATCCATACCTTGAAATCATTATCCATATCTAATCTTTCGTCGGTAATCTTGGTTTTTTCATATTGTTCGGAACAAGCAAGGCTGTGTTGCCAGAGTACATCAGTAACATAATTAGTTACCATGGAATCCGTTCTTCCGCATTCCCTGGATTTCAATCCAAGCACAAAGAGTCCAAGACGTATAAGGGCGACAGACTGAACGGTGTTGTTAGAATCTGGTAACAGACTCACTATTCCACCATCTTCTTTCTTATGCTCCACAAGACGATTCCCTGGCCATATTAATATTAGTGTTCATAACACCAGAACCTCACAATAGGAAAATAATCAAAAATATAAACCATCTTTATTTGACACCTTGAATGAGATATGGTATCGATCATTTGCTTCTAGGTTATACTTTGCTTAATATTATAGAGAATTTTAAAAAATACAATTTCTTCAGTGCATAAGAATGTTACGTTGAATGAATATTTAGCCTCAGCTTACTCACCAAAGTAGATACTTCACTCATTCTACTGCTTCAAGGATTTCATAAAAGAATGATTGTGAAGAAAAAAACCAGATATCGGTTTTTTATTTTTATTTTGAAAATTCTTAATTTCTATGTCACCCATAAGAATAATAATTTCTTATTAACCATTTCCATTTAGCAAATTCCCTCCCTGTTCATGACGCCCCCATTAGGAACGAAAACAATTATAGTTATATTCTTATTTTTTGTGGATAGTAATAAACATTTGACACGTCATTATATAATTTCTGAAAAAATTATCACACTGAGACTGTCGCAAAAAAAGATTCCTCAATTAAATCAAATAGTAAAAAAGAAACGCGTAATTCCGATGTATCTTTTTTGTCATTTGAGGTAATTAATCGCATGCATCTTGGACTGACCCCACAACAGTAGACATTTCCTGTCCTCACGACGAGGCCTGTTCAAAGGCCTCCGGACTGACGCCGCCGAGGTGGCTGTGGCGCCGGGCCCGGTTATAGAACACTTCAATGTAATCGAAGATATCGGCCCGGGCCAGATCCCGGGTTTTATAGATACGTTTTCTGATCCGTTCATTTTTCAGTGAACTGAAGAACGATTCGGCCACTGCATTATCCCAGCAGTTGCCACGCCGGCTCATACTCGGGGCCAGATTATTGGCCCGACAGAACCGTTGCCAGTCGTCGCTGCCGTACTGGCTGCCCTGGTCCGAGTGTACGATGACCTCGCCGTCCGGTTTTCGCCGCCAGACGGCCATCATCAGCGCGTCGAGTGCTAGTTCGCGTGAGAGAGTGGGCTTCATCGACCAGCCGACCACATTACGGGCGAAGAGATCGATAACCACCGCCAGATACAGCCAGCCCTGCGAGGTGCGGATAAAAGTAATATCTGTGACCCAGACCTGATTGGCCCGGACAACAGTAAACTGCCGCTGCACGCGATTAGGGGCAACCACTGAAGGTCGGCCGGCGATACGACGCGGCGCTTTATAGCCGCGCACGGCTTTGATGTGGTTCAGTTGCATAATACGACCCACCCGGTTTTTGCCGCAGGTCTCCCCGATTTCGTTCAGGTCGCCATGAACCCGCCGGTAACCGTATACACCTTCGCTCAGTGAATATGAGTCACGGATAAGCGTCAGCAGGCGCTGGTTATCTTTATCGCGTGCCGAGACCGGGTTATGCAGCCACGCGTAGAACCCGGCCCGGGCGACATTCAGTACCCGACACATTGTCATCACACCCCATACAGTGCGGTGCTCATTGATAAAGCGGTACTTCAGTCGGGCTCCCTTGCAAAGTACCGCGCGGCCTTTTTCAGGATATCCCGTTCTTCTTCGGTGCGTTTTAGCTATGCCCGTAGTTTCAGGATCTCGCTTTTGGCTTCCAGTAAATCCCGGGCATGCTGTTCGCTGTTATCGGGTTTAATAGCCCGTAGCCACTTATAGAGGCTGTGTGCAGACACGTCCAGGCGTTCAGATACTTCGGCAACGGAATAACCGCGTTCCGTTATCTGACGGACGGCTTCTTCCTTAAATTCAGGTGTAAATCGTGGTGTGCCCATACGCTCCTCCTATGCTCAAACTATAGGGCAGGATCGTCTACCGGGGCGGGGGCAGTCCACCTGTCCTTCCTGTGAGGACACCGCCATCTGCTGGCGAGGGCGGCTGGTCAGCTCTGGCGCAAAATTGCTTTCGCTGCTTTTACGCCAGAGTCATGAGCGTAATCCACCTGAGACATAACAACACCCGCCCAGTAGATATTCCCCACAGGCTTTAGTACTCCCTCTTCATCCTCCCAGCAACCATAGGCACCCAGTGAGTATGGATCGCTCGACCAGTCGTGCATGGTCGCCTTTTGATACGTCAGATCGCTTATTCCGGTGAGATCGCGAACCACACGCAACATACGCTCATAACGGTCTGATTCAGAGAGTAAAAGCAGCGTTCTGGCATTATCACCGCTTGACCAGCCCACAAGTACCTGTCCGGGATAGTCGGGAATACCGGCGGATGCATTCCATACGCAGGGGATAATATGAGAAAAATCATCCAATCTGTCAGAATGTAGCGGAAGGACTTTTCTGTCAAAAGACATAATTATTTTTACAACGGGAACGCTGTTTCCTGAACGAAGTGCACCCATTTTCTCGTCAGAAAGTTGCGGCATGAAGGTCACGTTACCAGCAAGGATCACAGGAGCCGGAAGGGTTACAACACAATTTTTTGCACTGAATTGCAGCTGTTCGCTGTTATGAGTCGCAGTAACCAGAACGGAATTGCCATTGTCCTGGATCCGGGTCACAACCGTTTCCAACTGAACAGGCACCCCCTGGCTTAACGCTCTGAGGATGCTGTCATAGCCCTGAGTCAGTCTGAAGTCACCGCCATCTGGGTCAGGATTGTTTTTCGAAGCATTCTGCCACAGCTGGGGCAGTTCACCGGAAATTTCTCTAGGATGCATTTTGTCAAATGGCTCACGGTCTATGGTTTCGGCCAGTAACGACAGTGGTCTATTTTCTTTCTCTATCCCCAGACGATTCAGATACTCTTCAGCGTTTTTGTCGGATTTCAGAGGCTTAAAACTTGACGGTTGTTGAGGTTTGTATAATGGAAATGAATAGAAGTGCGCTTCGCGCGCGGAAACCCATGGTGTATTTGCAGAATATCTGGCGAACATATTTTCAACAGGGTGGGTGGGCATATTCAGATTTTCTACCATTTCCCAGAGACTGTTTTCACCCGGCCCACCATGAATGAGCTCCGCACCCAGCTCTACTTCCACGTGCTCCGAAAACGAACGATCGGTCCAAATTCGCCCCCCTGTACGCTGCCGGGCTTCAATGACAATA
The DNA here is from genome assembly GCF_057536195.1 of Enterobacter sp. C3_dUdeg. Lineage (NCBI taxonomy): Bacteria > Pseudomonadati > Pseudomonadota > Gammaproteobacteria > Enterobacterales > Enterobacteriaceae > Enterobacter > Enterobacter sp. C3_dUdeg. The sequence goes on from NZ_BAAKFX010000020.1 coordinate 13,141, forward strand.
ACGGACCTGCCTGCATCCACAAGTTCACGTGCAGCCGATAGCCCTGCCGGGCCCGCACCAATGATAATAGTGTCTGCATTCCTTGCCGCCGTGAGCCCGATCTGACCGGCAACTGACGTTTTTATGAGACTGGCAGAGAAAAATAACGCGCTGCTTCCAGCAATAAAATCACGTCTCGACGTTGCCATGCATATCTCCATCTGTTACTTATTACGGGGGCGTGATAATGAATATTACGGTATTTTTTGATTGAAAATTCATTTTCTGAAAAAAATAGGTTAAAGCGAATGCAGTCAGGACTCAAGCGCCATCAAACCTAAGGCAATAAAAATTATATTAAAATATCTTAGATAATAACTGTAAATTATATAATTATAATTCAGGCTGTACCAATTTACGTATAAAGTGCAGGCACGAAGAGTGGGTTTTGCATCACATCAATAATGATTTTTTCACCCGACACTGCCGATAGCATGGGCAGATATTAAGAACATCGTGGGGCAATTTTAGTATGCATATATCAAAGCAGCGTTTTCTTCGGATAGCAGCTGAAATACTAAGCTGAACACTATCTAACTTATAAATTTTAAGTTATAGCTTATGGGTTAGATATCTTTCCACCAGGTCTGATATCGTCGGCATACGTTAAGTCCCTCCCCTGTTCATGGTTAGGAAAATGAATCATCGTTTTAAAAATATCCTGACCACGGATGTTATCGTCGAGAGCGTAATGGTTGCGGGTGGATGTGGCACTTATGACGATAAAATGCGGTTTTCGGTGAGTTTTTAACCTGAAAGCCGTTTTTAAGGCGAACTTATCCCGATGCCTATGCCAGAAGCCATCGTTTCCGATCGATGTTATGCAGCCTTTCTGCCACTAACTCCGTGGCGTGTCTGCCAGCCTGTGCACTGCTGAAGCGCAGCCGGTTGCCGCACAGGATGCATCTTTACGGATCCGTGTGCAGGAACGCCTTCATCAGCGCGGCGAAGCCCGGTTGTTCCGGATTTTTCCGCGCCTCCATCTGCAGGGCATCGTATACCTTCGGCAGCAGCTCGCCGCGTTTCCGGCTGGACAAAAAACCTTAGTTGCGCACCATCTTAAAATGCTTCGCCGGTACGTCGCTGATTTGGCGTCCAATCATCTATTCCTGGGTCAGGGGCTGCTGGCGGTACTGCTGCGCGCGGTGGTAGTAATAGTGATGTACCACGGCGCCACCTCTGTAGTGCCTGAGCTTCGCCGCCGACACCGGAGGGCGCAGAAGATACCGCCCTCCACGCCCTGTTTGCGGGCCCACCGAAGCATGGCACGGGTGGCTGCGCGGAACAGGGCCTGAGCAGAGGCCAGTTGTTGTTAAAAAAGGGCCAGAGCAGGTGGGGCATGGTAAAGGTGATATGCTGTCAGTCGCAGTCGGGCAGGATGTGGCTCTGCTGCGACACCCACTGCTCCGTGGCTTTAAAACCGCAGGAGCTGCAGGCCTTTGACTTGCAGCTCTGGCAGAAGAAGCGGGAGTGTGTGCAGTCAGCCGATGTGCAACAGTAGCGGCGAACGCCCATGCTGGCGGTGCCGCAGGCGAGCATGCGCTCGACGCAGAGACGGGTCCACGGGGTCACGCTGTCGCCGAATTTATTGACGAACAAATTCCAGCCGTCATCGACGGTGAAGAGCAGTTTGGCAGGGCGAGAAATAAAGGCGGACCTCCGTCGGACAGCTTTGCGAAGTACGCCGCGCTTTTTTTAATATGTCCCGTTCGTCCGTAACCCGCGTCAACTCTTTCTGAAGACGGCGGATTTCGGCCTGAGCATCTGACTGTTCATTACGAGTGGAAGAATCCGGACCGTACTTCTTTATCCAGGCGTAAAGACTGTGAGTGGTGATATCGAGACGTGTTGCAACACTGGAAACAGAATGACCACGATCAACAACCTGTTTGACTGCTTCAATTTTACTCTCTTCAGGATAACGCTTAACGCTCATGGACACCTCTCTTTAAGTCATCTTAAATGACTCTGAGGTATCTGTTAAACCCTTGGCGATTCACACAGCGCTATTTATTATCGTGTTTTAAAGGCATGTTCTTTTAGGGGGGGGTATACTTATCTGTAGGTGAAAAACATAAATTGAGACGAGAGGGTGTTAGATATAAATACATTTTAGGATTTTATTTATAATTTTTTTTGTTCTTATTTGTGCGTGCGTGTGTTCTTTCTGAAATAGATTGGTGGTATTATAGTTAGCGTTTAGAATGGTGTGGGGAAATGTTGTAAAGATAAAAAATGTCATTGTTATTACTTTATCTGTCGTTATTTCGCCTGCAGCACTGGAAAAAATGCCCTGCAGCGGTTCTCGTGGGTGGCAAAGCGCAAAAACAGGTAACCAGCTTGGCTGCACCATAATGGGTTTACTTAACATTGCGGGATACAAACGCCCGGGGATGTCCGGAAAAGACAAAAATCCCTAGTCCAAGCGTTGTCTTTTCCCGTCATTCTTAGTCTGTTAAGCATATAATTATTTTTCAGGCATATTATAAATATGCGAGGCAATGTAACAGTTCGGCATGTATGCCGTACATTTCAATTTAACATGTTACAATTAATTTAAAAAGGAGTTCTCATGTATGCCTATATCCTTCTTGCTGCAGCAATCGCTGCAGAAGTTGTTGCAACAACATCAATGAAAGCCTTGTCTGGCTTTTCTAAGCCCCTACCCCTTGTTCTGGTCGTCGGGGGCTATGCCATAGCATTCTGGCTCCTGAGTATCGTGGTACAAACGATACCTGTCGGGGTAGCCTACGCAACATGGGCTGGGATGGGTATTGTACTTGTGAGTATTGCATCCTATTTCGTCTACGGGCAAAAACTCGACATTTTTGCAATTGCTGGCATGTTAATGATCGTCTCCGGAGTTGTCTTTATTCAGGCACTATCAAAGACTGCAGGTCACTAACAGATGATACCTTTCTTGCATTCCCTGTCTATTAATTGACTAGGGAAAAGTGAGCAAAAAAGTACCATATGGCAGCATGTTCGGAATCTAATGGGATATAATAGGCACTTATTAGAAAAGCACTGCTTATTCTACTCGTGCTGTCTCTTTACATCAGCGGAGATACAGGGAGCAAGCCAGCTTGACGTTGACAGATAGATCGGGCCATCTTGCATGGTGTGCCCTGGTGGCGCTTGCGCTGGCCAGACAGGATGGTGGCGTTCTCTCGCCGGCCCAGGAAAACCTCTTTCTCACCAGATGGCTGGCCACTGCGCTGAAGCAACGCAGGTTTTCGCGTGATGTGGCACCCGATATTGAATGGCTTCTGAAGCAGGGGCACAAGCTGGGCGTCAGCGCGAAGCTGGTCAGCAAGTTGAATTACCTCTGGCGTTCCTGCACCGGCGAGTTGTCTGAACAGAACGATCTGTTCCGGCTGACCTATGCGCTGGAAACAGCGAAAGATATGAACTGGAACTACCGTCTGCTGAGCGATCGGGAATGGTCCGGCCAGTATGCTGTGGCGCTCAGTGCGGGCGTGAACGCCATTTATCTCTCACGGGCCAGCCTCGATGTCGTTTTTGACGACAACGGCCGACAGATAAATCGTCTGACAGCACGTCTAACGGGGAATGTATCGGGGATGATGAAGATGTTTAATCACTGTGGCTGGCTTGTACAACCTGAAGAGGATGCCTCCCAGCCCCACCTGTTTACGCTGATCGTGAGAAAGGGAGTCTCAGGAAAGAATTAGTGGCGGATCGGCCCCAGTTCGTCTTCCGTCAGATCGGTCATTTTCATCACAGTAATGCGGTTGATGCCGTTCTCCAGCATGGTGCGTGCCACTTCCAGCTTGCCTTCGTTACTGCCTTTTGCAGTCGATGGAGGTATATACAAGGGTGTTTGCGCTGGAGCTGGCCGCAACCATTGCCGTTCCATTTACCGGAGGTGGGCGTGATGCCGCTGATATCCTGCGCTTGTTACCGCCGGAAAAATAGACAGGACAGTACAAAGCGGTACTTATCATCCACGCAGGATATTGACTGAGGTGTGCCCATAAGCATACCACAGTCAATATCAGCGACAGGAACCCCGCAACATGACATACCGCAGTCAATATCTGCATTACTTAAACCAAATCTGCGTACAACAGTCAATTTATTGGATGAACGTAAGGGGCTTAGCGGGAAGGATTATTGACTGTGGTATGCACACTACAAACCACAGTCAATAATGTGTAATTCCCCATATCTTAGTCATTATCTGGTTTGACGCTGGCGAGGGCTTTAGCCAGTTTCTGGGGATCAATTCCTGCGGCTTTAAGGGCGTTAATCACCTCATCGTAATTTTGTTCCGGCGTTTCCTCTTCTGGCTCGCGCGGAACTTTCACCGTACTGCTGATAAGTTTTGAATTACGATAATGTACACTGAAGTATGTGGAGCGCCCACGCTTGAACTCGGTGTAATCTAGATATCCGATATCCTTCAGCTGTGTCATGGCTTTGCGAACCGTGTGATTCTGCGTATAAACGTTTGACGTAAGATTCAGTCTGTCCCGCATGCGTTTCATGGAAATAGGCGCAGGATTCTGTGGGAGGCTTTCAATGTAGGTATAGAGTGCCTGAGCAGACTCCTTGCGCTGCAGGGCATCGATGGCTTTCAGTCGCAACAGCACCCGCCTGTCCATATGATACAGCTCGAAGAGCTTAGGCTCAGCCTTAATCTCAACAATATCCTCATGAATGTCATAATACGCGGACTGAACCAAGTGTGTAGTCCACCCTTTCGTCTCGCTCTGAAATTTAAGGGTGACTGAGGCCAGTTTAAACAGTGAATTACTGATCCGCTCGCGCATTTTCTTGTTCGAACGGCGGGAATCGAAACCACACATCTTAACAAACTCGACAAAGGATAATTCCAGTGTGTCATTTTTTACACCGTGCTCTGACATGGAACGAATGATCCCGAGCCAGACTTTGAAGTCCGTATCCATATCAAGACGTGATCCAGTGATCCTGACATCGGTATACCCTTCGCTCTTGGCAATAGACAGCTGTACGAGCTCCTCAGTCGCATCTGTGACGTTTTTGCGGTTAGTCTTGCTCCTGGATGTCGATTTTAACGTAGGAACGAAGAGGCCAAGCCTCATGAGCGCGACAGGCTGAACAGTACTAGCACTGTTGACATCCAGCTTAACAACTTCGCCTGTTGCCTTGTTTACCTCCTCAAGTTTCAGAGGTAACACATTATTTTCCTTAGTCATTTTAAACACCGAGAGTTATCCACAAAAGCAAGTATATACACATATCTCAGTCAACGGAAATACATACCTTAGTTAATACAACTGCATACCGCAATATGTGAGATTGCACACAACAGTAAATATCTAACACACCTCAGTAAATGACATCCCCCTTTCAGGCCAGAAATGACAGGTCTTAGCACGATCCAGGGATCTCTTTTGATCTCACTATGATCTACTTAAGGATCAATTACTGGATCTACACTATGAATAACCTGAGCAAAAATCTGTAAGCACACTACACAGCAAATATTCTATATAATGACCAGTTGCATAATTGACTGAAGAAGCAAAAAAAATCTTTACTGATACACTATAAAATTGACTGCGGAGTGCAGAAATAGCCGGACAGTCATCATTATTAATTCATAACGCCCCTCATATCTCAGTCAACATGCCGCATATGACAGTCAATTTTTAATTGCTCAAATCAATTGTTGCATACCTTTTTCAGCTAAAGAGTGTCAGTTGGATCATATAATTACGTAGCTATTACGCTTCCTGGATGGAGACGATCTAAGTTAGCATCCTTACTGCGTCGAACAGCAGATATTGACTAAGATTTTACAGTAACGATTAGGTCATGGTTTCAGGCTTAACCAGTATCACATTTTGACCAACTTTGCATTTTATGATTCGGTTTGCAAATTTAGTGTTGCTTTGCTTTTTTTATCAAGATTTAATACATCAGTGCAAAGTTAGGTTCAAGGAACGTACAATGGGATTAATGAATACTCTCGATCAATGCATAGCAGCCGGTCATGAAATGACGAAAGCTATTGCAGTTGCTCAGTTCAATGATGACAGCCCTGAGGCAAGACAAATTACGCGTCGCTGGCGTGTGGGAGAAGCTGCAGATTTAATTGGCGTCTCATCCCAAGCTATTCGTGATGCTGAAAAAGCAGGTCGCCTCCCTCACCCAGATATGGAAATGCGTGGCCGAGTTGAGCAGAGAGTAGGTTACACGATCGAGCAGATTAACCATATGCGCGATGTTTTTGGTACACGCCTGCGCAGACCAGATGGCAGTGTTCCCCCGGTCATTGGTGTGGCTGCACATAAAGGTGGGGTTTATAAAACTTCGGTATCAGTCCATTTAGCTCAGGACCTGGCGTTAAAAGGACTCCGCGTTCTGCTTGTTGAAGGTAACGATCCGCAGGGTACAGCTTCCATGTACCACGGATGGGTGCCGGATTTGCACATTCATGCCGAAGACACGTTACTTCCCTTTTATCTGGGTAAGCGTGATGATGCTGCCTATGCTGTAAAACCCACTTGCTGGCCAGGGCTTGATATTATTCCTTCATGCCTGGCGCTGCATCGTATCGAAACAGAGCTTATGGGTCGCTATGACGACGGAAAGTTACCGACAGAACCCCATATGATGCTCCGCCTTGCAATCGAGACAGTTGCTCATGATTATGATGTCATTGTCATCGACAGTGCGCCAAACTTGGGTATTGGCACCATCAACGTGGTATGTGCTGCTGATGTACTGATCGTCCCGACCCCAGCAGAACTATTCGATTACACATCAGCCCTGCAGTTTTTTGACATGCTACGCGATCTGTTAAAAAACGTTGATCTACAGGGATTTGAACCTGAGGTCAGAATTTTGCTTACTAAGTACAGCAACAATAACGGTTCACAGTCACCGTGGATGGAGGAGCAGATCCGCGATGCTTGGGGAAGTATGGTTCTCAAAAACGTTGTGCGTGAAACTGATGAGGTAGGTAAAGGCCAGATCCGTATGAGAACTGTTTTTGAACAGGCTATCGATCAGCGCTCCTCAACAGGTGCATGGCGAAATGCACTTGCTATCTGGGAGCCGGTCTGCAATGAAATTTTTGATCGCCTGATTAAACCTCGCTGGGAGATCAGATAATGAAACGTGCACCAGTTATTCCAAAACACTCAGTGGTACACGCGCCTGTAGAAATCGAGCAGCCAGCTTCCGTTGCTACCGCGGCGCCGATGGTAGATTCATTAATTGCACGTGTTGGCGCCATGGCGCGAGGAAACTCGATTTTACTTCCGGTCTGTGGCCGTGAAGTGAAATTCATCCTCGAGGCCATTCCGGGTGATACTGCTGAAATGGCTTCAAGGGTCTGGTCCGGCAATGAGCGTGACCAGGAACTTCTGACAGAAGATGCGCTTGATGATCTAATCCCCTCTTTCTTGCTGAGTGGTCAGCAAACCCCTGCATTCGGACGTCGTGTATCGGGGGTCATTGAGGTCGCCGATGGAAGCCGTCGTCGCAAAGCAGCTATACTTACCTCTTCCGATTATCGAATTCTTGTCGGCGATCTCGATGATGAGCAGATGATGGCATTATCCCGCCTAGGTAATGACTATCGGCCTACCAGTGCTTATGAGCGTGGTAAACGATACGCCTACCGGTTGGAAAATGAGTTTGGCGGAAATGTTTCGGCACTTGCTGATGCAGAAAATATTTCCCGCAAGATTATCACTCGCTGCATAAACACTGCGCGCTTACCGAAACCAGTCGTCGCCCTCTTTATACATCCTGGCGAGCTTTCCGCCCGGGCAGGTGATGCTTTGTACAAGGCATTTACCGGAAAAGAAGAGTTGCTGCATCAATTAACCGCTCAGCTTCACGAACAGAAAAAAGCGGGTGTGATCTTTGAAGCCGATGAGGTCATCGGATTAATGACTGGAAAACTGAAAGAGAGTTCTAGTGCAAAAGTTAATCTCAGTACACGGCATCAGTTTGTGCCAGGGGCATCCGTACTCTACAAAGGAGATAAGGTTATTTTTAATCTTGATACAACTCGTTTGCCAGCAGAGTGCATAGAGAAAATCGAGTGCATACTTCGGGAATTAAAGCAAAATAAATCATTGTAATCAGAACTGATATCCCCCTTTCATAACCTATTGATTGCTATCCCTGTCTGAAGGTGTTGCTGTTTCGGGGCTGATTTTAGCCCCAAACAGCATCGCTCAGTGCTCACAATGTGTTGAAAGCGATCTGGGACCATGGTCCCACAACGGGTCCCGGTGATGCATTAAACACTACGGCGTCCGCATCCCAGATCGAAACCCTACTGTATTCGATGAACCTGGGACCATGGTCCCACACCAGTTCCCGGTGATGCATTAAACACTACGGCGTCCGCATCCC
>NZ_BAAKFX010000021.1:0-6719 GCF_057536195.1 Enterobacter sp. C3_dUdeg
GCCGAGCGTCAGGCGCGCGCCGGAGAGCAGCCTGCCGTCGTTACGCGCCTGCGAGGAGGCGGTCACGCGCGTCTCGCCGCCGCCCTGAATCAGGCCGTAGTTAAACAGCGCGGGCGTGGTCAGCGTCAGGCCATCGCGGCTGACGATTTCGCCCCCGCTGCTGTTGGTCAGCGTGCCGCTGAGGGCCAGCGTCGCGCCGTTATCGCCCTGCAGACGTCCGCCGTTGGTGAGCGCCCCGGTGGTGATGCCGAGCGTGCTCCCCTGCATTTTGCCGTCGCTGGTGACGGAGGCCGCCGTGACGTTCAGCGCCCCGCCGGAGAGCAGGGTGCCGGTCGACTGCTGGCTGACCGCGCCGGTCTGGCTGAGGGTCAGGCCATTCACCCCGCTGATGGCGCCGCTGTTGCTGAGCGTGCCGCCGGTCAGCGTCAGGTTTTTCGCCGCCCACTGCCCCTGGTTCACCAGCGTCGCGGCCTGCAGCGTTGCCGCACCCAGCGCGGTAATCTTACTGCCCGTGGTTCCGGTGAGCGTGTCGGCCAGCGTCATCTGCAGCCCGTCGGCACTCTGCACCGTGCCGCTGTTGCTGAGCGACTGCGCGTTAAGCAGAATGTTCTGCGCCTGCCAGCTGCCGGCGTTGGTCACCGCCCCGGAGGCAATGGTCAGCGCGCCCTGAGTGAGAAGCCTGCCGCCAGCGCCGTTAATCAGCGCCTGCTGCGGCGCGGCCATCGCCATGCGCGCCATCAGCCGCTGCTGCCCCTGAACGGTCAGGCTCTGCAGGCCGGTCAGGGTGCCCTGGTTGTTAATGCTGTCCTGGCGCAGCGCGAGGGTGTTCCCCTGCACGGTGCCGCTGTTTTTAAGGGTGCTGCCGCCGAGCGTCACGTCCCCTTCGCTGAGGAGCTGCCCGCGGTTATCCAGCGTCTGCGCGGTGATATCCGCCCGCCCCTGGCTCATCAGCGAGCCGGACGAGGTCAGCGTGCCGCCGGTCGCGGCCGTCAGCGCCCCCTGGCTGAGCAGGGACCCGCCGTGCGTCCAGTCGCCGGTGGCGCGGATGTCCGCGCCGTTCCCCTGCAGCGTGCCCTGCGTGGTCAGCTGGCCTGCGTCAAGCGTCAGCATGCCGCCGGAGAGGGTGCGCGAGGCCGCGCCCGTGGTCAGCGCGGTGCCGGTGAGCGCCAGGCCGTTCGTTCCCTGCATCAGCCCGTCGTTGTTCATCTCGCGGGCGGTCAGGGAGAGCGTGCCGCCGGTGATGCGCCCCGGGTTCGCCAGGGTGTCCGCGGTGAAGGTGGTTGCGCCGCCGCTCTGCAGCAGCCCGGTATTGGTTAATGCCCCGCCGAGCGTGCCGCTGAGCCCCGCCAGCCCGTTCACCGTGCCGCTGCTGGTCAGGGTGGTGCCGGTCATGTCCAGCGTCGCGCCCTGCAGCGTACCGGCGTTCGTCAGCTGCCCGCCCGTCAGCGTGAAGCCGCCGCCGGAGAGCCATTTGCCGTTCAGCGCGTTGATAAAGCGGTCAGCGGCGGCGTTAACCGCGCTGCTGCCCTGCATCAGGCCGCTGTTGCGCAGCTCCGTCGCGCCTGCGGTCAGCGTTCTGCCCGCCACCGTGCCGCTGCTGGTCAGCGTCGTCGCGTGAAGCGCGGCATCGCCGGTGGCCACGATGTTCCCGGTATTGCTCAGGGCGTTGCCCAGACCCAAATCCAGGTCCTGCGCCTGAATATCGCCCTGGTTGGTCAGGTCGCTGCCCCGGAGGGTGAGCCCGCCGTTCACCAGCAGCAGACCGGCGTTATCGAGCGTGTCCAGGGACAGATTCAGGCCGCTTCCGCTCACCAGCTGCCCGGTGGCGCCGTTGCTCAGCGCGCGGGCGGTCAGCGCCAGCGTGTCGTTGCCCTGCAGCATGCCGGTGTTGGTCAGCTGCGCGGCGTTCACCGTCAGCGCTTTCCCCGCCAGCCGGCCGTCGTTAAACAGCTGCGCCGCCGTCAGCGTGAAGAGGTTCTGGCTGAGCAGGGCGCCGGTGTTATCCAGCCTGCCGGTTGCGGCAAGCGTCAGGGCGTCCAGCGCCTGAACGCTGCCCTGGTTATTCAGGCCTGCGGCGTCCAGCGTGGCGCTGCGCCCCTGCAGGCTGCCCGCGTTGCTGAGCGTGTGTCCGCTCAGGGTGAGGGTCTCACCGCCCGTCACCTGCCCCTGAGTCTGGTTCGCGAAGGTGTTGCCGGACCAGGCCAGCGTGCTGCTGCCCTGAAGCAGGCCGCTGTTCTGCAGGTCGCCCCGCAGGGTCAGCACTTTCGCCAGCAGCTGGCCCCGGTTATCGGTATTGCCGGCCTGAACGTCCAGCGCCTGCTGGCTGAGCACCTTACCGCTGTTGGTCAGCGCGCCGGTCACCGCCGCCGTCACGCCCGCTTCCCCCAGCGCGTTACCGGTGTTCATCCACTCGCCGGTGGCCAGGTTCAGGGTGTTGCCCTGCATGAGCCCGGCGTTGTTAAGGGTGGTGTGGTGCAGGCCGAGCGCGCCACCGGAGAGCAGCATGCCCGCCTGCAGGTTGCTGAGCTGTGCCCCCGTCGCCGTCAGCGAGCGGGTTCCCTGCAGCGTGCCGCCGTTGGTCACCGACGCGCTGTTGAACTGCGCGTCGGTACCGGCCATCAGCCCGCTGTTGGTCAGGCTGGCGGCGGTCAGCGTCAGGCCGTCCCGGGCAATCACCCGGCCGCCCGCCTCGTTGCTGACCTGACGGGTCAGGTTCAGCAGCAGCGCGGTGGCGCTGAGCTCGCCGCTGCTGGTAAGGGTGTCGCCGTTAAGCGTCAGCGTTCCGCCGCTGCGCAGCGCGCCGCGGTTAGTGAGGTCTGCCACGCCGAGCGTCAGGGCCGCATCCCCCTCGACGGTGCCCTGGTTCTCCAGGCTGTCCGCCGTGATGTGCAGGTCGCCGGCGGCAATACTGCCCGCGTTAACCAGAGTAGTGCCGTTCAGGGTGAGCCGGTCGTCCGCCAGCAGGCGTCCGCTGCTGGTCAGGCTGAGGTAGTCGCTGCTCAGGCTGACGCCGTTGATTTCACCCTGGTTGGTCAGCGTGTCGCCTTTAATGCGCAGCGTGCCGTCGGTGGTAATAAGCCCGCGGTTGGCCAGCACCGGAACGTTCAGCGTTAAATCCTGCGCGCTGTAGACCGACCCGCCCGCGAGGTTCGTGAGTGACCCGGTCTTCAGGCCGAGCAGGGTGGTCCCCTGCAGCAGCCCGCCGTTCTCCACCGAGGCAGCGTCCAGCGAGAGGGTACCGGCAACCAGCGAGCCGCTGCTGGTGATGCGCCCGGGGGCCGTCAGGGTCATGCGGTCCGCTTTTGCGGCGCCGGACTGGAGGATGTTCTGTCCGCTGAGCGTGAGGGTGCCGGCGGTGAGCTCCCCGCCGCTGGTCAGGTCGCCGGACGCGTTAAAGCTCAGCGCGTCACCGGTGGATTTCCCGGCGTGCGCAATCGTGCCCGCCGTCACCGACAGGGCGCCTTTCGCCGCCTGGGTGCCGTTCAGCGCGGCGTTCTGCGCCTGCAGGGTGAGCCCCTGCCCGCTCTGCAGGTGCGCGTCCGGGCCGGTGGTCAGGTCGCCGGCGCTGACGGTGACCGCCCCCGCCGCATCCGTCTGCCCGTTCAGGCTGGCGCTGCGGGTCGCGGTAATCTGTATATTGCCCTGGCTGGTCGTGCGGGACGCCTGACCGCTGGTCAGGGTGCCGGCCTGCGCCGTCAGCGCCGTCGCGCCGGACAGGGTGCCGTTCTGCTCAAGCACGCCGGCGGTCACGTTCATCGCGCCGTCAGCCAGCAGGCTGCCGTCGTTACGCAGGGTCTGCTGCGCCGTGACGTTCGCATTGCCCTTCGCGCTCAGCGTGCCCCGCTGCGCCAGGGTTCCGGCGCTTAACGCCAGGTTGCCGGCGCTCTGCAGGGTGCCGCTGTTGGTCACCGTCTGCCCCTTCAGGGTGACGTCGCTGCCCTGCGCCGTGCCGCCGTTCGTCAGCTCTCCGGCGTTCACGTCCAGACGGCCTTTCGCCGCCAGCAGGCCGCTGCTGGACACCCTGTCGCCGGAGAGCGCAATGTCGCGCCCCGCATTCACCTGCCCCTGGTTACTGACGGTGCTGCCCGTCAGGCGGATATCGGCCGCGGCATCGGCCCGGCTCTGGCCGTCCAGCACCAGCTGCCCGCCGCTCAGCGCCAGGCTCTCCCCTGCCGAGACCGCACTGCCCGTGGATGACAGCGTGCCGCCGCTGCTGAGCGTCGCGCGGGTATCGCTTCCGCTGCGGGTATTCGTCAGGGTGATATCCTTCCCGGCCGCCACGCTGAGCGCGCCCCTGCCGGTGACGCTGCCGCCGCGCTGCGTCAGGCTGCCGCCGGTGGACAGCGTGGTGTCGCCCTGGCCCGTCAGCGTGGCATCCGAAAGTGCCACTCCCTGCCCGCCCGCGACGGTCAGCGCCCCGCCCTGTGCCGACACGCCGCCGCCGTTGACGGTCAGGGTGTCCTGACTGTCCAGCGTCGCCGCGCCGCGGGAGATAAGGGAGGTATTGCTGAGCGTCATCGCCTGCCCGCTGCTGACCGCCAGCGCGCCCGCGCTGTTTGTCCCGCCGCCCGTCATCTGCACTTTCCCCGCCGCGGAAAGGCGCATGTCGCCCTGGCTGGCGAGCGTGCTGTTATTCAGTTCCATATCCTGCGAGCTGGCCACGTTCAGTGCGCCCCCGGCCTGATGGCTGCCGCTGAGGGCCACTCCCGCGCCCTTCGCGCTAATCGAGCCGCTGGCGAGGCTGTTCCTGACCGTCAGTTTCCCGCCCGCATCCAGCTGGATATCGCCCTGGCGCGCGGTGAGGTTGCCGAGGTTCACCCCGACGCCCGCCTCGCTGGAGACCAGGCGGATACGGTTCGCATACATCCCGCCGAGCGCGCCGGTATCCACCGCCACCACGGGCGCGGCGCCCTCGCCGGCAACCGGCCTGACGCTGCCGTCGGCGCCCACGCGGTTCGCCCCTGCGGTCACCGTCAGGTCGTTCGCGTGGATCGCGGCGTTCACTTCCGTTGCGCGCGCAATCAGCGACAGCGCGTCGCTCTTGCTGGCGTCCAGCCCCTGGCCTTCAACCGTGATGGCCCCTTTCGTCACCTCCAGCGCCAGCAGGTTACCGCTGGCGTCAAACTGCGGCTTGCCGGTGGTCAGGGTGACGTTCGGGGTGTTGATAAATCCGCACCCGTTACAGGTAATGCCGTACGGGTTGGCCACCATGACGTTTGCCGCCTTACCGGCGACTTCCGTGTAGCCCTGCAGCTGCGAGCGGCTGGCTCCCGTGACTTCGTTGATGATGCCTTTCGCTTCCCGCCCGGCCTGCAGGTTGGGGTTGTTCTGGATAAGCCCGCCCAGCTGGGTCCGGGTTAAACGGTCCGTGCCGTTGTTGAGGATAAGCCCCTCGCTGCCGACGTTATATTCACCGAACTGGTTATGCGAGATGCCCGCCCCGTTCGGCGTGGCGATGTTGACGACCGGCACCCCGTTCCCGGCCCGATCGACCGTGGTCTGCCCGGCCGGCGTGAGCGCCGCCGCGACGGCGGGTGCCACCGGCTGCCAGACCATCAGGCCGCAGACAATCCAGCTGATCAGACGCTGCGAGAAACGAACGGGTGGGTGACGGGTATCCATAGTCGTAGAGTCTCTTAAAGCATGAAGGCAATGCGCCAGTTAACGCTCACATGATCCGGGCCGAGCCAGTCGGGGTAGCGCAGGGGCGTGCCGACCGAAATCTGGCTGCTGTACCCGCGCCCAGCGCTGCTCAGCCCCACCGAACCGCCCCACAGCGTGCCGGAGGCAAAGCGGTCCTGACGGTCTTTTTCCAGCCAGCCGCCGTCAACGGCGACCGTTGCGCTTACCGCGCCAATTACCGGGAGGGTGAAGAGGGAATACCCCAGCTCGTTACGCCAGTAGCCGCCGTTGTCCCCGGACAGGTACTGCTCTTTAAAACCGCGCACGGAGCTTTCGCCGCCGAGCGTCAGGCGCTCGGCGCCGTACAGCCGGTCGGGCGACCACTGGCCGTAGGCGCTGGTCAGCCACCACGCGTTACGGGCGACTGGACGCTGGAAGCTGGCGTTCAGGCTCCATTTACGGAATTCCGCCCGCGGCATATCCCCGGATTTATTTTCGTCGGTTTCGGCATTGAACCACGGCATGCCGTGGCTCCAGGTCGGGTTGAAGGTCGCCACGCCGCCCAGCATTTTTTGCGTGTGGGTAATTCCCAGGACCAGGCTGGAGAGGTTGCGCGTGCTGCTCTTAAGCGGCGCGTCGTTCAGCCAGTTGCGGCTGGAGCGCTGAACCACGCCCGCCGCAATGCCGGTTTTGACATCCCCGTTGCGGAAAACCACCCAGGACGCGTTAAGGCGGTGGGTTTTCGTATCGCCCGTGGAGAGCCAGTTGAAGCCCTGGTTACTGATGGTGGTCCGGTAGTTACTCCAGGCGTAGCTGTAGTCCAGCAGGCCGTAGCCAGACGGCACGCTGACGCCCGCCTGGAAATTCTGCGCATCGTACGCGCTGGCAAAATCGCTGCTGCGCCCGCCGCTGACAAACCATTTATCCGCCAGCCCCAGCATATTATTGGCGGTGAGCACGCCGCTCAGCTGGTTTTCACCGGTGCTCTTCTGCCCGCTATTATCCAGGCTCACGGATGCACTTAACGGAAATTCCGGCTTGCCCGTGAGATTAACGATGGAATATCCGGCCTGCGTTCCCGGCAGAATTTCAATCTG
>NZ_BAAKFX010000022.1:0-2030 GCF_057536195.1 Enterobacter sp. C3_dUdeg
ATTGACGTTACCCGCAGAAGAAGCACCGGCTAACTCCGTGCCAGCAGCCGCGGTAATACGGAGGGTGCAAGCGTTAATCGGAATTACTGGGCGTAAAGCGCACGCAGGCGGTCTGTCAAGTCGGATGTGAAATCCCCGGGCTCAACCTGGGAACTGCATTCGAAACTGGCAGGCTAGAGTCTTGTAGAGGGGGGTAGAATTCCAGGTGTAGCGGTGAAATGCGTAGAGATCTGGAGGAATACCGGTGGCGAAGGCGGCCCCCTGGACAAAGACTGACGCTCAGGTGCGAAAGCGTGGGGAGCAAACAGGATTAGATACCCTGGTAGTCCACGCCGTAAACGATGTCGACTTGGAGGTTGTGCCCTTGAGGCGTGGCTTCCGGAGCTAACGCGTTAAGTCGACCGCCTGGGGAGTACGGCCGCAAGGTTAAAACTCAAATGAATTGACGGGGGCCCGCACAAGCGGTGGAGCATGTGGTTTAATTCGATGCAACGCGAAGAACCTTACCTACTCTTGACATCCAGAGAACTTTCCAGAGATGGATTGGTGCCTTCGGGAACTCTGAGACAGGTGCTGCATGGCTGTCGTCAGCTCGTGTTGTGAAATGTTGGGTTAAGTCCCGCAACGAGCGCAACCCTTATCCTTTGTTGCCAGCGGTCCGGCCGGGAACTCAAAGGAGACTGCCAGTGATAAACTGGAGGAAGGTGGGGATGACGTCAAGTCATCATGGCCCTTACGAGTAGGGCTACACACGTGCTACAATGGCGCATACAAAGAGAAGCGACCTCGCGAGAGCAAGCGGACCTCATAAAGTGCGTCGTAGTCCGGATTGGAGTCTGCAACTCGACTCCATGAAGTCGGAATCGCTAGTAATCGTAGATCAGAATGCTACGGTGAATACGTTCCCGGGCCTTGTACACACCGCCCGTCACACCATGGGAGTGGGTTGCAAAAGAAGTAGGTAGCTTAACCTTCGGGAGGGCGCTTACCACTTTGTGATTCATGACTGGGGTGAAGTCGTAACAAGGTAACCGTAGGGGAACCTGCGGTTGGATCACCTCCTTACCTTAAAGAACCTGCCTTTGTAGTGTCCACACAGATTGTCTGATGAAAAGTAAATAGCAAGGCGTCTTGCGATTGAGACTTCACGTCCCCTTCGTCTAGAGGCCCAGGACACCGCCCTTTCACGGCGGTAACAGGGGTTCGAATCCCCTAGGGGACGCCACTTGCTGGTTCGTGAGTGAAAGTCACCTGCCTCAGTATCTCAAAACTCATCTTCGGGTGACGTTTGAGATATTTGCTCTTTAAAAATCTGGATCAAGCTGAAAATTGAAACGACACATCTTTAATGGTGTGTTCGAGTCTCTCAAATTTTCGCAATCAGAAGTGAAACATCTTCGGGTTGTGAGGTTAAGCGACTAAGCGTACACGGTGGATGCCCTGGCAGTCAGAGGCGATGAAGGACGTGCTAATCTGCGAAAAGCGCCGGCGAGGTGATATGAACCTTTGACCCGGCGATGTCCGAATGGGGAAACCCAGTGCAATTCGTTGCACTATCGTTAACTGAATACATAGGTTAACGAGGCGAACCGGGGGAACTGAAACATCTAAGTACCCCGAGGAAAAGAAATCAACCGAGATTCCCCCAGTAGCGGCGAGCGAACGGGGAGCAGCCCAGAGTCTGAATCAGCTTGTGTGTTAGTGGAACGGTCTGGAAAGTCCGGCGATACAGGGTGACAGCCCCGTACACGAAAGCACACAGGTTGTGAACTCGAAGAGTAGGGCGGGACACGTGGTATCCTGTCTGAATATGGGGGGACCATCCTCCAAGGCTAAATACTCCTGACTGACCGATAGTGAACCAGTACCGTGAGGGAAAGGCGAAAAGAACCCCGGCGAGGGGAGTGAAAAAGAACCTGAAACCGTGTACGTACAAGCAGTGGGAGCACCCTAGTGGTGTGACTGCGTACCTTTTGTATAATGGGTCAGCGACTTATATTCTGTAGCAAGGTTAACCGTATAGGGGAGCC
>NZ_BAAKFX010000023.1:0-778 GCF_057536195.1 Enterobacter sp. C3_dUdeg
CCGCTAACCCCATCAATTAACCTTCCGGCACCGGGCAGGCGTCACACCGTATACGTCCACTTTCGTGTTTGCACAGTGCTGTGTTTTTAATAAACAGTTGCAGCCAGCTGGTATCTTCGACTGATTTCAGCTCCACCCGCAGGGGCTTCACCTACATATCAGCGTGCCTTCTCCCGAAGTTACGGCACCATTTTGCCTAGTTCCTTCACCCGAGTTCTCTCAAGCGCCTTGGTATTCTCTACCTGACCACCTGTGTCGGTTTGGGGTACGATTTGATGTTACCTGATGCTTAGAGGCTTTTCCTGGAAGCAGGGCATTTGTTACTTCAGCACCGTAGTGCCTCGTCATCACACCTCAGCGTTAAAAGGTACCGGATTTACCTGGAACCTCCGCCTACATGCTTAAACCGGGACAACCGTCGCCCGGCTAACATAGCCTTCTCCGTCCCCCCTTCGCAGTAACACCAAGTACAGGAATATTAACCTGTTTCCCATCGACTACGCCTTTCGGCCTCGCCTTAGGGGTCGACTCACCCTGCCCCGATTAACGTTGGACAGGAACCCTTGGTCTTCCGGCGAGCGGGCTTTTCACCCGCTTTATCGTTACTTATGTCAGCATTCGCACTTCTGATACCTCCAGCATGCCTCACAGCACACCTTCAACGGCTTACAGAACGCTCCCCTACCCAACAACGCCTAAGCGTCGCTGCCGCAGCTTCGGTGCATGGTTTAGCCCCGTTACATCTTCCGCGCAGGCCGACTCGACCAGTGAGCTATTA
>NZ_BAAKFX010000024.1:0-623 GCF_057536195.1 Enterobacter sp. C3_dUdeg
GTGGTGTGACTGCGTACCTTTTGTATAATGGGTCAGCGACTTATATTCTGTAGCAAGGTTAACCGTATAGGGGAGCCGAAGGGAAACCGAGTCTTAACTGGGCGTTAAGTTGCAGGGTATAGACCCGAAACCCGGTGATCTAGCCATGGGCAGGTTGAAGGTTGGGTAACACTAACTGGAGGACCGAACCGACTAATGTTGAAAAATTAGCGGATGACTTGTGGCTGGGGGTGAAAGGCCAATCAAACCGGGAGATAGCTGGTTCTCCCCGAAAGCTATTTAGGTAGCGCCTCGTGAACTCATCTTCGGGGGTAGAGCACTGTTTCGGCTAGGGGGCCATCCCGGCTTACCAACCCGATGCAAACTACGAATACCGAAGAATGTTATCACGGGAGACACACGGCGGGTGCTAACGTCCGTCGTGAAGAGGGAAACAACCCAGACCGCCAGCTAAGGTCCCAAAGTCATGGTTAAGTGGGAAACGATGTGGGAAGGCACAGACAGCCAGGATGTTGGCTTAGAAGCAGCCATCATTTAAAGAAAGCGTAATAGCTCACTGGTCGAGTCGGCCTGCGCGGAAGATGTAACGGGGCTAAACCATGCACCGAAGCTGCGGCAGCGAC